>NZ_AUGR01000017.1 GCF_000422765.1 Neptunomonas japonica DSM 18939 | reverse complement strand
CTTTATAAAACGTATGTTTCATTCTGTTCGCTAGGTTGCTTATCCTGATAAAGCTTTTGTAGCTTCGTCCTGACAAGCGCCCACACGAATTATCTGACCAATCTGTTAAAGAGCGCTTGAACGTGTCGTTCAAGTGAGGCGCATATTCTACCGAACGCCTCGCTGGTGTCAACCTTTATTTTGCAACTTTCTGAAACTCATTTGGCTGCAAAACCAGACACCAACTACTAATCTAAAAAACTTGAAAAGATGTTAATTATCAAGAACTTAAAAACCAGCACCTTCTCATCTAAGCCACCCTTTTGAGGGGCTTCCTTGGGAAGAGGTGCGCATTCTACAGACACCCCCAAAGGAGTCAACACCCCAGCCTAAAAAAAGTCACTTTTAAGGCAAATAAACCCAAAAACAACAAAGGCGCCACGAGGGCACCTTTAATTGATAGTTTAAGCTAGTAATTATGAAGCCTCGACCAATAAGTTTTTTACTTATAAACCGCAACCCAATCCACATCAGGACTAATAAGCTATTTATTACGCCCTTTTTTAATCTCTTTAACATGCTTTTGAAAGCGTACTTTTTTTCTTTGCTGCCTTGGCGTTAACTTATTGCGCTTCCCTGCAAATGGGTTTTCACCTGTCTTAAACTCGAACCTAACGGGTGTCCCATGTATCCTAAGCACTTTTATAAACTTATTTTTCAAATAACGCTTATAAGACTCAGGCAGATGCTCTGTGCGATTACCGTGTACAACAATAATTGGCGGGTTTGAGCCACCTTGGTGAGCATAACGCAACTTAATACGACGACCAGCAACCTGAGGAGGCTGGTGATCCGCAACAATATCCTCAAGCAAAAGAGTTAAGCGATGCGTCGCCCATTTAGCCATTGCACTTTCATATGCTTCGTTAATAGATGCATACATCTCCCCTACACCACTGCCGTATAATGCTGAAATGAAATGAAAACGAGCAAACTCGGCAAAACCAAGCCGACGATGAATCTGTTCTTTTACTTCTTTTTTATCTTCATCAGTCATACCATCCCATTTATTGAGAGCTATCACTAAAGCGCGCCCTGTCTCCAGAACAAAACCAAGCATGTGCAAGTCCTGATCACTTAACCCTTGGCGTGCATCAATTACCAAGACAACTACATTGGCATCTTTTATAGCCTGCAATGTTTTAATGATCGAGAATTTTTCTACTACTTCTTTAATATTTTTTCTACGCCTTACGCCTGCCGTATCAATCAGCGTATAAGCCTGACCATCACGCTCATAAGGAATATAAATACTGTCACGTGTCGTTCCAGCCTCATCGAAAACAATAACACGATCTTCTCCCAACAAGCGGTTAACCAATGTAGACTTGCCCACATTAGGTCTACCCACAATGGCTATACGCACACTATCGTCACGACCATCGAATGGCATATCGACATCTTCAAAACTCGACAGGCACTCTTCAGTTAATACTGTTACCCCACGGTTATGCGCTGCCGCAATAGGTATAGGCTCTCCCATACCGACGGTATGAAAATCAGACATAGCAATATCAGGATCAAGCCCATCTGTTTTATTAACAACCAGATAAACTTTCTTTTCAGTTCTTCGCAAATGTTCAGCAATCATTGAGTCTGCCGGCATCAACCCAGCTCGACCATCAACCATAAAGAAAATTACGTCAGCTTCTTCAATAGCCTGCAAAGATTGCTGTGCCATTTCATGGTCAATACCTTGCTCATCGCCGGTAATACCCCCGGTATCGATAACAATATATGCCTGCTCACCGATCTGCCCCTCACCGTATTTGCGATCACGGGTTACACCAGGCATATCTGCCACAAGCGCATCCCGACTCTTAGTCATTCGGTTAAATAAAGTAGACTTTCCAACGTTGGGACGACCAACCAGTGCAATAACAGGTAGCATTAAGTATTACCAAAAAATTAAATAGCAGCTACCTTGAATCCCAAAGCAACTGTTTGAATTAAAACGGCTGATCAATTCAGTGTCAGCGCTAATAAACGACCCGCATCTGTGAGTGCATAGAGCGTATCTCCTTTGACCTTCATATCTCCCACTAAGCGAGAGCCTGTATCGTAACGCGCAACAAAGTGACCATCGATTTGAGATATAAAATGCACATACCCCTCAACATCACCCACCGCAACTGCATTTCCAATAACAGCGGGCGCTGTAATTTGACGATTTTCTAACTGATCTTGCTTCCATACACTCGCCGCACTACGTGCATCTAGAGCCTGGACATGATCGCCCGATTCACTCACATAAATATTACCAAATCCCGCAGCAAGACTATGGTAGCTCGACATCTTTTTAGCCCACAGTGTTTGCGCATTAAAAGGGTTAATAGCGACGACATTACCTTGAAAACCTGGGATATAAACAACATTCTCGAACAATAATGGACGACCATCAACATCGGTCATTCTTTCTAGCTCAGAACGCCCCTGCGCCAAAGATACAGTTTGCTCCCACAAAACCGCACCAGTCTCATTGTCTAAGGCAATAAATTTACCGTTATCCAACCCTGCCAATGTGACATCTGATGCAACCAAAGGAGAGCTAGTACCTCGCAGCGTCAACCGCGGAGCAAGACTATCGTAGGTCCAGCTTTCACTCCCTTCTAACGCATTAAGTGCAACGATTTTACCGTTAATTAACTGAACAACAACGAGACTTTTATTGAGTTGGGGTTCTGCAACAACCTCAGCCGAAAGCTGCTTTCGCCATAACTCAGCACCCGTTTTAGCATTTAAACAAATCACTTCAGCTGATTCGGTAACAACAACAAGCTTATCACCGCCAGCGCCAATACCCGCAAGCAGGGGAACATCCAGATCAACAAACCACTGTCGCGCTCCGGTTTCGACGTTAAAGGAAGATACCCCCCCTTCAACTGAAGAAGTATAAATGTAATCTCCGCTAATCGCCGGGACTATTTGATGAAACTTATCACCAAGATCTCCACCAATATCTGCAGACCAGCGCACAACTACTTTCTTTTCTGCAGTAAAATCTACGAGCTTATTCGGCTCAACTTCGTCCGAACCGCCCCATAGCCCACAGCCAGACAACACAAGAGAAACCAACGATACAAAAGCGACCCGACGAAACATGTTTTATCCCTCTTCCGATACAGCCAAATCTTCAAGCTTCATATTAAGCAGAGGATTGCTCCCCGCATTCTCTGATGCTTTTAACGCTTGCTGGTATGCATCACGCGCACTAGAACTTTGCCCACTGGCAAGCAATAAGTCTCCTTTCAACTCATAAACACTAGCTCTAAACTCTTTAGAATCCAGCCCTTTTATCGTGACCAATCCCTTATCAAACTCACCCATTGCTTGATAAATCCGCGCTTTACGTAGCAGCGTTATATTGCGCATTTCTGGACCTGGCTCATGCACCAATACCCACTCAAGCTCATCAAGTGCTTTCGAATAGTCTTTTTGATCAACAGCAACCTTAGCAACTAATAAAGCAGCAAATCTCGCGTATTCAGTTTTTTCGTAGTCCGCCTTAAGCTGTTGAGCAAGATGCTGACTAGTAGCAATTTGCCCCTCATCTTTAGAGCCAACCGCCCCAGAAACAGCATCTAAAAGATTCTGATACGTTATAGAAGCATTTTCAGCATCAGTAAGTTGCTTCTGCTGCCATGTTTTCCAAGCAAAAACAGCACTCAAGGAAAGAGCAATCATGAACAGAAGTGATTTACCGTTTTCTTTCCACCACCCCTTTAGCGCTTCTACTTGCTCTTCTTCTGTCCGCATCTCAGCCACAACAAATCTCCAAATCAATAATCAAGGTTTAGCTCTGCTTAACAATTGCCCACTGCTGAGCCACTACCGCTAGTAATTCTTTTAAAGGAATTTGAGCACTAGACTCCGCTCCATTCCACAACACGCCAACAACACCGGACTCGCTCTGCTGTATCAACAAAATTAATCGAGCACCTGTTTGTCGAGCTTTATTATTTATATTTTTCAGGCCTGCACAATGCGTTCTAATGCGCAAATTAGGAATACCATCACGCAACACTTCACCGCAGCGAATAACATCGCCTTGTACTTCTTTTGATTGCGCAGCAATATACAAATCGAACGAATCTTTTTCTGAGTCAGGAACCGCATCTAACGTTTCCAGCAACAAAACCAAGCGCTCAACCCCCATTGCAAAGCCAACAGCAGGCGTCGCTTTACCGCCCAACTGCTGCACCAAGCCGTCGTAGCGACCGCCAGCACATACAGTTCCTTGGGCTCCTAGCTTATCAGTCACCCACTCAAAGACAGTTTTACAGTAATAATCTAAACCGCGCACAAGACGAGTATTTATTTCATATTTTATACCCGCTTGATCTAACAACTCAGTCAGACGTGAAAAATGCTCCTTTGAATCATCGTCTAGATAATCAGACAGCACCGGGGCATCCGCCAAAATCACCTGTGTAGACTCGCTCTTACTATCAAGAATACGTAAAGGGTTACTCTTGAGTCGGCGCTGGCTATCTTCATCAAGTTGTTCAAAATACTTATTCAAGTAGGTAACAAGGTCTTCTTTGTATTGCTGCCGGCTTTCATTACTACCTAGAGAGTTCAGCTGTAAAGTAACATCATCTAGGATTCCTAGATTTTTCCATAAGCGAGCACTCAACATGATAACTTCAGCATCTATATCTGCCGAAGACATTCCAAATGTCTCAACGCCTATTTGATGAAATTGGCGATAGCGACCCTTTTGAGGTTTTTCGTAGCGAAACATTGCGCCTTGATACCATAAGCGCTGAGTCTGATTAAACAATAACCCATGCTCTTCACCTGCACGTACACACCCCGCAGTCCCCTCTGGACGCAAGGTTAAACTTTCGCCATTACGATCATCAAAGGTGTACATCTCTTTTTCTACAATATCGGTCACTTCACCAATCGAGCGCTTAAAGAGTTCCGTTTGCTCAACAATAGGCATACGGATCTCGTCATATCCATAGCTGGATAAGACGGCTTTAACTTGGCGTTCCAAATACTGCCAAACAGGCGTTGCATCTGGAAGAATATCGTTCATCCCACGGATGGCTTTAACTTTTGCCAAACTATGCACTCTCTTTCTTAAAACTTTAATTCAATGGAAGCGTAAACTTCGCCACATTTTTACTACTAAAAGGCTTCAGATCAATAACAGCCTTATTGTAAATCACCTGATCGATAGCAGAAACTCGCCCAATAAGTACTCTTAAAGGCTCTTTACCTGACAGCTTTAAAGACTGTCCTTTTTTACGCAAATTATTAAATATTGTCTTACCATCAGCATCCTTTACAGTAAGCCAACAGTCCGCTGTAAAAGTTATCTGCAACTTATCAAGTACAAGCGGTGGCGCAATAGTACTTTCTAAAGGCAACTTTTCTACAACTTCAGCAGTTGCTGTTACAACGCTGACTTCAGGCGAAACACCACCCCCCGAGTCAAGTTCACTTTGAAGCTTTGAAATATCTGCAGCAGATAAGTTCACAGGCTCTTCAGCAGCAACCGGCTCCACAACCGTTGATCCAACAGCAGCCAGCTCTTCTGAGACAGCTACATCATCTAATTTCGGCAGTTTCAGCGTATTATCGCCCGTTGTTTCTGTTACAACCGAAACAACGGGAGCCAACCCATCAACGGGCGCCAAACTATATTGGGTTTTCCACCACCAACCGACAGCTGCCACGATCATCAATAAAAAAAGCCAACCAGACCAGCGCATGACCGGGTCTCCCAGCTTCACTTGCTGCTGAACTTTAGATACCGAGCGAATAGGATCTTTTTTGGCAGCTCCGCCCTCTGCCTGATCAAACATTTCAATCAACGCTGTTCCGTCGACACCAACTATTTTTGCATAAGCGCGAATATATCCTCGAGCAAAAACAAGACTCGGAAGTTTTTCATAAGCACTTTCTTCAATCCACTGTATATAACGTACAGGCAGATGCAGCTCATCAGCTATTGCTTGCTGGCTATAACCTTGCGATTCTCTCGCTACTAGCAAACTTTCACCAGGAAGCTGAATACCGTTTTCTGCCATACTTTCATCTGGAACACTGCTCACCTAGCTGACTCCTTATATTTTTTATATTCGTCAGATTCTGGATAAAGATTCTTCAACAAAAGAGTATAAGTCGTCGCTAGAGATACCTTACCGTTCTCTCGCGCCAACCGAATCCCGACCCACAAACTTTTCGCAGAGTGATTTACCTTCTTAGCGTTAATCAGCCCCGTAAACTGCGAGTAATACTTCTCTGCATCAGGGATATTTTGGTTCATTAAGTAAAGATCTGCCAACTCAACCAATGCTAATGGTCGTATACCGCCAGTTTTAAGAGACCTTTCAAATGAATGTATGGCGACATCAGTTCGCCCAATTTCCAAATAACAACGACCTAAATTTTCAAACGTTTGCGGTCTATTATTATAAAAAGGATCTTCTGTCGCTTTAGATAATTCAACACATGCTTCTTGATAACGCTTTTCAGAAAATAAAAATGCGCCATAGTTATTATGAAACATTGCACTATCAGGCTCTAAAGAAATTGCTTTCTTATAATATTGCTCCGCTAGAGCAATCTCGTCTTCCACCTGAAAAATCAAACCCAAGGCATTGTATGAAGGTGCGTAATCTGAATTAATATCCAGCGCTTTTTGTACTGCAGACTTTGCATTGACAGAATCGCCAGATTGAAGGTACTGCAAACCCAGTGTTGTATAAGCCTGCAATGCCCCTTCAGACGAAACAGTATTTTTGTTAATAGCAACAGACTCTGACTGCAGCCCCGTACACCCCGATAGCAGCGCCCCTATAAGCACAGCCACCAACACACGAGCTTTCTTCACGTACGGCAACTCCTTTCACATCATCAATAAATGGCTAAACAGTACTTTCTTGAACAATCGGTATGTATTTCTGACTACGGCGAGTTCTGTCTTCCACCTGACCTACTAGCTGCCCACACGCCGCATCAATCTCAGCACCTCGTGTGCGCCGAACTGTGGTCATAATACCCGCTTTTAGCATTACTTGTTTAAATGCCGCGATAGCGTCTTCCGAAGGTCTATCGTATCCTGAATTAGGGAACGGATTAAAAGGTATCAGATTTAGCTTGCAAGGCAAGCGCTTAAGTAAACGCCCGAGCTCTCTTGCCTGCACTGGCTGATCATTAATGCCAGCCATTAATGTATATTCTACTGTTATCACCCGCCTATCGTTCAGTCTTTCAAGATAACGGTTACACGCAGCAATTAACTCTTCAATTGGATACCGTTTATTAATAGGCACCAACTGGTTTCTCAATTCATCATTAGGCGCATGTAAAGAAATCGCCAAAGAGACATCGGTTTCTTCTATTAACTTGTCAATGCCCGGAACTACACCAGCCGTACTTAACGTCACACGGCGCTTAGATAGACCGTAAGCATTATCTTCCATCATTAATTTTATAGCGCTGACAACATTCTCAAAATTCATCAACGGCTCACCCATACCCATAAATACAACGTTCGTCACACGCCTAGGTTGAGCTGGATCCATAGGACCAAAAGACTTAATAGCAATACGTACTTGCCCGATGATTTCGGATGCAGTCAGGTTTCGATTAAACCCCTGCTTACCCGTTGAACAAAAGCTACAATCAAGAGCGCAGCCGACCTGAGACGAGATACACAGTGTTGCTCTATCTCCCTCAGGAATCAAGACACTCTCGACACAAGAACCACCATCAACACGAATAACCCATTTACGCGTGCCATCCTTAGATACATCGTGCATAACAACTTCGGGTTCGCGAATTTCGGCAACCTGATTCAGTTTCACGCGTAACGATTTACTGATATTTGTCATATCATCAAATGTTTCAGCGCCAAGCTGATGCATCCATTTTAGTACCTGAGTTGCACGAAAACGTTTTTCACCCAGTTCAGCGAAGAAAGCTTCCAGCTTTTCAGGAGACATCCCTAATAGATTAGTTTTGGGAATGGATTCAGTCATTATTACACCTATAAATTTAAACACATGCAGAAGAGAGCTCCCCTCTGCATGCTAGCAATAATTACTTACCGAAGAAGTAAGCAATTTCGCGTGCTGCAGAAGCAGCAGAATCAGAACCGTGTACAGCATTCGCATCGATAGACTCTGCGAAATCAGCACGAATAGTTCCTGCAGCTGCTTCTTTAGGATTAGTAGCACCCATCAGATCACGATTTGTCAAAATTGCATTTTCACCTTCCAGCGCCTGAACAACAACAGGGCCAGAAATCATGAAGCTCACCAAGTCACCAAAGAAAGGACGCTCTTTATGCTCAGCATAAAAACCTTCTGCTTCTTCTTTGCTTAATTGCTTAAGCTGCATTTCTACAATTTTAAGACCCGCATTTTCAAAACGAGATTCAATTTGACCAATTACATTTTTAGCCACGGCATCAGGCTTGATAATTGATAGTGTGCGTTCGATAGCCATTTGTACTTTCCCCTAAAGAGATTTCTGAAAAACGCGCCATTATACGCGAAGCTGACGACAAGCCACAACAGACTACAAAAGAAACAGCCCGGTATAAACCGGGCTGTTTTAAAATTAATCCTGCTCTTCTATCCAGGCCATCTGTATCGCTTCTAGGATTTTTTCCCCGCAGCGATCAGGATCATCATCAAATTCATCGAGATCCATTACCTTTTGATAAAGATCCGGAAAGCTAATTTTCAACGGATCGACATCTGAATGTTTCTCTACCAATTCAATTGCAATATCGAGTACATCAACCCACTTAAGACTCATACGTCCTCTCTTTTAATGGCGCTCGGATACCTGATTAATTGTATAACGAGGAATCTCCACCACTAAATCCTTATCCCCAACATTTGCCTGGCAACTTAAGCGTGATTCAGGTTCCAACCCCCAAGCCTTATCAAGCATATCGTCTTCAAGCTCATCAGACTCTTCAAGAGAGCCAAAACCCTCTCTAATCACGACATGACATGTCGTGCAAGCACAAGATTTTTCGCACGCATGCTCAATCTCAATACCATTTGCCAATGCCGCATCGCAAACCGTCACACCGGGTTCTACATCAATTACTTTACCATCGGGACACAAATCTTCATGGGGTAGAAAAATTATTTGCGGCACTTATGTAATCTCCTCAATTTCCTGAATACTATGCCCCTGCAACGCACGCTGAATATTCAAATCCATTCTGCGTGATGCAAATTCATCACTCGCTTTAGCTAGGTGCTCAACACCTAGCTCAATCTCGCGGGCGTCCGAACCATCGCGAACACCTTTTAACACAAGAATTTCAGCCTCTAAGCCTTTACGCTCATCATCCGTCAACAAAGCCTGCCCATCAATTTTTATTGCTTGTTCAAGTGCAGATACCAATCTATCCGCATCTACTTTTTGTTCACGTAGCAAACGTTTTTGCTTATCTGCTTCAGCTGATGAATAAGACGCTTTTAACATATCAGCAATCTGCATATCGCTTAAGCCGTATGAAGGCTTAACTTGAATACTACTTTCAACACCGGTAGATAGCTCTTTAGCTTCAACACTTAACAGACCATCAGCATCCACCTGGAACGTCACCCTGATTTTGGCAGCACCAGCCACCATCGCAGGGATGCCTTGCAACACAAAACGAGCTAGTGATCGGCAGTCTTCAACCAATTCACGCTCACCCTGCAAAATATGAACAGCCATAGCTGTTTGACCGTCTTGGTAGGTCGTAAACTCTTGAGCTCTTGCAACGGGAATCGCGGTATTTCGGTGAATCACCTTCTCAACCAAGCCACCCATGGTTTCTAGCCCGAGAGAAAGTGGAATAACGTCCAGCAATAACATTTCTGAATCAGGCTTATTACCTGCTAAAACATCGGCTTGAATAGCTGCACCAATGGCAACCACTCTATCAGGATCGATAGCAACATGTAGCGAACGCCCAAATAATGAAGCCACACGCTCGCGCACTAGAGGCACACGAGTTGAACCACCCACCATGACAATGTCATTCACATCATCTAAAGCGATACCAGCATCTCTTACTACACGCTTACAAGCGCGCACTGTTTTATCAACAAGTTTGGAAATCAACTCCTCAAACTGTAACCGAGAAATAGTCACAGAGACTTCTTTTCCAGCAATTTGCAAATTCACCCAAGCCTGATCATTTAACGTAAGCTGCTCTTTAGCTTCACGCGCCTGCTCCATGAGCTGACGGGAAAGACTCGCCGTCATTGTCATTGTCACATCTGCTTGAATCGCTAGCCACTCTGCTAAAGCTCTATCTAAGTCATCGCCACCTAAAGCACTATCGCCTCCAGTAGCTAACACTTCGAAGACACCTTTATTTAAACGAAGAACAGATACATCAAAGGTGCCACCACCTAAGTCATAAACAAGAATGACACCTTCATCTTTTTGGTCAAGGCCATAGGCAACGGCAGCAGCTGTAGGCTCGCTTAACAAGCGCAACACTTTAATATTAGCTAAGGTTGCCGCATCTTTCGTTGCTTGGCGCTGAGCATCATCAAAATAAGCCGGCACTGTAATCACGGCACCCGTTAATTCACCCTGAAGTGTTTCTTCAGCACGCTTAACCAACACTCGCAGAATATCTGCGGATACCTCAACAGGGCTTTTAGATCCAGCCACCGTTTTAATAAACGGCATACCACCTTGATCTTCCTCAAACTCGTAAGGAAGCACTTCACCAAAGGCAGCAACGTCTTTAATTCCACGCCCCATTAAACGCTTTACTGACACTATTGTGTTGTAAGCGTCTGAGGAAGCAAACTCTCTTGCACTAGAACCAACGACGGCCTCACCAGACTCCAAGTAACGGACAACAGAAGGTAAGAGGTGCCCACCGTCATGATCAGGCAATGTTGTAGACTCGCCGCTACGTACAGAAGCGACTAATGAATTGGTCGTGCCCAAATCTATACCTACAGCCAATCGATGCTGATGCGGCAGAGAACTCTGACCAGGCTCGGCTATTTGTAATAGTGCCATAATTTATTTATCACCTGTTAATCGAGCTCACTTTCAACCAGCTCGATCTCTTTCTGCAATTTAACCATGAACTGCATTTTACGAACGACGGCCGCCGCTCGCTCGAGCGACTCTGAGTCGCCTACAGCATAACATTCAGCAAATGTCCTTTGATATTCAGACAACTGCTGAGCAACGCCATCCATAAACTTATCAAGCGCAGCTTCAGGAGATGACATTACTTTAATGTCTTCTAGATCATCTCTAAGCGCCATTTGTTCAAACAAAAAAGCGGGCTCTAGCTGGACAGAAGCCTCACTGATTGTATCAATACCCTGTAGATGCAACAGATATTGTGCACGCCCCAGCGGGAATTTTAGCGTAGCGACCGCCTCATTCAGGTAAGCCGTATATTGAACCGACAACCTCTTTTCACGCTCAGATAGATGAGCAAAGCGATCTGGATGTAGTGTTTTTTGCAGCTCATGAGAACGCGCCGCAAGCGCTTTAAGATCAACATCATAGCTTTCTGGCAAGCCAAGAAAAGCAAAATAATTTTGTTGGATATCCATGATATTTAAAATATAGGTATCTAAACGTTAAAACTTTCACCGCAGCCACATTCACTACGAACATTGGGATTATTAAATGCAAAGCCTTCGTTCAGGCCCTCTTTAACAAAATCAAGCTCAGTACCATCAAGATAGGCCAAGCTTTTTGGGTCAATCACAATATTAACGCCAGCATCCATTTCAAAAACCTGGTCGTCAGAGTCCTGATGATCAACAAACTCAAGTACATAAGCCATACCTGAGCATCCCGATGTTCTCACACCAACACGAATACCAAAACCGCCACCACGTTTTTCTAGGTAGCCAGCCACATGTTTAATTGCCGCCGCTGTCATTGTAATTGCCATAATACCTTCCTACTGGTTATACCCATGTATAACCAGTTAATTCAACAGATCTTAAACAGACTGTTTTTTCTTATAGTCCTCAACTGCCGCTTTAATGGCATCTTCAGCCAATACTGAGCAGTGAATTTTCACAGGAGGCAGAGCTAGCTGATCTGCAATTTGCGTATTTTTTAGCTCAGCAGCTTGCTCAAGAGTCATCCCCTTAACCCACTCAGTAACAAGTGAACTGGAAGCAATTGCCGACCCGCAACCATAAGTCTTGAATTTAGCATCTTCGATAACGCCTTCATCATTAACTTTGATTTGCAAACGCATCACATCACCACAAGCTGGCGCACCCACCATACCTGTACCTACATGACTATCACTGTCATCCATTTTACCGACGTTACGCGGATTCTCGTAATGTTCGAGTACTTCTTCACTATAAGCCATATCAACCTCCAATTAGCGCAACAATTCTTAGTGGTGAACCCACTCAACTTTGCTTAAGTCCACACCGTCTTTAAACATATCCCACAGAGGCGACAGCTCACGAAGCTTACCTACTGCGGTTTTGAGCTGCCCAATCGCATGATCGATCTCTTCATTGGTAGTAAAACGACCGAATGAGAAACGAATAGAACTGTGCGCCAACTCATCGCTCAAGCCAAGTGCACGCAATACGTACGAAGGCTCAAGACTCGCCGATGTACAAGCAGAACCTGAAGAGACCGCTAAATCTTTTAGCGACATCAACAAAGATTCACCTTCCACAAAGGCAAAACTAATATTTAAGTTCGCAGGAACGCGCTGAGAAAAGGATCCATTGATATGAACTTCTTCCATATCTTTCAAACCTTCCCACAAACGGTCTCGCAGTGCCAACATATGAGCATTATCAGCCGCTAACTCTTCTTTAGCTAAACGAAATGCTTCACCCATGCCTACAATCTGATGTGTTGGTAATGTTCCTGAACGCATTCCTCGCTCATGACCACCGCCGTGCATAATCGCTTCAAGACGGATACGCGGTTTACGGCGCACATATAGAGCACCAATACCTTTAGGACCATAAATCTTATGCGCACTAAAAGACATAAGATCAACTTTCAGCTTTGTTAAATCAATTTCTACTTTACCGGCACTCTGAGCGGCATCTACATGAAAAATTATGCCTTTTTCACGTGTGATTTCACCAATAGCTGCGATATCAGTAATGGTGCCAATTTCGTTATTAACGTGCATCAAAGAAACGAGAATAGTGTCTTCACGTATAGCAGCAGACACCGTTTCAGGATGAATCAAGCCATCAGAGTCAGGATCAAGGTAAGTAACTTCAAAACCTTCTCTTTCTAACTGGCGACAAGTATCTAGAACCGCCTTATGCTCGATTCGAGATGTAATAATGTGCTTACCTTTCTTATGATAGAAGTGAGCAACACCCTTAATAGCCAAATTATCTGACTCAGTAGCTCCTGAAGTCCAAACAATCTCACGAGGATCCGCACTCAAAAGGTCAGCAACTTGCTTACGCGCTGTTTCTACCGCGTCTTCTGCTTTCCACCCAAATAAATGAGAACGGGAAGCAGGATTACCAAAATTACCGTCCAGCGTGAGGCATGCAACCATTTTTTCTGCCACACGAGGATCAACAGGTGTTGTTGCCGAATAATCAAAATAGATAGGAAACTTCATTCTTTAGCTCCAGCGCATTTTATACAGTGGCTTTATCAGCCAGTAAAGAGTCAGTGGCAGTCAGAAAAACCTGACTACTGTGGCGGCGATCTTGCCTATCAGCCACATCTTTTACATCTTTTCTTACCACCAGATCCGCCAATGAAATACCATTTAGAAAAGAGTGAATCTGGTTACTTAAATCACACCATAAGTGATGTGTCAGACACGTTTCCCCGTTCTGACAATCACCTTGACGGCCGCAGCCGGTTGCTTCTACAGACTCATTAACGGCATCAACCACTTGCGCAACGCTTATTGCCTGCTTCTCATGATTTAGCTGATAACCTCCGCCCGGACCTCTCACGCTTTTTACCAGACTATTTCTGCGTAATTTTGCAAAGAGTTGCTCTAAATAAGACAAAGAAATACCCTGCCTTTCAGAGATATCCGCCAAACTGATAGGCCCCTGCCCTTCATGCAGCGCTAAATCAAGCATTGCGGTAACAGCATATCGCCCTTTTGTTGTTAGTCGCATAAACAACCGCCCTTCATTCTTAATCTTGGGTAGCAGTATGTTTTAACCTACAAAAATAGTCAAGTATTAGTCCGAGCATTTAAGTAGGTTATTACTAATTCCGGCGCTACAATTTACCACTTTTAAAGACAGATGTCCGTAACGATAAAATCACATGCAGCTTCGAGGTCAATTAAGGTCATTTTTTTTCTGAATATGGCTCAACATGCCACGCAGAATATTGACCTCAACCTTATCTGGCACTGCTCTTTGAAATAAACGCCTCAAGCGCGGCATTAGGTGTCGAGGACTCTCAGGATCAAGAAAATCAACATCAATTAACACTTTTTCCAAATGATCAAATAGCAATTCAAGTTCGCGATGCTCTGCAAGCTCAACATCCCAGTCTGTCCCCCACTTAGGCGCCTGCAACTGTCCTTGCGACTCTTTCAGCTGAACCATACGCAACTCATATGCAATAACTTGCACTGCTGCTGCAAGGTTCAAAGAACTAAAACCTTCTACAGAAGGAATGTGCACATGAAGATGACAAAGCTGTAGTTCCTCATTTGTTAGGCCGCGATCTTCTCGACCAAAAACGATGGCTATTTTCTGCTCTTCTTGCAATGAAATAGCTACGCCAGCCAATTCATGAGGATCCATAACTGGCCAAGGGATATTCCTACCACGAGCACTAGCCCCCACCACTACATGCGCATCAGCAACAGCCTCCTCTAAAGAGTCAACTACCGAGGCAGTTTTCAAGATATCTGATGCACCTGCGGCGCGTGCATCAGCATCTCCAGAAGGGAAAACGCGAGGCACAACGAGAGAAAGATCGACAAGCCCCATATTTTTCATGGCACGTGCCACACCCCCAATATTGCCAGGATGCGTTGTATTTACGAGAACAATACGAATATTTTCTAATTTCATAACCAACTTCACATAAAAATCGACTAATAGTTTAACAGAATGTCACTCAGGTGTTCTGTCCTGGCCCTAGCTTTTGTATAATCATGCTTTGCTATCCAAACTGAGCACCAATACTAATGCAACCCATGCTAAACATTGCCCTTCGAGCGGCACGCATCGCTGGCGAACAGATTGCTCGCTCTGCCGAGCGAATTGACCTGATAAAATCAGAACAATCCAGCATCAGCGATTTCCTAAACGAAACTGCCACCAAAGCAGAGCAAACGATCGCTTACTCTATTCAGAAGGCTTACCCAAGCCACGCAATAGTGGGTGAATTCTCTGGTGTACACAAATCACTAGAAGAAAACACTGACGTCACTTGGCACATCAACCCTATCGATAGCATTTCCAATTTTACCAATGGGTTGCCTGTATTTGCTATTTGCATGTCAGCAGAGCTTAAAGGCCGCACAGAACACGCCCTTATCCTCAACCCAATCACTGGCGAAGAGTTTACCGCCAGCCGCGGTAACGGTGCTCACTTAAACGGCAAACGACTTCGCGTTAGCAACAAGCGCACACTAGAGCAAACCATTATTGGCTCTAGCTTTTTGAACAGCGCCGCAGAAAAAGCACAATTTGATACCTTTAAACAGATTTCATGCCAACTTCAGAGCGCTGACGCTATCCTTCACAACACCGGATCCGCGGCACTAAACATGGCGTATATGGCTGCAGGGCGTTTAGACGGTTTTATTCAGATAAAACTAAACCAAGGCACATTAACTACTGGCGCATTGATCATTCAGGAAGCCGGCGGCTTGCTAGGCGATTTAAAAGGCGGCAATGACTTCCGCAAGAATGGCAACACTGTATCTGCCAACCCTAAACTATTCAAAGCACTATTAAAGGCTATCCGCCCAGCAATAGAAGCATAAGCGTAGTTCTAGATATAAAAAAACCGGCTCTCGCCGGTTTTTTTATACGTACTACCTTTTAAACCGCAAAGGGATCACGCAAGACAATCGTTTCGACACGATCTGGACCTGTAGAAATAATATCTACCGGCGTTTCCAGCAACTCTTCTAAACGAGTGATATAACTCTTCGCAGCAGCAGGCAGCTCAGCTAAAGTCTGAGCACCTACGGTCGAGTCAGTCCAACCTGGCAACTCTTCATAAATCGGCTCAACTGCATCGTAGTCTTCACTACCTGTCAGCGTCTCAACCAAATTACCTTCAGCGTCACGGTAACCAACACAAACCTTAATTACCTCAAGCCCATCCAGCACATCTAATTTAGTCAGACAGATACCAGATACTGAGTTGACCTGAATTGCATGCTTAAGCGCTACAGCATCAAACCAACCACAACGACGCTCACGACCTGTAGTAGCACCAAACTCATGACCTCTTTCACCCAAGTACTGGCCGACCTCACAGTCAAGCTCAGTAGGGAATGGCCCACTACCGACTCTTGTAGTGTAAGCTTTGGTAATACCTAGAATGTAATCCAGATACAAAGGGCCAAAACCAGAACCCGTAGAGGCGCCACCAGCTGTCGTGTTAGATGAGGTTACGAATGGATAGGTACCATGATCAATATCCAACAATGATCCCTGCGCACCTTCAAACATGATGCTCTCATCATTTTTACGCATCTTATGAAGTATTGCCGTGACATCAGCCACCATAGGGCGCAACTGCTCAGCCATCTCAAGCGCTTCTGCCAACATACTATCGACATCAACTTCTTCAGCCTGATAATAGTTTTTCAGAACAAAGTTATGATACTTCATAACTTCGCGAAGCTTAGTTTCAAAGCGCTCAGCATTCATCAAATCAGATAGACGCAAACCTCGGCGCGCCACTTTATCTTCATAAGCAGGACCAATACCTCGACCCGTAGTACCGATTTTAGCTTCGCCTCGAGCCGCCTCACGCGCCTGATCTAATGCCACATGGTATGGCAAAATCAGCGGACAGGCAGGACTCAACCTTAAACGCTCACGTACTGGTACGCCAGCCTCTTCCAAGCCGCGCATCTCTTTCAATAAAGCTTCAGGAGAAAGCACTACGCCATTACCAATTAGACAGAGAACTTTTTCGCGCAAAATACCCGACGGTATTAAATGCAAAACAGTTTTCTTACCATCGATAACCAATGTATGCCCAGCATTATGGCCACCCTGAAAACGAGCAACCGCTGATACCTGCTCAGTTAGCAAATCGACAATTTTACCCTTGCCTTCATCGCCCCACTGAGTGCCTAAAACAACTACGTTCTTACCCATTGTTGTCTCTAGTTTATTTACGTTAATCGTATGTGATTACAGAGCCGCTAAGACCCACTCTTCACCCTGCTTAACCAATTTCTGGCTAAAAACCGCTGCATCAGTAGCCGTATCTCCAGGCAACTGTTGCATTACTCTAATTCCTTGAGATCGCAAATCAGCAATTTTTTGCATCAGATGAGTGTCACCACTCTCCGGTGCCAAAACGCCTCTTACAATATTTTCATCCACACTAGCAGCAAGGTCTGCTAATGTTTTCAGATCAGCACTAAAGCCCGTAGCCGGACGTGCTCTACCAAAATCTTTACCGATCGCATCATAGCGACCGCCTTTTGCTATTGCCTGACCAAAAACAGGTGTTAATGCAGAAAAAACCACACCCGTATGATAGTTATATCCGCGCAACTCACCTAGGTCAAAATACAAGTCTACCCCAGGGTAACGCTGCTGAATAATACTGGAAAGGCGCTCTAAATATGCAACAGCCTCCAAAATAGAAGCGTTAGTATCTGCAAATATATCTTTAGCTTTTGCCAGCACTTCTAAGCCACCATTCAACTTAGGCAACTCTGCCAACATAGCTATATAACTGGCATCAATATCCAGTGATTCCAAAAATTCCGACAGCTCAGGCAAAGCCTTACGCTGTAACAACTCCATATACTGAACTACGATAGAGGCATCTAAATTGGCTTCAACAACCAACCCCTGAAAGATCCCTACATGTCCAAGGTCCAAACTTAACTCGTCTTGCAGGCCTGAAGCATAGAGCGTCTCAAGCATCAAAGAAATTACTTCTATATCACTTTCTATTCCAGCATGCCCGTACAGCTCGGCACCTATCTGCAAAGGATTACGAGACGCCAACATATTGGCAGAATGCGTATGCAATACAGAACCACAATAACAAAGTCGATTTGCACCTTCTACATGCATTCGATGAGCATCAATTCTGGCTACCTGTGGCGTAATATCTGCACGAACACCCAACGTCTGACCTGTCAATTGATCAACCAATTTAAAGGTATTTAGCTCAAGATCTTTACCGGCACCCGTCAAAAGCGAGTCAAAATGCTCCATCAAAGGCGGCATCACTAAGTCATAGCCCCAGCTATCATAAAGATCGAGCATCTTACGGCGTAATACTTCAACCTGACGCGCATTTGGCGGCAGCATTTCTTTAACGCCATCAGGAAGCAACCAGCGATCAGCCAATGCCATGTATAACTCCAAAACCTATTATCAATGAATCAGATAAAGACCCAGCACACCCGCAAGCATGCTAAGCAAACCAATAATTCGCAGTGTGCGATCATCTATATTAGCTAGCTGCTCCACCATTCCCCGCCAACGATGTGGATAAAGAAAAGGTAAAACACCTTCCAGAATCATCACCAGACAAAAAGCTATTGCTATTTCATACCAAAACTCTGATGACATTCACTACCAGCCGCACTTTACATAAAAAAACCGGGACTAGGCCCGGTTTTGACGATTTTAACATGGAATCACTAACAAAGTGCAGTCGATTCCTACTTTCTCTTACGACTTTATACTATTTTTCAGCACCAGCTGAATTCGATAAGTATTTAAAGAACTCACTATCAGGCTTAAGCAACATGACATCGCCATTACCTGAAAAGGCCTCTGTATAAGCTTTTAAGCTACGCGTAAAAGAGTAAAACTCAGAATCTTTACTGTATGCATTCGCATAAATAGCAGCAGCCGACGCATCACCTTCACCTCGCAAGCCTTCTGATTCACGGTAAGCTTCAGCAACCAACACTGTTTTCTGGCGGTCTGCATCAGCTCGAATCCCCTCTGCCAACTCAAAACCACGTGAACGCAACTCACGCGCTTCACGCTCACGTTCAGTACGCATACGCTCATAAACAGAGTTTGATACTTCTGGTGGCAGCTCTACACGCTTAACACGCACATCAATGATGCTAACACCCAACTCTTTAGAAGCCACCTCATTCAAGCGTCGAATAACTTCCGTCATTACTTCATCACGCTCCCCTGACACCACTTCGTTCAGAGTACGCGCACCAAACTGGTTACGCAGCTCATTCTCTACACGAGCAGAAAGCAGATCAGCAGCCCTGAACTCATCACCAGACGTTGCCGTATAGTAAGTTTCAACGCTGTTAATTTTCCACTTCAAAAAAGCATCAACAATTAGACGCTTCTTCTCGATAGTTAAGAACGCTTGCGGACGACTATCCAGCGTCAAAACACGACCATCGAATTTGCGAATGGTATTAACGAACGGAATCTTAAAACTCAGCCCCGGTTTAATATCCGGCTCAACAATCTCACCAAACTGCAATTTAACTGCACGTTCCGTTTCTTTAATAATATAAACAGACTTAGATGCAACTAGTATAATTACGCCCGCAAGGATGATTGAAAATAGTGCTTTCGTACTCATTGTCTACCCTCCCTACGAGTTGTCGCTTGGCTTTGTCTAATCTGATCCACTACTTGATTAGTCACACTTCTTAAAGACTGGTCATCTAAACGCAGGTTACCTGAAGTAACAGCAGGCTGACGACTACCATTGTTCTGGATAAGTTTATCCACAGGCAGATACATCATATTATTACCGCCTTCTACATCAATCAGCACTTTAGCGTTCTTAGCCAAGACTTCTTGCATCGCATCAAGATAGAGACGCTCACGCGTAACACCAGGCGCTTTTTCATACTCAGTTAACAGAGCTGTAAAACGTTTCGATTCACCCTCCGCCTTAGAAACAACCTGCTCACGATAAGCACTTGCCTCTTCCAACATACGCTGTGCTTTACCACGCGCCTCAGGAACAACACCGTTAGCATAAGATTGCGCTTCGTTTTTAACTCGCTGCTCATCTTCACGCGCTTTGATTACATCATCGAATGCATCTTGCACTTGGCTAGGCGCCTGGGCATTTTTGATGTTCACCTGAGTAATGGAGATACCCGTGTTGTAGTCTGACATATAGCGCTGCAAACGTTCCTGCACCTGAATAGCCAGCGTTTCACGACCTTCCGTCAGGATTGAATGCATTTCAGATGAACCAACCACATGGCGCAAAGCCGACTCAGCCGCATTAGAAAGACTACCATCCGGATCACGTACACTTAGCTCATAAGCTTTAGGGTCAGCAACAACATACTGAGCGGTCATGGCAACATCCACGATGTTTTCATCTTCGGTCAGCATCAACGCCTGATGATCATGGCTACGAACACGCGTAGTATTTACGATACTTACTTCATCAATAAGCGGTGGATTCCACTGCAAACCAGGATTAACCGTTTCGCTATACTTACCTAAAGTAAGCACGACACCACGCTCCTGCTGATCGACGGTGTAAAAACCCATACCGCCCCATGCAAGAACTGCAACAGCAAGTACAACCCAAATAAAAGCACTGTTACTGCCTGCGGGAGAACTACCACCGCCTCCACCACCGCTTTTTTTGCCCGATCCACCAAAAAGATCGTTCAGTCGGTCTTGCAGCTTACGTAGCGCCTCATCTAAATCTGGTGGGCCTTGATCATTACCACGGTTGCCCTTGTCGTTGCGCTTATCACCGCCACCCCAAGGATCCTGGCCATTACCATTGCCGCCAGGCTCGTTCCAAGCCATATAGTTCTCCGTTAAAAATCAAAATTTAATAAATTCAGTGAAGAAGATGTTAATAGACCTCTTCTACACGATATTGTTCAGTTGCCATACCCAAGCGACTTAGCATTTGTAATAAGTCTTTGCGCTGCAAACGAATCTCCAGCTGCATATCACCGTGCTCGTCAATAACTTCATTCAAGACGGCACTTTGGGCATAAAGGTGAGCACGTAACTGCCCATCTTTTGGCTTTAAACTGATTGTATCGTGAAATACATCATCAGACAGCCGCTCATTGACAGCACTCAATAATAAATCAATGCCATCGCCCGATACTGCTGATAGCCAAACGCGCACTGGCTCACCATCACTATTTCTATCAATACGTGCTTTCTGGCCAGGCATCAAATCAATTTTATTGTAGACCTGAAGCAATGGCACATCATCAGCACCAATCTCTTTAAGTACACGTTCCACTTCATCAATATGGCCTTGCCGCTCATCGTCACACGCATCAATTAGATGCAACAACAAAGTCGCATCTGTTGTTTCTTGAAGTGTCGCACGAAAAGATTCAACCAATTTGTGTGGCAAGTGACGGATAAATCCAACCGTGTCCGCAAGAATTGCGGGACCAACATCGTCCAACTCTATTTTACGTAACGTCGGATCTAGCGTGGCGAACAACTGATCAGCCACATACACCTCTGCGTCAGTCATTTTATTAAATAATGACGACTTACCCGCATTGGTGTAGCCCACTAACGAAATAGTTGGCACTTCAGCACGCTGCCTTGAGCGGCGACCTTGCTCTCGCTGCTTCTGAACTTTATCCAGGCGGGCAAGAATAGTTTGAATTCGCGCTCGTAACAATCGTCTATCTGTCTCAAGCTGACTCTCACCCGGACCACGTAGACCGATACCACCTTTTTGGCGCTCAAGGTGAGTCCAGCCTCGTACTAAGCGAGTAGACATATGCTCCAATTGAGCAAGCTCTACTTGCAACTTACCCTCATGGGTTCTGGCACGTTGCGCAAAAATATCTAATATAAGCCCTGTACGATCCAATACACGACACTGGATCACACGCTCAATATTTCGTTCTTGAGCAGGAGACAAAGCATGATTAAAAATAACCAATTCAGCTTCATGTAACTGGGTAAGCTGTCTTAATTCTTCAAGTTTTCCAGTACCAATAAAGAACTTTGCAGTAGGCCTTTGACGGCTGCCCGTTAGTATTTCAACAGGATCAGCCCCGGCAGACAGTGCGAGCTCTTCGAGCTCGCGCGGGGATTCTTGGATAGCCTTAGCAGACATCTCCATATGAACGAGTATGGCTTTTTCGCCTGACTCAGGACGTTCAAAAAACAATCAGTTTATACCTCAGTCGGGTTGTACTTCATCAGGCTGTGGCAGTTTCACCGGGCGTGATGGGACAACCGTAGAAATGGCGTGTTTATACACCATCTGGCTTACCGTATTCTTAAGCAAAATAACAAATTGATCGAAAGATTCAATCTGCCCCTGCAGCTTAATACCGTTTACCAAGAAAATTGAAACGGGAACACGTTCCTTGCGTAGAACGTTCAGATAAGGGTCTTGTAGAGACTGCCCTTTTGACATTGGAAACTCCTTCCTGATGAATACTTCATTTATTATGTTAGGTCATTTATCTAAAAATGATAATAAAACCTTTTTGTGCACAGCACCAAAACCATATAACTACAGCATTATATAATGGCTGTATCAAACAATTTCAAGCTGTGATTGAGAATATCTTTATCTTCGCTCTTCAACCAGTGTAAGTTTTCCCAGCTTCTGAGCCATGTTATCTGCCTTTTAGCCAGCTGGCGCGTCGCAATAATACCTTTTTCGACCATAGTGTCATAATCCCATTCGCCATCAAGGTATGACCATACTTGTCGATAACCAACACAGCGCACAGATGGCATTTGCGTATGTAGATCACCACGTTGATGCAGCGCCTTAACCTCATCAACAAAGCCTTCCTCTAACATTATTTTATAACGCAGTGCAATCCGCTCATGTAAGGTTTTGCGCTCTTCAGGCATTACAGCTAAATTAAGAACGTTGTATCCAAAACTCTGGCTTTCTTGTTCAGCCCACAACTGCGTTAACGTGCGCCCTGTCAGCTCATAGACTTCTAAGGCGCGCTGCAAGCGCTGGGAATCATTCGGCGCTAAACGCTTTGCTGATTCAGGATCAATAATAGATAACTGCGCATGCAATGCAGGCCACCCCTCACGCTCTCCTTGTTCCAACAAGCGCTGACGTACTTCTGGATCAGCCTCAGGCAAAGGCGCCAACCCTTTTATTAGGGCGTTATAATACATCATAGTGCCCCCTACCAAGAGCGGAATACGACCTTTTGCGGTTATTTCAGCCATCTCTCTTAAGGCATCTGCCCTAAACTCTGCAGCAGAGTAACTTTGTGAAGGATCGATAATATCGACTAAGCGGTGCGGGTATTTTTTTAACATCCCCACGTCGGGTTTAGCTGTACCGATATCCATACCTTTATAAACCAGGGCAGAATCAACACTGATGATGTCACAAGGCAGCTCTTCAGTAAGACGCATCGCTAAATCAGTTTTACCTGCAGCGGTAGGCCCCATTAAAAAAATTGCTGGAGGCAACTTAATAGCAACCATCACTGCCCCCTCATAAATAATTTATCAAGTTCACCCATACTTAGCTGGGTCCAGGTTGGACGGCCATGATTGCATTGGCCACTACGCTCAGTTGCCTCCATATCTCGTAATAGGCTATTCATTTCAGGAAGTGTCAACTGGCGGTTAGCACGAACAGCGCCATGACATGCCATCGTGGCTAATAGCTCATTCATATGCTCTTCTAAACGACGACTACTGCCAAACATCATCATATCAGACAACACATCACGCAGTAGTTGCTCTACATTAGCTTTGGCAAGTGTTACGGGTACTTGGCGAATCACTATCGTCTCTTCGCCCATTCGCGCTAGTTCAAACCCTAGCTTTTCAAACAGCTCATCGAACTCTTCTGCTGCATCGGCTTCCCGTACACTTAGCGCCACACTAACAGGCACTAGTAGAGGCTGACTTCTAACACCTTCGGCCTCACAAGCCAACTTTAAGCGCTCATAGACAATGCGTTCGTGGGCTGCATGCATATCCACCAGCACCAAGCCTTCCTTATTTTGAGACAGAACGTAGATCCCATGCAGCTGCGCTACGGCATACCCCAACGGTGGAACCTCAGCCATTTCATCAGACTCAAACGACACCACAGGTGGACTCGCAGAAAAACCACTCGATGAAGGCTGTGAAAAGCTACGATTTTGGTGCAGCTGCCCGTATGGAGCTATCTGCTCATTAACACCGGATATTTCACGCGGCTGATGCAGCGGCATATATTGCTGATCAAACTTTTGTTCAGTGGTTGCCTCTACTGCTGTTAATTCCTGTAGAGCGGGTACATTCGAAGCATCGGGACGAATTTCGCCAATCACTCGATGGATAGACCTGAAAATAAAATCATGGACCAACCGGCCTTCACGAAAGCGAACCTCGTGCTTCGTTGGATGCACATTTACATCCACCAAGGCGGGATCTAGCTCCAAATACAGTACATAAGCAGGATGTCGTCCATGAAAAAGCACATCGGCATAGGCCTGTCGCACGGCGTGTGTAACCAACTTATCTCTAATCATCCGCCCATTAACAAAGAAGTACTGTAAATCAGCCTGACTACGAGAAAATGTCGGCAGCCCGATCCAACCTCTAAGGCTTAAACCAGAAGCTTCTGCGTTCATATCAACGTGTAACGACTGATCAACAAATGCAGGTCCACAGACAGCTGCAACACGGCGTTCTTGCTCTGCTTTAACACTGGCAGGCTTTAATTGATGGATAACACGCCCATTGTGCTTCAATTGAAAAGCAACATCAAAGCGGCTCAACGCTAAGCGCTTCACCACCTCTTCAAGATGTTTAAATTCGGTGTTTTCAGTTTTTAAAAATTTACGGCGCGCCGGCGTATTAAAGAACAGATCGCGCATTTCAACCGTAGTACCCTGCGGGTGTGCTGCGGGTGACAATTGCGCCGACATATCTCGTCCCTCAGTCTGCACCTGCCAAGCATGCTCACTGCAGATACGCCGCGAGGTTAGCGTCAAGCGCGACACGGAGCTGATACTCGCTAGCGCCTCTCCCCGAAAGCCTAAACTGGCTACCGCTTCCAAATCTTCAAGTTCATAAATTTTAGAGGTTGCATGGCGACTCAATGCTAACGGCAGGTCATCTTTTTCAATACCATCGCCATCATCACGGATACGAATTAATTTAATTCCCGCCTGTTCAACATCAACTTCCAGACGAGTAGCACCGGCATCCAGACTGTTTTCCAGTAATTCTTTTACGACAGACGCAGGCCGTTCGACCACCTCTCCTGCTGCTATTTGGTTGGCCAGACGAGGAGACAATAAATGAATTTGTGACATGAAAACTCTAATTAATACCTGATTTAAAACTAAAAAAACTAACTAGTGGGAATACGTAAAACCTGACCAATACGGATTTTGTCGCCTTTAATGTCATTTGTTTTACGTAAAACATTCAACTTAACACCATGACGCGATGCAATCACTGATAGTGTATCACCGCTGACCACTTGATAACGACGCTGTCCAGACTGTTTATAGCCGCCATTCTTTTTATAAGCAATGTAAGTGTAAGCGGGAGGTTTATTCCAAAAGTGGGACTTAATGCCAGCATAAATTGCCTTAGCCATTTTACGCTGATAGGCTTTTGTTTTCAGTAACCTAGCCTCTCCTGGGTTTGAAATAAAACCGGTCTCCACCAAAATTGACGGGATATCAGGTGATTTCAGCACCATAAAGCCTGCACTTTCTACTCGAGACTTATGCATTTTAGCAAATTTACCGACATTCCCATGAATTTTACTGGCGATTTGCAGGCTATCTGAACGGCTTGCCGTCATCGACATATCTAACAAAACACCCGCTAGCACATCATCTTTATCTTCAAGGCTGACACTACCAACACCCCCAATCAGATCGGCACTGTTCTCTTTTCGTGCCAACCAGCGCCCCACTTCACTGGTTGCCCCTCTACTGGACAATACCCACACTGAAGCACCGCGCGCTCTAGAATCTTTAAACGCATCAGCATGAATAGAAACAAATAAGTCTGCGTTTTTATTACGTGCTTTTTTTGTACGTCCACGCAAACTGATATAATAGTCCCCCGAACGTATCAGCTCTGCTTTAAAACCTTTTTCTTTATCAATCAGACGCTTAACTTCTTTTGATATACCTAAAACCACATCTTTTTCACGTACTCGACCAGCGCCAATTGCCCCAGGATCTTCACCACCGTGCCCCGCATCTATCGCAATAACGATATCTCGCAACTTACCCTTTGTGTCACTAGGGGTCGCCGTCTTA
Organism: Neptunomonas japonica DSM 18939; assembly: GCF_000422765.1. Taxonomy (GTDB): domain Bacteria; phylum Pseudomonadota; class Gammaproteobacteria; order Pseudomonadales; family Balneatricaceae; genus Neptunomonas; species Neptunomonas japonica. The sequence continues at coordinate 86,981 of NZ_AUGR01000017.1, read as the reverse complement.
ACAACCGTCTCTTTTGCCGTGTTAAAAAGATCAAGAACCAAACGATACCCATATTGGTCATTGGGTTTTAAATCAAAACTTCTAGGGCGAATACTTTTATTAAGATCCAACACCACGCGTAAGTTCTTGCCCTTCGTGCTGGTACGCACTTGCTTGATAGGGCTTCCTTTAAGGTTCAACTTAGAAAGGCGGGTTTTGACAGCGGCGTTGTTAATATCTAACACCAAGCGATCAGGCTTATTCAACGTGAAGATCTTGTGTGTTACAGGACCACTGAGGTCGAACACAAGACGAGTATTATCGGGTGCCAACCACATACGGACATTTTTGATGTCTGCAGCATATACAAAGCCTACCGACAGTACGCAACTTATTAGTATTGAAATGCGTACTATGTATTTAATCAAACAAGTCATCATGTCAGGTTAGTCGACGCTCTCTGTTATTAGTTCAGTGATTAGTTTAATGCTTCATTATCAAGCTGTTGAGATAAGTTATCGGCCGCAGCCTTACCTTTTTGAGTCTTAGCTTTCCAGCTAATAGAACGCCCCTCTCCTGAGACATCCAAAAACACCTCTAAATCAGCTTCAGGCAATAAACCTTCACCTTTATCTGGCCACTCAATCAAGCATAACGACGTATCAGTAAAATAGTCCCGAATGCCCATATATTCCAACTCTTCAGGGTCCATCAAGCGATACAAGTCAAAATGATAAATAGTGCCGTCATCCTGCTCATAAGGCTCTACAAGCGTATAAGTTGGACTTTTAACCGTACCTTGATGGCCTGCGGCTCGAATAACCCCGCGGCTTAATGTTGTTTTGCCCATACCTAGATCGCCAACTAGGTTAACGACGCCCTGATGCTGCATTGCACGCAGTAACTCAGCACCAAACTGCTCCATGGCAGCTTCATCTTTTGCAAAAAATTCTTGTTGCATTTAACTTACACTTTTTCGTTTAAAATCAATCTAACATAAGGGAAAAGATCTGTCGCTTTCAAGCCCCGCTCCCCACTTTGCTGCACACATAAATCTGCAGCCGCCGAGTGAGCATATACGCCAACTCTAGCCGCATCAACTGGGCTTAGCTTTTGCGCTAATAAGCCACCGATAATGCCTGACAATACATCTCCCATACCACCCGATGCCATACCTGGATTTCCGGCACTGCACAAATGTACTACATCACCATCTGTAATCAGCGATCCAGCGCCCTTTAGTACAACAGTACCACCCGCCACACCTTGCAGCTCCATCACACTAGCAATGCGATCTTTTTGCAGTAAATCAATCTCGCTCCTCAACAAACGAGCGGCCTCACCAGGATGAGGTGTTAAGATCCAATTTTTACGTGATAACTGATTAAACTTACCTTTCTTCAATAAAATATTTAAGCCATCAGCATCAATGACCGCAGGCAGATTGCTTTTCCATACCGTTTGAAGCATCTGATCTGCCCATGCCTGCTGTCCTAATCCGGGGCCAAACACTATAACATCAGCCTGTTCAAGCAAAGGTAATAGCTCAAGCCCAGACTCAACAGCACGCACCATTACCTCTGGGCATCGGCATAATGCCGCTGTTATATGCTCAGCTCTTGTTGCTAAGGTGACTTTTCCCGCGCCGCTATAAAGCGCCGCTTCAGCTGCCATAATAGCAGCGCCGCCCATTCCTTGATCACCGCCAATAACGAGCACGTGACCAAAAGAGCCCTTATGGGCCGACCTTGAACGTACAGGTAAGCACTCAACTACATCATCAGCGCCTAAGCGAAAAGCGCTGACAGAAACCTGTTCATATACTGATTCAGGTATATGCAAACCATCAAACAATAGCTCGCCTATATGCTCAACAGCTTGGTGCATGAAAAGCCCGAGCTTTAGACCTATAAAAGTAACAGTAACATCGGCTTTAACAGCACAACCTAAAACTCGCCCAGTATCTGCGCATAGCCCTGAAGGAATATCAACAGAGATCACAGGACGTGGCCGTCGATTCAGCTTATTGATCGCTAATTGGAATGGCCCACGAATATTACCGGTCAAGCCAGTCCCTAATAGAGCATCAACGATCACATCACCTTCAAACGGTTGGTCATCTTGGAAGACATCGAACTTAACACCTTCACCGCTTGCCCATAGCCACGCTTCTCTGGCCTCTCCTCTAAGCTCGCTAGCAAAATCATCACTACCCACGAAGAGCGCTTGCACTGATAAGCCTTTTTGTCGCGCCAATGCAGCAACAACAAAACCATCACCGCCATTATTTCCGCCCCCACATAGCACCGTAAGGTTTTTAATATCTGGCCAACGTTTTTGAATTTCTAAGAAAACAGCACGCCCTGCTCGCTTCATTAATGTAAAGCCAGGTATACCGGCTTCATCAATAGCGGTTTTATCCAGCAAACGAGTTTGCTCAGCTGTGTATAATGTACCGGGTAGCTCTTTCATAACCTTACGCTTCCAAACACTGTGTGACTCTATTCATTATAGTTGAAGCGATAGCTTAACAGGCAAGTATTGATCGTGACTGATTCTGTTTTATCGACACCTATTCAACCAGTACAGCTATCTGCTCCAGAGCTGTCTGATGAAAAATTGACGGCATTAGCGGCACAAGTCCATCTTTGGGCAGCAGAAGCTGGCTTTCAAGAATGCGGCATTGTTGATCCGGACCTTGAAGAAGACGCCAATCAATTACACAAATGGCTAGAAAAACAGTATCACGGGGAGATGAACTACCTTGCAACAAATACTGACAAGCGCCGTGATCCTTACTTACTGGTCCCTGGAAGCTGTCGTATTATCAGCGTCAGAATGGATTATACACCGCCTGCTTTTTCTTCTTTGAAGGTGCTTAATTCCCCAGAAAAAGCCTATATCGCACGCTATACGCTAGGTCGGGATTATCACAAAATGATGCGCAAACGCCTAACACAGTTAGGAAAGCGCATCGCAGAAGCCGCCGGAAATATGGGCTATCGCGCCTTTGTCGATAGCGCCCCTGTCATGGAGCGCCCTATTGCACAACAAGCCGGTATTGGCTGGACTGGAAAACATACCCTCATTCTGAACCGACATGCAGGCTCGTGGTTTTTTCTGGGTGAGCTATTTATCGATTTACCACTGCCGACAGACCCTCCTATAGAGAAACAACATTGCGGCTCTTGTACTGCCTGCCTTGATATCTGCCCAACCAAGGCTTTTACCGGACCCTATGAGTTAGATGCTACACGTTGCATCTCTTATCTAACGATCGAGAAAAAAGGCGCCATTCCAGAAGAGCTACGGCCACTGATGGGAAATCGAATCTTTGGCTGCGATGATTGCCAATTGGTATGCCCATGGAATCGCTTTGCCAAACATACGGCAGAATCAGACTTTCATCCGCGCCACCAGCTGGATGACGTCTCTTTGATTGACCTATTCAACTGGAATGAAGCGGCATTTTTAAAACGTACAGAAGGCTCCGCTATTCGTCGCACAGGATACGAAGGCTGGTTACGCAACATCGCCGTTGCTTTGGGCAATAGCGGTGGTGGAAAAGAAGTAATCGACGCCTTAAAAGCCAAACGCCCGCACTGCTCAGAGATGGTAACTGAGCACATTGATTGGGCTATAAAGCGATTATCAAACGGCCAAACGCTACTATCGCCTATTCAGCTAAAATGACTTGGAATAACCCGGCCAGCCAAAGCCTTTTTAAGAAGTGAGGCGCGCATAGAGCTGCGGTAGCTTAGCGGGCAACTCAGCGGCTCGTCTAATTAAAGTGTAATGGCCGCGCCCAAATAGATAAGGCAAATAGTCTTCTGCTTCTTCATCGATAGTGATACAAAAAGGAATGAGGCCAGCTTTACGGGCTTCGATAATGGCCATACGCGTATCTTCAATACCGTAGCGGCCTTCATAATAGTCTAAATCATTTGGCTTACCGTCAGTCAAAATTAACAGAAGCTTTTGCTTTTGAGGCTGCAAATTTAACAATTCAGTAGAACGACGAATGGCAGCCCCCATACGCGTGTAATAACCAGGCTTAATCGCTTCAATTTGCTGGCGCGCCTGGCGGCCATAAGCTTGATTAAAACCTTTAAGCATATGAAAACGTACATGGTTACGGTAGCGCGAAGAGAAGCCACATATTGAGAACTGATCACCGGTTTGCTGTAACGCTTCACTAAACAGGTACAAGCTATCCCGGATAATATCGATGACTCTTGCCTGATCACCCACCCAAGCATCGGTAGATAGTGACAAATCGGCCAATAACAAACACGCCAGATCTCTCTCTTTTTTCTCTAAGGCAGAATATAAACGCGGCTCTTCAACCTGTTGTCCAGCAGCACGTTGGCCTCGAAACTTAAGATACGCCTCAAGATCAAGCTCACTGCCCTCTTCCTGATGCTTAACCCAAGTAGACTGGGGACGTAATGCCATAAATTGACGACGTAAACGCCGCGCGGCAGGCCTGAGCCTTTCTGGCAGCTCTCCCGCATCTGTTACCGCTGCTTTAATGGTCAAAAGACTGCAGTGATCTTTCACTAATATCTGTTTTCTAAAGTCCCACTCGGGTAACAAATGCCCTTCACCTAGAATAACTTCCTCCTCTTCAGCTGAAGGAAGATCTAAATCAAAGCGAACCCTCTTAGCCGTCGTATTGTTATCACGGGTGATGGTAAGTTCATCCATCTCATTAGCATTGTTTTCCGCGTCTTGCAGGTCATCGTCTTCATCTTCAGAACGATCAAGATTGGCCACTTCAGCCACACTAAAAAGACTAGTCTCATGACGTAACGTTAGCAAACCACCTTTGTTATTATCCGCTTTTTTACGCTTAGCTTTTCGCTTACGCTGCTGTTCAGACTGTTTAGTCTCTCCTTGTGAGGAGGGCTCTTGCTGGCTAGCCGAATGACAAACTTCACTGGCAATAGCGCTTTGAGGAGGTGACGGATGTAACCACAAGAGCACTGGCAACGGATCACGCGAGCATTCACTTAACGACTCAACTGCACCTGGGGAGTACAAAGCTTTTTGAATATCTCGTTCTTGAGCGCTTTCTTCTGCATTCAACTTATCCACATTAGGGCGCAAGCTGATAGCCGCTGTCACCAAACGATGATAACGATCAACCAGACCTGGGTAGCGCTGTAGAATAAACAGCACTTGTTTCTGGCTACGGGCAATCCAACCAAGGTCATCAAAAGCGGGGGCCGTCGCCATGGCAGCTAACCAGTAATACAGTTCTCGATTGAGATCTGCCTTAGGAAATAAATTAATACAATCTGGAAGGTGTAGCGTCTCAGCGCTACGCCACGCAAGTGAGATGCGTTTACCGCTACCCGCCACTCGTTGTAGCCAGTGACGCCGCTGTGAGGATTCTGTCTGCACAGAAGCACGAATGCTCAACCTTCCATCACCACCTAAAGTACGAAAAAAAATGGAGAGAGGCTTGCGAACGCTATCTAGGGTCACGGCTTCATGTTCCCAGGCAGGGTCAGCCATTCGCCTAATCAACCGATCCCAATACTTACCTACCTGCTCTTCCATCGGATGACCTCATTAATAATACTCACAGCACAATAGAAGACACTGCTATAAGAAGTGACTGCCAAAAGAGTTACTGCCAACAAATGATTAAAAGTTAGCTCTTACCACTTCCATCAACGCAGTAATGGTATCTTCATCATCAGTGAGCGATTCAACCAAACCCGCTCTGCACGCTTCAACAGGATCAAACCCTGCTTTTATCAAGGTAGCGGCATATACCAGAAGACGTGTGCTTGCACCCTCTTCTAAATCCATATCTTTTAAGCCACGCAAACCAATAGCTAGATTAATAAGCCGTTGTGCATTGGCTGAATCTAATCCCGTTTCTGCTTCAATAACACGCTTCTCTTCTTCGGGCTTTAAGTAGTTAAAACTCATTGAAATAAAGCGCTGTCGCGTACTAGGTTTAAGTCCTTTCATCAGGTTTTGATAACCCGGATTATAAGAGACCACCAGCATGAAATTTTTAGGCGCATGCAGCAGCTCATTGGTACGGTCGATCGGTAAAATGCGACGATCATCGGTCAACGGGTGAATAACCACGGTAGTGTCTTTACGTGCTTCAACTACTTCATCCAGATAACAGATACCGCCCTCACGAACAGCCCGCGTTAAAGGGCCATCATGCCACTGAGTCATACCATCGCCGATCAGGTAACGGCCCACTAGATCAGAAGCAGTTAAGTCGTCATGACAAGAAACTGTATGCAAAGGCAGTCCCAAACGCTCGGCCATATGACTAATGAAACGCGTTTTACCACAGCCAGTTGGGCCTTTAATCAAGACTGGCAACTGGTTCTCATAAGCATGCGTAAACAGCTCTACTTCGTTATGTTGTGGCAGGTAAAAAGGCGCGGCTTCATTGTCGGCACCAAGATTCAGCTCAACTGTGTTAGCAGAAGACATAAGAAGCTCCGTAAGAATTTGAAAAAAAGAAGCGCTTTGGCTTTATCAACCAAAGCGCCGTATGAGCTTACGCTCGAGCGGTTTCTTGAGTACTTTCGTCAGTCGCTTTTGTGTTTACTTTTGCTAATACTTTTGCATTATCACGCGCGGCTTCTGCATCAGTTCCAATAAAGAAACTCCACAGATACACACCTAACCCACCCAGGAAGAACACCCCGGCCAATTCACGTAACCAAAAGAAGATAGCAATTTTGTCTTGGACAACCATAAATGGCAGCGGTGTTTCGGTATAGCGCTGTAGCCACACTTGAACAACACCGGCAGCGGTCAAGAACAAGGTGATAAACACCATGGATACCGTCATCAACCAGAAGCCCCACATTTCAGCGACCTGAGAGCGGTTACTGTTAGCAATACGACCACGCATTAACGGCATTGCATAAGAAATAATACACATGACCACCATTGCATAAGCTCCATAGAAAGCCATATGACCATGCGCAGCAGTCAACTGTGTACCGTGTGTATAGTAATTAACCGGTGCCAATGTGTGTAGGAAGCCCCATACACCTGCACCCAAGAAAGCCATTACACCCGTACCCATAGCCCAGAGAATAGCAGCTCTATTAGGATGCTCACGACGACGTTTATTCACCATATTGAAAGCAAACAATGTCATCATAAAGAATGGAATTGGCTCCATCGCAGAGAATACAGAACCCAACCACTGCCAGTACTCAGGCGCACCAATCCAGAAGTAATGATGCCCTGTACCCAATATTCCAGTAATCAGCGCCATAGCAACGATCATGTAAAGCCATTTTTCAATCACTTCACGGTCAACACCGGTGACTTTAATCAACACGAATGCCAACAATGAACCAAGAATCAATTCCCACACACCTTCAACCCAAAGATGGACAACCCACCACCAGTAGAACTTGTCACGTACCAAGTTTTCAGGATTGTAGAAAGAAAAGAGGAACATCACAGCCAAACCAATCAAGCCAATCATCAAGATGCTGCTGATAACAGTTTTACGGCCACGTAGTACTGTCATTCCTACATTGAATACAAAACCCAATGCAACAATCACAATACCGATTTTAGTAAGCAGTGGTTGCTCTAGAAACTCACGTCCCATGGTTGGCAAAATATCATTCCCGGTCATCTCAGCCAAGCGCGCATACGGCACTAGCAGATAGCCAAGAATTGTTAGTGCGCCTGCAACCAAAAAGACCCAGAAAAGCACGATGGCCAGTTTAGGGCTCCACAACTCTGTTTCTGATTCTTCTGGAATCATGAAATAAGCGGCACCCATAAAACCAAACAACAGCCAAACGATTAAGAGATTAGTATGCACCATGCGTGCAACGTTAAATGGAATCGCCGGAAACATGAAGTCCCCGATAACGTACTGCAGCCCCATGATCAGGCCAAACAAGATTTGCCCCAGAAAGAGGCCTAATGCAGCGATAAAATACAGTCGCGCAACCTTTTGAGATTCATACTTCATATTGATGCTCCTTCGCCTCAACCCTGAATATTAGGTGGCCAGTTACTGGTGTTAATTTCTGAAGTCCATTTGAGGAATTCAGCCAGTGCTTCCAACTCTTCATCTGAAAGGTTGAACTGTGGCATGCTACGGCGTCCTTCAACACCCTCTACTGGGCGATATTTGATAAATGCCATAATCGCCTCTTTGCTGCCGCCAAAGCGTGTATAGACATTACCTAGCTCCGGTGCGAAATAAGCACCTTCACCCAATAAGGTATGGCAACCGATACAGTTGTTTTCTTCCCAGACCTTTTTGCCTAGAACAACTTCTTCGGTAATATTTTCGCGATGATCCCGCTCGGGAAGCACCTTTTCAGTGTGATAAGTCAAGCCAAGAAATACCAATATGAAGAACAGACTTCCTCCATAAAAAATATTTCTTGCCATGGCTTTTGTGAATGTTTCATTCATATAAAGCTCCGTCACCCAAGAGAGGGCCAGATTGCACAGTTAAGATTCAGGTGGGGCTATTATGAAAAGTTGTGGGCAGGAAACAATTGACCAATATCAAGTAAAACCAAATAATATATTAAAAATACATCTTATTGATTAAAGCACCTCATATTCTCACTTAAATAGCCACTTAACGTGAAAGCTACTTCTGTAATAGAAGCTTGCTTAGATCCATTTTCTTAGCAATTTTAATAAATGCCAATGCCGCAGGGGAAGCTCTCTTTTTACTATGAATAGCTAACCCTATATGTCTAAAAACAGGTGGGGATAATGGTTTTACTAGATATGCTTGCTCGGTCTGTAATTGCCCCGTCTCTAATTGCTTAATGCCGGGCAAAGCAAGTTCGGCTAATATAGTGACGCCCTCATCTCTGGCCACCAACGCGAGAGTACTTATTACTTGGGCACTGCGAAAATGTACATTGGGAATGAGGTTTTCGGTATGAAACAAGGATGTGACAATTTTTGCTGAACCAGCCTCTGTCATAATAAACGGATCGTTACATAACTCATCTAAGCGAACGCTCGCTTGTGTGGCTAACGAATGGTTTGGAGGCAGCAATGCTACCATCTGATCTTTAACAAGCTCGTGTGTTTCAAAGCGCTCTTCAGGCAAGACAACAAAACCTACGTCAATACGTCTATCAAGAATCCATTGCTTTACGTCCTGATCAGGCCCTTCATCAATATGAACCTCTATCATTGGGTATTGGCGACGATACTCATGAAGTAACGCGGGTAGCAACCTTAAAGAGGAACTCGGCCCAAAGGAGCCAATGCGCAACGTTCCCGTTTTTAAACCCTGTGCATCTGCAGCCTCTTGGCGGATAGTTTCGTATAAACCCATCATTTCTCGCGCACGTAGTAATAATCGAGCGCCTACTTCAGTCAACTCAGCATCCGCTTTTAAACGTATGAATAGCTGCACATCTAACTCTTTTTCAAGCGAGCGAATCGCATGTGACACAGCAGACTGGCTAATACCCAGATGCAATGCAGCCGCTGTAAAGCTGCGATAATCAGCAACCATCACAAACGCTTCTAACTGATTATTTGTCATGAGTAATCGCTCATTTTACTATGAAGTTACATGAAGTAGATTATGTAGCTTATTTCATCTCTGGATACTTTTCCATGACAGCACCTGTATCAACAGCACCATTAATAGGCATTTATCTGAAGCTAATAGTAGTAGCTTTTGTCTGGGGAGGTACATTTATCGCTGGGCACTCTTTGATGGAAACACTACCGCCTATGGCCGCTGCTACTGGAAGGTTTTTTGTAGCCGTCATATTACTTATCGCTTGGGCTTACAAAACTGAAGACGGACTACCCAAGCTAACCGTACAACAACTATTAGTCACTTTCTGCTTAGGTGCTACCGGCGTATTTCTCTACAACTTATGCTTTTTTGCGGCACTATCAACGCTTCCAGCAGGGAGAACAGCCTTACTTGTTTCACTAAACCCAATTACCACCGCATTAATTCTCGGCCTCCTATTTGGTGAACGCCTAGGAATGACTCGTTGGCTGGGAATCGCACTGGCTTTCATCGGAGCCGCTATTATTGTCACTCGAGGAGATCTGTCAGGCGCAGCACACAACTTGTCTAACGCGTTTGGCCAAGGGGAGATTTATATGTTGTGTGCTGTCATGAGTTGGGCGACATATACCATTATTGGGCGTTATGCGCTCAAAGGCCTTAGTGCTCTCGCAGCGACGACTTATGCCGCATTATGGGGGTTGCTTCTGCTAACGGTGGCGATGCTATTAAACCCTCCTCCGATAGATTTCAATCAACTCTCTTGGCTGTCTGTTGGAGCGATCATCTATTTGGGAGCATTTGGCACAGTCATCTGCTTTGTATGGTATTACCAAGGCGTCAAAGCAATTGGCGCCTCAAGAACAGTGGTTTTTACCAATCTAGTACCTGTTTTCGGTGTATTACTGGCCATGTTGTTATTAGGGGAGCCAATATTAATATCTATGTTACTAGGAGGTGCGCTGGTGATTGGTGGCGTTACGCTAACCAATAGATCATCATAAATTGATTATATGCTTACCAAGAACACTCAATACTTTTATAGCAATAAAAGCGCTATCAGAAGAACAAGTACAGGTGAATACAGCATCAAACCTCGCTGAATCAGATGCTTCACACCGGCTAATTCCATGAATCCTGCGACAATCAGTACGCCTTTTATGGCTGATATCATTAATACCAGCATGATAACTTCTGAGCTCGGCTGCACTTCACCTAACATAAACATGGTTAAGGTTAAGAGAATTAATATCAGCCAAATAGTGAAAGGATGCTTCATCAGTGAATCACATAAATCAGAGGAAAAAGGATAACCCAAACCAGATCGACCATGTGCCAATAACATGCGCCACTTTCCAAACCACTCATTTGCGCTGGTGAATATGCGCCGCGCCATAAACGTACTGACATAAATACCAAAATCACGATACCCAACACAACATGCAATAAGTGGAAACCTGTTAACAAAAAGTACCCTGTATAAAAATGGTTTGTATCAAGGTCATAACCTTGCTGAGCTAACTGCTGGTACTCCCATAATTTAACAACAATATAAATAGCGCCTACGGGAATACTTAGTAATAACCACCACAGCGCACTAGCGTGACGCTGGCGAATGGCATGCACAGCCTGAGCAACACATGCGCTCGATGTGAGTAGCGCTAGCGTATTCAGCAAGCCGGCTTGAGGGTGCAGTGTTTGTTGGCCTGCTAGAAAAAGATCCGCATTACTGCTTCGCATATAACTAAACAATAGAAACAGCAATGCAAATACAGAGAGCTCAGCAATGATAAAAATCCACATCGCTAGGTCGCCGGGCATTAACGGACCGCGAACGTTATCTAGCGGCACGCTCACTGACACAGCAGAATCTGAAGGAAGTAAGGACATTATTCTTTAAAAAAATTCGCTCGATAGTGTTGTAATTCGGCAATTGAGTCACGGATATCATCCATGGCCAAATGCGACCCTTGCTTAGTGAAATGGCTTAATAGTTCAGGCTTCCAACGACGTGCCAACTCTTTTATGGTGCTTACGTCTAAATTACGATAATGAAAGTAGTTTTCCAGTTCTGGCATATAACGATTTAAGAAGCGCCTGTCTTGACCAATGCTGTTACCACAAATCGGAGATGCGCCTTTATCCACATACTCAGCAATAAAAGCGATGGTTTGTTGCTCAGCTTCACGCTCGCTAACATTGCTTTCGTGTACCCGCTGAGTCAGACCAGACTTGCCATGTTGCTTAACGCACCACTCATTCATATTATCCATAACCGCTTCGGGTTGATGAATAACCAATGAAGGCCCTTCTGCCAGAACGTTTAGATTAGCATCCGTCACAATCGTTGCTATCTCGATAATATAATCAGTATCAGGATCCAAACCGGTCATTTCCAGATCGATCCAGATGAGATTATCTTTACGCGACATATATATTCCTCTTAATTAAATTGATAGCACTCTATAATGATTCACAATTCAGAATACCTTACCACGAAGCACGATATTTCGGTGAGATGACTAGGTAGTTATTTTTAATGGCAAAACGTAAAGTTAATCGCCGTCAGGCATGGCGTATAGAAAAAGTACAACAAGAACGTGCCGACCGTGCGGCACGTAAAGACAGCAAGGTAGAGAAACAGCTAGAAGGAGGGGACCTTGGCCCAGAAGAAGAAGGGCTGATTATTTCCCACTTTGGCAAACAGGTTGATGTAGAAGCACGCGATGGAGAGAAAGCCGGCCAGATCTTTCGCTGCCACCTGCGTACTCACTTAGGCCAACTCGTCACAGGTGATAGAGTTGTCTGGAGGGCAGGACTTGAGCACGGTGTTGTGGTTGCCTCCCTGCCCCGTACCAGTGAGTTAATTCGCCCAACCAACCACGGAGAACTTAAACCTGTAGCGGCTAATATTGACCGACTTATTATCACTTTTGCGGTGGAACCAACCCCCTTCGCTAACTTGATCGACCGCTACTTAGTTGCCGCAGAGCTCAGTGAAATAGAACCTGTTTTGTTATTAAACAAAGCTGATTTAATTACTGATGATAATCGACAGGAAATGGATGATCTCTTAGCTAGGTATCGTAAGATTGGCTACCGGGTACTCATGGCATCTACAACGCTTGAACAAGGACTCGATCCTTTACTCGCCGAACTGGATGGAAAAATTAGCGTATTTGTTGGTCAATCGGGTGTAGGCAAATCATCTTTAATTAATGTATTGCTGCCAGGTGTCGACATAAAGGTAGGTGAATTGTCAGAACTGTCCCGTAAAGGAAAGCATACGACGACGACAGCACGCTTATTCCATTTCCCTAAAGGAGGAGACCTTATCGACTCCCCAGGAATAAGAGAGTTTGCACTGTGGCACATTAAGCCCGAAAAATTGCTCGATGGCTTCGTAGAGTTTCGTCCTTTTATCGGGCACTGCAAATTCAGAGACTGCAAACATGACCAAGAGCCGGGGTGCGCTATACTGGGAGCTATCGAGAACGGTGACGTCAGTGCTAGCCGCATGGAAAGTTACCAGCGTATTTTAGGATCGCTGTTGGAGCAGGGATAAATACCACCGGGTTTTGCTACATTGTTTTAGGTAACACTACATTTAAGTACCAACAAAGAGAGTTGTGATGGAAGAGCAGGCACAGATTCAGGAAGCTGAAGAAGGGAGCAAGATCCTCTATGGCGTTGATGCCTGGGTGGATTACCTCAAAGACAAATCTTTCCCTGTGCGTGCCAGCAGCCTCAAGCGTTTAAAAATACTGCTTAGCAAAGACTCAACCATGATCAGCCATTTAACGGCACTGGTTCGATCTGACCCAGTATTATGTCTACATGTGGTAAGGGCTGCTGAAAAAAAACATGCAAAAAAAGGCTCCCACGTAACCAGTATTGAGCATGCCGTTTCCTCTCTAGGAATAGACCCATTAATTCAGCTGTCCAAAACACTTCAGCCGGTTAAGCTTAACCCATCGAGTGTGCAGCAAAAGCAATACTTACGTACCGTAGCTAATAGCCACCACGCAGCAATACAAGCGCGTACTTGGCAACAGATGAAGCGCCTTCCATTTACCGAAGAGGTCTATCTAGCGTCTCTTTTTTACAGCATAGGCTTATGGGCATTATGGCTAAATGCGCCCTTGCACATGCACAAAGTACGTATAAAAATATGGGAAGAGAATATTGATCCAACCTTAGCCGAGCACGATATCCTGGGTTGCACCATGCAACAGATATCCATGGGCTTATCTGAGCACTGGGGATTTTCTGAACTTACATTACAAGCACAAGACCCAGATACATCACCCTCTAAAGGCCTGCTGAATAAGCTACATCAAAGAGCCTTAAGTGACCCGCGCCTAAGTGCGGAAGAGCTACGTGAGCTTAACCATTTGACGCAAGAACGTCACTTTCCAATAAAACTCGCTAACTGGCTTTCCTTGATCGTTAGTCGTGGCTGGCGCACGACTCGTAATATCAAAACAACGGATATCATCAGCGATTACCTTGGCTTAGATACCGATAAAACGTTGGCACTGCTACATACTTTGTGTGCAGAAGCATCTAGAGAGTACCACGCACCAGGAACTCTCGCCCCTGCCGCTGAAATGCTGATGATTTCATCGTCATACCCAAATAACTATAAACTGGGTAAACGTGAGCTTGAACTTCTCACACCTAAGTACCCAATACCTGAAAAGCCAAAACCTAAAAAGAAAAAAACGCCAACCAAAGTAAAACCTAAAGAACAAGTACTCACACACACTCCTGAAACATTGCTGGATGAAGTTATCTACAAACAAATCGTTGAACGCTTTGTGAAGGACTACCACTTGTATACAAAGCCTGCGCATATTCTTCAGGGGCTGATGCAAGGTCTAGTGCAAGGTTTAGGCTTACAACGCATCGCACTAAACTTAGTGAATACTAAAAGCCATAAAATGAAAACTGCACAAGTTGTCGGCATAGATAAAGAGCACCCTTTTGCTAGCTACCAAATAGATTTACAAATCCCGAGTATCTTTAAAAAGCTATGCGACAAACCTGCATGCATCTGGATTACAAACGAAAATAAGCAACAATATACAAAGCTAATGCCTGATGCCTATAGCAGCCAACTTCCTGAAAGTGACTGTCTAATGATGTCAGTTTTCCGTGGCAAGGTACCCGTCGCCATTATATATGCGGACGCAGGTGAAACTGGCTTACCCTTCACCGCATTTCATCATCAGCGCTTTCGCTATCTCTGTTCTGCGGCAACACTGGCACTAAAACGTATGTAAAAGAAGTTTTTCAGATTGAGCCATCACTCACAAATCGTTATGATCGATTTCCGGCATTTATGCGAGAGACAAATATGCTTCTCCCTCTGGTTATTGATCCAACCCAACTTTTTTCCGTTATCAACGAAGAAAACCTTATTATTCTTGATCTTTCTTCACACGATAACTATATGCAACAACACATCCCAGGCGCCATCTGGGCTGATGCTAGCCGCTTGTTATGTGGTACAGCCCCCATCGCCAACAAACTGCCTAATAACCAGCAGCTATCTCAACTATTTTCTGATATCGGCATTACTCACAACAGTCACGTCGTCGTATATGATGATCAAAATGGCCCGTTAGCTGGGCGCTTTATCTGGACAATGCACTGTGCAGGGCTAAAAAATGCGTCATTTCTCAATGGCCAGCTGTCTGCATGGAGTTCTGCGGGTTACTCCACAGAACAAACCAACAATGAAGCAACACCCTCTACGCTAACAGTATCCGCTTCTAGCGAGCTTATCGCAGATAAAGACTATTTATTAGCGCACATACAGACTAACGACATCTCTATTTGGGATGCACGCTCACATGCAGAATATACAGGCCAACGAGTTGTTAATGCTGTAAAAGGGGGGCATATCCCTGGCGCTCACTGGTTAGAGTGGACTGATACATTAGCGCAGCAGCACCCGCCTTTATTAGCTTCTCCTGAAGCACTGATGAAAATGATCACTTCCGCAGGTATTGATCCTGACAAAACAGTTATCACTCACTGCCAAACCCACCGTCGTTCAGGCCTCACTTATATTGCCGCACTCCATGCGGGTCTAAGTAAGGTAAAATGCTATGACGGCTCTTGGTTCGAATGGGGAAATGCACAAGACACCCCCGTCGAAATATAAACACATACTTTCGTTACTTTTTGGAGTTTTTGGTGAAGCAGCAACTTTTTATTCTTTTTCAACATGTGGTTCCTCAACACTTGCTATCTCGTTTGGCTGGCCGTCTTGCAGACTGCACAAACCCTTGGGTTAAAAATCGTTTTATAAGCTGGTTTGCGAAAAAGTACCGTATCAATATGGCAGAAGCCTTAGTAGAAGAGCCAACAGCATACCCCTCTTTTAATGCCTTCTTCACCCGCGAGCTAAAACCAGGGATCCGCGAGATCGATCAAGCTGCTACTGCTATAGTATCTCCGGCAGATGGTGCTATCAGCCAAATGGGCGCCATTGAACACGGTAGAATCTTCCAAGCAAAAGGGCGAGGTTATGGCCTAACAACATTGCTAGGTGGCTATGAAGAACTCGCTCCCCCCTTTAAAAACGGTTATTTTGCCACCATATACTTATCACCAAGAGACTACCACCGTGTACATATGCCATTTAAAGGCACACTACGTGAAACCGTTTATGTACCGGGTGACCTATTCTCAGTAAACCAAACGACCGCAGAAAATGTAGATCAGTTGTTCGCCCGTAATGAACGCCTAGTAGCTATATTTGATACAGAGGCCGGACCAATGGCGATGATATTAGTCGGCGCAATGATCGTCGCGGGTATCGAAACAGTATGGGATGGACAAGTAGCACCCGTGTTAAAACAAACAGTGCGAACCCCCTACTCCCCTGAGCCTCAAGCCCCTATCACATTAGAAAAAGGCGAAGAGATGGGACGTTTCAAACTCGGTTCTACTGTTGTTTTATTATTTGGCCCGAATGCCATTGAATGGATAGATACATTAAAAGCTGAGTCTGCAGTAAAACTTGGCGAAAAGATGGCGACTCACCAATAGCGCACCCGATTACACAGGATAGATACAATGAGCCAATGGCAAACACTATTGCACACATATCAAGCCACACTTTCTGAGCAGGGCGACGAAGTAATCACGGTTGCAGAGCATGATAGTCAAACATGTATAGTCCCACTTGTTCATAACAAAGCCATCAGTATTTTAGGCCCTGAAGCAGAAAAATTCCTCCAAGGCCAACTCAGCTGCGACATGAGCGATGTCAGTGATTTAGGCAGCCGTTTAGGCGCCCACTGTAATATTAAAGGCGGCATGTTAGCGCTGTACCGTGTTATTTCTACAGAAGGTGGTTTCTGGCTACGTACGCATCAAGATATGCTAGAAGGCGGTCTGAAAAATCTTAAAAAATACATCATGTTCTCTAAGGCTGAAGCCGAAGATCAAAGCGATAATATCATTGGATTTGGGCTTATAGGGCCAGGCGCTAGCACGTTAGTTGAGAAGTTATTTGATAAAGTGCCCTCTGAAACCGACAAAGCCATTCACGCCGGTAATAAGATCGCCATCAAGGTGCCTGGCGACCGTTACGAACTTTGGCTACCAGTAGCAGAGGCAGAAGAGGCATTAACACAGCTCACACGACTCGCTCCTCTAGGCACAACTCAAGAATGGGTTCTTGCAGAGATTCAGGCGGGCATTCCTGACTTGCGCAGCGCTACGCTAGAAACTTTCATCCCACAGATGACTAATTTGCAGGCACTGAAAGGAGTTAGCTTTACAAAAGGATGCTACACCGGTCAGGAGATAGTTACGCGCCTACAACATCGCGGTAAACTGACAAAGCCCATGTACCTCGCACAGGTAAAAACAGACAAACTACCCAACGCGGGTGATCAACTGCATAGCATTAATAAGAATAATGTTGGGCAGGTCGTTTTAGCCAGTTGGTCTGATGAAGGCGAAGCAATCTTATTGGCAGTCATCAATAAAGCGCAAGCTGACGAACACGCTATTCACCTAACCGATACTCTAGGTCCTGAATTGCAGCTGCAACCCCTGCCTTATGAGCTAGACCCTGAGTTGTTTCTCAGTAAAAGATAAAGCGCATCAGAACAGAGTCGCCTCGTGCGGCTCTGTTAATCACCACATTAAGACCACAACTCTCCCTGAGAATGCGAAGGCTCTGTAATCACTTCATTTTCTAGCTGCCAATGTATTGGTTCTAGCCCTTGCTGCTTCAAATAAATATTGGTTTGGCTGAAGTGATGACAGCCAAAGAACCCTCTATGAGCCGCTAACGGCGAAGGATGCGGAGCCTTGAGTACTAAATGGCGCTCCTCATTAATCACTGCTCCTTTTTTCTGCGCATAACTACCCCAAAGTAGAAATACAACGTGCTCGCACTCTTGATTGACCACCTCAATCACTTTGTCAGTAAACTGCTCCCAACCTTTCTTTTGATGAGAAGCAGCACTAGAATCCTCGACGGTTAGCACCGCATTGAGCAACAGAACACCTTGTTGTGCCCAGTTTTCTAAACAGCCATGGTTAGCCCGAGGAATCGCTAGATCACTCTCTAGCTCTTTGTAAATATTGAGCAACGAAGGCGGTATTTTGCCCCCCCCCTTCACCGAAAAACTAAGGCCATGCGCCTGCCCCGGCTGATGATATGGATCTTGCCCCAGAATCACCACTTTGACTTTATCCAAAGGTGTCGCTTGTAACGCTTGAAACCAGTGCTCTTCTGGCGGAAAAATGTCTTTGCGGTTGCTCTGTTCTTGCTTCAAAAACAGCTGTAATGCTTTCATATACGGCGCTTCGAATTCACCAGCCAAATGCGGTTTCCAACTTTTTGCAGCGTCTAACACCATACCATTCCCACCTGTTTACTTATCACTATTATCGATATCAGCATTCACTAGCGTCTCATGCGTTATAACACCACGGTGCCAAAGCGAATAATAGCGCAACTTACCTGGCGCATGCGCAATGATGCCAGAGACCACTATAATGATGATAAAAATTAACGGATCTACCTTTGGAGAAAAAACTGCCGCCAAACCGAATAGTGCGACTTTTAATAAAATAACTTGCCCACGTAACTGCAACAACCAGATGGTATCAAGGTAAATCTCTTTCAACACCATCAAACCGCCACTCACCAGCGTTATCAACAGGTAGCCATGCCACTCAGCCTGCGGCAAAGAGAATAGATAAGCACCTGATAGGCCGCAAATGCCCACCAAGTGCATACACCTAAGCCCAATACTTAACCAACGTTTAGCAGGAATACTGCGCTGTTGAATGAAAAAACTATGCATGGATATTCCCGAATAGCTGATACCGCACAATAACATCTTTCTAAATAGCGCTCATAAAAAAAGCTGCCAAAGCAGCTTTTTTTAAGATCAACGATTCCTAAGCACGCGGACGCATAGCTGGGAAGAAAATAACATCTCGGATAGAAGGCGAGTCAGTAAACAGCATTACCAAACGGTCAATACCAATACCTTCACCGGCTGTTGGTGGCAAGCCATACTCTAGCGCGTTGATGTAGTCTGCATCGTAATGCATTGCTTCATCATCACCCGCTTCCATCTCTGCAACCTGCGCTTTGAAACGTTCAGCCTGGTCTTCAGAGTCATTTAACTCCGAGAAGCCATTTGCTAGCTCACGCCCTGCTACGAAGAATTCAAAACGATCGGTCACGAATGGGTCATTGTCACTACGACGTGCCAACGGAGAAACTTCTGTTGGGTATTCCGTGATAAATGTTGGCTGTTGCAACAAATGCTCAACCGTTTTCTCAAAGATTTCGATCTGTACTTTACCTAAGCCCCAACCATCTTTGACATCAATATCCAGACGCTGTGCAATCTGACGTGCCGCATGATCATCTGCCAATGCTTCAGCAGTAATATCTGGGTTGTACTGTAGAATTGAATCAAAGACGCTCAAACGAGTAAAGGGTTGTGATAAGTCATACTCGAAAGTCTCAAGCACTTCGCCGTCGTCATTGCGCACAGTGTTTACGATGGTCGTTGTACCCAACACATCTTGAGCCACTTGGCGCAACATATTTTCAGTCAAATCCATCAGGTCTTTGTAGTCAGCATACGCCTGATAAAACTCAATCATGGTAAATTCAGGGTTATGGCGCGTTGAAAGACCTTCATTACGAAAGCTACGGTTAATTTCGAAAACACTCTCAAAACCACCCACAACTAAACGCTTTAAATACAGCTCAGGAGCGATACGCAGATACATGTCACGATCCAGCGCATTATGATGTGTTATAAACGGACGTGCCGTCGCACCACCCGGAATAACCTGTAGCATAGGTGTTTCAACTTCGATAAAGCGACGTTCAGTCAGGAATTTACGAATACCTGACACAATTTTAGAACGTGCTTCGAAAACTTTACGAGACTGCTCATTAGTGATCAGGTCGACATAACGCTGACGGTAACGCATCTCAGTATCCTGCAAGCCTTTGTGCTTATCAGGTAATGGGCGCAAATTTTTTGTCAGTAGTTGATACTCACCCAAGTCCACATACAAGTCGCCCTTGCCTGACTTGTGAAGAATACCCGTTACACCAATGATGTCGCCTAGATCCAAACTTTTGGCAAACGGGCGTGCGTCTTTATTCACGTAAAACTGAATACGTCCACTCACATCCTGAATAACACCAAACGCTCCACGGTTAAGCACAACACGCCCCGCAATACTGACGGTATGACCTGCTGCTTCTAGCTCTTCCTTGGTCTGTTCGCCATACTGCTCTTGCAAGTCTTGTGCATAGCTGTCTCGACGAAAGCTATTAGGAAAAGCATTTCCCGCTTCACGCAAAGCATTCAGTTTTTCCCGACGCTCTGCAACCAGTCGGTTTTCATCTTGTTTCTGATCTTGCTTCTGATTGTTGTCAGACATGGGTGTGGTGAACCTTTAAGTTAATAGTTTTTACAAACCAGCTTTCAAGCTAGCTTCAATAAATAGATCGAGATCGCCGTCCAGTACTTTGTCACAGTTGGAAGACTGCACATTGGTACGTAAATCTTTAATACGCTGATCATCCAAAACGTAAGAGCGAATTTGACTTCCCCAGCCGATATCCGCTTTGGAGTCTTCCAGCTCTTGTGCAGCTTCGCTACGCTTAAGCATTTCCATCTCATACAACTTAGCGCGCAACTGTTTCATACAGGTGTCTTTGTTTTGGTGCTGTGACCGCTGACTTTGACTCTGCACCACAATCCCGGAAGGTCCGTGAGTAATACGTACGGCGGACTCAGTACGGTTAACGTGCTGACCACCCGCACCCGAAGCACGGTAAACATCAACGCGCAAATCTGCAGGGTTAATGTCGACTTCAATATTGTCGTCAATCTCAGGCGAAACAAATACCGAGCAAAATGAGGTATGGCGACGACCACCTGAATCAAAGGGTGATTTACGAACAAGGCGATGCACGCCAGTTTCAGTGCGTAACCAACCAAAGGCATACTCACCTTCAAAGCGAATAGTCGCTGATTTAATACCGGCAACATCACCATCAGAGGCTTCAACAAGTTCTGTTTTAAAGCCCTTATCTTCTCCCCAGCGCAGATACATGCGCAGCACCATATTGGCCCAATCTTGCGCTTCTGTACCGCCAGAGCCTGACTGGATATCCAAAAAGGCATTATTCGGGTCAACTTCACCCGAAAACATACGGCGAAACTCAAGCGTTTCAAGCTTCGCCATTAAACCACTGACCTCAGCGATGACCTCTTCGACGGTTTCTTCGTCATCTTCTTCAACAGCCATATCCAACAACTCGCGAGTATCGGTCGCGCCATGCTTTAGCGCATCCAATGTACTGACGATGGCATCTAATGCCGAACGCTCTTTACCTAGCTTCTGAGCATTGTCAGGATCATTCCAGACCGCTGGGTCTTCAAGCTCTCGTTCTACTTCTTCCAGGCGCTCTTTGGTGCCTGGATAATCCAGATAGCTATAAAGCGATGCCGTTCGCTCACCGATATCCTTCAAGTCATTTATGATCGGATTGACTTCCATCGTTAATGCCCAACACTCGCAAATTCAAAAGGGGAAGTATTTTAACCGATACGCGCCCGGCTTTAAATCTTTGTAACAGTTATCTGTTAATTGTATTTTTTTTGCAGCGCACAATTCGACTTTTCAACTGAGATATATGAAAATAATTTCATGAAAAAACTCCTAACCCAACATAACTACATCTCTCTACTCGTAGTTGCTCTCATGCTAGTTCTGTTGGCATCAATGTTGTACACGCCAGCATGGGCTTTTACCGTCAATAAAGAGCAGCAGGATATAGACCTTACTGGCTCAATATTTGGATATTTATCACTACTTATTTTTTTCGTAGGTTATCTGTTTGTATTAGGTGAAGAGTTTACGCGCTTGCGTAAATCAAAACCGATCATCATTGCGGCTGGCTTCATATGGCTTATTGTAGGCATTGGCTATGCGGTGCATGGCGACACCGAAACAGCAGGCATTGCGGTTCGACACAACATTCTTGAATACGCTGAACTATTTTTATTTTTGCTCGCAGCGATGACTTTTATCAACATGATGGAAGAGCGCAATGTTTTTGCTGCCTTACGTAGCTGGCTGGTGCTTAAAAACTTCTCTATTTTGCAAATTTACTGGATTACCGGCACGCTGGCGTTTTTTATCTCGCCACTAGCGGACAACCTATCCACAGCCTTATTAATGGGCGCTGTCGTTTTAGCGGTAGGCAACAACTACACTAAATTTGTGACCGTCGGTTGTATTAATGTTGTCGTAGCCGCTAATGCAGGCGGGGCATTTAGCCCTTTTGGCGACATCACCACATTGATGGTCTGGCAAAAAGGCATCGTGCAATTTGAGGAGTTTTTTAACTTATTTATCCCTTCACTGGTCAACTGGCTTGTACCTGCACTCATTATGTCATTTGTAGTTGAGAAAGCGCCTCCGGCACTTAGTAAAGAACAACAACAAAATATGAAACGCGGCGGCAACACTGTTATTTTACTATTTCTTATGACAATAGCAGTTTCGGTGAGCGCGCATAGCATCTTAAACTTACCGCCAGTGCTGGGCATGATGACGGGGTTAGGCATACTAAAACTCTATGGATATTATCTATGCCAGCATGAACCCTCTGTGATTGACCATGGCCACATTCATCACCATCACAAAGACAATATCCAAGACATGCGCAACGTACGTGGTGACCATACCGACGTTATACGCCGTTTTGATATTTTTAATGTCGTAGAACGAGCCTCATGGGATACCTTGATGTTTTTCTATGGTGTGGTTCTATGTGTTGGCGGGCTATCGACACTAGGGTATCTTGCCCTGTTATCTGACAAGCTATACGGGTCACTGGGTACAATTTGGGCCAATTCCTTGATTGGTGTTCTCTCTGCTGTTATCGACAATATACCCGTGATGTTTGCCGTACTTACCATGAACCCTGTGATGAACACTAATGAGTGGCTTTTGGTAACCCTCACCGCTGGTGTGGGTGGATCACTACTTTCAGTTGGTTCGGCAGCGGGAATCGCCTTAATGGGCCAAGCCCAAGGAACTTATACCTTTATAAGCCATCTGAAATGGAGTTGGGCCATCGCCTTAGGTTACGTACTCAGCATCTTCACTCATTTATGGATAAATGGAACATAATCATGCCCGACCTTCTCAGAGCCCACATGAGCACCACCAAAAAATACGCCATTAAAGTATGGGATATTTCCATTCGTATCTTTCACTGGTCTTTGGTCGCTGGTATTGGCTTTTTATGGTTTTCAGGGGAAGAAGGCGGCAATATCATGACCTGGCATGTTTATATTGGCTGCGCCATGTTGGGGCTAATTGTATATCGGATTTTTTGGGGGATTATCGGTAGCCCTTATGCACGTTTCTCAGAATTTTTTAAAAGGCCTTCTCATACCTTCACTTACCTAAAAAACATCCTAAAAGGCGAAAAAACAGATTACCTAGGGCACAACCCGCTCGGTGGCTGGATGGTCATCATACTTATGATTTTGATATTTACTCAAGCGTTTAGCGGGCTATTCAGCAGTGATGATATTTTTACAGAGGGGCCTTTTTACTCTCTCATTAGCAGTAAAACCAGTGAGCTATTTACATCTATTCATCATCTTAATTTCAATGTCCTTCTTGCGGCGATCGCTCTACACATTGGCGCTGTTGCTTACCATGTACTCATCAAGAAAGAAGCATTAATAAAAAGTATGCTAACAGGGGAAAAGCAGTCTCCTCGGCCTAGTCGTATAAACACACGCCCTAACTACTTTTTTATGCTGCTATCCGCCAGTGTTGCGGCAACGGTTGTTTACCTTCTGATCAGCCAGGCCTAATTTTCCCACTAGCTATCATGTATTTTTTGCAACTCTAACCAGATATCTTCACACATATTCTCACGATAAGCTGACTGCTTAAAAACAGGAAATTCTGACTTATATATACCCATCAAGCGATGGTTATCCCCCGCGACGCATGATCTCACATTTGCTAAACGATCTGCGGCCTTAACCAGTAAAGCAAGTTCCTCTGCTCCGTGGACATGAGCCATCTTTTCATATGTTTTAGCTTTTCGCTCTTTTCTTGTTTTGCCAGGCTCGTCCGTCACAATTGCTACGCATTCAGAGACAAAAGCACCGAATTCATTAGTAATGATATCTAATGCAACATCGGTATCTTCAACAACATCGTGTAAGTAAGCGATAACTTCAGCGGTTTCCCCGTGCGGCTTTACCAAGGATGCAACAGCATCAAGATGCACTGAATACGGCTTCTCACCATACATTTGTGAACCATGCGCATTAATCGCAAAATTACGTGCTTTCTCTTTCATACCACCACCTGACAAACATATATAACCATGACAGTTCATCACAAGCCTTAGTACGATAATACTCCTGAGGGTATATCTAAGCAAAAAGTGTCAACCCATAAAAAAACGAAGCTAAGCGCTTCGTTTTTTTGTATCAAGATTTACGTTACTCTTTCTCGCGAAAATCATCATGACACCCTTTACAGGTTTTACCTAGCTGACCAAATGCAGGCTTGATAACACTCATATCACCTGATTGTGCTGCTACGGCCAGCGCTGCAGCATTTTCTGCTAAAGCATCCATCCCTTTATCAAACTCAGCTTTATTTTCCCAGATTTCAGATTTAGCATCAGTATCACCCATATCTGAACCATCAATAAAGCCTTCTCCTGGCATTTTTGCCAAAACAGCCACTAAGTCAGCTCGTCGGGAAAATTCAGTTGCATCAAAGTCAATCTTTCCTTTGACCATGCCAGCCATCGGCCCAAAGTTCCACTTTATCGTTTTGAAAACACCTTGACGGTATTCAATAGCATCTTCCACTTTGTCGGCCAAAGCGAGGTTACTTCCCGTTAAGACTGTTACGGCCAAACCAATTGCATAAATCTTTTTCATCACGATCTTCCTTTGACTGCTCGGCAACATTAGTTACAACTAATTTATACTATCAGCAAATTTTTACAATTCAAACACCGGTTTTAACTGCTCCAACCATATACTAATGCGCTCGTCTGACTCTGCAAATTGGCAATCATCATCCAGTGCTAGACCTACAAAAAACTGCCCATCTTCAGTTAATGCTTTAGAGGCCTCAAACCTATACCCTTCTATTGACCACTGCCCATATACTTTGGCACCTGCTTGTTGCAAGAGGTCATGAAGTAACCCCATCGCATCCAGAAACCATTCTCCATAACCAATTTGGTCCCCCAAACCAAACAAGGCGCACGGTTTTCCTTGCAGGTTTACGTTAGAAAATTCATCCCAGACATCTTGCCAATCTTCCTGTAACTCACCAAAATCCCATGTAGGTATGCCAAAAATACAAATATCATAATCAGCAATACCTTCCAGGCCTACGTCTACAATGTTGTGTAATACAGCCTGCTGCCCTAGCTGCTCAACCATTAGCTCCGCCGCACGCTCAGTATTACCTGTTGTCGATCCATAAATAACGCCGACCTGCTTTCTCATAACTACCCCACATTCAACACAGGTTCCCATTATAAGGATGATCACAGTTTTATATAGGCATTAAAAAAGCAGCCAAAGCTGCTTTTATCTATAAAACCAAAAAACTATTCAGAAGCAAAAGCGTTAAATGCATCTTTAGTTATCTTCTCTATCTCATCGCGGGCATCATGCAGTGATTTTAGATTTTCATCACTGGCTTCTTTCAATGTATCTTCTAACTCTTGGGCATAAGACTGCTGCAGAACCAATAAGTCATTAGCTGATTTGCACTGTTGGAGTTGTTTAGTTTGCGCAAGCGTCGCATTGATACAGGACTTAGTACACTCCATTTGTTGGCGGGTAAGGTCTTCGAGCATACGTGTTTGAATATTGACTAACTCTTTAAAAGGCTCAATAGATTCATTCATTTTTTTTGTCATATCTTGAAACATTGTTATGTCCTTCCGTAAACCGCACGACATTAATAACTGTGCATAGGATATACTTACATTCTAAAAGGCTTTCAGCAACTTTGTTAGGTCCAGTTTCTAAGATTTAATGACCACCCAGGAGAGGTTTATGCGCCTGTTACATACCATGTTACGTGTCACTGATTTAAGTAAATCTGTCGAGTTTTATACAAAGACACTAGAGATGAAGCTATTACGCCAACAAGACTACCCACAAGGGCGTTTCACATTGGCATTTCTTGGTTACGGCGATGAATCCCAGCACACTGCACTTGAACTAACTCATAACTGGGATACTGACCACTACGAATTAGGTGATGCTTATGGTCATATTGCCATTGAAGTAGAAGACGTTTATCAGGCATGCGCTGCAATCAAAGCAAAAGGTGGTGAGGTTGTACGTGAAGCTGGGCCAATGAAAAACAGCACTTCCGGTACTATTTTAGCCTTCGTAAAAGATCCCGATGGTTATATGATTGAACTTCTCAGCCCAAAACGTTCAGACTAGAAACTATTTGCCTTCTTCAGAAAATTAACCGATATCAAGATTTCAGCGGTTTTTTGCTGCAGTACAGCATATGATCCGTTAAAATAACGAACATTAGAAAGCTCTAATCCATTATCGATCTTATTCTAAGTGCTAATGGATTAGCAATTTCATATAGAGACCGTGCATCTGTATAATGATGCCACTTTTAATCCCATAAAACCGTTGGGGCATGACCAGATATGAGCAAGAAAATGTTATTGGCCGCTGCAGGCCTTATCTTTGGGCTGCAATCTATGAGTGTTATGGCAGCCAGTATGTCAGCTGCTAATGAAGCTATTCAAAAGCAGGACTATGCAACTGCACTGGATAACCTTGAAGACTTAGCAAAAGAAGGTAACGCTGATGCTACCAACCTCTTAGGCCAGCTCTATGAAAATGGTTGGGGTGTCGACCTGGACATCAAAAAAGCACAATCACTTTATGACCAAGGCGCCCGACAGGGGAACCTCAATAGCGTTAATAGTCTTAGAAAACTAAAGAATAAAGAATATAAAGTCGAGTTAGACGCACTATTACCAAAAGCCAAAGCAGGTGATGCCTCTGCACAAAACCGTGCTGGAGAGATGTATGAGTTTGGTTATGGTGCAGAACGCAATGGTAGTTTGGCTTTTGAACTATACCAACAAGCCGCTGACCAAGGCTTAGTTGCAGCTCAACATAATGTCGGCCGTAGCTATAATTTTGGTACTGGTGTTGAACAAAACTTTGAAGAAGCCGAGCGCTGGTATCGTATGGCAGCCAAGCAAGGTTATACCAATTCCATGTTTTTCTTAGGCACCTTGTACTCAAACGGTTATGGCCAAGATAATAGCCATCCAGCTGATGTCATCGCTTATGCATGGATGCATAATGCCGCTGCTCTAGGTAACGGTACTGCCTCATCTATTGAAAGCCGTCTTCTAATGAAACTTCAAGACAATCAAATGAAAGAAGCCAAATCACTGGCCTCAGATTATGAAGAAAACTATGTAAAGCCTTTCAAAAACTAATCAGTCTAATGAAAGCAATATAATAGTCTGGCGCACTGTCGTCAGACTATTTTCCTATCGTCTGCTCCCCTCCTTACGCAGTTATCACTTAACGAAGTCATCAACTGGTGATATATTAGCCAACTTTTTTAGTTCCTGCATTTATCTGGCTTCCTATTATGTCCACCAATATCCGCCATAACACTGACACTAGCATTGCCACTTCAAAACTGACTGCACGTTATATTATTCCCCTGACTGCAACGATATTGCTTTTCGTTACCGGTGTTTTTTGGCTTGCTAATATTGAGTCATGGCATGAAGCCAACTTATTAATACTAGGCGCAGCTCTTGGTCTTGCGCTTTATCATGCTGCTTTTGGTTTCACGACCGCATGGCGAACTTTTATTACACATGGGCATGGTAAAGGCCTTAGAGCACAAATGCTGATGCTCGCTGTAGCTGTGTGCTTATTTTTTCCTGCATTAGCGTCTGGAGAACTCTTTGGCTCTCAGGTTTCAGGCTTTGTCCGACCACTAGGTTGGTCCATCGTAGTGGGTGCTTTTATCTTTGGTATAGGTATGCAGCTAGGCAATGGCTGTGCCTCGGGTAACCTGTACCATGCGGGGGGTGGACAGTTCCGCGCGATCCCAAGCATGATTGGTTTTACTGTCGGCGCACTCTGGGCAACAAAAGACTACGAATGGTGGACTACACTTCCTCAGCTAGCCCCCTACTCTTTCATTGAAGAGTTTGGCGTCATGCCAGCCTTGATGATTAATTTAGCAGTATTTGCATTCATTACTTTAGCTACATTGATTATAGAAAAGCGTCGACACGGCTTTATTGATAAAGACACTCACAATACATCTCTGCCACTTTATCAACAGCTGATATCAGGTCCTTGGCCGTTTATCTGGGGGGCCATGGCTTTAGCAATACTTAACTTTACTACTCTCGCCATGCTTGGCCGCCCATGGGCAGTCGCCGTTGCCTACCCTTTATGGGGAGCCAAAGCCGCTGAATGGTTGAACATTGATCTTGAGTTAGATTTTTGGACATACTGGATGCAGCCAGGACGTGAATCCGCATTAATGGAGCCACTCACATCTGACGCTGGCACACTGATGAACGTAGGTATTATCATGGGTGCTTTACTAGCCGCAACAATTGCGGGCAAACTCACCATACAATGGCGTATGCCATGGCAACACTGGGTAGCGGCTATTATTGGTGGTCTAATGCTAGGATACGGCGCGACTATCGCTTTCGGCTGCAATATCGGTGCTTATTTTAGCGGTATAGCATCAGGTAGCTTGCACGGCTGGTTATGGTTAGTTGCTGCTTTTATAGGCACTATAATCGGTACATCGATCCGACCACTATTCAAACTGAGCAACCTAACTGCCACCAATACTCGCTGTTAAGATTTTTAAAACAAAGGACCACCATGCCAAAAGTTTATGACCAAACTAAAGTTCTACAAACCTCATTATTACGCAGGCTTGCAGCACTGGTTTATGACGTACTCATTGTGATTGCTATTTTATTTATAGTGAGCGGAATAGGTGTCGCTATTAATGACGGAGAACCTGTATCCGGCCCCCTCTACAAGTCACTTTTGTTGGTTGCTATGTTTCTATTTTTTGGATATTTCTGGACACGCTCAGGCCAAACAATTGGCATGATGGCATGGAGAATTAGAGTACAAACGGCGGAGGGATACAGCCTGAGCTGGGTTCACTCATTAATCCGTTTCTTTATGGCTGGCGTGTCTATTGCATGCCTTGGTTTAGGTTATTTATGGATGCTTTTTTCGGATCAAAAACTCACCTGGCACGACCAAGTTTCAGGCACACGAGTCGTTCAATTACCTGCGAAAAAGAAGCAGAAGAAAGCCGGCTAAGCGGCTTTTCTTAATAAGAACAACCCGACAATTAAACAGATAACAATAGGAATAGCGGTTGCCAGTAGCGGTGTAAAGCCTATCACTGTACTGGCTGGCCCCAGCAGGTCTTGAGAGAACTTAAAGATGAGGCCAACAATCACTCCGGCAATAATTCGCTGCCCGACAGTAACGCTTCTTAGTGGCCCAAAAATAAAAGAAATCGCGATCAGAACCAAAGCAAATATACCCGCGGGCTGTAGGACCTTACTCCAAAAAGCTAATAAGTACTGATTAGAGTCCAACCCCTGCTCACCCAAATAGCTTGAATAAGACCATAAACCACTGATTGAAAGGTCCATTGGATCAACAACAATAACTGATAACAAAGTAGGGGTTAATCCAGACTTCCAACTTTCTTCATCAACCTGCTCTGTTTGTGTACGATCACCTAAAAATAAGGTACTCACCACATCTTCAAGTAACCAACCGCCGGTACTATAAACACCACTTTTAGCAAAACTCGATGCCACCATCTGACGCTGATCATTAAAAGAATACCGCGTCACCCCGTGTATTTTTCCGCCGGGCTCTACCGCGTTAATATGGATAAATTGATTATCCTCACGGTGCCACACCCCATGCTTAGAGCGTAGAGCCTGTCCTGCTGATTGTGCTAAGGCACGCGAACTCTGTGCTTTTTGCTCTGTTACAGGGACAACATATTCTCCCAAAATCAACGCAAATACAGCCAGCAACATAGCGGGCTTCATAACCGCTAATACAATTCGCTGTATGGAAATACCTGCTGCACGCATTACTGTTAGCTCACTATTGCTTGCCAACATGCCTAAACCAACCAAGCAGCCAACTAAACTTGCCAGAGGCAAAAACTCATATAAACGACTAGGTATTCTGAGCATTAAATAACTCAATACATCTACAAAACGGTAGCGGTCATTAATTTCACCGGTTTGCTCTACAAACTCAAAAACCAGATCGAGCCCAACAATAACTAACAAGATAACAAAAATAGCACTGAGTACCTGATAAGCGATATATCGGTCTAAACATTTCATCATGCCTTACCTCGCTTAGGGATAGACGGCACCATACTGAACAGCCGTTCCCAAACACCGGAGGCAAATATCAAACTCATGGCTAATAAAAAGAAACCCGCATGAATCATCCACAATAAACCAACCGATGCATCGCCATCATCAATCATGCCTTTGGCACTGGTGAGAAGCGTGAGATACAACATATAAAGCAGTATTGATGGAATGAGCTTGGCATAGCGCCCCTGACGGGGGTTAGTTTTACTCATAGGCACGGCAATTAAAGTAATAATGAGTGCCAAAAGAGGCATGGATAAACGCCAATGCAGTTCAGCTTTAAAACGCGGTTCTGAACGACCAAGGAGTTCAGTCAGCGTCATTGCTTCAATTTCAGGGCCTCGTAAGTTAGCGCCTGATCTAGGCATCAAGAAGCCATATTCCGCATATTTAATTTCTTGATAGTCAGCTTGCCCTGGTACACCTGAATAACGATAACCATTTCTCAGTACAACAAAGCGCTCACCTGTTCTAGGATCAGTAATCACTTGTTTGCCGGATTCTGCCAATACAACTCGCAGCTCCCCGGTTTTGCTGTCACGCTCTGAAACAAATATAAGGTCGAGTTCTTTCCCACCCTCTTTTACTCCATTGATATAAGTGGTGCGCCCTCCGCCTTTGCCTAGATTCTGGAACCTGCCGGGGGTCAGACTATCCAGCTCACTCTTTGCGCTCTGCTTATCATAAATAATTTCCACCTGCTTCCAGCAAAGTGGCGATATATACAAGCTCAATAACGCCACTAGCAAAGCCACACCAGTAGCAGGCCCTAAAGCAAACGCGGCTAATCGCCGACCGCTCACGCCGCTTGAGTTAAGAACGACCATTTCGCTTTCTAAATACATCCTTCCATAAGCTAGTAACACTCCCAAAAACAAGCCTAGAGGGATAATCAGTACCAACATACCCGGTATACGATACATGACTGATTGAAATACAAATTCTGGTGATAGCTTTCCTGCTGCCGCATAAGAGAGGTACTTAACAAAGCGACCACTGACAATTAACAGTGTAAGTACAGTACTAACAGCCAGCGTGCTCATCATGATCTGACGAGACAAGTAGCGAAAAATAATCAAAGTAAACCAACCTAGAAGCTAAAGGGTTTATGTATCTCAAAGAAAAATAGTTTATAGTGCCAAACAATTATAGATGCCGGAAACTACACGGCATTATCTATCAAACCAGCATTAATGTCTTGTTTGGAGCCATCATGGATTTTGAAATTGTAAACGGTGCAGTTGCATCTCTAGAAACCGAATGTCTAGTTATCGGCATAGAAGATGGGGCAACGCTTAGCCCATCGGCACTCGCATTGGATCAAGCCTCACAGGGCTACCTTAGCAGCCTAATTAATAGCGGTGATATCAAGGGCAAAACCGCTGAGTCGTTATTGCTACAGAAAATCAACGGTGTCACTGCTAAACGTATTTTATTGATCGGCCTTGGCAAAGCAGATGGCCGCCATGACCGTAACTACAAGAAAATCGTTACAACGATTAGCGCTGCGATTAAATCGAGCAATTTAACAGAAGCAACCATTGCTCTTGATGGACTTGCATCCAAAACAGATGATACCTACCGTCAAGTTCGCCACCTAACCGAGTGGGTTACCGCCGATCTTTATCAATACGACCAAACCAAAAGCAAAAAAGCAGATCCCCACGCTATCCAGAAGCTTTGGATTCATTTGCAAGAAGCTGACACTGAAGAAGGTGAAGGAGCGCTGGTTGACGGTACTGCCATTGCTAATGGTATGAATGTTGCCCGTGATCTAGGTAACCTGCCAGGTAATATTTGCACACCAAGCTATCTAGCAGAACAAGCAATAGAACTTGCCAACGAATACGACTCTGTCACGTGCGAAATTCTCGACGAAGACGCCATGGAGCACCTCGGCATGGGCTCATTACTATCAGTGGGTCATGGTAGTGAGCAACCTTCTCGCTTAATCGTTATGAAATACAACGGTGGCGAAACTGATGCACAACCGCATGTCATTGTTGGTAAGGGTGTAACGTTTGATACTGGCGGTATCTCGCTTAAGCCTGGCGCTAAAATGGACGAGATGAAATTCGACATGTGTGGCTCAGCATCAGTGATGGGCACCATGCATGCTATCGCTGAAATGGACCTGCAAATCAATGTTATTGGAGTTATTGCTGCCGCAGAGAACATGCCGGGCAGCAAAGCAACTAAACCGGGTGATATTGTTACGACACTCTCTGGTCAAACCGTTGAAATACTCAACACTGATGCCGAAGGCCGTTTAGTACTCTGTGACGCACTAACCTACGTTGAACGTTTTAACCCTAAAACCGTAGTCGATATTGCAACCTTAACAGGAGCAGTTATCGTCGCGCTGGGGAATAGCGTTTGTGGTCTGCTGACCAACGATGAAGAACTCGCTAGCGAATTAAGCATCGCTGGAGACTACGCGAATGATCGCGCATGGCGCTTACCATTGTGGGATGACTATCAGGAGTTGCTCGATAGCAATTTTGCTGATATCGCCAATATTGGCGGACCAGCTGCAGGAACTATTACAGCCGCCTGTTTCTTATCCCGCTTTACTAAGTCATACCGCTGGGCACATTTGGATATCGCAGGAACGGCTTGGAACAGTGCAGGAAAAGCCAAAGGCGCTACTGGTCGTTGTGTACCTTTACTAAGTCAATACCTGCTTAACCAAGCAGCCGACGAGATGACAGACGACGAGTAATGTCTCAAGCCGACTTTTACATTCTGCCCAGCGCAGATGAAGACAGCCGCTATCAGTTTCTAGGTAAACTGGCGACCCGTGCAATAAGCGCGGGTCACTGGCTGTACATTCACACAGATTCTGAGCATCTGGCTGAGCGTATCAGCGAGCGTTTGTGGCAATCGTCACCCGAAAGCTTTTTAGCCAACAGCTTGCCTACAGAAAAACTGCATGCGCCTATTTTGATCGGCTGGCAGCCGGATCACATCCCTAACACACCCGATATGTTAGTAAATCTTTCAGCTATCTTTCCTACTCAAACAGTAGAGTTTAACCGCATCGCCGAAATTGTTATCCAATCCGATGAGATACTCGCTCTCACGCGAGGACGCTTTAAAGAATACCAAGGCGCCGGAATCCAGCCTCGCATGCACGATATGCGTAAACGATCCACCTAAACGCCTTCATTGATACCGTCTCTACAGGTATAATTCTCTGTTTTACTGGCTACACTTGTATCTATTTGCACCGCACGTACTTCTAAAGAGCGTCCGGTATGCCGCCAGTCCTTAATTAAGCCGCCCTAAACACGCAGCCTTAAACAAACAGTGCCAAGAGACGCAGACCACGATGGATAAGACCTACCAGCCACACGAGATTGAAAAATCCTGGTACAAAACCTGGGAAGACAACGGTTACTTCGCCCCCTCTGGCGAAGGCGAATCATATAGCATCATGATTCCACCACCGAATGTTACCGGCAGCCTGCACATGGGCCACGCATTCCAGCACACCATCATGGACGCACTCACTCGCTACCATCGCATGAAAGGTAAAAATACCTTGTGGCAAGTAGGTACCGATCACGCCGGTATCGCAACCCAAATGGTAGTAGAGCGTAAGCTGGCAGCAGAAGAGCAAAAGACCCGTCACGATTTAGGCCGTGAAGCCTTCATCGAAAAGATTTGGGAATGGAAGGAAGAGTCTGGCGATACCATTACACGCCAAATGCGCCGTCTAGGCGACTCAGTTGACTGGCCAACTGAACGCTTCACTATGGATGCAGGTTTTTACAGTGCCGTACAAGAAGCCTTTATCAGCATGTACGACGATAAACTGATCTATCGTGGTAAGCGCCTGGTTAACTGGGATCCTAAACTACATACGGCCATATCTGATCTTGAAGTAGAGAACCGCGAAGTCCAGGGCAAGATGTGGTACCTACGCTATCCTCTAGCCGATGGCGCGACTACAGCCGAAGGTAAAAACTATTTAGTCGTGGGTACGACACGTCCCGAAACTATGCTCGGCGATACGGCTGTAGCCGTAAATCCAGAAGATGAGCGCTTTCAAAGTATCGTTGGTAAGTTTATTGAGCTACCTCTTGTTGGACGGCGTATTCCTATTATCAGCGATGAATACGCTGATATGGATAAAGGTACGGGTTGTGTGAAAATCACACCTGCACACGATTTTAACGATAACGAAGTCGGTAAACGCTGCAAGCTACCGATGGTCAATATCTTCACACTTAACGGTGACATCCGAGACGAAGCACAAACGTTTACTTCTGATGGCCGCGAAAGCAACGATCTCGACAAAACCCTACCCGAGAAATATCGTGGTATGGAACGCTTTGCGGCACGTAAAGCCATTGTTGCAGATTTCGAAGCCCTTGAGTTACTCGTAAAAGTTGAAGAAAACGCCATGACGGTTCCATACGGAGACCGTGGTGGTGTTGTCATTGAACCGATGCTAACAGACCAATGGTTTGCTGATGCTAAAACACTAGCAAAACCTGCTATTGAAGCCGTTGAGAATGGCGACATTAAATTTGTCCCTAAACAGTACGAAAATATGTACTTCGCTTGGATGAACGATATTCAGGACTGGTGTATCTCTCGTCAGCTATGGTGGGGCCACCGTATCCCGGCGTTTTATGATAACCAAGGCAATGTTTACGTTGCTAAAGATGCCGATGCAGCACGTGCTAAGTATGGTTTAGACCTTGAGACAGAACTACGCCAAGACGATGATGTTTTGGATACATGGTTTAGTTCAGGCCTATGGACATTCGCCACACTTGGCTGGCCTGAAAACACCGAACGCCTGAAAGCCTTCCACCCAACGGATGTGCTCGTTACAGGCTTTGATATCATCTTTTTCTGGGTTGCTCGTATGATGATGATGACGATGCACTTGGTCAAAGATGAGGATGGCAAACCACAAATACCGTTCAAAACCGTTTATGTTACTGGCCTTATCCGTGACGAAAATGGCGACAAAATGTCTAAGTCTAAGGGTAACGTCCTTGATCCTTTAGATATGATCGATGGTATCGAACTTAAAGACTTACTGGAAAAACGCACCGGTAACATGATGCAGCCGCAACTGGCTGAAAAGATTGGTAAGCGTACTGAGAAGCAATTCCCAGAAGGCATCGCCGCACACGGTACTGATGCACTGCGCTTTACACTGGCAGCATTGGCCTCTACTGGCCGTGATATCAACTGGGATGTAAAACGCTTAGAAGGTTACCGCAACTTTTGTAATAAAATCTGGAACGCTGCACGTTACGTACAGATGAACACTGAAGGCGAAGATTGCGGCCAGATCCTGGTTGATGGCAAGGCGGGCGATGTAGAATTGTCACTGGCAGATCGCTGGATTGCTAGCCGCTTGCAGCAAGTGGAAGCTGACGTAAGCAAGCACTTTGAAGAATACCGCTTCGACCTTGCATCACAAACACTGTATGACTTCATTTGGAACGAGTACTGCGGTTGGTACCTAGAACTATCTAAGCCTGTACTGTGGGATGAAAACGCTTCTGAACAAGCCAAACGCGGTACACGCCGCACATTGGTACGTGCACTCGAAGTGATCTTGCGATTGACTCACCCAATCATGCCGTATATCACCGAAGAGATCTGGCAGTCTATCAAAACTGAAGCGGGTGTTGAAGGAGACACCATCATGCTACAGGGCTTTCCTATTGCCAATGAAGCCAAAATCGATACAGCAGCAGAAGCCGATATCGAGTGGCTGAAAGGTGTTATTGCTGGTGTACGTAATATCCGTGGTGAAATGGGTATATCTCCAGCTAAAGAGCTAGATATCCTGCTACAAAACGGTAATGCTGAAGATAAAGCTCGCTTGGATGCGAACCAAAACTTCCTATCAAAACTCGCTTCTCTTGCTTCAATAACCTGGCTTAACGCAGACGACGAAGCACCCATGTCAGCAACGCAGCTAGTAGGCGATATGCAGGTATTGGTGCCAATGGCAGGATTGATCGATAAAGATGCGGAACTAGGGCGTCTCAAAAAAGAGATGGATAAACTTCAGAAAGAGATCAGCCGTGTAGAAGGTAAGCTAGGAAACGAGAAATTCGTATCCAACGCGCCTGATGCTGTTATCGCTAAAGAGAAAGAAAAACTCGATACTGCCAAGTCAGCACAAAGCCAGCTGACAGAACAGTATGGAAAAATCGAAGCGTTGTAAAACACGCTTCCAGTTTTACTTAAGTAGCTATAAAAATCCCGACATCAGTCGGGATTTTTGCGTGAAAAATTAGAAGTTAACTTAGCTTACATAAAAGGGAAAGATAAATTCCTGACACTATTCTAAATGCGCCCGAGCTCCGAGATAGCTGCTTACAGCATCATCCCAGCCTCGGAATAATAATTCCGGGGCTATCACCATTAAGAGCAAGCTCTTATAGCGTCACCGATTTACTCAACCAGAAGCAAAATATCACTATTTGAAAAATGGCCTAGTCCTGTTTACGCTACAGTTTCCATTATTAACATTGATACCATTCGCCTGAAATAACTTATTTAGAAACATAATTATAAAATGTCTTAATATAGCAACGATACACGATACAATAAGCAAGAATATATCTATCGCCAGCTCGCACTATTGGGACAAAATGAGATGTCTGCAACCAAAATAAGTTTCCGGTCGCTGAAAGTAACACTGATTTTTCCATATGTCTTTCTGATCATTCTTCTTACGATCACCATTGGCCTGCTTTCCTACTGGGCTGGTAGCAATACCGTTTCACGTCTTTCAGAACGTCTTTCTTTAGAAATGGTAGAACGTATTGGCCAAGCAGTAGATCACCACATGTACGGCTCTAGCGCTGTTTTAGAAGCAGCCTTTCCTGTTGGTTTAGCCGCTTCCGATGATATTAGTACTGAGCTGGATGCGATGCGCACCCGTTTTTGGACCGCCACGACCTTGCACACCGACCCTAATGATTATGTTTATTATGGAAATCTCGCAGGACAATCTTATGGCCTTAAACGACTTAATAATAAAGAAGCTGAAATCCGCATTAAAACAGATCCGATTGAGCCTCGCCGCTATTTACGTTTAAGTAGTATTAACGGAGAAACTACGCAAGTTTCAATTGAAAGCAGTGTTTTTGACCCACGCACACGCCCTTGGTTTAGTTCAAGAGAGAAAAGCGCGAATCGTCACATGTGGACATCTGTTTATGTGGACTTTTCTACTCAAGACTTAGTCGTGACGCGTGCCCGTCAAGTACTCTCACTTGCAGGGAGCTTTACGGGTGTAGTGGCGACTGATGTTTCCTTATTAAAGCTCAACCGTTTTATTTCTGACCTAGAAGTAAGTGAGCATGGATTAGCATTTCTGGTAGAGAGTAATGGTGACTTGCTTGCAGCGTCCAATGTACCGAATGTCCAAAAAACTAGCGACGGGCAGATGACCAGAATGGATGTGAATGACTCTGGCAATGTCATGATCAAATCCACTTATCAGGTTCTTATCCCCGAAATAGCTAAAAAAGAGAACCGTTCATCGGTGGGAACCCTGACATTTACGGACAAGTTTGGCGAAAAAATTAATGTGGCTTATAAGCACATTACAGATAATGCCGGACTAGACTGGATCGCGGTAATTGCTGTACCTAATAGCGATATTCTCACCGGTGTTACACAGCAGGTTTACATGGTACTAATATTAGGCATAGTCGCCGTGGTATTAGCTATGTTACTAGGGCTAATGATCTTGATGAGGTTTACTCGTGATATAACCTCTATGGCTCATGCCGTTATGGAAAGAGGTGAACCGGAGTTATCCAATATAACACTACAGCGGACTGATGAAATTGGTGTGTTAGCACGCTCTTTAATGGAAATGCGCCGCGACCTACTCACTGATTCATTAACAAATACCGCAAACCGCGCGGCCCTTGAGTTATTTGTCTCAAAGCTACTTAAGTCAGATGACCAGTGCCCGGCACCTTCTTTCGCATTACTTTTTATTGATCTAGATAACTTTAAACAGCTTAATGACAAGTACGGTCATGATAAGGGTGACGAGGCATTAATCGAAGTGGCACAACGTTTTGCAATGCTGATGAGACCACATGACTTACTGGCGCGCATTGGCGGCGATGAGTTTGTCGTTGTATTAACCGATAATATTAGCCTACCTTCAGCAGAAATAATTAAAGACCGCTTTGAAACGTCACTAACCCAACCTTTGGGTTGCTTACTCCCTAATAATACACTGCAGTTACATGCATCTGTTGGTGTCGCTATTTATCCAGACGATGGGCGTGACCTTAAGTCATTAATCAAAGCTGCTGATATGAAGATGTACAAAGCTAAAAGTGACCGATAGCCGCACGTACTAGGCCTATGAGTGACAGCAGTATCAGCAAGCCAATAACTCCGGATCTCAAACGTTGTTCGGGAACGATTGTAAATAGTTTCCCTCCAAAATGAACACCCAACGTCATAGGGATTATCATCAAGGCACTCATAATCAGTAACGATTGAGTGAACAGCCCGTGGCCTGATGCACTGAGTATAAAAACAATATCTGTTCCAAAAAAGAACAATACTAAGGTAGCGCGCAAAGACGCCATACTCAGGTTCATCGCTGTTAGAAAAGTAGCAACAGGCAACCCCCCGACAGCTGCTGCACCGTTACAAACGCCTGACAGTAAACCAAGAGAAAAAAACGTTGCGGGTCCGCGTCGGCCACGATACTGCCAACCACTGGCCAACAGGCCACTTAGAATTAATATCATCAATGACAGTAACAAACGTATGCTGTCTGCGGGCAATATAACCAATACATAAACACCTAACGGCGTGGCGATTGTTGCGCCAATCATGAGATAGATGAGTATCTTACGCTCCACATCCCGCCATGTTGTGATGGCCATATGAATACTGGCAATGATCTCTAGGATCGCCAACATGGGCACTACGATTGTTGGATCAAGAAACAGTGTTGATGAGGCAACAACTAAAGCAGAAAAACCAAACCCAATACAACCACGGACTACCCCAGCAATAGCGATAATTACTGTCAGCAAAAGCCATTCTATCGGCGTCATAACGGCAACTCCATATCCCAGAAAGCATGCATCTACTCTTCTGTTTTTATTGTTATTTTTAAATCAGTGTTAACAATATAAGGATGGGGAGGAAGTACCAGCCAAGATCGAAATATAGGACCACATTTTCTCTAAGAATAAAGTGGAAAAGTCATTAGCGGTCATAGCTAGTTAGTGAGGCGCTTTTAACATTTGAAAGGTGTTTTCAATCAACTGCTCAACCGCAACAACATCATTACTAGTACGTAAATAAGTACGTAAGCCTATGAGTTGAACCTGTATATATTTAGCCAAGGACTGAGGGTCTGCATTAGAAGAAAGCTCGCCCTGTGATTGTGCTTCTTGTAGAACTCGAGTAAAGCTTAGCTCACCTTTTTTCATCAATATTTGGCTTTCTTGTAATAATTCTGGGTTGCTATCAGTTAACTCCGCAACCGCTTTAACTAGCATACACATATCGCTAGGCGCAGAGCTACGATTGCTAACCACGACGCAGTGAATAAATGCCTGCAGCCCAGACAAAGGAGAACCTTGTTGCTGAATTTTTTCCTGGAGTAATGCATATGTATTGGCTGAGTAGCAGCGTAGAGCCTCTTTAAACAAACCTTCTTTGCTGCCAAATGCACTATAAATACTGCCTGGGCGAAGATCCACGGCCTGCTGAAGATCCCGCGTTGAAGTGCCATTAAAGCCCTTTTCCCAGAAAAGTAGCATCGCTTTTTTTATTACATCAGCACGATCGTATTTAGCAACATTAGCCATGATAAGTTCCAGTTTGAGCAGTCGTTCAATTTTAACTTGAACAACTGCTCAAAATCAAATAACCTTGAATTATTGAACAATCGATCAAAATAGGAAGCACTTATGAACAACCTTAATGTACACACTCGCGAAACCGCTCCAGAACAAAGCAAAGCTCTACTAGACAACTCTATTAAAGCATTTGGCTCTATCCCCAGCCTACACGGTGTTATGGCTGAATCACCTGAAGCGCTTGAGGCCTACCAATTACTCCACAAGCTTTTCCAAGCAACCTCTCTGGATGCAGAAGAGCTTACTGTAGTATGGCAAACTATTAACGTTGAACATGGCTGCCACTACTGTGTTCCCGCTCATGCCGCCATTGCAAAAATGATGAAAGTAGACGATGCACTTACTGTCGCACTGCGCAGCCGTAGTCCAATGCCTACCCCTAAGCTACAGGCATTGCATGACACAACCCTAGCCATCGTTCGTAACCGTGGTTTAATTTCTGAAGCACAAGTACAAAACTTCTATGACGCAGGCTATACCCAGAAGCAGTTATTAGAGATAGTGTTAGGCTTGGCCCAAAAAATCATGAGCAACTACATTAACCACTTAGCAGATACGCCACTCGATGAGCGCTTTTCTGCTTTTCTATAACCTTCAAAGTACATACAACAACGCATAAGAAAAATCGGCAACTCCAGCCGGTTTTTTATGCTCAATGCGCAAAGCGGTGTCTAAACTCACGCGGAGTCAGCCCCATCGTTTTAATAAATATTTTACGAAATGCACTCACATCTTCATAACCCACTTTTGCGGCTATAAGCTCTACACTGTCGTAACTACTTTCAATCCAGTCGCAGGCTTTTTGGATACGTAACTGCTGCAAGTACTGGCTGGGTTTTAGTTTTGTTGCTTTAACAAAGCGCCGTAAAAAAGTACGTTCACCTAGACAACTTAGTGCTGCTAAATCACTCATCGAAATATTTTTAGCAAAATTAACCTGCAAATGATGCTGCACAGTAAGGACGGCTTGATCACCATGATTTAGCGCTGGCACAAAACTACGATAATAGCGCTGCTCTCGTGAGCCTGTATCAACAATCAAATACTTCCCTAGTAATCGCATTATGCGCGGTTGAGTAAACTGAGCCACCAGCTCCAGGCCTAAATCCAGCCACGCCATAAGGCCACCCGCTGTAATAAGATCAGTATCGTTTATCAATATTTTATTACTGTCTAAAAGGACGGTGGGATAAGTTTTGTTAAAGCGTTCAGCCAAGCCCCAATGTGTCGTCGCCGGACGCTGATCCAATAACCCGCAAGAAGCCAGGATAAAAGCTCCAGCGCATACGGAGCAAAGTATCACGCCTTGTGCACGCTGCTCTAATAACCACTCTTTAAGGTTTTGATCTGGGCCAATGTAATACTCACCCTCCAGACAAGGGGGAAGAATCACAACTTGTAATGGGTTACTCGTCTGCTGCTCCTCTAAAAACCCCTTAGTCGAAGATACTGAAACCTGTTCAACATTGTATATGTCTATATCAAAAGCGATAGTCAGATCTTGCTGTACACAGATACGGTTTGCTGCAATGAACATCTCTTTAAGACCTTGAACAGCAGATTGAAGTGCACCTGGGTAATCAATAATGCCTATATGAATCAGGACCATTGTCAGTTCTAACCTTTTATATGCCTATTATGACTCCAGTATATAGACCTGCTTTTTAAGATAATAGTCACAACACCTCAATACAAACTCCACAATAAGATAGGAAGAGTACATATGTCCCATACAGCATTATTATTAATCGACTTTCAAAACGATTATTTTTCAGAGGGTAAATGGCCACTCAGCGGTGCTGAAGCAGCCGCGGAGCAAGGCGCTAAACTACTGACAACATTTCGCAACCAAGGTTTACCTATCGTTCATGTTCGCCATGAATTTTTAACAGCTAACGCGCCATTCTTTTTAGAAGGATCTGAGGGTGCGAAAATTCATCACTCAGTAACCCCACTAGAAAATGAAACTGTTATTCTCAAACACAAACCTAATAGCTTTCGTGATACCGAGCTTCAAGAGGTGCTTAAAAAACTGAAGGTAGAAAAACTCATTATTATTGGTGCAATGAGCCATATGTGTATCGATGCAGGCGTTCGTGCGGCCGCAGATCTAGGCTATGAGGTATCGGTAGCGCATGATGCTTGTGCTACACGTGATCTGGAATTTAATGGCACAACGGTACCTGCTGCTCATGTACATGCAGCGTTTATGGCAGCGCTTAGCTCATCATATGCCAACGTAAGCAGCACAATAGAGTTATTAGTAAACCTAAATGTCTAATATCACAAACACGTGCTCATTCAATTAGCATCAACTAAGCAGATGAATATTGATACAAAAGACATGGTTGGGCAAAAAACTCCAACCATGCATTCATCACGTTTAACGTGCCTATTTTATTCTGTACGGCTTAGGCAATACAACTACGGAGCTATTGGCATGCTTCATCTCTTAGCTGTATATCCAATGGGTCACGACTGCTCATAGCTTTTAAGACAAGAAGTGAGCATTGCTGTTTTTTCACTGTATTTTCTTCCACAGGCAATGAAAGTCTCACTTGAGCCACAACCGGTTGAAAACTTGCTGCAGCGTTGCAATACAAACGCTTATATTTCGGATACAACCAATCTTTTCTATTGGGATTATTTATAAATTGCCTACAGGTTTCTTTAAACAACTGTTGCGCCGCCATCGAACACTGAGAGTACTGCAGCACATCAATATCTTTTAAGGGTAAACACACACTATTAGGTTTCAAGCGCCACATTTGGTATTGGTAACTTACAGGCTGACCTTGGTAATCAACCATCACCGAATCTAACGTCAAGCCTGCACTTTCTGTGTATTGCTGGCTGATTGCCCTACTAAGAGAATGCGTAAATGAGAGATAGCTTTGTAAAACAAAGTTCTCAGCCACAGCACCTCTTGAGACAAGTAACAATACAGCCATAACTACCCTTTGAATAACAACCTTACGCATCCTTTCGTCCCTTATAGCTATCAGATATTTTATTGCTTCATATATTTATTATCTTAGGCAAAGAACACTCTCATCGCATACTGAGAAACACACCGCCGAACCTATCAAACACAACAAAGTTTAGCTGACCTTTCCTTTTACAGGGGACGCTGAACACATAATTTTGTTTTTAAAAAGATACTCACACTTCTTGTGGATAAGTATGTCAGTTTCAATTGAACATATCCCCCTAAAGCCCACAGATTAAGGGATTCAACAACTGGGTGCTTTTCGAACAATAAATAAAAAATGCGCAACAAGTACGACATATACCTTTTAGCACTTTCATCTTTTTATGCAATATTAACAACAAATTACTCTATATAGATCAGGCTTTTACTTGTTTCCAGCCTATATAACTTGGTACATTCTGATCATAATGAAAGTTGAAAGCACAAATACGTGTGACGCAAAGCGGCTAGAAATTAACTATCGCGTGCATCAACATATAGCTACGGAGGACACAATGGCTTTTAAAAAACGCTTTTGGATAACCCTATCATCCCTAATCATCCTGCCTACTATCGTAATAATTATGGGCATTTATCAATTCAGTTACACCAATGCAGATATTTATATTGAGTTAGCGGATGGTGAAGTAGTGCAATACGATAAGTTGATGCGCGAAGCAGAAAAAAAAGGCTACTCAAAAGTCATGCTGTCATTGTTCAGCATCCGCACTTTGCAAGACTTTATAGTATTCCTCCCAGAGCAAGATAGTGCACCAATTGCTGTGCCGTTAAACGAGATTAAAAAACAGGAGATGCAACGCTGGGCCACAGGCCAATATTCTATTGGTGAAGAACGCGGTAACATTTCTCTTAATTTCGATACAATCAGAACTATTAATGCAGACATTAAAGACAATCAGATAATATTCGCAGCCCCTTTTAGTGTTTCAAACCAAGGGTCTGGTGTATTTTTTTATTTGGGACTGTTTTCACAAGATACCAAACGACATACGATCAATCATATCGATAGTATTTTTATTGGGGATAGGGTAAACATTGTTAGCATCGAGCCTGACAACCAAGGCCGACTCATTGCTATCGAATATACTGAGCGTGATACCGCAAGTGAAGCTGATAAAACAACACTGTCGCCGGTCACTGTTGAATTCTCCCTAAATACAGAGCAAGTACGTTTTTCACCTAAACCTAAATAACTGCACCTAAAATAGCAGTGTCTCGAATCACAGCCCTTACTTAGTTATGCTTGTTTAACCATTAAGAGCACTTGCTCATTTTTCCGATTATAACGCTCTAAAATTGGCTGTAACAAAATGGGAATAGGCTCTACGCGCTTGAAGCCATGCGTAGCATAAAACACTTCTAGGTGAAGAT
Organism: Neptunomonas japonica DSM 18939; assembly: GCF_000422765.1. Taxonomy (GTDB): domain Bacteria; phylum Pseudomonadota; class Gammaproteobacteria; order Pseudomonadales; family Balneatricaceae; genus Neptunomonas; species Neptunomonas japonica. The sequence continues at coordinate 42,168 of NZ_AUGR01000017.1, read as the reverse complement.
AGGGGAAACAATAACAGCCGTTGAGTTCACCTTCACAATGTAAATACTGTAGTAACTGATGCCCTAAACCCTGGGTACGTAACTCTCTTTCAATCAAAACACCTCGTAACACCGTACAACCCGCTTGCTGACAAAAACGCGCTGCACCCACGACCTGATTACCCGCTTGGACAATAACCCAAACCCTATCAGAGCCTTTGACCTTACCTTTGTATTGATTGCGCTTATAGAATTGGGAAAGCGCTAACTTGTGTTCTGATAACAGTGGTTGTATTTGATAATCTGCCACTAGTTACACCCTCTAATAACTCCCTATTGATGACAAGAAAAAAGGTAAATTTTCACTATGAGATATTTCAGGCTTAAACTTAATTCTCATACATGTTTACTATAAGCAGTATTATACCTAATGCTTTGAATAAGAAGAGTTGAAAAGGTGTGAAGATAAAACAAAAAAACCCGCAAAGGCGGGTTTTTTTAGAAGACTCAAACTATTTTCCAGATTGGTCATCGTTCATCAGATGACGAATTTTTATGAAACCCCATATCATTGCACCTGCCATTGCAGCTACCCCCACCAAACTGGGTATAAGAGTTTCCATAACATAGGGATCAATACCAAACATAACCATCACCTCATAGAGAATTCTTTATCATTAGAGATAGGTTACACGCGAACACATTAGAAAAAATTGATATAGCTCAACCTTTGTGCTCAGAGCTATCATTACTAATTTTATCCAATTGATATTTATCAGTATTTTATATAAAGCAGCTTTGCGTTAAACGCTAAAAATTGATCTAAATCAATATATTAAAATACTCTTCGAGTCGCGCCATACATATTCAACATTCACCGCGCACTTGGCTAAGATAGCATCGCTGGGTTCTTTCCTTAAAAAATTTCAACTTCCCCCGCATGCATCCCAACTTGGGTAACAGGACGCTTAACAACTATCGATTGCTGTAGCCTTATTGCACGGCAACTGCGCAATAAGTTATGCATCTGTGTTTGTGTTTGCGCAGCATCCTGAAATGATATTAACTTCAGCTGTTCCGCGACTTGATTCAATAAATGAATATTCTGACCTAACGCAGCTAACGCCTGTGAAGATAAGTCCTCAAACTGTAACGATCTAACAGCATGATTAATCGCACCGTCGAGTTGCTCTCCTAAAGCATCTATCATCTGGGTATGTTCGTTAACAGAGTTATAAACATCAGCAGCTTTAACTCCATTATTGACTTTATTCAAGAGCTCACTTGAAAGCTCTCTTTGTTGACTAGAGAGCATATTGACGGTTTTAAAACTGACGCCTAATACCTGAACAGCCTCTTTAATTAGTCCACCAATACGTGTCACTTCCTGTTTAATAGTCAACGTTTCATGAGCTATTATTTGCTCTATTTCATCAAAGACTGGAGCTACAATCTCTTTTTCCAGTACAGCTGATGCTTGCTGAACAGTATCATCAGAAGGTAATTTAGTACCTTTAATAAACGGCAACCCCACCAGAAAAACCCCAGAAAACAAACCCACTTCAGCAGCCCAGCGAACACTAGGAATAGCCATAATTTCGGCGGCAATGAGTACTAATAATGAAGTAACTAAAACAACTAGCCCTGTATTCTTATGCATCACTCACATCCATTTTTAGCACTACTATATTTATTGTGTTTTAAATCTACCCACCAACGCTTGAGATATTTTTTCTAATGGTAATACATCTACCACAGCTCCCAATTTAACAGCTGAACCAGGCATACCCCATATCAAACTACTCTCTTCATCTTGAGCAACTGTATAAGCACCTTCTCTCTTTAAGCGAAGCATCGCTTCCGCACCATCATTACCCATACCAGTTAATAAAACAGCGATAGCTGTCTCTACATTTGCTGCAATCAGTGAATCAAACAGCACACCAACTGAAGGTTTATGGCGGTTTACCAGAGCACTATCTTCTACTCTGCATTTTAATATTGTGCCGCTGCGCTCGACCTTAAGGTGGCACCCTCCTGGCGCAAAATAAGCAACACCTTGTTCTAACGTCAAACCATCAGTCGCTTCTATTACAGAGATAGTACTTTTTTCGTCGATACGTTTTGCCAAACGAGCACTAAATGAAGCAGATATATGCTGAGCTATAACAATGGGAGGAATATCCTTAGGCAAAACAGAGAGTACTTCCTGTAATGCTTCCGTTCCTCCCGTCGATGCCCCTATAGCAATGATTTTTTGCCCTATGCTGCTTTCTAAGTTCAGTGATTTCAGTATAGATGGTGATTGTGGACGCTGTGCGGGAGGAAGGCGCATTACAATTTTATTTTTTAAACTAGCCGCCGCTTTTATCTTTTCTTTTAGCTCTTCAGCAAAATCACTTATCGCCATGCCTTGAGCACCTGTTAATGGCTTTGGCATATAATCAATCGCACCGATGGCCAATGCCGTCAACGTTTCATCAGTTCCTTTGGCTGTAAAGGTTGATAACATGATGACCGGTAAAGGATGTAATCTCATTAAATTGCGTAAAAAGGTAATGCCGTCCATTTTGGGCATTTCAATATCAAGCGTAAGCACATCGGGTTTAAGCTCTTTTATCATTTCCCGCGCTTCATAAGGGTCATGAGCTGCACCCACAACCTCAAAAGCGCTATCCGCAGATATAATCTCTGTTATCACATGGCATATCAGGGTGGAGTCATCAATAATTAAGACCTTAATACGTTCCACGTACTCCTCCTTTTTCTCGCTCAAAACAACTCAACATCGCCGCCTATTGGCTCAGCTGCCAACCTGTTTTTAAAGTTACTTTCTGCTTTCAATAATTTCTCATTGTGTAAAGTGGCTAATTTTTTTACTAACATACGCCCTTGCTGAGGCAAATACACAACATTACGCGGCTGATCACCACCAACATCCGCTGACAACATATCGAACCCTTCCTCTCGTAAGTATTGAGTAACAAATCTAATATTTTGCTTACCGATATCACTCATGCCTTGGACCATGCGACCACCACCTGTAATCTTTATCTCCAAACGTTCCTTAACACCACCAAATTTCATAACGGCATTAATCAAGGTCTCCATGGCATAGGCACCATATCGTGAAGAATCAGCCCAATCTGTTGCTCGTTTACTTTCTGCGAAGGGCAAAATAAAATGGTTCATTCCGCCAACACCAGTAACAGGGTCTCTAACACAGGCAGCAACACACGAACCGAGAATAGTAGTAATGGCTTCATTACTTTGGGTAACATAGTACTCACCTGGTTTGATTTTCACGGCGAAACAACCTCGTGACTCCAGCCAGTATCGATTGGAATTTTCAAAGCCCGGCAATACTCGCTGTGGCGACTCCAAGCAATTTCCGATCATATCAATAGACCTTTTGATAAATCGTATTACCGATCAATTTAAACCGATCTGTTAACCGAAAGGGTGATTCTGAATGCCCTACAAAAAGAAACCCACCGGGTTTTAATAAATCAGCCAGGCGGTTTAAAAGTAGCTTTTGTGTTTTTTTGTCAAAATAGATCATAACGTTACGACAAAAAATTACATCTAAGGGCCCTTTCATCGGCCAGGAGTGCATTAAATTCAGCTCTTTGAATGTAATCATAGCCCTAAGCTCATCTACAATTTTAACCATGCCTGAATACTGCCCTCGCCCTTTTCTAAAGAAACGCGTTTGAAATACCTGAGGCATAGCATCGATGCGATCTGCTCCATACATACCTGCTTGAGCAATTTTCAGCACATCAGAATCAATATCTGTCGCTAATATTTTAATATCCCATTCGCGTAAATCAATATCGCTCGTTCCGAGGGCCATCGCTAAACTATAAGGCTCTTCTCCCATAGAGCAGCCTGCTGACCAGATTCGAACTCGCTGCGAACCACTGGCTGCCACATCAGGTATCACTACCTCTTTTAGAAATTCAAAATGATGACTCTCTCTAAAAAACGCAGTCAAGTTAGTCGTCAATGCATTTATAAAAAGTGAAAACTCTCCTACATTGCTTGCTAAGTAAGAAAAATAAGCGCTAAAGCTATCCAGTGATAACACTCTAATACGCCGCACTAGGCGGTTATAAACCATATCTTTTTTATAATCAGACAAGGAAATGCCGGCATGTTTATATAGCTGACTTCGTATGGTTTCAAAATCTTTGTCAGTAAAAACAAATTCCCGTTCAGGTGGTACGTCCATGTCAATCACAGCCATTTTTTCAATGTCCTTATGAATCAAACGATAGAACCCATTAGAATTCTTCCCACTCAGTATCGTCAGGTGTTTCCTTCATAATAATGGTTTCACTTTTATATGAGCCTGTAGCAGGAATCCGTACAGCTTCTTCCGAATGCAAATGCTTTGTTTTCCACCCCTGATTTTTAATATTGATTGTTGGTAAGTGAGTAACATTTGAGGGTGTAACAATACTCACCTTGAATACATTTACAAGATGTTGCAGCTGCTGGGCTTGCTCATCCATCGACTCAGAAGCAGCGGCAACCTCTTCGACAAGCGCAGCATTTTGTTGTGTTCCTTCATCCATAGCCGTGACAGCTAAGTTAACTTGCTCAATACCATTGGCTTGTTCTCGGCTCGCTTCTGCAATTGCATGAATAATAGAAGATACCTTCAAGACCCCCTGCATTATTTCATTTAGTGCACGCCCCGACTCATCAACATAGTGACTACCTTCTTCAACTTTTTCTACGCTATCACTAATCAGGTGTTTAATTTCTTTTGCTGCACTAGCACTTCGCTGAGCAAGATTGCGAACCTCAGCAGCTACCACTGCGAATCCTCGGCCTTGCTCTCCCGCCCTTGCAGCTTCTACTGCGGCATTAAGTGCTAGTAAATTAGTCTGGAAAGCAATTTCATCGATAACGCTGATAATTTCTGCAATCTTTTTAGAGCTCTTACTGATATCGCCCATGGAGCTAACAACTTTCACGGATATCGTACTACCGTCATCCGCTAGCACTTTTGCTTGTTCTGCTAATCGGCTCGCCTCTTGCGCATTTACAGCATTTTGCTTCACGGTAACAGTCATCTGCTCCATACTCGCTGCGGTTTCCTGCAAGCTTGTAGCCTGACTCTCAGTTCGCTGACTCAGTGTTGCATTGCCATGAGCAATTTCAGACGCACCCGTAGTAATATTAGCGCCAGCTGAGCGGATCTCACTCACCATATCTTGTAACTTATTCATCGAAATATTCAGTGCATCATTTAGTTCTTCATATTCACCGGAGAAGTTACCTTGCATATTCTGTGTTAAGTCACCATCAGCCAAAGCAAGCAGTACACGCTTAGCTTCTTGTACAGGCTCAACAACAGCATCCAGCATTTCATTAACACCAGAAGCTACATTTTTCATAAAACCTTCATAAGCCGAATCGTCTAAGCGCTGGCTCAAATTGCCGCTAGATGCATCTTGAATCAATCGCTCTATTGCTTTTTCTGCTTGCAGTTGCTCTGTTAAATCTTTCCACTCAACTACTGTGCCTAAACGCTCTTTATCAGGAGAAAAGACTGGGTTAGCCAATAAAATAAACGTACGCCCTCCCACACTAATTCGACTTTCAAATGATGACTTTAACGCTTCTAGTAATCTTTTCTGGTGAGTAGGATCCGCATGAAACTCATCGATATTGCTTCCCAGTAAAAGTTTATAATCAAACTTTGGTAAGTCAGTGCAAATGTCATTTTGAGCAATATTAAACATGTTAAGAATGGCATCGTTCACATAAATAATTCGCCCCGTAGGATCTGCCATCATCACATTTGATGAGACACTATCGAGCGCTTGTGTGATTCGACTTGAGCGAAGCGCTTCTAAACGAGATTCATTTATTTCAAAACCAAGCTTAATGGCTAATGATTTCGCAGCACGGTTAAGACTACCAATTTCTCCTTCTTGCTCTACTTCTATATCGGTATGATAATCCCCTTCACTGACTCGTTTAAGAGTGGCAATAGTTTCAGATAATGGTTGCTTCACATAAGTCCTGATACAACTTACTGCTCCAAAAAGCATAATAAGAAAAGCTGCAAATGGACCAAGCGCAATAAGTGAAGTATGCCCAGAACTATATAGCCCACCAGCAATTAACAGCATTACTATTAAAGCTATTGCTGCCCAGTTAAATAACTTTTTATCAAGTATTTGTGTGGGAATTTTAGTAGGGTCAGATAACCGCGCTTCTTTATTACGTAACTTTGTATAAAAAATATCAGCAGACTGTCTTTCAGCATCAGTGGGAGCTGTACGCACTGACATATAACCGACAATTTGTCCTTTTTTATATACGGGTGTTACATTCGCTTTCACCCAATAAAAATCACCATTATTACAGCGATTTTTTACCATTTTGCACCAAGGCCGGCCAAGCTTTAATGTTGACCACAAATCTTCAAACGCTTCCTTAGGCATATCGGGGTGGCGGACCACATTATGGTTCTGCCCGACCAACTCCTCTTCGCTAAAACCGCTAACCTGAATAAAAGCCGGGTTTACATAAGTTATCCGCCCCTTAAGATCAGTTTGAGTCACCAACTCCTGCCCTGGGATTACGTGTCTTTCGTGATCAGTCACTGGCATGTTAACTTTCATTTAACTTTCTCCTCAAACAGAGCTGTCACTTGACCAATGCCTGCTTGATAAATATTCAAATTAATCCACTATTGCAATCGGTCCAGATCAACACAGCTTTGCTCATCCGAGTTCATCAAATAGTCTAAATCCAATAGGACTACCATTTTTTCGTTCATTGTAGCCAGCGCTTCAAAGAACTTTGGATCGATGCCATTTCTTATCAAAGGCGCGGGCTGTATGTCATCACTAGATACGTCATAGGTGTCGGCTACAGCATCGACGACAATTCCCATGCAATGTTCACTTTCAGGGCCATTAATCCAGACAACAATCACCACTGTCGTGGCTCCATACTCTCGACTTTGTAAACCAAAGCGCATACGTAAATCGATAATTGGTATGATTTCTCCGCGTAAATTAAGCACCCCTTTCATGTAACCAGGTGAATTAGGAATCCGCGTCACAGGAACCCATCCTCGAATCTCCTGTACACGCAAAATATCTACCCCATACTCTTCATCAGCTAAAATAAAAGTCAAAAATTGGCGAGTTTCCAGAAGTAAGGGTTCTACTGCTTCTGTCATATATCCACCTTTGCCAATAGGTATCCGTCATCCTTATTTATTGCATGTGGATACTGCTTTGTTGATGAATCCAACCCCATTTTTATGACACCTGCCACATCAAGAATCAAAGCCACTTGTCCTGTGCCTAAAATCGTTGCGCCGGAAAAACCTTCTACTCGCTTATAATTTGTCTCTAAGCTTTTTATTACTACCTGCTGCTGACCTTGCAGCTCATCTACAATTAAGCCAGCCCTTTTACCGCCACCTTCAACAATCACCATTAAACTATTAGTAAAACTTTTAGTCGTTTCACTAAGGCAAAAAACATCGCTGAGGTTAATAACTGGAATGTACTCATCTCTAAATAAAAACAAACGCCCTCGACCTGCAACAGCATTAAGAGACTCAGTTGAGACCCAAATAGACTCGATAATAGAGAGCAACGGTATGATATAAATCTCGTGCTGCGTTTTTATTAACTGACCATCAAGAATAGCGAGCGTCAACGGTAAACTAACAGTAAAAGTAGAACCTTCTCCTGCTTCAGATACCACCGCAACATACCCACCTAAGGCCTCAATATTCCGGCGTACTACATCCATACCAACGCCTCTGCCAGAAAGGTCATTAACTTCTGCTACAGTGGAAAAACCAGGCACAAATATTAAGTCATGGATATCAGAATCACTGAGTACTTGGTCTGTAGTAATGAGGCCACTGGACAAGGCTTTTTCTTGTATTTTATTGGTATCTAACCCTCGTCCATCATCCTTAATTTGGATAATAATAAAGCCACCTTGATGAGAAGCACTTAGGTGAATCGTCCCACTCTCAGCTTTTCCAGTAGCAATACGCTCTTGCGGTGTTTCCAAACCATGATCTAAAGCATTGCGTATTAAATGTAATAATGGATCTCCTATTTTTTCCATCACGGTTTTATCCAGCTCGGTCTGCTCTCCAGATAGAGTCAGCTCGACCACTTTTCCCAACTTGCTGCTGATGTCATGCACCATCCTTGGGAAGCGGTTAAACACAAAACTTATAGGTAGCATTCTAATTCTCATTACCTCTTCTTGAAGGTCACGAGTATTTCTTTCTAACTGAACTAAACCGTCATTTAAACGCTCAACCCCAGGGTGATCACAGTCAGACATTTCTAAACCAACCTGTCCTAACATAGACTGTGTAATTACTAGCTCACCAACTCTATTAATCAGCCCATCAATCTTATCAATACCGACGCGAATAGAGCCTTGGTCGGCCTGGATTTTTCTTGTGTTTTGCGCTGGAGCCGCACTAGAGTCGTCATTATTTTTAGAGCTTGCTGTTTCAGACCTGATAGTAGGTTGCTCTACACTTTCGTTATTCAAAACTAAAGCAGTCGAAGACTTCTCCGCTACTTTATCAAAAGCTATCTCGTCAGATACTGAATCATTTGGAACACTCTCTTCAGAAACCTCATCTGCCAACGTCTGCAAAGGCAAAACGGATAGTGAGCAGTCACCCTCTACCCATTCAAAAACCTCACGTACAGCAAGTTCGCTACAATCACTATAGAGATCTATTTTCCAATGTAGGAATAACTCCTCAGGATTTAACTCATCTAAACTAGGCACCTGATCTGTGGCTGCATACGTAACTAGTTGTCCTAGATCCGCTAGTGCAGAAATCAATAAAATAGGCTCATTTCCTGTCATCAGTAGATGAGGAGCAGGAGCAAAATCAATCACCCAACCTTGTGTCTCCTTAACTGCAACTGGAGAAGAAGAGATCTCAATTTTCTCAAACTCATTATCAACAATTGCAACCTTATCTTTATTATCAAAAGATAACTCTGCTTCTAATTGCTGATGTACTTGCTTAATTTGAGGGTCGTCACATGAAGTTCCGTCTCTTGCCGCTTCAAGTAATAAACGTATGCAATCGACAGATGATAATAAGACACTTTTTAACGAGTCACTGCATGACCTACGCCCTGCGCGCAGCTCATCCATAAGTGTTTCAACCACATGGGTAAAATCGGTAATGTTAGAGAAACCGAATGTGCCGGCTCCTCCTTTAATTGAGTGCGCGGCGCGAAAAATAGCATTGATGGCTTCAGCATCATCTTCCTCAAGATTTAAAAGGCCTGACTCCATGACTTCGAGCCCTTCAAAGCTCTCCTCAAGAAAAACCGGAACAAACTGGGATAGATCAATGCTCATATGAGATTACCGCACGACACGTTTTAAAGTGGACAGCAAAGTATCGGGATTAAACGGCTTTACCAACCAACCCGTAGCACCTGCCGCTTTACCTTTATGCTTCATTTCCTGAGAGTTTTCAGTGGTTAGAATTAAGATTGGTGTAAATTTAAACGATTCTAATTTACGTAATTCAGTGCACAGAGTAATACCATCCATTCTTGGCATATTGACGTCAGTTAAAACCAAATCGCATGCAGTATGTTTGGCTTTATATAAGGCATCTTCTCCATTTTCAGCCTCAACAACGTCATAGCCTCGTTTTGTTAATGTAAAGGTCACCATGCTGCGTAACGATACTGAGTCATCAACAACCAAAATTGTTGTCATTTACCATCTCCAAAAAATCTACCAAGCAATACCTAAGGCATCACTCATACCTAACCATTGAGCGCTTTTTGATAAAACAACTGAATTGCCCGACCAATGTATATCACCTTCCTTTGCTTGCAGTGCTTGCTTCACAGCAAACAATAACTGAATACCCGTCGAGTCAATCTTCTTAAGAGTAGATGTATCGATATTCAAAACAGAAGACTCTCTGGTTTGAGAGAGAAACTTCTCTTTCCACTGCGCAATTTCAGTGATGGTCAGGTGTTCAGGCAAAACCATAGTGGAAAATCTCCTTAGCAAACTAATTACAAGATAGCCTAAATACTGCCCTGCAGAGAGGTTCATCGGCATTTATTGTTAAAACCTTTGTTTTATCTTAATAAAGAACTCTTCCAACACTCCTCAATCAGTGATACCCCGCTATTTTTACAGCGAATTTTATGGATATGATTCAAGCAATCAAAAATAGAAAATGGTAAATCGAATATAAATTTAGATTACTTGTTTTGATAATATTTTTATAAAAAATCACAAAAAAACCATACTTAAAAACTCTTTATAATCAAATACTTAAACGAAAACACTTCATATATAAAACTTTCTCGAAATATTTATTAAAATTCTTTTAAAAACAAAGAGTTAGATAGGAATTTTTATTGGCATTTATTTGCGATAAATCAATATTTATTTTATACTTATCATAAGTTATTAAAGACTAATCATTAAGAGAATAAGACAATGCAAGAGAAAGAAATAAAGCTTCTTTTTAATGCCGGCGTGTTTGAGTCTTGTCAGGCAACACCCATTGCCATGTCACGAGGATGGACACTTAAATTCATCGCAAAAGACAACAATGTCATTACGTTGGATCTGCAGCGCAGCAAGAAAGAAAGGGAGTTCAAGAGTTTGGACGGCGCAGCGGCTGTCGCTAGAAAAATTGGCTTCGAGTGGTTAAATGTACATATCGGAGAACTGGAGTGGCGGGAAAAAGTCTAACGGCGCTTGAGACAGCAAACGCCGTGGTGAATCGAGGCTATTACACAGGATTAGCCTGGCCGGCTTGAATTTCTTGTGCCGTTGCTTCTCGTATTGATACGACTTCGACATCAAATGTAAGGCTTTCACCAGCGTATGGGTGATTAGCATCTACAGTAACGACGTCGTCCTCGATTTCAATAACGCTGACAACTTCATCTTCGCCTGATTCATTGGTCATATGGCACATCAACCCGACGGCCAGTTCTGACATATCGGCAAACAGTGCTCGCTCAACGTCGTAGATTTTTTCTTCATCTATTTCGCCATAAGCTTCTAGTGGCGTTAGTGATACACGAAAATGATCGTTAACAGACCGACCAGCCATCGCTTTTTCCAAACCTGGCACAATATTATGGCACCCGTGCAGGTAAGGAATAGGCTCCCCTCCCTTAGAGCCATCTAATACTTCGCCCTGATCATTGATCAATGCGTAATGAAAACAGACCACAGCATTATCAGTTATTTGCATTAAAAAACCCTCTATTTACTTAATCGTTCACTTATCCAGCGCCCTAAAACAGCCAGCGACTCTATTGATACTTCATGAGCCATCGGAAATGTTTGCCACTCTGGACTGTAACCTTTCATTTGTAACTGCATAACCGCGTTTTCGCCCAAGGTTAACGGAACGACATCATCCTGCGTTCCATGAATAGACAAAATCGGCATCGTTGTCTCTGCTTCAGTATTTGTATCTGCAATAGGGCGCGGCAGGTACGTTGACATAGCAGCAATGCCACCAAGTTTTGCCACATAACTCAAACCGGTCTCATAAGCGACAGCGCCGCCTTGTGAAAAACCTACCAACAGAATTCTTTCAGGTGCTATACCGGATTTAATTTGTTCAGTTATCAGAACAGATATGCGCTCAACCGAAACGTCTAGCTGCGCTTCATTAATCTCGCGACCATTACCCATACTTAAAATATCGTACCAAGAGCGCATCACAAAACCACCATTAATGGTGACAGCCTGCTCCTTCGCATTAGGGAACATAAAACGAACGGCGAGTTCTTCTGGCAGCTTAAGATAAGGAATAGTTGGAGGAAAATCAGAACCATCAGCCCCCAACCCATGCATCCAAATAATGGCGGCATCACATTCAGATTTTGTTTCAACAACTATCATGTCACTGTCTATCATGGCTGCAACCTCTTAATTTCCCACGAATCTTCATCTAACGAGTAAGTGAAGCGATCATGCAAACGGCTTTCCCGCCCCTGCCAAAACTCAAACTTGGTAGGAATTAAACGATAACCGCCCCAACGTTCAGGGCAAGGCACTTCTTGATTTTTATATTGGGATTGCAACTGCTCTACACGTTTCTCTAACTCTTCACGTGAGGGTATCGGCTGGCTTTGCTGTGAGGCAGCCGCGCTCAGCTGACTCCCTATAGGGCGTTGATGAAAGTAGTTATCTGCTTGCTCTGGGGTTAGCTTTTCAACACGCCCCTGAATACGAATTTGCCTTTCTAGCCCGTACCAATAAAACATAATTTCAGCTTGTGGGTTTTCTTCAAGCTCACAGCCTTTCTGACTTTGATAATCGGTATACCACGCAAAACCCTCAACGTCGAAATGCTTCAACAATACAATTCTTGCCGATGGCATTCCCTGCTTATTTGCAGTTGCCAGAGTCATAGAAGATGCATCATCAGGGCGAATCTTACAAGCTATATCAAACCACTCAGTAAACTGTACGAACGGGTCGGAGTCGATAGTGTCGCGAGTAATCCCCGAAGACACATACTCACGACGTAAATGGGTAACATCACCCGCATTATCTGACATCTTTAATCTCCTATATAAGCGGCCTACTATAACGAAAACCTGCACCCCATACATCTGTCCTGATGCGGTTTTGTGTCGATAGCCATAACATGGCCCTTTCTGGCATACTGCGCTTTGATAAAACAGATCTTTAGAGGCTTATGACAGACAGGGATTTAGCATCGACACAACCGGGTAAATTTTGGGTATGCCCAGAATGTGATCTATTAATGAACCGTCGTGCCATACCCAATCGACACGAAGCACATTGTCCTCGCTGCCAGTCTTTAATCGTTTCCAGCAAACGTCACTCTATTGAATGGACACTCGCGCTTGCCCTTGCTGGCTTAATCTTATTTTTTCCTGCCAACTTATTTCCTATTCTGACACTCACGACACTGGGCCTTTCTCAATCAGAAACCATATTCATGTCGGTTACGGCACTTTACGATAGTCACCTGTTTGCTGTTTCAGCTCTCGTCTTAATGTCAGCAATTGTTGTCCCTCTAATGAAACTTTTGCTCATGGCCTATTTAAGCGGCTGCCTTTTATTCCATAAGCCAGCGCCGTTACTTTCGTGGGCAATGCGTAGCTACCAGCAGCTGGATAGTTGGGGAATGTTAGAAATCTATATGCTGGGCATTCTGGTTTCTATTGTGAAACTCGTTGATGTTGCCGATGTCACTCCAGGTATCGGTTTATATAGTTTAGCTGGGCTTATTATTGTGACCTTACTTACGTCCACACAACTTGATCGCCATCGCTTTTGGCGACGCATAGAACAACTGGAGAGGCGTTAATGCAACACTCAGCACTAACGCGCGGCATTATTATTTGCCATCGCTGCGAAAAACCCGCATCAATAAAACAAGATGGGCAGCCTTGCCCCCGTTGTGGCACCCATATCCACCGTCGTAAACGACACTCAGTTGCTTACACATGGGCTTTGCTGCTTGCATCAATGATCATGCTGATCCCTGCTAACTTACTGCCTATAATGACTTTTAAATCATTAGGAAAAGGAGATCCTGCCACAATTATGCAAGGTGTTTTACAGCTTCTTGAGCACGACATGTTAGGCATTGCACTGGTTGTACTGACAGCATCCATTATTATTCCTGTCATGAAAGTGATCGGTTTGATCATCCTTCTGCTGACAGTGCAACTAGGCTGGACTACCAATGTGCGTCAAAAAATGCTGATGTATCATTTTGTCGAGTGGATCGGTCGTTGGTCTATGCTTGATATCTTTGTTGTCGCCATCCTTGCTGCTATTGTTCAGCTGGGAAACCTTGCCAGCGTCACAGGCAACACTGGCGCAACCGCCTTTGCCGCCGCCGTTATTTTTACTATGTTAGCCGCCAACTGTTTTGATACCCGCTTAATATGGGACAAACACCTGGAACAACTTGAGGTCTTTCCATGAGCGATCATGACCCTATTATTACCCGCCGCCATTTGCCTTCTGCTATCTGGTTTTTACCACTGCTGGCCGCCATTATTGCTGGCTGGCTGGTTTACAAAAACTATGATAATAAAGGTGTTTTAATTGAAGTTATTTTTAACTCTGCGGCGGGACTTGAAGCCAAAAAAACTAAAGTGTTTTATCGCGGGTTGCCAGCGGGAGTAGTCAAAGAATTAAAGATTGATGATGACCTTAGGCGTATTAAAGCGCTGATTGAGATGGTGCCACAAACTGAGAAAACACTCACCGACAATGCACAATTTTGGCTAGTAGAACCGCAAGTCTCTCTCTCTGGGGTTCGAGGTCTAGAAACATTACTTTCTGGGAGCTACATCAGCTATCAACCAAGCCTAGAAGGCGAGCCTAAGCGTGCATTTGAAGCGCTTGATCAGCCGCCTCCGCCGATTAAAAACTCTGGAGGTCTTTACATCACGTTAACCGCCGATAACGCTCGCTCTGTTTATCAGGGAGCTAAGGTTTATTTCCGCGATATTGAGGTGGGCGAAGTGCTCAGCCATGCACTCAGTACCGACGGTAAAAAAGTGCTGATAGAGACCTATATAGAACCTCGCTTCACCTATCTTATTAAAGCAAACACACGCTTTTGGAATGCCAGTGGCATTAAAGTAAAAGCAGATTTTTCAAAAATAGATATCCAGATCGGTTCTCTCGCCTCTATTATTGCTGGCGGCATCCACTTTTCAACACCCGATGAATCTGCCCCTGAAGCCAACAACAGCCAAATTCTGCCTCTCTATGATGACTATGAAGCCGCACAAGATGGTATCGAGGTCGCGTTAAGATTCCCCGGAGCCACAGAGCTTCGAGAAGGAGCAACCGTACAGAGCCGAGGCATTCAGATTGGCCGTGTAAAACAGGTCACTCTGACAGATGATTTCAAACACCTCGATAGTATTTTATTAATTGACCCTCGCGCTCAAGACCTTCTCAAAGAGGGATCACAATTTTGGCTGCAAAAACCCGAAATATCTTTAGAGAACCTAGGCAATATTAGCTCGCTACTACGTGGCAGTTACATTGAACTAGAAGCCGGTCAAGGTGCTGACAAGCGATCATATAACGCACTTGAAATCGCCCCCATTAAACGCCAGCTCAGTATGGGAAAAGCCATTGAGTTACGTACAGGACAGCTTGGCTCTATTTCCAAAGGGGCGCCCGTTCTTTACCGCCAACTGCCCGTAGGTGAAGTTATTAACTACGAGCTAGATGGCGAAGGAAAACAAGTTATTATTCATGCAGCAATAGAGCAGCGCTACAGCCACCTGATCAAAAGTAATAGTCGTTTTTGGAATGCCAGTGGCATCGACCTGACCGCCAATATTGACGGTCTCGAGTTGCGTACTGAGTCGGCCGCAGCATTACTGCGCGGCGGCGTTGCCTTTTTTAATCCTCCCCAAACAAGCAAAACTAAAAAACACACTTCTGTGTATCAGCTTTATAGTGATTATCATCAAGCATCTGAGAAAGGCACCTTAACTGACAAGCGCTTTCAAAAGGCTTTAAAAATCCGCTTACATAGCGAAGGCTCGGGAGCCCTTAGTGCAGGAGACCCTATTCTCTACAAGCAGATTCCTGTAGGGGAGATAGCACAGACTGTGCTTAACAAAGATGGCAACAGCGTTACTATTTATGCTTTTATTGATCCCGCCTATAATCACCTTATAAATGAAGGCAGCCGCTTTTGGATAGCCAGTGGCATTAAAGCTGATATTTCCTTAAAACAATTAACGATACGTTCCGAATCAATTAAAACCTTAGTGCAAGGCGGTATTGCTTTCGAAACAGAGCATACAGGCAAAGCGATCAAGCCAAATCACCTATTTGCGCTTTACCCCGATCACACCACTAGCCTGCAACAACCTCTGGGTATACAAATAACATTCCCGGCAGGGAAAAGTATCCAACCAAACACCGATCTTCGCTTTAAAGGACAAGTAATAGGAAAAGTGACAAAAGTAGCTGTTACCAGTGATGGTAATGAATTACTGGTTGATTTGAATCTATTTCGTGATGGTCATTTCTTAGCCCGTAAGCACAGCTTATTTTGGGTCGTTGAGCCTGCTATCCGCTTAAGCGGGGTTGACCATCCAGAAGGCATTCTAACCGGTAACTTTATCGAAGCGGCATCAGGAGAAGGACCCGCCACCTTCTCCTTTAAAGGTGTCACTAAGGCACCTGCATTTGAGAATAAAGTGGGGCTTAACTTAATTGTACACGCTCCCACACTAGGGTCACTCTTTAAGGGCAGCCCAATATTTTATCGCCAGGTTCCTGTCGGCTCAGTCACAGGTTTTGACCTAACACAGAGCGGGAAAAGCGTAGAAATATTTATCAATATAAAACCGGAATACGCCCTTTTCGTGCGTAAAAATAGTGAGTTCAGAAATGCCAGCGGCGTGAGAATCGATTTCTCACTGTTTGGCGGAATCGACTTTCGCGCAGATAGCTTAGAAACCATGATTGGCGGCGGGCTGAGTTTCACTTCTCCACCTCAGAGCCAACCAGCAAGCTCAGGTGAGGTTTTTGTTATTGATGAGATGTAATTCTGGAGTTAAATAATGCCCATAGTTTTAAAAGCCATAGTATTCGGCATGATCATCAGTTTATTAGCAGGTTGCCAGCAGGGAAAAGTTCGCTCTTTTAATGTTAAGAACCTAGCTAAATCAGATATCGATATGGTGACAGACGCTCACTTGCAAGAACTCAGTAAGCTGGCACGTGATCTCTTGGTAAAGATGTACAAGCTCAACCCCAGAGAGCTGTCTAAAGCCCCAGCGGGAATGACCGTCGACAAGCGTATTTATCAGCTGTTTAGTATGCCGCGAATTATCCAGTTTGCAGAACTTGGAAAACCTTATGGAACCACAGCTGTACCCGTCGCTTTCAACCCCGATTTCTCAGGAGATAGAGTCTTTGCTCTAATGGTGGGTATTGCGGGCATGATTCACGGTTCATACAATTATCAGGACGAGTTTTTTATGCTGGATGAAATAGATCAGCAAAAACTCTATCACTGCGCACGGAATTTAGAATCTATTGCATGGCAGTTACACCATCGGCGTGATACACGCGGAGAGCTATTACTCGTTAGCAACAGTATTAATAGTGTGACCGGAGAAACCAACCTGAGCACGGAACGGCTCTTAGCAAAAATGATATCTTTGCAGGACATGATGGCACGCATTCTTTCTGATAAGAATAACCGTACCATCAACAAAGTTTTACACGGCGTAGCATCAACCACCTTATTGCCAATCTAGGCTGCTATGCTCAACCACAAGCAGCCTAGCTAAAGACTACTGTGTTTCCATCGCACGAATAAAGGTATCCGACTCTTGGATCGAGCGCTGCATTTCATTTATTAAGCGATCAATATTTTGTTGAATGCCTGCAAATTCACCTTTTAAGGCACCAACAGCCCGAGCATTCAAGTTATGCTTAAGGTATAAAACATTATCATTGAGCGCCGAAAGTACCGGCTGCATGCGTTGTTCAGCACGCTTCATTACCCGTAGAAGAGCCGTATAACGCTTTTCTGTATCCTTCAGCTGTTTAGCACTCTGAGCACGCAGATTAGCACTTTGATACTGCTCTAGTTCATCTTCCCACTCTTCAAAAAGCGCTTGTGCTACCTGTTCAACACCCTTGATACGCTCTGATACATTATCTGCCGCTTCAACGCTATCATCGTATTCAGCTTGTAATCGATCATAAAGCGTTTCCAGCTTACCGCCATCAAACTGCACCACTGCGCGATACTGCTCTAATGCATCTTTAAACTGTTCTTGTGCTTCACCTTGGGCATCACGCGCATTTTCAACTCGGTCGACTAAAATTTCGCGCTTATGCACTCCGACCTGTTCCATCGCGGAGTAATAGGCACTCTGGCAACCTGTCAGTAAAATCACAAAAGACAATAACAATAATTTTTTTAACATCCGACCTCTTCTCCTTTCATATTGACATAAACCCTAGATTACCTAAGCAACACTTAACGACACAGTGTCATCGGCTTATTAATCTGTATATCACTAATCTTATGGTTTTCATTAAGCATTAACGTCACATCAGCACGCTTAGGCATCTCATCTAGCATAGTTCTTGTTAAACGCTCATAGTGCTGGATAAAACGCACGATCTCTTCTTCATTCATGATACGCAGATGATCTGCAGGCTGTTGCGTATCAAAGTTGAATTTAACTCTTTCAGCCAATTTCTTTTCTTGCAGGGAGCGCCAACTATAAACCGCTTCCATGCTGGGTACTTTCAACATCACCAACGAATCAATCATGCTAAACAATTCCTGATACTTCTCTTCTAGCTGGCGATTTACATAACGGCGCCAATCACCATTAGCGTCTTCTACCCGCTCTAGTGCATTTACCGGTGGAGTAAGGTTTTCATCACTCTCAGGTAAAGAACCAACACACCAACCTTCAAAGACAATCACATCGGCAGGGCCAACCCACTCTTGCCATACTGAGGTAGGGCAACGATCATCAATCGATTTGTCAAAAACGGGGATCTTAGTCGGGTTTTCGGGGTCGCCTTCTTTTAAAGACTTAATAATATCGATACCCAACTGAACATCATGTGTACCGGGCACACCTCGAGTAATCAGTAATGGATGGACAATTTCAGCCAAGCGCTCCCGTTCATGGCGTGTCTTATATAGATCATCTATTGAAAAGCCGACCACTTTCTGCCCGAAACCTTCACTAAGAATGACCTCAATTAAATTAAACAGCGTCGACTTACCCGCCCCTTGAGCACCATTAATGCCCACCACCAACGGCCCATTTTGTTGTCGTTTTCGACACAACAACCATGCACCCAAAGGCACATAAAGGGACTCAAACATCTCTTTAAGGCCGATATCAACTTTTAATGATGCAAGCGCAGTAGCAAACGCTTGCTCAACTGCTTTAACAGCTTCTTTGCGCTCATCATGAGACAAGCAAAGCTGCTCGGTAGGCCAAGGGGACAACAAGCTCATTCAGTTTCCTTTTAATGCTAAAAAATTAATAATGACGTACCTGTTAACTCATTCGTAACCATTGGCTTATTTCGTGGATATGCGCTTCTTCCATTAAAGAAGGTACGTGTGGAATTCCGGGCAAGCTATAGAGCGACATTGCGGAATTTTCTTGCTGCATTTGCTCGACTGTCGCTCGGCTCAATACATCTGAGTCTTCACCCCAAATCAGCATCTGCGGGCATTGTATAGCGCGCCATACAGGCCAAAGATCTATATCTTGGTTTGCAGTAGATCGCGTGATATCACCAATAGCCGGATCATAATGTTGCGTCCAACCTTGCGGCTCCTGCTTAAAACCGTGTTTGGTCAAGCTCTGCCACTGAATATCGGTTAAATTGCGCAACCCAGAATATGTTGTTTGCATAAAGGCTTGCGCCTCATCAAGCGTTGTAAAATACTTCGGTACTAAATAGTCGCCTATTCGCTCCAATGCATCCTGTGAAACAAACGCACCGATATCATTTAATATCAGCTTCCTAATAGGAGACTTAGGCATAGACGCTAACAACATACCGATAATGCCGCCCATGGACGTCCCTAGCCAATCAACTTTTTCTATATTCAAACGTGCCAATAACACCATAATATCGGACAGATACTGCGGCATACCGTAGTCAGCAGGATTTAATAACCTATCACTTTCTCCCCGGCCAACAATGTCAGGGCAAATGACACGATATTCGCGTGACAATGCTTTTGCTATTTCATCAAAGTCGCGACTGTTTCTTGCCAAGCCATGAACACATACCAATACTCGCTCATTATCCTGACTACCCCACTCATGATAAACCATCCGATGAAGCCCAGAAGAACTTAATCCCATTACTGATTCAGTGCGCACGTGAAGTATTCCTTTTGAATTAAAGTATGAAGCATGCTGATCCATTCAGCATATCGGAGCGTATTTACTATCGTAACTTATCATTCCTAACAGAATTGTAAAGTTGCGTAAACAAACCCCCATATCGGTTCGAAACCAGATAAACTATTCCATCATAAAGCGCTAATACATAACAGATTATTTATTGTAACCCTTTTTTAAAGACCAATGATTCTAGATTGAGGTTGATATGTCGACTGCGGTTCATCAAAAAAAAACTCGTCACCTCACGTGGATTTTGCCACTACTGGTAATGGCCGTAGCCATAGGCGTTTTTCTAGCGCTCAAGTCTAGCAAACCACAAACACCTTCCCGCCCCGCATTAGAGAAGAGCTGGAGTGTCCAAACACAAACGGTAAGCTTTTCAACTATTCGTCCTGAAGTTGTTTTGTATGGACAGGTAGAGTCTGTACAAATGACGCAGTTATCCTCTTCAGTTACGGCTTTTGTCGAGTCAGTTATCAGCAAAGAAGGCCAACAAGTTGAGAAAGGTGATCTACTGGTTAAATTAGACCCTCGTGATACTCAACTGATCGTACGTCAGCGCGAAGCCGATTTGCAAAGTGTAAATGCCAAATTAAGTGCGGCTAGAACTCAGAATAGCGCTGATAAAAAGGCATTAAGCATAGAGAAAAAGCTCTATGCCTTAGCCAGTAAATCAGTATCCCGTTACAAAGATCTAAGTAAGCGAAAAGTAGGTTCGGACGATCAGCTTGATACCGCCAGAAAAAACCTCCAACAACAAGCGCTCGCCTTAAACAACAGTGAACAAGCCATCAACGCTTATCCATCTCAGCTTGCACAACTCAAAGCCGAACAAGAAAAAATTAAAGCGCTACGTGATAGCGCTTTACTCGATCTAGAAAGAACATCAATCACCGCACCTTTTAAAGCGCGTATATCCAGCATAAAAACAGCCACAGGTGATCGCGTAAAAAGTGGAGATCCGTTGATTACGCTTTACGACCCTACACAATTACAGTTGCGCTCCCAAATCCCATCTAAAACCTTACCCTGGGTACGCCAAGGGCTGTTAGAAAGCCAAGACTTAAAAGCAACGGCGGTTATCGACAAACAAACGATCACTTTAAATTTGTCACACCTAGCAAGCTCAGTGAGCAACGGTAACACCGGGGTGGATGCTCTTCTACAATTCACAGCCGATCAGTTCATTCCAGAACCTGGGCGTACGCTATCATTAACGCTATTTTTACCTGAAGTTGACAACGTAGTGACCATCCCTCCTTCGGCACTGTATGGGACTGACCGGGTATATCGTGTCCGTGACGCAAAGCTGGAATCAGTTACCGTCAACAAAGTGGGCGATGCGCATGATGACAACGGATCCCCCCTCATTCTTATTCAGCCTGGCGAGCTTCAAGCAGGCGACTCCCTTATTATTACCCAGCTCCCTAACGCCATCTCTGGCTTGCCAGTCAAAGCGACGGAGTAACCCATGCGTACTTATAACGGTCCACTACAGAACCTGACAGCACTGTTTACAGAGCACCGAGTCGCTGCCAATCTGTTAATGATTTTGATGCTTCTAGCAGGTGTTTGGGGCGTAAAAAAACTTAATACTCAGTTCTTCCCCTCATTTGAACTAGACATCATCATTGTCAGTGTTGCCTGGAGTGGCGCCGCAGCCGAAGATGTTGAAAGGTCTATTGTCTTACCTATTGAGGAAGAAATTCGCTCAATTAATGGCATCGACACACTTTACTCTACAAGCAGCCAAAGCCGAGCCTCAATTCGGCTCGAGTTAACCGAAAACTCTGACGTGCAATACACCTTGGATGAGGTAAAGCAGAAGATAGCCAACATTCGCAGCTCCCTTCCTTCTGATGCCGAAGAGCCCGTCGTTCAGCGTATTATTCGTTATGAAAATATCGCATCAATGCTCATCACTTCAGAAAACGCTGCCATCAGTGAATTACGAGTGTTAGCACGTCGTTTTGAAAGAGAGTTGCTAGACAAGGGCATCCGCAAGATCGATTTTACAGGAATGCCAGCAGAAGAGATTGCTATTCAAGTACCGACAGAACAGCTTCATTCGCTAGGTATGTCACTGTCTGATATCGCCACCAATATAAGCCAACGTAGTGTCGACTTACCCGCTGGAACAGCCGCTAAAAGTGACGGTTCCAGACAGATACGCAGTTTAAGCCAGCAACGCGACGTCGAAGGGTTTAAACAACTCCCTATCATTTCTGATAACACTGGGCGGTTAGTGCGCTTAGGCGATATAGCAGAGATTGACTGGCGCACTAAAGATAGCCAAATAGTACTCAGTTACCGCGGCCAGCCAGCCATCTTAATGGTACTGAAACGCACCGAAAGCGATGATACTTTGCAGTCCGCTAGCATTATGGAAAACTGGATCGGCAATGCCCGCGAGCAATTACCCCAAGGTATAGAGCTAGTCACCTACGATGAACGCTGGATGCAGGTTCAAGCACGTATCGATCTCCTATTGAAAAACGGCTTGGGCGGTTTAGTTCTCATTATCGCCATCCTATTTTTATTCCTAAATGCGCGGGTGGCTTTCTGGGTAACCGTGGGTATTCCTGTGTCCTTTATGGCAACCCTAGCTGTGCTTTATATGATTGGCGGTTCAATCAACATGATCAGCTTATTTGGCCTTATCATGGCATTAGGAATTATCGTCGACGACGCGATTGTGGTTGGCGAAGATACTCTGACGCATTTACAGATGGGTGAAAGTGGCCTTCAAGCGGCGATTGGCGGAGCACACCGAATGCTGTCACCGGTTATCGCCTCTTCCCTTACGACTATTGCTGCTTTTTTACCGCTACTGATTATCGGTGGAACCATTGGCAATATCCTTGTAGATATCCCCACGGTAGTCATTTGCGTAATACTAGCCTCCTTGGTCGAGTGTTTCCTGATCCTGCCTGGACATCTACACCACAGCTTACGCAGCAAAGCTGATTTACACGCATCTAAAACTCGCCTCGCACTCGAAGCACGTATCAATCATTTTCGTGACCACACCTTTCGCCGCTTTGTCAGAATAGCAATTACCTTTCGTTGGACAACCCTAGCCAGTGCAATCGGCATTTTCATTATTGCTATCGGACTAATAATGGGAGGAAGAGTCAAATTCACATTCTTCCCGTCAGTCGAACGAGAAGTATTTACAGCCAATGTGCAGTTCACCGCTGGTACAAATAATTCTCAGGTAAAACAGTTCTTAGCGCATTTAGATGGCACGATTCAGCTAACAGAAGAAGAGCTAGGTAATAACCTAATTAAAGTCGCTTTTCGTGAGTATGGCATCGCCAATTTTACACGCACCAGCTCAGCATCCACCAGCGGTGACGAGTTTGGCTCTTTATACGTAGAGATGAATCCAGCCGACACCCGTGACATTACCAACCGCGAATTTATTAAGGAGTGGCGCAAGAAGATCAATATTCCTGCCGGAGTTGAAAAGTTCTCCATTGACCAATCCACTAGCGGACCTAGAGGAAAGCCGATAGAAATCAAACTATCGGGCAATGACGTGGGCACCTTAAAACAAGCATCCATCGAAGTTCAAAGCGTACTCAAACAATACTCAGGATTATCGAATGTCGACGATGACCTTCCGTTCGGCAAGTCTCAGCTGATTTATGAATTAACACCTACCGGCAAAGCTTCGGGTTTAAAACTACAACAAGTTGGTAGACAACTACGTGCGGCATTTGATGGCATTGAAGCTCAAACCTTTTATAACGGTCAGGATGAAGTTGCGGTACGCGTGGTACTTCCTAACTCGGAGCGTAATCGCTTAAGTGCATTAGAATACCTTCCCATTATTCTTCCAGACGGTTCTAGCGCACCATTGTCTAATATTGTACAGTTCTCGCCTAAGCGAGGCTTAGACACCCTACAGAGAATCAATGGACAACTCGCTATTAATGTCACGGCAGATTTGGACGAATCAGCAGCTAATGCCAATGACATTATTAGCGACCTGGAAACAGGTAAACTAGACAGCGTACTTAGTAAATATGGTGTCGAAGCCAGCTTTGAAGGTAAAAATAAAAACCAGAGAGAAACACTCGCTGATATGCAGCTAGGGCTTCTCCTTGCCTTATGTCTTATCTATATCATTCTTGCGTGGGTATTTGCGTCATACAGCTGGCCTATCACTGTCATGCTCGCTATCCCGCTAGGGTTAACAGGCGCTATTCTCGGACACTTTATAACAGGGCTTGACCTCACCATTCTCTCTTTATTTGGATTTTTTGGGTTATCAGGCATCGTTATCAATGATTCTATCGTACTGATTACCTTTTATAAAAAGCTAAGAGCTACCGGTATGGCAGTAGAAGATGCTATCGAAGAAGCCGCTTGCCAGCGCTTGCGTGCAGTACTGCTCACGTCTTTAACAACCATTGCAGGGTTAACACCGATTCTTTTTGAAACCTCACTACAGGCTCAATTCCTTATCCCGATGGCTACTTCTATCGTTTTCGGTTTAGCCTACGGCACGCTGCTCATTCTCTTATTTATTCCCGCAATACTGACTGTCCTAGAACACAGCAAAGCACGCTTAGGACTAAGAGTACACCACGGTCAATTATCAGAAGACGCTTCCTAGGGTTAACTTCTGATTCTCATCACGGCGACTGAAACAACCCTTCAGTCGCCGTTCTACAACATTATAAGCTATTGATTTAAAACAAATTAAAACTCAATACAAGATAACTGTTAGCAAAAAGCAACAGTTATGCGCATTCTTTCCTCACCAATGACGGCTGTGATGTTGACTTCACTCCAAAACAACACTTCAGAAACATCTAAACAACTGTTTTAAAAGAAAAAAGCAAAGCGTGGCACATTTTAAGCAATACATCGGGTATCCAATCACGACATAAAGAGAGATAACCCATGAAAAAATTAATGACTATCGCTGCTTTCACTTTTGCTTCAGCTACTGCCATTGCTCAACCAGCAGGCGGAACTGATTTATTCGTTTTATTAGATGTTGATGCGAACCAGATGATTAGCGCTGACGAAGCAAAAATACATGAACCTGTATTAGCGCAGTTTGAAACACTGGACTTAAACAAAGATGGACAGTTAAGTGCTGATGAGTTCAGCCTGCTAGCTAAAGGGTAATCTCCCCCTGCACCCAACGTTCCGGCATGTTCCCCCCACAATTTACGCCGGAGCGTTTTTTTAGTTTTATCTAAAAACCTCTAAAAAACACCTTCCTAACAGCTCCACAAAGCAAATATAGTCGTACAAGTAAGCCTCACATCGACATATCAAAGAGGAAACACTTAATAGACACCGCCGCATCCGGTATAATTTCCAGCCTATTTTTGATAACAGCCTCACCCCAGAGCAGGAAATATTTATGAACCGGGATTTAGCGCGTCTTCAACCCTACCCTTTTGAAAAGCTGGCAGAACTGAAAGCGCAGGTCACACCTCCCGCTGAATTGCCACATATCGCGTTCTCTATTGGCGAACCAAAACATAAATCTCCTGCTTTTGTTGTTCAAACACTGACCGACAATCTTAATGCACTATCAAATTACCCAACCACCAAGGGTATTCCTGAATTACGTAAAACTATTGCCGACTGGTGTACTCGCCGCTTTCATTTAACGGCAAATACATTAACAGCAGATCAGCATGTACTACCGGTTAACGGAACACGGGAAGCGATATTTGCCTTTACTCAAGCAGCTGTTGAGCGCAAAGAAGGCGCATTGGTAATATCACCCAACCCTTTTTATCAAATCTATGAAGGCGCTGCTTACCTAGCAGGTGCCGAACCTTATTACCTAAGCTGCTTAGGTGAAAACGGTTTTATTCCCGATTATGATGCGGTCTCTAGTGACGTATGGGAACACTGCCAGATTCTATTTCTCTGCTCTCCTAGCAACCCAACTGGGGCAGTGACTGATTTTGACACTCTAAAAAAGCTCATTGCATTGGCTGATCAATACAACTTCATCATTGCCTCAGATGAGTGCTACTCCGAAATATATTTAGATGAAGCAAACCCGCCAGTTGGCTTGCTTGAAGCCTGTGCTCGTTTAGGCCGCAACGACTTTGATAAGTGCGTGGTCATGCATAGCTTATCTAAGCGCTCTAATTTGCCAGGTTTGCGTTCGGGTTTTATTGCCGGAGATGCTAAATTAATGAAGCCTTTCTTGGAATATCGCACCTATCATGGCTGCTCTATGCCAGTACAACACCAGATTGCATCAATTGCTGCATGGCAGGATGAAGCTCACGTGAAAGAGAACCGCGACCAATACCGCGAAAAGTTCGCACGCGTCGTTGAAATCCTTTCGCCAGTGATGGATATACAGCAACCAGAAGCCAGCTTCTATTTATGGGCAAAAACACCGATAGCAGATGATCTTTTTGCACAACAGCTTTTTGCCGAGCAAAACATGACAGTACTACCAGGCAGCTATCTATCACGTGAAGCTGAAGGTGGTGTACCCGGTGCCGGCTATGTACGCATGGCCTTAGTGGCAACACTTGAAGAGTGTGTTGAAGGTGCCCAACGTATTAAGCGTTTTGTTGAAGGTTTACACTAAAAAGCAACAAAGAGAGAATCAATATGAGTATTACGCTTTTTGGTATTAAAAATTGCGATACAATCAAGAAAGCGCGTAAATGGTTGGATATCAATAATATTGAATTCCAGTTTCATGACTTTCGTAAAGATGGACTAACAGAAGCGCAACTGGATCCACTCATCGACTCGCTCGGTTGGGAAATCCTATTGAATAAGCGCGGCACAACATGGCGTCAGTTATCCGATGCTATCAAAGAGAATATCGATGCAGCATCAGCCCGTTCGCTGATGCTGGAAAACCCGGCGATTATTAAACGTCCGGTATTGGAGATCAGCTCAGCAGATGCGGCTCCACAACGGTTTGTCGGCTTTAAAGAAAACGAATACACAGAAATTTTTCAAATTTGACGTCTAGGCGGAATTAAAACATGAGCTACTTTGCATTTGGTCTGGGTATTGGTACCCAATCTTCTAACGGTGACTGGTTAGAAATTTACTACAACGCACCGATCCTAAACCCGTCTGATGCACTGATTAGTGCAGTTGCTGAAAAGCTGAATTACGAAGGTGGTGATGCCGCTATCGAAATCTGTGAAGCACAGCTAAAAGATCTAGAAGCCGCTTTCCTAAGCGTGGATGCAGAAGACCAGGCTGAAGTGGTTGAAGTACTTAAAGGTACACAACAATCACTGGTCATCACTATTCTAGAAACAGATAGCTCTCCAGCATCGACGCCTGAAGTTTACCTAAAGCTAGCTTTACTTTCACATCGTTTGGTTAAACCTCACGGTATCGATCTGTCGGGCATGTTCGGCTTACTACCAAACGTTGCTTGGACAAACGAAGGCGCTGTATCACTCGCTGACTTACCACGTCGTCAGTTGTCTGCACGTGCTCAAGGGCGCGTATTAGATGTCCACTCTGTGGACAAATTCCCTAAAATGGCCAACTACGTGGTTCCTGAAGGCGTTCGTGTAGCAGCTACTTCACGTGTGCGTCTAGGTGCCTATGTAGGCGAAGGCACAACAGTCATGCACGAAGGCTTCATCAACTTCAATGCCGGTACTATGGGTGTCAGCATGGTTGAAGGACGTATTTCTGCCGGTGTTGTTGTGGGTAATGGTTCAGACTTGGGTGGCGGTTGCTCTACTATGGGCACGCTATCTGGCGGTAACAATGTGATTATCTCTGTTGGCGATAACTGCCTGCTCGGTGCGAATGCAGGCTTAGGCTTGCCACTAGGTGACCGTTGTACTGTTGAAGCAGGCTTGTATGTTACTGCTGGCTCAAAAGTAACGCTACTCGATGATCAGAACAACGAAGTCAGCACCGTTAAAGCGGGCGAACTCGCTGGAAAATCTGATTTACTGTTCCGTCGTAATTCACAAAACGGTCGTATTGAAGTTAAAACCAACAAGTCAGCCATCGAGCTGAATGCGGAACTTCATAAGCATAACTAATATGCTTATGTAGGCTTGGAGTAACCGATGTTTTCACATCGAGAACTCCAAGTCTGCACCTTCTGACCAACACCTATTGCACGCTGCACTGCATTCTATCTTATCCTCTATCTAGTACCCCCGGAGCCCTGATATGCCGATCCTGTCACCGACAGTCGAACTCACTAAAGAGCTAGTTTCACGCCCTTCAGTCACACCAGAAGATGCTGGTTGTCAGGAGCTTCTAATTGAAAGACTGGAAGCATTAGGTTTTGTGATCGAACGCCTACCTTTCGAAGATGTTAGCAACTTTTGGGCTCGTCGTGGTACACAAAGCCCGCTATTTTGCTTTGCTGGGCATACTGATGTTGTTCCTACAGGCCCTGTTGAAAATTGGTCTCACCCTCCATTTGAACCTACTATTGTAGAAGGTTACTTATATGGACGCGGCACGGCAGATATGAAGGGCAGTATTGCGGCTTTCATTACATCACTGGAACGCTTTATTGAACACCACCCTGACCATACAGGCTCCATCGCATTATTAATTACGAGCGATGAAGAAGGCCCGTTTATTAATGGAACAACACGCGTTATTGATCACCTGGAAGCACGCCAAGAAAAAATCGACTGGTGCATCGTAGGCGAGCCTTCTAGCACCGATAAAACCGGCGATACTATTAAAAACGGCCGCCGCGGCTCACTCAGTGGCAAGCTTAAAGTCGCCGGAATACAAGGCCATGTTGCTTACCCACACCTTGTACGAAACCCCATTCACGAAGCAGCGCCGGCATTAACTGAACTGGCAGCTACTGTATGGGATGAGGGTAATGACTTTTTCCCACCAACAAGCTTTCAGATTTCAAATATCCATGCAGGTACAGGTGCAAATAATGTTGTCCCTGGTGAGGTAGAGATCGATTTCAACTTCCGTTTCTCAACAGAAGTAACAGCCGAGCAGTTAAAAGAGAGCGTCAGAGACACACTTGATCGCCATAACCTTGAATGGGATATCGATTGGATCTTATCAGGCAACCCTTTCCTCACCGCCGAAGGCAACTTAGTAGAAGCCGCACAGCAAGCAATCAAAGCGGTTACCGGTATGGACACTGAGTTATCAACAGCGGGCGGCACATCTGATGGACGCTTTATTGCGCCTACAGGCGCACAAGTTCTTGAGCTTGGACCTGTGAATGCCACCATTCATCAGATAGACGAGCGAGTGAAAGTAAAAGATCTCGATATACTGAGTGATCTGTATGAAAATATTCTGGCTCGCCTACTCTCTTCAGCAAAATAAGCGACCTGAATAATGAATGTTACTAGCGGCCACCTAACCTGCCCTGTTTGCTCCCTTGCTTTAACACAAAAGGAGCACTCTTTGTCATGTGAACAAAATCACAGTTACGACCAGGCTAAGCAGGGTTATTGGAATCTATTATTGGTGCAGCGCAAGCGCTCCAAAGATCCAGGTGACAACCCCCAGATGGTGGCAGCTAGGACACATTTTCTCGATCAGCACTACTATCAGCCGTTAGCCGATAAAGTCAGCGAAAGCGTTCAACTAGAGCTGACAAACAAACCCAATTCTCGTCTGCTAGATATGGGCTGTGGTGAAGGCTACTACACTGCTCAAGTAGAAAAAGCATTGAGTAATACCGATGTTGAGATCATCGGTCTCGACATCTCAAAGCACGCGGTCAAAGCGGCTTGTCGACGTAGTAAATCTATTCAGTGGCTAGTCGCATCCGGTGCACAGATGCCAGTACCCGAACAAAGCCAAGATCTGTTACTCGTGATGTTCAGCCGTCTAATGCCAGCAGCATTTGCCAAAGTTGTTAAACCTGAGGGTTTATTGCTACTAGCGTGGCCTGCACAAGAACATTTACTGGAACTACGCCAAAGCATCTACAAAGAGATAAAAGTCTCTGAGTATGACCCGACAACAGAGTTAGCTGAACACTTTAGCTGTGAAAAAGTGGACACATTACGCTTTGAGTTTTCGTTGCAATCTGAGCAAGATATTCGAGCACTTCTAGATATGACCCCTCATAGCCAGCGCATCAATGACGACAGCATGGCGGCATTACTCGCCTCTGCACCACTTCATCTAACATTTCATGTCAATTTAGGCTTTTTCCGCCGTTTATGAGATGGAAAGCAGCAAAGCGCCGCTTGATAAAGCAGGCTGATAACTACCAACAAAACCTAATACTACTGATCAGTGGTTTTGGCCTATGTATGCTGGGCATACTGCTGATTACCATCGCAGAATTCTTATTTGGCCAATCACTACAACAAGAACTAGTTGCTCTCTTAGGAATGGCTCTGGTTGCCATAGGTGTTTTGCTAGCCCTTGCAGGCTACATAAGCTTGAGCATCCTGCGGATATTTCGTTTTTTGATTAGTGATGAAAATAAGAAAAAGTGAGGAGCGTTTTGCTCCTCACTATCATTGAATCACACCGTTTTAAACTTAGAGATTACCGAATGTAATAACGTTGCTTGCTTGGCTACGTCTTCACTTGCCAAAGAGTTCTGCCCCACCTGCTCACTTGATAGCTCGACAATATCTTTTATTCGATCCGTATTCATTGTAATCGTACTAGCAACAGCAGACTGCTCTTCAACCGCCGTTGCAACTTGCGCTGTCATATCAACAATATGCTCAGCTCCTGTCATGATTACATTTAGCGAATCTATGCTATCAGCCGCTCCTTGTGCGCTGATACGACTCAATTCAACAGATTTATTAGTCATCACAGCGACGATTTCTGTTTGCTGTTGAAGTGAAGAAATCATCGCATCAATTTCGACAGTTGATGATTGTGTTCTCGCCGCAAGCGCGCGAACCTCATCAGCAACAACGGCAAACCCTCGACCTGAATCTCCAGCTCTAGCCGCTTCAATTGCAGCATTAAGTGCCAGCAAGTTAGTCTGCTCAGCAATCCCTTTTATTACCTCTAATACAGAACATATAGCATTACTCTCTTCTTCTAACTTTGAAATAGCAGCAGATGATAGTTCCGCTTCTGATGCCATCAACTCAATATCTGCAATCGCCTTTTCTATTATTTTCTGGCTTTTAACGGCACTCGTCTGAGACTCTTGTGCTGTTGCTGCAGTCATATCAGTATTTTTTGATATCTCTACCATTGCACCATTCATTTCATTAATAGCCGAAGCTACCTGCAAAACCTCATCTCTTTGTGAATCAAGACCTTGCGCTGTCTCAACAGCAATAGAAGACACCTCTTCAGCAGCGCTACTCAATTGTATAGATGAATTATTAACCTCACTCATTAATGCCTTAAATTCATTCATCATATTATTAAAGCTCTGCCCCATAGTCGTAATTTCATCTTTACTATTACTATGGAATTCCAAGGTTAAATCTTTATTTTCTCTCGCTTTAGACATAACCCCATTGAGTGCTGCCAGAGGTCTAATAATGCTTATCGCAATATATAAAGCAAAACCCGAAGAGATGAGCCCTATCACAATAGAAATAATTATTGATAGCGTTTTAAGGCTTTCAATTTTTTCAGAGGATACTTCTATAATATAAGAAACGGTATCAGCAAGAACCTCTTCTGATTGGTGTATAGTCTTACGCATCCCCCCTAGCAAACCAGACTTACTATTCAAACCAACTTCTTCATACGTTTTCACTAAAGCAAGAAAGTCACGTTGATAGTTATCGAGTTTTTTATTAATACCAGCAAGTTGAGTTTGAGGTATCCCACTATTTTTAAGCGTTAATTTAATCTTTGAATAGTTCTTAGAAAATTTATCCAGATACTTCAAATCCTTTCGCAACAAGAAATCTTTTTCATTACGCCTAAGCTGCAAAATCTCTGAGAGTATTTTGTAATCAAGTAATTCCCTTACTTCTCCCTCTGCTAGCTTAACCGACGACCTCAATGAGCCTCGTAATCCAGAGTTTTGGTCCAGTCCGATTTGAATTTTTTTCTGCGCCAACTCATTAAAGCTTTTATTATAGATTTGAAGAATGCTACTAAGCTGATCCATAGACTCACTGGAAACACTAAGCGAGCTTAAATCTTTCTTAATATTAGATATTTTATTATCAAACTGTTGAGAGGAGTTATTAAATTTAGCAATATATTTCCTATCACTGCGCGCTAAAAAATCTTTTTCATGGCGGCGCAGCAACAACATATTACTTTCTAGTTCACTCACCTGATAAATAGACTTATCAAATAGCTCGATATTATAGATGGTGTAGCGCTGGAGCCCGAACATTATTAGCGTGCTAATAATCATGAAAGCAACCAGCATCAAAAGTTTACTTCTAATGTCCATATAGATAGCCTCAGCTAAAACAATACAGACTTGAGTATAGGTGTGATATTTTAAAAAAATGATTTTTTTAAAGCAGCGGCAGGCATTAAATTATAAGCAATTAATATTTATAAATAAATTATATTAACAATTGAACATACAACCCCATAATTAAAGCGCACCCTAAAGTACGCTTTCCCATTTACATCGGCACTGTTTGCCCATTCAATGTGACTTCACCTTTTTTTAGCTGAAGCTCTACTTTGTAATTGTTACCTTGTTTCTGTACAAAGCCCATCTGTACGAATGCATTTATTTGCTCTGGGTTGTAATCTGGCATCGCTTCCAGCATTGCTACTGGAACAGCGAACTGCGCATCCAAGGTTAAGTACTGTCTAATTTTATCGGGCTGCATCATTATTTCAGATGCCTGAAAAGGTGCGATATCAAGCTCTGCACTACCTTGCGCTTTATGACCTTCCCAGCCAACTGATAAGTCATTAATATCTGCACCAATGCCTTTTTCGGTCACACTATCAGCCACAACTAGAATACCTTCCATTTGCTGGTGCATAGTATCAGGGTCACTTTGCATACCTTGCAACATGATTGCCAGCTCACGTGTTGCTGCAAAGTCCAGATCAAAACTGAGCTTTAGATTTGGATCAATGAAAGCAGGGGCTGTTTTTCCTGCCTCTACAACTTGAAAAGAGTCTGCTGCATAACCAATAGAGGTAAGCATCCGGCCATCATTAAGACTCTGCTGTACGCCTAGACGCAAACCTTTAGCCTCAACGTTATAGACTTCACTCTCAACGAGAATCTGCTCAATATTAAACAGTGCTTCTAAGGTTTCTGCCATCACCGCTTGCAGAGGATCATCATGATCTAAACGACCACTCTCCGTACCCGTAATGCCTTTAACAGACAATTTATAATCTTGGGTATCAATGCCACTGTCTTGCATTACCAAATCAAGCGTAAAATCGCGCCCTTGTTGATCAAAATCCATCTGCATAGCGCCAACTGTTGCTGCTCCTTCTTCTGATTGCACAACGAATTGGTCCGTTTCAAATTCACCACTCACCGCCAGCTGCTTAGAAAATGGATTAAAGCGCTGTTGCGTCTCCAAAACAAACGGAGCACTAGCAGCATTGGTCTGTAGTGTTTTCAGCTTGGTTAACAAGCTTCCTTCAGCCAATACCAGTGTTGAATCTGCACCCCAAAAGCCATGTTTCACTTCAAGGTTAAACGGAATATCACGGCCACCCATCCACTCTTCAGCACTTTCAGGTAGCTCTGTTGGGGTATAAACAAGTTGATAACTTGACGAGTAAAAACCTGGTTTTGCTTCTACATGGATAAAGGCCTTTCCACTGGATTGAACCTGAGCTTGCTCAACTGCCTGCTGTATAAATTTATTGGCTTCTTGTCCCGAGTAATACACACCGGCAAGGTAAATTGCGGAGAGCCCCAATACAGATACACATCCTATGACTGCTTTTTTGTTCATTCCAAACCCTTCATAAATAAGATACTGCGAGGAAGGATACATGATCTTTGCTTAAAAGGAATATCTACCCCTAAGGTACGCACCTCTTGATCATCCTCGCCAAGAACCGCATACTGGCCGCCTCCTTCAACCTAACTGTATTGATAAACTGCAATGAATGAACAGCGCCACCCGGATATTGAAATCTACATCAAAAACCGCTCAATTAGCTCCATCCAGAGTTGGTTATCAACACTCGGGGACGACAGCGAAATCTCGACTTCACAAGATGCAGCAGAGAAACATACACATGAGTTTTCAGTAACCATTGCGGGCACTGTTATTCCAGTTTTCATTCATGAGCGTGCCGCAGGAAAAGCGTGGATCAGCGTGTGGTTCCAATCAGATAAAACCCCTTGGGTGAAAGATCTTGACTGCGCTCGTGTCGCATCAGCCGCCCTAGAAACACAAGTGCGATGTATCGCTAGCGGCTGGCAAAACGGAGACGACCCGGATGAGTGGTGGAAAGTCGAAGACACTATCGAAGAACTGATTCAATGGACCTGAACCTCATCAGCTCTGCGGCTTAGTTTTATAAGCCGCATATTGTTGATAAGCCACCGCTGAAACAATCATTATTAAACCTATGTAAGTAGCCCCGCCAATCTCCTCTCCTAAGATACTGTGAATTAAAATTAGCGACAGAAAAGGAGATAAAAAGATCAAGTTGCTGACTCGGCTAGTATGGGTTGCTAGCTTCATCGCATTCATCCACAACATGAATGTAATACCCATCTCAAAAAAGCCAACATAAATCGCGCTTAAAACACCCTCCATACCACTAGGCATACCATCCACCAGTAATGTGGCTAATAACACCAACGGCGTTCCGTTTAAGAAGCACAACAATAGAGATATTTCTGAAGGCGTATCATTTTTTGCATTGATCAACCAATACAGCGCCCACAGAACAGTGCTAACCAGCGCTAACGCAACACCCAAGCCACTATCAAACTCCATGCCCAATAAGTTGCCTCGTGTGGAGATCACCAAGACACCAAAATAGCCTAGAACAAGTGCAACAAGATCTGAACGCTGCAATGATTGCCCCAATATAGGCACCGCTAACAACGACAATACTAACGCCCACGTATAGTTAAGCGGTTGCGCTTGCTGAGCTGGCAATAGGTCATACGCCTGAAAGAGGATCACATAATATAAAAAGGGATTAAGTGCCCCCAGCACAGCGAATCTCAGCGGAGCTTTTTTCCAACAAGTCACTACGTCATGCCATGGATGCTTTCTAAGCACCGCCAAAAACAAAATTGCTACCGAGGTTACACTCGCAATTGAGAGTAACTGCAGCGGTGTTAAATGCTGTAACGCCAACTTAAATGCAGTGGCTACGGTTGACCAGAGCAATACAGCGCTGATTCCCAATAGCATTGCTTGCTTTTGGTTTTTCCCATCCATGCTATTAGCATCCCAAAATAAAAAAGCCAGTGTAGTGTGCTGTGTTTAAAAGCAAAAGTGTCACCGCATATTAAAAACATGTAGTTAGAGAGTAATACTATTTTGGAGGGCACTTGCACTAGATTTTAAGCGATTATTTAATTATGTTCGTTAGATTCAAGCTTACATCTAAGCCTGCACAGAGACAGAAGGTACTGATGTTTGCGCTTTGCCGATCTGATCCAACATTAAGCGCCCTGACGATAACAGCGCCATTTTGGCGAATTCATCAGCAGCTTCACGACGCACCCTTGCTATATTGGAGCGCGCATCTATATGGCTATTAATGTAGGCAAAGTCACCTGGTAACTTATCATTAACCGAGTGATTTAAACGTTCAATAAGGTAAGGCGTATGCAGCTCATCAACCGATGGATAACGCTCTTCTGGAAGTGTAAAGCCTTCTCCACGCTCTTGCTGAGCCGCTTGAGGCGAGTATTCATAACTGTTTGATTGATTGGTTGATATCAGGCTTAGTAGCATCGCAAACTGAGCACCATGAGACGCCGTCACTGCCTGTGGCAATGACGATGTATACGTCTCTATTCGCGCCTGTACTCTTTCAGTTTGCATACTTACTTTAGTATCTCATCAGTAACTATCCAATATGTCGGCAGGTTACTGATATTCTTTATATTTTTTACCCAATACGTACATTATTGTTATACGGATCAGTGCTCAAAGGTATAAATAATGTCACCGCCACTACTGTTAGTGCCAGTTTGTGACTCGATACTCCAACGCTTGCTCAATAGGTAACGCATGAAAAAAGTACTGGTGGGCTCAAGTATCCCCACGCCATACTTCACATACAATTTAGGCGATAAATATTTACCAATATAGAATGATGTATCGTTAAGTGAATCTCCTTCAAGCCCTAGTTCATTGACATCAAAAAGGTCTGAAAGTTTTTCAGCAATAACGTTGCCGCCTTTTAGTGTCAGTGCTGATGCGGCTCTAAAAAGTAACTCTTGCTCAGAAGCAGATGAACTTGCAGCACCTGGGGCTCGCCCAAAAAGAAGGTAAGAGAGCAAACTACTTTCCGGCATACTTGGCTCAGAAAATAACGTCAAGCGCGGCTCTTTTAATGTGCCGCTCACCTTTGCTCCTGCCGTTACCTCTTCCACAATACGTGATACGCGAAGATCTAAACCTGGGTTATCGACAGGGCCACCACTAAACACTAAGCTACCCCGTTCAATATTAAGGTCTTGTCCATAGAGGCGATATTTACCCGCAGCCACAGCCATACTACCGGTCGCACGTGTTGCACGACGACCATCATCTTCCACTAGTACACTGCCCTCTAAACGCCCTTGAAAACCAACCGCATCAACTTCAACCTTGTCGCCTAACGTGATACGAACTTGGGCATCAAGAGCCTGCTTGACCGGCACTGGCGCTGCACGCACCGAGTTAGAACCGACAATAACAACATCTGAAGATAACGGCGTGGTAGATGTCACTTTCGGTGGCGACAATTGTGCTTTAGGGATTTTAATTTCACCACGCACCGACACCAACTCGGGCGTAATAGATAAGCTAAGATCAGGCGAGACCCACGCCTGAATTGCATTAGTTGCTGTCAATTGAAAATCTTTGCCCTCAAGCTTTATCTGACCAGAATAATTCAAAGGATCAAGCACTCCTGACAACGCAAGCGCCCCTTTTCCTGAATCTAGTGAGCCACTAAGCCTCAGCTGATCCGTTGCCGGCTGATCATGAACTTCTAGATTAATAGCGTCCAATGTAATACCTAATGCAGGTAACTCAGCTCGACCTTCTTGAAGTTTTAGATACCCCTTAACTTGCGGCTTTTTCAAAGAACCACGCAGTGCCAGCTTCGACTCAACCTGACCTTTAACCGCTTGTAGTTCAGGCGAAAATAGAGAAACAAATACAAGATCACTCAGAGCCGCTTGCAAGGAGCCTGTTAGCTTACCCTCACCATAGGCGTCATCTACTACGATCGACGCCTCTACCTGCCCAACAGGCTGAATCAGAGGCAGCAGCAGGTCTGCTTTGATGCGTGACTGCTTACCACTTAATAACAAACGCAGATCACCTGCTTTAACACTTAAATTGGTGTCTTCCAAATGCAACTGGCTTGCAACAACGTTAATACTGGCAGAGAAGTCTGGTTTTTCGCCATTTCTTTGCTGAAAAGTACCCTGACCATGCACTTCTCCTGCTGCGTATGTGCCCGTAGGCAACAACGGCTCAAATAAACTCAACGCTAACTGAGAAACGTTAAAGCGCCCCTGGCTTCCGTTCTTTTTCGACCACTCGGTTGTAACACATATCTGATCACTACCCGCAGCATCGTTAGGAATACGCTGCAAACAAAAGTCATCTAATGTCGCTTCATCAGCACTGCCCGTCACACTCACGGTATGCAAAAGCTGCCACGTTCCCATTAACTCATTTTGTAGGTCAGTTTGGGTTAATGAGCCACTCCATTGCAAGTTTTCCCACTGGCCTTTTGCTTGTAAAGTCACATCTGCAGGCCCCTGCTCCAACGCCATCGTTAGCTGGTGTTGCAAAGGCGTTCCTTCTCCCTCTATGAGCAAGGACTGCCAACGCTGCCCCGCTAAACTCAAGTTAGCGGCTTTCACAAGGACATTGGAGCGCCGTTGTGCACTGAGGTCGATATCCAGACCGGCATCAAGTTTGTCGAGTTGATAACTTTCAAACTTAAGCCCACTTCCTTTTAGATTAGCAATAAGTTGAAGCTGATCTAAAGGGCCATGTAACGTGCCGTTCCCCGTTAAGTAGCCCTCAGCATTAGGAAGAACACTTGCAAGTGAAGGAGCATTTAGCAGCCACTTTAAATTCATCTGCTGCCCAGCAACACCTGTCGCTTGCAGCTGAGCATTAGCAACATTAAGCTGCAGCTGTTTAATTGTCAGTTCAGAACCCGCTAGCGAGACTCCCGCATTTCCCTCAATGGGCTGATTACGTAATGTCCCTTGCAGCGAGGTTAAATCAGCTTTTAGTTGCACTCCCCCACTCGCTTGTAACGACCCAGAACTACTCAAGAGGAAGTCCAACTTTGCCGGCCATTCTTCCCACTGGCTGCCTGGGTTAACTTGCTCCCCTTTAATATCTAATTGCCAACTCAAAGAGGGTAACCAGACAACATTACCATTACCCAACAACTGCCCTTCTAATGTGTCACCCTGTAGAGTAAATGCACTAAAACCTTGTGTATTGCCGTCTGCCTCAAGAACCCAGCGCCCTTCAGGCACACTCAACCCAACTAATTCACTATCTAACCTCAGATGGTAATTTCCAATATTGCCCGAAAGCTTAACCTTGCCACGCTTACTGCTATAAACAGCATCGCCTTGGAGTGGGTAATTTACGTTCTCCCAGCGTCCATCAATAGCAATTGTTGCTGTTTTTTGTAAATCCGAAACTTCTCCGCTTAAAAACACCCCGGCACCTGTTCCCGCTTCGTCTCCTGCCTGCATTATCTGCAATTCGTCTACAAATAAGGTATCAGCCGACAACCTTAACAACAGTGTCACTGCGCCATCGAACATGCCCGATAACTGCTGCTGCATTGCTAACTTTGTAAGGCCACCCGACAGGGTTCCTCTTCCTTCTAGAGCCTTCTTTTCTGGTTGCTGTACTTTCCACTGCGTTGACAATAAAAATGGATAAGCGCCTTGTGGCTGAACCTTACCAGCGACTTGGGCATCTAGTTGTAACAGCCCTTGCTGAGCCATAAACCGCAACTCGTCCACTATTACTGCTTTTTCTGCAGAGTGCATTGTCAACTTGAGATAGTGGATTAATATAGGCTCAGATTCAGCCTGATTAGTCTTTTTCGCTTGATTCAACACCAACTGTTTTAATTGAAGGTTTTCAATACGTAGCTGTAACGGTAGCACAATATCAGGCATGGAAAGAGGAAGCAGCGACTTTGTAGGTGGCTCTACAGAAGCAGCCTCAGCCGTACTGGCATGCAGAGTAATAACGGGATGTTCTAATGAAATACTCTGGACATCGATAAGCCCGCTCAACAGCGCCTTAGGAGACCAAACCCACTGTAGCTGCCTGAA
Organism: Neptunomonas japonica DSM 18939; assembly: GCF_000422765.1. Taxonomy (GTDB): domain Bacteria; phylum Pseudomonadota; class Gammaproteobacteria; order Pseudomonadales; family Balneatricaceae; genus Neptunomonas; species Neptunomonas japonica. The sequence continues at coordinate 2,844 of NZ_AUGR01000017.1, read as the reverse complement.
GCTAACATCCATACTTTCATCTTGGTAGCTCACGCTCCGCAATGAAACCTTATCCAACAGAGTACCTTCAACATATTCGATTTGCAGTTCCCCAGGAAGCCAACGCTGCCCAAGCGATATTAACTGCTGCAACCCCTGCGTCGTCACACCAAAGTAAATAAAAGCCGCCAGAAAAAGTGCAACAAATACTGAGAAAGTAGCTAGCACACCCCAAGCGAGACGCTTATAAATAAGCTTCACAGATCCGGTCCCAAATTCAAATGTAAGCGGATACCGTTCTTATCACCGCTTTGCGGTACAGCAATATCAATACGTACAGGCCCTATCGGCGAAAACCAACGTAAACCGACTCCGACTCCGGTGCTCAAATTTGCTTGGATATCTTTAAAGGCACTGCCTGAATCGATAAAAGCTGCCACACCCCAGTTCCCTTTAAAGCGGTAGTCAATTTCGAGACTGCCCACTAACAGGTTTTGTCCACCCATTATTTCGCCATCCGCATCTTTGGGACTTAGGCTCTGATACTCATACCCCCGTACACTGCTGTCACCACCTGCAAAGAAACGCTGCGATACGGGTAATTTATCAAAGTCATCCACAAAGGTTGTGCCTACATCTATCCGCCCTAACACCCGCCACTTTGAGGCAATGCTATGCACAGTTTTAGCGCCAAACTTCAACTGTATAAAGTTGGTATCGGAGAGTAGTTGATCAGCGCCCCCTAACGCCTGCAATGTAAGGCGGTAGCCATTTTTAACATTCAAGCGGTCTTGAGTAGAAACGGTTGAAAAACTAATACGTGGAATAAGAAAAGTACTCTGCGTTGTTTCATTACCTATCTTGAACTCTTCTTGCTGCCAACCAAGTGCCGCCACTTGCCGCCAACGCCCTTGCTGCTTTTGCCAAGAGGTTCCCAAGTACAGGTTACTGTTATCAACATTATCAGAATGCTCTTCATTCAAGCTAAGGTTCACCGCGTACCTATCCTGTTGAGGCCGTAATCCAGGAATCACATATTCTGCTGCCAAATTAGAGCGGATCTGCGACGCTCTTAACTGAGTGTTGAACTGATGCCCCCGCTTATTAACCCAACGGCGCGTCATGCCTAGCGTCATTCTGGCCCCAGTATCCGTGCCATAACCAAAACCCGCGCTATACTTAGTACGCTTTTGTGCATTGAGCATCACTTCGATAGGTACGTCAGCCTCTGTGGCCTTATCCCAACGCGGGCGCACTTCAACCTGCTGAAAATAATCGCTATCAACAAGCGCCTCCTGCAAATTCAGCAAGCTCTTATTTTGCACAGGATCACCGCGCTTAAACGGTACATATCGCATCAAAAAGTCATCTGCTAAAGGGCTATCAGTAAAAACAATATCACCGATACGAAATCTCGGGCCACTATCATAATGCAGAGTAATACGAGCCTGATAGCTGAGTAGATCAACCTCTACTCGGTGCTCAGTAAACTCCCCTTGATAATAGCCACGTTCAGCCGCTAACGAGCGCAACTGCTTTTTTAAACCTTCATAAACACCATGAACTAAAGGGGATCCAGTACGTAAAGGGGTCCTCAGCAAGACTGAATTAAAAGCATCATCTTGTAGTGCCTCACCCTTTAATTGAATATCCAAAAAACCTATTGGCAAAAGCTCACCCGGCTCAATCTTAAAGTGAGCAAGCCAATGGTCGCTTTCTTCAACGAACTGGGAACTAATTTTAGGACGATATAGCCCAAAAGGCTGAAGCGCTTTATGGATTTCGTCATCAGCTTTAGCATATAAATACCTTACTCGGCTCAGGCTAGCGATCTCTTTTCCTTCTAAAGGCGCAAGACTCAGCATAGAGCGGATATTTTCTACTTGGTCTTTACTGACTCCTTCAATTTTAATCGCCAAGGTAGCCGCTGTAAGACCTAACGAGAAACTCATCAATACTAAAAGCGTTACAATATTCAACGCCCATCGCTTAAACATCAAACTGCCTTCTGGTCCAGACGAGTCCACTCATTCTATTAGAGGCTCACAATACGAAATACTATTCACAAACCAAAGTTTTTCTCCCTTTGGTGTGAGAACAACTACTTCATCATCGACTCCCTTTTTGAGCAAAGCTCGCGCCATAGGCGAGTCAATCGAGATATAGTCATTGCGACCATAGATCTCATCACCGCCCACGATTCGGATTTTCTTAATTTCGTCATCTTCATTCGCAATTTCAACCCAAGCCCCAAAAAAAACCTTGCCATCTTGCTGAGGAGAGTAATCAACAATTTTTAGCTGATCAAGGCATTTTCTGACGTACCTAACTCGCCTATCAATTTCCCGTAAAATCTTCTTGTTATATTGATAATCAGCATTTTCACTGCGGTCCCCTAAGCTTGCAGCCCAGGTGACTTTTTTGGTTATTTCAGGACGATATTCAAGCCACAGGTACTTCAACTCTTTTTGCAGGGCTTCATAGCCTTCACGCGTAATTAAATTCGTTTTCATCACGTTGTAACCATACTTTGAATACTATTAACGCGGTAAAAGGTCATGAGCCTTTTTTCATTGTTCGTTTTAAATGAATACTAACACAGTGCAAAGCTCCTCTTAGGAAGCCGCACAACTAAATCGAAGTAAATACGGGCTAAAGATCATGCAGCAGCAAATAACGAAGAACCATTCAGAAATATGAATACCGTAAGAAAAGAGAATAGTTAAGCAATAAATGAGGGAGTTACTGCATGTTACAAATCACACTAGGATGGTGGGGCGTATAGGATTTGAACCTATGACCAATTGGTTAAAAGCCAACTGCTCTACCAACTGAGCTAACGCCCCGTCCTGAGGTAGATCTGTA
>NZ_AUGR01000016.1 GCF_000422765.1 Neptunomonas japonica DSM 18939 | reverse complement strand
TGTGCGCAACGCCATTGCAATGTCATTGGTGACCTGATCACCCGCAATAGGGATCACACCGGTGTGGCGAATAGAGCCGCCGGTAAAAATAGCAATATCTGTGGTACCGCCACCGATATCCACCATGCAGACACCAAGGTCTTTTTCATCTTCGGTCAATACGGCATAACTAGAGGCCAATTGCTCTAGCACAACGCCGTCGACTTCTAAGCCACAACGACGGACACATTTTTCTATATTCTGGATAGCATTAATGGCACCGGTGACCAAATGCACTTTGGCTTCTAAGCGAACACCCGACATACCCAAGGGTTCTTTAATGCCTTCCTGATTATCTATCAGGTATTCCTGCGGCAAGATATGCAGGATTTTCTGGTCAGCCGGAATAGCAACAGCACTGGCCGCATCAATGACACGCTCCAGATCATGATCCATCACTTCGCGATCACGCACGGCAACAATCCCGTGCGAGTTCAAACTACTGATATGACTGCCCGCAATGCCGACCGTTACCGAATGTATTTTGCAACCGGCCATCAGCTCTGCTTCTTCAACGGCACGCTGAATAGAACCCACCGTCGATTCGATATTAATCACAACACCGCGTTTTAATCCTCGCGATGGGTGCGAGCCGATACCGACAACCTCAATATGGCCATCCGGCATTACCTCGGCTACCAAGCACACCACTTTAGAGGTGCCGATATCCAGTGCGACGATCATGTTAGCATCTGACATTCTTTCTTAACCCGCCTTAACCTGTTCTTCAAGCTTACGCCACTTCACAGCAACACCATTGGTATAACGAATATCAACTTTTTCAATATGAGCAGCTCGTGAGGCCAACTCTTTTTTGTAGACATGTAAAAACCGTTGCAACCTTTCCCGCAATTGCTCTTTTCCCACAATAACTTCTATGCCATTATCCAAGACAAGTGACCAAGCACCACGAGCTTCCATTGAAAGCCCCGCCATTTTAACATTTGCGCCTTGAAATAGGCGGCTCAAATCATGATATTGCGCCATCAAATGTTGCGTTTCCGTTGCTGGCCCGTTTAAAACCGGCAAACTCAAATACTTGCCTGTCGTATTGGGCCAAAAAATATCACCCTGATGGTTTAACAGCCCTTTTTTCCCCCAGCGAGCTACCGGAATTTGCTCATCAACCACTACCTCTACAGCCGGTGGCCAATCACGCTTTATTTTAGCGCCATGCACCCAAGGCTCATCAAGTATTGTTTCTCTAAGCGATGATATATCCACATGCAACAATGGTGCATTAATTCCCACAGCCAACTTTTCAGCAAGCTGCCTCTTATTCAAATATTTGGTCTCACCTAAAACTCTAATTTGAGTAATAGGTTTATCCAACCATGTCATCACTTGCATATAACTACTAAACAGCAAGCTGCAAAAAATCAGAAGCGCCGTCAATATCAATAATGGTCGCCAATATTTTTCTGTTTCGCGCTCTGGCGCCAGCTCAGATGCTTGCTCAAGTACCGTACCATCACTTGCCGCTTGCGGCGGCAAAGATGACTGATCAAATACTTTTAGCTTCTGAAGACCAGCTGACATGTCAGTTAGCCTCTTTCAAAATTTCAACCACCAGCTGCTCAAAACTAATACCGGCTTGCTTGGCAGCCATTGGTACTAAACTATGATCAGTCATACCTGGCGTTGTATTAACTTCTAAGAGATAAAAATGCCCTTCTTTATCCTGCATAACATCGACACGCCCCCAACTCTTACAACCAATAGCGATAAACGCCTGTTCTGACAATCGGAGTAGCTCGCTATCTTTTTCTGGACTTAACGTGTCATCAAATAAATAGCGCGTATCATCCGCTTCATATTTCGCATCATAATCATAAAAGTCATGCGGGGTTTCCAAACGTATGGCTGGTAACGCTTGGTTATTCAAAATAGCAACCGTGAACTCTGCTCCAGTAATCCATTTTTCAGCAATAACACTTTGATCATAGCGGCATGCATCTTCCCAAGCAGACCTTAAATCTGATGCATTATCGACCTTATGCATACCGATGCTAGAACCCTCATGCGCAGGTTTGATCATCAAAGGGAAATCAAGTTCCGCAGCACAGAGCGATAAATCACTTTCTGAACGTAGTACCCTAAATGGCGGTGTAGGAAGGCCTGCACCAACAAATAACTGCTTGCTTCTTAGCTTATCCATACCTAAAGCGGATGCAGCAACTCGGCTTCCGGTATAAGGAATTGCCATCATTTCCAGCAAGCCCTGAATAACACCATCCTCGCCAACACGGCCATGCAGAATCAAAAAGGCAGCATCAATTTTTTCTTGTTGTAGCTGCTCAACAGGATTTAACTCTCCTGTTGGCCCATAAAGATCAAGTAAAAAGGCATTAACACCGGCTGCTGTCAGAGCATTATAAACAGCCTGACCACTGTTCAAGGAAACGGGACGCTCAGCTGAATTTCCGCCGTAAATAACAGCAACACGACCAAACATGTTTCTTTGTTGCTCACTAATCCGATATGTCATTCTTGCCCTCCAGTCAGATCAAGCCCCGATATCTGGTGCGCTAAAGCCGTAATATTCCCGGCACCCTGCGTAAGCAATAAATCACCAGGACGTAGAATATTTTTCAGCACTTCGGGTACTTCTTCTGCGGACTTAACATACACGGGCTCAACATTACCGCGCTGGCGTATGCTACGGCATAAACTACGACTATCGGCTCCAGCAATGGGCTCCTCACCTGCTGCATATACTTCCATTAACATTAACACGTCAACATCAGACAGCACCTGAACAAAATCTTCATACAAATCACGTGTACGCGTATAACGGTGAGGCTGATTAATCATCACCAGACGACGATCAGGCCAACCGGCTTTAACCGCTTTAATGGTTGCTTCAACTTCCCTTGGGTGATGCCCGTAATCATCCACCAACATGACCGAGCCACCTTCCACACTAAGCTCATCGAGCACCTGGAAGCGACGACCCACACCTGAAAACTGCTTAAGTGCAGTCGCAATTGCTTTACCATCAATCCCTTCATCAGTTGCAACGGCGATGGTTGCTAATGCATTAAGTACATTATGAACACCTGGCATATTGAGAGTAATATCAAGATCGCCATGCCCTTCTGGGCGCTTAACCGTAAAGTGAGTATGCATACCCGACTGGGTTATATTTACCGCCCGATAATCAGCGGATTCGTTCAAACCGTAAGTCACAACAGGGCGACTAATCTCTGGAAGAATCTCTCTAACAATTTCATCATCGGTGCACAAAACTGCCAAGCCATAAAACGGAAGGTTGTGTAAAAATTCGACAAAAGTACGTTTTAGTACATTAAAATCACCACCATAAGTATCCATATGATCGGCATCGATATTAGTGATGATAGAGACCATCGGCTGTAAATGTAGGAACGATGCATCACTCTCATCAGCTTCTGCAATCAAATAACGGCTAGCGCCCATACGCGCGTTAGTGCCCGCACTATTAAGCCGCCCACCAATAACAAAGGTAGGATCTAGGTCACCCTCAGCAAAAACGGAAGCAAGTAAACTTGTCGTAGTAGTTTTCCCATGCGTTCCTGCAACAGCAACGCCATGACGGTAACGCATCAATTCAGCTAACATTTCTGCACGACGCACTACTGGAATACGACCTTCTCGTGCAGCTTCTACTTCTGGGTTGCTATCATTGACAGCACTGGAGATAACAACAACATCAACACCTTGAATATTTTCTGGGGCATGGCCAATATGAATTTTGGCACCCATACCAACTAAGCGATCTGTTGTTACTGAGGCACGAATATCAGAACCAGAGATCTGATACCCCTGATTACATAAAACCTCAGCAATACCGCACATTCCTACTCCGCCAATACCGACAAAATGAATCGTGCGAATACGGCGCATCTCTGGAACTTCATATATGGTTGGCGCTTGTGATACAGAACTCATTTCATACTCTCCAGACAAATTCTAGCCACATCGATACTAGCATTAGGCTTAGCGACACCCCGCGCCTTTAATGCCATTTCAAGTAATGAGCTCCGATCAGTCTTGTTACGTAAAATTTTAACGAGATCATCCTTCTTTAAATCGGACTGCTGGATAATCCACGCAGCACCGGCCTCTTCAAGGTAACGTGCATTACCCGTCTGATGATCATCGACAGCAAAAGGGAAAGGAATTAACAATGCAGGCACACCCGCTATTGCTAACTCACTAACTGTTAGCGCACCAGAGCGACAAATAACTAAGTCAGCCCATCCATATGCTTCATCCATGTGTTCAATAAATGCATCTACACGTGCGGTTATATTAAGCGCACTGTACTTTTCTTGCGTGGTATCAAAGCTCTGCTTTCCTGTTTGATGCCACACGCATGGGCGTTCTTCTAAGCTTAATTCTGCTAATGCTTCAGGCACGATGTCATTTATAGCTTTCGCACCAAGGCTCCCACCAACGATTAACACATTGATAGCACCTTCTCGCTGGCTATAACGCATTTCTGGTTCAGGCAAATCTAGAATTGCACCTCGCACGGGGTTACCCGTTTGTTCAGTTTTAACTGAGCCTGAAAAAGCACCTGGAAAAGCTACCAAAATACGTTGCGCTAACTTTGCAGAAATACGGTTCGTCATACCTGCCACTGCGTTTTGTTCGTGAATAACTAAAGGAACCCCCAGCAAGCGAGCAGCGACAGCACCAGGGCCAGAAGCAAAACCTCCCATACCCAACACCATATCTGGTCTAACTTTACGTACAACCTTTACAGCTTGCCAAATAGCTTTTACCAACTTAAAAGGCGCCAACAACAAACTCAACCGCCCTTTACCACGTAACCCTTGTACATCGATGGTATGCAATTGAATACCCGCATTGGGGACAACACTCGATTCAATACCCTTTTGCGTTCCCATCCAATGAATCAATACACCCTGCTGCTCAAGACAACGAGCCGTTGCCAAAGCAGGAAAGACATGGCCTCCGGTTCCGCCGGCCATCACTAGTGCAGTTTTATGCATGCTCGAGTTTCTCCTCTTTTTGTTTTTGCGAAGAGAGCTTTTTTACAGGTGCTTTAGATTTTTTTTGTTTAGTGTTTGTAGCTTCAGACCTGCCAGCATCAGTTTTTTTAGCTGCTCTTAAACGCTTCAGCTCAAAATCTATGCGAATAATAATAGCGATCATTGCTGCACAAACTAACAAACTACTACCGCCATAACTTAGCAACGGCAACGTCAGACCCTTTGTAGGCAACGCTCCGACATTCACACCAATATTAATTAATGCTTGAGCGGCAAACACAAGGCCAAAGCCATATGCTACATAGCCCATAAAAAACTGTTTTTGCTTTTCGGCCTGACGCCCAATAAGAAAGATACGACATATCATAACGGCGTAAAGCACGACCACCAGCAAAGCACCGATCAAACCAAACTCTTCCGCTAATACTGAATAAACAAAATCGGTATGCGCTTCAGGTAAATAAAACAACTTCTGAACACTGTTACCTAAACCCGTGCCAAACCACTCACCACGACCGAAAGCAATTTGTGCTTGTGATAATTGGTAACCACTACCAAAAGGGTCCGCCCAAGGGTCTTGAAATGACTTGAGTCGTGCCATCCGGTAAGGCTGTGCAACGGCCATCACCATAATGAGACCGACAGCACACGAGAGCACCATGATGAACTGTGTAAACCGCATCCCGCCAAGAAATATCATTCCCATCACAGTACCCATTAAAACAACAGCAGCACCATAATCTGGCTCTCCCAATAACAGAGAAACAAAGAAAGCCAGCGGTAGTACAGGCTTTACTACACCACCCCAACTCGTTCTTACTTCAGATAAACGGCGCACTAAATACCCAGCGACATAAATAACCATACAAAACTTAGCAATTTCTGAGGCCTGTAAATTCAAAGGCCCTAAACGGATCCAGCGCTGGCTGCCGTTAACCTCTTTACCAATCCCTGGAATAAGCACCAGCAATAATAAAACAAAACCAACACCCAATAAGATCGGGCCATATTTTTCCCAATATTTAATAGGTATGCGTACAACAATGATTGAAGCAATTAACGCCAGTATGATAAAGATGCCGTGTCGTTGAGCAAAGAAAAATGGCCCTCCAAACTTTTCAGCGGCGACATCCATCGAGGCTGAAGTAATCATCACAAAGCCTGTCAACACTAATGTCACAGCTGTTCCCAACAACCACGGATCAAAAGGGGATACCCCCTGCTGGGGAAATGACAACCATTTCGGCTGCCCCAATGAGCTCAGCGCATTCATAAAGCATCCACTAACGCGACAAACTGATCACCACGCTGGGTGTAGTTTTTGAACATATCAATGCTTGCGCACGCCGGAGATAGCAACACAATATCACCCGGTTTTGCGACGTTCACAGCTTGTTGAACAGCCTCCTGCAGAGAAACTTGAATAGAAGATTCTACGCCTAAAAGCGTTTGGCTAATTTTATTAGCATCTTGTCCGATTAATACCACAGAACGCACAAAGCGCTTCACAGGTTTAATTAAGTCATCAAAGCTTGCACCTTTACCGTCACCTCCAGCAATCAACACGATTCGCTGGTCCGCGGATAAGTCGGCACCTAACCCGTCCAATGCAGCTACTGTAGCGCCCACATTAGTACCTTTGGAATCATTGTAAAAATCAAGACCGGTTTTATTAGCAACCCATTGGCAGCGATGTGCCAAACCACCAAAGGTTTTTAAGGTATCCAACATAACTGTCATAGGAATCTTCACAGCTTGCCCAAGCGCTAAGGCAGCTAATGCATTAGCAACATTATGACGCCCCGGCATTTTAATCTCGCGGCTAGGCAATAGCTTTTCATGACCAATAGCTAGCCATTCGACACCTGACTCTTCAAGTAAACCAAAGACCTTAAAGTCAGGTTTACTTAGCCTATAGCCGAATAGTTCAACATCTTTAGGAAGTAACGGATGTGTTAATGAATCATCACGGTTTTCAACAGCTGACATACAACCACGAAAGATACGGTGCTTCGCTTGATAGTAACCTTGCATGCCATCGTAACGATCCAAGTGATCAGGGCTGACATTTAAAACCGTCGCAACCTGAGCCCGTAAATCGTGTACCGTTTCCAATTGAAAGCTTGAAAGCTCTAATACATACAAAGACTGCTCACCTGCCGCTAACATATCTAAAACAGGCAAGCCTAAATTACCGCCAACACCTACATTAATACCCGCTGATTTCGCCATTTCGCCAACGAGCGTAGTCACGGTGCTTTTTGCATTTGAGCCCGTGATAGCAACAATCGGCGCACTGACTTCACGACAAAAAAGGTCAATATCGCCAACCAGAGAAACACCGCTAGCAACCGCCTCTTTGATGGCAGGTAATTGCTGAGAAACACCTGGGCTGAGAACAAGCTCGCTAGCCTGCATAAGATACTCAGGGTCAAGTATTCCTAAATGCAGGTCTACATCAGGAAACTCTGCTCTAATTTGCTCTAGATTCGGCGGGTTATTTCGTGTATCTACGAGTGAAAACCGAAAACCTTTTCTAGCCAAAAAGCGTGCACAGGAAAGCCCAGTCTGTCCTAAACCGATAACAACTTTTAACTGGTCTGATGTAATTAATGACATCGCATTTCCTGATAACCTATTTTTGACTACTTACGCTCTACACACGTTACAACTAATTTTTAGAGTGCAACTTTCAATATTTCTTAACGCACTTTCAACGTAGCAAGGCCTACCAATACTAAAATAACGGTGATAATCCAGAAACGAACGATCACTCTAGGCTCAGGCCAGCCCTTAAGCTCAAAGTGATGATGGATAGGCGCCATTCTAAATATTCGTCGCCCTGTCAACTTATAGGATGCTACCTGCAAAATAACGGAGACAGTCTCCATAACAAATACTCCGCCCATAATCACCAATACCAGCTCCTGGCGAACGACAACAGCAACAGTGCCCAATGCAGCCCCTAAGGCAAGCGCCCCAACATCACCCATGAATACTTGAGCTGGATATGTGTTAAACCACAAGAAACCTAACCCAGCCCCAACAATCGCACCACAGAAAACAATGAGTTCACCTGAGCCCGCAATGTAGGGAATATGTAAGTAATCAGCAAAACGAATGTGTCCACTAAGATAAGCAAATACCGCCAATGCTCCTGCAACCATAACCGTTGGCATAATAGCCAAGCCATCCAAACCATCCGTCAAGTTGACAGCGTTGGAGGTGCCGACAATCACAAAATAGGTAAAAACAATAAAGAAGATACCCATATCAATGGCAACATCTTTAAAAACAGGAACGATTAACTGTGTTTCTGCGGGGCTTTGCGCCGTGAAATACAAAACTAAGGCGGCACCCAACCCACCAACAGACTGCCATAAATATTTCCATCGAGCAGGAAGACCACGGGAGTTTTTTTCAACCACTTTACGCCAATCATCAACCCAACCAACGGCACCAAAAATTAAAGTAACGATCAACACGATCCATACATAACGGTTAGACAGGTCTGCCCACAATAAGGTACTGACTGCTATTGAAAGAAGAATCAGAGCACCACCCATCGTGGGCGTACCTGCTTTACTTAAGTGTGATTGAGGGCCATCGTTACGTACAGACTGTCCTATTTGCTTATCTTTCAAATAGCGAATCAATTTTGGGCCAATAAATAGAGAAATAGCTAACGCCGTCAATACACCTAAAATGCCTCGCAATGTTAAATATTTAAACACGGCAATTGCTGAAAAATGCTCTGATAAATAGTCAGCCAGAATTAACAACATAATCTTTTATACCTTTTCCGTTAATCGGGTCACGACTTTATCCATCCCAGCACTGCGGGATCCTTTTACTAGAACAACCATATTTTCATGCAACCTAGGAAGAACCCTATCTACTAAACCTTTCTGGTCAATAAAGTGTTCAGCTAATTGCTGTGTTGCCAAATTATTCGATGACTCAAAACCCTCAACTGCTGCTTTACTCAAGGAACCCACTGTTAATAATTTATCAATGTTATGCTCTGCAGCAAACAGACCTACTTCACGATGCATTTCTTCTGCATCAGGACCTAATTCGCCCATATCGCCTAACACAAAAATGCGTTCACCCTTTAATTCTCCTAACGCCTGAATGGCTGCTTTAACCGACCCTGGGTTAGCGTTATAACTATCATCAATTATTCGAGCGCCATTGAATCCTGGCAAACTACACATCCTGCCTTTAACTGCGCAAAAACGTTCTAAACCTGCAGCGGCTAACGATAATGGCAAACCCGCTGCGACGGTTAAAGCAACGGCCGCCAATGCATTCATGACATTATGACGCCCCATTACTTTTAACTGCACTTTTTCAGACGTATCGCCATGAACCACAACAAAACTGTAACAACCGTCATCTAATATCTGTATAGCAATAGCATTAATATCAGCTTTAGAATCCAAGCCAAATGTTAACAATGGCTTGTTAGCAACACGCTGAATCCATTGATTAGCATGTGGGTCGTCTATATTGACAACAGCAGTACCTGTAGGGCTTAAGCCGTCGTAGATCTCACCTTTTGCTTCAACAACACCTTGAAGCGACCCGAAGCCTTCAAGGTGCGCTCCCATGGCATTACTAATCAAAGCAATATCGGGGTGCGATAAACCTGCTGAATATGCTATTTCACCCGGGCCACTAGCCCCCATTTCTATCACTGCATATTGATCAGAAGGCGCTATCCTTAACAAGGTCAGAGGCACACCAATATCGTTATTCAAGTTTCCTTTGGTCGCGAGCACCTGGCCTGCACCGCTCAGTATTTCAGCCAACATCTCTTTAACAGTGGTTTTCCCACTACTACCAGTAATAGCGAACAAGGTACCATCAAAAAAGCTGCGATTATATTCTGCAATTTTACCTAAAGCGACACGTGTATCGGCAACTATTAACTGCGGAACATCTAGCGCGAGCTCTCTATCCACTACAAGTGCAGAAGCCCCAGCAGTTACAGCTTTATTAGCAAAGTCATGGGCATCAAAATGCTCACCCTTGAGCGCTACGAATAGATCGCCAGGTTGAATTGAGCGTGTATCAGTATTTACACGAGAAAACGCAATGTCTTTACCTAACAATTGCCCCGATAACGCGGTCAAAAGTTCACTTAATAGGAAGCTATTATGCATCATTAGCAAGCCCTCCCATCAAATCCTCTACAACTTGTTTATCACTAAAAGGATACTTCACACCCATTATTTCTTGATAATCCTCATGTCCTTTACCTGCTACTAACACCAAATCATCAGGGCCTGCTGATTGCAAAGCCATGGTGATAGCATCTTCTCTCGTGCTTATTTGAATCACATTTTCTAAACAAGAAAAACCCTGCATTATCATTTCAATAATTTCATCTGCAGCTTCAGTACGAGGGTTGTCACTGGTCACTATAACTTTGTCTGCAAACTTCTCTGCAATAATGGCCATTTCAACTCGCTTACCTGTATCTCTATCACCACCACAACCAAATACTATCCATAACTTCTGTTCGCAGTGCTTACGAGCCGCTTGTAGAGCCTTTTCCAAGGCATCAGGTGTATGCGCATAATCAATAATAGCTGCAGGAAACCCTGCTTTAACTAAGCACTCCATTCGCCCAGGAACAGCAGAAACCTGAGCCATGGCTGTCTCGATTTCTTCATTCGTAAAATCTAATTGAGCGAGTACGGACACGACCAACAACAGGTTCGAAATATTGAAGCCTCCCACTACCGCTGCGTCAAAATGAATATCCCCACTAGGTAGAACAATATCCAAAGTAACGCCTTGAGCGTTCAATACTGAGCGCTTAACCGAAACATCAACAGACACAGATGGATTGACGCTATAACGGAAAAAAGGTTGATTAGCTTGTTGCAACTGCTTCGCTAATTTACAGCCAAAATCATCATCAGCATTCAGCGCAATACGTACTGGTACGCCTGTTGCTGCACTACCCAAAAATAGTCGTGATTTAGCATCAGCATAAGCCTGCATAGACCCATGATAATCCAGATGATCACGGCTTAAGTTTGTTAAGGCTGCAGCATCAAACTGCACCCCAGCAACGCGCCCTTGATCCAATGCATGCGAACTAACTTCCATGACAACAGCGTCAGCACCTTGCTCATAAAAACCAGCCAATAACTGCTGCAATCGAATTGAATCAGGTGTGGTATGCGTAGCTGTTTCTAATGAATCGGGAAAACCATTACCAACCGTTCCTATTAATGCAGTCTTTTTCCCTAACGCCGTTAATGCTTGAGCAATATAATGCGCACAAGAGGTTTTACCATTTGTGCCCGTAATACCTATAACGGTCATTTTATGACTTGGATTGTCTAGCATCTTTGAGGCAAGGAAACCTGCTTTGTTAACTAGATCATCTACATGAAAAACAGGTATTGAAACGCTACTAAGCGCGCCACTCTTGCTATCAGGGCACTCAATAATGGCAGCTACTGCGCCTGCTTTGGCTGCTTGAGCAACAAAATCTATACCGCGGTGATTAACCCCATCACGCGCGACAAACAAATCACCTTGTTGCACATAACGACTATCAGAGCAGATGCCTGTCACTCGAACACTCGCATCAGCATGGTCCCGATCAACTATTGCAAGCTCAAACAATGTTGTTGGTTTGAATTTCATCATTTCATCACCATCGTCTGTACCGGTTTATCTGGCCACTGATCTGGTGCTACGTTTAGTAAGCGCAATGCATTACTAGATACACGAGAAAAAACGGGCGCAGCAACCTCACCACCATAGTATTCCTGGCCTTTTGGATTATTTACCATGACGACAACAACAATGCGCGGGTCTGAAACGGGAACAACACCAGAGAACACCGCGATATACTTATCATCTGAATAACCGCCCCTACTCGCTTTATGTGAAGTACCCGTTTTACCCGCTACTCGGTAGCCGTGCACAGCAGCACGGCGCCCCGTACCTCCACGTTGAGTGACGGTTTCCATCATTCTTAAGACACTATTTGCTATCGTCGTGGGCATAATGCGACTACCTTTAGGCGCTTCATCGAGCTTGATCAAGCTGGCAGGTAAAGCAACACCTTCATTTGCTAAAGGTAAATATGCCTGCGCTAATTGCAATGGTGTTACCGACAAGCCGTAACCATAAGACATGGTGGCGCGCTCAACCACACGTTTAGCTGGGTAATATGGCAGACTACCATTTCGCTCCCCTGGGAACCCTGTTCCTGAAGATTGGCCTAAGCCAACATTATGAAATAGGTTTCTAATCGCATCTTCGTGCAAGCTCAACGCAAGCTTCGTCGCACCTACATTACTTGATTTGGTAATAATTGACGTGAGGCTCAGCTTTCCATAGTTACGATGATCACGAATAGTACTACTGCGAATTTTCATATACCCCGGGGTAGTATCAACAACAGATTTGGTGGTGTATTTACCACTCATCAACGCCGCAGCAATGGTCAAAGGCTTCATAGTGGAACCCGGCTCAAACAGATCTGTTACAGCACGATTACGCAGACCTTTCACATCAATACTGCTGCGATCGTTTGGGTTATAAGAAGGCTGATTAACCATCGCTAATACCTCACCCGTTTTCGCATCTAACACCACAGCTGATGCAGAATCGGCTTTATGTGCCTGCACCGCTGCTTTCAACTCACGATACGCCATATACTGAAGACGCAAATCGATACTTAGTTGAATGTCTTGCCCTGGTTTAGCTTGCTCTATAGATTTAATATGTTTAATGGTGCGACCCAAGCGATCTTGCATTACCAATTTACGCCCAGGATCGCCGCTCAACCATTCATCATAGGCCAACTCCATCCCTTCTTGGCCGTTGCCTTCGATGCCTGTAAAACCAACTAAATGAGTCGAGACTTCACCCGCAGGATAATAACGCTTATAGTCCACATCTACGTGAACACCTGGCACTTTTAACGTATCAATTTGCTCTGCTAATTCAGGTGCTACCTGACGTTTAAGGTAGATAAACTGGCGACTACTATTTTTCTCAAGCTTAGTTACCAAGTCACTGCGCTTAACATCTAATAAAAAAGCAAGGCGCTTCAATCCTTGATGGTGCGTATCCGCTTTACTAGGATCGGCCCAGATAGTGGCTACAGGCGCACTAACAGCCAGAGGTTCTCCATTTCTATCGGTTATAATGCCTCGATGCGAAGGCACCAGTGTTGTTCTCAAACTACGAGCATCACCTTGGCGCTGCAAGAAATCTTGATCCAATGTGTAAAGAGAAACTAATTTAGTGACAATGCCACCGGCAACAAGGATCAATAACACAAATACCAAGATTAAACGCCAACTACGCCCTGCGGATTCAACAACGGGAAGATCAGTATTATCGTTCATATTGAACAATCTCTATCATGGCGGGCTGTGGCGTCATCATCTTCAATTGTTTTCGAGCGACCTGCTCAACTCGATTATTAGTCCCCAACGTGCTTTGCTCAAGAAGTAACTGCCCCCATTCAACCTGAAACTCATCCCACTGCTGCACCAGAATCTGTTGTTTATTAAACAAAAGTCTGTATTGAAAAGCAGAATAAGTAACAGATAATGAACTACAGACGATCAACACAACCAATACAGAAACGATAAAAACAGGTCGAGCTACTGCACCCAAGCCAAGAACCGGCAATGCAGTAACATCTTTGTTTCTGATCAACCATGCTGGTAATGAAAACAAAATGAATACCTTTAATACTTTATGTTTTCGTAGTGGTACTTCATCAAGCAATTTTTGTTGCTATACGCATAACAGCACTGCGTGAACGTGGATTTTCATCCACTTCCGTTGCACTCGCTTTAACCATTTTACCGACGGCTTTAAGCCGCTGATTCAGCATATCGTTAGTAATAGGAATACTCAGAGGCAAGTGGTCATCACCTTTCACGTGCTTGCGAATAAAACGTTTTACGATTCGATCTTCTAATGAATGGAAGCTAATAATCACTAAGCGCCCACCTACTTTTAGCGATTCAAGCGATTGATCCAGACATTTTTCCAAATCTTCTAACTCTCGGTTTATATGTATCCGAAAAGCCTGAAAAGCACGTGTAGCTGGGTGCTTGCCCTTTTCCCAAGACGGGTTAGCATCAGAAATTATTTTTGCTAATCGTCCAGTTGTTTCAATCGGCGCCTCCGCTCTGGCTTCCACTACCGCTTTTGCCATTCGTCGACCGTGCTTATCTTCACCGTAGGTGTAGATAACATCCGCTATCTCTTCTTGTGACGCCCGCATAATCCACTGAGCAACGCTTTCACCCGTCGTGGTATCCATACGCATATCCAGTGGCCCGTCGTTCTGAAAACTAAAACCACGTGTCGGGTCATCAAGCTGAGGGGAGCTCACGCCCAAGTCAAGCAAGATACCATCAACCTCACCGAACATATCCCGATCAGTCACAAACTGTTGCAGCTCTGAAAAAGAACCATGAGCAATATCAAATCGAGAGTCATCAGAAAATTTTGTGTTAGCACAAGCAATGGCTTCAAGATCTTTATCAATCGCCATCAAACGACCACTAGCCGACAGCTGATTAAGAACCAGTGATGAATGCCCACCTCGACCAAATGTACCATCGACGTAGAATCCATCAGGATCCTGAACCAATGCAGCCACGGCTTCATCAAGTAATACAGTAATGTGTTGTAATGATTCAGTGCTCACAGAAAGACCCTGCATAAAATATTAAAGTGACAAATTGAGTAGCGCATCAGGCAACTCCTCAGTTTCGACTTCCTGTAAGTATCTGTCGCGAGTTACGTTCCAATTCGCCTCGTCCCAAATTTCAAACTTCCGCCCCTGACCTAGCAAAATGGTCTTTTTCTCTAACCCAGCATATTCACGAAGCAGCGCAGGTATTAACAAGCGACCATGACTATCCATATCTAAATCTGACGCATGCCCAACTAACAAACGCTGTAAGCGTCGCGCTACAGGATTAAGACTCGGCAACGCATCAATCTTCGCTTGTATGATTTCCCACTCATCAATGGGGTAAAGCAACAGACAACGCTCTTCAGTATCAATCGTTAAAACTAGATGCCCAGCACACTGAACCGAGATCATCTCTCGGTAGCGGGCGGGAATGGCCATTCGGCCTTTCACATCCAGATTTATCTGATTAACGCCGCGAAACATCGTTTACCTACCCAATTTCTTCATAAAAAACCACATTTACCCACATTTACCCACTAATACATACTATAGAAACTACCCCCCTTTTTTGCAAGTGTGGTACAACGCCGACAACGCCCTAAATACAAGGAAAAACAGCATCGATTCTGCAGTAATTGAAGCACTATTATTCAAAGCCAGATAAAGCGCTTATAATTCAGTCAATTAATTGCAGACACGACAAAGACAAGACTTGCAGGATTTTTTTGGAATGAAGGAAGAAAAAAGAGATAACATAAGAAATATTCAAAAACAGCCAAACCACTACATCAACCAAAAGTAATACTTGCCTGAGATAAAACAAAAAAACCAAGCACAGAGAGACTCAGATCAAGTCATCGGCCTTATTCTAACAATAAAGCCAATACTAGTAACTTTCTTTAAGGCTAAAAACCAGACTAATTTTATCGTATTCGAAGAACGCCAGAGAAGAATCATTTTTCTCATATGTCACACCGACTTCGGGCTTATACCCATATGAATGAATCTTTTTATTGCTTAACAAGAAACCAAGCTTCTTATTAGTATCGCGGCGTCGCTCACCGAAAAATGGATCAACATCGCCATATAAGCGCATACCTAAAGAGCTAGATAACTTAAAAGCCCAATCGTTAACAGGTAAATCAAGCCCTAAAGACAAAACGCCTTCGTGATAGGAGTAAGGAACCTCTCGAGCAACTGATTTATCAATTGTTACTCCCCCATCAAGAAACATTCCGTTTTTCAATGGGTTAGTAAAAATCGTCGCAACTCTGTAGACATCGGCATCAAGATGAGACGCGCCATCAACAACAAGCTTAGCTATTCTCGCCTCATGACGAAAACTAAACTGATCGATAACACTAGGTGTATAAAAAACACTTAAATAAGAAAAGTCATACTGCTTCTTGCCATTTTTTTCCGAGTACTCCAATCCAGCCTTAGCTTTAACTTTAGGCAGCGCCTCAAAAGACGAAACAATCCCTACATCGCCCAACCAACGATCCAAGTCACCGCCCTGAAAGTCACTAAAGGAGACATTTAAAAAAGCCTGAGTGCGCGAATCCGATGACAAAGGAAGGCCGCTATTCATATTATAGCGAATACCTTTTACTTCCTGATCTCCTTCCGGGCGAACGACCTTGAAGGAGCGACCAGAAATACTGACCTCTTCACTTGAGGTAAAATTACTAGGGTTAGAGTCACTAACAAAAGACAGACCAAACTTAATAAAACCAATATCATTATCAATCTGATTAAGATACTGGCGAATATTTTGTTTCACCCCCCAAGGAACACCTTCCTTAAAAAGCACTTTCTGGAAATTTGCTTTACTCGCATTAAACTGACGATCCAAAAACAAAGAACGCGCCAACTCAAGCCGAACTCGCGGACTATCAGTTTGCTTTAGCATCTCTGAAAAAATCGCAATAGAAGCTTTATAATCCCTTTGCTCGAGAGTAAGCAACCCCATTACAAACAGTTTTTGAAGAGAACGCTGCTTAGCAGAAGCAACAGCAGCTTTATCTACAGTCACTTCACTTTCAGATGCAAACGAACACTGCCCAAAAACCATTAAGAAGGAGACAGTGCTTATTAGTGAT
This sequence comes from Neptunomonas japonica DSM 18939, assembly GCF_000422765.1. Classification (GTDB taxonomy): domain Bacteria; phylum Pseudomonadota; class Gammaproteobacteria; order Pseudomonadales; family Balneatricaceae; genus Neptunomonas; species Neptunomonas japonica. The sequence goes on along the minus strand of NZ_AUGR01000016.1, from coordinate 140,248 downwards.
ACATTCTTCATTGGCTATTATTGAGCACCGAACGAGCCTGTATAAAACTCGATTCCTGAACTTGCCTTAACAGTAAAGACTCCACCAACCTCTTCAGCATTAGGGCCATAAAAAGCACCATTTGCCGTTCCAGACAATCCTGCACCTGCACCTGTAGCGGTTACAACCCCAGAAAACGAGTTAGCCCCAGTATATGTAAGTGCAGTAGTCGCTATATCTAAATTAGGCGTTAGCGTTGTGCCATCGAGCTTTGTATTACTTGTCGAGAAGCCTATAGTCCGCGCTGCAAAATCAGAATTAATAGCAGTCTCACCAGTCACAAATCGTCCCTGCCCAGCCGGGCTTATATATACACCAAGCAGCTTACCCGTAAAGGTTACATTACCTGTCGTTGGCACTGAAGCTCCAACCGTTTTCAAGCCAGCACTCAATACGCCAATTGCTCCTGCCGAAACACCAGCACCAGGTTTCCAAACACCAAATGTTTGATAGTCAAAAGCTGAAGACTTTGGGTCTATAGCCAATACATTATAAGTAGTAGCAGCATCAGTTAGCGCAACATGGTCTGCCAACCCAACCACTGCTTGCCTTGTATCAGTTGCCACATCCCAGCTTACCGACGAACCTGGAGATGAGTTAGGTGTAGTAATAACTAATTTGCTCAAATTACCACTGGCATCATAAGTCAGCCTAGCTGTTGAAGTTTCGCTAACACCCCGATCTACCGCCCCTGTAGCAATCGATGCAATAGCCGTGACATCAATCTCATTAGTAATAGTATCAAACGTTACTGGCGAATTGTCTCTTATAGTAGTCGGCGCTACCGGAACAGCAGCCACTCTAACAGACGAGCCTCCCCCTCCCCCACAACCGACAAGTAGCAAGGAAGTAGATAAAATACTTAATGGTATAAATAGAGCAGTTTTTTTCATATAGCGCCTCAGGAAATATCTATTCTTTATTATCTAGGATAAAAAAATCGTATTTGCATATACTACAAAGCTCGCCTCAGAAACGCCCTTTCACACTAAAATATTTTCAGTAGAGAAAGCTGCCAATCCATTAGCCTCACGAAGACTAGCTCAAATAGCGCGCGCTGTCGCCTAACAATATTTACTAAGAAATAAATACTCACAAAGCGGTTTGCTACATTACAAAGACTGACCTGCGCATACAATTTTATATATAGCCTTAGTTTCAGGCATAAAGCGTTAACATTCGCTGAAGATTTTACAATCTATTTAAGATAAAGAGCTTTATGCCAAACATTGATAATGAAAAGACCGCACCGGGTATGCAAGAAAGACTTAAAGCAGCTTGAATTAACAAGTATTTGAATTTTTAGAGGAAAAAAGTAAGAGTCCGCCTATAAGCCGGGTTTTGTAATAGACAGTCATTCATCTGGGACGCACATCACTGTACGCCTCAAGCAACCTACCCGGATCCAGTGCGGGTCACACCTATTGGATCCCTATTTGGTCTTGCTCCGAGTGGGGTTTACCATGCCGTGGAATGTTGCCACCCACGCGGTGCGCTCTTACCGCACCCTTTCACCCTTACCGTTATCCGAAGATACTTAGGCGGTCTTCTCTCTGCTGCACTTTCCGTCGGCTTACACCGCCCAGACGTTATCTGGCACTCTACCCTTTGGAGCCCGGACTTTCCTCCCTCCTACTTACTTACAACAAGTTGCAAGCAAGCAAGACAGCGACTGTCCGGCGAACTCTTGGGCGCAAGGATACCAACAATCAGACGAGAAGCAACTACTTACGAGATAAAGCCTCTTGATAAAGCGCATTCTTCTTCTCGCCTGTGATTTTTGCAGTCAAGGCCGCAGCCTGCTTGACTGGCAATTCACTCAGCAACACGTCCAGTACTTTCAAAGACTCCACGGATAAGCCTTCTTCTTCAACAAGCTCAACACCTTGAATCAGCACAACAAACTCACCCTTTTGCTGGTTAGCATCCTGCTTAACCCACTCAAGCAGAGCAGCAACATTATCACCGTGTATCGTCTCAAACGTTTTGGTTAGCTCTCTTGCCAAAACCACGTAACGCTCTGGACCCAATACTTCGATCATGTCCTGCAAAGAATCAAGAATCCGGTGTGTAGACTCATAATAGACCACCGTTCGAGTTTCAAATTCAATCATCGATAGTTTTTGCTGACGCCCTGATCTTTTCGCAGGCAGAAAGCCTTCAAAAATAAACCGATCAGTTGGCAAACCCGCTGCACACATAGCCGTAATTACAGCGCAACACCCTGGCACAGGTACAACTTTATAACCCGCCTCGCGTACTCCACGCACCACAATAAAACCAGGATCAGAAATTAATGGCGTCCCAGCGTCAGAAATCAGTGCAATACTGTCGCCAGCAGCCAATTTATCCAGTATTGTCTGCAGTCGTTGACGCTCATTATGATCATGCACTGAAATCATAGGAGTTTTAATGTTAAAGTGCGCCATTAAACGACCACTGTGTCTAGTATCTTCGGCAGCAATCAAGGCAACGGACTGCAAAACATCCACTGCCCGGGGCGTTAAATCTCCAAGATTGCCGATAGGCGTGGCTACAACATAAAAAACCGCGTCAGACATAATTTTTCCATCCATCATCAGGGTGATAGAGTATATGATGATTTTGAAACGCCTGTCTCTAATTGTTACCTTAACAAGCTTTATTGCTGGTTGTGCTATGCCGCCAATGTCACCACCATTGGTAACAGGCAGCCTGCCATCATCTTCCCAAGAAGCTAATATCGACTCACTGCTTTCACAAGCACAACGATCCTCACCTATTCGCGCAGCAGAGCTCAAGTTACAAGCAGCTCAATTACTCGCATCCCAAGGTGAACAGGGTCGCGCGAGCGATATCCTAAAAGATATCGACACTGCAAATTTACCACCAACACTGCAGTTCAATATCATCAAACTGCAGACACAACAGGCACTAGATAACAACGATGGCGAAAAAGCACTTAGCTACCTTGCTTATATGCCATCACTCAGCACACTACCTGAAGATGACGCCCTACTATCTGAGCAACTGTATGCTGATGCTTATGGACTCAATGGGCAATCTCTAGAAGAAGCCAAAATACTCATTGAAGGCACTGATTATATTCAGGACCAAGAAAAGCTACAGCTTCTACACGATCGAATCTGGCAAGCACTACAAACAACTAATGATGCAGAATTACAGAGCGCTCTACAGCAACCAAATAATAACTACCTACTACAGGGCTGGCTGGAATTAGCGCTAGCGTCTCGATCCATTGCCGATATCCAAACGCAAACCAACAATATTGAGAACTGGTTAAACCTATGGCAAGCCCATCCCGCGGCACAACTTATGCCCGGCAACCTTGCTTCCCCACAAAGCATTGATTTACTCAATGTTGCTCGCATAGGCATCTTGCTACCCACATCAGGCTCTTTAGCGAAAGTAGGCAAAGCAATACAAGACGGCATTAGTACCGCACACTTTGCCAACCAAGAACGCAACAGCGCGCCCGAACTCGTATTCTTAGATAGCGCTCTTTACGCAACAGCCGATGAAATACTACAAGCAGCACAAGAAAAAGACATTCAGCTGATCATCGGGCCACTTGAAAAAGACAAAGTCAGCGCTCTTAGTCAGTTTGGCGCACTACCTCTTCCTTTTTTAGCACTTAACTATACTAACGGAAGCGCAAGCAACCTTTACCAGTTCGGACTATCAGCAGAAGATGAAGCCCGCGACGCCGCCACTCAGGCAATTAATGCGGGCAAACGTTATGCTTTAATTCTCACCCCTAATAGCGCCTGGGGTAAGCGAGCAGAAACCGCTTTTGCAGATACGTTTAACTCACTTGGCGGCACCATTGTTTCTCGAGCATCTTTTAGCACAGAAGAACTTAATCAAAATATCTCTGAATTATTAAAAACAGATGAGAGTAAAGCGCGAGCAATCAAACTAAGAAAAGCAACAGGGCTCAATTTTGAGTTTGAAGAAAGACGCCGACAAGATGCAGACACCATTCTACTTGCTGCTCGCCCACAAGATGCACGACTAATCAAACCAATCTTGTCATTCTATTTCGCTGGCGACCTACCTGTTTATGCTACCTCGCAGATTTTTTCGGGCGCAACCAATACAGCGGCAGATATCGACCTCAACGGCATCATGTTTGGGGATATCCCTTGGGTACTATCTCCTCCGTCAGACAATAGACGTGCGCTTAATGCCATACGCAACAATACAGGCACTCGTTTTGGCAGACTTTACGCTTTAGGGATTGATGCATACAACTTATATCCGTACTTGCAACAACTAGGCGCAACTCAAGGCGCTCGCTTACAAGGCGAGACAGGTATGCTGTCGTTAACTGAAGAAAATAAAGTTAACCGACACCTACAATGGGCCATTTTTGAAAACGGCACCCCAAAACTTATTGAGTAATGACACTCTATGGACAGACAAACACGCGGCAAGGACGCCGAAACAAAAGCTTGGCACTGGCTTATTCAACAAGGACTTAAGCCAGTCACGAGAAACTACCTATGTAAATTAGGTGAAATTGATCTGATATTAGTTGATAACAACACACTGGTTTTTGCAGAAGTTAGATACCGCACGCATAAGCACTTTGGCGGAGCTGCAAATTCAGTAACAACAACTAAACAGAAAAAAATTATCCGCACTGCACAACATTTTTTAATGACTCATAGTCATTTTCAGCAGCATAACTGCCGATTTGATGTCATTGCGTACGAAACTCCTTCTGAAGAAAATAAACCAGTATGGTATAAAGACGCCTTCAGACTTTAAGACCGGAATTAGTGAATGGAACTTGAAGAGCGAATTGTTAACTTATTTCACAATTCGATGGACACAAATGCTCACACCATTGAGCAATACACACCGATGATCGCTCACGCCAGCGAGCTGATGCTCTCTAGCCTTGCCAGCGAGCTAAAAGTCGTGTGTGTTGGCAATGGTGGCTCAGCAGCCCTAGCTCAACACTTCTCTGCGTTACTGCTTAGCCGCTTCAGAAATGAAAGACCCGGCCTGCCCGCTATAACGGTAGGCGCAGACAGCGCCGTTCTTACCGGTATTGCAGAAGAAAGCAGCTTTAGTGAAGTGTATTCAAAGCAGATTAGAGCCATTGGGCAACCCGGAGACGTTCTGCTAGTCATCTCTAATCAAGGGCGTTCAAACAGCTTGGTACAAGCAATACAAGCCGCCCATGACCGCGACATGTCAGTCGTTGCTATTACCGGGCATGATAGTAGCAATATTTCTGCACTTTTAAGACCTGATGAAGTCGAAATATGCGTACCATCTGACGACAACGCAATGATTTACAGTGCACACCTGCTGATTCTTCACTGCTTATGCGATTTAATCGAATACCAATTATTTGGAGCCTGACGCTATGAACTCAACGCTTTTGAAATGTATTACGACCGCTTGCGTGCTCACGACACTTTCAGGCTGCTCGAATTTGATCAGCGCATCACGAGAAGAACCCATCCGCGAAGACCAAGGAAGCCGCACGGTCGGCGCCTATATCGAAGATGAAGTTATTGAAAACAAAACACTCGTCAATATCAACAAAGGCTCAGAAACGGTAAAAAACTCTCATATCAGCGTGACCAGCTACAACGGCATCCTATTACTCACCGGCCAAGTACCACACGAAAACGCAAAACTAGAAGCAGAACAAATTGCAACGCAGACTCGAAAAGTTCGCAAAATTCACAACGAACTCGAAATTTCAGGCCCAACATCGAGCATTGTACGCGCCAATGATGGATACCTAACTAGCCGTATTAAACTACAACTGCTAGCTGACGAAACAGTAGAAGGCAGCCGCATTAAGGTAGTCACAGAGAATAGCTCAACATATTTGATGGGCTTAGTGACAGAGCACGAAGCTGATACCGCAGTAAATATTATCCGCACCATCCCTGGTGTACAAAGAATTGTTAAGGTTTTCGAATATATTCCGCACCGCTAAACCATTAACACATAGCCGTCATTATTTAATGCGCGGCTATTACTTAACAACTTTCAATGTTGGCCGCCCACCGGAGGTTTTTGGTGGTTCTGGCTTCAGCTCTTCTTCTTGCTCTAACTCATAAAAATCAGCACCAGGCTCCATTCCAAAGCCCATACCAGCACCATTCTCACGCGCATACACAGCCAAAACAGCAGCCATAGGCACATAAACATTCATGGGTACACCACCAAAGCGCGCATTAAAGCTGATAGCCTCATCGTCTATCAAAAATTCTTGCACTGCCGAAGGGCTAATATTAAGAACAATCTGGCCGTCAGAAATAAACTGCTCCGGCACCATAACCCCTTTCACTGCAACATCTACCGCTAAATGCGGCGTGCAGTCATTATCAAGCAACCATTCTTGCAAAGCCTTGATAAGGTAAGGACGACTGGGTTTCATAAACACTCCAAACATAAAAAAGGGATGATATTATCATCCCTTTCTGAACTAAATATTCAAGCAGATATAGTACTAGTCACGCATTTCACGTTCAGCTTCCGAGAGACTCTCACGGAAAGATTCACGCTCAAATAAACGTTCCATATACTCATACAATGATTTGCACTGAGCTTCAGGCAAATCAACACCCAAATAAGGCAAGCGCCACAATAGCGGAGCAAGACAGCAATCAACCAATGTAAACTCTTCACTCATGAAGAATGGCTTTTCAGCAAAGATAGGTGAAATAGCCACTAAGCTATCACGCAAATCTTTACGTGCTGCTTCAACCTCATCATCTGTTGATTTAACTGACACCAAGACATCTACATGCTTACACCAATCTTTCTGGATTCGATGCATATATAAACGGCTTTCTGCGCGCGCAACAGGATAGACAGGCAACAACGGTGGATGAGGGAAACGCTCATCCAAATATTCCATCATTACATTTGGCTCATACAGCACCAAGTCTCTATCCAGGAGAGTAGGCAAGCTATTATAAGGATTTAAACCTGCCAAATCTTCAGGAAGGTCCTCAACATGACAATCAATAACGTCAACCGCTACTCCTTTTTCCGCCAACACAATGCGAACACGATGGCTGTAATGATCAGCACCATCAGAGTAAAAGGTCATGGAAGAACGTTTAGCCACAACTCCCATTAATATATCCCCGTATTACTTACCGTAGAAAATAAATAAGCGCGGCCTGAAACTCAGGCCGCGCAAAAAAACGATTCTAACAGATTTACGCTGTAAAATCAGTGAACATCTTTCCAGTATTCTTTTTTCAGCGCATAAGCGATGAAGAAGAACAAGAAGAGAAAGATTAACACTTTAGTTCCGATACGCTGAGAGTCTAATTTAGACGGCTCACCAATATAGGCCATAAAGTTCACCAGATCATAAACAGTTTTATCAAACTCTTCTGTGCTCTGCTGCCCTTTCTTACCGATAGACATACAACCGCCCATCATCTTACCTGTTAACGGATCAATTTTAGCCTCATGATGCTGCGCTTCTTCAGCTGAACAATGATTAATCTGCTCACCCTGCAAATACTCAAGCACGTTAGGCATACCTACATCAGGAAAGACTACGTTATTCACACCCCATGGACGTGAAGAATCTTTATAGAAGCTACGTAAATATGTATACAACCAATCCGGCCCACGCAAACGTGATTCAAGCGTCAAATCAGGTGGCGCTGTACCAAACCAGTTAGCAGAATCCTCTTTGAGCATAGTATTGGTCATCTGCTGACCTACTTTTTGGTTCCCCAAAAGTAGATTCTCTTCTACCAAGTTAATCGGCATGCCTAAGTCTTCAGCAGCACGCTGGTAACGTTGATATTGCGCAGAGTGACAACCCAAACAGTTATTCACAAATACCTGCATACCGCGCTGCAATGAAGCTTGATTATGCAGATCTACAGCCATGTGGTCCAATTTAGGACCCGCACCGCCCGCAGCAAAACTTGCCAATGGGAACAGTGCAATAACGAATGCAACTAAATACTTTTTCATTATCCTGTAACCCTCTCTGGTACTGGTTTAGTTTTCTCCATCTTGGTGTAAAACGGCATCAAGAAGAAGAAAGCAAAATAAAGAGCAGTACAGATCTGAGCCACCAATGTACGTTCAGGAGTAGATGCAACCACACCTAGGTAACCCAAGATCACAAAGCTAACAGCAAAGATCACCAACGCCACTTTGCTAAACATTCCTTTATAGCGAATTGACTTAACAGGGCTACGATCCAACCAAGGAAGAACAAACAAGATAGCAATCGCACCACCCATCACAACAACACCAGGGAACTGGGAAGCAGCAATTGGCGGAATCGCACGCAGCATTGCGTAGAATGGAGTGAAGTACCAAACTGGTGCAATATGCGGCGGTGTTTTCAGCGGGTTAGCCGGCTCAAAGTTTGGTGCTTCAATTAAGTAACCACCACCCTCTGGGAAGAAGAACACAATGATGCAGAAGACAAATAGGAAGACAACAACACCCACAATATCTTTCACTGTGTAGTAAGGGTGGAATGGAATTCCATCCAATGGCACGCCGTTTTCATCTTTGTTTTCTTTAATTTCGATACCATCTGGGTTGTTAGAACCAACCTCATGCAACGCAATAATATGCAGCACAACTAGCGCCAACAATACGATAGGTAATGCAACAACATGCAAAGAGAAGAAACGGTTTAGTGTCACACCAGAGATCAGGTAATCACCACGAATCCACTCAGCCAGCTCAGGCCCAACAAAAGGCACAGCCTGGAACAAAGATACAATTACCGCAGCGCCCCAATAAGACATCTGACCCCATGGTAGCAAGTAACCCATGAAAGCTTCAGCCATCAACGCAAGATAGATAGCCATACCGAATAGCCATATCAATTCACGCGGCTTACGATATGAGCCATACATCATGCCACGGAACATGTGCAGATAGACCACACAGAAGAATGCCGAAGCACCGGTAGAGTGCAAGTAGCGCAGCAACCAGCCGTAATCAACATCTCGCATGATGTACTCAACAGAAGCAAACGCGCCTTCTGCAGAAGGATTGTAGCTCATCGTTAGCCAAATACCGGTAATGATCTGGTTGACCAACATCAGCATTGCTAAAGAGCCGAAAAAGTACCAAAAGTTAAAGTTTTTTGGCGCATAGTATTTTGATAAGTGGTCTTCCCACATAGCAGTCGCCGGGAAACGGTCATCGACCCACCCCATAAAACCGCTTTTTCCTTTATTACGGTAACCAGCCATTATGCGTTCTCCTGATCCACGCCAACAATGATAATGTCTTCGCCTTCGTATTTATGAGGCGGAATCACTAGGTTTGTCGGTGCCGGTGAGCCTTTATAGACACGGCCCGATAAATCAAAACGAGAGCCATGGCATGGGCAATAAAAACCACCAACCCAATTGGCGTCAAATTCTTGCGGCCCAACCTCAGGCTTATAGCTAGGAGAGCACCCTAAATGCGTGCATATACCTACTAACACAGAGATATCAGGACGAATTGATCGATCCGCATCATGTGGAATGTACGGTGGCTGCTGAGGAACTTCCGAATCGGGGTCCGACAACTCACCTGGATCAATGCTATTCAAGGTCGCTAACGCTTCCTCGCCACGCTTAACAACCCAAACAGGCTTTCCACGCCACTCAACTATCATCTGCTGACCTGGTTCCAGCTTGCTAATATCAGCTTTAGCTGGTGCGCCAGCGGCTTTCGCCTTGGCACTTGGATTCCAGGAAGCCACGAACGGGACCGCCGCTCCTACAGCACCCACTGCCCCAACGGCAGAAGTGGCACCTATAAGAAGCCGACGCCGACCCTTGTTCACGCCGTCATTGCTCATCAAGTATATCCCCCTCACTCGGCCAGGCTATTTGCTTGTACAAATAATCACCAACCGTTCAGTATAAAAAAATCACGAAATCCGGTTCTGTAAAAATGGCCCAAATAGTAAAGAAAATACCCCTATTTTACAAGGTGAATTATCCCTTCCGAGGTATCTATAAGACTAAGTATTGACCTGATACACAGATAAAAAAAAACGCCCGGGCCATAAAGGCCACGAGCGTTTTCCAAATTGCATGCCGGATAACCGGCAAACAATTAACGTTTAGAGAATTGTGGTTTCTTACGTGCTTTACGTAGACCAACTTTCTTACGTTCAACTTCACGAGCGTCGCGGGTTACGAAACCAGCTTTACGCAGTGCAGGACGCATAGTTTCGTCGTATTCCATCAATGCACGAGTGATACCATGACGGATCGCACCTGCTTGACCGAAGTTACCACCACCTTTAACAGTAACGATTACGTCGAATTTTTCTAGAGTTTCAGTCAACTCTAATGGCTGACGAACAATCATACGTGCAGTTTCGCGACCGAAGTAAACTTCGATAGTACGATCGTTGATAGAGATTGTGCCTGTACCAGGACGCAAGAAAACTCGGGCTGTAGAAGTTTTGCGACGACCTGTACCGTAATACTGAGTAGCTGACATTATCTACTTCCCCTTAGAGTTTCAGTTCTTGAGGCTGCTGAGCCTGGTGTGGATGTTCGTTACCTGCATACACTTTCAATTTAGTGTACATAGCACGACCCAAAGGACCTTTTGGTAGCATACCTTTAACAGCCAATTCGATAACTTTTTCTGGCTGACTGTTAATCATGATCTCAAAGTTAGCCTGTTTAAGACCACCTGGGAAACCTGTATGACGGTAATAAATTTTAGCTTTACGCTTATTACCAGACACATGTACTTTTTCTGCGTTTACAACAACAATGTAATCGCCAGTATCTACGTGTGGTGTGAATTCTGGTTTATGCTTACCGCGCAGACGTCGAGCAATTTCAGTAGCCATACGGCCAAGAGTTTTGCCTTCTGCGTCAATTACGTACCAGTCGCGTTTTACCTCGGCTGGCTTAGCAACAAAAGTAGTCATCGATTGTTCGCCTATACTTTAATTAAGTCTAGATAACGGATCTGAAGATCAGAATTTCCGCGTCCGACTTACCTTATAATTATTAGTTGTTTGCTACTGAAAACAGTAAAAAACAACGTACGAAACCTCATCCTGAAATGAGGAGCGCGAATTATAGTCAAATTATCCAGCTAATGCGAGTATTTCTGTGCGCTTATTTAATATAAAAGCCAGAAAACATTTAACCCCAAGCCCTGCTCATTTTATTCACAAGCACAACGACAAATTAAGCTTTGTGAGCTTTTGCCAAATAATCGTGAGACTGCATCTCTAAAAGCCTACTTTGCGTGCGCTCAATCTCAAAAGACAAACGCCCACCCGTATAGATTTCATGGATAGGCACCGCAGCAGAAACAATCAATTTCACGCCGCAATCATAAAATTCATCAACCAGGTTAATGAAGCGGCGCGCTGCATCATCGTTTTTAGTGCCTAACTGTGGAACATTAGAAATAATTACCGCATGGTATATTTTAGCAATTTCAATGTAATCATTCTGCGAACGCGGCCCTTCACACAATGCAGGGAAATCAAACCAGACAACATCCTCACAAGTTCTTCTTGATGGAATACCACGACCATTAACATCGACTAGCTCATTTTCAACGGCTTCTTCTATGTCAGGCGCCAAGCTTTCAAAACTCGCATTCAAACTGTCGTCAGCCGTCGCATCCAATGGATAATGATACAACTCAGCCTGCTCCAACGCTCGCAACCTATAATCCACACCACCATCTACATTAATAACATCGGTGTGTCTGTTTAAAAGTGCTATTGCCGGTAAAAAACGAGCCCTCTGCAAACCATCTCGATACAAGCCGTCAGGAATAATGTTTGATGTAGCCACTAACGAAACACCATTAGCAAACAACTGCTCAAACAAGCTCCCCAAAATCATTGCGTCTGTTATATCAGAAACAAAAAATTCATCAAAACAGATAATACGCGCCTCATCTGCATATTTACGGGCAATTTCAGTAAGCGGGTTTTTAGTACCATCGAGCAAACGCAAATCTGCATGCACGCCCTGCATGAAGCGATGAAAGTGAGTACGTCTTTTCTGCTTAAACGGCAAGCTGTCATAAAAGGTGTCCATCATGTAAGTCTTACCACGACCCACGCCACCCCAAAAGTACAAACCCTGCACAGGCTCTACCGTCTGCTTTTTAAACTTCCCACTAAAACGCTGCATCAACGTCTGAGGCTGAACGCTGTCAACCGCAATCAGATCATCATACAAACGCTGAAGATGGCCGATAGCAATCTCCTGCGCAGGGTCGTATGAAAAGTCATCACGCAACAAGTCTTTTTTATAACGTTCTAATGGAGTCATTTTTCCACATCACCCTGATCAATAGGCACTAAAATACAGGGGCGAACTGTACCAGAAGCCCCCCACATTCAAATTCAACAATAGGCTAAACAATACAAAGCCTTTAAAACTCCACACACATTGAGCTAATTAAACCCCATCAACGAAATAACAACAGGCAATAAAAAGGCTGTTAACAACCCTGTCATCCCCATCGCCAATCCCGCAAAAGCACCCGCCAGCGCACTTGTCTCGAATGCATATGCCGTACCAAAGCCATGAGCAGCCAGACCAAGCGTAAAGCCTTTAACCGCGCCATCCTTCACATTTAGTAACTTAAAAACAAGTGGAGACAACAAACACCCCATCGCACCTGTAATTAACACGAGCCCAGCGGCTAATGAAGGGTAGCCGCCTATTTTCTCAACAATCCCAATAGCAATGGGAGAGGTAACTGACTTAGGCGCCAAAGACAGCAACACCTCTACTGGCAGATCAAATGCCAAGCCAACCAGCAACACCGATACAATCGCTGTCACCGCACCACTAATGCAAGCCACTAACAGCACAAACCACATCTTTTTAATGCGCTCAAAATGATCAAACAAAGGAACCGCCAGAGCAACCGTTGCTGGCCCCAGCAAAAAATGAATAAACTGAGCCCCCTCAAAGTACGTTTCATAGCGAGTACCTGTAACCAACAAAAAACTAATGATAATCGCCATCGATATCAAAACTGGATGCAATAACGGAGTGCCGCCCGAGCGCCTATTTAGCTCAGAAGCAAACATAAAAACAATTAAAGTGACGATCAACCAAAATAACGGCTTGGCGGCAAAATATACCCAAAACTCCATTACTTCACCCCCTCTGATGAGTCGCCTATCTCACCTTTTGCAGGGCCATTAAGCCTACCCAACAAACGAAACACGAGAGCTGTCACTACCAGAGTTACAAAGGTACTGACCAGTAAAGCAACCAAGATGGCCAACCAATAGTGAGAGATCATTTCCAGATGCACCATAAGGCCAACACCTGCAGGCACATATAAAAAAGCCAAATGCCGTAATAAACCCTCAGAAACCAGCCTCACAGACTTAGGAGTTTTTTTAAAAGCAATTAATACCAGTAATAACAAGATCATACCAAACACAGGGCCCGGCACCGGCACGCCTGAGGCCAACACCACCAGCTCACCTAATAACTGACAAAGCAGCAACACCAAAAAGCCATTAAGCATCACACTTCCCCACTAAATGATGACAAACAGAGTAATTACTTCATATAAAGCAACCCAACCGCTGCTAATTGGACTTACCACCAAACTCAGAGAAAAACCCCATCAACATATGTTCGTTTGGCTTTACGTAAATTACACACAATAAAAAGCCGGTATTATAAACCGGCTTTATACACGACCACTACCAATAACTACCGCAGCGCAACATAGTTTAGAAACAAACCCGCTTCATTAACCTCTTAGCATCACCATCTCTACAAAGTTACACGGCCGATGGCGACTATCTAATTGCTCACGAATAATTTTATGCCAAGCCGTTTTACAAGCACCCGTTGAACCCGGCATACAAAAGATAACCGTTCTATTGGCAACACCAGCAACCGTCCTAGACTGAATAGTGGAAGTACCTATCTCTTCATAAGAGAGCGATCTAAACAACTCACCATAACCTTCTATTTGCTTATCCAATAAAGGAATAACTGCCTCAGGGGTACTATCTCTTGCAGTAAAGCCTGTACCGCCGGTTATCAATACTGCATGAATATCACTATCGGCAATCCATTGAGAGAGCACCGCACGGATTTGATAAATATCATCTTTAACAATAGTACGCTGAGCAGCCCTATGCCCAGCCTCTTCAATGCCTTTTTGAAGAGTATCGCCAGATTTATCCGTTTCAGGCACACGGGTATCAGACACCGTTAATACAGCAATATTTAACGACTGCAACTCAACCGCCTCCATCACAACTCCTCAATATTATTGACAGACTTTTATCTGCTTAGTACTGCCCAGCATGTGAGCACAAACAGGTAAGCGCAACGCATAACTATCCAACAGCGAACGCACTACTTTTGGACGATGCTCAGTTGCACGCCCGGCCGCACCAACAATAACCGCACGCGACTCAGAAGACAATTGCTCCCACCCCAGTAAACCTGCCTCAAGAACAGCAAGGTTTGCACTTAATTCCCACGGCCCGGTTTTTTCTGCATGCTTTATAGCGTCAAAAAAAACCTCATCAAACTCACCTAAATAAGCTTTCATCAAAGCCTTATTAGCCCAGCTATAAGCCCAATTAGGTCGTAGTTTTATGGCTGATTCATGAAGAGATAACGCCTGGCGAATCTCATCCATATAGGAAGGAGATTCAGGCAAGCTCTCTGACAGCGCAGCTCTATATAGCATCAAGCGCGCTTTTAACTCGTAATACTCAGCATTACTCGAATTCCAGCTCAAAGCTGAGTCAATATCTTGATCAGCCTTATCTAACGAGAGCAATTCTACTGAGTTTGGTTTAGCTTGCCAGCGCTCAATAGCATAACGCACAGGGTATGCACTGATATCAGCGACAGCCCAACGAAAAGCAAAATAAACCAAGGGAATAGAAACAAGAATAACCAATATTGCCAACAAGCGCGCCAGACGATTTTTAAAGCTTGCAGTCACAGCTTATGCTTCGCTGCTGGCAGTAATACCAACAATCGTAAACGGATGATTAATAAACAAATCTTGAGCGCGCGCAGCGCCATACATTTGCTCTATTAAATGTCGCGCTTTAGACAATATAGGCGGGCGATGTTGGCGATTATGAGCATCGGTTGCAATAACCGTTACCCAGTCGTTCTCCAATATTTCATGCGCCCTCTGATAGGCAGGCGCACCAAACTCACCCGTCACAGACATGGCGGTAACTTGGAACAAACATCCCAAATTCACAAAAGGGAGAATTTTATCGAGGTTATGCACAATATCTTTATTACGTTCAGGGTGCGCAATCATGGGGATAATATTACGTGCCAACAACCACTTAACTAATTTATCACTCCCCGGCGGTATATGACTGTGCGGCAGCTCTAGTAATAAAACATCATAGCCATTCCACTTGCCTATAAACGGCAGCACATTAGTAGCAGCTAACTGTAGAACTTCAGCGCTTAACCGAACCTCACACGCCAAAGAGAGTGATAACGGAACTTGCTGCTCATCCAAAGCCTGCTTAAAAGCATCAAAGTGCGGCTGCAAACCTGCGAGTGAATTATCATAACGCCCAGGATGCAGGTGCGGAGTAAGCACCATATGGCGAATACCATCGGCAACCGCCATACGAGCAAGCTCCATTGCATCAGGCAAATTCTCTGCACCATCATCAACACCTGGTAACAGATGACAATGCAGATCAATCATGCTTTTTCGCTGCTGTAACCATAGACGTCATAGTAACCGCCGTACTCTTGCCCGTAGTACTTAGCACCCTTTTTCACATCGACCTGGTTAAGCACTACACCGATGATTGGTGCATTTACTTCGCGCAGGCGCTTCAAGCCATTCTTAGCATGTTGATAAGGTGTAGAATCAGATTTTACAACATAAATCATTGCACCAACCAATGGCGCTAGCACCATTGCATCACTAACCGCTTGAGATGGCGCAGTATCAATAATGATTCGATCATACTTTGTATTCAACATCGCCAACACATCAGCAAAACGCTTAGAAGAAAGTAACTCAGAAGGATTCGGAGGAATAACCCCTGCACAAATCACATCAATATTGCCTTCTTCGTAGCGCTGTATACACTCATCAACCGTAGCAGTACCGGCCACTAAATTAGACAATCCAGATGCAGCACGATCCAGCCCAAGCCCTTTAGCAACAGAAGGACGGCGCAAGTCTGCATCAATCAATAATACCTTTTCCATCTGCCCAGTAGAAAACGCCAAACCAAGCGCTAACGACGTTTTACCTTCACCCGGCACAGAAGAGGTTATAGATACAATTTTATGCGGATTATCGAGTGCAGATAAAATCAGACCGGTACGAATAGTACGTAATGACTCAGCATAAGCAGACTGAGGGTCATCAATAAACTGACCATAGCTCTGGTTAGGCGTTTTCTTCTTTTTAGGTAACAGCGGCAGTAAACCCAGCATAACAACGCCCAGCTTACTCTCAACTTCAGAAGCACTTTTAACGGTGTTATTAAGCGCCTGCAACACAAACGCAAACATTACTCCAAACATAGCACTTACAACAAAAGCCAATGCAACAATGAGCTTTTTCTTAGGTTTAGCAGGGCGCAATGGAACAACTGCTGGGTCAGAAACCCGCGCATTAGCTGTTTTAAGATCACCCGTGGCAGAGGTCTCATTAAAGCGAGTTAAAAAAGTATTAAAAACAGTACGCTTAGTTTCAACATCCTGCTGATACTCACTTAACTTATACTCTTTACGGCTAAGGCTTTGAATATTGCCTTTAGTACCCTTCAACGCAGCCTTTAATGAGTTTTCATTAGCGACAGCTACCTTGTAGTTTGTTTCTATGCCGTTTACGACAGACAATATTTGTCCATGAAGAGCCGACCTAGCATTGGCTAATTCTGAGTTAACGGCCTGCATAGTAGGGTGCTTAGCGCCATATCGTTTTGCTAACTCAGAGCGCTTCAATTCAACACGTGCATACGACTCTTTCATACGCTGCACCAAAGGGTGCTGCAATACTGTTGGCACCAACTCCAACCGAGAAGGGTTCTTTTTACCAATTGTACGCACCTGGCGATATAAACTTTCTGCTTCTAACCGATCGCGGCGTGCATCAACCAATTTGCCAGCAACCAACTCAAGCTCTTGGCCAGCAATATTTAAGCCGCCTTTCTCACCAACAATTTGCTCTTTCTCACGGTAGTTCTGCAAACGCTGCTCAGCTTTAGTCAACTCAGCACGAAGCCCTTCAAGCTGACCACTCAACCAAGACGAAGCCTTTAGCGTTAGCTGCAGCTTTGCATCAAGATTACTCTCGATATAACTCTCGCCTACCGCATTAGCAATTTGTGTTGCCAATACAGCATCAGAAGATTCGTAAGTGAGTTTTACAAGCTGCGTTTTTCTCAGTGGTGAAACTGTCAAACCACCCATAAACTGATCAACGACACTGCGAAACTTAGTCTCTGGTGTTTCTTCAACCACAGGCCCTGCAGGCAACTCAAATGGTAGCCAGTTACGCCAGTTAAAATCAAAAGGCAGTAACGACTCTTTTGGCTGATTAAAAACAGCGTGATTGACTAGATCTAGCTTATTAACAACTTTTTCAGCTAAATTGCGCGACTTTAAAATTTCAAACTGCGTGGTGAAATATTCTGAATTTCCACCATCAAGCCCATACACTTCTTCAATAGAAACAATATTGGCCTGCTGCGATTCAATCAATAAGGTTGCTGTTGCTCGATAGATTGGCGTTAGCGATGCCACCACTAACGCAGCTAGCAAGGTCACAATAAAAGAAAAGCCAATAATGCCCCACTTGTGGCGCATTATCGTTTGCCAGTATTGTCGTAAATCGATCACATCTTCTTGCAGCATGCGGTCTATCGCTCCCTGCTCTTTCTGAATATCCATGTTGTGTTTCATACTCTTAAATAAGCAGGGGTTAAAAAAAACTTTCTTCGATAGTGATCACATCACCAGGGGTGACTCGTGCGTTCAACTTAACTTTTTCGGGCTTAACATCGATTAGGCTTTTTTCATGGGAAAGGTAAAACTTGCTAGAGGATGCTCTCTCTGTAAAGCCACCAGCCAATGATACTGCGCGCTGTAATGTTAAACCTGGTTGATACGGATAAGCACCGGGGCTTTTTACAGCACCATTAATATAAAACTCACGATACTCAAGAACAGCAACACTCACACTTGGGTTAACCAAATAGCCATCTCTTAACTTAGTAGCCAACATGTCACCCAAAGCACCCGTCGTTAAGCCTTTGACACGTAACTCGCCTAGAAAAGGGTATGAGATTGTTCCTGCATCGCTCATCCGCACTTCAACGCTAAGATCATCTTCACCAAACACCTTAATGCCTAGTAAGTCTCCTGAGCCCAAACGATAATCGGATAAACCTTCAGAACGCGAATCTTCTACAACCTCAGAAACACTGGCGGAAAACGATAACTGACTGAATGTAAACAGACACAAAAAAACGCAAAAACGATGCCACATTTTAACTATTACCTCTAATCAGTTCAGACAAGAAAAACCACCACACTAACATTATAAAGAGCCTTGAATTGTCATGAATACACTATTGTTATCATAATCAAATGCAGACTGATTTGAGTCGCGCTCCACATGTTCAACATCAAACCCTAAGGCCAACCAACGACTAACATCGTAAGAAACACCCGCAGAAAAACTACTGGTATCATCTTCACGGTTGCTTAAGTCATATTCTTCATTAGCAAAACCATAAGCCAATTCAGTTTTCATACGACCATTCCACGCATGATCCCATGTTAAGTTTACAAAACGAGTATCGATAAAACTGTCATCACCCGTTGATTCTTCCAACTCCTGCCCGGTACGAAAGGCAAATGTAGAATAGGTACGTAGCGCCCAGCTCACCTCGGCATCCCATGTGAATGAGCCTTTATCGTCACGGCCTGAATCTGAAAATTGCTTGTGCGCATAACCCGCTTTAACCACACCGGTGGTTTTAGCTGTCGCATCCCACTTTGCCCCAACAAGATATTTCCACTCACTACTATCCAAACTAGACACGCTGGGCATCTCGTTGTGGTAATCAACACCTGTTCTGCGTGCTTCAAGCAGCAATAAGGTTTTTGGCATAACTCGATAGTAAAAGGTCAAACCGGTATGCAACGTATTGCGATCATGCTTACGTGTTAGGCTCCTAAAATTACTATGCTCGCGTACGGCATAAGAAAGCTTGCCAACAATGCGCCCTTGCGCGCCACTGGCACCGTATGTATAGGTTGCACCCACTCTTTTCTCATCCAACTCAACCGGGCCGCTATTAACAGTGGCATTTGCGCCTTCAGTTAAGCCGGTACCTCTTGCTTCATGCGCTTTAACGTAAGCCGCTAGCAAATCGAGTTTATTTCGCACATCAAAAATAAGGCGAGCATCACCCTGAAGTTGCACATCTGTGTAACTATCATCATGGCTACTATGATAAACACCGCGCTTTATATCTGCGGTCAATTTATAAGCATTGGCGCCATCTTCAGCAATAAATTGCACGGTTGGGTTGATAACCGTAACAGCAGAGCTTTTTTCATTTGTAGACGTGAGGAAAATATTATCATCATGACCTGCTTTAACCGTCAGCGCAGGAATCATGGAAACAGGCCCTAAAGAGATAGATGCAGGCTCGATAGCATGAGCCAACATGGGAGAAACCACAGCCGAGGTAAACAGTGCCATCGTGGCCAGCCGCGGCATGTACGTCTTCTTAAACTCCATGAAAGATAACTCCTATTATCTCTATGACTCCATAATGACAATCCAGTCATTTTTCATTCTGACAGCGCCACCTGTTTTTACTTTAAAACTGTCACTAAAAGGCAACAAAAAGTACAACTGTATTGCACTGCAAAATTTTTACGATTTTATCTGTTATCACAAATAATTAATAGCCCTATACCGCCAGCTCCACCTAATAAAAGTGTTGGCAGAATGCGCTCGTAGATAATACTTCAGAGAGTATTAAGGAAAGGTTTTTTGTCGCTTAAGCCATGTTAGAATGCAGCCATTATTTATAATTGATTGATAATGGGAGCAAATGGATGTCAGCACTAACCAAAATCGTCATACCTGTCGCAGGATTGGGCACACGAGTATTACCTGCAAGCAAAGCCATTCCTAAAGAGATGTTAACCGTTGTTGATAAACCGGTTATTCAACACGTCGTTGAAGAAGCTATCAAGGCGGGCTTTAAACAGATAATTTTGGTTACACGTAGCGGTAAATCTTCCATTGAGGATCATTTTGATAAGCATTATGAATTAGAAGCTGAGCTTGCTCGCAAAGGTAAAGACGCATTACTAAAAGCGGTGCGCGATATACTCCCCACGGATGTATCTATTTGTGCAGTGCGCCAAAATCAACCTCTTGGGCTAGGACATGCCGTTTTATGTGCAGCACCGGCGGTCGGTAATGATGATTTTGCAGTCATGCTCCCTGATATGCTTATTCATGGCACACAACCAGAGCAGTGCGATTTAACTGAGATGGTTGCCGACTACCACAGCAGCGGCGCAGCCCAGATTATGGTTGAAGCGGTTCCTTTAGAGCATGTAGAACGTTACGGTGTTGTTGACTGTGCAGGCAAACCATTAGCGCCTGGGCAAAGCCAACCTATCGTTGGCATGGTAGAAAAACCCCCACAAGCACAAGCGCCTTCTAACCAAGCCATTGTTGGGCGCTACATTCTCCCGGCCAGAGTGATGGAGTTATTAAAAGACACCAAACCGGGTGCTGGCGGTGAAATACAGCTAACCGATGCGCTTGACCAGTTAATCAAAGAAGCACCCATTAATGCTTACAGCATGCGCGGTAAAACATACGATTGCGGTAATAAGCTAGGCTTTTTACAAGCCAATGTTATTTTTGGTTTACATCACAGCGAAACCGCTAATGATTTTAAGGATTTTATAAAAGGCTTAATCTAACGGTCTAGTTTCTTCCTGTATTACAGCCCGCTAATACCTTTTGCTAGCGGGTTTTCATACTACTCATCGGAGATGGAATTTTGAGCGTAAAAGAATTACCCGCCTGGAAAGCACTCGAACAACACGCTGGCACAATGCGAACCACGCATCTACGCGATCTTTTTTTACAAGACACACCTATAGATGCCCTTACAGATACGCCTAAAACCAACAACAGATTTGACACATTCAGCGTATCTAATGAAAGCCTATTACTCGATTTTTCTAAGCAACGTATTACGCAAACAACGCTTTCGCTTTTAAAAAACTTATCAAAAGACTGCCAACTAGACAGCTGGAAAGAGCGACTGTTCTCAGGCGACACGATTAATACATCTGAAAACCGCCCAGCATTACACACAGCGCTTCGTCTTCCGTATAACAGCCAGTTATCGATCAACAACCACAACGTTGTGACTGATATTCAAGCAAACCTGGCACATATGAGCAGCATGGTCGCCCGCATACACGCTGGGCAATGGCGAGGCTATTCAGGCCTGCCCATTGATACCATCGTTAACATTGGTGTTGGCGGCTCAGACCTAGGCCCTCTGATGGCTTGCAAAGCATTAAGCGATTCACAACCGCCCGCTGGCCAGCAGCTCAAATTGCACTTTGTATCATCGATGGATGGTAGCCAGATAGCTAACCTACTGGACCAACTATCACCAACGACAACTCTATTTATTATTTCGTCTAAATCGTTCACCACTATCGATACCCTGTCCAACGCTAATACCGCACGACAGTGGTTAAAGTCAGCCAGTGGCGTTAAAGACGAGCTGCTGAACCGCCGACACTTTATTGGTATTTCGGCTAGCCTAGAAAAAATGAGCCAATGGGGCATCCCCGAAAAAAGCCAACTTAATTTTTGGGATTGGACCGGAGGACGTTACTCTTTATGGTCTGCTATTGGACTACCTATTGCGTTACGCATTGGAATGACCGGCTTTAAAGAGATGCTCCGTGGTGCACACGCTATGGATGAGCACTTCAAAAATGCACCTTTTGAAGAGAACCTCCCCGTACAACTAGGCATGATCGGTATTTGGAATATTAACTTTCTAAACATTCATGCCCACGCCATCCTCCCTTACGATGGTCGATTAAGCCACTTACCTGCCTACCTCGAACAGCTTGAGATGGAAAGTAACGGAAAAAGTGCTAATCGCCAGGGCAGCAGCATTGATTACCATACCTGCCCTATTCTTTGGGGTGAAATTGGCCCTAATGCCCAACACGCGTTTTATCAGTTACTCCACCAAGGCACCGAGTCAGTGATGTGTGACTTTATTACATCTGCCAGGCGCTATGATGGTTTTGAAAATAGCGAGCTTCAACAGCAGCACCAATTATCACTGGCTAACTGCCTTGCGCAATCTCGCCTTCTTGCACTGGGAGACTCTGCAATTGAAGGCAACGATACTGCCCCCATCCACAAACGCTACCGCGGTAATCAGCCTAGCACTACCGTTTTGATCAACGAGTTAACCCCATACTCGTTTGGCCAACTCATTGCCTTATACGAGCACAAAGTATTTGTACAATCCGTTATCTGGGAAGTGAACCCGTTTGACCAGTGGGGTGTAGAGCTGGGTAAAAAAATGGCGACCGAACTCCTCAAACCATTACTAAATGAAGATACGCCAGCCATATTTGATAGCTCAACAACAGGCCTGCTTAACAGTATTCTTTCGCTGCAAGCTCAAGACAAGGAATCTAAACAATGAAAATCGTTATCTGGGGGCTCGAACTAACCGCTTGGGCAACAGCAGGTATGCTGGCGCAGTCGGGTAATGATGTTTTTATTGTTAATGATACTCAAATTACTGACCCTGTAACATTAATGGGGAGCAGCATCAGTAATGAGCCCGGCCTAAAAGACCTGATTAATCAGCAGTTTGACAAAAATAACCTACAGTTTATCCAAAGTAGCTCAGCGGCTTTACTTTCTACGCATTTCATCAGCATGAATCCCGCTGAGTTTGAGCATGCCCAAAATACAGTTTCACAGATAGCCAAACAAGGTTTAGAGAAAGTACTGATCATCAACCAAAGCCATTTTGGTGTGGGCTACACTGACAAATTACAGAAGATCCTCGATATCGAAAAAGACCAAGCAGTGGTCTATCTAGCAGAGAATATTTCAGAAGGGGAAGCACTTAAAAACATACGTAAACCAACCTCCCTTACATTAGGCAGCACCAACGAGTGGGCTAGCATGATGACCCGCTCATTATTGCGGCCTTTTAGTAGCCAGCTTGAACAACTATTAGTAATGACACCTAAAGAAGCTGAGTTTGCCAAACTATCTATCACTGGCATGCTGGCATTACGTATTGGCTACATTAATGAACTCGCCAACCTAGCAGAACAACTGGATGTTGATATCGAAGTGATCAAGCAGAGCCTCGGTGCCGACCCTCGTATAGGACATCATTACCTCGCACCGGGCTGCGGTTTTGGCGGTAATACTTTTTCTCAGACGATTAAAGGATTGGCTAACCTGCTCTCTGAAAAGCGCCAGTCACAGCTACTAGATACCGTACTACAAGAAAATGAAAAGCAGAAAGAGCAGCCGTTTCGCAAATTATGGCGACATTATGAATGCGACATCCATAATCTTAATATAGCGATTTGGGGCGTATCATTTAAACCGGGTTCTGCAGCGCTTGATAGCGCGCCCAGCTTAAAGATAATCAGCGCGTTAACTGCGCAACAGGCCAATGTACACATACATGACCCGGAAGCACTAGAGAATATCGAAAAGCTTTACGGGGGGCATCCACAAGTGCATACATATCGGGATAAGTACGAAGCACTCAACAATGCAGATGCTCTGCTGTTACTGACTGAGTGGCCAGAGTATGCATCACCTGATTGTGAAGAGATGAAAGAGCGAATGCTCACACCGCTTATTATCGATGGCCGCAACCTCTTCAGTAAAGAACTACTAGAAAGCCTCGGTTTTACTTATTACGGAATCGGACGCTAGCGCGAAAGGAGATAACAAATAACAAAGCAATAGCTACGCCAGCAAGGTTCGCGTAGCTATCGCCCATGCTATAAACACGCAATGGCCGCCATGCCCCCTGAAGATATTCCAATAGTGGTGCCAACCCAAACAAGACGGGCCAAAAATAGAACCAACTTACCGATCTAAACGCGAGCCATGCCGTAAGCGATAAACCTAAAAAACCACATACATGCCCAATTTTATCTGAGCCATGGAATAACTGTGGAGGCGGTACGGGCCTAAAAATCCCATAAGCCACGCCAGCGGCACACAACAAAAAAACAGCCCAGCGAAACCAAGCCGAAGTAAAAAACTGACTATTCATTAAAACCATACTGCATAACAAGATTACTCATGCGGAACCCAGACTTTTGCATCGGGTACAATCGCTTGCAACTTTTTAACCAATGCCGCTTTAGCCTCTTCATCACCATGCACAACACGCACTTCATTAGGTTTTTTGTAAATACGTTTAACAAAATTAACTAAGTTAGCTTGGTCTGCATGTGCGGAGTAGCCACTAATCGTAAAAATACCGGCACGGATATCGATCCGCTCATTATCCAAAAACACATAACCGCCGCGTGGCCCATAGGTTTGAATATCACGCCCGGGAGTTCCCTTCGCCTGATAACCAACACACAACACTTCAGTGCGTGAGTCAGGCAACAGCGCCTTAAGGTGATTTTGTATACGACCACCGGCACACATACCGCTAGCTGCGATAACAATGGACGGGCGTCCTGAATCTTTAAGATGCTGCACCAGTTTCATATGTTGCTGATGGCTATCAATGGTTGTTAACTGATCAAAAGACAATGGATGGCGATTATCGGCTAATTTCTTCTGAGCTTCGCCATCCCACAAATGCTTAAGATCCCGATAATGCGCCGTGAATTTTGCCGCTAAAGGAGAATCAACAATAACATCGATGGTTTCCCAAGGGCTTTGCGTTTCTGTTTTCTCTTTATTCTTAGCGTTACTGCGCTTAGTAACACGATAAATAATCTCTTCTATTTCATATAGAAGCTCTTGAGTACGGCCGATACTAAAGGCGGGAATAAGCACCGTACCGCGATCTTTTAAGCAACGCTCAATAACTGACTTTAATAGCTGACGTCGGTTTTTTCGGCCTTCATGGAGTTTGTCACCATAAGTGCTTTCGATAACGACAATATCCGCTTTATACGGCGACTTAGGGGCCGGTAATAACGGAGAATAAGGCGCACCTAAATCACCCGAAAATAAAACCCGCTCACCTTGTGCGTCAAACTCAACATAGGCAGAGCCCATAATATGGCCGGCAACACGAAAGCGCCCACGTGTTTTAGGCAAGCCTTCTACATTAAACCACTCATCATAAGGGATAGGCGTTAGCAACTGCCGCAAACGCTGCAATACTTTATTGATTAAGTTTTTGTCCCGAGAGACACCAACCTTGATGGCATCCTCAATAACCAATGGCAACAAATGAGCGGTGGCTTGGGTAGCATAAATAGGCCCATTAAAACCTGCCGCCAATAAAAACGGAATGCGCCCTACATGATCAATATGACAATGCGTAACAACGAGCGCCTTAATATTATCAAGCGGAAAATCAATCTGCTTTTCGCCTAGTTCTCGGCCTGCAGATTCTGCCCCTTGAAACATACCGCAATCAACCAGCAATGCTTCGCCACTAGATAACGTCATTTGATGGCACGACCCAGTGACTCCTTGTACTGCGCCGTGATGCTGAATAGATACCATAAAACCTCCCTGTTACAACCACCAAAGGCGGTAAGCTAAAAACATGGATTAAGCTTTGTAGCCACTAGGGTTAGATGACTGCCAGCGCCAATGATCTTCTACCATCTGCTCTATCCCAAACTCAGCACGCCAATCCAGTTTATCCGCACTATAGGCAGGGTCGGCGTAACAAGTAGCGATATCACCGGCACGACGCCCCGCTATCAAATAAGGAACGCTACGGCCACTGGCTTTCTCGAATGCGCTAACAACCTGCAGCACAGAATAACCATTACCGGTTCCTAGGTTATAAACCTGGCAGCCATGTGTGAAAGAGCCTTCCGCGTCTGTTTTAGAAAGCGCAGCTAACGCCTTTAAATGCCCCGCGGCTAAATCCAAAACATGGATATAGTCACGTACACCCGTACCATCAACAGTAGGGTAATCACCACCAAATACATTGAGCTGCTCTAGCTTACCAATCGCTACTTGCGCAACATAAGGCATCAAATTATTGGGAATACCGTTTGGGTCTTCGCCAATCAAACCACTGGCATGCGCACCCACAGGGTTAAAATAACGAAGAATAGAGATCTGCCATTCAGGATCTGCCAACGCAATATCCCGAAGTACATTCTCGATCATCAACTTAGACTGCCCATAAGGGTTGGTTGCTGATAGTGGAAAATCTTCACGGATAGGAACAGAGGCAGGGTCACCATAAACCGTCGCTGAAGAGCTAAACACAATACGCTTACAGTTATGCTGAGCCATCGCTTCAAATAAATTAACAGAGCCCGCCACATTATTTTGGTAATACATAACAGGCTTAGCGACAGACTCACCAACAGCCTTTAGGCCTGCAAAATGAATGACAGCATCAATACTGTAATCAGTAAATACTTGATTCAGCACTGCTTTATCGAGAATATCTCCTTCAACAAACACCGGGCGCTTACCTGTGATTGTCTCAATGCGATTAAACACTTCAGGATCACTATTACAAAGATTATCCAGCACCACTACATCAAAGCCAGCTTCCAGTAATAAAATATCCGTATGGCTACCGATATAACCGGCTCCGCCTGTTACTAAAACAGCCATGAAAAACCCCTTATTTACTCATTACTCATTCGGTTAATATGTATTATGTAATTAGACTTTTACGCGCCCGTAACGGTCTTCAAAACGTACGATATCGTCTTCGCCTAAGTAAGCACCAGACTGCACTTCGATTAATTCCAAGTTAACTTTACCTGGGTTCTCTAACGCATGAACTGCAGTAATGGGTATGTAAACCGATTGGTTCTCGGTTACGTAGCGTTCGACATCGTCTACTGTTACTTTGGCGGTACCCGAAACAACAATCCAATGCTCGGCACGATGATGATGCATCTGCACCGACAACTTAGCGCCTGGCTTAACAGTGATACGTTTAACTTGGTAACGCTCACCTGTATCAATAGAGTCGTACTTACCCCACGGGCGATACACCTCACGGTGCTGAAAATGCTCTGAGCGGCCGCCGTCTTTAATCTCGGCTACAATCGCTTTTACATTCTGAATCTTATCTTTGTGTGCAACTAACAAAGCATCTTTGGTATCAACAATAATGAGGTCATCAATACCCAAAGTAGTGATCAAACGATCATCAGACATCACTAAAGAGCCGCGCGTATCGTGTGCAATCACATCACCCGACAGCACATTATTTTGCTCATCTTTAGGTTTTATATCCCATAGCGCAGACCAGCTACCCACATCACTCCAACCGGCATCCAATGGCACAACAGCCACAGAATCACCACCATCAACCGCACTTAATGGCTCCATTACAGCATAATCAATAGACTCATCTGGGCATGCTTTAAACGCATCAGCATCTACACGAATAAAATCAAAGTCAGCGACGGTGGTTTTCATAGCCGCTTGGCAGGCCGAAAGAATATCGGGGCGAAACTGACCTAGCTCTTCTAAATAGCGATCGGCACGGAACATAAACATGCCACTGTTCCAGTAATACTCACCTGATTCGACATATTGCACAGCGGTTTTCATATCAGGTTTTTCGACAAAACCCTCAACCTGAAAACCACCGGCTTGCGAATAGCTACCTCGCTTAATATAACCGTAGCCCGTTTCTGGTTGCGTTGGCACAATCCCAAAAGTAACAAACTTACCAGCAATAGCCAGAGGCTCGGCTAATGCAACCGCATCACGAAATGCATTCTCGTTTTCAATAACATGGTCAGCAGCCAATACTAACAATGGCTCTGCACCCTTACCTTTAGCAACAGCATCCAAGGCAGCCAAAGCAATAGCAGGAGCCGTATTACGCCCAACAGGCTCCAAAAAGACAGAACACGCCTGTGAAATCTGGCGCATTTGCTCTGCAGCCAAAAAGCGATGCTCTTCGTTGCAGATTACATTAACGGTATCGACTTTCTTTAAGCGTTTGACCGTTTCTTGCAACATGGTTAAATCAGAATTTAACGGTAAAAACTGCTTTGGATATTGAGTACGAGACAGTGGCCACAAGCGTGTACCAGAACCACCAGAGAGAATGATAGGGATCATTAGAAAATCCTAAATAAATCGAATTGAATCGTTTAAACGTTATTATGCTTAGTATCTTTCAAAAACCCTAACTTAGCCTGAACAAGTAACCAAGCAAACTGGGAATTAGTCACTAAGTAACGTTTCCACATACGCCTTGGCTCTTGAATAACGCGATACAACCATTCTAGCCCATAATTTTGCATCCATACGGGCGCCCTGCTCACCTTACCGGCAACCACATCAAAGGTACCGCCTACACCCATTACAAAATCAACCCCGAGCTCATCTTTCCAACGGTTGATAAAATTCTCTTTCTTAGGAGATGTGATCGCTACAAATAATAAACGTGCACCAGAAGCTTTAATTTGCTCAACCACCGCCTGCTCATCATCCCAAAAATAACCGTGATGTGTACCTGCAATAGTAAGTTGAGGATGCTGAGCCTGCATCACTTCGCCGGTTTTGGTGACAACATCTTCTTTTGCACCTAAATAAAACACCGGAAAATCTTCGCGCTCAGCCATAGCATTGAGTTCGGCAAAAAGATCAACGCCCGATACACGCTCGCCAACTTTGTGGCCTAAAAAACGAGCGCCCCAAACAACGCCCATACCATCAATATTAATGATATCGCATTCAGTGACAGACTTTGCGAGTTCAGCGTCTTTACGCATATTAACGAGCTTTGCAACATTAACGACTACATGCTGAGTGAACTGCTGGCTTGATATTCTGTCAGAAATCGCACTAACCGTATCCGACATGCTGCCGGAATCCATAGGGCTACCCAGAAAATTAATACGATTCATTACGCTTAGCCTGCATTTGATTAAAATATGAAAAAGAATAATAAACCCATGCTTGAGTCCATCGTGTGTAGTTAATCTTATTTACAAAGCGCTTTGTTTTTTGATACACAAATCGCTTTTTATCAGAAAGATAAAGCTCATTAATAGACCAGTTAATAACCTTTTCTGCTAGATCAAAATCTTCTTGAGTACCTCCCACTTTTAATAGCGTGATAACAGCTTGGGCAACAGAGTGCATATCAAGCGGGTAGCGGTTGTTGTTGTAATATTTAGCCGTGCCATCTTCATCAAAGAAATGGGTTTTGTAATACGTTAACCCTTTTTCGATGGATTCATCGAACTCAGTAACATCAAGTGTTTTACGAATCAGATCAAGCGCTTCGAGGTTATACCCCGTATGGAAGCCATCTATAAACTGGTGATGATGGCGCGCGCCATACACCCACGATCCATCTTCTGATTGCTCACTAGCAGATTGGCGTGCAACCTTTAAAGCCATATCACAATAAAGCGTGTTTTGAGTGTAACGGCCAACAACACTCACCCAAGCAGCAGCCCAAAGGCTAGCGTTATGAACAAAGGCCGATTCACCTGGAATATAAGCAAAGAAAGATCGACCGTCTGCTTCGGTGTAAAGCGTGTTAACGATAAAATTAGCGGAGTCTAACGCAGGTTCGCGAAACTTTTCTGCCTCACCTGAGCCTTGCTGCTCAAGGATATTCGCTAAGGCAAACAGAGCTTGAGACACATAAATAGTAGTAATAACGTTTGGCTTACCTTGTGGCACATAGAAAGCACGTGCCTTCCAATCAAAATGGTAGCCCCAACAAGCATGCTGCCACTTATCCTGATCACATTTCTGAGTCAGCAGCCAATCAGCAAGAGTGGTGGCTTCTTTCAGATAAGTCGTATCAGATGTTCGCTTATAATCTTCGATCAAACCAAGAATGAATAAGCCGATACCTTTAGGATTTCTCTTTTTAGGAACACCCAATAACGGACGAAGGTTAAGGGGCGATTGCTTAAATAATTGAATATAAGCAAGACCAAGAAAAGTATTTTTAAAAGAAGGAATAAAGTTAAACAATATACTATTTAAACCATCGAACGGATCATGACCTTTATAGCTACATGATTTTGAAAATATTAAAATTTTTGAATTAACGTCAATAAGATTCATAATATAGAACCCGTAATTAGATATATGTCCTTATCAACTGTTTTCAAAACTTTTCCCGGTATTCCTCCCACAACAGAATTACTAGGCACATCATGAATAACTACTGAATTAGCACCAATAATACAGTTATCGCCAATAGTAATATTTCCAAGTATTCTCGATCCTGCAGCAATATAAACATTGTTGCCAATTTTAGGGGCTCCATTACATAACTTTCTTCCAATAGTTATCCCTTGCCCAATTGCAACATTCTCACCTATTACTGCATTTTTATGGATAACGACACCAATTCCACCATACATAAACCTAGAACCTTTACCAATCGAACAACTAGCTGGGACAACGGAATTGAAAACAAAAAAAGTAAAATATTTTATAATCAAAGGAAGTAATGGTATATTTTTTTTATAAAAGAAATTTGCCAGACGGTAAAAAACAATTGCATTCATAAAACATCCTCATAAACAGCTATCAATTTATTTGTAACTTTATCAGAAAGAAAATTATTATTAGCAAAATCACTATTGTAATTAGAAATTTTTGTTAAGTTGTCTCGTTCGAAGAAAAACTTAATAGCTGTAACTAAAGGATCAATACTTTTAACTGGAACAGTTATTCCAACGTTATCTGTCACTAAATCCTTTAATGCACCAACAGGAGTGCTAATGATAGGTAGTCCAAAGCACATAGCCTCAAGCACCGCGTTAGGCATACCTTCTGTATATGAGGGGAGACAAAAAACATCACTACACTTCAAGAGATTAGATTTGTCATCTAACTCAACAAAACCAACAAACTCAATAAACTCATTAATATTTAATTCAGAAACTTTGTTTTTTAAAACATCTAATTCACCGCCGTTCCCAGCTATAGTTAAAGAAACAGAATAACCGCTTTCATTAAGTATCTTAACTGCGGATACAAGTTCATAAATTCCTTTTTGTTTTTCTACTCTTGAAAGAAAAAGCAGTTTCAATTTATCAATACGATCAGGAAAGCATTTACTAATATTTGGCTCGTCTTGCTTAAACAAAGATTTATCAACTACTGTAGTTTGTTTAAAAATTTTACCTTTAACGCCCCAACCAGAAATTTTTTTATAAATGTGATCAGATAGAACACAAAAACCGTTACTACTTTTATAACAAAGCCTAAAATAGAACTGAAAAACAAACCCCTCAGTAACTTTATCAGACAAAGACCACCCTCGAAAAAAAACTAAACGTTTACATGAAAACACTCTTGCTATTAATAAAAATAAGCCATCACGCAAAAAGCTCTTCCAACCTAAAGAAGTATTAACATGAACCATATCTGGCCTAAAAGCGAATAGTGTTTTTATAAAAAATAAAATATCAAAAATAGATCCACGCCCTGTAGAACTACCGATAGAGAAATATTCAACATCAAGCCTATCATTCAATTTTAACAAAGGGAAAACTATTGAATAATATAGGGCAACTCCACCTTTAGCTTCTAATGAAGGCCCAACTATTAAAACTCTTTTGTTAATCACGAAACCTTCCTGAATTCTATAGTATTTTTTAATGAAAAAAGTATATTCCTGAAAAAAACACGACCTTTTATTTCAACACTTTCTTTAACAACATAAGCAATAAAAACAACAACAAAAATAGTAATTAATATAGAAAGTTCAATCATGATATATTCACTCAAAAAACCAATAAGATAGTACCCAAATAATTGATGAATAAGATACAAACTATAAGAAATACTTCCCATAAAGAGGAAAAATTTATTATTAAGAAATTTCATACGTTCATTTAAAACCAAAAAAACAATAATATCAATCAGCAATAATACAATAGTATATTTAATGGAATCATTTACATAAACAACTAATAGGCACAACAAAATAACAAACAATGAATAACGAAAACCAACTTCATTTTTATAATAGTAGAATGCAATGCCCGAAAGAAAGAATGGTGTAAATTGGAGCATAAATAGTCTATCAAAAACCTTAAATAGAGGAAAAGAGTTATAAATTTCATATGTATTATTTATAAAAGGTATTACCAAAGAAGCTAACAACCAAACAATCAAAATAAACTTAAAGTTATTTTTAGTCAGAAAAAAATAAAAAATAGAAACCCAAAAATAAAAAGTCAACTCAACTCGTAGAGTCCAATAAACTCCATCAATATCATCTATAGAAAAGAAATATTGAAACATAGTTAAATTCATCAAAAAATCTGTAAGCTCCAAATACTTACCACTCAAAATAACAACCAATGATGAAAAACACACTGCAAACCAATATGGTGGATATAATCTTGAAAATCTTGATATATAAAAATAAAATATATCTTTTGAATGATGTAAAGATACGAGAATAACAAATCCACTTATAATAAAGAATAACTGTACACCCAATCCCCCATAAGTGAATAAAGTTGTAATCGGCTCACCGCCATCTATTATATTAAAATACTGATATGTATAGTGAAATAAAACTACAAGTAAAGCAGCTATACCTCTTAGTGAATCAAACTCTATTAATCGATTCAAAATTCACCCCTTCCTTTTTCAATGTCTGCTGATACAATTCCAACGAACAAACCAAACAAAAATGTGTTTGGTGTAAAAAACTGACCCGAATAAATATTAACGCATACCATGGCGCCAAAAGAAAAAGCTATAATTTTGGCTAAATATAAATCAACTTTCAAAGACGCAAATAATAAATAAATTATAGTAAAGTAAAAATATAGTAATAGTAGTATACCTAACAAACCATAATCATGAGTTAATTGTAACCAATCTGAATGAGCTACCAAGCCTTCTGTACCAAAATAGTAAGCCGTATAGGAGACAACCGATAAGCTTCCAAAACCAAAAACAAAGTTTACAAGTTCAGAAGTAACCCAATTTTGATATAAAATCGAATAAAAAATATCTCTCTGTGTTGGGTCTTCAAAAAATCTTTGATATAACGTTTCGCGAAACCAATATACAAAGAGAATAAGGGACAGCACCAAAAAAAACAAAGATATTATATAACTTAATTTTTCTTTTATATTATTTCTTGAAAAATAATCTACTATTAAGTATAGAGCTCCCCCAACTGAGAATGATATAATAGCTCCACGTTTTAGAATCAAAAGCAGTGAAATCAAAACTATAGTTATCATTATATTTCTAATGAAAATTGATTTAGAAGAACTAACAAACAAAAGAGGAACAAGCCATATTAAGCCATAAGCTCCTACATTTTGTGATGTACGCAAATCACCAAAAAATTTAGTATACAAACTTGAAGCGCACCCTATTATAATTGATACACAAATAAGCCTGAACATAAATTCGTTATTTAAACGCCCGAACAGTCTTAATCGATAAGAACACACAGCAGCTAGCGTCCACAACATTGCTTTACTAAGCATTACTAAAGAAGTGTTAAGCGATGGAGAATAAACTGAATAAAGTAAAACAATAAAAATAAATAAATAAACAAAGCGCCCAAAAAAGAATTTATACTTAGTTAGATTAACTCCAGTAAATACTATATAGGAAGACATTGTAGCCAACATAATGATACGTAAATTCTTATTTATTCCAACTTCATACAGGTCATAAATTCTATCTGAAGGACCTAAAAAAATTATTGACATCGAAATAATAACAATAACAAATCTACTTAATAGTTTAATATTTATTATCATAGTTCATTATCGCATTGCAAAATATTGTTTATTACAAATTTAACTCGCTCATTACATAAGTTATTTGAACAAAAAGAACCGGCTTCAAACTCCCATCCTTTAGCACCCTCAATGAAACGCCCCGCTTTATTATCAACAACGCACATTTCAGATTTATATGCCATACCAAAATAAACTTGAACTTCATTTATATAAGTTTTACCTGTGGATATAAAATAATCAATTGCTACACTATACAATTTATTATCATCACTAATTCTCTTACAATCATTTAAAAGCTCTATAGGTGGCGCTGCATATTCCCATTGAGAGGACCCACTATGCAAACCATTAACAGCCAATTTTTTATAACCGAAAAAAGAATCACCGACACGCATAATACGCCATTCATCTGCACGTTCTAGGTATTCCTGAAGAAAAATATTACCCCATTCATTATCTAGTTTATGTCGATCGTTAGTTAGAAAACCTTTTCTGAAATAGCTTCTAATAAAAGAATTAAGCAATGTACGACTTTTAAATATTCTTACTCCTCTTCCACCTGAACCCGATTCGCTTTTAAACACAATAGGCAGCTTACATGTCTTTGAAAATACCAATGCAGCTTTACACGAGTTAAACATCCAAGTTTTAGGAGTTATATAGCCATGTATATTTAACCAATCTGTCATACGATGCTTACTTTCCCAAAACCATAGACCATCTAAAGAAGGAAATACCGGCACGCACATAACATCAGAAATTAATTTAAGTCTAGTATCAAATATACTTTTATCTACAGACGTAACTACAGTAGGCCAAGCTAAAATGGCATCCGGCTGATACTTCTCAATTTCATCATTCCAAGAGTTAGATGTAATATCAACAACTTTGTAATTAACGTTAAGATCCTGACATGCTAGTACATAGTAGCGATGCATAAACCACAAATCTTTCGCTATGAGAATACGAGCACCATCATTATAGATTTCTTGCTCAGGCCCAGTTTTATGCTCATACTTATCAGTTATGCGTTTAGTTCTATAATCTATATTATTTCCAAATATATTATAGAGACCGAAAACAATATTCTTAATTTTTTTATTCATAAGATAGGACCAACTTTCTTACTATTATGATCGTTTGCAATCAGCTCACCTAGCTCACAACTAGTTATAAATTCAACATCTGGCCATTTATTAACAATACTAGATAAAAACATTTCTAACTCTTTTAGTGAGTGATCTCTGTTTTCAGGTTTAATTTTACCTACATAATTTACTCGATGAGTACTGACAATCGCAGGTTGATCATTATTAAATGCTTTATTAACTTCAAAAAATGCTTGTTCATGATTAAATTTAATTCCTTTTGCTGGTTCAAAAGTACAGTTTCTTACAAGATATAACATTCCTTTATTATTACTTTGGCCTAAATAGTGATAGAGGAATTTTTTAGATTCAATATTGTCTATTATCTGAACTTTACCACCTTGAATAAATTTAATTCCACACTCTTCCCATATACTTTCTGTTTCTGATGTCCAACCAACATTTGGAGCAACAACACTAGAAGGCCTAAAACCAAATATTCTCTCAAATATCTCAAATGCAGGCTTAATTAAAGCAGCTGATGATAAAGATTTTTTCTTTAGATAGTCTTCTTTAATATATGGTGTTCTAAAAAAACTGGTCTTATTCTTACTTGTAGATACTGGTAAGCCACACATACCGAGATGAAACGTAGTTAATGTTTCATCGCAATTATTTGATAACTTATCCATCCATTCCCAAAACCTTAAATGTTCTCTACAGTGGAGTTGAGGAAAAAAAACATTCTCGTTGAAGCCTTGTTTCCAAAGTTCTACTACATTCTCACTTCCGCTTGTATTCAAGCATGTATTGATAACACTTTCATAACCGTAGTTTTTATAACCACTGTCTTTAATTATTTGAAAATCAGGATTGGCCGTTACTATATTTGCGGTAAAACATACTGGGCGATTATTAATGTCTTTATATTTATTTAAAACATTATAAAGCGCTTCTAAATCTTCATTGGTCTCTAATGAATCTAAGTTATAACATGATGATGTCATATCATAACCAAGAATCGACAATCTATCGTAAGCCTCTTTGCTTGATGTTCGAATAGCCCCCCAATCATCACTTTCAATAACAAGCAGTTTGCGTTTAGTTTTCCAGCCAAACACTTTGTTAGTAGCTATCGATTTAATAGCTTGAATTTTACGATTCATTAATCAACAACCCATCTTTAATAGTATTACAAAGTTCAATGTTTTTATTCATCGACACCTTATATTTAACAAACTTGCTTAATATAACTATTTGCTTGATTTCCATATCAGTACTTAAACCAATTTTATTCCAATTATGTAAAGCAGGATTATTTTCTTTCATTACAAAAACACAACAATTATCAGATGTATTTAAATCTAAAATTCTAGACTGATTTAATTTTTGCGCTATCGACTTCCCTCGAAACCTTGAATCAACAAATAGATTATTAAAAATCAAACATTTTTTCGGTATTGATAATCTACCTCTAGGCCCAAAACTATAAATCCCTTCGTACTGTACAGCTGCATATCCGGCAATAGTCTCATCAATAACAAACAAATATACTTTATTATTTCGTTTAATCAAATTCAGTAATCTTTTTTTAATTAACTCATCTGTAAACGCCAAATCCATTAGCCGTTTTTTTAGATATGAAAATTCTATGAAACTTTCTATATTTTCACTACGTGAATAATTTGAGTGTTCTATGAAAAATACAACTTGTTGATCTATACGTACTATTGACTTAAAAAGCAACGCAACTACTTGATGTAAAGATGTAATAATACCAAACTGTGATACTCGTTCTGTCCATTTTTTTTCATATAGTAGTTTAAGCCTATCTAATAACATAACTTTTTAACCTTTTTAATTTTGGCCGAAGTATTATTTGATACTGCTTTAATATTAACCCAGTTACACTTTTATCGAAAAAAAAGCATTTTGAATTAATAGATGTCAACTCTTTTGTCGCCCATCTCTGTTTATAGACGTAATCTCCAGCCATAAAGTTATGAGCTGTTCTACCATTTTTCATGTGCTTTTTTAAAACCATCCATGTCATCAAATCACCAAGTGAATATTTATTAAATTCAGATTTGTGACATGACTTCCATTCAAAATATACATTTTTAAAGGTATAACCAAAACGAAAAGCTACAATTTCGTTATCTACTTTTAAATAAAAGAATGTAAAACAACCACTACCATGAATACCTTTTAAAGATTCAAGTCTGCGATTATAAGCCTCATCAGAAAGATCAACACCTCTCCTTGAAACAACAATATTTCTAAACTCAGGAACTAGTTCTATATATTTATCAATACAACTTGACTCTAAAATTTCAATTTTATGAAAACTTTCTAACTTACGTAACTTTAAGTTAATGCTAGCTTTCATTTTTTTTGATAAATTACCTAAGAGGCCCTCTTCCGTTTGATCTTTAAGCCAAACAGAATAAACAGAACAATTAATCATTTTAATAAAGTTCTGCTTTTCTGTTAGATCATTTAACAAAGAGAACGAGTTCACTTGATCAATGATAATCTGATTTGCCTTAAGTGCTTTCAAACTATTGATGATAATGTTTCCAACAATAATTTTTTCATAATCATCTCTGATTATAAAATCATAAAAATCACCATAATGGGTTGGTATACTCTTAATAAATGAAATCCCAAATTTTAAACTTTTCTTAAAATAAGCAATTCCTATGAGTTCTCCATTGTCTCTGACCACCACAACATGCAGTTCAGTGGATTTTATGTTTTTCTTAATCCA
This sequence comes from Neptunomonas japonica DSM 18939, assembly GCF_000422765.1. GTDB lineage: Bacteria > Pseudomonadota > Gammaproteobacteria > Pseudomonadales > Balneatricaceae > Neptunomonas > Neptunomonas japonica. The sequence continues at coordinate 102,380 of NZ_AUGR01000016.1, read as the reverse complement.
AGGCATTACCCAATCTAACCGGCACTGTGGGAATACGTTTGATTCTTTCTCTAGGCCCCTTATCTCTGTCTCAAGTAACTTTGTAATTATATTTTCCGATGAAACATCATACTTTTTATTTTTTTCACTACCATTTACAGAAAATATTTTTTCATAGAGCATTTTATCTACAGAACAAATATTACTTTTTTCTGTTGTCGGTTTAATATTTTCAACATCAGATTTAAACAATTTTTCTAATTTCTTTATTTCTATAGATAATTTCTTTAATTCTAATATTTCCTCTGATGCATCCTCGCCCTTGGATTTAATCTCAGCTACTTTTTTCGAGCCAATGTTTCGCTTTTTCCTCAGCTCTTCAATATCATTCATTGATACTTTCATTTATTATTTCCGTTACAATCAAGATAAAAATAATTACTTTAGCTAAAATCTCATATTTCTATTAATCAAACTGAAGGATCTCGACTATATAAAATGTAAAAAAATGTTATACATGATGCAGAAACGGAGCCTACTAGCAGCCCCAATGCAACAGACACAGTTCCGAATTCTGATATATATGCTAAAGATATAGCACATGTAATGATTCCATTTGCACCATTAGCCATCAAATTAGCAGCCCTAATGCCTTTAGCTATTGCTACATGTTCTAGGCCCGCAAGAATGGCATTTGCCAGTATTAAAAAGCCTAAAATTCGTAGTATATTTGCGCCTTTTATATATTCAGTATCGAACAAAGTGCTCAAAACCCATTCTGACCAAAACACACTAAGGTAGGCAATCGGGCATACGCTTAAAAGTATTAGTGAAATATAAATTATTGAAGCGATTCTAAAATCATAAGAATCTTTTTTTAGAACCTTTATTAGCTCACGTTTACCTACTCTAGATACCTGTTTAACAACTATTGCTGCAACACTTACAAACTGAAAACAAACTCCATAAACACCCAAAGCGGCCAAATCCAATTCAGAAACTATAATTACTTGTGAAAGGCTAGTGTAACCAACAACTAAAAATGATGAGACTGCAAATATCCAATTTCTGTAGATTAGAGATTTTATTTCACTAATATCTAATCTATAACTCTCTATGGTTATAAGACTTGAAACTCCATAGGCCTGTAACAGTAGAAATAAAACTACAGATAGCAGTACAAAAATTGCAGGAATTGCATTAGAGAAAAACTCTGGGTATGCGATTAAAAAAAACCAAACCCCTATAAAGTAAAAAACCCTATGAATGAGAAAGAATTTAGCATGCCTAGTTATTTTCTTTTTATAATCGTACATCGATTGCATTTGAAAGCCGCTAATAACAACACTGAATGCTACACAGAGCGTGGCTGTACTAACAGTAAAAACGCCAAAAATTTGTACCCAAGAGATAATACCTAGAAGTATTATTCCAAGAAGAACTAGTTTCAACCAATTTACAGCTATAAATATTTTAGATACATCATTAGGTTGGTAAACATAATCTCTAACTAAAGTTTTATCTGTTCCAAACCTCAATATCACACAATAAACTCCTCCCAAAGCAAACCCATAAACTATCTCGCCGTAATGAGCAGGCCCAAGTTCATTTGCTATTTTTATAGTGGTTATTAATCCGAGAATCGCATTTATAGATGTGACAGACAGAAGTGCTAAAATGGCCTTTAAGTAATAACGAATTTTAGTTTTATCTTTCAACATAGCATTTCACATAAACTCAAATATTTTAAATAACTCTAACTCATTAGTATTAGTGGTTATTAAATTAACAAACATTAAATTTATTTAATTATAACTTTCAAACCCATGAATATTTTTATGGGTTAAGTGAAATGCTATTAAAGTCGCAAATCTGATACTGATTTTGGAAGGACATATTTAAGATCATAAATAACAGATTCTTTTCTAAGTAATTTATTAAAAGTACTTTTATCGAATACTTTAAATTGATCATGTCCAACCGCTAAAACAACCGCATCATAGTATTCATCCTTAGGGGCAACTACTAGATCAATACCATATTCGTGCATTGCTAACTTAGGGCACGCCCAAGGATCATATACATCAACATTAACACTGTAATCTTGCAGCTCAGAAACAATATCCACTACTTTCGTATTCCTAATATCTGGACAATTTTCTTTAAACGTTAATCCAAGCACTAATACGTTTGCTCCATCCACATGAATACGCTTTTTAAGCATGGCCTTTACAAGCTCGGATACAACATATTTCCCCATATTGTCATTGATGCGACGGCCAGCTAGAATCATTTGTGGATGATATCCAATAGCTTCAGCTTTGTGAGTTAGGTAATAGGGATCAACACCTATACAATGGCCTCCTACTAGACCTGGGCGAAACGGCAGAAAATTCCATTTTGTTCCTGCTGCTTCTAATACATCAAGAGTGTCTATATCCATCTCATTAAAAATTAGAGCTAACTCATTAATTAGCGCAATATTCACATCTCGCTGGGTGTTCTCTATAACCTTGGCTGCTTCAGCTACACGTATAGACGTAGCTTTAAAAGTACCTGCAATAATAATTTCACGATATAATTGATCGACAATTTCTGAAATTTCTGGAGTTGATCCAGATGTCACTTTTAGAATATTTGTAACCCGATGCTCTTTGTCGCCGGGGTTTATCCGTTCAGGACTATAACCTGCAAAAAAATCACGGTTAAATTTCAAGCCTGATACACTTTCAACCACTGGTATACAATCTTCCTCCGTTGCTCCTGGGTATACAGTCGATTCATAAATTACAATATCACCTTTATTTATTACACTACCCAACATTTCACTTGCTTTAATTAGCGGTGTTAAGTTAGGCTTCTTATGCTGATCAATTGGAGTCGGTACAGTAACAATATAAATATTTGCTTGCTTCAGTGCATTGACATCATCTGAAAATTTTAAAAAGGTAGCTTCTGCTAACAACTCAGCCTCTACTTCTAATGTACGATCTTTACCCTGCTTAAGTTCAGCAACTCTAACTTTATCTATATCAAAACCAATTACAGGTCGTTTTTTACCAAACTCAACTGCTAAAGGAAGGCCCACATAACCCAGACCAATAATTGCAATTTCTTGCATTGTATTATTTGTGATCATTCATATATCCCTATTAGTACTTCTCAATACACGTGGCAATGTTTTATGTCTAAGTAATTAGCATTTTTAAAATACTTAAAAATATGAATTACAAAAAATTATTGAAAGGTTTAATTAATTTAAAGACTAAAATTAGTTACAATTTCATTGCATGCCTTAGCGAAACAAGCATATAAAGTTTTTTACAATCCCTGCTACCTACCGAGCTAATTTAAACATTCTTACTTATTTATACCCTTGTAATAGGGCATGCAGATCATAATATTTCTAAAAGCTTTAACTCTATGTAATCTAAAAAATATTTTTAGAAAACAAGCTTAGTGGAGTCTTGATTAATATTTGGATATCCAACAACAACGTCCAATTATTGATATATGCTAAATCGAACTCTACTCGTTTTTGCATTTTATCCAGCGTTTCAGTTTCGCCACGGTAACCTTTCACTTGTGCTAAACCCGTAATACCCGGTTTAATGCGGTGGCGGGCTAGATAAGCATTGATTTTGTCAGAGTAATAATCGTTATGTGATACAGCATGGGGGCGAGGCCCAACAAGCGACATTGTCCCATTTAATACGTTAAATAACTGTGGTAATTCATCTATAGAACTCTTACGGATAAACTTACCTATTTTGGTAACACGCGGATCGCCTTTAGTGGCTTGCTGTACTACATCTGAGTCGGCATGTAGCTTCATACTGCGGAATTTATATATCTCTATAATTTTGCCATCAAAACCATGCCGCTGCTGTTTAAAAAACACCGGCCCTGGTGATGAGCGCTTAACTGCTATAGCAATACCAACCAGTAACGGAGACAACGCAACCAAAGCAATAACAGCGATAACCCTGTCCATTATGCCCTTAAGCACAATAGGTACACGCGATGAAGTAAGCGGGCTCTCATTCAGCGATATAAGCGGCACACCAGCCACTTCTCTTACTGAGTGATTAAGCAGATTGAGGGCAAAAATATCGGGCACCCAGATTACATCTACGTTCATATCAAGCAAATCAATATGCAAATTTTCAATTTGCTGCGACGCACCTAACGGCAGTGCAACATAAATGCGCCTAATTCCGCGTTCTTTAATGATGGATCTTAGTTCGATGAGCGTGCCAAGTACGGGGGCAGGCATAGCGGCTACCGATGCTGCATCGGCCTTTACTTCATTCGCTACTATCATGCCAGTCACACGGTCTGGTAACCAACGATTTTGAAGCAAGCTTTTAGCTAGGTGCTGTGCAATATCACCATCGCCAATAATTAAAACCGGCAACTGCTGTTTTGCTCTGTCATTGTAATGTTTAATCGCTTTATTTAAGCAAAGGTGGTTAACCAGCTGCAATCCTAAAGCCAGAGGAGCCCATAATATTAATACTTGGCGCGAGAACATATCGGTTGTTTTTGTCATAAAACCTAATAGCAGCAGTACCAATAACAACAAACACCACGCTGTTGTTACACGCCCCATCAGGCGCCACTGGCTGCATGAGCGCCGATACACGCCACGTGCAGAGTAAATAGCAAACAGGGCTAGCATAGTAATAATGGCTAAAAAACGGTAATGCGCAGGGATGCTCTGCAGCTTGATAAACGTAAGTACAGCTAACGAACCTGTAACTACAAACAGATCTGCAAACAGCTGTATCCAAAACATAAGTGTTTGGTGATTACGCAATAAACGACGGCCACGCTGCATAGAAGGCGCTGGCGAATGATGTAGACTAAAATCCATCGTTTTCATCCCTAAAAACTTTAATATATCCATTATGAACGAGCAGCATTACAGCACTGTTTCAACGAAACAAAGCAGGCATTATTTGTTACTTGCTTAATTACAACTCACCAGATTAAACATATGTTTGTATCTTGAGTGACAATCTTAATGCACTCTGTTACTGCTGTGCAACATTTGATCGATTTTTCTTTGCATATGTGGAGTAAGATTGTTAGCATCCTAATCGTAGAACTATGGCTGCTCTCAGTTACAGTTAATTAACAAGCAAGGAACATACAATGCGCCGACTATTATTAGGTGTTGTGATAGGGATATTACCGTTTACTTCTGCCTTTGCTGCCACACCAGCAGAGCAAGCGGCTACTAGAGCAACCACTGTACAGCAAGCTCCTAGCCGAGCCAGCCAAGCACCTCGAGCATTATCAAGAGTTGCACCTACCCCACGTACGCGGGCTCGAGGCTTAAGCGCCTTACCCACTAACGCCAGAGCTGCTGGTCGACGTATGAGCCCTCCTCCTTTCGGCTCCAATAATGGTGGCGGCGGTGGCGGTAATGCCAGCCCAAGCTGATAAATTTACGTTATAAATAAGGCATCTTTGAGATGCCTTTTTTATATTGGCACATATTCTTTGTTTATCTCTTAAGCGCTTAAGTGTTTATGGCTCATACTTTTACTGTAAAATTTCCCGCTGCAGACTCTCCTCTATTTTATGGATTTTTAGGGCTTTTAGTTTGGGCTCCCCTACCCATGGGCAGCAATCGTCTTTGGTCATTATCACTGCTATCTATTATTAGCTTATTATTGCTTAGTGCTTGGTGTGCGCTCTATTTACAACAGCGCGTAAAAACTACCCGCCCATTACGTAAGGCCTGGCCTTTTGTCGGTTTGCTATTTTTTTCAACCCTATGGAGCGGCTTACAATCCATACCTGCGTTGTCACTTTCTCTTGAGCCCTTTCAATCTCAACAACAAACGTTACTCAGCTGTGGTTTATTAGCTTTTTTTATTCTCTCTTTAGCTTTACTCAATAGCCAATCCAGAATAAAACTGACCGTATATACTCTTATTGCTTGCGGTTTATTCCAGGCAGCCTTTGGCAGCTTAATGACACTAAGCAATACCGAGTATGGTTTTTTTATACCTAAAGATTCATACACTGGCGTGGCTACCGGCACTTTTGTTAACCGTAACCATTTAGCGGGTTATCTGGTTATCTGCCTATCCATCGGCCTAGGCATGATGATTGCCACACTTAAAACAACACCATCAGGTAACTGGCGCAACCGTTTACGCCGCTGGATGACGGCATTACTCAGTAAAAAAATCCTGCTGCGTATTACGCTCGTCATGATGGTTATCGGCTTAGTTTTAACCCACTCCCGAATGGGCAACACTTCTTTTTTCGCAGCCATGATGATTACAGGGGCTCTGGCCTTACTATTAGGCCGCCGCGCTTCGCGCTCTACTATCATTCTGCTAACCAGCCTACTTGTTATTGATGTTTTTATTGTTGGTACATTTTTTGGTATCGAAAAAGTTGTTGATCGGCTGGAGCAAACAACAGCAACAAGAGAGAGCCGCGATGAAGTTGATCTTTATAGCCTTGAGATTTTTAATCAAAATCTATTAACAGGAACAGGCACGGGGACTTTTTATACTGCCTTTCCTGAAGTACGCCAAAAAGATATCAGGATTTTTTATGATCACGCCCACAATGACTATTTAGAGTTTATTACTGAGCGCGGGCTCATTGGGTTTGCACCGCTACTTATCGCGGTTATATTAACCTTTATAATTGCCCTTAAAGCCCAATGGATGCGTAAAAACCCACTTATGCGGGGGCTCTCATTTGGCTGCTTAATGTCGATGATAGCCATGGGGCTACATGCAACCGTCGACTTTAATTTGCAAGTACCCGCCAACGCTGCGTCGTTCATGTTGATATTAGCTTTTGGCTGGATCTCTTTATATTTTAAGCCGCAAAAACAATCTAGTACTCTCGTTAATCGCTAAAAAGCATCCGTTATGTTTTTTCGGTATAATCATTTTATTTTTCAGGAATAGTCTTGCATGAAGATTACAGTATTTGGTACTGGCTACGTGGGCTTGGTAACTGGTACATGTTTGGCTGATGTAGGCCATGATGTACTTTGTGTCGATATTGATGAAGGCAAAATTGAAGGGCTTAAAAACGGCATTATCCCCATCTACGAGCCGGGTCTTGAGCCAATGGTTGTGCGCAACCATAAAGAAGGCCGCCTTAACTTTACAACCGATGCAGAAACAGCCGTTAAACACGGCACGCTACAGTTTATTGCCGTAGGCACTCCTCCTGATGAAGACGGTTCTGCCGATTTACAATACGTTTTAGCGGTTGCCAAAACTATTGGCCAATACATGGATGGCTATAAAGTCATTATTGATAAGTCTACCGTGCCTGTTGGCACTGCCGATAAAGTTAATATCGCTATTGCGGGTGTTTTAGCAGAACGCGGTTACCAAACAGACTACGCCGTTTGCTCTAACCCCGAGTTTTTAAAAGAAGGCGCTGCCATTGAAGATTTCAGCAAACCTTCACGCATCGTTGTGGGCACCGATTCCGAACAAGTATGTGAGTTAATGCGCGAATGCTATAGCCCATACAACCGTAATCACGATAAGTTAATTTTCATGGATGTTCGTGCTGCCGAGCTAACCAAGTATGCCGCTAACGCCATGCTGGCTACAAAAATCAGCTTTATGAATGAGATGTCTCAATTAGCTGAGCATCTTAACGTTGATGTTGAGCAGGTGCGTTTAGGTATTGGTTCTGACCCACGTATTGGTTATCAGTTTATTTACCCTGGCTGCGGCTATGGTGGCTCGTGCTTTCCTAAAGATGTACAAGCGCTAGCGCGTACCGCCGACTCTGTTGGTTACGATGCTCAATTACTTAAAGCCGTTGAAGCGGTAAACTACCGCCAGAAAGAAACCTTATTTGCAAAACTGCAGCGCGCTTTTGATGGCGACCTTGCAGGCAAAACCATTGCTCTGTGGGGTTTATCATTTAAACCCAATACCGACGATATGCGCGCAGCACCTAGCCGCGTATTAATGGAGTCACTGTGGGAAGCAGGCGCCAACGTTGTTGCCTACGATCCAGAAGCCATGAATGAAACCCACAGAATCTACGGCAAGCGTGATGATTTAACCTTAGTGGGCACACGCGAGATTGCTGCTGAAGGCGCTGACGCGCTAGTGATTTGCACCGAGTGGAAAGCTTTTCGTGCGGTTGATTTCAACTGGCTAAAAGAGAAGCTTAACTTCCCTGTTATTGTTGATGGACGCAACCTATATAACCCAGAAGAGGTTAAGAAAGCAGGTTTGATGTATTACGCCGTTGGCCGTGCTGATTCATTAAGAAGCTGTATTTAAACGCCCTTAGTCACACCCAATAAAAAAGCCTGAATATCAATTCAGGCTTTTTTTATTTCTAGCTGTAAGTGTGTTGCGGGTATTTAAGCCGCCGCTTTTGCAGCTTTACGCTTACCGGCAACCACTCCCAAAACACCTAGCGATAACAGAAAAACACTAGAAGGCTCAGGCACATCAAAAGTAACACTGTTTGAGTAGTTACCTTCAAAATAAGTGTCTGCTATCCAGTTACCTGCTGCAGGCTTATAAGCATCAGTCCAGTAGGCTAGAGCCTCAAAACCGCTTGCTTGCCATGAAGTGATATCAGCCCAGCTAACTTCATAGAAACTATCGAAAACATGAGTTGCTAGAGGGTCTAGAGTGTCGTACCAAAATACTGACCACTCAAACGTATTTGCATCACCATAAGTCTCATCAGTTGCTTGAGCTAATGCCTGCAAATCAACCATTTCAGCAATGCTAACATCTTCACCCGCTGTAAATTGAGTTCTAACAGCTGGCGGATTAGATGCAGGATCATTGAAAGGCGTAGGCCAAGCACTTGCAGTCGTTGGGTTATAAGCAGCTATTCCCGGTGCAACATCAGGATTCTGAGTATAAGGCACGATTGAAGCCATAGCGCTACTGCCATATACGAACGCGGTTACCAGAGTTATTTTAACAAGCGAATGAACCATTACCAATCTCCCTTTGAATAGGTGTTGTATAAAAACTGAACAGAATATAAAGGATAGACTTACAAAAGGATAGTGATATTTGTGTGACAAGTCTAAATACCAGAAAAAAGCAAATATTTTACAGAGTTTACTTAAAAACCCTGCAAAACAAGCGCTTAACTACTCAATCATTAACCGATAATTCCACGCGTATCTATCACTACTTTAGTGGCAAACTGAGTTTTATCTGCTGATTTAAACTCTTTATGATCCACTAAAATAACAATTACATTGGCTTTATCCAGTGCGTTTTCAAGACTAGATAGTTCGATTTCTGATTCAGCCAATTTAGCAGGCAAAGTACCGATGTTAGGCTCAACTGCAATGATTTCACCTACATTACGCTTAACCAACTCCTCTACAATATGTAGCGCTGGGCTTTCACGTAGGTCATCAATATCCGCTTTAAATGCTAAACCGAGGCATGCAATCACTGGGCGTTTGAACTCATCGGCAGCTTTAGTGATTTGGTCGATCACATAATGCGGCTTAGCATCGTTCGTTAAACGTGCCTGCTTGATGATTTTTGCTTCTTCTGGGCAGCTATCTACAATAAACCATGGATCAACAGCAATGCAATGTCCGCCAACGCCTGGCCCTGGGTTAAGGATATTTACACGGGGATGGCGGTTAGCCAACTTGACCAACTCCCACACATTAATTTTTAACTTATCACAGATAACGGAAAGCTCATTAGCGAAGGCAATGTTCACATCACGGAATGAGTTCTCTGTCAGTTTAGCCATTTCAGCTGTACGCGCATTTGTTACGATACATTCGCCACGTACAAATGTTTTGTAAAGCTCTACTGCTCTATCGCTACACGCTTTAGACATGCCGCCAATAACACGGTCGTTTGATACAAGTTCTTGTAATACGTAACCCGGTAAAACACGCTCCGGGCAATGCGCTACTTTAATATCTGCGGCGCTGCCTTTATCCTGCGGGAAGGTCAGGTCTGGGCGAGCTTCTGCCAACCACGCCGACATCTTCTCTGTTGTACCTACAGGCGAGGTAGACTCAAGCACCACTAAGTTACCTTTTTCTAACACCGGTGCTATACGCTTTACTGCAGATTCAATATAAGAGAGATCCGGCTTATGCTCACCGTCATTACTTGCAATAAAAGGTGTTGGCACTGCTACCATAAATACATCAGCAGGCTCTGGTGTCGTTGTTGCGCGTAAATTACCTGTTGTTACTACACTGCGTACCACAATATCCAAGTCAGGTTCTACAATATGAATCTTACCCGCGTTAATGGTATCAACTGCCGACTGCACAACATCCACACCAATAACGTTAATGCCACGCGATGCGATAATTGCCGCTGTTGGTAACCCGATATAACCTAAACCGATAACCGATACTGTTTCAAAACTCATTGCTTTTACCTGTTTAAAAATGAAATTCGCTATTGATACCAAGCTTAATAAAAAGATGCTTTAGACATACTTAATTCGGCTATTTATTTTTGCTTAAGCGTATCTACAATTTTCTGGCATGCCGTACCATCACCATAAGGATTTATGGCTCTAGCCATAGAATCATACTTTTCTTGCGATTCCATTAACTCAACAACACCTGCGACTATTCTTTCGTAGTCAGTACCCACTAACTCAACGGTTCCTGCATCGACTGCTTCAGGGCGCTCTGTGTTATCTCGCATGACCAATACCGGCTTACCTAGCGAGGGTGCTTCTTCTTGAATACCACCAGAGTCAGTCAATATGAGGTAACTACGATTCATCAGGTAAACAAATGGTAAGTAATCTTGCGGGTCGATTAGGTGGATATTATCAACACCCTTTAAAAGCCGGTTAACAGGCTCTTGTACGTTAGGGTTTAAGTGAACGGGGTAAACAATTTGTGACTCTGGGTAACGCTTGGCGATATCAGCCAATGCTTCACAAATACGCTCAAAGCCACCGCCAAAAGACTCACGTCGGTGGCCAGTCACGAGAATGAGTTTTTTGCTCTCATCCAGAAAAAGAAAACGCGACGATAACGTTGATTCAAGCGAACTATCGGTGGCTATTTTATCAACAACCCAGTGCAACGCATCAATAACCGTATTACCGGTAATCGACAGGTATTCTGCTGGTACTTTTTCATCAACGAGATTTTGATACGATAGCTGCGTAGGCGCAAAGTGCCACTTGGTCAGCGTTGCCGTCAGCTTTCTGTTGGCCTCTTCTGGCCATGGCGAGTAAATATCACCGGTTCTTAGTCCTGCTTCAACATGCCCAACAGGAATTTGCTCGTAAAATGCAGCCAAAGCGGTAGAAAAAGTAGTGCTGGTGTCACCGTGTACTAAAACAACATCAGGCTTAAACTCACGCAAAACTTCGCGAATACCCAACAATATACGTGAGGTAACATCAAAAAGATCTTGGCCGGGCTTCATAATGTTTAGGTCATAATCAGGCTTTATTTCAAAAAGCCCCAAAACCTGATCTAACATTTCACGATGCTGGGCGGTCACACAAACGCGACTTTCTAGCTCATTCTCTTTTGCCAGCGCTTTTACGAGAGGGGCCATTTTAATCGCTTCGGGACGCGTTCCGAAAACCGTCAATATCTTTTTCATAGTATCCTTACAGAGTAAAAATTTAATCTCAGCTAAATTAACTTTTTAAGCCAAATGTTGCAAGGCACAACATTGCCTCAGCAGAGTTCCAGACAAAAAAAACGGGGTTCCTAAAAGGAACCCCGTAAGCTAAGCCAAGGGACTTGCTAAAACGTTACATGGCATCACATCATCAAGCGACGAATATCACTCAGTAAGCTGTTCAGATAAGTAAGGAAGCGGCCTGCATCACCGCCATTAATGGCACGATGATCGTATGACAAGCACAATGGCAACATCATACGTGGCTCAAATTCTTTACCGTTCCAACGCGGCTTGATATCTGCTTTAGAGACACCCAAGATTCCCACTTCAGGTGCATTAACGATTGGCGTAAAGCCAGTTCCGCCAATACCGCCCAAGCTAGAAATTGTGAAGCATGCACCCTGCATTTCGTTTGGCTTGAGCTTGCGATTTTTCGCTTTACCCGCCAATTCGTTTGCTTCCAAAGACAACTCATAAATTGATTTTTTATCCGCATCTTTGATCACTGGCACCATCAAGCCATTTGGCGTATCAACAGCCAAACCAACATTGATGTATTTTTTGTAGACGATGTGTTCACCGTCAGCATCCAATGACGCATTGAATTTTGGATTTTCAGCTAATGCTTTAGCAACCGCTTTGATCATGAAAGGCAACGGCGTTAATTTAACACCTGCTTTTAGTGCTTCTTCTTTCATGCCTTTACGGAATGCTTCTAGCTCAGTGATATCGGCATCATCAAACTGAGTTACATGCGGAATGTTCAACCAGCAGCGAGACATATTTGCTGCGGTTAATTTACCGATTTTGCTCAGTTTAACTTTTTCTATTTCACCAAACTTACTGAAATCAACAGCTGGGATTGCCGGAATACCCGAACCACCTGTTACTGCTGCCGCTGCTGGTTTTTCTTTCAGCTGCTTCAGTGCACTTTTCACATACGCTTGAACATCTTCTTTAAGGACTCGACCATTACGGCCATTCCCTTTTACTTCACTCAGATCAACGCCGTACTCACGCGCCACTGCTCGAACAGCAGGCCCTGCATTGATTTTGCGATTCTTCTTCTCAAGGTCAGCCTGATTAACTGCCGGTGCTTGCGCTGCAGGAGAAGCAGCTGACACTGGTGCAGCAGGAGCTGATGCAGGCGCGGCCGCAACTGGCGCAGGTGCAGATACTGGAGCAGCACTCCCTGCAATTTCCAGAACGATAAGCACATCACCTTCGTTACAGGTACTACCTTCAGTGATCTTAACTTCTTTAACTGTACCGCCTTTAGGCGCTGGTACTTCCATTGATGCTTTATCAGTTTCTAGCGCGATCAGGCTATCGCCCTCTGCGATCACATCCCCTGGCTTAACCATCACTTCGATAACATCAACGTCGGCAGCACCACTCAAGTCAGGCACTAATACGTCTTCAACACCACCAGCAACTGGAGCAGCAGGAGCGGCAACCGGAGCAGGAGCTACTGGAGCTGCTGTTGGCGCTGCTGTTGGCGCTGCAGTATTGCCCACCTCAAGCAGAACCAATAGATCGCCTTCACTACAAGTGCCACCTTCAGAAATTTTCACTTCAACAACTTTACCGCCCATTGGAGCAGGTACTTCCATTGATGCTTTGTCGGTTTCCAGTGCAATCAGGCTATCGCCCTCTTCGATCACATCCCCTGGCTTAACCATCACTTCGATAACATCTACATCTGCGGCACCACTCAAGTCAGGCACTAAAACCTGCTCGACTGATGTCGCTGCAGGTGCTGCAACAGCAGCAGGCACTGCGGCAACCGGAGCCGCTTCAACAGGGTCAGCTACAGGCACGGCAACTTCTGCTGCACCTGTGCTTAGCGTTAAGATAACGTCGCCTTCGTTGCAACTAGCGCCTTCTTTCATCATTACTTCTACGACTGTGCCCGCTTGTTCTGCAGGTACTTCCATCGATGCTTTATCCGTTTCCAAAGCAATTAAGCTATCGCCTTCAGCGACAACGTCACCGGCCTTAACCAATACTTCGATAACATCAACGTCTTCTGCGCCGCTTAAATCTGGAACTGTAATTGTGATTGTGCTCACGATAATGTCCTCTGTTCTTTTTTCGCCATTGCGTTCAATTCAACTTGTAAAATCAGCAGGCCTGAGCAAGCACTCAGGCATTCATCGGGACTTACACAGTCCACGGCGCTGGTTTATCTGGGTTGAGATTGAATTTCTGCATGGCTTTAGCGACGACTGAAGCTTCTACCTTGCCATCTTCTTGCAGTGCTTTTAGCGCTGCAACCACTACGTAATAACGGTTAACTTCAAAGAATTCACGTAGTTTTGCACGCGTATCAGAACGACCGTAACCATCTGTACCCAACACTTTATAACGTGCAGGGATATATTCACGTAGCTGATCAGCATACAAACGAATGTAATCTGTAGCAGCAATCACTGGACCCTGACGATCTTTCAAGCACTCAGTCACATAAGCTACTTGCGGCTCTGCTTCTGGGTGCAGTAGGTTATAACGTTCAACACCCTGCGCATCACGACGCAATTCGTTGATAGACGTTGTGCTCCATACGTCAGACTCAATACCGTATTCTTCACGCAAGATCACACCGGCTTCTTCCACTTCACGCAAGATAGTACCGCAGCCCATCAACTGAACTTTTAGCTCAGCATCTTTGCCTTCTTTGAGCATGTACATACCTTTAATGATGCCTTCTTCAGCGCCAGTAGGCATCTCAGGATGTGAGTAGTTCTCGTTCATGGTAGTGATGTAGTAGAAGCGATTCTCGCCTTCGTGGTACATACGACGAATACCGTCTTGAACAATAACGGTTAGCTCGTAACCATAAGTAGGGTCATAAGATACGCAGTTAGGAATCATCTGCGCCATCAAGTGACTGTGGCCATCCTGATGCTGCAAACCTTCACCGTTCAACGTTGTACGACCTGCAGTAGCACCGATCAAGAATCCGCGAGCCTGCATATCACCCGCAGCCCAGATCAAGTCCATTACGCGCTGGAAACCAAACATTGAATAGAAGATGTAAAACGGGATCATCGGGCAGTTGTTGTTTGCATAAGATGTTGCACATGCAATCCAAGCAGACGTTGCACCGGCTTCGTTAATACCTTCTTCAAGAATCTGACCTGTTTTAGATTCTTTGTAGAACATGATTTGGTCGCTATCATGCGGCACATAACGCTGCCCTTCCGAGGTATAAATACCTAACTGACGGAACATACCTTCCATACCGAAAGTACGTGCTTCGTCTGGAATAATCGGAACAATGCGCTCACCGATATTTTTATCTTTAACCAATGTATTCAATACACGGTTCAAAGACATCTGCGTTGAAAGTTCACGCTCACCACTACCCTTAAGGTTGTTAGAGAATGCTTCTAGTGCAGGTGTTTCAAGCTGTTGTACTTCGTTGCGACGTACTGGGTAGAAACCACCCAACTTTTTACGACGCTCTAACATGTACTTCATTTCTGGTGATTCAGCTGAAGGGCGGTAGTAAGGCACTTCTTTCAACTGATCATCATTCAACGGAATAGAGAAACGATCACGGAAATCTTTAAGATCGTCGATCGCTACCTTCTTCATTGAGTGAGTGTCGTTTTTCGCTTCGCCCGACTTACCTGTACCGTAACCCTTAACAGTTTGCGCTAAGATTACTGTAGGACGCCCCGTGCTGTTCATTGCCTGCTGATAAGCTGCATAAACTTTATACGGGTCATGACCACCACGGTTAAGGTTCATGATCTCGTCATCTGACATATCCTTAACCATTTCTAGTAGTTCAGGATATTTTCCGAAGAAATGCTCACGCGTGTATGCGCCGCCGTTGGCTTTAAAGTTTTGCAATTCACCATCGCACACTTCATCCATACGTTTTTGCAATAAACCGTGCTCATCTTTTTCAAATAGTGGATCCCAATGACGGCCCCACAAGCACTTAATAACATTCCAACCAGCACCGCGGAATACACCTTCGAGCTCTTGGACAATTTTACCGTTACCACGAACTGGCCCATCAAGACGCTGCAGATTACAGTTAATGACGAATACGAGGTTCTCTAACTGCTCACGGCCAGCCAATGCAATAGCACCCAAAGACTCTGGCTCATCACACTCACCATCACCCAAAAATGCCCATACTTTACGATCGCCACGGTTAATTAGGCTACGTGCAGATAAGTAACGCATAACATGCGCTTGGTAGATTGCTTGAATCGGACCAAGACCCATAGATACCGTTGGGAACTGCCAGAAATCAGGCATCAACCATGGATGCGGATATGAAGAAAGACCGTGACCATCTACTTCGCGACGGAAGTTATCTAGCTGGTCTTCAGTTAAACGGCCTTCAAGATAAGCACGCGCATAAATACCTGGGGATATATGGCCTTGGAAAAACACCATATCTGAATCTTGCCCACCTTCATTACCACGGAAGAAGTAGTTGAAGCCAATGTCATATAACGTTGCTGAAGATGAGAAACTAGAAATATGGCCACCAAGGCCATCTTTGTTATCGTTAGCTCGCATAACCATTGCCATTGCATTCCAACGAATGAATGAACGGATGCGACGCTCCATAAACAGATCACCCGGCATGCGGATTTCATCTTTAGAGGAAATGGTATTACGGTATGGGGTAGTAACAGAACCTAAGCTATCAACACCCATATCAGACGCTTTGCGCCCCAGTTGCGCTAATAGAAATCGAGCACGGTCATCGCCATCATTATTTGCGACTGACTCAAGTGCTTCTAACCATTCAGTTGTTTCAATTGGATCGATGTCATCAGTATATTTGTCTTGCACGTTGCCTTCTCCACGTATGCTTTAAGCACTTATCCCTTGTAGTTATAAACAGCAGGCTTCTTTTTATTGCTTTTAGTGCAAACCGAGCCTGTTCTTTATCTTGAGAAGCTTTCAATGCTGCACTGCAACACTTGCTTCTTTCTTTTGATTTGTAGTAATACTACAAGATTTTCAAAAACTTGTCTACGAAACGTACTAATTCAGGTCGAAAAATGCCTTTCCTGTAGTATTTATACACAAATGTATTAATAGCCTAAAGTCTAAGCTCAACTATGAGTAGAGCGGCGCAACGCCCTTTCCACTCGGGTATTTTCTTTGCCTTGCTCTAATAGAGACTCTTCTACATAAGCTAAGTGATCATGCGCTGCTTTTTGTGCAAGGTCAGGCTCACCGGAGAAAATAGCTTCCATCAGCTTAAAGTGTTGGTCATGTATTTTTTGTCGGTAACCGGGTTTGGGATAGACGTTCTCTAAGTTATCTCCGATATGCTGTCGCAGTAAGCTAAACAGAGCACGCATCATATGAAGAAGCACCATATTGTGTGTGGATGCGGCGATGGTCAGATGAAAATCAACATCGGCCGCTACTTCTTTTTCAAAGTCTTTATTTGCATGGTGTACTTGTAGTGCGTCGTAGCTGGTTTTTATTGCTTTTTTATCAGCCGGCGTACTACGCAATGCTGCGTAATATGCAGTCACCCCTTCTAATGCATGCCTGAACTCAAGCAAGTCATATTGTGCTTCGGGGTGACTTTTAAAGAGTTCTAGTAGCGGATCCATAAAGGAGCCACCTAAATCCTCTGAAACATATGTACCCCCTCCTTGGCGACTAACCAATAAGCCTTTAGCCGTAAGTTTCTGTATTGCTTCACGCAACGAGGGCCTAGATACTTCAAATTGAGTCGATAACTCCCTTTCCGGCAACAGCTTTTGCCCAGGCTTTAAAGTTCCTTCTAATATCATCTCCTCCATTCTATCAACGATGACATCTGATATTTTCGGCTGCCTGACCTTTTGATACGCCATGTTTTTATTCTTCCAACCAATTACTCGATTAAAAATTTTTCAGCACAGATCAACTGTCACATAGTCTTTCTACACTCACCCTTACTCAGTATTACTACTTAGACACTTATAAAACTAACGTCTACAAAGGCCTCAATTACGCACCTGCACAATTGGTCTTACCATTAATTAAATATTAACTTAAGTGTGAAACTAGCGCGTATCAACAACAAAACCAATATATATTTAGTTTATAAAAATCGTTGACAAGCACTGGTTAAAAAAAATACAGTAGCAATCTAGAACATGGTAAATTGGTAATACCAATTTATCAAGCACGATTTTTAACACTGTTATAACAACGAATCTGTTGTATATTCAGTACCGAGTATAAAAAAAAAATAATATCGTTATTGAGGATGAGACATGAAAAAGTTTACCAAGTCTGTGATCTCTGCTGCTGTTCTGGCAGGTGTTGCCGCTACTGCTATTATGCCTGCTCAAGCAGCTGATAAAATGTTACTGAAAACCCCGATTGCTTTTGGCTCACACTTGCCAGCACTCGGTACTCCTATTGTTTGGGTTGCTGACCAGCTAAAACTGGTTACTGATGGCAAAATCAAGATGAAAATCTATGAGCCAGGTAAATTGGTTAGCCCTCCAGAAATTCTTGATGCGGTATCTTCGGGTAAAGTGAACTCAGGTTACGCTACAGCAGGTTACTGGCAGGGTAAAATGCCAGCCGCTGCTATCTTCTCTGCAGTACCTTTTGGTCCTGAAGCTGGCGAATACATGGCTTGGATGTACTATGGTAACGGCCTAAAACTTTATCAGGAAATGTACGATACAAGCGGCTTCAACGTTAAAGTTATTCCTTGTGCGATTATTTCTCCAGAGACATCAGGCTGGTTCAACAAAGAAATTAATACCCCAGCTGACCTTAAAGGCCTGAACATGCGCTTCTTCGGCCTTGGCGCTTCAGTCATGGAAAAAATGGGTGTTTCTACATCACAGCTACCTGGCGGTGAAATCTTCGGTGCTCTTGAGAAAGGTGCAATTGATGCATCTGAGTTCTCTCAACCCGCTATCGATCAGCGTCTTGGCTTCCACAAAATCATGAAGTACAACTACTTCCCTGGTTGGCATCAGCAAGCCACTATCTTTGAGTTGTTAGTTAACAAAGATGCGTGGGGCAAAATGTCTGCAGGACAACAAGCCACTGTTGAAAACACTTGTAAAGCATCTATGACTAACGCGATTGCTGAAGGTGAAGCAATGCAGTTCCCTGTTATGGCTAAAGCTAAAGAGAACGGTGTTGAAATCCGCTACTGGAATGACACTATGCTTGCTGCCTTTGAAGAGAAATGGGACGAAGTTGTTGTTGAGAAATCTGCAGCTGACCCGTTCTTCAAGAAAGTATGGGATGATCTGAATACATTCCGCACAGGTTATAACTTGTGGGAATCAAACGCATTCCTACCACGTAGTCGTTAATAGCTCTATTAACAACAACACGTAAGCTCAGGCAGACAGTGACTCACTGTCTGCCTTATTTTCATACAATAATAATCGATGTAGGTACCTTCCTGTGACTGAGAACGATACTCTCCCCTCAGTACCTTTAGCCGATAAGATCGATCGCTTTATCCAGCGTATCGGTATGTCAGTTGCTTGGTGCTACGTCCTGCTGGTTCTTGTAATCATTTTGCAGGTCGTGCTTCGAAAAGGATTTTCAAACGGTTTAATCGTATTAGAAGAGCTTCAATGGCATCTTTATGCTGTTGGCGTCATGTTTGGCCTTTCTTATGCGCAAACCACTAATTCACATATTCGTGTAGATCTATTTTATTCTCACTTTCGAGCACGCACGAAGCACATCATCGAAATTCTGGGCATCTTGATTTTGGTTTTACCTTTCATTTTTATTATTTTTGCACATAGTCTCGATTTCTTTTACGACTCTTATCGTATCAATGAAAGCTCTCAATCCCCATCTGGCTTACCTTATCGCTGGATTATAAAAGGGGTTATTCCTGTGAGCTTTGCTTTACTCGGCCTAGCCGTTCTGTCACGTCTATATCGTGATATTGTTTTACTGATACGTGGAGAATGATGATGGACGCCAATGAAATTATGGTCATTGCGATGTTCTTATCATTCATCGCACTTCTTTTTACCGGTATTCCTGTTGCTTGGGTTCTAGGCGGCGTCGGTATTATTTTTGCTTTTATCGGCCAATTTGCCGATGCTAATTTAGACACCATGACCGGACTTGATTACACCACGCTTGGCTTGGTCGTGAATCGTCTGTGGAAAATCATGGACAATTGGATTCTGGTCGCATTACCTATGTTTATTTTCATGGGTATTATGCTTGATAAGTCCGGTGTCGCTGAAAAACTAATGCATTCAATGCAAGAGCTGTTTGGGCGTGTACGTGGTGGCTTAGCCGTTACTGTAACAGCCATCGGTATTATCTTGGCTGCATCAACTGGCATCATCGGTGCTTCAGTTGTATTACTTGCTGTTATGTCTTTGCCATCGATGACCAAGCAAGGTTATTCAATGCCATTGGCGTTAGGTACGATTGCTTCAGCAGGTACACTGGGTATTCTGATACCACCAAGCATCATGCTGGTTATCATGGCAGACCAGCTAGGCTTATCAGTTGGTGATCTGTTCATGGGCGCGGTATTCCCTGGGTTAATGCTAGGCGGCATGTATATCACTTACATTCTAATTTACTCCTATGTAAAACCAAATGCGGCACCGGTTCCTAAAGATGCTAAAGCGGTTACTTGGCCTGTTGTCGCTAATGTACTGAAAGCTGTTTTGCCTACGCTATTACTAATATTTGTGGTGTTGGGTTCTATCTTTGGTGGCTTTGCGACACCAACAGAAGCTTCTGGTGTAGGTGCAATGGGTGCAACCTTACTAGCGATCTATAACCGTCGCTTCAGCATTCCGGTACTAAGAGAAGTTATGGGTGGAACACTCAATACTACGGCATACATTTTCGCTATCTTTATTGGTGCAACTTGTTTCGCTTTGGTATTACGTGAACTCGGTGGTGATGAGCTTATTGAGTCATTCTTAACCGGCCTTCCATTTGGCCCTTACGGCATCATCTTCTTTATTCTTGGCGTGATTTTCTTGCTAGGTTTCTTCCTAGACTGGATCGAAATCACACTGATTATTCTACCGCTGTTAGCACCGGTCATATCGGCCTTGGGTTTAGATATAAACGGTTACGGTGTGGTAGATAATCCAGAACTGGTGTGGTTCGTAATGTTAGTCGCCATGGCATTACAGACATCCTTCCTAACACCACCGGTCGGCTTTGCCCTTTTCTATCTAAAAGGTGTATGCCCTCCAAACGTCAAGCTAAAAGATATTTACAGGGGTGTTATGCCATTTATCGGCCTACAGTTAATTGCCTTGTTCATACTTGTTTTCTGGCCACAAATCGTACTTTGGCTACCGGCAATCGCCTACGCTAAATAATACGCTCTAACGCATGACGTACACCCGCGGCATCCCTGCTGATGCCGCGGCTTATAAAGCCGTGCCCGCTCTCTACGCACGCTCCATTCAACAAATCCACCTAAGTGGCCTCAGTGAATAATATGAAACAGACACATCAAAATTTTCTGGCTGAACTTCAGCAATTTATTCCTGAAGAACGCTTAATTACCGACCCATTGCGTACATTGGCATACGGTACAGATGCGAGTTTTTATCGCCTAATTCCCCAAATAGTTGTGAGAACACAAAGCGAACAAGAAGTTGCACGCATCGTTACCCTCGCTGATAAAACTCAAGTCCCTGTCACGTTTAGAGCAGCCGGCACCAGCTTGTCTGGACAAGCCATTACTGACTCGGTTTTGATTCAGCTAGGCGATGGCTGGAAAGGCTACCATATCAACAATGACGCGACTGAGATTAGCCTTCAGCCCGGCGTTATCGGAGGCCAGGCAAATAGCTACCTTGCCCCCTTCAATAAAAAAATAGGACCCGACCCTGCCTCTATTAATGCGGCAATGATTGGCGGAATTGCCGCCAATAATGCTAGCGGTATGTGCTGTGGTACAGCACAAAACAGCTATCGAACACTCAAAAGCATGAAACTTGTACTGGCCGATGGTGCGCAGCTAGATACCGGCAATCCTGATTCAGTAAAGCAGTTTAGACAATCTCATAAGCCGTTATTAGATGCTCTAGAAGCGCTCAGCCTACAAACGCGAGCTAACCAAGCGCTTCATGATCGTATTCATCATAAGTACCGCCTAAAAAACACCACCGGTTACGCGCTAAACTCGCTGGTAGATTACACCGACCCAATCGATATACTGCAGCACCTAATGATTGGATCTGAAGGTACGCTTGGTTTTATGTCTGAGATAACCTACCGAACAGTAGACGAGCACCCTAACAAAGCCTCTGCTTTAATATTTTTTAACACAGTGCGTACTACCTGTGATGCAGTCGCCATTCTTAAGAAAACACCGGTGTCAGCCGTAGAGCTCATGGATCGTGCAGGTTTACGCTCTGTCGAAGACAAGCCCGGCATGCCAGATTTTATCAAAGACTTGCCTGAAGATGCGGCTGCACTATTGGTTGAGACCCGCTCACCAGACCCCGACGCTCTGGCCAAACAAGTTGAAGAGATAAAAGCATCCATTGCTAGCCTAGAAACAGCACGCCCTATTGAGTTCACTAACAAACCGGAAGAGTACGCCAAGTTTTGGGCGATACGTAAAGGCCTGTTTCCAGCGGTAGGCGCTATTCGCCTTACCGGTACAACGGTCATCATTGAAGATGTTGCGTTTCCTGTTGAGCAGCTCGCCGATGCCGTTAATGACCTCCACCAGCTATTCAAGAAATGGCACTACGATGAAGCGCTCATTTTTGGCCACGCACTAGAGGGCAACTTACATTTTGTGTTCACTCAGGCTTTTGATACTCAAGCAGAAATAGAGCGCTACGATGGCTTAATGGCTGATGTCGCTCATATGGTAGTGGGCACCTATGATGGATCCCTTAAAGCAGAACATGGCACTGGCCGTAATATGGCTCCTTTCGTTGAGCTAGAGTGGGGAAAAGACGCCTATCAGCTAATGTGGGAACTAAAAGAACTTTTAGATCCAAAAAATATTTTGAACCCTGGTGTATTACTCAACAAAAACAGCCATGTTCATCTTGAAAACCTTAAGCCTTTGCCCGCTGCCGATCCATTAGTAGACAAATGCATTGAGTGCGGTTTTTGCGAGCCAACCTGCCCTTCTCGTGCACTCACTCTAACACCTAGACAACGCATCGTTATTTGGCGTGAAATTGCTCGCCTTGAAGCAGCCAGCGACACCCCAAATGCAGACCCCGAACGACTTGCCGAATTACGCCAAGAATATAAATATCAAGGCACCGAGACATGCGCAGCCTGTGGCTTGTGCTCAACCACCTGCCCTGTCGGTATCAATACTGGCGATTTAACACGCTCTATCCGCAGCCAAAACAACGAAAAACACTCCAAACTGGCTCAATGGCTAGCGGACCATTACGGAACATTAGCAAAAGCTAGCCGGTTTACCTTTGCAGCAGCCGATGCAACTCATGGCTTAATCGGCACCAAGGCGATGTCGGCTATTACTGGCGCATCTCGTAAGCTATCAGGCGGGCGTATCCAGCAATGGACACCGTCAATGCCTACTGGCGCACCTAAAATCAAACCAAAATCAGCAACGCAGCTTACCCAAACACCTAGCGATGCGCCAAAAGTGGTTTATCTTCCCAGTTGCGCTAGCCGGACAATGGGGCCAGCAAGAGGTGATGCCGACCAAACACCATTGGCAGATAAAACTGAAGCATTGCTACGCAAAGCGGGTTTTGACGTCATCTATCCTCCTGATATGGATAATCTATGTTGTGGTATGCCGTTCCAGTCCAAAGGTATGTTCGCAGCCGCTGATTCAAAATCGTCTGAAATTGAAAAAGTATTGCTTAAGATCACAGAAAACGGGGTGCTTCCTGTGTATTCTGACACCAGCCCTTGTAGCCTACTACTAAAGGATAAAATTGACTCACGTATCAAACTCTACGATACCGTCGATTTCATTGATGAGTTCCTGATGGATCGCTTGCTGTTTACCGCTGGTAATGAGCCCGTTGCACTGCATATTACTTGTAGCGCAACCCGTATGGGACAAGCAGAAAAACTCAAACGTATCATGTCAGCATGCTCAACAAAGGTTGTTATTCCTGATCAGATAACCTGCTGTGGTTTTGCTGGCGACAAAGGCTTTTCAACCCCTGAACTGAATACATCAGCACTGCGTACGCTAAAAGGTGCCGTACAAAGTTGTGATGTCGGCTATTCGACCAGTCGCACCTGCGAAATTGGTTTAAGTCACCATAGTGGGATTGATTATAAATCTATTATTTACCTGGTGGATCGCTGTACGCAGTCTAAACTGAGTGACGAACCATCAACTGAAGAAAACAATCGTATTCAGGCTCGCAAGGCCTGAACGAATACTCAAACACAACGTTGTGAGGATACCAACATGGCTTTACCTGATATCAATACCATTCTTTACACTACATCTCTTGGTAAGCATACGCGTCCGGTTTTTCGCCATGCAGTGAAACTAGCCGGTGCACTTAATGCTAAGATTGTTATCTTGCACGTGGTGGAGCCTATCGGAGAAATGGGCTCTGCGCTTATCAAAAATTATCTGCCTGATGATGTTGTGAAGAAAATGCATGATGAAGGGATTAATACCATCCATCAAGAAATGCATGACAGAGTCAAAAAATTCTGCGTTGAAGAGATGAACAGCCTACCTGAAGAAACCAACGTGGAGATGGAATATGCCATCGTTGAAGGTAATCACACTGACTCCATTCTCAATGAAGCCAAAAAACGCAATGTACAGATGATAGTTATGGGCGCTGAGAACACTTTCGGCCGTCATAGCCATACTACAGCGCAAGTTGTTAAACATGCTAAGTTACCTGTCGTTATTGTACCTACTGGTAAAAAATACGACTAACACAACGGATAAAGCACACCTATGGATAGCACCACACTAGCACTACTCGAGCGGATCTTTTTAACCGTTTTTCCGCTTGTTGCAATTGTTAGTGTGGGCTTTTTTTATGCTCGTAAACGCCATACGGATATGTCGACTGCGAACACTATTAATATTGATGTGTTTGTACCAGCACTGATCTTTTCAGTGCTCTCTGCCAAATCATTTGATTTACCCCAATTTCAAATGCTAGCAATTGGAGCAGCCATTGTTGTACTAGGCTCAGGCTTATTACTCTTACCCGTATGTAAGTTATTAGGTGTTAGCCCTAAAACATTCCTCCCTCCAATGATGTTCAGCAATAGCGGCAATCTAGGATTACCTTTAGCTGTGCTGGCCTTTGGAGAACATGCATTACCTGCTGCCGTCGTACTTTTTTTGGTCGAGAATCTGCTCCACTTCACCGTGGGCTTATATATTCTTGATCATAAAACCAACCCGATCAATGTACTCAAAATGCCCATGATTATCGCTACAATAGCAGGGTTAATCTGGAGCACTTTTGACTTACATGTTCCTGTTGGCGCTGCTACTTTTATTGAAATGCTTGGGCAAATTTCTATTCCTCTTATGCTGTTTGCATTAGGCGTACGCATGACCAATGTCGACCTTACCCATTGGAAAATTGGTATTTGGGGCGCTATTTTATGCCCTCTTAGCGGCCTTGTTATTGCGCTTGCTCTACAGCCCTTACTGCAACTTGAACCAGCCCACTTTACCTACTTGGTCTTGTTTGGCGCTATGCCACCTGCTGTGCTCAATTACATGGTTTCAGAACGCTACCAGCAGGAACCTCATCAAGTCGCTTCTATTGTGTTATTGGGTAATATTGGAAGTTTAATTATTATCCCAGCGACTCTATTTTTTATTCTTTAATCACTTAGCTTTATTCTCTGAAGCGTTAGATCTATTCTAAACAGCATACTTCATCACTGTGAATAACCATGCGCATTGGGATAGATCTTGGCGGTACAAAAATAGAGATCGCTGCTCTTAACGACAAAGTTCAACAACACGACTCAGGCATACCTAATAACGGTGATATTCTCTATCGTCGACGCATAGCAACACCACAAAATGATTATCAAGCCACTCTTCGCGCCATCACTGGCCTGATTATAGATACTGAAATACACCTTGGGGAACGCGCTACTATTGGCATCGGTATTCCTGGAGCAGCCTCTTCACCTACACAGTTGATTAAAAACGCGAACTCTACCTGCCTTATTGGAATGCCTCTACAGCAGGATCTAGAAAGCGCCCTTAATCGCCCAGTGCGTTTAAGCAATGATGCAAACTGCTTTGCACTCTCTGAAGCTATCGATGGCGCAGGAAAAGGCCACGCTGTTGTTTTCGGTGTTATTTTAGGAACAGGCGTAGGCGCTGGTATTGTTGTGAATCAACAAGTCATTAATGGCGCAAACTCAATAGCGGGCGAGTGGGGGCATAACCCTCTACCCTTTCCACAGTACGATGAATTATCTGGCCAAGAATGCTACTGCAAAAAGCAGGGCTGCATTGAGACTTACCTGTCAGGACCCGGCGCTACACAACTCTACAATGCAGAGGTTCTTAAAGAAACTCAGGTTAACAACTCTACTCTCCCTTTAAGCTTAGTAACAAGGCCTGACCTGATTTGGCAAAGAGCTGATAAAGGCTGCACGCTCTCTCAAGCTTATTGCCGTATTTACATCGATAGGCTTGCCCGTAGCCTTGCGGGTGTTATTAATATACTAGACCCTAATATCATTGTATTAGGTGGAGGACTATCAAATATAAGCAGCCTCTATGAAGAGCTACCCAAGGTGTGGGGGCAGTATATCTTTTCAGATACCGTAAACACTCAATTAGCTAAGGCAGTCCACAGGGACTCAAGCGGCGTTAGAGGCGCCGCTTGGTTATGGCCTGCTTCGTATGAGTAATCAACTAGATAAACGCAGCAATCTCTTTCTCTATCAACTCTAGCGCAAGTAACGGTTTTTCAGCCTGAGTAATTGGCCGTCCAATGACAAGATATGTGCTGCCAGCTTGTAATGCTTCAGAAGGCGTCATAATGCGACGCTGATCACCTGCAACACTGTCCGCAGGGCGAATACCCGGCGTGACCAAGCTAAACTCTGGTGAAATGATTGTTCTTAATGGTGTTACTTCTTGGGCAGAACATACTACGCCATCTAACCCGCAAGACTCTGTCAGCGCCGCTAAACGTTTTACATGATCAAGAGGGTCAAGATCCAAGCCTACTTCTTGTAAATCCTCACGCTCCATACTCGTCAGAACGGTTACTGCAATTAATAAGGTTTTATTGTTCTTTACTTGACTCAATTCGTTACGAGCGGCTTCCATCATGCGTCGTCCACCAGTGGCGTGAACATTAACCATCCACACTCCTAACTCACCAGCGGCTCTTACTGCTTTTGCTGTTGTATTAGGAATATCATGAAATTTCAGATCAAGAAAAACCTCAAAGCCTTTACGCTGTAATTGCTCAACTATTGTAGGGCCGCCACGAGTAAATAGTTCTTTACCCACTTTCAGCCTGCAACGCATAGGGTCAAGTTGATCGGCCATAACAAGGGCCTGCTCAACAGTCGGGTAATCCAATGCAACAATGATGCGTTTCTTATCAAGGGTCACTTTAATCTGCTCTCTCTCACTATTAACTGACTTTTGTAGTACAAAACCACAACTGTTTACTCGCCCTCCAAACCTTGAATAGGTTTGGTTGTACTCCAACTTTTACAAGATGGACACTGCCATACCAGCGCCCGTCCAGAGAACCCACATTGCTGGCACAAGTAACGCGGCTTACTCGTTTCTAATGTACCAATCAAGCTACGCAACACCTTTAAACTGTCTCTGGCATTTTCGCTTCCATGCTCAATATGCATCGCTATTAATCGATTAAAACCTTTGATTGATGGGCGGTGTTTTAATTCGTCGGTAATAAATGAACCCGCAGCATATACCCCGCGGTCGTCCTTGATCACCTCAGCTAATGCCAAAATCACTGTTGCCGACGGTGCACTTGACAAACAGTGCAGCAAGTAGGCTTCATACTCTGTACGATTTTGTAGCGCAGAGTAACAACGCTCTAGATCTTTAATCGTTTCAGATACAAATTTTACATTTTGCTTTTCAACATTACGTAAAGCTCGTATCGCCGTTTTCCATTGTTGCTGCTCTATCGCAATACGTGATTGCAACAGTGAGCCACGTACCGATAGAGGGTCTAACTGCAGCCCCTGCTTTGTAAAATCAGCGGCTTCTTTATACTGCTGTTCTTTTAAGCTTTTTTCAGCCAACTCGCAATAGTAGTGCGCGCATTCATGACGGATATCGAGCGTTTCATCAGGATTAAGCTTTTGCGCTGTTTTCAACGCATCGTGCCATTCCTGTTCTTTTTCATACAGTTTAGTTAGCACAGTCAACGCTTTACGACGTGTTTCACGCGGGGGGTTCTGCTTAACGATATCTTTAAGAAGGCTTTCTGTGCGATCTAGTAAACCGACAGCATCATAGTCTAATGCAAGCGCCATCTGCACTCTGAGTGAATCTTGACGTGACAAATCTGGCCGAGCTAAGAGGTTTTGATGAATATTAATAGCACGCTCAACATCGCCTTTACGCCGGAATAATTTAGCTAAAGCTAAATGAGCAGGAATAGTTTCACTGTTCACTTCGAGCGCGCGAATAAAGCTTTCTATTGCTGCATCTGTTTTTTCGTTTAAAAGGTGATCAAGCCCTATAAAATAATCGCGGCCCAAAACACCTTCAGATGCAGGTTTCATTTCTTGACTAAAGCTTTTTCGTCCGAGTAACCAACCAATAAAAATAGCGATAACTAAGGGTACGATAAGCCATATATTTTGCACGTTATGCAGCGTCTTTAAGTGTAGCCGTCCTCAATTTATTAAGCTCTTTGTTAGTCGCATTAACTTTACGACGACTTCCCATCAAACGAGCCTTAAGAGAAACAACAGCAACACTGCTCAGCAAGATTCCAGATATTCCGCCTACAACAAAAGCAGCTATCAACCAAAGCGACAAGCTCGCTTCAGGCAATGTAATAAACACCAAATCAATCGATACTTTTTCAGTGTTATGTATCGTGAACATAATGCCCACCATCAAAATAACAGCTGATAGTAGGAATACTATTAAGATTTTTAACCAACGCACTATGTAACCTCCAAATACTACTTTATAACGGTCTTAACACCGCTTAAAAGCCTTGTTCAATACTCTCATTAACCTGCTCTCGCAATTCCTTTCCTGGTTTAAAGTGAGGAACATATTTAGCCGTTAGCGATACAGAGTCACCCGTTTTAGGATTCCTCCCTATACGAGGTGCTCGAAAATGAAGAGAAAAACTACCAAAACCGCGAATTTCTATGCGGTCACCATTGGCCAGTGATTCTGTCATATGGTCAAGCATTGCTTTAACTGCTAGCTCTACATCT
Source organism: Neptunomonas japonica DSM 18939 (assembly GCF_000422765.1). GTDB lineage: Bacteria > Pseudomonadota > Gammaproteobacteria > Pseudomonadales > Balneatricaceae > Neptunomonas > Neptunomonas japonica. Next base: position 73,398 of record NZ_AUGR01000016.1, on the reverse strand, counting down.
TTTACAGAAAGTTCAGGATGCCGATCAATCAGATGCTCTATCAATTCTGATTTTGTCATTATACTCCCTCCGCTGCCTCATACACTATCATATCCCCCAACATGCCCTGTAAATTAGAAAGGCGCCTATAGCGCCTCAGGGTTCAGGAGTCCTTTTTACTCATCTGCTGCTTTATCAGATCACCAATAGTGGTAGGCCCTGCAGCCTCAACTACTTGCTGCTGTACTGATTGCAACGCTTCTTTCTCTTGCTGCAGTTCTTTCTGTTTTATAGAAAGACTGATTATTCTATTCTTGCTGTCAATGGCCGAAATAAACGCTGATAACGGGCTCCCAACGCTGAGATGCTCAGAAAGGTCATTAATGCGATCTCGCGAGTAATCTGCAACTTTCAAAACAGCTTCAACACCGTCTGCTAATTGCACGCTAGCTCTTTGCTTATCAACAGCCGTTACCGTGCCGCTTACTTCTTGCCCTTTCCCTTTCGTTAATACAAATTCACTAAAAGGGTCGCTTTCTAGTTGCTTAATACTCAAGGCTATACGGGAACGTTCAATGTCGATTGATACAACGACGGCCTCAACTTCTTCGCCTTTATGGTATTGCTTAACAGCCTCATCTCCTGGCAAGTCCCAAGACAAGTCTGAAAGATGAATCAGCCCGTCAATATTGCCATCAAGACCAAGGAAAACGCCAAAGTCGGTAATAGATTTAATGCGGCCGGTTAACTTATCACCCTTCTTATACTTCTCTGCAAAAGCATCCCACGGATTCTGCTGACATTGCTTTATTCCCAACGAGATACGGCGTCTCTCTTTGTCGATTGCTAACACCATTACATCGACTTCTTGTCCGACGTGCACCACCTTGGAAGGATGGATGTTTTTATTCGCCCAATCCATTTCAGACACATGCACTAACCCTTCAATGCCATCCGCTATCTGAGCAAAACAACCATACTCGGTCAGATTGGTTACACGGGCACTTTTCCTATCACCCACATTAATCGTAGCGATGGTTTCTTCCCACGGATCAGCCATTAACTGCTTGATACCTAAAGATACGCGTGTCCGCTCTGGGTCATATTTCAGTACTTTAACGTTAATTTCATCGCCAACCGTTAATACTTCACTTGGGTGTTTGACACGCTTCCAAGCAATATCAGTAATATGCAACAAGCCGTCAACGCCACCTAAATCTATAAATGCACCATAGTCTGTTAGGTTCTTAACAATACCTGTTAACTCAATGCCTTCCGCTAGCGTTGCAATCAACTGTTCACGATCAGCACTGTTTAACTCTTCAAGAACAGCACGGCGAGAAACAACAATGTTATTACGTTTTGCATCGAGCTTAACCAGCTTAAACTCAAGTTCTTTACCTTCGAGATGAGTACTGTCTCGTAGCGGTCGAATGTCTAACAATGAACCTGGCAAAAAAGCATCGACACTACCAACAGTTACCGTGAAACCACCACGAACCTTGCCGGTAATAGTCCCATTAATGGTTTCGCCTTTCTCGAAGGCTTGCTCGAGCACAGCCCACGCTTCGGCATGTTTTGCTTTATCACGGGAAAGTTTTGTTGCGCCGTAACCATCTTCAACACTTTCTAGTGCAACTTGGACTTCATCACCAACAACGACGGTAAGCTCGCCTTTATCGTTGTGAAATTGTGCTCGCGGTATTACACCTTCAGATTTAAGTCCTGCATGAACAACAACGAAATCATTCTCTATCGCTATTACTGTGCCGGTCACAATGGACCCAGGCGCCATATTCAGCCCTTGCAGACTCTCTTCGAAGAGATCAGCAAAACTTTCACTCATCTAAATACCCTCACAACGTTCGCTGCTGGTTATCAAATCCGTTTTTAAGGCTCTAGCGCAACCCCTTGTGACGTACTTCTTCTAGGACCGCACTCAGAACTTCTTCAATACTCATACTGGTTGAATCCAGTATCATCGCATCACTTGCAGGCTTTAATGGTGCAACACTTCTGTTCATATCACGCGTGTCACGTTCTTGCAAGTCTTCCAATATCACTTCAAGGCTAGCATCGAGCCCCTTATTTATCAACTGGTTATATCGTCTACTTGCTCTTTCTTGCACACTCGCATCTAAATATACTTTTAAGGTAGCAGTTGGGAAGACAACCGTTCCCATGTCTCGTCCATCTGCAATCAAGCCAGGCAATTCTGCAAAAGCACGCTGTCTTTCAAGTAGAGCCTGTCTTACCGGACCTATAGCCGCAATTTTAGAGGCATCATTTCCGATATTTTCATTACGAATAGCTTGAGTAACTTCCTCACCTTCAAGCACAATTTGAACACCGTCGTCACGAGTAGAAAACTGCACATCCAAATGAGCCGCTAATACCACTAAAGCCTCTACATCATCAATTGATACACCATGGTGACTGGCTGCCAGAGCTGTTAATCGATATAGCGCACCACTATCCAACAGTCTCCATTCTAATTTTTCTGCCAGCAACCTACACACAGTTCCCTTACCAGAACCACTAGGTCCATCAACGGTAATAACGGGCACACTCGTGTTAACTTGAGACATTCGTCTCCTCCTTATGAATGCGTATACCTGCTTTTTGAGCAATCTCAATAAACTCTGGAAATGAGGTTGCTACGTGACTGCAGGCTTCAATCGTTACTTCATCTTTAGCAATGGTACCTGCAACAGCAAATGCCATTGTTACTCTATGATCGTCATAACTACTAATATTTGCTCCCTGTAGTTTTCCGCCGGTGATAAGAATGTTATCGCTTTCAACAACAACATTTATTCCCATTCGCAACAGTCCTTGCTGCATTGCTTCAATACGATCACTTTCTTTATACCGTAGTTCTCCAACGCCTGTTAAACAGGTCACTCCAGTAGCTGCTGCTGCTGCAACAAAGATCACAGGAAACTCATCAATAGCAACCGACACTAACTCTTCAGGAATGGTAATCGCTTTCAATGGCGCATAACGCACATGCACATCAGCTACGGGTTCACCATTGAGTGTCATTGGGTTTTCTAGTGAAAGATCTGCCCCCATCATTTTCATGATTTCTAAAATACCCGAGCGGCTCGGATTAACCCCAACCTGCTCAATTACCAAATCAGAGCCTGGGTTAATAGCCGCCGCTACTATGAAAAAAGCAGCAGAAGAAATATCAGCAGGTATATCTAAATTTGTCGCTTTCAATATTTGCCCTGAAGCAATACTGACGACACTGTTCTGTGTGGTTAATTCAACTCCAAAGTTTTTCAACATCCGTTCGGTATGGTCACGCGTAATTGCGGGTTGCTTAATTTGCGTAACACCTTGAGCATACAACCCAGCCAGTAGCAGAGCTGATTTAACCTGGGCACTGGCTACTGGCATCTGATAATTAATACCTGATAATTGCTGACCACCTGATATGTAAACGGGCGCACCTCCATTTTCCGATGTATTAATAGAGGCACCCATTTCTCGTAAAGGTTCCGCGACTCTCTCCATCGGACGCTTTGACAAGGATTTGTCACCCAGTAACTCCGTATCAAATTGTTGCGCCGCTAACAAACCACTTAACAGTCGCATCGACGTACCTGAGTTACCTAAATACAAAGGCCCCGGAGGTGGATACAAACCATGAAGGCCAACGCCATAAATTTTTACAGCACCTTGATGAGGCCCTTCAATAACCACACCCATACTTCTAAAGGCTTGAACCGTTGCTAGACTGTCTTCACTTTCTAGAAAACCATTAATATTTGTCACGCCCTCTGCTAATGCACCCAAGACTACGGCCCGGTGAGACATTGATTTATCACCCGATACACTAATCCTACCTAGTAACGGTCCGGCGGAGCGAATGTGGAAGGTTACCTGCAAATTATGATGAGTTTGTGAATAAGCGGTACCCGTTAGCATTTTATTGAAATGCTCTCTGGCAGACTTAGCGCGCGTAAATACACCTAACATCGACTGACTGTCACCTTCAACAATAGCTCGGCGTAACGATGCCAAACCTTCGGTGAAGTTATCGATCTGATCCAATATTTGCTGCTTATTTGCTAAGCAAACGTCATGCCACATCGTCGGGTCTGAAGCCGCAATACGAGTAAAGTCTCGAAAGCCACCCGCGGCATAACGAAAGATCTCTGTACTGTCCTGCTCTTTAGCCAAGGTATCAACTAATGAAAACGCAAGAAGATGTGGTAGATGACTTGTTGCTGCAAGCACTTCGTCATGGCGTTCTATCGCCATTTGTAGCACTTCTGCCCCTGTGCTTTGCCACATACGAGCAATCAAGTGTGTTGCTCTTTTATCCGATTCAGGCAACGGAGTCAGTATGACCTTATGCTTTACAAATAACGTATCGTCAGCCGCCGCAACACCACTCTTCTCTGAACCCGCAATAGGATGCCCAGGAATAAAATTACGGGGAACTGAGCCAAATACATTTTGTGCTGCAACAATGACATTGCCCTTAGTACTACCCACATCAGTAATGACAGTATGAGGCTGAAGGTAAGGCTTTAAATCAAATAAGACAGCTTCAGTTGCTTTTACAGGAACGGCTAAAACAATAATATCAGCCGCCTTTACAGCGCTAGCAAAGTCATTACATCCTTCGTCGATTATACCGAGGTCAATACCTTGCTGAAGCTCATCCAGGTTACGATCGCAACCTACTACAACATTTGCAAAATGTTTCTTTTTAAGTGCTTTAGCTAAAGACCCGCCAATCAGGCCCAGACCTATAATTAATACACGATTGGCCATAAAGCTCACTCGGTTATGCTCCACTGCAGCCTAACGACTAGAAAAACTGGCTTCATATGCGCTCTTTATAATTTTTATAATACCGCTTTAGGGTAGGAACCCAACAGCTTCAACTCTACAGAGCTAGACTCTAACTCTGAAAGCACGCTCTGCACTTTTTCTTCTTCTACATGACCTTCAAAATCTATATAAAACATATAACTCCAACCACCCTGTTTAGCCGGCCGTGTTTCTATTCGGGTAAGGCTAATACCATGGCGGTGGAAAGGCTCTAAGAGTGTATAAAGAACACCTGGTGTGTCATGTGCTGACATTAATATTGATGTCTTATCATCGCCACTTGGGCCAATATCTTGATCGCCAATAATGAGAAAACGTGTTGTGTTATCAGACTGGTCTTCGATATTACGCTCTAGGATCTGTAAACCATATAACTCAACAGCCATATCACCAGCAATCGCAGCCGTACCGACTTCTTGAGCGGCCAGTCTTGCCCCTTCAGCATTAGAGCTAACCGTTATACGCTCTGCTTGTGGGTAATTCGTATCCAGCCAGCTTCGACACTGAGCAAACGATTCCTGGTGAGCATAGATACGATTTATGAGTTCTGGATCCGTATTTTCTTGCGCCAGTAAATGATGGTGAATTTTCAACTCCAACTCACCACAAATACGCAAATTAAAACGCTTAAACAGATCTAATGTATGAGTAGCCATACCCTCAGATGAGTTCTCAATTGGCACAACACCATAATGAGCAGCACCGGCCTCTACTTCTCTAAAAACCTGATCCAATGTGGCCATGGGTGCACTTTCAGCGGAAAGACCAAAATGCTTGAGTGCAGCTTGCTGAGTAAAAGTCCCTTCAGGCCCAAGAAACGAAATTCGCATGGGCTTTTCAAGCGCGAGGCAAACAGACATGATTTCGCGAAATAAACGCGCCACTTCTTTATCAGCTAGTGGGCCTTCGTTTCGCTCCATTACCCGCTTAAGCACCTGCGCTTCTCGTTCTGGGCGGTAAAAAACAGCAATCTCTTCACCTTGATACTGCTCTTTCACTTCAGCTACATTTTGCGCACACATAGCTCGCTGATTCAGCAGCACATGGATTTGCTTATCGATCGAATCAATCTGGTCGCGCAGTACTTTGAGCGCCTGTTCTTGTTCAGTCATCCAAAGATCCTATTTCAACAGATTAACTATGTTTACGTTCAAACTCAGCCATAAATGCTATCAAAGCATCCACAGCGGATTCAGGTACTGCGTTATAAATACTGGCACGCATACCACCTACAGAGCGATGCCCTTTCAAATTAAGTAGCCCTGCTTGATCAGCTTCCTCAATAAAACGCTTATCTAGGTCCGCATCTGTAAGCGTAAAAGGAACATTCATCCAAGAGCGATTAGCAACCGCTATAGGATTGGCATAGAAAGTACTTTGATCAATAGCTGCATAGAGTTTTTCTGCTTTACGCTGATTGATAACCTGCATCCCTTCAACGCCACCTTGACGTTTAAGCCATTGAAAAATCAAACCCGCTAAATACCAGCCGAAAGTTGGCGGAGTGTTATTCATTGAATCCGCTGCAGCATGTACTGAATAATCAAACATAGTCGGAGCACTAGGTAGCATTTGACCAATCAAATCATCACGCACAATAACAACGGTCAAACCAGCAGGGCCAATATTTTTTTGCGCGCCGGCATAGATCAAACCAAAGCGAGACACGTCGATAGATCGCGACAGAATACTGGATGACATATCCGCCACTAATGGCACATCACCGGTCTCAGGAATATAGTCGAACTCAACACCCCCAATCGTTTCATTCGGCGTGTAATGTACATAAGCCGCTTCAGGATTTAGTTCAAGCTCATTCTGAGAGGGCGCTGATGTAAAGTTATTATGCTCAGTTGTTGCAGCAATATTCACTTCACAATAGCGCTTAGCCTCAGCGATAGCCTTTTTAGACCATACGCCGGTATTTATATAATCAGCTGTCTTTTTATCGCGTAAGAGGTTCAGTGGAATCATCGAGAACTGAGTAGTAGCACCACCTTGCAAGAACAACACTTTATAGTTGTCTGGTATCTGCATGAGCTCACGAAGATCTTGCTCTGCTTGCTCGGCAACTGAAACATACTCTTTGCTACGATGGCTCATTTCCATAATGGAGAGCCCATGCCCATGCCAATCGAGCATCTCTTCCTGTGCCTGCTTTAAAACCTCTTCGGGTAGAGCTGCAGGCCCTGCACTGAAATTCAACTTACGGATCATTTCTACTTTTTCTCTTAAATTTACCAAGCATAAATAATAAGCGCGGCCTCAGCCGCGCTTATTAACTTACTCTGCGTCGGGTTCTGCTTCGCTTTCATCATCAGAAGGTATTACAGCATCTTGTGCTGCTGTTACCTCTTCAGCACCTTCAACTACGCTACCTTCAACAACATTACCTTCGGCATCCAAAACAACGCCTTCGCCATCCAGATCACCTTCATCTGGCACTTCAGGCTCTTCAATTCGCGCCAAACTCACCAGATTTTCATCTCCGGCAACACGAATTAACATCACACCTTGTGTGTTACGGCCCAAGACAGATATCTCAGAAGTGCGTGTGCGAACCATGGTTCCCTGATCACTGATCAGCATCACATCATCGCCTTCAAAGACCTGTACTGCACCAGCCAAGTTACCGTTACGATCAGTACACTGCATACCAATCACACCTTGGTTACCACGCCCTTTACAAGGGAAGTCTTCAACCGCTGTCTGCTTACCAAAACCTCGCTCAGACGCTGTTAATACCTTGCCACCTTCCTGAGGAATAATCAGAGAGATCACACGTGCAGCACCTTTCATCTTAACACCGCGTACACCACGCGCTGTACGCCCCATCGCACGGACTTCACCTTCATGGAAACGCGCTACTTTACCGGCATCTGTTACCAGCAGAATATCGTCATCTCCTTCAGTGATAGCAGCACCAATTAGCGCATCATCGTCGAGTAGATCAACAGCGATTAAACCAGATGATCTTGGGCGTGAGAAGTTGACCAAAGAGGTCTTCTTAACAGTACCACTCGCTGTTGCCATAAAGACAAAACGGTCTTCACTGTATTCATTTACCGGAAGAATAGTCGATATACGCTCACCTTCATCCAGTGGCAAAATATTTACAATTGGTCGACCACGAGCAGCACGACTCGCTGGCGGTATCTCAAATACCTTCAACCAGTAAACCTTACCTTTATTGGTAAAACACAAAATAGTGGCATGTGTACTTGCGATAAGAAGATGCTCAACAAAATCTTCATCTTTTACTGCAGTTACTGATTTACCTTTACCGCCACGGCGCTGTGACTGGTAGTCAGTTAGCGGTTGCGTCTTCGCATAACCACCATGAGAGATGGTTACCACCATATCTTCTTCTGTGATTAGGTCAGCAACGGTCAAATCACGTCGAGACGCAATAATCTCAGTACGACGTTCATCACCAAACTCGGCCACAATCGCTTCTAGCTCTTCGCGAATCACTTCCATCAAACGCGTATAAGAACCCAAGATTTCAAGTAGCTCAGCAATTTTAACCAGCAGTTCTTGGTATTCGTTAATCAGTTTCTCATGTTCGAGGCCAGTCAAACGATGTAGTCGAAGATCCAGAATAGCCTGTGCCTGTACTGGAGAAAGGTAATATTTGCCTTCGCGCATACCGAACTGCGGATCTAGATCATCAGGGCGGCAAGCATTCTCACCAGCGCGCTCAAGCATATCAACAACAGAACCAGGCGCCCACGCCATCTCTGTCAGTCGCTCCTTAGCTTCTGAGGGTGTTGGAGACTGCTTGATTAGCTGGATAACTTCATCAATATTAGCTAATGCAATAGCTAAACCTTCTAGAACATGACCTCGCTCACGCGCTTTGCGTAGCAAGTAAACAGTACGACGCGTCACGACTTCTCGGCGATGGCGGATAAAGTTTTCGATCAGTTCTTTTAGGTTCAGAATTTTTGGCTGACCATCAACCAATGCCACCACATTTATACCAAACACACCTTCCATCTGTGTTTGTGCAAACAGGTTATTAGCAATGACTTCTGGCATTTCGCCACGTTTTAATTCGATATAGATTCGCATACCATCTTTATCGGATTCATCGCGTAGCTCACTGATACCTTCTAGTTTTTTCTCTTTTACTAGCTCCGCGATTTTCTCAATCAAGCGGGCTTTATTTAATTGATAAGGTATTTCAGTCACAATAATGGCACTACGGCCTTTACTGTTTTCTTCTACATGGTACTTGGAGCGAATATAGATACGGCCACGGCCGGTACGATACGCCTCAAGAATACCTGCGCGCCCGTTAATAATAGCGCCCGTTGGGAAGTCAGGACCTGGAATATATTCCATTAACTCATCAACGGTGAGTTCTGAGTTTTCTATAAGTGCAAGGCAACCGCTGACAACTTCGCGCAAGTTATGCGGCGGGATATTAGTCGCCATACCTACTGCAATACCAGAAGATCCATTGACCAATAGGTTAGGAACACGCGAAGGCAACACTTCTGGAATAAACTCTGTGCCATCGTAGTTAGGTACGAAGTCGACAGTTTCTTTATCTAAGTCAGATAGCAGCTCATGGGAGATTTTATCCATGCGAATTTCGGTATATCGCATTGCTGCTGCTGAATCGCCATCGACGGAACCGAAGTTACCTTGTCCATCTACCAGCGTATACCGCATCGAAAAATCCTGCGCCATACGTACAATGGTGTCATAAACAGCACTATCACCATGCGGGTGATACTTACCAATTACATCACCCACCACACGTGCAGATTTTTTATACGGTTTATTCCAGTCATTGCTAAGCTCACTCATCGCAAACAAAACACGACGGTGAACAGGCTTTAAGCCATCACGGACATCAGGCAAGGCCCGGCCAACGATAACACTCATGGCATAATCGAGATAAGACTGTTTCATCTCATCTTCGATATTTACCGGCAAAATTTCTTTGGTTAAATCACCCATGCGTTTCAGCTTTCCTTGATTCGGTCTGCTAATCTTGATTCGTTCTAGTCAATCAAGCCCAGAAAAACAGGACCTGTTTTTAACCGAACGAGTATACCACAAGATTTCAAAAAGATTCCCGCAAAATGAATATGTTGCGCTAGCTGTTTAAGAGCACTAGCCAGTGTTAGAATAGAGCCATTCGAAATACTATTCAGATACCATTCCCTATGACCGATCAAACTTATTCTGCAAACATTGACCCTTCTGAAATTGCCAAATTTGAAGAATTGGCTAGCCGGTGGTGGGACAAAGACAGTGAGTTCAAACCACTTCATGATATCAACCCATTACGTGTTGGCTATATCGACCGCATTGCATCACTTGCTGGAAAAAAAGTACTAGATGTAGGCTGCGGCGGTGGGATTCTATCTGAATCCATGGCTGTACGTGGCGCAGAAGTGTCTGGTATAGATATGGGGGCAGCACCACTTAAAATAGCCAAGTTGCACGGCTTAGAAAGCGGCGTATCGGTTAAGTACCAACAAATCACCGCAGAAGAGATGGCAGAAGCTAACCCAGCAACATTTGATGTTGTCACCTGCATGGAAATGCTAGAGCACGTTCCTGACCCATCCTCTATTGTTCAGGCATGTGCCAAAATGGTAAAGCCAGGCGGACATGTATTTTTCTCAACGCTGAACCGCAACCCAAAGAGCTACCTATTTGCCATATTAGGTGCAGAACATGTGCTAAAGCTCGTTCCACAAGGCACTCATGACTTTAAAAAATTCATTCGCCCATCAGAACTAGCTACGTGGATTCGCCAATCAAAACTTAAAGCTAACGACATTACGGGCATGACGTACAACCCGTTCACCAAGCAGTATCGCCTAGACACTACTGATGTCGACGTCAACTTTATCATTGCGACCACTCGCCCTGAGCTATAAACGTGAAAATAAGTAAAACAAAAAAACCGGAAGCCGTTCTGTTCGACCTTGATGGAACGCTTCTTGATACTGCACCTGACTTTCACTGGGTTATCAACCAGCTGCTGACCAAGAACAATCTGCCAGAACAACCTTACGTAGAATTACGCAAGCACGTTTCTAATGGCGCAAACGCCATGCTAAAAGCAGCATTCAGGCTCAGCGATGACGATAGCAAACTACCGAGGCTGAATCAGCAGATGCTCAGTCTTTATGCTCAACACCTAGCCAGCGACAGCAAATTATTTCCTGGTATTGAATTACTACTGGCCACATTAGAAGAAAAACAAATCCCCTGGGGCATTGTCACCAACAAGCCTGAACGCTTCACCACACCTATTTTAGATACTTTAAAACTAAGCATACGAAGCGCAAGTACCATCTGCCCAGACCATGTAACCAAAACCAAACCTGATCCTGAACCACTATTTTTGGCTTGCCAGCAAATACAGGCAGCTCCACAAAATTGTATTTATATTGGTGACCATATACGTGATATAGACGCCGGAAATCGCGCAGACATGTTCACAATTGGCGCATTATATGGCTATATTAACGAATCGGAGAACTCTGATAGCTGGAATGCTAACGCCTATGTTAAGCATGCAGATCAGATTCTATCTGTAATAGACGCGCATTTTTGAGAGCCGTCGTAACGAATAAGGACGCTTTCGATGTTTGAATACAACGCTCCCAACAACCTTCTTGAAAACAAAGTAATCCTTGTCACAGGCGCTGGCGACGGCATCGGACGCGCTGCTGCATTAACATATGCCGCACATGGCGCCACTGTCATACTCGTAGGCAAAACAACCGAAAAGCTGGAAAACGTTTACGACGAAATAGAAGCCGCAGGCGGCCCCAAGCCCGCCATAGTACCGCTCAACTTAGAAACAGCGACTGAGCATGACTATATTGATCTAACTAACATCTTAGACAATGAGTTTGGACATATTGACGGATTACTACACAACGCCTCACTACTTGGTGTAAGAACGCCCATAGAGTCATATGACCCTATCATTTGGCAACAGGTCATGCAGGTAAACATCAACGCTCCGTTTATCCTAACGCAAACGCTTATGCCTCTATTACACCGCTCTGAGAATGCATCCATCATCTTCACCTCCTCAGGAGTAGGAAGAAAAGGGCGTGCATACTGGGGTGCTTATAGCGTTTCAAAGTTTGCTACTGAGGGCCTTATGCAGGTCATGGCAGACGAAGTGGAAAACACCGCCAACATTAGAGTTAACTGCATTAACCCTGGCGCTACACGCACTAAAATGCGTGCCTACGCATACCCTGGCGAACAACCAGAAACCAATCCAGAACCAGCCAGCATTATGCCGCTATACCTGTATCTAATGGGTAGCGATAGCAATGATTTGAACGGCCAATCGCTAAACGCTCAATAATCTATCGCCTCGTCGCATTATGAAAGCCATAAAAAACGCAGCCTTTTGGCTGCGTTTTTATTGTAACTTTTACTTTAAAAAGATTAGTCCTTACGGTGCTTAGGCCCAACAGAATGACGTATCTGTTGATGCTTATAGCGACGCTCAAGCTTTTCTTTTTCTGCCGGCTTCATTCGCACAGGTTTTTTCTGATCAATACCCAGCTTGCTAGCCAACACTTTAATATCTTTTGAGGTAAGCTCTTTCCAGGTTCCTGCCTTAACATCACTAGGCAAAAATAGTGAACCGTAGCGCACACGCTTTAGACGACTCACTTGCAAGCCCTGCGACTCCCACAAGCGACGTACCTCACGGTTTCGCCCTTCCATTACCACACAGTGATACCACTTATTAGCGCCATCACCATCAAAGAAACGAACATCTGTAAATTTAGCCATTCCATCTTCAAGTAAAACACCTTCTTTAAGACGCGTTAGCATCTCTTCAGGCACATTACCCAAAACACGCACAGCATATTCGCGATCAATATTAGCAGATGGGTGCATCATCATATGCGCCAACTCGCCATCGGTTGTAAACACCAGTAAACCACTGGTATTCAAATCCAAACGCCCTATAGCAATCCAACGCCCTGTTCTTAACGGGGGAAGGTGATCATAAACAGTAGGACGCCCTTCTGGGTCGTGCCGAGTAGACACTTCACCAACAGGCTTATTATAAATTAGTACTCGACGAGGGCTTTCAGCTTCAGAAACAATATTTGCTGCCCGCCCATTTACTTGAATCTGGTCGCGATGACTAACCCGATCCCCCAATGTTGCAGTGCGTCCATTTACGGACACCCGCCCCTCACCTATCCAGCGCTCCATCTCACGACGTGAGCCATATCCAGAGCGCGCCAACACTTTTTGTAACTTTTCATCTGACATGTGACGCTCCTACGCAGAAAACAAAAAAGCTCTTCAGCAAAAACCGAAGAGCTTATAATAACAAATCACAAACGATAGAATTACTTAATTAAGCAAGCATCTTTAGTAACACCATGCGTATCAAAGTATTCTTGGAAAGCCAATGGCGTTCTACCACGACCAGACCATTCATGCGTATCGCCATTTGCATCTATAATACGGTATTTAGCTTCTACTTTTTTCTTAGGAGAAGTTGCTACCAAGTCTTTAATATCATCAAAGCCTATACCCGCTTCTTGCATCGTTTTGCGAATCATATCGATTTTCGCATTTTTCTCACGATCAGCTTCTGCACGCTCTAATTCAAATGCTTCTTTTTCTTTCAGTATATCTGAAAGATCAACGATTATTTTTTCAATGTCCGTTATTGATAAGTCCTGACACTGCTTACGCAGAGAATTCTTCCTTGTTAAGATTTTTACGATATCAGTCATTATTCAACTCAATAAATATTAATTAGCTTGCAAGGCATTATCGTCAAATAAAATATTAATTCAAGAAATTAACATTTTATTACATAATATAATTAACAATAATAGCGTATTTATTCAAAATCGGAAATATCACCCGCTCCTTCTCTGATAACTTCAGGTTGATCATCCATTAAACCAATAACCGTTGTAGCCGCTACCCCGCAATAACCACCGTCAATAACCAAGTCTATTTCATGCTGTAATAAGTCACGAATATCATAAGGATCTGAAAGCGGCTCCTCATCTCCTGGCATAATTAAAGAGGTGCTCATAATAGGCTCACCCAGTGCTTCTAGTAGCGCCTGAGCTATTTTATTATCCGGAATTCGTAAGCCAATCGCTCTCCTTTTAGGATGCAGTAAGCGCCTAGGAACTTCTGTTGTCGCTTTTAATATAAAAGTATAGGCGCCCGGAGTATGCGCTTTTAAAAGCCTATACATCTGATTATCTACTTTTGCATAGGTTCCGATTTCACTTAAATCACGACAAACCAATGTAAAATTATGCTTATCATCCAACTTGCGAATACGCTTTATTTTATCAAGCGCTGACTTATCACCTAAATGACATCCTAGCGCATAAGCACAATCCGTTGGGTATACAATAACCCCACCCTTATTAATAATATCCACCGCCTGCTGAATTAGCCTTTTTTGCGGATTTTCTGTGTGTATCTGAAAAAACTGGCTCACAATATAACCCCAAAGTTAATATCCACTAACGAATCGCATCTAATACATGCGGTAGATGCTCTGGTACTCTCGGAAAACGCCCCAACCCTGTCCAATGATAATCAGGGTTATGAAAATCACTCCCACCAGAGGCCATTAACTGATGCTTCTCAACCAAAATAGATAGCGACTTTTGATGATCCGCCGTCACTGCCGGATAACCAACTTCTAATGCATCGCCACCCAACTCACTAAACTGCGCCACTAAATAGCGAACTTTATTCAAGGTTAAATTATATTTCGTAGGGTGAGCCAATATGCTTACACCACCCGCCTCATGAATAATTTCAATAATTGAAGCAAGCTGCGGCCACTCAACCTTAACATCACCTTTTTTACCCGCTCCTAAGTATTTTTTAAATGCTTGTTGCTGATCGCTTACCAAACCCATATTTAAGAGCGCTTGCGCAAAATGAGGCCGCCCTATTTGCCCTCCACCTGAGCACTCAATGGCTGCCTCGAGCAAGTCAGGTAAACCCGCTTTATGTAAGCGTAATGCTATCGCTTTGGCCCGCTCCATACGTAATCGGTCAAGCCCCAGCAAATGGGCATATAATCGTTCGTTGGCTGCATCAAGATTTAAACCAACCACATGAACCACCTGTTTATCTAATCGACAGGTTAACTCCACACCAGAAATCAGCTCTATATCAGCGCTAAACCCTGAACTGATCAATGCTTGATAACCGCTCATGGAGTCATGATCTGTCAACGCCATCAGCTTTACACCCGCCTCGCTCGCTTTTTCTATCAGCACTTGCGGCGCTAAAGTCCCGTCCGACGCGGTCGAGTGAGTATGAAAGTCATAAGAATGTGCCAGCATATCAATTCCGGGTTTATAAGCAGGAGACAGCTCTATATACTTTAGAGCCCTTTAACTAATTATACGACTATGAAACTACTTCTCGACTTTTTCCCAATAATTATTTTTTTCGGCGTGTACAAGTACACGGATGATATCATCATGGCAACTGCCGTACTGATTCCAGCAACCCTGATTCAGATGCTTTACACATGGTTCAAAGAGCACAAAATCGAAAAAATGCAGTTAGTCACTCTAGTGCTTGTCATAATAATGGGCGGCGCTACTGTTATATTTCAAGACAAGACCTTCATTCAATGGAAACCTACTGTCGTCAACTGGTTGTTTGGAATCGCTTTCCTAGGAAGCCAATTCATCGGTACTAAAACCATTATTGAAAGGATCATGTCTGGTAATATCGAATTACCTCAACATGCGTGGAAAACACTTAATATAGCCTGGGTTGCCTTCTTCCTTGCCATGGGTGTGATCAACTTGGCTGTTGCCTATAATTTTTCCGAAGAAACATGGGTCAACTTTAAGCTATTTGGCATGCTAGGGCTCACTATTGTATTTATAGTCCTTCAGGGGCTTTATATGTCTAAATATATAAAGAACACAGACTAGGAAACCTTACCTTATGTTTTACGCTATTATCGCTGAAGACAAACCCGGCACTCACGATGCTCGCATGGCCGCCAGACCCGACCACCTCAGTAGATTGGTTGCACTGAAAGACCAAGGCAAGCTATTTGTAGCGGGCCCACATCCCGCTATTGATTCAGAGGATCCAGGATCAGCCGGCTTTACTGGCAGCCTTGTGATTGCAGAGTTTGACTCATTAGCGCAGGCACAAGACTGGGCTAACACCGACCCTTATGTGGCCGCCGGAGTTTATGCCAAAGTCACTGTAAAGCCTTATAAGAAAGTATTGCCCTAAATAAAAGCTAAATTATTAATAATAGTGGCTTTAAATGGTTCCAAACTTGCGACAGTCAACGTAAAATACTATAAAGCTTATGTATATGAATGTTTTCCCATTTTTAGATCTGCTAAACGTAGATTAATAGACAGTGGGCTAGATTCATGAAATATTACGAATGCTATAACCCACTTTTTACAAGGATATTAATATGAAAAAGCTCGCTATGACCGCAGGTTTCGCTCTTGCGATGAGCATGTCAGCTGCTGCCCTGGCTCACCCAGTAAACAGCGGTTACGTTACTGACTCTGGTGATACTGTATGGCGCACAGGTTTTGGTGAGTGCTGGCATACTGGTACCTGGGGACAAGACGACGCAACAGTTGAAGGTTGTGACGGTTACCAGAAAATGACTGCCGCTGCTCCAGCTCCAACACCAGCTGCTCCAGCTCCAGCAATGATGGCTGCTGACAAAAAATTCGCTGTATTCTTTGATTTCGATAGCGCTGTTGTAGATAGCGTTTCTGACATCGCTAACTACGTTAACGGTTTGGCTACTGTTAAGAGCATCCGCTTAATCGGTAACGCTGACCCTATCGGTTCAAGCGCATACAATGACGCCCTATCTCGTCGTCGTGCTGACAACGTTGCAGCAGCTCTTCGCTCTGCTGGTGTTGATAGCAACGCTATGACTGTTGACGCTCTAGGTGAAACTGCTCCTATCGCTCAATGCTCTGGCCGTGGTGCTGCTTTAATCAGCTGCCTACGTGCTGATCGTCGCGTAGACGTTCAGATCTCTGGCAAGAAGTAATACTTTGCTTTTAGAAAAAGGCTGACCCTGTGTCGGCCTTTTTTTTAATCTTTTTTTAGCAGGTGATTATATGCGTGCCCTTAAAACACTTATTTTAGCAGCCGGCCTATTATTACTAAGCCTCAATAGTTTTTCAGCCCCTCTCTACAACGATCAAAAAGTTGTCTATCACATGAATTATCATGATGAGAGCCGCATCGCCGAAACAATGACTAACATATCAAACCACCTTCAATCACTTGGAGAAGAGCATATTGATATCAAGGTAGTCGTTCACGGTAGAGCCATTGAATATTTTATGGACGCAGTAGAGGATCAAGCAAAACAGATAAGCATAGACTCCCTTCGCCTTAGGGATGTGCAGTTTATCATGTGCGGCAATACACTTGATGGCTATAATATTACTCGCGAAGATCTATACGAAGTGGAAGAAGAAGATGTTGTTCAAGCAGGCTTACCTACCATTGTTGATCTACAACAGAAAGGCTACATATACGTGCGCCCATGAAAATCAAAGACTGGCTATCATTTACGTCAACCCCTCAAATTTCAGCTCAAGCATTAAACAAACAGCTGAGCGAGGAACATCACAACCTATTCTTACTTGATGTACGCAGCCATACTGAGTGGAAATTAAGCCATATTCCTTCAAGTCATTCCAACTCGGTTTTTAACGTAAACCTATCCAATATCCCCAAAGATAAAACCATTATTTGTATCTGCCTAACAGCCCACCGAAGTACGCCGGTTGTTAGAGAACTATTACGTCATGGATATGATGCCTACGAACTCCACGGCGGAATGCGACTCTGGTGGAAACACAATTTCCCTACAGAAAATTCATAAAAAAGGCAGCTAGATTAGCTGCCTTTTAAATGGATCTATTCAGTATTTAGCTAAGCGACTAACCAACCCAAACACGCGCATTACGGAACATCCGCATCCACGCCCCATCTTCACTCCACTCATCTGGAGCCCAAGAGTTTTGAACTGCTCTAAAGACACGCTCAGGGTGAGGCATCATAATAGTGACGCGACCATCAGGCGTAGTCAGTCCTGTAATACCGCCCACAGAACCATTTGGATTCAGAGGGTATTCTTGCGTAACCTTACCGTAGTTATCTACATACTTTAAGGCAACCGTACCGGACGACTGCAACGCCGCCAACTGCTCAGAGGAAGCAAACTCCGCATGCCCTTCTCCATGCGCTACAGCGATTGGCATACGTGAACCTTCCATTCCTTTCAAGAAAATAGAATCACTTTCTTGCACTTCAACCGTAGCAACACGCGCTTCAAACTGCTCAGACATGTTGCGTACAAAGTGAGGCCACAGCTCAGCACCAGGAATAAGCTCGTGCAAGTTGGACAGCATCTGACAACCATTACAAACCCCTAGCGTGAATGTGTCTTCACGCTTGAAAAATGCACTAAATTGCTCGCGCGCAAGCTGATTGAAAAGAATGGATTTAGCCCACCCCTCTCCTGCCCCCAATACATCACCGTACGAGAAACCACCACATGCCACTAAGCCTTTAAACGCATCTAAAGAAACACGCCCTTCAAGAATATCGCTCATATGAACATCAATAGTCGCAAAACCTGCACGATCAAACGCAGCCGCCATCTCTATCTGGCCATTAACGCCTTGCTCACGAAGAATAGCAACGCGCGGACGCTCACCAGAGGCAATTAGAGGCGCTGCCACATCTTCATTAACATCATATGACAATGCAACTTGAATACCTGGATCTGCTTTATCCAACACACGATCAAATTCTTGGTCTGCACACGAAGAGTTATCACGCAAAGACTGTAAACAATAAGAAGTTTCAGACCACCAACGCTGTAGCTGCACACGCGACGCACTATAAATCTCATCTTCATCAAAGTGCAGACGTATCTCATCATCAGAGTTAGTCGACCCTACAACCATGACAATATCACCCAAGCCTGCAGCGTTTAACTCCACCAATACACGCTCAGTATCTTCACGCCTTACCTGAATAACTGCACCCAACTCTTCATTAAAGAGAGACGCAAGCCATTCTGATTTATCTTCAGCAATCAGGTCTAGATTAAGATCAACACCAACATGCCCTGCAAAAGACATTTCAGTAATAGTTGCTAACAACCCACCATCAGAACGGTCATGATAAGCCAACAACAGCCCTAAGTTATTAAGCTCTTGAATAGCAGAAAAGAATGTCGCCAACTGCTGTGCATCATCGACATTAGGCACCGTCGTACCAACGCGGTTATAAACCTGCGCCAAGGCAGATAAACCCAAACGGTTTTTGCCATTACCAAGATCAAGCAGAATCAGATCTGTATGCCCCTGATCAGAACGCAACTGCGGTGTTAACGCTTTACGCGCGTCAGTCACAGGAGCAAAACCAGAAATAATTAGTGATAGTGGCGCCGTTACGCTCTTATCTTCCTCACCATCTTTCCATACCGTGCGCATCGACATAGAGTCTTTACCCACGGGCACAGTAATACCTAGCTCAGGACACAGCTCCATACCGACAGCTTTCACCGTGTCATACAGCTTCTCATCTTCACCGGGATGCCCTGCAGCACACATCCAGTTAGCTGATAGCTTCACATCGGAAATATCAGCGATAGGCGCTGCTGCAATATTTGTTAGCACTTCACCAATAGCCATTCGCCCTGAAGCGGCAGCATCAACCAACGCGAGCGGCGTGCGCTCACCCATAGCCATCGCTTCTCCGGCATAAGTATCATATGCAGCAGTAGTAACAGCACAATCAGCTACAGGAACCTGCCAAGGACCCACCATCTGATCACGTGCAACCTGCCCAGTAATGGAACGGTCACCAATGGTGATCAAGAATGATTTTGAGGCTACCGCCGGGAACTTAAGAACACGCTCAATTGCTTCACCCAGCTGAATATCGCTTGTTACGAATTCAGGCACTTGATAAGCAATACGCTCTACTGATCGATGCATTTTTGGCGGCTTACCAAAAAGCACGTTCATTGGCAGATCAACAGGCTTATTATCAAAGTGCGTATCACCAAGCGTTAAGTGATGCTCAGCAGTCGCATCCCCAACAACAGCATATGGGCAACGCTCGCGCGCGCACAAAGCTTCAAAACGCGCCATATCTTCTGGCTTAACAGCCATGACATAACGCTCTTGAGCTTCGTTACACCAGATCTCCAAAGGAGACATGCCTGGCTCATCATTATTCACATTACGCAGTTCAAAATGCCCACCACAACCGCCATCTTTAACAAGCTCAGGGAATGCGTTAGACAAACCACCTGCCCCAACATCATGGATAAATGCGATAGGGTTGTTTTCCCCTTGCTGCCAGCAGCGATCAATTACTTCCTGACAACGACGTTCCAGTTCAGGATTGTCACGCTGAACCGATGCAAAATCTAAATTCTCAGAAGACGTACCCGATGACATAGAAGATGCAGCACCACCTCCCAGACCAATTAACATGGCAGGACCGCCCAAGCAGATCAACTTAGCACCCACACTAATCTGGCCTTTATCAACGTGACCATCACGGATATTGCCCATACCACCGGCAATCATGATCGGCTTGTGGTAACCACGTACTTCTTCACCTGCAGCACCATTAACTTTTTGCTCGAATGTTCTGAAATAACCTGTCAGATTTGGACGACCAAACTCATTATTGAATGCAGCTCCGCCGATAGGTCCTTCAAGCATGATATCTAAGGCAGAAACGATACGCCCCGGCTTACCGTACTGAGACTCCCAAGGCTGACCAAAACCAGGAATATTAAGATCTGAAACCGTAAACCCAGACAAGCCTGCTTTTGGTTTACCACCTTTACCTGTTGCACCCTCATCACGGATTTCACCACCGGAACCAGTTGCCGCACCAGGATGCGGAGCAATAGCCGTAGGATGGTTATGTGTTTCCACCTTAATCAAGATATGTATATCTTCCTGATTAGCAGAATACTCAGCAGTTTGTGGATCTGGGAAGAAACGCCCTGCTTTACTTCCCGCAATAACAGCCGCGTTATCAGAATAAGCCGACAGTACATTTTCGCCGCCCAACTCATTCGTATTACGAATCATAGAAAAGAGTGATTTTTCCTGCGCTTCGCCATCAATATCCCACGACGCATTAAAAATCTTATGACGGCAATGCTCAGAGTTTGCTTGCGCAAACATCATCAACTCAACATCAGAAGGGTCACGCTGTAATGTAGTAAAGCTAGAAACTAGATAATCAATTTCATCTTCAGCCAGCGCTAAACCCAAATCAACATTGGCTTTGGCTAATGCCTTATGACCATCTCCCTTAATGCTAATAAGGTTAAGAGGCTTAGGCTGAGTATGAATAAACAACTCACCGGCAGCTTCAATATCAGACAATACACGCTCAACCATACGGTCATGTAACAGCGCTGCCACAGCAGATTTTTGCTCTTCAGATAGTGCAGCCGATGATTCAACAGAGTAAGCGACACCTCTTTCGAGACGATTAATTTTGCTTAGGCCGCAATTTCTGGCAATATCTGTTGCCTTGCTTGACCAAGGAGAGATAGTACCGGGACGAGGGACAACCAATTGCATCAAGCCTGCAGGCTCTTGAACCTCGGCTTTAGGGCCATAACGAAGAATACGAGACAGTATTTGCTGCTCGTCATCAGTCAACTCTTCAGAGATGTCGGCAAAGTGATAAAATTCACCATAAACAGCGGTCACTACAGAAATTTCACTCTGTAAAGCGGCTAACAGTTTATCGTGACGGAAGGCAGAAAGAGCAGGCGCTCCACGCATTACTAGCATGTTGATCTCGAGCCTCTTGAATGAGCAAAAACAGACAGGAAAGAAAACAGGCATTTTACCCGAAATTATCACTTGAGTACCAGAAAACCACCCTATGTTATTTAACTTACGCAGAAGAAAAGACGTTTTACACCTGCTGACGATCCTCGTGATCATCAGTTTGCCTGCGCTTGTCAGTTATAACACCATATCTCAGCTCGAAGTGATCCAAGCCAACGGCAGCATCAGAGTCGCCACACGCAATACTCCTAGCGCTTACTACATTGATAAAAGCGGACCTGCCGGATTCGAATATGAGCTAGCGAAGGCCTTTGCAGATGATTTGGGTGTAGAAATAGACCTCATCATCCCAGACACTATCAATGGACTTTTCCAAACCATTGAGAAGCGTGACGCCCATATCGTGGCCGCGGGCATTAATATTTCCAGTGCACGACAAACTTCTTTTGAATTCTCCACGCCTTATGCTGAAAGTATTTCCACTGTCATCTACCGCCTAAAACAAGGCATCCCAGCCCCCAAAAGCGTTGATGACCTAATAGACAAAAAAACACTTGTACTAGCAAACTCAATTCAAGAAGAGCAACTTGAAAATATAAAATCTGCACATCCTAACTTAGCTTGGCAAGCAACTAGCGAATTAACCAACACAGATATTCTCGACAAGGTATTTTCGCAAGAAGTCGATTACGCCATCGTTGATTCAAGCGTTTACGAGTCTCAAAGCTCATTCTACCCCGGCTTAAACTCTGCATTTACTATTGGCAAAAGCCAACCTATCGCCTGGGTACTAACACCAAACCAAGACGGATCTCTCAAACGCGCGGTTAATAAGTTTCTGGAAAAGCCCAAAACAAAAACGTTAATCAAAAGCCTAAAAGAGAAATACTTCGAAAAACGCAACCCTCTCAACTATTTTGACACGGTCACATTTAAGCAAGACATGGAAACTCGCCTTTCCTGTTTAGAGCAGTATTTCTATATGGCTGAACAAGAAACAGACTTTGATTGGATGCTATTAGCCTCAATTGCTTACCAAGAGTCGCACTGGAAAGCCGATGCGGTATCACCAACTGGCGTAAGGGGCATCATGATGCTCACCAATGCGGCAGCAAAAGAAGTCGGGGTTGCTGACCGAACTGACCCTATTCAAAGCATTCGGGGGGGCGCTGAATACTTACTCAATGTGAAAAGGAAAATCCCTGAGCGCATAAAGGAGCCTGACCATACATGGTTTGCGCTAGCTGGGTACAATGTAGGCTTTGGACATTTAGAAGATGCCAGAGTACTGACACAACGTGCCAATAAAGATCCTGACAAGTGGGATGATGTTAAAGAGTTTTTACCACTACTGTCTAAGAAGAAATATTTTTCTACCGTCAAATACGGCTACGCACGCGGCCAAGAGCCGGTTCAGTACGTTGCAAACATCAAGAAATATATAGAGTTACTTGAGTGGGAAAAGCAGATTCAGCAAATAAGAAAAGCACGCGACGCATCATTACGCGCTGAGCAGAAAGCTAAAACCGAACCCGCTGCACTGATTGAACTACAAAGCATTCCTGCAACGCTATAATTTTTGATCCGCGTCTTGATCTTTATCACGACGCTTTTGCGCTCGTCTACTTTTGAAAAACTGACTTAGTTTCTTACTACAGACATCTGCTAACACTCCTGCGGTATGCTCTACGTTATGATTTAGCCAGCCCTGCTCTAAGAAGTGCTGCTGACTCACAATTACGCCAGCTTTGGGCTCGTAAGCACCAAAAATCACCCGACGGACACGCGCATGCACCATAGCCCCAGCGCACATAGAGCAAGGCTCAAGCGTCACATAAAGATCTGCATTAACAACCCGATAATTACCTACATTAGATGCAGCTTCTCGTAGCGCTATTATCTCAGCATGCGCGGTAGGATCATGAAGACCAATCGGCTGATTCCAGCCTTGCCCGATGATTTCTCCATCTAATACCACAACAGCACCTACTGGCACCTCACCAAGCTCTGCAGCCTTATCAGCAAGCAACAAAGCTTTTAACATCCACCCCTGATCTATTAATTCTTGCTGAGAGCCTGACTGAGACTCTTCACTCTCTTCAACTACACCTTGATCGTCTTTGTGCTGCATTTAACTATTCCACCACACCCACAAAAAAGCTCACCTTATGTGAGCTTTTAAATGTTATCAATTACTTAAGCGCAAATTACTCGCAGCTTATTCCCACTCGATAGTTGCAGGCGGCTTACTAGATACATCATAAGCAACGCGGGAAACCTTTGGAATCTCGTTGATAATACGGCCTGAGACCGTTTCTAGCAGCTCATAAGGCAGATGCGCCCAGCGTGCTGTCATAAAGTCGATCGTTTCAACCGCACGAATAGCAATAACATATTCATAACGACGCCCATCACCTACCACTCCGACAGATTTCACTGGCAAGAAGACAGCAAATGCCTGGCTGGTTTTATGATACCAATCCGCTTTATGCAACTCTTCAAGAAAGATTGCATCCGCTTCGCGTAGAATATCAGCATATTCTTTTTTCACTTCGCCTAAGATACGCACACCTAGACCCGGCCCAGGAAACGGATGGCGATAAACCATATCATACGGCAAGCCTAGCTCAAGGCCGATTTTGCGCACTTCGTCTTTAAATAATTCACGAAGAGGCTCAACTAAGTCCATCTTCATATCATCAGGCAAACCACCTACATTGTGGTGGGATTTTATGACATGAGCCTTACCTGTTTTAGCACCTGCAGACTCAATTACATCAGGGTAAATAGTCCCCTGCGCAAGGAAGTTAACGTCTTTAAGCTTGGTCGCTTCTTCATCAAATACCTCGATAAAAGAATTGCCAATGATTTTACGTTTTTTCTCAGGGTCATTTTCGCCTTTCAAGCGCCCCAAAAACAGGTCAGCGCTATCTGAACGGATCACTTTGACACCCATGTTCTTAGCGAACATATCCATCACCTGGTCACCTTCGTTCTTACGCAACAAACCGTTATCAACGAAGACACATGTCAGCTGATCACCAATTGCCTTGTGTAGTAATGCCGCTACAACAGAGGAGTCCACACCACCAGAAAGCCCCAAAAGCACTTTTTGATCACCAACTTGCTCACGCACTTTTTCGATCTGATCACTGATAATATTTTCAGCAGTCCACAGCGCTTCTGTTTGGCAAATTTCACGAACGAAACGCTCAAGAATACGCCCACCTTGCTTGGTGTGCGTAACCTCTGGGTGAAACTGAACACCGTAAAAGTGTTTAGCTGGATGGCAAATAGCAGCGATAGGAGCAGAATCAGTAGAAGCAATAACAGCAAAGCCTTCTGGCAATTCTGTCACTTTATCACCGTGGCTCATCCATACATCCAGTAACAAAGACCCATTATTAGCAATGTGATCTTCTATACCTTCCAGCAAACGGCTCGCACTATCGGACAAGCGTACTTTTGCATAACCAAACTCACGCTGATCAGAGGTTTCGACTTTACCTCCCAATTGAGCTGCCATAGTTTGCATGCCATAACAGATACCCAACACAGGAACACCCAGATCAAACACCAGTTCAGGAGCTCGTGGTGAATCACCTTCAGTTACCGATTCAGGGCCACCCGCCAGAATAACCCCCTTAGGGTTAAACTCACGAATTTCTGCCTCTTCCATATCCCAGGCACGAATTTCACAATACACTCCAATCTCACGAATACGACGTGCGATTAATTGCGTGTATTGAGATCCAAAATCAAGAATTAGTATACGTTGTGCGTGAATATCTGTAGTCATGCTCAGTGGCTCCACCGAATGGCTGTTTAACAGCCCTTAAAACTAAAAATGGGGCAACCATAGCAGCGCCCCACTTAATAAAAATCTAGAAATTTAACCGACGCGATAGTTAGGAGCTTCTTTAGTAATGCTCACATCATGTACGTGGCTTTCATTCATACCTGCATTAGTAATACGTACAAACTGAGGCTTAGTACGCATCTCTTCAATATCTTGGCTACCGGTATACCCCATGGAAGCACGTACACCACCCATCAATTGATGAACAACGCCTACCATAGGCCCTTTACAGGCAACACGCCCTTCGATACCTTCTGGTACTAGTTTCTCAGCACCTTCTGAAGCATCTTGGAAGTAGCGATCAGATGAACCTGTGCTTTGTGCCATCGCACCAATAGAACCCATACCACGGTATGACTTATAAGCTCGTCCCTGGAAAAGTTCTACTTCACCCGGTGCTTCATCAGTCCCCGCCAACATAGACCCAACCATGACTGCAGAGGCCCCTGCCGCAATCGCTTTAGCGATATCACCAGAGAAACGAATACCACCATCAGCAATCAAAGGAACACCGCGCCCTTTTAGGGCTTCAGCAACATTTGCTACTGCTGTAATTTGTGGAACACCGATACCTGACACAATACGTGTTGTGCAAATAGAACCAGGACCAATACCTACTTTAACACCGTCTGCTCCAGCATCAGCCAATGCTGTTGCTGCAGCGGCTGTAGCAATATTTCCGCCAATAACCTGTACCTTAGGAAAGTTTTTCTTCACCCACGATACACGTTCAATTACACCCTTAGAATGACCATGTGCTGTATCAACAACAATAACGTCAACCCCAGATTCAGCAAGCGCAGTCACACGATCCGGTGTTTCAGGACCGGTACCAACAGCTGCACCGACAATCAAACGGCCCTTACTGTCTTTTGCTGCATGCGGAAAAGCTTCAGCTTTATACATATCTTTAACAGTCATCATGCCTTTTAGCTTGAAGGCACCATCGACTACTAAAATCTTTTCGATGCGATGCTTGCGTAGCAAATTACGAACTTTGTCTTTATCAACACCTTCATCAACCGTCACTAAACGATCTTTAGGTGTCATAACAGAAGCAACGGTAGCATCTAGGTAGTTTTCAAAACGCATATCACGGCTAGTAACAATACCCACTAGCTCGCCATTATCGATAACAGGGAAGCCAGAAAAACCTAATCGAACAGCCATTTGGCGCAGCTCGCCAACCGTCATATCTGAAGAACAAGTAATAGGGTCACTAACAACACCCGCTTCGTATTTTTTAACTTTACGAACTTCGTTTGCCTGCTCTTCAATGGTCAGATTTTTATGAATAATACCAATACCACCTTCCTGAGCCATGGCAATTGCCAATCGAGACTCAGTTACAGTATCCATCGCAGCAGATACCAATGGTATATTCAGAGAGATCCCTTTAGTGATCTGAGTAGCCAGAGAAACGTCCTTCGGCAGAACTTCTGAATACCCAGGCATCAGTAAAACATCATCAAAAGTCAGTGCTTCTTCAACGATTCGTAACATTGTCTAAACAACCCGTTTCTTTAAGAAAAATTTAATCGATCAATTATACAGATTTAGCCATATACGAACAATCATATTTGCATTTTAAGCAGTGAAATGTTTTAGCTTAATGACTATTCTGCAAAGCTTAGATTAAGATAGCCCCATGCATTCATTTTCTGACCGATCTCATCACGCTTTTAGCGTTTCCGAACTTAACCGCCAAGTTAAGTCACTACTCGAATCTTCCTTTTTACAAGTCAGGGTTCAAGGGGAGATTTCTAACTTTGCCAAGCCCTCATCTGGCCATTGGTATTTCACCTTAAAAGATGGAAAGGCGCAGGTTAAATGCGCACTTTTTCGCAATAAAAACCTTCGCGTTAAATTTTTACCTAAAGACGGCGATCAAGTAGTACTCACGGCTAAAGTTAGTCTTTACGAAGGTCGCGGTGATTTCCAATTGATCGGAGAAATGCTTGAAGCCGACGGTGAAGGCCAACTACAGCAAGCCTACGAGGCACTAAAAGCCTCACTTTCCAAAGAAGGACTATTTTCAACTGAGCACAAACAGCCAATCCCAAATCACCCTAAACACCTAGGCGTTATTACCTCACCAAGCGGGGCTGCTGTTCATGATATTTTGTCAGTCCTTAAGCGCCGCTTTCCTAGCCTTCCTGTCACTATTTACCCTTCCGCCGTACAGGGAGCAGAAGCGGCCCCGCAGCTAAAAGCGGCATTAACGTTAGCCCAACAACAC
The DNA here is from genome assembly GCF_000422765.1 of Neptunomonas japonica DSM 18939. Lineage (GTDB taxonomy): Bacteria > Pseudomonadota > Gammaproteobacteria > Pseudomonadales > Balneatricaceae > Neptunomonas > Neptunomonas japonica. The sequence continues at coordinate 45,599 of NZ_AUGR01000016.1, read as the reverse complement.
AACCAGGCTGACTTAATCATTATTGGACGTGGCGGTGGCTCTCTTGAAGACCTTTGGCCATTCAATGATGAAGCACTAGCACGAGCTATATTTGCCTGCCCAATTCCTATTATTAGTGCCGTCGGGCATGAGGTAGATTTTTCTATAGCCGACTTAGTCGCTGATCTCAGAGCACCCACCCCCTCTGCTGCTGCTGAGGTCATCAGTCCCGACCAAGATGCTATGCACATACTACTAGACCAGCAAACTAATCGCTTGAGCAGGCAATTCAAAGAGTTACTATCCCGCCAGCATCAGCGTGTTTTACACTTACGCCAGCGATTGCGCCACCCCGGAGAGCGTATAAGAGAACAACAGAATAAACTTAACACCACACAGCAGCGCTTGATCTCGGCAATCAATCAGCATTTAACAAAAGCCAAACACAGCTTCTCTCTGCAAGACCAAAAACTCAACCAATTGCATCCCAGCAGTAAAATTGAGCAGAGACGTTCACTACTACTGAGACATGAGGAGCACCTCACTCATCTATTACATCAGCGCAGCGACCAAAGACGCTACACTCTAGGGCAGCTCGTCACACGCCTTAATGCTGTCAGCCCTTTAGCAACCCTTGAACGAGGCTATGCTATTGTTCAAAGCGCTAACGGCAAAGTGATTACACAATCAGAACAAATAAATATTGGTGACATTGTCACAAACCGACTTCATAAGGGCTCATTTAATAGCCGTGTTGAAGCCATATACCCAGATAACAAACCGGCTAATCCAAGGAATGAACATGATTAGATCTTTCATCGTTTTTATCGGCCTTTTACTTTCAGTTAACAGTTACGCGCTAACCTTACCGAAAGATTCCAACACCCCGGGAGGCATAGTCATTGTGCCGCTCGAGGGCATCATTTCTGAGCGCTTACCCAATGCGTGGTATAGAAGCAACCGTGTCATGGTGGTTGCAAGCAAAGCCACGCCTTATGCAGATAAGGCAAAGTGGTTAGCTATTGTCGGTATTCGCCTATCGGCCAAACATACGAAAGAGCAGCTATTGGTCGCCAACGGCATTTCCTACCCATTTACTATTGAGGGCAAAGAATACAAAGCACAGTACCTCACCATTAAAAATAAGAAGCATGTCAACCCAGATCCTAAGCAAATAGAGCGCTGGAAACGTGAAAAAGCAGAAATGGTCGCGGCTTTCAAACTATGGACAACCCCTGAGCAAACCGTCAGCGAATTCATTCTGCCAGCAAAAGGGCCTTTTAGCAGTCCCTTCGGTTTAAAACGTTTTTTTAATAAGCAAGCTCGCAACCCCCATAGCGGGCTAGATATCGCAGCGCCAATGGGTGCTCCCATCTGGGCTCCAGCAAACGCTACTGTTGCCGCTGTAGGTAACTATTTTTTTAATGGCAACACCGTTATTTTAGATCACGGCAACGGCCTAACAACTATGTACTGCCATATGAGTAAAATTGATGTCAAAGTAGGCGACAAGCTCAACACAGGCGACGTAATAGGTGAGATTGGTAAGACAGGACGTGTTACAGGGCCGCACCTTCATTGGGGCGTTAGCCTTAACAATACCCGCGTTGACCCTCTTCTCTTTGTGACCGAGAAAAGCCAATAATAATATGTTAATCTGCAGCTTCATTTTCATCGGTAGAAAAAAGAATGTCTGAACTAAAATTTGAAACACTAGAACAACACGCCAGCTATGGTATCGGCCGCCAAATGGGTGACCAACTTGCACAAAACGGCTTCGAAGGTATTGACCTTGATGCAGTTGCTGCAGGTTTGAAAGATTCTTACGCAGGTGAAGAGCTCGCAGTACCTGTTGAAAGCATTCAAACTGCTTTTAACGAAATTAACACTCGCATTCAGGCAGCACGTGAAGCAGCAGCAAAAGAAGCAGGCGCTGCTGGCGAAGCTCTTTTGGCTGAAAATGCAAAACGTGAAGGCGTTTTCGTACTTGAATCTGGTCTTCAATACGAAATCACTGAAGCAGGTAACGCTGAAAGCGATAAACCAAATGCAGCATCTACTGTTCGCGTGCATTATCACGGCACCTTCCCTGACGGTAAGGTTTTTGATAGTTCATATGATCGTGGGCAACCCGCTGAGTTCCCAGTGAACGGCGTTATTGCTGGCTGGACTGAAGCTCTACAGCTAATGAACACGGGTGCAAAATGGCGCTTAACTGTTCCTTACCACCTTGCTTACGGCGAACAGGGTTCACCAGGCGGCATCCCTCCATTTGCTACACTAGTGTTCGATGTAGAACTACTCGACATTCTGTAAGCAGTTGCAGAAACCGGGCAATACACATGCCCGGTTTTATCCCCCATTTTATCCGAGGCCTTCATGAAACTTCACTACCAACAACATGGCACAGGAACCCCTTTGGTTATCCTTCATGGCTTATTTGGTACGCTGGAGAATTGGGGCAGCCAAATCAAAACACTATCTGAGCACTTTCAAGTCATTGCAGTAGACATACGAAACCATGGACGCAGCCCTCATTCTGACACCATGAACTACCCTGCTATGGTGGAAGATATTATCGAGCTTCTCGATGAACTAGAGCTAGATTCAGTCGACTTAATGGGGCATTCGATGGGTGGAAAAGTCGCCATGCAACTGGCACTCACCTACCCTGCACGCATACAAAAACTCATTGTTGTTGATATATCACCTGTCACCTACCCACACCACCATAAAGATGTTTTAAAAGGGCTGTTTTCAATAGACCTTCAGCAGGTTAAGTCTCGTACAGAAGCTGATAAACAACTCAGCACTTACATTAGCGAGCCAGGAGTCAGAGCTTTTTTATTAAAGAACCTATATCGGAATGACGACAAGCAATTCCAATGGCGAATGAACTTACCTGTACTCAGCAAAGCATATAGCAATATCAGTGAAGCACCATCAGGCACACCCTTTACTGGTAATACACTATTCATTAAAGGTATCGAGTCTGACTATATTCAAGCAGAGCATCGCGACTCAATACTAGCGCTATTCCCGCAAGCAACATATAAGCTAATACAAGGTGCAGGGCACTGGCCTCATGCAGAAAAACCTGTAGTCTTCACAAAGTTACTACTCAATTTTCTACGAGCTTAATAGTAAAGCACTTGCTATAACAAGCTTCAGCTTACGGTATTGTGGAAGTGGCTTTTAAAAACACTTAGGTTCAAATACTGACAAACTCAGCGAGTTTACACACTACACATTTTTGTCAATGATAGTGCCTTCAGGAAAAAGCTTTTGGAATACGCCTGCATCAACTAAACGTAGATTAATATCATGCAGGGTTTTATTGATATCGTTCAAACGACTATTAAACTCTTGTAAAGATTCTGTTACAGCTTGTGCCGACGCTGTTGTTTCTGCATTTACTTGTGCAAGAGTTTTTCTGTCTTTATTATTCTCATCAGGTTCTTCTTCATTTTTTTCTGAACTCTTTGCTGAAGCCTCGATCTCTTTTTCATTTCCTGCATCACTACGAATTCGAATCGATTCATCTACAGCATCATCGGTTTGTGTAGCTTTCTCATTTGGCGATTCAAGCAACGCCATTTCTGCTTGAGCCTCTGTAGCCATAACACGTGCTTGAGCGGCAACCTGCCGGTCTTGAACTGAAGGCTCAGGCACAGAAAGTGCTGCACGAATAATAACTTGAGCCTTTTCTAGGGTGGCACGCGGATCACCCGCTACGGCAGAAGTATCAATACTAACATCTCCCCCCACCGCATAAAGCTGACCATCCGGGCCTTTTTGATAAGTAAAGTTGGGAGCTGATGCGAAAGCGCCACCAATTGAGGCATGTATTCGCTCATGGTTTTTAACCTCACGATCACGCTGCGCAAGGTTCTGAATGATAGTCTTATCTGCTTCTGCCTGCTTAGAAGACTTATCCGATGATTGGTGGGTAGTTGCTTGGCTGGCAGAGACACTTGTTTGGCTGACTGATGCGCCTTGCGAGGAGAGCTTATCTACATTTTTTGCTGGATCAGCTATCGCAGCCTGCGTTTGAGAGTGCGAAGAAGACAGATGGGTTTTAGATTGATCAGACGTAATAGCTTTAGCCGCAGAAGCACTCTCGGTCTGCGATGATATGGCCATTACTGAAGAGTAATTGCTAATAATCACCCTGCTATCCTTTCTTTATTTAACCCAATTTAATAGCGAGCTAAACGTCATCCTTTTAAGAATTAAGCTCGCGTATCAATATTCGTACCTAACACTTCACCAGCATCCGTCACCACCTTGGTTGATGGTGCCTGTGCGCTCGCATCTAATGTTGTTTCAGTTACTGCACTATTCAATGCTTTTCCAGAAGCGAGTTCAGGCACTTCAGGCTTGCCACTGCCGACCTGATCACTAGAAGATTTGAGCGTATTGTCTAACGTGCGGTTTAAACCAATAACGCCCGTTTGTAAGGCTCCAGTCACGTTCATGATACTAACCTACATACTAAGTTTAAAATGCCAAATAAATATACCGCACCCTCAGTATAGAACAACATCACAAAGCTGGCTGTTTTTTGTACAGATTTAGACGATTAAACTACTAATATCCAAAAACTCAGCAACAGAACTCGGGGATAAATCATCAAGGTAAGGTATTTCACCCAATAAAGGGGCTTGAAACATAGTGTCTATCGTCGCGACGTTATCTTCATAGCAACTCATATCGGGATCTATACGATTAGCCACCCATCCAACAAGCTGCAGCCCATCTCTCACAATCGCCTCCGCCGTTAATAATGCGTGATTAATACATCCCAGCTTTACTCCAACCACAAGAATTACAGGAGTGCCCAACAATTTGGGAACATCAGCAAAAGTTTCTTTACGGCTAAACGGAACTCGCCAACCACCAGCCCCCTCTATTAGTAAAAAGTCTGAAGGATTCATCATCGAACCTCGGCATATTGCTGCGATTCGATCCGCTGATAAGCGTCTGCCTGTTTGTTCGGCAGCAATATGCGGAGCAATCGCTGCCTCAAAAGCAATAGGGTTTACTTCGCTATAACTCAACTTAACACTGGCGGTTTTTTGTAATAATAGCGCATCACTGTTTTGCAGCCCTTCTTCTGTCTGCACACAACCCGCGGCAACAGGCTTCAAACCAATAGTTCGCAAGCCTTGCTGATTAGCTTTTTCAAGCAAACCTGCGGTTACTACCGTCTTACCTACGTCAGTATCAGTTCCCGCTACAAAAAACTGTCGCTTGGCCATTAACGCTTCCTCAAAATCAAATAGAGCACTTCATAACTTGCCGGCAAGTACCCTTGTGGGTCACGAAACGACTCATATGCCTTTCTAAAGGCTTTCACCCTAGCAGGTCCTGTTAAGCCTTTGGCCTGCCCTGCATTCATATTATGCGCACCGATCCCTTTGAGTTCATGAGTCAGTTCTTTTAAGTGTGAGTAATGCAATACTCGCATCTCACTCTCACTTTGAACAACCTCAAGATCACTCGGTAATGCTTCAATAAGATTTTCCATAGACTGGAACTGATTAACATGCCGATAATCGTCTACGGTTGACCATGACTCTCGCAACTCGAACAAGGTTTTAGGACCCAGGGTAGCAAGACACGCAATACCATCAGACTGTAAAACGCGAGAAATCTCAGAAAAAAGCGCGACGCTATTCTCACACCATTGAATCGCTAAACTTGAAAACACCATTGAGGATGATTGGCTTTTTAAAGGAAGGCTCTCAGCATCACCACACACCCAGGAAACCTCACAACCCAGTTCGCGATGGTGACGAGCATGAGCCAACATACCTGAAGCAATATCCAAGCCGACTAAACGGTTTTCAGAAAACATCCTGTGCAATTGAGAAGTGAAATAACCAGTACCGCATCCTAGATCTAAGAGTCTAGAAGACTTAGCAACCTCCAAATCAACAGGTAGCTTAAGCAACAACTGGTGGCCGATATCTCGTTGCAAAGCCGCCTCGTTATCATAGGTAGAGGCAGCCTTACTAAAAGACTCAGCCACACGCTGCTTATTTATCAATTCACCCATGTTTTTTTATCGATTCAATAAAGACCAGAATCGCCTGTAAAAACGCCTCTGGGGATGACAAAAATGGTAAATGACCCGCGCCCGGAAAACTCACTGTTTTCTGCTGCGCTCTAGCCTGCGCCTGGATAGCAGCAATAGTACTATTAGGCACTAGGTGATCTTCACTTCCATACATATGCAGAACAGGGCAACTCAATTTAGACAAAGGCTCTCTAAGATCGTTTTCTAATAACGCTAATGTTGCTAACAGCTGTGTAGGCTGGCTATCAGCCAGAACAGCCTTGATCTGCTTTAGAATAGGTTTAGCTGCTTCCCCACCCTGTATTTGCAGCATCGCAAAGCGTGATAAGGTTTTTTGGGGTGAAGACTCTATCGCCGCTTTAAACTGTCGATACATCACAGGATTCATTCCATGCTCCCAGCCTTCTTTTTGTACAAAACAAGGGTTAGAAGCCACCGTCATTAAAGCATGTGCCTTTTCTGGGTATTGACTGGCAATTTGCAGAGCAACCATTCCACCCAAAGACCAGCCTAGCCAATAAGCAGGCTGCGTTAACGGCTCAGCGGTACTGCTTTCTAACTCACTAACAATAGATGAGGCCACCTTCTCTAAGGTCATGGCGGTGTCAGTGCTCGCTGAACGACCTAGCCCTGGAAGATCAACAACTGTCACATAAAAATGTGGAGTTAGTATGGGAAGTAAAGAGCTCCAAATAGAAGAACTCATCCCCCAGCCATGTAATAAAATCAGTGTAGGATTATCTTTACTGCCAAAAGACTCATGATATAAGCCCATTATTTCACCTGATCCAAAGCATCTAGCAGACGATCAACATGTTCCAATGAGTGACTAGCACTGAGAGTAACGCGAAGTCGCGCACTGCCACTAGGGACAGTTGGCGGGCGAATAGCCGTAACAAACACTCCCTTCTCACGTAGCGCTTCACTAATAGACATAGCCTTATCTGCATCCCCAATAAGAATAGGCTGTATCGGTGTAAGAGAGTCCATGAGGTTTAGCCCCAGCTGCTCACAACCATCACGAAAACGTTTGATAAGCTCATTCAAATGCTCACGTCGCCAGTGATCTGCTTGCACTAACTTGAGACTTGCTCTTGTAGCGGCAGCAATAGCGGGAGGCATACTCGTGGTATAGATATACGTTCTCGCATGCTGAATTAAGGTTTCAATCAACTCCTCACTACCAGCGACAAACGCACCAGAAGTACCAAACGCTTTCCCTAAGGTCCCCATCAACACAGGTAACTGCTGCTGAGACAGCTCAAAATATTCAGCGCAACCGCCCCCATTGCCACCTAAACAGCCTATACCATGTGCATCATCTACCATTACCCAAGCATTATGCTCATTGGCGGTGTCACATATAGCTGGCAGATCAGCGATATCGCCATCCATGCTAAACACACCATCAGTCACTACCAATGAGCGTCTTGCAGTAGCTTTGCTTAAACGTTGCGAAAGGCTATTCACATCATTGTGTAAGTAACGCTGAAAGCGTGCGCCACTGAGCAAGCCCGCATCAAGTAGCGATGCATGATTAAGGCGATCTTCAAACACGGCATCTTGCTTATTTAACAGCGCATTAATCGTTCCAATGTTCGCCATGTAACCATTTGAGAAAAGCAGAGCTCGCGATCTACCCGTAAATTCAGCCAACTCTTCCTCAAGCGCATGATGATGAAAACTATGACCATTCACCAAGTGTGAAGCTCCACCACCTACACCGTATTCATCAGCAGCCTGCTTAAACTCGGCAATAATAGCTGGATGATTAGCCAGACCAAGATAATCATTTGAACAAAAAGCTAGGTAGGCTTTACCATCAACAATCACATCAGGCTGTTGCGGGCTTTGCAAGACCTTACGTTCGCGATACAAGGATGCTTGTTTACGTGCATGCAACTCAGATGCTAACTGATCAAATGACATGTTTATTCACCTGAGAGTGTCTAGACAAGAATGAGAGAAGGCAGCCATATTACAGGCTGCCTTATAATTCGTTAGGCTTCGTAGAAATGCTTACTATCTTGCTGCTTTTGCAGATCTTTGATGATAGCGGCTTCCTGCACATCATCATCGACAGAGATACGCTGCTCTGGATTGATACCCAAACGCTTAAACAACTGTAGATCACGGTTTGTTTCAGGATTAGGCGTTGTCAGCAAACAGTCTCCGTAAAAGATCGAGTTTGCTCCAGCAAAGAAAGTCATCGCTTGCATCTCATCACTCATGCTCTCGCGCCCTGCGGATAAGCGAACATGAGACGCTGGCATCATAATACGAGCAACAGCAATAGTACGTATAAAGACCAAATGATCGAGGTCTTCAACATTTTCCATTGGCGTACCTTTAACTTTCACCAGCATATTAATAGGCACACTTTCAGGTTGAACCGGCATATTTGCCAACTGGCGTAGCAGACCTATGCGGTCAGTCGCTGTTTCGCCCATACCTAAAATACCACCACTGCAAATTTTCATGCCTGAATCGCGTACATTCTGCAATGTATCCAAGCGATCTTGGAAAGTACGGGTTGTGATGATCTTGTCGTAATACTCAGGTGAGGTATCTAAATTGTGGTTATAGTAATCCAAGCCAGCATCGGCAAGTTGATCAGCTTTACCTTCATCCAACATACCTAACGTCATACAGGTTTCTAACCCTAGCGCTTTAACCTGTTTCACCATATCAACGACATAAGGCATATCTTTATCAGCTGGGTGCTTCCAAGCCGCCCCCATACAGAAGCGCGTTGAGCCTGAGGCTTTGGCCTGACGCGCTTTCTCAAGCACTTTATCTACCTTCATCAAACGCTCTTTTTCAAGACCTGTGTTGTAATGCCCACTTTGCGGGCAGTACTTACAATCTTCAGGACATGCACCGGTCTTGATAGAGAGTAAAGTACTTACTTGTACTTCATTAGGATTAAAGTATTGCCTATGCACTGTTTGTGCATTAAACATAAGATCATTAAAGGGAAGATCAAAAAGGGCTTGCACCTCTTCTACAGTCCAATCATTACGAACAGGCGCTTTACCGGTCATGCGTGCTTTCCCCTTTTAATCTGGCTTTGAGCTAAAAAATACTGCTAATAGTCACTTATGATAATTCGACAGAAGGAACTGTCAACTTATGTTTACTTTATTTGAAAACATCTGTACAAAAACAAACCAAAATTGCGCATTATGTCACTCTGAAGCCTCCTCAGACATAGCTCTTTGTAAAAGCTGCTATGAAGATCTCCCATGGCTAACCTCTGCTTGCCATATTTGCGCCCTGCCTCTTACAGCAACAGATGCCCCTCGTATCTGCGGAGAGTGCCTAAAAAACCCACCTGTTTTTTCCAGTACACAGGCCGTATTTCTTTACCGCTTCCCGATCAATGCCATTATTCCCCAAATTAAGCATCATAATGGATTACACCACACAACATGGCTGGCCAGCTGTTTACTGAATCGCTTATTAGAACAGCCTCAAGCTTGGCCACAAGCTATTATTCCAGTCCCCGTACACTCATTGCGATTAATTAGCCGCGGATTTAATCAGTCCTCATTGATCGCAAGCCAGTTAAGCCAACACTTAAAAATCCCCTTATTGCTTAACCATCTAAAAAAGGTAAAACGTACAAAGTCTCAATCAACATTGTCGGCTCAGCAAAGAAAAACAAATCTCCAACATGCGTTTACTTATAATGGCCCAAGTCTCAAACACATTGCACTCGTTGATGATGTTGTAACCACTGGCACAACAATAAAAGAGATTAGCAGTGTTCTGCGACAAGCCGGTATACAGCGTATAGATATCTGGGTTATCGCACGCACACCAGCACCTAGTTGAAAACTATTTACATATACAACAACATAGCGTTTTGGATTGATTTACAAAGTTTTTCTTAATAAATAGATCCTCTTATTTATTGAGACTATGATTATGATAAGTGTTAATTAAAGGAGTTCGTAATTGGATATTGCGATTTTAGGTAGCCTAGCGGGCGGTATTGGCCTGTTTTTATTGGGCATGCATCTCATGACGCAAGGGCTGCGCCAAGCGGCCGGTAAATCATTAAAGAACGTCCTACATGCTGCCACCCAAAGTCGCCTAAAAGGTTTGCTATCTGGCACATTAATTACAGCTCTCGTGCAATCATCGAGTGCGGTCACCGTAGCCACTATCGGTTTTGTAAATGCCGGCTTGTTAACCATTCCACAATCAGTTGCCGTTATTTATGGATGTAACATTGGCACAACAATGACTGGCTGGCTTGTTGCTCTAATAGGTTTTAAATTTAAAATAAGCGCATTTGCTCTGCCTATCATCGCTTTAGGCATGTTGCTGAATACTGTGGCATCAAAAGAGCGCTTTCGCCAAATTGGCTTCGCTTTAGCTGGCTTCGGTGTATTCTTCATTGGTCTAGACTTTCTCAAAGGAAGTTTTGAAGATCTGGAAAAAAATATTGATCTCACTGTTATTAGCGCCCTACCGTTCAGTCTATTGTTGTTTTTAGTCGCGGGCTTCATGCTCACTTTTTTGATGCAAGCATCGGCTGCCTCAATGGCTATTACTTTGTCATTGGCTGCTACCGGCTCTATTAGCATTACCGCTGCTGCAGCGCTTGTCATCGGCGCTAATTTAGGCACAACCTCTACTGCCATGTTGGCTGTCATTGGAGCAACTCCCAATGCTAAAAGGATTGCGGCCGCTCATGTCATTTTTAACGTCATTACAGGTGCAGTAGGTTTTTCGCTTTTAATACTTTTCTCGTCACAAGTAAATAACCTACACAACCAAGAGATCATTAGCACAGTGACCTTGCTTGCACTGTTTCATACAGTCTTCAATGTACTCGGGGTGGTTATCATGTGGCCCTTAACTGATGCGATGGTAAAACTATTGAAACGCCGCTTCCTCTCTCAAGAAGAGAACATCAGTAAACCCCAATATCTTGATAAAAATATACTATCAACTCCTTATCTAGCTGTTGAAGCAATGACCATGGAGCTCGGAAGAGTCAGCCGGCTATGCTCTTCAATGGCGCTTGCCGCAGTGAGTGAAGAAGGCCCAAATCCACCTCAGCTAGAGAAAGAACTCACTAGTGTAATGACGCTAGTATCCGCAGTTGGAGAGTTTAATCAGCAGATTGCTCAGCAAAACCTTGATCCCGATATTACTGACATCTTACCTTCTTCTTTACGCACCGCTCGTTACCTCAACGAAATAGCACGGCTATCCACTCGCCTAGTGGATTATCACGAAACACTTGAAAACATCTCTGACACCAGCATCAAGCAAAACGTATTCATCTTTAAAAAAGATATTAGCAAACTACTACAAGCTAGCCGGATTGAAAAAGAGAGTGATACTCAGAGCGAACCCGCACGCAAAATTTTGCATAAATTAGAATATAATTACCAAGCGCTAAAAACAGAAATTCTCAACGCTGCCACCTCAGGAAAACTAGACGCAACAGAAAGTGTTACTTTACTGGACGCTCTAAGCCACTTGCGCCGCCTAGCCGAACAAGCAGAAAAGTCTTCATCATATTGGAGTAGCATGTTACCTATACATTCACGCGGCGCATCATCTGCTACTTCAGCATAATGCTTAATCATCTGAGTCGATAACCAAATGATTTCTGATCCATGGTTTTATGCTGTCGCCATACCCGCAGTATTAATCACTGCCGTTTCTAAAGGAGGCTTCGGTGGTGGGCTCGGCTTACTCGGCGTTCCCATTATGGCGCTGATCATCGCCCCCCAACAGGCAGCGGCCATCTTACTGCCTATTCTCTGTTTAATGGACATCGTCGGCATATGGAGCTTTCGGGGCAAAGCTAACCGTCATGCCCTGCAAACACTACTGCCCTCTGCTTGTATTGGTATTATCATTGGCGCTCTGACTTTTAGGTATTTTTCAGCCGATAGCATCCGTATTATTGTTGGGATCATTGCCGTCACTTTTTCACTTAACTTCTGGTTAAAACCTAAAAACAGTACGCCTAAAAAACCTAGCCGATTGCGTGGTAGCTTTTGGGGAACCATTGCAGGCTTTACTAGCTTTGGCGTGCACGCTGGCGGTGCACCACTTAACGCTTACCTTCTACCGCTAAAGTTAGAAAAATATGATTATGTCGGCACCAGTATTATTTTTTTCAGTGCCATCAATTTTATTAAACTAGTGCCCTACACCTTTTTAGGACAATTCACTTACGAGACCTTAAGCACTGCTGCTGCCTTAGCTATCTTCGCGCCAATAGGCGTCCTGCTAGGAGTGCGTTTACATCATAAAATACCGGACAAGTGGTTCTATCAGCTCTGCTACACATTCCTGTTTATAATGGGCCTAAAATTACTCTTTGATGCGTTTTAAAACCTAGCTATTAATTAGCAACGCCACGTCATAACTACTCAACCGATAGCGATTACATCAATGAACTTTGAACCAATAGGTATAATCCACTCTGGATTTAAAGAAAAATTTGGCATCCCACGCCAACCAGGGCTCGCTAGCTCAATGCAGGCAAGCATTGAACTACTACCAGGCTACGCCTCTGAAGAGATTGTCAGAGGACTAGAAGGCTGCTCACACATCTGGCTCATATTTATCTTCAGTGCTTGCGCGGATAAAGGCTGGACCCCAACTGTTCGCCCTCCGAGACTAGGAGGGAACCGTCGTGTTGGGGTTTTAGCGACACGATCTCCCTTTCGGCCCAACCCTATTGGCCTTTCTGCCGTAAAACTAGACGGCGTAATATGCAGCCACGGCAAAGTTCAGCTACAAGTCAGCGGAGCTGATTTGATGGACCAAACGCCCATTTTAGATATTAAACCTTATTTACCCTACTCAGATCAGATCCCAACAGCAGAGTTTTCTTTAGCGGAGAGTTATCGGGCTTTGGAGGTCCCTGTCATATTTAATAATGAAGCCAAACAGCAGTGCGATATTATTAAGCAAAAAACAAAATTACCTATAGAGCAGCAGATCACAGAGATTTTACGCTGCGACCCCCGTCCTGCTTACCAACGTTCAGCAGAGCGCGAATATGGAATCCGCTTACACGACTACAATGTTCGTTGGTCAATTACCGACGAAGAAGCAATCTATGTACACTCGATAGAAATGACTACAGATGTTTTAAATAATTAATGTAATTCAGCTTGGCCCAAGAGCATAAAAACACTAATATATTAGAATATTCTAAATTAATAACTGGAAAGCATATGTCAGATTCATCTTCTGCAAATACAACGGCCAGCAGACGCTTGCAACACTTTCCCGTGGCCTTTTTCGCTATGGTTATGGGAACACTCGGCTTAACACTAGCATGGCAAAAATCAGCTCATGTTTTAGCCCTGCCTCCTATCATCTCGGACGTATTACTGATCGTATCTGCTACGATATTCGCTGTCATTGTGAGTGTTTACCTGCTGAAAATAATACGTCATGCTCCCGAAGTCATTGCCGAGTTTAACCATCCCATTAAAATGAGTTTTTTCCCTGCCTTTTCTATCGGTATTATTCTAACAAGCATCGCAACGCTAGAAGTTTCGAGTGAGCTATCTCGGTTTCTGTGGATACTAGGCAGTACACTGCAATTAATTTTCACTCTAAATGTTCTAACACGCTGGATTCACCACCAGCATTTTCAGATAGCACACAGCACCCCTGCATGGTTCATTCCTGTGGTCGGGAATATTCTGGTACCTATTTCAGGTGTGGAGCACGATTTTTATGAAATATCATGGTTTTTCTTCAGCATTGGCATTATCTATTGGATCATTTTGAAAACATTAATTTTTAACCGTATTATTTTTCATGACCCACTACCTGAAAAACTACTACCCACCTTATTTATTCTCATAGCACCTCCTGCTGTTGGCTTTCTTTCCTACATGAAGTTAAACCATGAGGTTGTCGATGGGTTTGCACGCATTTTGTATTACACAGCGGCCTTTTTAGTACTGCTCCTAATGACACAGTTTAGCCGTTTTTTGCGTATTCAATTCTTCATGTCCTGGTGGGCCTATTCATTCCCCCTGGCAGCTTTCACAATTGCCTCACTCGTCATGTATGCAAGAACAGGGAGCCCTGGATTTGCAACGATAAGCTATCTGATGCTTGCTGTTGTTTCACTGGTCGTCAGTCTTTTGCTCTACAAAACAGCTAAAGCTATTATCAGTGGAAATGTATTTAAACCAGATTAGCTACTAAGGCCTTTGCTAGCCATCCTGCGCCTAAACAACTTACACTCTTGCACTCCTCTCTAGATCGGGCTCTAATAAAGCCCGTTTTTTTTATCGCAGAGGCCCTCAGGATGACAACCATTAGCGCCGAACAGATCCGTTATGATCAGGATCACATCTGGCACCCCTACTCATCAATGATCAACCCACCACCGGCTTATCCTATTGTTTCAGCCAAAGGGGTTCGCCTTAAAATGGCAGATGGACGAGAACTCATTGATGGCATGGCATCTTGGTGGTCGACTATTCATGGCTATAACAACCCAGCACTCAATGCTGCTGCACATAACCAGATCGACCTAATGTCACATGTGATGTTTGGGGGCATAACTCACGCCCCTGCTATAGAGCTAGCTAGAAAGCTAGTAGACCTAACACCAGAGCCTTTAGATAAAGTCTTTATTGCAGACTCAGGATCCGTCGCTGTCGAAGTCGCTATTAAAATGGCAATACAGTACTGGCATGCACTAGGCAAACCTGAAAAGCATAAGCTAGTTACTATCAGAAATGGCTATCACGGAGACACATTTGGTGCGATGTCCGTATGCGATCCAGTCAATGGTATGCATGAAATCTTTACGGCCGTTTTGCCTAAACACCACTTTGCCGAAGCACCGCAAATAGGTTTTAACCAAGCATGGGATGACGCCGATATAGCTTCTCTAAAAAGCATCATCGAACAGCAGCATCATGAACTTGCAGCATTAATACTTGAGCCAATTGTGCAAGGCGCTGGCGGTATGCGCTTTTACTCTCCACACTACTTAAAAGCGGCAAAAGCGCTATGTGATGAATACGGACTCCTCTTAATTGCCGACGAAATCGCTACTGGCTTTGCTAGAACAGGGAAGATGTTTGCTTGCCAACATGCAGACGTAATACCCGATATTATTTGCTTAGGAAAGGCAATAACTGGGGGCTATATGTCATTAGCAGCCACCCTTACTACAACGAAGATTGCCCAAACCATCTCTACAGGTGGCGCTGGTTGCTTTATGCATGGCCCTACTTTCATGGGTAACCCATTGGCATGCGCTGTCGCCAACACAAGCTTACAGTTGCTAACCGATTCTGATTGGCAACCGAATATGCAACGCATTGAAACAGCCCTTAAACAAGGTCTTGGACCAGCAGCAGCAATGAATGGAGTCGCAGAAGTACGCTGTTTAGGTGGCATTGGTGTCATTGAACTACAGCGAGGCGTGGACTCAGCCAAAATACAAAAGATGTTCGTAGAGAAAGGTATTTGGGTAAGACCGTTTGGCAAGCTCGTCTATATCATGCCTCCCTATGTCATGGATACGGAAACACTCAACCAACTTACCTCAGGTATCATTGACGTACTTCACAGCTATCTAAAGCATTAAACGGCCAAAAGATTAAACCAACAACCTTAAGGCTTAGTAGCTACACCTTCCAGCATGGTGCCGACAAGTGCTGGAAGGTCATTATGACGATATATCAACAGATCATCCGTTAAAAAACCAGCCTGCTTAATGAGCTGCAAGGTATCTCTTTGCAAACAACAGCCACACGCCAATGGACGCCAAACAGGGTTCAAAACCTGCTGAAAAGCATGCGTCACTCTATGATCACTTTTAACATGCTCAAATAACACTAGATGACCACCAGGTTTTAAGACTCTATATATTTCTGACAATGCACGTAATGGATTCGAAATAGAACACAATACCAAGCAGCAAAGTACTGTATCTAAACTGTTAGAAGCCAATGGCAGCTCATGCCCATCACCCTGTACCAGGTAAAATTTACCCGCCTGCACAACTTCCAATACCGCTTTTTGTTTAGCCGCTCGTTGCAATAACGCTGCATCAGGCTCTATAGCAATCAATGAATTAATAGTTGGAGAATAGAACGAGAAGTTAACGCCTGTTCCTACTCCTAACTCAAGCACATCACCCGTCAGAAACGGCAAAATCCGCTGCCTGTCTGTATTTAACTTTCTAGACACCTTATCTAGAAGATATGGAAAAATATGCTTTCGATAGAGGTTTATCATCTCGCCCGCTCTGCTAAGATGTTAGAAATTGCTGTAATTTAAAAGGAACCTATATGGCGCGAATTAAAATTGACATGCCGGATCATTATACATTTACTACTGAGCTTCCGGTCAGAATAAGTGATATCAATTATGGCGGGCACTTAGGCAATGATGCTGTGCTTTCTATGATTCACGAAGCCAGAATTCGTTTTCTCAACTATTATCACTACACCGAGCTAGATGTTGAAGGCGCAGGCATCATCATGACCGATTCTGCAATAGTCTATCGTGCTGAGGGCTTTCATGGAGATATGATACAACTTGATGTTACGGTGGGAGATTTTAACAAATACGGCTGTGATATCTATTACGTGTTATCCAACAAGAAAACTGCGGCTGAAATTGCCCATGCCAAAACTGGTATTGTATTTTTTGATTATGAGCAACGTAAAGTAATACCTGTTCCAGAAGGCTTCAAAGCCAGCATGGAAAAAGACGCATAACGTTAAGAGCATGGCATTAGGGCAATAGTAACAATATTGCCCTAATTAACATTACTCGGCAGAACAACACGTAAGCGTTTTACCTGCTGATCAACAACCCACTACTCGTCGAAGTCGGCGTAACTTCCTTTAGCCAGATTTTCAAAACGCGTATATTTACCAATAAACGCCAGCTTCAAAGATCCTATTGGCCCATTACGCTGCTTACCAATAATGATTTCAGCGATACCCTTATCTACTGAATCTTCGTTATAAACTTCATCGCGATATATAAACATGATGACATCGGCATCCTGCTCTATCGCTCCAGACTCTCGTAAGTCAGAGTTAACCGGACGTTTATTGGGCCTGTTCTCCAAACTACGGTTAAGCTGAGATAATGCAATCACTGGACACTGCATCTCTTTAGCTAACGCTTTCAAGGAGCGAGAAATTTCTGAAATTTCTTCAGTACGACTGTTTGCCTTACCCGTTTTGATCTGCATTAACTGAAGATAATCAACCATGATCATACCCAACTCACCATGCTCACGCACAATGCGTCGCGCCCTTGTACGCATCTCATTTGGGCTAATGCCTGAAGTATCATCAATAAATAATGGTTTATCTCGCAGCATATTAACGGCAGTAGTCAGCTTCGGCCAATCTTCTTCGTCCAGCTGACCAGAACGAACCTTGGTCTGATCTATTCTACCAACAGAAGATAGCATACGAGAAAGCAGCTGATCAGCAGGCATCTCTAGACTAAAAACTAACACAGGCTTTTCTTCAGCCATTAGGGCGTTTTCAACAAGGTTCATGGCAAAAGTAGTTTTGCCCATAGAGGGACGCGCCGCAACAATAATTAAATCTGACGGTTGCATACCTGCGGTACGATCATCAAGATCATCAAAACCTGTGGTAACCCCTGTTATCTGATCACTGTTATTAAACAAAAAATCTATGCGATCAACAGCACGTTTTAACAACGGGTTAACCGGTTCTGGACCCCCTTGGTTTGGACGGTTTTCAGCAATCTCAAAAATGCGCTGTTCCGCATCATTTAAGATCTCTTCCGATCCCCTACCTTCAGGGCTAAAAGCATTTTCTGCTATTTCATGCGCTACGCTAATCATCTGGCGAAGCAATGCACGGTCACGCACAATCTCAGAATACGCACGAATGTTTGAAGCACTTGGTGTGTTTCGAGCTAGCTTAACGAGGTAATCAAGACCGCCGGCTTTATCAAGCTCAGCTATGCGGTCCAACTCTTCAGACAGGGTAACGACATCGACAGGTTGCTGGTTATTCACCAGCTTCTGCATCACACGAAAAATCAGGCGGTGATCATGACGATAGAAATGTTCTTCGGTAACCACTTCGGATGCAGTATCCCAAGCATCGTTATCCAACATTAAACCGCCAAGAACAGATTGCTCAGCCTCTATTGAATGAGGAGAAACCTTAACGTTCGCAACCTCTTCATCATGCAGTTCGGCAAAATCCATCGAAACCATACCCCTGAAAATAAAAAAGCACCACGTATATTCTACGCAGTGCTTTTCATTACTTGAATGTTTTTTTGCGAATTAGTTCGCGCCAACAACACTCACGATTGCAGTCGCATTTACTTCAGCGTGCAAATGCAGAACGACTTCAAATTCACCTGTGTGGCGCAAAGCACCTTCAGGTAAACGAACTTCGCTCTTATCAACAGCCTGGCCAGCAGCAGTAATTGCTTCAGCAATATCGCGAGTACCGATAGAACCGAACAATTTACCTTCGTCACCCGCTTTAGAAGCGATAGTAACAGTAAGGCCAGACAACGCTTCAGCGCGAACGTTAGCAGCGTTTAGCTTTTCAGCAGCAGTTGCTTCTAGCTCAGCACGACGTTCTTCGAATTTTGCAACATTAACAGCTGTTGCTGGGACTGCTTTACCTTGTGGAAAAAGGTAGTTACGTCCGAAACCAGATTTCACAGACACTTTATCGCCTAATGCACCCAGCTTACCAATTTTTTCGAGCAGGATAACTTCCATCTCGTAAACCTCATTTGTTCTGCAGCTTACTTACTGCAGTACTAAATCTCAGCTGGCTTATCACTTTCTATTTTCAAGAAAGTCACTTACCAGCCCCGCAATCACCTAAGCGCTATCTATTAATGTCGATAAGACAAAAACAAATAACTATGACTTACTGATGGCTATCAGAGTAAGGCAACAATGCTAGAAAACGAGCACGCTTGATAGCAGTAGCCAGCTGACGCTGGTAACGAGCTTTAGTACCTGTGATACGGCTTGGTACGATTTTACCAGTTTCGCTTACGTAGCCTTTTAGTACTTCAAGATCTTTATAATCGATCTCAGTAACACCTTCAGCAGTAAAACGGCAAAATTTGCGACGACGAAAAAAACGAGCCATCTTGATATCTCCTAATTGTTAAATTATTCAGCAGCCGCTTCAACAGCAGGCGCTTCAGCAACAGGGGCAGCAGCAGGTTTTTCTTCCTGGCGCGGCTCTTCAGTACGACGAGGCTTGCGCTCTTCACGTGCTTCAGATGCTTTGATTGGAGATACTTCTGTGACCGCTTCTTTGCGACGGATCATCATGTTACGCAAAACAGCATCGTTATAACGGAACATGTTTTCTAGTTCATCCAGAGTTTCCTGGTTGCACTCGATGTTCATCAGAATGTAATGTGCTTTGTGAGCATTGTTGATTGGGTAAGCCAACTGACGACGGCCCCAGTCTTCCATGCGATGGATTTTACCGTCAGCACCTTCGATAACACCAGTGTAACGCTCGACCATTGCTGGAACTTGTTCGCTCTGGTTCGGATGAACCATGAATACGATTTCGTAATGACGCATTGTAGCTCCTTACGGTTTGAAGTCTTTGGACAAACTAAGCTATTTAAAAATTTAAACAGTGCCAAAAACAAGGAGGTTAATAGTATTCTCTCAAAGAGAGCGCGAAATTATACGTATTTACAGCAATATATGCAATACACGTGAAATCAAGGCTCTCATTAAAATGAGTGTGCTATATTTAATTTGATAGGGGAACTGGAACCCCAACACTTTCGGAGTGACACATGGCTTGTATGAAACCGCTGCTGTTAACGATAACACTGTTAACATTATCTTCTGCTGTTAATGCGGACTTTGTATACAAGTGTAAAAGCTCAGAAGGCAGGAAAGTATTTAGCGGTTTACCTTGTGGACCAAATGCCACTAGAGAAGAATACAGAAACCTTGCACCCGCCCGTAAAGTGGCTGAAGACTTACCTCCTCGACAAGGAGAACTACTTAACGGCACAGCGACCACCAAAGAAGGAATGCAAAAGCCTAACGACAAAGGCTCAAAGAAAAAGTAACAGCGTCAATAAACATTAACGCTGCTGTCGCTTTACTTACCTACCTCTATAATTTCGTGACTATGTGTAATTTCTACACCGCCACGCTCAAGCATCAGAGAAGCAGAGCAATACTGTTCTGCAGATAACTTAACCGCTCGTGCCACCTGCTTTTCTTTTAAACCACGGCCACTAACAATAAACTTGACGTGAATTTTAGTAAAAACGGCGGGTACAGCATCCGCTCTTTGTGCAGAAATTTCGGCAACACAATCAACAACATCTTGTCGTGTTTTTTTCAAAATACCGACTACATCATAACTAGTGCAACCGCCGAGCCCTAGCAGCATCAGTTCCATTGGGCGTGGGCCCGCTTTTAGCTCTCCATCCAAGGTAATATCAAAACCAGACCCGGTGGTTCCTTGAAAGCGTACATCACCATCCCACTTAACTGTTGCATTCATCGTCACTACACTGCTCCTTAACTGAAAAGCTCTTTTAATTTTTCGCCCGGGTCATCCGCACGCATAAAGGTTTCACCTACTAAAAAGCTGAACACCTTATGATCTCGCATTGCTTTTACATCTTCACGCGTCAGTATTCCACTTTCGGTCACTACGATACGGTTATCCGGAATCTCTCGCAATAAATCAAACGTATTGTCTAGCGTGACTTCAAAAGTATGCAAGTTCCGATTATTGATACCTAGCATCCTGTTATCTAATCGCAGCGCTCTTTCCAATTCGTCACCGCCATGCACTTCCACCAGCACATCCATACCCAACTTATGAGCAATGCGATTTAGCTCCTGCATCTGCGCATCTTCAAGTGCTGATACGATGAGAAGAATACAATCTGCACCAATAGCTCGAGCTTCAAATACTTGGTATGGATCTACAATAAAGTCTTTACGAATCACAGGCAGCGAACATGCCGCACGCGCTTCTTTAAGATAAGTTTCATGCCCTTGAAAGAAGTCCGCATCGGTGAGTACTGAAAGACAACTCGCGCCGCCTCGCTGATAGGATTTAGCGATATCCGCCGGTATAAAAGGATCTCTTAACAGTCCTTTAGAAGGGCTCGCCTTTTTAATTTCAGCAATAACTGCAGAGATGCCGCCAGCAATGGAATGAGCCATCACATTAGTGAAGCCTCTGGGCTTCATATCTTCATCATTTAACTGATTTTTGATTTGCTTTTCTATGTCACCCAAAGAAACTGTTGCATTTCGCTCTTCAATTTCTTCGAATTTACGCTGTAAAATTTTCTTTAAAATAGTAGGTGTATCAGACATTTTTTTACTCTTTAAATCCTTGGCCAAACTCTACCAGTTGAGCCAGTTTATTCGCAGCAGAGCCATTAAGCATTGCCTCTTTAGCCAAAGCCACCCCTTCTTTCAGAGTAGCTGCCTTATCGGCCGCATATAAAGCAGCGCCAGAATTAAGCGCAATCATATCAATAGCTTTTGCATTGTTGCCTGCAAATGCGGCTTGAATTAGCGCTAAGCTTTCGGCTGAACTCCCTACTTGCAAGCCTTCCAACGACTGCCTATGCAACCCGGCATCTTCTGGCACCAAGGTGTACTCAGTTACTTCACCTTGTTTTAATTCAGCAACTTGAGTTTCACCTGCTAAACTGATCTCATCAAGCCCTTCCGCTGCATGCACTACCAGTGCATGAGTTGCCCCTAATGCCTTCAACGCCTCAACCATAGGCCGACATAATGCCTTATCAAAAACACCTAACAAATAATGCTTAACACCAGCAGGGTTGGTTAACGGACCTAAAATATTAAACAATGTACGAAGCGCCATCTCTTTTCGTGCGCCTATCGCATATTTCATTGCACTATGATGCTGAGGAGCAAACATAAAGCCAACACCCACCTCATCGATACAACGTGCTATCTGCTCAGGAGTGAGTGATAAATTAACGCCCGCAGCTTCTAATAAGTCAGCCGAACCCGAACTTGATGAAACCGAACGATTGCCATGTTTAGCAACATGCCCTCCCGCTGCAGCTACAACGAACCCACAAGCAGAAGAAACATTAAATAAGTTAGCACTATCTCCTCCGGTCCCTACAATGTCCACTGCATGGGGAGCGCTTATAGAAACAGGTACAGCCAAAGAGCGCATAACACTTGCAGCAGCAGTAATTTCATCGACTGTTTCGCCCTTCATACGTAAAGCGATTAACAACCCTCCTATCTGAGCATCTGTTGCTTGCCCAGACATTATTTGGTGCATTACAGCCTGCATCTCATCGATAGAAAGGTCACGGCGCTCAACAACTACCGCCAATGCCTGCTTAATATCCATCAAAAGCTCCTTTCTCTTATTATTAACGGCGTATTTATTGTTACCGACGTAAAAAGTTAGCTAGCAGAGAGTGCCCCTGCTCAGTCAAAATAGCCTCAGGGTGGAACTGCACACCTTCAATATCATACTCTCTATGCCGCAAGCCCATAATCTCATCGACTGCCCCCACAGAGTTCTCGGTCCAAGCTGTCACTTCGAGACAATCCGGTAGTGAATTTTTTTCAACCACCAGCGAATGATAACGCGTAACATCAAGCGGTCGATTTAAGTCTTTAAAGACGCCCACAGAGTGATGATATATTGGTGAGTTTTTTCCATGCATCACCTCTTTAGCCCGCACAATCATACCACCAAAAACTTGCCCAATACTTTGATGCCCTAAACAGATGCCTAATATAGGAATTTTGCCCGCAAAATGCTCAATAGCAGCTAAAGAAATACCCGCTTCATTGGGAGAACAAGGTCCTGGAGATATAACTAAGTGAGTAGGGCTAAGCGCTTCAATTTGCTCCAAGCTAATCTCATTATTACGATACACTTGAACATCAGCACCAAGCTCACCTAGGTATTGCACAATATTAAAGGTAAACGAATCAAAATTATCAATCATCAACAGCATATATAGTCCGACTTTCCACACAGACTCAATGCTATTACAAGGTCTGAAAAATAAACTTTAACACATTTAGCTTGAGTGAGTGCACTCACTAACACCTAAAGCACGACAATAGAAATAGACGTTGAAATGCCAAACATACCACTCGCTAATATCAGTGAGAGTTATCTCTTGCACATATCTAAGTACCGCAAATAATGATACTCTTATCGTTTAATTCAACGTCCATTTTCAGCCCTTATGCACTCAGCTTCCTTAGATTAATACTGTTCGGCGAAAGCATTAACTTGTGCATAAACCGAACTAGTACCATCTTTTTTCAATAGTAGAACAGCGTATGGCGACAGCCTGTCTCCCACCTCCATTCCCGGACTCCCCACAGGCATGCCAGGGACTGCTAAACCAATCGCATCAACAGGCTTATTTGCTAAAAATTGATTAATATACTTAACAGGAACATGCCCCTCAAATACATAACCTTCAGCAGAAACCGCCGTATGGCAAGAACGGTATCTAGGTAAAACACCTAGTTGACTTTTGATCTCACTCAAGTTCCCAGGGTGAATTGAGTCAACATCAGCTCCTTGCTTTTCAAGATACTCTATCCAACTGGTACAACAACCACATGCTGGGCTCTTATACACATTAAACACCTTATTATTATCCACTTTTTGCGCTGTTTCTACAGTTAACTCGGTAAGCTCAAAAGGCTCACTTGAATCGGAACAGGCAGTAAGTAATAAAGTAGAAATAAAAATCAATACAGAAATAGTTTTTGAATACATCACAGCTCCTCCAATAGGGCTTGAATTCACCCTATAGCCATTAATTATTAGTGCGCTATTTAAATTTGAGCGCACCCACTGCTGCCGACAATAGCAGCTAGGCAATTAAAAAAATAAGGATTATAAGTAAATGGGAGGCCGGTCTTGCCGCACGGTTCGTGAGAGCAACTTCTGAGAAATCACAGGATAATTTATAAAAGAAATACTATCAGCTATTGAGGTGCATGCAGAGTGAATACAGTTATTAAAACAGGAGCATTGAGCAGAGCAAACCTCACACCCTTCACAGTCCACCTGACTTTCACATAAATCAGAAATGAGCCCCTCGCATACTTCATTCTGGGAATGCTCGAGCACCAGCACAGAGTTGGCAGATAAATGAGCAACAAAAACCACTAGCAACAGAACCACAACAGTTAATGGATTAGCCTTATAAAGCATTGAATACCCTACGAAATAGATCGTTAAACTATAGCGGAATCAAAAACCTAGCAATGTAATGATAAAGTTTAATACGTGATAACGAAAGGTCTTAGTGGTATATCAAAAGATTGGAAAGAGCATAGAGATACAGCGCTCACACATGAGAGCGCTGCAAGAGCGTTATTACGCGCGCTTAATCCGCCTACTCATTAAAGCAAACAGACTCAAACCCAGCAAACTCAAGGTACCCGGCTCTGGGACAGCGTTAACACCAATGCGTGCTACTTCAAAGCCCACTTGTGTGAAGTCTGCTTCAGCGAAATTATTAGCCGCTGTACCAACAAAATTACCCGCCCCGTTCGTGCTGCCAAGCAGAGGGCCTAGACCGCTATGCAGAGCGATAGGATTATTGGTATCGGTTGACGCGCCACCATTAGTAGAGAAAGCAGCGCCCAAGCCATTATTATCCTCAGTTCCAACATCGTAAACTTGAGAGCCTAACACTGTTAAGTCGAGCCCTAAAAAGTAGCCTGCGGCATCAAAAATCTCGATACTCTCGGCATTTCCGATGAAGGCATCATTGGAGGGAATAACCATCGAAGCAAAGCTAAAATACCGGTTGGCTACTGGATCTAGCTCGAAGGACAACGATGCCGTCTCACCTGGATCTATAATAGGGGCACCAGCAAAGCCAGCAGGTCCAAAGATGACACCGTCAACACCGCCAGAATTCAGGCCTGAAGGGTCACCTTCTTCAGCAAGGTCTTCCAAGCCCTGACTGGCAAGAGCGCCACTATCAAATAGATCAAAGCTACCATCATGAAAGCCGACCCACAAAGGAGTCAGATACAAACCGTTGTCAACGCTTAAATTATCGATAGAGACCGTAACCTGCAAGGCATTGGCGTTTGCGCTGGCGAGCAGAGCTAGCAAAGCAAGGCCCGTAGCCCCGTTGCGTAGGCGCGTTGTGCGCTGTTTATTCGTGAACATGAATACTCCTAATTTCTGCTAATTTCTCAGGCACATTAGGCGCCCAAACCCTTGCGTCAAATGGCACCTTTCGAGTCCACGAGCAAGAAAGTTTAAGTTTAGGAGTCAAATCTCACGAAAGTATCACCAGCGAATAACTTTACTGTGATGCTGATTTACAGGATTACTCGATTGTTCAGTAATATGGGTTAGCAATAACAGGGGTACACGAAGGACTTAACTGCGGGGCAAAGAGCTACAACCTAACTCTTCACCATTACAAAGATTGGCAATGTGCCCCTTTTAATACAGCTGGCGCACCTAAACGAACTGATACACTTCCACGTAAAGCTAATAGAGTCAGCCCTGGCGCATCAGAGTTTACTTTAAAACCTTGATCCATTAATTCTTTTACCTTCCTTCGTCTTTGCTTAGCACTTTGCGCACCCAGCAAAACCACAATTAAGCGATTATCATCTTTCAACGCTGATGCTACTAAGTTGTATCCAGAGCCGCATGTATAACCTGTTTTAAAGCCATCAGCACCAGAGTAGGAATTTAGAAAACCGTTATGTGATACAAATGATTTCCCTTTATATTTGAGTGTACGGTTAGAAAAGAAATGGTAATACTCTGGAAAATCTAACAACAACCTTCTCGCTAAGATTGCCAAGTCACGAGCACTGCTCACCTGCTCTGCATCAGGAAGCCCTGTTGCATTTTTAAACAAGGAATCTCGCATGCCTATTTTCCGAGCTTCCTGGTTCATTTTGATGGCAAATTTCTTTTCAGTGCCACTTATCGCTTCAGCCAAAACCACAGCCACATCATTAGATGAAACTGTAGCTAAGGCTTTAATGGCTTTTCTTACTGTAATTTTCTCCCCTTTTAGCACACCCAATTTCATCGGAGGTTGCTTCTGTGCCCTTATCGAAACATTCAATGTGCCATTCAGTGATAACTTCTGTTTTTTTAAAGTCTGGAACGTGAGATATAGCGTCATCATTTTAGTTAGCGATGCGGGATACCAAGGCGCATCAGCATCTAACTGCTTAATAACCGTTCCTGACTTCGCCTCTACTACTATGTAAGGCGCATCAGCTTGTACATTAAGAGTAAAAAAAACCAAAAGAGTGCATAAAAAAGCCACCATCAGGGCTTTACGGCTATTTCCTGTAGTACACATGCTTTTTATCTTCTATTAACAATAGCTTCAACCAAGCTCGTTACGCTTTTTAGAAGGATCAACCTTTACGACTCCATACAAATTGACATCAGTACTTTTTATGACAGCACTTTCTTGCCCTAAAGATCGTTCAACCCAACTTTTAGCCTGCGTGAAGACAGCAGGCTTAACAAAGTACAACGCCGCAACCGCAATAATGGCAATAATGGCAACGGAGGCAACTAACAGCCCAAACCGACCACTCGAATCATGGGAAACAGGAGCATGTGTTACCGGCCTTTCAACCGTTCTATCGAAAAATTGAGCATTCTCTTGAGAGGAATCAGTAACAGTAAGGTTTTCATCACTATTTACTCCAGCCCCATATGATTCACTTTCAGCAATAATCGCTGGTTCCTCAACAACACAAGGTTCTGGCTCTGGCTCTGGCTCTGGCTCTGGCTCTGGCTCTAAAGCTGACACGGTAGTTTCATAAACATCTTCAGCGTCAAACTCATTTCCTGGCGGAATTCCCGCCGGTAATAAATGCTCATTACGTAGCTCTGAAATCACCAACTCAGATGCCCTAACGCCAATCTCATTTAACTCTTCTAAGCTGCCGTATAAAAACAAACGACTACAAATCAAGTTAATTCTTCTTGGAATCCCTTGGCTGTACTTAAAAATAATAGGAAAAACAGCTTCACTTATCGCTGGATCATTTTTCCACCCAGCGATCTCAAGACGATGCTTAACGTATTCTTTCGTTTCACTTTCCAATAAAGGTTTAAGGAAACAAGTAGCTACAAGTCGCTGATGTACTTGCTCCATTTCTGGACCATGAATTAGGTCCTGCAGCGCCTCTTGACCCAGTAAAAAAATCTGTATTAACGGGACGCTATTCAATTGAATGTTGGTTAATAATCTCAACTCTTCAAGTGCAGAAATAGAAAGCCCTTGTGCTTCATCAATAATCAATAAAGCACGACCACCATTTTTATGATTACTAATAAGCATTTCTGACATACGCTGCAACAGAACTGCTTTATTACTTATCTCTTCTTTAATGCCAAAAGAGTATGCAACCATGCGCAGCAGATCATTAGCCTCCATCTGAGTAGAAACCAACATAGCCACTTTTACACTACTAGTAGATTCAAGACTATGAACCAAATCATTAACCAGCGTGGTCTTTCCGGTTCCTGGCTGACCGGTAATCATTACAAAGCCTTCAGCACGCTCAAAAGCATATTGCATATAGGCACGAGCACGAGCAAAGCTCTTATGCCCATAACAGAAACGAAAATCAGAACTTAAACGAAATGGCTCTTCTGTAAGGTGATAATAAGCTTCATACATCAGTATTATTCCATAACCTGAAAACATCATTAGCGATATATCGCCACATATAATTCATTTACTTCGCCCCTGAAATAGCATCCAGCTGTAAACTACGAATCGGACTTGAGCCGCCGAGCCTGAACGAGTAATCTTTAGCATAGCATTAAGAAGATTCACAGACACTTAACAAGGCTTTATATTCTACCTTATTCATATAGAATCTAACTTCCAAATAAAAATTAAATCATTCTAATTTAAATATAGCTTTATGGTTTTATAGTTACCCGTTCTGGAGATCAGATGTACGAAGAACATTATGGCTTAACCGCAGACCCCTTTCGTCTGACTCCGGATGCAAGCCTTTGCTTTTTACACCCTGGGTTCCAGAAAGCGAAAGCATCAATGAGTTACGCCCTGCATCGCCAAGAAGGCTTTGTTCTAATTACAGGACTACCAGGCACGGGGAAGTCCACTCTCATTTGCGATCTCATCGAACACCTACCTGAAACAATTACGTTCATCCAAATCACATCATCACAACTGATAGCCGAAGACCTGCTGTGCTTAATTTGTCTGAACTTCGGTCTTTTCCCTGAAGAAGGCAACAGTGCCAAACTATTACACTCGCTTCATCGCTACTTTTTAGAACAGCAGAAAAAAGGCAAACATACTTTACTAATTATAGACGAAGCCCAGAACCTCTCAGAAAAAGCTCTTGAAGAGTTAAGACTTCTCACTACTCTTCAAACGACAAACAAGCCGCTATTACAAATCTTTCTTATCGGACAAGAAAAACTTCGCTCAACCATCGCATCCGCAAGTCAAACACAGTTACGACAGCGCATTACCGCTTCGTATCGTATGCGCCCTTTAAACGAAATCGATACTAAAGAGTATATTCTATATCGTCTGGCGCACTGTAACTGGCAGAAAAACCCCGAATTTGATAGCAAAATTTTTTACTATATCTATCGATTCAGTAACGGCATACCCCGAATAATAAATCTTATATGTAGCAGGCTTTTTTTGCACGGCTGGTTAACAAAAAGAAGCTATTTTGAAATACAAGACTTACACACCATTATTCACGAACTCGTTCAAGAGCAACTTCTTCCAATAAGCAAAAGCCTTGCTGAAGCATAAATACGTTAACAAAAAGAAAAAGGATTTACATCATGACCGAGCAAACAGAAGTAGAAGCGAGTACCGACTTCATTGATAGCGTCTTAAGCCTATCGCACTTTTTACACAACCACGAAAATATTGACGCATCACTAAATGAGCTAGCTGAACTCTTGGCAAAAACCTTAAAAACAGAAAACTGCTCGATTATGCTACTCAAAGACCAACATACAGATGAATCTTTTCCACTGCGTATACACGCCCACTCCGGTTCCCTACCTGATAGCGCTTACACCAAACCTACTTCAGCATCAGGTATCTCTGAGCATGTTGCTCGCTCCGGCAAACCTTTGCTAGTTCCTGATATAAACAACAGTCAGTTTTCTGCATCAGCCCGACAAAAAGGCGGGTTCATATCGCTACCTATTTGGACAGATAAAGTTGTCATAGGCGTCATAAACATCAGCAAACCATCAGACAATCGTATTTTTGCAGAATCTGATCTTGAACTAGCAACCATTCTTGGAATGTTTGTTGCCAAGTCCATCCAAACTCTTCATTTACAATATATCCTCAGGTCTAAATTTGCGATTGCCGCACTTGAACGAGAACAAAATGCACAAAAACAACCTATCGGTGATTTTACTCAAAACCCAAAAAAGGTTGCCAAGATTCTAGCTAAAGGCTTTTATCACGAGCTTTGCCATGCAGGGATTGAGTCAGACCATATTATTGTTGCGGTATCGGAAATCATTACATTATTAAATGAGCAGCTTGAGAACAAAAAGCAGTAAAATTAGAGGCCATTCAACACAAGCATAATAGAGCTTAAGCTGCCGAGGATTCTTTTTCGTTAGGTGAAATAAAAGCCTTATGAAAAAGATGCCTGATTAGAAGCCCAAATGGCATTCTCAGGTAATGCCCGCGGATAAAAAGAAGCTTACGCGCCAAAGCAGTACCAACCAACCGCGCACTATTGTGTGGCGGCATAATGACACGATCAAACAATACATCCATAAAACCTGCCGTGAGCACAGGAGTCCACTCCAGTTCACAGGAAGTAACGACATCTAACGGAATAGGGGTATTAAACATACGACGACTATACCTTAAGGCGTAGTATAGAGGCTGTATAAGATCCATCTCCCGCCCTCTAATCAAAAGAGCCTGCCAGTCGAACTCACGCATCAATACGTCCCTTATTAGCCCATCAAAATCTAATAGATCTCTAAAAGCATGATCAAACTCAGTATCCATGAACAAGTGAGTAGCACTGTGCAGCAACATATCAATGTCAGATAATGCCCAAACACCGTCTTCGACTTCTTGCGAGCCTGCAAAAAGATTGCTAGCTACCGGCTTAAGAGAAGCAGTCAAAGGTAAAATAGTATGATGAATATCAATAACTGTGTGCCGCTTAACATGCACTAGCGGAGGAATCTCATGCATCCAATCCCGATAATAACGCTGATCATAGGCACTTTGATTAGAGCTCGCCCAGCCATGCCATTGAAGCGCGGCTTCTAACCTATCAATATTGTCCTTTGGAACTAAAAGGTCAATATCAGAAAACGTCCTTCCCTTAGCACAAGGCTTATCAGAAATAACGTAGGCAGCCCCTTTCAACAAAATGAGCTTCACCCCCAAAGAGGCAAAAACCGGAAGGAAACGTTTAATTTCAGAGCGCGTATCACGTAGATATTTTTCTGAGACTATCGAGGCAGCTTCAAGATGCCACATAACAGACTTAGGAACATCAATCAGTTGCTCCCTCTGCTCAAGTCGATAGTAAAGCATGCTCAAAACATGCGTACTACGCCCTTGCTGGATGACCAAATTCCACTGAGTCAAAGAGACATCTTTAGCTGCGCAGTCTCCAGTAAGTAAACTGCACAGCACTTTAAATTTATTAGCCATCATGAAACTAACAACTCTAATTGAGATATTGCATCATTTAAATCACTGTAGGCAAGCTCATAAGCATCAGATTGCTGTACTAGATTAGACAACGCATGAAAAGCATGGGACCCAAGCAAGTGATAATTAAATGCATTCTCAACCAAAGACATATAAGCATAAGCTTTTTCTTTACTTTTCAGCTGCAATGCAGCACCAGCTTGATATTGCGGGAAAAGCACAATTGCCGCCTCTGCCTTCTCAGATGAACGCTGCACGCTCTCAGCAGGAGGCTTCACATGAGCTACCGAACCTTTTAGCGTATCAGTACAGATATGACCAAATACTGATTCTGGCCAGAATTCTTGAATAACTTGTATAGACTCATTTTTAAGACTCATGGGTTTTGGCAATGGCTGAAGCATTGAGTTCTTAGTAGAGATCATTGTCAATTCATCAGACAATAAGCGCCAACCACGAGCAACAAGAGCAGTACACAGGGTACTCTTACCAGAACCTGAAGGTGCTGGCATAATAATGGCCTTATTATTTTTTTCTACCGCTGCAGCATGCAAAATCAAGTACTGATGTGCGTGCGCTGACACGCACCAGTTAATACCCCACTCTGCTAATGCCGGGGATTGGTTCAAAGACAAGGGGGTAAAAGGTACATTTCCATTAAACGTAAACTCAACCAAGGGCTTAACCCAGCCACGCGTTCCTGACTTTCGCGAAATCTGTATAGGAAAATCAACAAACGCTCTATCTTGATCAATTATCGCATCGGGGTACAACTGATAAATATGAGCAGCTACCAATGGGAGAGAGGATCGAATATGGCACCAAAAAGGCCCTACATTCAATCTCAAACCGTCACAAGCTAGCTGATCGGCACATTCATCCACTGAAAAATCAGACACTATCATTGGATTTTTTTAATAATTCCCTGGCTGATCAGCAACATTAAGTACTCTTTACTGCTATCCATAGCCACATTTCCTTGCGCAGATACACAAAAAATAGTTTCTTGAATTAACTGCAATATGTCCGCCTCTTGCTCACCAGCTACAGAAATTCTCTTTAAGAGAGAAACTATGGAAGCACTTAACATGTGCAAACCATCACTTTCCTGCTCATGAACAACAGACATATCACCAAACTCAGCAATCAAGGCCGAGGATAAGTCTATAGCAGAGTTATAGATCACCATAGACATTCAATCCACCACCCTTACTAGTGCTAATTACTCTGCATAAGTATCGAAATACCCTTGCATGGTAAGACCAACGCCATTAGGGTCTGTATCCCAGAACACTACCTGCCCTGTTTCTGGAAGCGTATAACCACTTCCATTCATCAGAGCGCTGAAGATATCAATAACCTTGCTCTCAACGACGGATGTTCCGCCACTAACGAGACCTAGTGTTATTTTCCCAGAAGCCGCATTCAACAAAGCCGCTACAGCATGAGATTCAATACTAGAATTCGGTTTTGTAAGCAATACTTCTAATAATGATGCGTCAGGAGAAAGGGCAGCTGAAAAAATAGCATTAAAACTCTGCGGACCACGACAGTAAACCGTACTAGCAGTATCTACATAATATCCTACATAAGGATACCCTGCAGTTGTCGCTATAGTTTGACATGCTGCTTGTTGTGCCGGATCGGAGGTTTGCGCACCAATACTAGAATCTGCCACATAGGGTGCCGGCCAAGAGCCTGGAGAAGCCGCCCACGTTGACGGGCGAGCTCCAGCCAAAGCGCTACATGCAGGGTCACCCGGGTGGTGAGAAGCAAATGTTGCCGAATTAAACGCAGAAGGGGCACACAAAGCACCACCCCACGCGGTACGACTAGACATGCTCAAAATAATTGGAGCAGCAACACCAACACCAAAAATACGTCGGCGTGATGAATCAACACCCGATGATTCGTGACCAGTGCTTACCTTTTGATCTGTAAGCAATTCGTCATTTTTCGGACGATCCATTTTATCCTTCATCTGAGTAGCCCTACTGTTAATCTGTTAAGTAATGCAATTCTAAAAATGCATTCATATATAAACATACGTTCTGCAAAAAGCATGCCCTAAAACCCTAAAGCATGATTCATAAGTACTTTTAACTATTATCCTGCATAAGGTGACAACATCAAACGCTACGCTGTAAAAAATACTGACGTCAACACAGGACATTAGTATGACATCGTTTGAAACTCGTTGCCTATGCAAATAGAAATATCATAAGACCGCTTTAGCCATCGAACAACACTTCTTCTTAATGCCCATCAGTTTAGCACTTGTTCTATGTACATAATCTTAAACATGTCTGATTTATATAAGATTAATAAACTTTTTCAAACCACGTGCTACAATTTAATCCGTTAAGAATAAGCAACCTGATGTCCATACATAACCAGCTATTTATTGAAAACAGTTTACCCTAAAGCTGAGTAACACAATATACAAATACTTCAGTTCCATTAACCTACCAGAGAAACAGCTATGCTCGACAATGTCGGTTTTTATAGTTACTTATTTGCTTGCGTAAGCTATCTACTACTCGGCATCGTATTACTCTCATCATCAAAAGCTGACAAATCTGGTTTACCCGTAAAAGCAGCAACCATAGCAACCTTTATCTGGGCAGCCCTAATAGCTTTTTCTTACTTCTCAACAGAAGTACCTCTACAAGCTATACAGATAACAGAGATCTTACGCGATGTTGCTTGGTGCTTTTTCTTACTAAAAATAATCTCACCGAATAAGAATTCGACCAACATTAGCTCATCTATAGCTACTAGGTTAATAAACTCTCCATTACTTCTGATAAGCATAGTATTTATTCTGAGCTGCATGATTTTACTCATGAGCAGCTCAACCCTAGGCGAGCCATCCGAAAACCTAAAACATGACATCCCATTAATTGCCTGGATGGTATTCTCTATAATCGGCTTGTTACTCATAGAGCAGCTTTATAGAAACTCATCCAAAGAGCAGCACTGGTTTCTTAAACATCTATGCTTGGGACTAGGAAGTATTTTTGCCTATGATTTTTTTATTTATGCAGATGCCCTTCTCTTTAAGCACTTGGATCAACAGCTTTGGGATGCTCGCGGCGTGATCAATGGCATCGCAATGCCGCTGATCATGATATCCCTAACAAGAAACCCTAACTGGTCACTTAATTTACAAGTTTCGCGTCAAGTGGTCTTCCATACCGCCACATTAACAGGGGCTGGGTTCTACCTTGTACTCATGTCAGGAGCGGGTTACTTCATTAGATACTATGGCGGCACATGGGGTTCAGTATTACAAATAACTTTTCTTTTCGGAGCTGGACTGCTTCTTTTCATATTACTATTTTCAGACAAGATTCGCTCTAGTGTCCGCGTCGTCCTCAGCAAGCATTTCTTTAGCTACAAATATGACTATAGAGAGGAGTGGCAAAAGTTCACTCACCAACTTTCCGAACACGAACTCGAAACTCCCGAACGAATTTGCTCAGCCATTGGCTCCTTAGTACAAAGCAAAGGCGGTGTTATCTGGGGAAGAAACGAACATTCAACTTATCACCTACTTACCAATTGGGATATGGCAGCCCCAGCAATAAGCGCCTCACATTTACTCGAAATCAGCGAGTTTTTTGAACGAACAGAATGGGTGATTGATTTTGATGAATACAAACTAACTCCAGGCATATACGACGACCTAAATCTTCCAACAAGTTTATTAGACATACCAAATGCATGGCTAATGGTCCCCTTACTCTTTAATGCAGAAGTTTATGGCTTTGTACTCGTAAAACACTCTGATATCCAAAAGAATATAAATTGGGAAGATCGAGACCTACTAAAAATTGCCGGCAAACAAGCAGCCAGCCTTTTAGCACAATACCAAGCAAGCCAAGCACTTATACAAGCTCAACAGTTTGAAGCATTCAATCGCTTATCTGCCTATATTGTTCATGACCTGAAAAATATTTTAGCCCAACAATCACTCATCGTTTCCAATGCAGAAAAGCACAAACACAAACCCGAGTTTGTAGATGATGTCATCCTAACGGTACGCAACTCTGTCACAAGAATGACCCGACTAATGGAACAAATGCGCAATGGAATGCGTGGCACAACTCCCGTACCCATTGATATTAAACAATTACTTAAAACGGTCATTCAGCGCTTTAGCACACGCCTACCTATGCCAAAACTCATTGATACAGAGTTACAAGCTTTTGTCTTTGCCGATAATGAACAACTATCAAATGTCTTTAGTCACATCATCCAAAACGCTTTAGAGGCAACAGAAGAACATGGAAGTATAGAGATCAATTTATGCTGCTCTCCTTCTAGTGCTATTATTGAAATCAAAGATAGTGGCTGCGGTATGGATGAAAACTTTATTCAACACAGATTATTCAAAGCCTTTGACTCAACCAAAGGCTTAACAGGAATGGGCGTCGGCGCCTTTGAAAGCAGGGAAGTAGTTCGCTCTCTTGGTGGTGATATCCAAGTAACAAGTTCACTGGGTAGCGGAACAACATTCCACATTACACTACCATTACACAACCAAACCCCATCCTAAATACAAGATGCGCAAATAAGGAACTATTATATGAATGGATCTAAAAAAAACCTGCTTATCGTTGAGGATGATGAAGGCTTGCAAAGCCAGTTACGCTGGTGCTTTGATGGTTTTGAAGTCGCTATTTGCGGCACAAGGGCTGATGCCATTACACAATTACGACGCCTTCAGCCTGGAGTAGTTCTCCTTGACTTAGGACTCCCTCCTGATCCTGGTGGAGTGACTGAAGGCTTCGCTACATTGAAAGAAATATTATCGTTAACTCCTGAATGTAAAGTTATTGTGGTCACAGGGGATAACGACCGCACTAACGCGGTGAAAGCGATAGCACTAGGTGCTTATGACTTTTACCAAAAACCCGCTGATCCTGAAATATTAACCCTTATTGTAGAAAGAGCATACAGAGTCTACCAGTTAGAAGTTGAAAACAAACAACTACAACAAAGCCATCACAGCATGCCATTAGATGGAATCATTGCTGCAAGTGCCCCTATGCTCAAAGCATGCAGAACAATTGAAAAAGTTGCTCCATCTGACATCACCACATTGCTTTTAGGCGCAAGCGGAACTGGTAAAGAACTATTTGCTCAGGCCATCCACAAACTAAGCCCTCGCGCTAATGAGAAAATAGTTGCTATCAACTGTGCAGCTATTCCTGATAGCTTACTTGAAAGCGAACTTTTTGGTCATGAAAAAGGAGCTTTCACTGGCGCTACCAAACAAACAATAGGAAAAATCGAACTAGCCAACGGCGGGACACTTTTTCTCGACGAGATAGGAGATCTACCTTTTGAGCTACAAGCGAAACTTCTTCGTTTTTTTCAAGAGCGTATTATTGAAAGGGTTGGTGGTAGGGTGGAAATCCCAATTGATGTGCGCATTGTATGCGCGACACACCAAGACTTAACAACACACATAAAAGAAGGGCGCTTTAGAGAAGATTTATACTACAGAATCAGCGAAATAACCGTTCAGATACCTTCGTTAAAAGACAGAGAGGGCGACGCTCTTTTACTTGCAAAGTCTTTTTTGACACGACTAAACAAAGAATATGGTAAGACCATTAGAAATTTTGATTCAGAAGCAATAGCAGCAATTGAATCTTACAACTGGCCTGGAAATGTGCGGGAAATTGAGAGTAAAATCAAAAGAGCCGTCATAATGGCTGATGGCGCATACATAACAACTGAAGACTTGGAGCTTTGCTCAGAAGACGCCGATTACGCCCCACTAAATCTGAAGCAAATAAGAGATGAAGCAGAAAAGAAAGCAATCAAAAGAGCACTACACCATGCTGACTTTAGCATTTCAGATACAGCAAAAGCACTTGGAATCACACGCCCTACTCTTTACAGTATGCTAGACAAGTACAATCTACA
The DNA here is from genome assembly GCF_000422765.1 of Neptunomonas japonica DSM 18939. Taxonomy (GTDB): domain Bacteria; phylum Pseudomonadota; class Gammaproteobacteria; order Pseudomonadales; family Balneatricaceae; genus Neptunomonas; species Neptunomonas japonica. The sequence continues at coordinate 8,860 of NZ_AUGR01000016.1, read as the reverse complement.
CCCTAAAACATAATAGCTAAACTGCTTTGCTTTCGACAAGGAAGGCATCACTACTTTCCTTGTCGATACGTACTTAAATATTAGCGAGAACCCTTCTTAAACAAAACCACTTCTACAGTCTGGATCAGAATATACATATCCAGAAAAATACTATGGTTTTTAACGTAATACAGGTCGTATTCGAGCTTTTGAATAGAGTCTTCATCCGAAGCCCCATAGGGATAACACAGCTGAGCCCACCCAGTAACACCAGGACTCAATCTATGCCTTTCTTCATACAAGGAGTTCAAATGATTCAACCTTGTTACAAACTCAGGCCTTTCTGGCCTTGGCCCTACTAGACTCATATCGCCGGACAATACATTCCATAATTGTGGCAACTCATCAAGTCTATACTTACGGATAAAATTACCTACTACGGTAACCCTAGTATCATTTTCCGTAGCCCAACGAGCTTTACCATCAGCTTCAGCATCTGTTCTCATGCTTCTGAATTTAATTACATCAAACGGGCGACCATTTCGACCTACGCGTTTTTGCCGATAAAGAATATCTCCAGAACCAAGGCTTTCAATATAAATAGCCAGAGCAGTCAACAACATAAATGGAGAGAAAACCACCAACAAACCCAAACTAACCATCACATCAACTGTGCGCTTCTTGAATGCACGAAACATATCTGGAGAAAAGCCTTTAGCAAATATAAGCCACCCTGGCTGCAGCAAGTCTAATTGAATTAACCCTCTTTCTCGTTCAAAGAAGTCCAGCATGTCAATTACATCTATGCCGCTCATCCTGCAATCTAAAAGCTCTTTAACAGGAAATTTCACACGTCGATCATCTAATGCGATGACAATCTCATCAATATCATTTGATACTGCGTAATTGCGGATACAATCACCGGGAGAGACTATTCTTTCTTTCGAAACCAAACTCTCATCTGCTGGATTCAGCTGAATGAAGCCTAATAGATTTACACCTCTCATATCCGCCTTACGGCGCAACTTATCAATATAAGAGGCTCTATCACCTGTACCCAATACAAGAACGCGACGCCGTAAAAGCTTGCCATCAACAAAGTTATAAAAAAGCGCTCTAATCAGCATCAACCCAGCAAGTGAAACCAAAGCTGTAACAGGTAAAACTGCATAACCACCGTAGGTATATGGGAAAAAGTAATTAATTATAATAGTTAATGTAATACCAAAAACAATAGCTACGACAAGACGCGACAGCACACCAACCAAACACTGCCTTTGGCGAGTATCATACAAGCCCATTGCTGAAAGGCTCAAAGATAACAAAACTGCTGGTAACAGCACACTGGCCGCCAACCCTGTCAATGTCTGGTTAACACTGCTATCAGCAAAAGAAACATGAACTAAATAGCTCCCCACCCCTAACAAAATAAACTCGAGCAGCGCAAGCAACAAAAACTGAGCATGCACATAGTGTCCAAACACTCTGAACTTCCCATGGCAAAAATGCAGCTTCACTCGTTTAGCCGACGCTCTTGACTCTCTATTATCAGATAACGAATCAGATCTACCATAACGAGCATTTACTTTATCCATGAAACTTTCCTAATTTTTTAAACAATTACACTTTGCATCGTATGTTTTTTAATAAAAAGACAACTCGTGATGCTAGCCAAAAAACTCTAACCAACACTCATAAGCCACTCCGGCTTCTCAGCACAAACCAAACCACTCAGGTGCATTGAGAACGAACAAATCACCAGCTTAACTCTCTTCTTACATCCATCTTCGCACTGATTTTAAAGCCTTTTATCAGGTATTGTAGACCGTCTTTCTTAGTGCAAGCATAGAAATTATAGACATAATTTCCATGCACACACCTTTAATTACTATATTTTCTTACATTCCCCATATTGAACTTATAAGCTACTCAGCAACTTACGAGCAACCCCTCGCCCTGCGAAGGCAACCTCAGAGTATTCTTCGCTAAGAATTTTCGTGAGTAAATTCTTAGCTTTAGGCGCCTCTCCTGTCTCCAAAAGCGTTTGAGCCAAATGCAACTGAATATCCAAATTGCCAGAGTCGATAACCAAAGCATTTATAAATAAAGTTTTGGCTTTATCAAACTCTCCTTTTTTAAACAATATAGTACCAAGTGTATCTATTATCTTGGGGTTATCAGGTATCAACTCTAATGCTTTCTCGGCGTAAGCTTCAGCCTTACTTAACTCTCCACGCTGCATTAGCAACCAAGATAAATTGTTATTAGCTACGGCGTTATTCGGTGTGAGCACCAGTAAATTTGTGAACTGCTCAATTGCCCCATCAACTTGCTTATCTGCTAAATAATAACTAGCTAATACATTAGTATTTAGAACATCCTTCGGAAACCGCTCTAGCCAATTAGACAGTGTTGATATAGCTTCAGAACGCTTCTCCTGCTGCCACAACGCAGAGGCGAGTTGCACATTAACCTGACTACTTTCTCGTGTAAGAAGTGTCTCTTTATACAGCAAGGCCGCTTTATTAAACTGTTTATCAGTAAAAGCAATTTGTGCTTCAAACTCTTTTAAGTAAGAGCTTTCTGGAGCAACTTTTAACAAGTCCTTAGATATAGATTGCGCATCACTAACATCACCTGCTTTAAGAGCCGCTCTCCCTTTAATCAACAGCGCGCCAAAGTGATCAGGATCTAGATCAAGCACTTTATCAACTGCGGCAAGAGCAAGGTCAAACTGGTTTATGTTTGTATACAGTTGAGCCAAAGCAAAATATGGAGAGGTCTTTTCTGGTGAGATTTGAATCGCTTTTTTATAATGTTCAACAGCTTTTTCTTGTTGACCACCTCTTAATCTCGCATTACCTGACAATATGTATAGATCCGAACTATCCTGTCTTAAGGTAAGCGCATCATCAATAACAGCCATCGCCTTCAAGGGCTGTTTATTTTTTAAATAAAACTCAGACAACACCATTCGTGGTCGTAATGCATCAGGATGGCTTTCAATTGCAAGGTCAAGTCTACGAGTAGCTTGCTCTACGCCTCCTGATTTTTGGTCTAATATAGCCAACTCAATTAAAGAGCCTAAGTTTTCCGGGTGATATTTAATAACACTCTCATGAACTTTACTTATTTCACTAGCACTTGCACCTTTACGCGACAAAAGAGATGCGAGATTATGACTAGCATTAGGGTTACCTGGCTCAATCACTAAAGCATTTAAGAAAGATTTTTCGGCTCTCTCATAATCTTTCATCATGACGTAGCTCAACCCTTCAAAGGTAGCGCCATTAGGGTTCTCTGGATGTTTTTCGGCTAAACTCTTAGCATGCTTAAGCGCAAAATCTGCTTGATTGTTTTGCAGGTAGGTTAAAATAAGTGCTGTTTCTGTTTGTAACGCATCAGGGGCTTTATCTAGAGCAGTCAGAAGCTCTGCAATCACTGCCTCACGATCCCCCTCTTGAGATGCTATAGAAGCCTGCCCTAAATAAACCCTAGGATCGTCACTATTTAAACCTGCTGCCAACTTTAGCAAACGCTTACCAAGCTCATTCTTATTAGTTTTCAGCAGCGCAAGGCCCGTTGAGGTTAGCAACTGACTGTCACTTTCTTTGAAAGCATCACCTTTAATACCAGATAAACTTTCTGCGGCATCATCAACAAGATCAAGCTTAAGAGAAATAGCGGCTTTTAATTTTAATGAGTCTACATGAGAGGGGTTACCTGTTAAAACCTTGTTTATCTGGCTTAATGCAACTTCATATCTCTTTAACGAATAATACGACGCAGCCGCAATATAGAGAATTTCAGGATCGCCTTCTATTTGCTGCAAGCTAGCCTCTGCATGCTCTGCTGCTTTCTGAAAGTTTTTATTAAAGAAATCTATTTTTGCTTGTAAAGCATTTGCTTCAGGATGATTTGCAGCCGTTGATAAAACCATTTTCAACTGCTTACTTGCTAGGTCAAGTTGCTGGTTAGCCATTAAAGCTTTTGCCAAAAGCAGATTTGCTATCCCAACCTGAGGCTGTATTTGAATAATTTTTTCAAAAGACTTAATGGCGGCTGGATAATTCTTTTCAAGAAAAAGCAAGTTACCTTGCAAAACCAAACCCTGAACGTGGTCAGGATCTATCGCAAACAGTTGCTCTAAATTTTTTGCAGCTAAATCTGGCTTAGAAAGGCTAGCCTGCAACTGAGCTTTAGCAAACAGCACGGTTGTATTTTCAGAATCAAGTTCAGAAGCCTCAAGTAGCAACCTACTCGCTTCGTCAGCTTCCCCATGAAAAATTTTAACTTGCGCTTCAAGAGCAAAAGCCTCGGCAACAAAAGCAGAAGACCAACCATCTTTTACAGACAGGACATTCTGAAGCTTTTCAAACTTTCGATATTGTAGAAGGACTTTCGCAAGAGCTATGCTTATTTCAGGGTTTTCAGGCTCCAAAAGATACGCGTCACTAATCTCTTTCTCGGCAGCAGGCAAATTCCCTAAACTCAGATAGATATTACCTAAAGCAAACCTAGCATTCGCGTCACTTGGATTGTCTTGAAGAACGTTTTTCAAAGTAATTACGGCACTACGTGCCTTACCTTGCTGTAAATACTCGTTCACATCTTGCATATACTCAGGCTCAACACTTGCCGCTGCAAAATGAGAAACCGGTAACGTAAGAAAGCCACATAAAAGCAACGAGGTGATTGCTTTGCGCTTGAACTGGATAACCGGCTTATTGTCATTCATCTTCAAAATCCATCTCCTAAATCACTACAATGTACTGACTATTGATATACGTTATGTGTTTTCATATCACGTATGCAAAAGAGCTAATATTCCTGCATCACCAGATGCACATAGATTCGGGCTATCATAACACTGGAGTGATCGATTTTCGCTACCTGATAGCTTCTTCTACCTCACGTATACTAAATGCCGATATTGTTTTCATAAGCTGCCTATCAATTAGCGCATAATACTTGAGGTTATATAAATAAAGGCTTAATCGATTCTGGCGATACGTAATAGGTGCATAGAAACCTATTTTTCATCGAGTATTTTCTTAATACGGCTGTACATGATCTTTTGTAAAGGATTACGATTACCAAAAGGTCACCAGCTTTTTTTAGCTTATTTAAGTAAGCATCAAAGTGCAGGCCTCTTAGTGCAGATACAATATCCCCTGACTCAATAGCAACTTGAGAACTTGCGTACAGGCAACTCCAGCGCTAATCGCTATACCCATTACTGCTGAGGGAACCTTTTTTCATTTAGAAAGTTAACAAAAACCTACCAACGATAGTATTTTCTCTGCAAAACTGCTGCCCCCCTCATGATGAAATAAATAATTTGATCCTCGAAACCCAAACCATCTAGAACATGCATTCCCAACTCCCAGTAGGATAATCTGCAATTTAGGTAAGTCTAATTCATAACATCGAGCAAAAAATCAAAGCTGTATCTCTAAGGTAATAATACCCAAGCTATCAACACTTTCCAAAAAATCACCTGAATTGTCACGAGTGATATTTTTATCAAACAAGTCAATATCAAGGCCAGGGTTGATATCCTGGCCGCTACGGCACTACCCAACAACTAAACTCTGAATCGCTTTACAGAAGCTCTTCTTATTTGTATAAATTACTTTCGAGCAAAAACACTATGGATGGCACGATGCATGAAAGGAACATTAGCAAATAATTTTCAGGAATATTTCACTGTCAACTTAGCCTTCAACGATGAACTTAAAAAACAGAGCTTTCGTACACGATTTAACGTCTATTGCAAAGAGTTTAATTATGAGGCTGCTGAAAATTTTCCCAACGAAGAAGAAAGCGATGAATTTGACCTACGCTCTCTACACTGCCTCATCAAGCACAAAGCGTCAGGAAAAACAGCAGGCTGCGTAAGACTGGTACCTACTAATTTTAACGAATCCCAATCACTGCTTCCTTTTGAAAAACACTGCGGTGCCAACCTAGACGCGGAGTTTATAGAGAAGCTAAATTTAGATAGAAATAAAATTTGCGAAATTTCTCGCCTAGCCGTAGATGGAACCTTCAGACGACGTACCAACGAAACTACTGACCGATTCGGAAACGCACAACAGTTTCAATTTACTGATGAAGAACGAAGGCACTTCCCTTTAATTGCTGTTTCCGCATTTCTAGCGGCCACTTCGCTTACAACACTCTCTGAACGCACTAATGTTTTTGCTATGATGGAGCCTTTTCTACCCAGATTATTAAAAAGGTCAGGTATCATATTTCAAAAAGCCGGCGAGGATATAGATTACCATGGAACAAGGGCTCCATATTTTATTAGAACTGAGTCTGCAATAGAGAACATGAAGCCTGAACTCAAAGAGCTTTATGACGCAATTCACAACAGCATAAGCAAAGACTACACACCAAATATGTAGAACTATCTAACCAAATAAATCAACAGTTGAAAACTGAGTTGGCCTCACACTAATAGCAAGTGCAAAATTTGCTTCTACGACAAATTGTCCTACACTAATTTATAAATATTAAATACTTTATAAATTATCATAATGTTTATATGTGGTGGTGCTATCTTCCTAGTAAGCAGCACATTTAACAAACCTAGCGACGAATCAATGAGGCCAAATGTGGATAACAACAATATTGAACGTCGACGTGCAGTTAGGTTACGTAGAAGCAACCTGATTGATAGCCTCGACAGTTGCGCGATTACTTTCAAAATAGCCCAATCAACAGAAGAAATTGAAAAAGCTTACGAACTAGTTTGGGACTCTTATGTCCAAGCAGGACTTCAGAGTGATACAGGCGACAAAATACGTTTCACCAAATATCATTTATTACCCAACACTCGTATTCTGATTGCGGTTTATCACCCTGAGCTAGACAAAGAAAAACCAGATTTCTCCAAATTCGATGAAGGAAGCATAATAGTTGGTACACTAACTATAGTTACAGACTCATCTGTAGGCTTACCTATGGAGGAGATTTGTGGCAACAACATCAAACAACTACGAAAAGAAGGTCATCGTTTAATAGAAGTTACCTCACTTGCTATCAACCCTGACTATCGTAAGCACAATATTGCTATGTACTTGTACAAACTAATGTTTGAATTTGTGAGGCATAAAAATGCAACAGATGTTGCCTGCTCAGTCACCAAGAAGCATTTAAGTTTTTACAGAAGAATGCTGCTATTTAGACCAATTGGTGAAGTAAAAAAGTATGCAGCAGCTAATCAACTTGAAACACAATGCCATATTTTAAACATACCTGAAGCAGAATCTGCAGCTGAAAAAGTTTACAACTCTGACCACTTTGACGCTAATTTATTCACATTCTTCTTTACTGACACGCCTGAGGCAAACCGCCTTAAGGGTGAAGGAGTAGCGCAAACAGCGGAGCAACTAAAGTATTTTTTATCTGAGCGCACTCAGATGCTCAGCCAGCTAGATGAGCCAACAATGAATTTACTGAGAGAAGAGCATAAAAAATCTTCTTCCGTCTTTCCTTTCTGATTAAAGCAATTGGTGCTTTATAGGGAACTTACATAATGAATACCTATTACGAAACAGCTGTTTGCAGAAATCTCGGCCTTGTTAATCCAGACGAACAACAAAAGCTCCTCTCCAGCCGCGTTGCTGTTGCAGGTTTAGGAGGGCTTGGCGGAATCAATCTACTAACTCTAGTAAGGATGGGCATAGGCGCATTTAATATAGCTGATCTAGACGAGTTTTCTGCTGCCAACTCCAATAGACAAATTGGCGCGACGAGCAGCACTGTAGATAGAAAGAAAACAGAAGTTCTAGCCGAAATGGCAAAAGACATACACCCCTCCTTATCCATGGAGGTTTTTAACGAAGGTGTTCAACCTGAAAACGTACACGCTTTTTTGAAGGATGTTGATGTTGTTATTGATAGTATCGATTTTTTTCAAATGGAAGCAAGGCGCCTGCTCCACAAAACTGCAAGGGAACTAAAAATACCAGTTGTATTTTCTGCACCACTTGGATTTTCTGGAACATTACATATATTCACGGCAGACTCTATGAGTTTTGATGAATATTTTGATATCGATGACGAGATGGATAACTACAACAAACTAGTAGCATTTGCTGTAGGCCTATGCCCCCGAGGCACGCACTGGAAATACATGGACTCGTCAAAAGTTGATTTAACTTCACAATCAGGCCCTTCGTTATCAAGCGCATGCAATATAGCTTCAGGCTTGCTCACTACAGAAGCTCTTTGTCTACTACTCAATAGAGACGAAAGACAAGTGAAGGCAGCACCTCATTATACTCAATTTGATCCTTATAGAAGAATATACCGCACAGGGTATCTTAGATTTGGTAATCGCGGGCCTATACAGAAACTAAAAAAATGGCTAGTAGCACGCCAGTTTAGAGATCAGGCCGACGCACTAAATCAAAAGTAACACAAAGGAATATAATAATTGGCACTAATAGAGCCAACCACTACTAAGCCGACACTAGCATATGTCGGCTTTTTTTATGAACTTACCCACCAGCAACCCTGAAACATATGCAAAAGCAGAAATCACAAAGAGTAAAACAACAGGCATAAAAAAGCCCCGAAGAAAACTTCAGGGCTCTTTACAGTATTACTAAAATAGAGAGTAATACTTACCGTAGAAATTAAGCTTTTGCTTTAGCTTTACGTCTTGCAACACCACCCATACCTAACAAACCTAAACCAAACAATGCTAAAGCACTTGGCTCTGGAACGTTAAATACTGCATCCAAAGAACCTACGATTGACTGTGTTCCTGAAACATTGAACTGATCAAACTGCCCTGATTGGAAAGATACATTGTAGAAAGGAATAGGAGCAGTAAAGAAATCTTTACCTGCAGCTGTAAGATTGA
>NZ_AUGR01000015.1 GCF_000422765.1 Neptunomonas japonica DSM 18939 | reverse complement strand
GTGATATTTTGAGACGGGTCTTTAATATCACAAGTTTTACAGTGCACGCAGTTCTGAGAGTTGATCTGGAAACTGGTTTCACCGGCCTCATCTTCAACCACTTCATAAACGCCGGCTGGGCAATAACGCTGCGCAGGCTCGCCATACAAGGGCAGGTTCTTCGCTAGCGGTACGCTGCTGTCTTTGAGTGCTAAGTGACACGTCTGATTCTCTTCATGGTTGGTATTGGAGAGAAACACTGACGTTAGTTTATCAAAGCTCAACACACCATCGGGTTTAGGGTAATCGATAGATGAGAACTCTTTGGCTGGACGCATTTGTGCATAATCTTCATGATTATCACGCAGTGTAATCGGCAACTTACCACCGAAAATATTTTGATCAATAAAGTTGAACGCACCACCTAGGTAAGGGCCAAACTTATGCATAGCGGGGCCAAAGTTGCGTGAGCGATATAACTCATCGTGCAACCACGAGGCTTTAAACGCGGTATTGAAGCTTTCGAGCTGTTTACCACCCGTGCAGCCTGCTTTGAGGGCTTCAAAGACGCTTTCGGCGGCAATCATGCCGGACTTCATGGCCGTATGGGTACCCTTAATCTTGGCAAAGTTCAAAGTGCCAGCATTACAGCCAATCACAAGACCACCGGGAAAGGTCATCTCGGGTAACGCATTGAAACCGCCTTTGGCAATTGCTCGCGCACCGTAAGAAACGCGCTTACCACCTTCTAAATACTGTTTTAGTACGGGGTGGTGCTTAAGGCGCTGGAATTCATCAAACGGACTCACATAGGGGTTCGCATAGTTAAGATCAACAATTAACCCAGCAACCACTTGGTTGTTTTCAGCATGGTAAAGGAAGAAACCACCGCTGGTGCCGCCTTCTAGCGGCCAGCCTGAGCCATGAAGCACCAGACCGGGTTTATGCTTCGCAGGGTCGATATCCCACAGCTCCTTAATACCGATACCATAATGCTGTGCATCCGCGTCTTTATCCAGACCAAACGTTTGGTACAGCTGTTTGCCCAGATGACCACGACAGCCTTCAGCAAATAAAGTGTATTTAGCATGCAGCTCCATACCGGGCATATAGCCATCTTTCTCAGAGCCGTCTTCAGCAACACCCATATCGCCGGTGGCAATCCCTTTCACGCTGCCATCGTCATTAAACAAGACTTCCGATGCGGCAAACCCTGGGAAGATCTCTACACCTAACTGTTCTGCTTGCTCACCTAACCAGCGTGTCAGATTACCCAAGCTCACAATGTAGTTGCCGTGGTTATGCATGGTTTTGGGAATAAAAGCATTCGGCAGTTTGGTGGCTTTTTCGTTGTCTTTTAACAGATACAGCTCATCGTCTGTAACGGCTGTATTGAGTGGGGCGCCACGCTCTTTCCAATCAGGGAAAAGTTCGTCCAGAGCGCGTGATTCAACGACGGCACCTGACAGGATATGGGCGCCAACTTCAGAGCCTTTTTCAACTACACATACAGTGAGTTCTTGTTCTTGCTCATTTGCCATCTGCATAAAACGACAGGCTGCGGATAATCCAGCGGGCCCAGCGCCTACGATGACAACATCAAATTCCATCGACTCACGTTCTGACATCTTCGCGTTCTCCTCAGAACTGTTCTATATCAAGTGCCATCATAGAAGCACTTCCGGCTTTCATCGTTAACAGGTGCATTGTCACACGCGGTAAAAAGTGTTCACAATAAAAACGTGCGCTCACCTGCTTACTTTCCAAAAATACTTGATCTACATCTGTATCATCGCTTAGTGTCTGTACTTTTCCAACACTACGCAACATGAGCCAAGCAGCACACAGATACCCAAGCGACATCATCAAGTTCACCCCTATCGCTGGGGCCTCCTCTTTATGAGATAGCAGCCAGTCTACCGCATCTCGTACTGACTGTTCAGCTTCAATAGCATTACTAAGATCCTGAGCGAATATTTCCCCAAGCTCTAGCGAAGCTAGCTCACTGCCAATCTCATCCAGCAACGCGAATAATGATTGTCCGTTGTCTGCTAAAATTTTACGACCAACGAGATCCAACCCCTGAATACCGGTAGTGCCTTCATAGATGGGTAAAATACGAGCATCTCTAAAATGCTGAGCAGCGCCGGTTTCTTCAATAAAGCCCATACCACCATGAATCTGCACTCCCAGAGAAGTTAGCTCCTGGGCGAGCTCCGTTATCCAACCTTTTACAATAGGTGTATATAAGTCTAATCGTGCCTGACATATAGCCGCATCACTAACCGAGTTAGCCGCTTTTAATATCTCGAGATTGTCAGCTTGGGATGCAGCAACATAAGTAAGTGCGCGCATGGCTTGCGTACCTGATTTCATTAACATCAGCATACGGCGCACATCAGGATGATTGATAATCGCAAGGCGGCTACCGTCGCGTAACGTTCCTTGTAGGCGTTCTTTCGCATATGCCAGAGCATGCTGGTAAGCCCGCTCTGAAACAGCCAACCCCTGAAGCCCAACACCTTGACGTGCATCATTCATCATAGTGAACATACAGGCTAATCCGGTATGTGGCTCACCTACCAAGTACCCAACCGCACCATCATTATCGCCAAAGCTCATTACGCACGTAGGGCTCGCATGGATACCCAACTTGTGCTCTAGGGAAACCGCTTTAACATCGTTACGCTTACCTAATGAGCCATCAGTGTTAACTAAAAACTTGGGAACAATAAACAAAGAGATACCACGTACCCCTGCAGGAGCATCTGGTAACCTCGCTAATACCAAATGCACCACATTATCGGTCATTTGATGGTCACCCCAGGTAATAAAGATCTTCTGCCCAAAAATCCTATAGTTTCCAGCTTGCGGTACTGCTTTTGCTTTAATTGCTGCCAAATCAGACCCCGCATCAGGCTCGGTCAAATTCATGGTGGCAGTCCACTCACCGCTTATCATTTTTTCGAGATAAGTCTTTTTAAGGGCATCACTTGCATGCTCGCTAACCGCCTCAACTGCCCCCTGTGTCAGCAAAGGACACAAGGAGAACGCCATATTAGATGACTGCCAAACCTCCATCACGGTTGTAGATAATGTTTTAGGTAGTCCCTGACCACCATATGCAGGATCCCCCGCCAATGATGGCCAACCATTATCAACGAACTGCCGATAAGCTGCTTTAAACCCTGCAGCCTCCTGCACGCCGTACTCAGTCATTTGAGCACCTGTTTGGTCCCCTATTTTATTTAATGGTGCCAACACTTCACTAGCTAAACGCGCCGCCTCTTCAAGAATAGCGTCGTTCAAACCCGAATTTAACTCTTCTTGCCCGAGGCGATCACATATCAGAGGAAACTCAACAATATGGTCCAATACAAACTGGGCATCCTGACGGGGAAAGTGGTATTCGCTCATAATGATCACTCCTGCACCCTGCTTAATTTAACCAGAGCTATTATTGTTCTATTAGATTGCAGAAATGATCACGTAGATCAGGGGAAGCGGCAATGACAATTACCGCCTATTACTTTGACAAAATTGGTCATGATAAATATGGGTAATATAAACAAACCTATAGTAGCTAACAAAAACTCTTAGCTATACGTTATTTACAACCTTGTTTACTTCTTATCAAATTGATGACAATAAACGGCACTCTTTCGGTATTCACCCGGAGTCATATGTGTCCACTTCTTAAAAGAGCGAAAAAAAGCAGAAGGTTCATCAAACCCCATTAAGCTCGCCACATCATTGATAGATAACTGTGGTGAGTTCATATAGTTGATAGCGCCCTCTTTACGACAGTCATCCTTAATTCTTTGATAAGAGGTACCTTCCTCTAGTAGTCGCCTGCGTAATGTAGATACAGACATGTGTAATACATGAGCTACCTCATCAGCACTGGGTAAATCCCGACTAAAATCTTTACCAATGATAGCCATTACTTGAGACTTCAAACTCTTATCATCATCCACCATGACATGTAACTGAAACGGTGCCGTTTTCAAAAAACCCTTTAAGGTATCTTCAGTTTGAACAATCGGGTAATCCAGAAAGCGAGCAGGAAAAACCAACGCGTTATCATGTTGATTAAAACGAATCTCTGAACGAAATAAGGTTCGGTAATAATCAGCATCTTCTGGTTCAGGGAAAGTAAAATAGGCGGCCTTTATCTCTAAGCGCGTTCCAATAAGCCAGCTAGTGAAATGCTGCCAAACAGATAATGAGGTGCGAATACTATGCGGAGGCTCTTTTTCTAATAATGTCTGGAACTCCGTATCGTCCAATTCTTGCGTGGGTGCGAATGAAATTTTTGCATACCGCCCTCTACGTAACAAAACCGGCTTAATTCGAGAGCCTCGACATATTTCATAAAAATCACTGCAGCGCCACATAACACGCTCCAATGTTTTGCAATGTAAAATCGCATGACACATCATTCGAAATGTTCCGTTTGGCACTTTACCACCGCTAATCATGCCAAAGGATTCGTCTTGAGTAATCCAGATAATACGTTGATAAAGTTGCCAAAATTTTTGTGCGGGAAACTCAGTCTGATCTTCAATTTCATCAGGGCTAATACCCACATGTTCAAGCAAGCTACTGACTTGATATCCCTGTGATTCAGCATGACCAAGCAGGTGCTTCACATACCCATTTGGCACCGTTATTTTACGCTCCATGATAGCTCCCTGAAAAATATGTCTCTTATTGTTATCGTTTTTGTCACTCTTTTAAGATATTAGAAGCACTGCTACTTTAAGTCATGCCTTCTTTTGTCAGTTAATCTGGCGTGAATTGTTATTGTCGTACTGAGTTACAGTGTAGATGATTCTAGTACAAGCAACACTTGCAAAAATGTCGCTTAAGCTCAATAAGTAAAAGATGTAAAAAAATGGCTATCTCAAATTACTTAGTATTAGCATTTACAGAAAATGCATCCATACTAATATATAAGATTTAGCATATATAAGCCGCTGCTAAAAAAATAACAATGCAAGGTGAACGAAATGGCAATGATTACCACCAGAGTGACAAAAGACCCTCTGCTGAACTCCCGACTACTAAACCGTAAAATACTACCCGCTTTATTAGCAGCTACCCTTGCAGGTCAGGCTTATGGAGTTGAATTCCAACTGGGCGAAGTAGAGGGGCGTTTTGACTCCCAACTTTCGGTTGGTGCTAGCTGGCGTGTCAATGACCCGGATACCGACTTAATATCAGAACCTAACGGTGGTAGAGGTTTGGGTTCGGGAAGTTTTGATGATGGTAATCAAAACTTTAAGCAAGGAGAGACGTTCTCAAAAACCCTCAAAGGTTCACACGAACTTTCATTAAGCTATAAGAATGTAGGGGCTTTTGTACGAGGTAAATATTGGTCAGACTTTGAGCTAGAAGATGGAAGACGCGGTCACGGTCATACTGAAAACGGCTATGCAGCTAATGAGCAGCTTGACGATAATGGTTTCAATGATTTTGCTAAGTTCTCTGGTGCCGAAATTTTAGATGCCTACGTTTACGGATACTTCGACATAGGCAATATGCCACTTGATGTACGCTTAGGGCGCCAAGTAGTTAACTGGGGCGAAAGCACCTTTATTCAAGGTGGTATTAACGTCATCAACCCATTTGATGTAAGCGCATTTCGCCGCCCAGGGTCTGAAATAAAAGAAGGCTTATTACCCGTTAATATGGCATTTGCATCTTTAGGTGTAACCGACAACCTAAGCCTAGAGGCGTTCTACCAAATTAGCTGGGAGCCTACGGTTGAAGATGGCTGCGGTACTTATTTCTCTGCAAACGACTTTGCAGCAGAGGGTTGTAACGGTATTCGTGTAGATCAAGGAGCACTCAATGGCATTGCCGATAGCACATATTACAACGCCCTCACCACAAGGGTTGTAAACCGTAATGCTGATGGTAAACGTGATGCTAAAGATTCAGGGCAGTTCGGGTTTGCATTACGTTATTTAGCTGAAGATCTAAATGATACTGAATTTGGCTTATTCTTTGCCAGATACCACAGCCGCTTGCCCGTTATTAGTGGTGTAAAAACCCCTAATCCTGCTAACCCCTTCGCATCTGAATATTTTGTCGAATACCCAGAAGATATAAAAATGCTGGGCGTAAGTTGGAATACTAACGTTGGTGAACTAGCTTGGTCAGGCGAAATAAGCCACAAGCGTGACGTGCCTATTCAGCTGAATGGCCCCATGCTAGTAGCCTCCATGCTGACCCTAGGCACCCAAGCAGGAAACCCGGCTAATGGTGCCGTTGTACCTGTTTTAGGTGCAGGATTAGGTACTGACATCCAAGGTTACACCGCTTTTGATGTTACACAAGCGCAAACAACCCTCATTAAAACTGTCAACAACGTCATGGGCGCTAGCCGTTTAGCACTGGTTGGGGAACTTGGCTGGACACATATTCATGATTTTGACGAAAGTGCGTCCGCTCTAAAATATGGACGTAGTGGTGTATTTGGTTATACGCCAAGTGATGATGATGGCTTTGTCACACAAGACTCAGTCGGCTATGTAGCCCGTGCATCGTTAAGTTACCCGAATGCCATTTCAGGTGTTAGCCTAACGCCACAAGTAAGTTTTAAGCACGGAATTAGTGGCTACGGCCCGCAACCTGGAGCCGCGTTTAATGAAGGACAGAAGTCTATAAACCTGAGCTTACAAGCCGACTACTTGGAGCGTTACAGAGCGCAGATCTCTTACACTAACTTCTTTGGTGGTGATTACAACGAATTAGCAGATCGCGACTTTATCTCACTAAGCACTTCTGTATCCTTTTAATAAATCAGCGTGACTACGGAGTAACCACATGATATCGCATCCAAAAGCACTGCTGATCACATCAGCACTGGCGCTTTCTATCAGCAGCATTGCGCAAGCTGGCGTTTCTTCTCAAGAAGCGGCACGTCTCGGCCAAGATTTAACACCCATAGGTGCAGAAAAAGCAGGTAATGCTGCTGGCACTATCCCGGCCTGGACAGGCGGACTAAGCACTTCGACTGACCGCTACACCAACCCATACGCTGATGAGAAACCGTTATTTACCATCACAGCAAGCAACGCAAACAAGTATAAAGACTCACTATCACCTGGGCAGCTAGCCATGCTGGCAAAATATCCTAATACATTCAAAATGAATGTGTACCCGACTCACCGCTCAGCAGCACTACCTCAGAGCATTTATAGCAACATCACAAAAAATGCCACCGATGCCGAACTAACTCAGCAAGGTAATGGTATTTCAGGTGCTACTGAAGCGATCCCTTTTCCCATCCCTAGTAACGGTTTGGAGGTAATCTGGAACCACATGACACGCTTTCGTGGAGGTTCTTTAGAACGCACCTTCGTACAGGTTCCTGTCCAGGCAAATGGCGCGTTTACAGCTGTGAAGATCAATGAAAAAATGGCCTGGCCAACATATCTTTCAGAGCCATACGACCCTAAAAGCGATGACAACATCCTCTTTTATTTTGTGCAAAAAGTAGAAGCACCATCACGCTTAACCGGGAATGTATTATTGGTCCATGAGACTATGAACCAAATCACCCAGCCGCGCCAAGCATGGACTTATAATGCAGGACAACGGCGTGTAAGACGTGCGCCGCAAATTGCTTATGATGCACCAGGTACAGCAACGGATGGACAGCGCACCACCGATAACCTAGATATGTTTAACGGTGCACCTGACCGATATGATTGGAATCTAGTGGGTAAGCAAGAGCTGTATATTCCATACAACAGCTTCAAGCTGGCTGATAGAGGTCTGAAATATAACCAGATATTACAGGCCGGACATCTAAACTCTGAATTAACCCGTTATGAGTTACATCGAGTATGGAAAGTTGAAGCTACCTTAAAAGAAGGTGCTCGCCATGTTTACGCAAAACGCACGTTCTACATTGATGAAGATACTTGGCAAGCAGCCATTGTTGATCATTACGATGGCCGCGGTGAACTTTGGCGTGTCGGTGAAGAGCACGAATTCCAATACCGAGATGCTAACGTGCCTTGGACAGTCGCTGAAATGTTGTATGACTTACAATCTGGACGCTACCTTGCAGGAAGCTTAACTAATGAAGAAGGCATTGGTTTTGACTTCACAAAGCGCTTCAAGCACAAAGACTTTACTCCACAAGCTATACGCCGACTCGGTAAATAAGTAACACCT
The DNA here is from genome assembly GCF_000422765.1 of Neptunomonas japonica DSM 18939. GTDB lineage: Bacteria > Pseudomonadota > Gammaproteobacteria > Pseudomonadales > Balneatricaceae > Neptunomonas > Neptunomonas japonica. The sequence goes on along the minus strand of NZ_AUGR01000015.1, from coordinate 159,758 downwards.
GAGCCCCGATAATATCGGGGCTTTTTATATCTAAATTTTTCTAATTAGTTAAAGCTCATCATGACTTTTGCAGGATAAAGTACGAATGTAGTTCTGGATATTGGTCATATTCAAAATGCCTACAAGTACATCCCAAGCTAACAAACAGTTTTAGAAAGCCATTAATACCTAGTGATGAGTAATAGACTTCTGGCCCCATGAAATCATCTTTGTGATCTCCTTTATCATCTGTACCCCCACAAGAAAATATTAATACTCCGTTTGTGTTAAGACCGGAAATAAGCTTTGTTAGTACCTTTTCTTGTTGCTCAAGCGGTATGTGCCAAATACTATCCCAAGCACTGATAAAATCATATTTGTGAGGCAACTCCCATTGACAAATATCTTCATGATAAAACGTTATTTCAGCGTGTCGTTTGCGGGCCAAATTAATCATTTCTTCAGAAACATCAACACCTTCAGGACTGAAACCCTTACCTATAAGAAGATTAATAAAACGCCCCGTACAACCACAGCCAACATCTAGCGCTTTGCCCATGTTTTTAACAAATGCAATGGCTCGTTCATGTTGTTCAATACCGTTGTTTCTATTGAAACTACTCTCTTCCCACAGGTGAGTGATTTGATTATAAGCTTTACCAATATCTGCTGGTTTCATATTTGACTCTCGAGCCTATTATTTACATCAACTCCGAAATGAGACAGACCACTACCTACCTCTAATAAATTAACTGTAACCATGAACATGAAAGCATCCTTTTCATTAAAGCTTCGGTCCAAAGTATCAGCTAGCCAATTACTCTGACAAACTTGCAGCCAGAACATCTGCCCGAATAATGCTTACCTTTCCTCGCCCAGTAGATATCCAGCCTAATGTACTCATCTCAGCTAAAACTCTGGCAACGACCTCTCTTGTTGATCCCAATCTAGCGGCAATCTCTTGCTGCGTCATCGACACAAGGTTTTCATTTGAAGCTTCATTTAACAGTAAATTTGCTAAGCGCTGCGATAAATTCCAGCCTTGGAGTTGCTCAACTTCTATCATCAATTTAAACACTGCAGTAGAAAGTGCATCAATGGTTAAATTCTGAATAGCAGCTTCTGTTTGAAATAGCTGTTTAAACAACGCGCCATGAACAATGCTGATTTCAGTATCTTCTTCAGCACTTACCCATGCAGGGTACAATAACTGGTTAAAGAGGCAATTAATCGCAAATACACAAGCTTCCCCCGGTTTAATCAGATAAAACGTAGACTCCTTGCCACTTGGTGTATAAGTAAACACTCGCAAGCAACCTTTAGTGACAACATAAGCGCCCGATACCTTATCGCCTTTACAAATAGGTGTAGTATTTTTTTTAACCTTAAGCGTATGAGAAGCTTTATCCAAACGCTCTCGGTTTGCTGGTGATATACCCAAAACATCAGATAAAAGAGGCTGCTCGCTGGGAGAGATCATGAGTTTCAAAACACCGTTCTTATTTAAAATTAAGGCCCACTAAAAATTAAATACGATAATAGACTTTATAGCTCAACCTATATTAAAACGATAGCGTGAGCTTACTCTCCACGTATTTGAGACAATTTTTTACTACTCAGTGATTCTAAGAAAGCAACTATATCACCTATTTGCGCATCACTAAGGTCTGGGTTTTCAAGCACATCTAACGTAGTTCCCGACCAAATAAAAGCACGAGAATGGGACCGCCCAAGCTGCGCCTGAGCCATAATTCTAACAACCTCACTCAGCTCTTTAATCAAGCCATTGTGCAACCAAGGACCGGTCAATGCGACATTGCGAAGTGAAGGCACCCGCCATACTGTATTTTGGTCTTTCGAGGGAGATAATCCATATTTTTTAACCAAACGACTAGAATTAGCCGGAAATATTCTAAACGCTAGTCCTGAATCAAACACACTCGCAGCGCTGAAATTGGGACCAAAATGACAGTGTACACAGCCTGTTTTTGCAAACAATGCCATACCATTGAGTTGTTGTTGGGACAAAGCCGTCTTTTTTCCTCTAACAAAATCATCATAAGGCGAGTCATTTGTTATCAATGTGCGCTCAAAACTCGCAATGGCCTGAGCTATTTTTTCTATTGTAATATCATGCTCTTCAGCAAATGCTCTCTTAAATGCCGCTAAATATTTAGGTTGCTCTTGAACCCTTAAAACAACCTGCTCAAGAGAAGCCATGCCCATCTCTACTGGATTAGTGAAAGGCTGTAATGACTGCTCCTCCAATGACTGAGCTCTACCATCCCAAAACAAACGTCGTTGAAAGGCCGTATTCCAAACGGTTGGCGAGTTCCTGCTGCCCTGCTGCTTATTGATGCCCGTTGCAACAGGCTTCCCATCCGCCCCTGCAAACTCATAAAGTTTATGGCAAGACTCACATGCTAAAGAGCGGTCAGCGGATAAATTTTTATCAAAGAACAGCATTTTTCCTAATCGAACTTTTTCAGCCGTTGTAGGGTTATCAACAGGAGCGGGAGCAACAGAAGGCAATGCAAGCCAGTGATAGTTTTTGTTTTCAACAACCTTTGGCGATAGCGTTAACTCAGGTGTATTACTGTTTGTTCTAACGGGTGCTATAGACGCTTTCAGTGAAAAAAAACCTTCAGGAACCGCATTCAGAAAAGCCGCAACCAAAACTTTAATGCCTAAAAAAAGAACCAAAAAGATTAAACAAATAGTAATAATCCACTTTTTTTCTTTCTCTGGACCTTGCTCAGGTTCTTTTAGGTTTCTTACCTGAAGGTTATTTCTCATTTTAGTAACCTTTAAGCGAGGTTAGCGAAGAACAGATCACCGGGTGTAACCGACTTTACCTCCGTAATATCGTCAAAAGGTAAACCGAGACGATTGTGAGCTCGCTCAACGGCCTCACTATTCTCTGCAAGCGTCAGACAAAATGCTCTTCCTAATTTGAATCCAGCAAAGATCTGTAGCGGTACGACCGCTTCCTCAGCACACACCTCTTTATATTTAGTATAAAAATCAGCAAACTCTTGTGTTGAAATTCCTTCTGGAAAAGTGTTGTTTTTAACATCATGAGTATCCACAAAAAGCTTCATTTTTTTCATCTGAGTTTCCCCTGTAATAATTGGTATTTGAATGCTATTACAGGCGAGCCACCCTCTCTGTAACAAATGCTACAGATAGAAAAATAACCACCTAACTTTTTATTATCAGCTAACATATTAAAGAGCTGATATAGATAATTTTGCATCAATGCAGTAATAGGAAGCTCTCACTTCTTTAGCCTAATCACAGGCTAGAGGTTCAACTAATTCAACTGAGGTTCATTTAGCTTAGATTTTAATGTTTCTGCGGAAGGAACTCGCAAACACATCACTTTAATAGGAAAAACAACATGCCTACACTCACTCTCCAGTACTTCATTCGCACACTCATCGTCACTTTTGCCCTTTTGACAGGATCTCAGGCATTTGCGGCATCAGCCTGTAAGGGACAACCAAACACAGCCTGTAATCAGAATAGTTCGTGTTACTGGGTATCTGGATATAAACGCTCTGATGGAGCTAATGTAAAAAGTCACTGCCGTGCCAAACCAAAATCTTCTTTGAAAGACTCAGCACAAAAAACGACTAAGAAAGCATCATCAAGTGTCGTTAAAAAATCTAAGTCTGATTCGGTAAAAAACAAGGCCGCTTTGCCGAGTAAGAAAGAATCTAAAAACGCAGCAAAAAAGAAGATTAAAAAGTCTGAGAAAAAAGTAGTGAAGAAGTCACCTAAGAAAGATAAGAAAAGCACGACTAAAAAAGACACTAAGAAATCATCTAGCAGCTAATAATCAGCTTCTTTTCTGTATATTCCGAGGGTCAAGCATTAACGACCCTCTTAGCTTTACACTTATCGACATTTTCTATGCATAAACGTTACAAGAAACTGTGGATAACCTCTGAGTATGTTCATCAAGGCGAGGCATTACACCTTCGCAAAAATCTGGTTATTTTTTACACAACTATTAGTTTCGTAATAAATTTGATGGCCTAACTGTTTTCCAATATTTAGCATTCCAATATGGATTATCCAACCTTGATTGGATCACACCTTTACTGGCAGAGGCATGCATAAAGTACTGATTACCTAGGTATATGCCAACATGCCTATCAAAAAGGCCCGTTTTAAATAACACTAAATCGCCGGGACGAGCTGAACTCTGTGGAATCGTCTCCCCAACAACAGCCTGCGCTCTGGTTGTACGAGGCAAATAAAGATCAAATACATCTTTATACGTCATTGCAACAAAAGCGGAACAATCAATACCCCTTCTAGAATTCCCGCCATATTTATAAGGTGTTCCATTCCACCTGGAGTAATGCGCTTGCAACTGGCTTTTAATAGGTGCATATGCTGTTTCTGCCTGCTGGTAACGTTGCCCTGCACACCCTGAAAGAATAGCGAGCACCACTAAGTAACTAAGAGCGGTGCCCTTTCTAAGTAAAGGCTGAATATTTAATTTTAAGAATTGCATCATTTATCACTAACCACTGTGTAATTAATTCAATTACTCTTAAATCTATCTAATACGATTAATATGGAAATTGGCATTCTTGAATACTTCACCCGTTCAGTATAGCTCTACATTAACAGAAGAAACGCTAGATCTCATCGCGATAGCGCTTTCTCAACATGGCTATATCATATTAGAAAATGCCTTACCCTCTAAATTAGTGAATAATTTATTAATTGCTGCTACCGAACAGGCCGCACAATTTAAGCCAGCGGGTGTGGGGCGAGATGACCAGCATCAACTAAATAACATCATAAGAACCGATAGTATTCTCTGGCTCACAACATCAAATCCTGTCGAATCTGCTTATTTGATAGAGATGGAAGCACTTCGTGAAGCCATGAATAAAAGGCTCTTCATGGGGCTCTTTGACTATGAAGCAAGTTTTGCACACTACCCCAGTGGGGCATTTTATAAAAAGCATCTCGATGCCTTTAAAGGACAAACTAATCGAGTATTAACAACTGTTTTTTACCTCAATGAAAACTGGAAAAAAGAGCAAGGTGGCGACTTAGTTATTTATGATACTAAGAATGATCTTTCACTCCAGGTTAAACCTGAAGCCGGCACGTTAGTCGTATTTTTAAGTGATGAATTCCCGCATGAAGTCAAACCAGCAAACAAAGATCGTTATAGTATCGCTGGGTGGTTCAGGGTTAATAACTCTTCGCTAAGCCGAGTTGATCCTGCACACTAAATTAACTGGCACATTTCAATTTGCAGCCTTATTATTAAGTAATAGGTTAATTACTCTTGAGGGTAGCAATATTTCGCTACTGTTCAGGTGGCACACTTACAATGACTCAATTACTGCTGAATAAAACACTGAGGAAATTAAGGCATGGCTAAACTGACTGATATCAAAGGCATTGACGAAGCTTCTGCAGAAAAACTAAAAGCAGCCGGAGCGACTACGCAGGAAAGCTTCCTGACAGCGTGCGGTGAAAAAAAAGGACGTAAAGAAGTAGCCAATACTACTGGAATCGATGAAAAAGAGATTCTTGGTTGGTTAAACCGTGCTGACTTGGCCCGTGTTAAAGGTGTAAGCACCGTATATGCTGACCTTCTAGAGCTTGCTGGTGTTGACACTGTTCCTGAGCTTGCTCAACGTAATGCTGCAAACTTGCATGCAAAAATGGAAGAGTGCAACACTGAGCAAAACTTGGCTGAAAAAATGCCAACCAACGCTCAAGTAGAAGAATGGGTTGCTCAAGCCAAAGAGCTACCACGCGCTATTCACTACTAAGCTAGTATTTAAAGACTACCCTTAAACGACAAGCAAACCTGCTTGTCGTTTTGCTTTTCCTCTCTCCTAGATAACGCATTTCTGCTAAGATGCACTCTGACTATGAATTTTCAGAGAGTAGCACACGGTGTTCACAGACTTTTCCCTTGATACTCGTTTGCTAAAAGCACTCGACGCACTATCTTTTACAAAGCCAACTGACGTCCAAAATGCGACCATGCCAGCAGCCAGCGCTGGTAAAGATGTATTGGTAACAGCTGAAACAGGTAGTGGTAAAACAGCCGCTTTTGCTTTACCCGTGTTACATGCATTACTGGACTCTCCAGCACCGCAAAGCGGTGCGCGCGTACTGATCCTTACACCTACGCGAGAACTAGCTCAGCAGCTAGCTAAACACATCAACGCTTTGGCTCAATTTACTTTTATCAAAACAGATACTGTCTGCGGTGGTGAAACATTTAAGCCTCAAGCTGCCAGACTTAGAAGAAACCCTGAAATATTAGTTGCCACACCTGGGCGTCTAATTGATCACCTCGATAAAAGAACAATCTCTCTGGATGACATCGAGCACTTGATACTTGATGAAGCCGATCGAATGTTAGATATGGGTTTTCAAGAAGATGTTGAGCGTATTTGTAACACGTGCCCTGACACTCGTCAGACAATGCTATTTTCAGCTACGTTAGCACATGCAGGTATGCGTTCAGTTATCACCGCATCCATGAAAGAGCCGGTGTCTATTAAGTTAAATAGTCACCGTGAAGCACACACCAACATTCGCCAACAAATTATTCTTGCCAACGATGTGGCTCTTAAAGATAAACAACTCGTTTGGTTGTTGAAAAACGATTCGTTTGAAAAAGCGATTGTATTTACAAATACAAAAGTTAACGCGACCCGCTTAAATGGATACCTTAGATATAACGATATCCGTGCCGGCGTGATCCATGGTGACTTAACTCAAGAACAACGTACACATGCGATGGGGTTGCTTGCCAGTGGGAAAATCAATGTATTAGTAGCAACAGATGTTGTGGCTAGGGGGATCGATGTTAAAGGGATAGATCTAGTCATCAATGTAGAGATGTCACGTAGTGGTGACGACCACACTCACCGTGTTGGCAGAACAGGACGCGCAGGCGAACAAGGCGTGGCTATTTCTTTGATAGGCCCAACTGAGTGGAACTTGATGTCTAGTATTGAGCGGTACTTAAAGACACAGTTTGAGCGACGAGTAATTAAAGGCCTAGAAGGTAGTTATGCTGGTCCTAAAAAACTAAAAGCATCAGGGAAAGCTGCTGGTAGCAAAAAGAAAAAGCTGGATAAGAAAATAACTAACGGAAAAACAAAAGCAGCGAAAAAGAAATCGACTGCTCGCACAAGCGAACCCAAAAACCGCGTTATTGTGGATGGCTTTGCGCCACTCAAACGAAAATAAGTAGCGCTAGTTTCTAATGATGCACCTATTACCCTACTAGGTAATAGGTGCATCATCTTGGCCATCCATATGCTCATGGCACAACGCAATAATATGATGCAGCGACTGTGGCTTCGACAACCAAAAACCTTGAATATAATCGCACTCGAACTGCTTCAGCACTTCTAGCTGAGCAAGTTCTTCAACACCTTCAGCAATGACGACAATACCTAACGCCCTTCCCATTTTAATAATAACTTCAACGAGTGTTTTATCCTGCTCGTCTATCAATAAATCCTGAATAAAACTCTTATCAATCTTCAAATAATCGACAGGATAGTTACGCAAATAATTAATAGCAGAATATCCCGTACCAAAATCATCAATCGCAAACTGGACACCAATGTCACGCAATGAAGTAATAACGCTCATGCGAGCAGAGTTTTGTTCCATAAACAGTGACTCAGTAATTTCAAATACAAACCGACGACTATCCACTCCATTTTCTTTGAAAATTGCCTTCCACGTGTCATACGCTTTTGTAGAATAAAACTCACTGACAGAACGATTAACAGAAATTTTAATATCAATATCAGCATCTAAAAAGGCTCGCATATCCTTGCAAGCTTGCTGTAAAACCCAATTTCCAATATTTACAATAGACCCTGTTCTCTCTGCAACAGGTATAAAAGAATCAGGCATTACTCTGCCTTTATCGGGATGGTTCCAACGAATAAGCGCTTCACATTTTTCTATTTTATTTGTACTGACATTCAATACCGGCTGGTAGTAAAGCTCAAACTCGTTAGCATTGAGCCCACGTAAAATATCAGCATGCACTAACAAATGCTGCTCTGCCTCTTCGCGCATTCCCTCATTAAAGAAAAAGTGCGCATTTCGTCCCGCACGTTTTGCCGTGTACATAGCTTGGTCAGAGTGCAGTAATAAACCCGTAACATCCTTCCCATCAATAGGGTACATCGCAATACCAATGCTCGCTGTTACCAAAAACGGCCGCCCTCCTATCATAAAGGGCTGTTGAATCTTCTTTTGTAACTTCTCAGCAAGTAAGTCAGCCTGTATCACATCTCTGACATTACGCAATACAAGTACAAATTCATCCCCACCAAGGCGAGCAATAATGTCAGAGTCACGAGCGGAATGCTGTAAACGCATAGCAAAATCAGTCAATAAATGATCACCAGCGCTATGCCCAACACTGTCATTTACTTGCTTGAAGTGGTCTATATCAATAAAAAAGACTGCAAAATCTAGTTTTTCACGACGCATCTCTTTAATCAGGCTCTCCAACCTCTGACTAAAGAAATACCGATTAGGCAAGCCAGTTAATGCATCAAAGTTAGCTCTGTAGTTTGCCGTTGTTATCGCTTGTGCTTTTTGCTGATAAATAAGCACTAACAAAAAGCCAGCCACACCCATCAAGACCGCAAGGAAGCTTGCCCCACCCCACAAAAAATACATTCTTTGCGACGGTGCAGACCAACCATTCTCTGGCAATATAGCCAGTTGCCACTCACCATGTGGCAAGGTTATATTTGTCATTACAGCATCAAGACCAAAAGCACCCTCAGAGCCAAAAAATAATTCTCCTTCCGAACCTGTGCCATCTTTTCCGCGAATGCCCAACATTAATCCGTAATAGTCTTTTCTAATATCAGCTGCATCAAGCAACTTCTGATAATCCAAAACGGCAGAGATGATTCCCCACAAGGTGGGTTCTGTATGCTTATGAAGATAAACAGGCAAGCGTGCTATTAATGCTTCTCCTCCTTGCACCAGTTCAAGAGGGCCAGATAACACCATTTTATTCAACTGGATAGCATCAAGCACAGAACGAACTTGATCTTTATTAGCGGTATAATTTAACCCAATGGCCTGCTCATTACCTTCCAGAGGATAGATAAGTTGAACGGTCAGATCAGGAGCCATCGCAACATGACGAATATGCAAATCATCAGATAAAAGCGCTTCCATTAATTGGTCAAATCTCGACTGACCCATCTCAGGGTTAATCGTGATTTCTGCTTGTAAAGCTTTCAACACGGAAAGATTCGCATTGATTTCGCCTTCCAAGCGAGCACGTATAATTCCTACTTGGCTTGCCGCCCTGAACAACGCTTCACTCTTAAGTCTTTCAGCTTCGCTCTGAATAAATAAAGAGGATACCAACAATACAATCATACTTATCGCAACAGCTGGCCACACAGGACTGCGCACTAGCAGTTGTTTAAGGAAAGCGACGAAATCCATTATTCCTAATCCCTGAAATAATACATAGATACAGTCAAATGAAAATAGCTTTTATTTTTAGGTTTCATTCTATCGTTTCTTTCTTATCAGTCTATAGGTTAGACGGTTGATTAAGTATAGACCACACCGCCCAAACATGACTAAAGTCGCATAATGAAAGCAATATAACAGCAAACTAGCTCATATCCACGACTTTACCGGGGTTCATAAGGTTATCAGGATCTAGTGCATATTTAATTGTTTTCATGATTTCAACACCTGCTGGTAGCTCTTCAGCCAGAAAATCTTTTTTTCCCTGACCAATACCATGCTCCCCAGTACAAGTACCACCAGAACTCAGGGCACGATGAATAAGCCGAGTATGAAACGCATCGATTAGCACCATTTCAGCTTCGTCTTCAGGATCAACTGCAGGTACCACGTGAAAGTTCCCATCTCCCACATGGCCGACAATAGGCATAGGCATACCCATGTTTTTAATATCGGCAATTGTTTCGAGTATGCACTGTGCCAGCTGCGAGATAGGCACACAAACATCTGTTGAAAAAATGCGGGCATTTGGGCGCATTGCTCGAGCCGCATAAGCAAAATCATGCCTTGCCTGCCATAAAGCAGTTCGCTCTTCAGTATTCGATGCCCACTTAAATTCGCTTCCCAGGTTTTCATCGGCTAATTCTTTAACAATCGATGCCTGCTCAACCACCCATGCCTGAGTACCATGAAACTCTAAAAACAGATGAGGCAGAAGTGGGTAATCAGTACCGCTGTATTGGTTAACCGCACTAATAGCCGCAGCATCCAACAACTCTATGCGAGCAATGGGCACGCCCATTTGTATTGTCTCGATTACCGTATTAATGGCGCCTTCTATCGAGCCAAAAGCACAAACAGCGGCAGAAATAGCCTCAGGAATAGCCTGTAAACGCAAGCTTATCTCACAAATAATGCCCAACGTACCTTCCGAACCAATAAACAGACGTGTTAGATCATAGCCCGCAGCGGACTTGCGGGCACGACTGCTAGTTTTTACAATCTTTCCATCAGCCATCACAACCGTTAAGGCTAAGACAGCATCTCGCATTGTTCCATAACGTACAGCATTGGTACCCGAAGCACGCGTTGCAGCCATACCTCCGATAGAAGCATCAGCACCAGGATCAATAGGAAAAAACATACCTTGATCACGCAAGTGCTCATTGAGTTGTTTGCGAGTAACACCGGCCTGTACAGTACAGTCCATATCTTCACTGATAACACTCAAGATTTTGTTCATCAAAGACATGTCGATACTTAGCCCACCATGGCCTGCATTTACCCCTCCCTCCATGGCCGTACCTGTGCCAAAAGGGAGCATCGGCATATGATGACGCATGCAAATACGAGCAATTTCAGAAACTTCAGAAGTGCTTTTAGGAAATGCCACTGCATCGGGAGAAGCTGGAAGGTGGAAAGACTCATCATGAGCATGATGCTGGCGCACACTATTGGACGTTTCTAAACGCTCTCCCAACAATGTTTGTAATTCCTGAATAGCAACCGTAAAAGCCCCTGACATCTTTTCACCTCATAATGAAACTCGTTCAAAGCAGCTTAACAGAGGTAAGATAAGAACCAAAATGACTCTTAATAGAAACAAAAACGCCCATCAAATCTGATAGGCGTTAGTCTTAGCTTTACACAAAGGCTCAGCTATTTTTAGTTAGCCATGCTTCTAGATCATCAGCACTACCGACATGCTCACCATCAATAAAGACTTGAGGCGTCGTTCCTTGGCCCGTTAAAGCATTTAGGCTGGAAAAGCTCACACCATGCTGGCCAAGCTCAATTTCTTCATACTTATAACCTTTTTCCTGCAACGCTTTTTTAGCACGTGTGCAGTGCGAACATCCAGGCTTCGTTAATAAAGTAACGCGCTTAGGTTGCTCAGCATTTGGATTAATGTAATTCAGCATAGTATCGCCGTCAGATACTTCAAACGGGTCACCTGGTAAATCTGGCTCAATGAACATTTTTTCGATTGTGCCATCTTTAACCAACATAGAATAACGCCAGCTGCGCTTACCAAAACCGATGTTACTTTTATCTACTAACATATCCATACCAGCGCTAAATTCGCCGTTTCCATCAGGAATAAAAGTAATATTTTCTGCTTTCTGGTCTTCAGCCCAGCTATTCATAACAAATGTATCATTCACTGATATACAAACAATGTCATCAATGCCGTTCGCTTTGAAAACAGGCGCTAGCTCGTTGTAGCGTGGCAGATGGGTACTTGAACATGTTGGCGTAAAAGCGCCGGGCAATGCGAAAACAATAACATTTTTACCTTTAAACAATTGCTCAGTACTGATGTTTACCCAGTCGTTGCCCACTCGAGCAGGAAAAGTAACATTAGGCACAGCCTGGCCTTCACGGTTATCCAACATCTATAATCTCCTGATTTGCTAATCGCTAATTTGTTGATATCAACTATAGCTATACTGAAGGCATTACAAAAATTAATTTTTTCAAGGCACTCGATAGCTACAGACTATAACCATATATATCATTGAGTTATCAAGAAAACTCCGTGACTCATTTAAATCCAGACTTAATTGCTTGATTACGCTGTTCTTTTCGCAGCTGAGCACGCACTAACACAGCAGCCCTTTCTTTTTCTGTAACCTTCGTCCAATCAAGAATCTCCTGCAACGAACGGCTACACCCCAAACAAATATCTTGCTCATCAAGACAGCACTGTCTTATACAGGGTGATTTCACTTTATCTACATCATTCATAAGGCCAGTATAAAGCATAAAAAAAGGTGCGTATTAGCGCACCTTTTATATAAAGAGTTTAACTCAGCACCTAGTATACACCCTACACAATAGATACTAGCTTACTTAGTAGTTTTTAGTTTCGAGCTTTCAACAAATCACGAATTTCACTCAGCAAAACTTCTTCCTTGGAAGGTTCTGGTTCTGCTTCAGGCTCTTCTGGGGCTTCCTCAACCTTCTTCATAGAATTGATTGTTTTCACAGCAACAAACACAGCACCTGCAACAATCACGAAATCAATAATCGTTTGTACAAATTTACCGTAGTTAATGGCAACAGCCGCTGTTTCACCCACCGCTTCTTGCAGAACAAATGCTAAGTCTGTGAAGTTCACACCACCCATCATTACACCAATAGGAGGCATAACAATATCACCGACAAATGATGAAACGATTTTACCGAAGGCTACGCCTACGATAATACCAACGGCCATATCCATCACATTGCCTTTAACAGCAAACTCTTTAAACTCCTTTAACATACCCACAGCATAGACCTCTTCATCATAGTTTTAGTCATACCATTGTCTTGTGTAGCGATGAATAGAGTATTAACTTACTATTTGAGGGGCTACTTACCCGAATAGCTTCACTGAGCTACTTTTTAAGGCCACCCATCATCCCTTGAATAGCAGCAGGAATGTCTGCCGGCAAAATAACTGTCTTAGCATTATCTGACTTAGCCAGTGCAGCCATTGCATCTACATATTTTTCACCCAGAATATACATTACTGGTAACTCATTACCTTGAATGGCCTCTGTCACGCGTTGAATAGCCACCTGGCTTGCTTTAGCCAATACAACTTGTGCTTCTGCATCACGTTTAGAAGCTTCCAAACGCCCTTCGGCTTCAAGGATAGCGGCTGATTTTTCACCATCTGCACGTGTGACAGTTGCACGTCGCTGGCGCTCAGCTGCTGCCTGCTCTTCCATTGCACTTTGCATTGTATCTGAAGGCGTAATGTCTTGAATTTCAACAGTCTTAAGCGTAATTCCCCAATCAGAAATATCGTCCGAAATAGCGGCTTTGAGTTTTGCTTTAATCTGGTCACGTGAAGAGAGTGCGTCATCCAACCCCATTTCACCAACAATAGAACGCAAAGATGTTTGTACTAGGTTCTGAATAGCTAAACTATAATTTTCAACACCGTACACCGCTTTTTCAGGTGCCACTATATTGATGTAAGCCACAGCATTAGCGATGATCACAGCATTATCTTTAGTGATAACTTCTTGAGAAGGGATATCCATCACGATATCTTTTGTGGTCACTTTATAAGCAACTTGGTCTATATAGGGCATAATTATATTCAAGCCAGGCCCTAACGTAGTATGAAACTTACCCAAACGCTGCACTACATGTTTACTTCCTTGCGGAACTGTTTTAACACCCATCGCTAGAGTCAGTATCACCAAAAACAGCAACACACCCGCAATCATTAATCCATCCATTCTTAAAACTCCTTCCACCATTAATAGTTAACGTTTACCGACCAGCAATGTATTACCGGATAACTCTGTTATAAATACTCGGTCTCCCAAAACAACATCTGTACTGCAAATAAACTCCCATTCATCATCACCTAATACCGGTGTAGTAAATCGCACAACACCGCGTGAATGCTCAGTAGGAACTTTTATAACCTGACCAACTTCACCTGCGACTGCTTCACGTGCAATGCCAGCTTTAGTACGGTCAGTCATTTTAGGCCTCAACAACTTAAACCATAACAATGCAAATACAGAAGATGCCACGGCCCAACTAAATAATTGCCAACTAACGGCAATATCTGGATTCACGCCTAACAGCCCTGCGACTACTATACCGCCCAGACCAAACCAGAAAATTGTAAAGCTCGGAATAAACATTTCCGCCGCCATTAACAACATCCCAAACACCAACCAATGCCAGTAAAGTAGAGTCACCTCCATTGCGCAAAAACTCCTATTTTTTCTAATATAAGTAAGCAAATAAAATGCCTAGAAACACCATATCTCTTATTCAGCGTACCACTAATACTAGACTATAGTGGATGTTCATAAGTTCCTAGCGAAGTATTCGTTTTATCTTCGCTAATGTAAGCGGGCTCGTATCCTGTTTCGCCCGCTTAAAGAAAGACCATAGCAACTGCCTGTCGCTATGGCTTAGCTACCCCCCACTATCTTGCAGTAAGCAACATTGGCCAGCGTGCTCAGCACAACCGGTTTGTTCAATAGACGTATTCTGGACCTGTTTTTTATCAGATGATGCAGCGATTTCTTCTTTTCGCAAAGCAACAATAGTATTGCCTTTGCGACATACACCTACATCAATCAGTAAGCGCTCGTCTAAGTGCTCCATCGATTGATAGGTATATTGTGCATCTAAACGCTTTTGCAGAGTTTTGTATCCGTCTACCAATAAGCTTAATAATGTCATGATTTATCTCCTCAGTTAAAAACTGCCAGAGATATCTTCGAGGGGAGGTAGTAGGGGAATCACTATCGGCCGCGAAGATATCCGCGGCCAAAAAATTTAGAACAGAGCCAACGGACAAGCGAAAATTCGCTTCCAATGAATATTGGAGACGGGAATTCGTACGACCGGGCACATCTTGATTAGGTTCATCAGATCCTGTTCTGTCAGAATAAAAAATTACTACTTGATCACATTTTAACCACCAAAAGGTGGCCGTCTATTAAAGCAGCCTTGCAAATGATGTCAACCCTTATCAACTGATGTCGCTCAATTTAAGCATTTCCTGTAAACTCGGCGCTCATCATTAGCTTCTTATCTTGCGTTTCTACCCGGACGACTCATGCCCGCTTTCTCTGAATTAAATCTTTGCCCTGAATTACTTTTCACGCTGGATGAACTAGGACACCACACTCCTACTCCCATTCAAGCACAAGCCATTCCTGCAATCCTTCAAGGGCATGATGTAATGGCTGAAGCTCAAACAGGGACAGGTAAAACGGCCAGCTTTGCTGTCCCCATGATCGAAAAATTCGGTAGCGCACCACAAGGGACCGAATACCACCACATCAAGGGATTAATCCTCACGCCTACCCGTGAACTTGCCATGCAAGTCGGTGACCATACACTGGCATACGGGCGTGCACTGGGGGTTCGCGTTATCTCCATCTATGGCGGTGTGCGTTTTGATAATCAGATTCGCAAGATGAAACGCGGCACAGATATTTTGGTAGCAACACCTGGTCGATTATTGGATATGCTAGAGCAAAAGAAGTTTTCACTCGAACAACTCGAAGTGCTTGTTCTGGACGAAGCGGATCGCATGCTTGATTTAGGGTTTATCCATGATATTCAGAAACTCCTCAAGTTCATTCCAAAAAATAAACAAACACTGCTATTTTCTGCCACTTTTAACAGCAATATAGAAGCACTGGCAGAATCATTACTGCGTGAGCCAAAACGCATCAGTGTTTCCACAAGGAACTCAACCACCAGCCAAGTTAAACAAGTGGCTTATGCAGTGGACAACCAAGATAAATCTGAGATCTTGAGTTACTTAATTAAGGGAGGTAAATGGACGCAAACCTTGGTTTTCACGCGTACTAAAAAACGTGCAGACCTAGTCACTGAGTTCCTACAAGCTGAAGAGGTCAGCTCCTTAGCCATTCATGGCGATAAATTACAGCGCGAGCGTACGCATGCACTAAAAGCCTTTGCTACGGGCGAGATACGCGTACTGGTCGCAACCGACGTTGCGGCACGTGGTATTGATATTGAATCACTCCCTCGTGTTGTAAACTATGACTTGCCTAATCAACCAGAAGCTTATGTTCACCGTATCGGCCGTACTGGGCGTGCTGGCCTTTCGGGGCAAGCGATCTCTTTAGTTGCACCAGACGAAAGATGCTACCTCGCTGAAATAGAGACGTTAATTAATAAAAGAATACCGCTACAACCCGTCCCTTTTATCGAAAACGGCAAGATAATTGAAGGCAAACCACTGCAACCGAAGTCTTCAAAAAATAAAGGACAGCAAAAAAGAAATAGTAAACCTAAGCATCAATATCAGGCTCCCGAGGCTGAAAAACCAACAACACCCGCGTTACGACGCTCACTTTTTAAAAAGTAACCACTCACTCAATATCAATTTAGGGATAGATCGTTAATGGGACTGTGGATTCCTTTTACTATTTTCGCTGCTTTTATGCAGTCCTGGCGTAATGCTTTTCAAAACAAGCTCAGTAAAGAGGTCAGCACTGCGGGAGTCACGCTGGCGCGTTTTCTATATGCCAGCCCATTAGCTGCACTGTATCTCTGGACACTTTACCAAATAGAGTCTGCTGCCCTTCCAACATTCAGTACTAATTTTTTGATCACTGTGGTGTTGGCATCTGTTTCGCAAATTATTGCGACGGCGCTGATGGTAAAACTATTTCGCCTCAGAAATTATGCCATTGGTGTTGGCTTAGCAAAAAGTGAAGCAGTGATCGCCGCCACACTAGGCGCTTTATTCTTTGCAGCCCCCTTGTCTTGGCTTGCATGGAGTGGCGTCATCATTGGCGCGATAGCCATTTGGTTAATGAGCAATACGGGGTCATTAAAAGAACTCTCCTTAAAAACGGTCTCATTAGGGCTAGGCAGCGGATTGGCCTTTGCTTTAACCACGTTATGGGTCAGGGAAGCCAGCTTGATGCTAGGTTTACCGTTCCCCTACAGCGCCGCTTGGGTTTTGCTCTGCGTCATATCAACACAAACCGCAATCCTCATCGTATGGTTACTACTGAAAGAACCAAGCACACTCAATGCTTTATGGCGGCGCCCTAAGCTCACACTAACCATCAGCTTTTTCAGCTGCCTAGGCTCACTCGGTTGGTTTACCGCCATGAGTTTAGAAACAGTTGCATTGGTTAAAACCCTCGGCCAAATTGAAGTCTTATTTACCCTCTTCATTTCGGCCCGCTGGTTTAAAGAAAAACTTAGCCAAAGGGATCTATTAGGATTAGCGTTAATTGTCTTAGGTGCAGCTTGTGTGATTCTTGCTTAGGCTTGAGGACTTTTACGTTTCACATACAGTACTTTTTTAACTCTACTCACAACATTTCCATCTAGATCACAGATAGCTATATCAAACTTGGGGCGATACGCTGCCCCACCTGCTGCTTTGCTTTTAATGCCCTCCAACTGCGCATCCGATAAACTTAAGTGAGCTTCGACTGTACCCCTAGCAGGTTTAACATACTCAATTTCTGCTGCCTGATCCCACACGATATATTCTTTACCCAAGCGGTTCATCAGCATAAGCATCATTTGAGGGTCGACCATGGCATATAAGCTTCCACCAAAATGAGTGCCCATAATATTACGGTTATACCAACGTAATTTCATACGTACATGCATCTCGCGCCACTCAGGGTCAATGTGCATAATACGAATGCCAGCACCTAGGTAAGGGCCATAAATATTCAGTGCAAATTTCAACGCACGTGGTGACCACTTCATGTACTACTTCCCTATTTACTTACCTTAAGATTTATCAGCAGGTATTAGAACAACCTTGCCTGATGGCCGCTCACGCATTCTAGCAACATATGCCAATAATGATGAGTCACTAGCAAACAGTGAATTAGCATGAGGCAAAGACGCCAGATAATCTAACATAGGCGTTAGCAACGCATCTGCAATGCTGTATTGCGTTCCACAAATAAATGCCTGATCAGCTAATTGCTTTTCTAATTGCACTAGCATACTCATCACACTTGGTTGAGCGTCGGCGACCTTATCCAAACGAATAGAGCCGTTATCTCCCTTAGGAAAAGCAAATTCAAGTAAATACTGTCGAACTAACGCTTGATCCACATACCATGAAATAGCTTGCGACCATTGATCCACTAATGCTCGCTGATAAGTATCTGTTGGTTGAAGCACAGGTCCATCAAAGGCCACATCAATGTACCGGCAGATAGGTGCCGTTTCAAAAATCTGATTTTCACCATGCACTAACACGGGAATTTTACCAAAAGGATGCAGTGCCAGATGGCTGCTCTCTTTAAACTGAATATCATTGCCATCAATCTGCATACCTATTTGGTAAGTGATGCCTTTTTCTTCGCAACAAAGCATAACGGTGCGAACCATCGTACTGTACTGCGGACCCAGAATTTGTACTTGAGTGCTCATTTCATATCCTCGTTAATAATTGATATGCCATCAATGTAAAACTATTCACAATATGTTCAAGAACATATTTTATTAATCATGCATACTGTTTAAAAAACAAGAGGCGACAAACCATGGCCTGGAATAATGAACATAAGCAGAAAACCCGAGAAAAAATTCTCACCAGTGCCGCCAAGTTATTCGCACAAAATGGCTTTGATCATATCGGCATTAATGACGTCATGAAGGATGCAGGGCTAACACGTGGAGCTTTCTATGCGCATTTCAGCTCTAAAGCTGAACTCTATGCCGAATCTATTATCACAGCGGCTATGACTACAGGCCGAAAAACTGACCCACTCAATCCTGATGCACCCTCGTTCGATGGACTGCTCAAAACCTATCTGAGCATGGAACACAGACAAGGGGATCTTTTTCGCTGCCCTTTAGCATTTTTGACAACCGATATAACCCAGCGGGATGATCAAGTGCGTGATGCTTATACTCGAGTCTTTAAAGGCTTCGTTAACAACCTAGACAAGCACTCGGTACAGCAAAACGGAACTACAGACACAACACGCAGCATGCAGCAGGCCGTCATGATGATTGGTGGCTTAGCCATTGCCCGAGCAATCAATGATGATGAATTAGCAAAAGAGCTGCTGTCATCTTGCCATGCAGCATTGGCAACACCCACTCTTTAGAAAAGTTATGAACACATGCATACCCAACAGCCTATTTGCTGCGTAGCAACACATTACTGATAGACATATTAGTCTTGCAACATAAGCACAATCACCTATACTCTAAACAATAAATGCTGCGCTGCAATATATGTTTTTTTGCAGACAAATAACGAATCAATCAATATAGATTGATAAGGAATTATTCTATGCTGTATCACCTACATCACACACTAAACCAGTCTGTTCAGCCGCTACACCTTTTAGCACAAGCGTGGAAAAAGCAGCTCAAGTTATCTTGGATGCAGCCTTTTTTAGAAGGTTCAATGACACGCACGATGCTAGCACAGCTGGAATTGGTCATTCGATGCACCGACAACTATGAAAAGCCTGAGTTTGGTTTAACACAGACAACCATCAACGGAGAGAAGGTCCGCATCAGAGAAGAAGTGCCCCATGCGCTTCCTTTTTGCGACCTCTTACATTTTCGCCGTACCGGCAAATACAACCACCCTAAAGTATTACTCGTAGCGCCTATGTCTGGCCATTACGCAACCTTGTTGCGTGGCACTGTTGAGCATTTCATTCCCGACCACGAAGTTTATATTACGGATTGGCAAAATGCGCGAGATGTACCTTTTAATGAAGGTAGTTTTACCTTTGATGATTATGTCCGCTACTTAATCGAATTCCTTGAGTTTTTAGGCCCAGATACTCACGTGATTGCTGTTTGCCAACCGAGCGTACCGACTATCGTTGCTGCAACTATTATGGCAGAGCGCAATAACCCGAATATTCCTTGCTCGCTAACACTAATGGGCGGCCCTATCGATACACGTGTAAACCCAACCGAAGTTAATGATTACGCATCAGGTAAAGATTTCGAATGGTTTGAAAATAACGTTATCAATACAGTCCCTGCTGATTTCGCAGGTGCAGGTCAAAAGGTTTACCCTGGCTTTATCCAGCTTTCAGGCTTTATGAGCATGAACTGGAATAGCCATATCAAAAAGCACTTTAAGTTTTTTGATGATCTGGTTAAAGGTGATGGCGATAGTGCTGAAGCACATCGTGATTTCTATAACGAATACTTAGCTGTTATGGACTTACCCGCTGATTTCTACCTAGAAACCATTCAAAAAGTATTCCTTGAGCACCGCTTACCACGTGGTGAAATGCTTTTTGAAGGCAACCTAATTGATACTTTGGCCGTTAACAAAACAGCTTTGTTAACTGTGGAAGGCGAAAACGACGACATCACCGGAAAAGGCCAAACAAAGGCCGCTCATGACATATTGAGTAACATACCAGATAGCATGCGAGAGCATTACGTACAGCCGGAAGTTGGCCATTACGGTATATTTAACGGTCGTCGCTTCCGTGAAGAGGTTGGCCCTAAAATTAAGGCATTTATTCAGGCACAAGCACAGACTCAAAAACAACCTGAAGCAGAGCCAAAAGCTCAACCCAAGGCACAGGCTCCAGAGTCACCTAAAGCACAGCCAAAAGCTCAACCTAAGGCACAGGCTCCAGAGTCACCTAAAGCGCAGCCAAAAGCTCAACCTAAGGCTCAGGCCCCAGAGTCATCTAAAGCACAGCCAAAAGCTCAACTTAATGCGCAATCTAAAGTTCCGGCTCAAGCAAAAGCCAAACCGCAGCTAAATAAAGTGTCTAACGCAGTGCTTGAAGCGATAAAGAATAAGCAATAAGTTAGTTAGCCAGACCAAAAAAACCGATCGTTATGATCGGTTTTTTTTCGACTGACACGACTTATCTCAAATAAAGAACGCTTGATATTGTTTAGGGGTTATTGCCATTCGCTGTTTAAAATGTCGCTGAAAGTGGCTTTGATCAGCAAACCCCAGGACACCCGAAATTTCAACCAAACTATGCCCTTCTTGTAGCAACAGCTTAGCCTTTTTTATACGCGCATCTAACTGAAAAGCATGCGGCGCCTGACCATACACCTGTTTAAAACTACGAATTAAGTGAAAACGACTAATACCCGCTTGCTCTGAGAATTCATCCAGCGTCAGGTTTTCACCTAGTTGATCTTGAATAAGCTCCTGCACCCGCCTCACAGAAACACTGTCTGACTTAACACTACTAGACTGCTTCACTGCCAAACTAGCACCAAGGTATTCTAATAACAAAGACTCAGCCTGCAGCTGGTTGTCACTGGATAACAAACAATTAAAAAGCTGATCAAAAGCAGCAAAACAATGTGCATTGCTATTATATGGCGTTCGAAAAGGAAGGTAGTCTGCCTCTTGGTCGCACTCCAAGTCTTGCTGTAAGCGCTTAACCCATAGCGGATCAACAAATAACATGCGATACGACCACCCCCCTTCCAACGCATTACAAGAGTGCGCATCTGAAGGGTTAATCGTTACTGTGTCACCTGTGCCGATGCAGTACTTACTCTTTTGGTTATGGTAGGTTGCGACTCCTCGATCAATCACGCCAAAAGAATATTCGTCGTGGGAATGCGTGGCATAACACGCTGTTGAAGACTGAGCACGACGCAATTCAATTCCGGGAAGCAGTCTGCTTTTTTCAAAAAGCACAGTACTATCTACACTCTCGCTTTGGCTCCTGTATTGCGCCGTTTTTTGATCCACTAAAGCCACCTTCTCAACTCTGTAAAAACATCGTCACCACAGTACTGCTCAACAGTACTCCCATTAACCGATTAAACATAACCTGATGCCTATCATCAGATAAATATTTCCCTATAAAGTGCCCCAAAACCGCCCAAGTTCCAACACCAAGCAAACACATTGCAAACGACACCAAGCAAAAAACCAGTAAATAGAAAAAAGCAGGATGCTGTGCTGATACGAACAAGCTGACACCCGACATGGATACTAACCAAGCCTTAGGATTTAACCCCTGCGCTAATACTCCTTCAATAAAGCGTGGCGGGATTGTTTGGCTCGCTACGTCAATATCGACAGGACTCGCCATCGCAATTTTAAACGACATATATAAAAGAAATGCCCCTCCTATGTACTGCAAAATATCCGTTATTTGCGGGAATCTCAGCAATACTTCATTCAAGCCAACACCGACAAGAAACACAATCAACGCATAAGCTAGCGTCGCACCGAGCACATGCGGTAGCGCCTTAACAAAGCCAAAATTAGCACCCGCGCCGGTGGCTATAATATTCACAGGGCCTGGAGATATAGCACCTACCAGAGCAAAAACGATCATAGACAATACAACAGCTGCCATTACTACACTCTCTTTCGTCAATCCAAAAGCAAAGACTAGCCATTATCACAACATACTTATTGAACGTTCTTGCTGTATTAATAAATCACATGGCCCTAGTTACGCCTCCTTAAGCTGAGGACGACCCACAAACGCTGGCACCAAAAAATAACGGCTTATTTCAAACGGCATCATGGTAGCTACAAGCTTGTAAGGTTTTAACTCGGCTAATGAGTAATACAATTGATCTAATGTCGCCTGTTTTTGAAAGCGCTGATACAACTCATCAACTTCTTGGTTTAAGCGTGTAATACTCTGTGTGCTCAATAGACGACTCGTGGAATAAAACACGCCCTCACCTTCTTTGGCACTTATCGCTTGCTGAATAAAACCTTGGTTAACCTTTACTAGTGTTTGGTGTAATGGACCACCCAACCGCCACTTAATAGGGCGGCTCACTCTTAAGTGAACTTGGTCATTCTTACCCAAGCGAATCAGCTCTAATTTTTCTAACTCACGCAGGTATAAATAAGCATCACTAGAAGATAACTGGTTCTTTTGTGTGATAGTTTCTACATCAAACTGACTAACCAGCAACATAAAGAATGAAGTCAACCCAGGATCATCTGCCAAAGCTTGTTCCGTTTCGATTGATAGCTGGGTGGGGTCCGTTGTTCTTTTGGCATCCAGCTCTACTAACTCATTAATGCTTAAGCCAACTAAATCACAAATCTCAATAAGACGACTCACCTTACAATCTTGTTCTTGAAACATCCGCTTAACGGTTGGCTCAGATAAATTCATCATCTCGGCCAGTTCACGATAATGAATCCCCTGCGCTTTCAGTACCCGCTTCAGCACTGCAAATAAACCCGAACGTTGCTTTTGCCCTTCCATCAAACTATCCCAAATTTCGAAAAAAGAATCATATTTTAATACCTGATAAGTAATAAATTGATAATAAAGATCAAATAGTTATTCTCACCCCAACATAACACGAGGATAAATAAATGCACACTTTACTTAAATCAACACTCATTACTTCTCTTTTGATTAGCAGCCCACTTTTATTTAGCGGTTCACTATGGGCACATGACACGCTTACACAACGCTGGAGCATTGATAACCTAGATCAACCAGAGTCGGTGGTGGCTGATACCCGCAGTGATTTTCTGTATATCTCTAACATTAATGGCGCTCCCACTGAACTTAACGGCCAAGGTTATATCAGCAAGGTAACAGCACAAGGAGAGTTGCTTGAGCAACACTGGGTAACAGGACTCAATGCCCCAAAGGGGATGGCTATTGTGGGTAAGTACTTGTTCGTTGCTGATATGCAAACCGTACACATGATCGATATTGAGCAAGGAAATGTGATAAAACAGTTCACCGCACCCAAGGCAAAAATGCTGAATGACATTACGGCATCTGCGGATGGAGTTTTATATATCTCTGACTTTCTAGGCGGCGAAATTTACCAGCTGCATGATAACCAGTTAACCGCTTGGTTTAGTAACGAGCAAATCCCCTACCCTAACGGCTTACTATGGCACCAAAACCAGCTATTAATCGGTAACTGGGGGAAAGCTATTAATCCGGATTTCACAACGCAAACACCAGGCTCCCTGTATCAGCTTGACCCAAGCACATTGAAATTATCTAGCGTCGCATCGGGTACTGAACTGGGTAACTTAGACGGCATTGTGGCTATCAACAACAGCTTGTATATCAGTGACTGGATTTCTGGAGAGTTGTTCGAGCTAAACGGCAAAGAACGAAAACTAGCCCTCACACTCCCTAAAGGCTTAGCTGACATTGGCGCAACTGCAACATCACTCTATACACCGCTGATGATGAATAATCAGGTCATTGCGTGGGAGGTTAAGGATCAACTATAAAATACTAATATTGGTTTAAAAAACTCAACTCTCTTGTTTACAACCCTGCGGCTGTACGATTAATCTTCGATTTCATTGATGTTTTTCGTACACAACAGGGAATCAAACCATGAGCCAGATCCACTTGCACAGTATTCACCAGCACCCCGTAAAATCCTGCGCTCCCATCGAGCTCAGCCGTGGCTGGATTGATGAATTGGGCTTAAGTGGAGACCGCCGTTACATGGTTGCTGATGAAAATGGTCTGTTCATGACAGCGCGCAAGTACCCTAAACTCACCCAATTAATGGCAACGCCGTTTAATGGTGGTTTAATCCTCGCCGCCCATGGCGCACCAACTCTGGCATTGCATGAAGCTGATTATCCGAATGATTACCGAAAAACAGAAGTCTGGAAACAGGCATTACAAGCTCAGCACTGTGGTTTTGAAGCTCAACAATGGATAAGCGCATTTTTAGATGCTCCTTGCCAGCTGTTATTTTTTGGTGAGAAAACAGAGCGGCCTATTAAAGACTTCACAGAGCAACAAGTCAGCTTTGCCGATGGCTACCCTCTGTTATTAACCAGCACGGCATCACTGGACTGGCTACAAGAACGCTGCCCTGACTTTATCGCCATGCAGCAGTTTAGGCCTAACTTGGTCGCCCATGGTAACCTGCCTTTTGCTGAGGATAACTGGCAAGAGATTCAAATTGGTGAGGTACGCTTTACTGTTCATTCACCTTGTGAGCGCTGTAAGCTCACGACCTTGCCACCTAACTCTATAGAGTTTAACTCACACCAAGAACCACTACGCACAATGCTCAAATACCGTCGTGCGCACAAAGGCGGTGCGTTGTTTGGGCAGAACTTGATTGCACAGAACCGTGGTGTGATTGCAGCAGGTATGCCCATAGAAGTTATTAAACAAGCACCTGCTGACCTTATCCGCGATATTGAATGAAACACACCAACCTGACATTAGACCTGCGCAGCTATAGTCATGAGGCTAAATCCCACCAGCACGACTACCACCAGCTGGTGCTTCCTATCGCTGGGCACCTTGCCATGAATATCGGCAACCAAGAAGGCCATGCATCCCCCCAGCAAGCTGCTGTCATTAGTGCTGGGCAAAACCATGAGTTTGCGGCTTCTGACTTAAACAGCTTTGTGGTTGCAGATGTGCCAGCCGCGCTTGCCCCTGAGCTTGAGAAACTCCCCGCCTTTATTCCTCTTGATGGGGCGCTGGCACATTACGTCGCGTTTCTGCACCAAAATCTATTGCTCAAACAACCACAGAGTACAAGTAGCGAACGCCAGATGCTCTTGCTGCTCATTCAACTATTACAGGAACGCTTTGGCACAGCAGTACAAGTAGACCACCGTATTGCAGCAGCGATAAGCTACCTTGATCACCGTTTTAACGAGACTATATCTGCGGCAACACTAGCAGCCGTAGCTAATCTTAGCCAACGCCAACTCAATGAACTGTTTCGTCGCCAGCTCGGAATGACACCGCAGCAATACTTAATTGAGAAGCGCATGCAGCAAGCATGGCAGCTACTAGAAACAACCGCATTGAGCATTCAACAAGTGGCCGATAGTGTCGGGTACAGCAACCTATCAGCATTTAGCGACCGATTTAAAAAGCACTTTGGGCACTCTCCCAGTCACTTTCGCCAGAGCAATAAATAGTTTACCTGTATTAATAAAGAGCTCAGCGGTACTAATGAAGAACTCAGCCAGATCGACAAAGCATTCAGCGGTATGAACAAAGACGCTCCTCTGCTCTGCTCATACACTAATAACCCTCATACATTTAGTTATTGGTGAAACATGTCCCCCGTACTTTCTAAAGTGCCCTCTCAAGCGCTATCTCAAGTGCAACGCGCCACCTACATAGGCTGCATATCTATTGTTCTATGGGGGGCACTGGCATTATTTACTCGCCTTACGGAGGGAGCAATACCCCCTTTCCAAATGATGGCGATGACCTTCACTATCGCTTTTGCCTTGATGAGTTTACGGTGGTGGTACCAAGGGCACCTAGGTTTGCGACATCTTCGACAACCCAAACTAGCGTGGTTATTAGGCGTAGGTGGCTACTTTGGTTATCACTTTTGTTACTTCGTTGCGATGACAAAAGCCCCTGCGGTTGAAGTCAGCTTGTTGGCTTATCTCTGGCCACTCTTAATTGTACTATTCGCTGCTCTGTTGCCAGGTGAGCACTTTAAACTGAAATACTTGATCGGGGCACTGCTTGCTTTATGCGGCTGCGCGATACTGATCGGCAAAGGAGGTATTGAGTTTCAGAGCGAATACCTCACAGGCTACTTATTAGCGCTCGCCTGCGCTTTTATCTGGTCGGGTTACTCTGTTGCTAGCCGCTTAGTCAGCGCCGTCCCTACCGATGCCGTTGGCTGGTTTTGTGCTGCGACTGCAATATTGGCACTGTTATGCCATCTTGCTTGGGAGACAACCGTCTGGCCAAGTACTGGTACGCAATGGATGGGAATACTAGGGCTTGGCCTTGGCCCAGTAGGCATCGCCTTTTTTACATGGGACTACGGCGTAAAACACGGCAACTTAGCGCTACTCGGCATACTCGCTTATGCGGCACCACTAATCTCCGTGTTGTTATTAATAGCCGCTGGAGAAGCGTCACTAAGCTGGTCATTACTCTTAGCGTGTAGCGCTATTGTAAGCGGCTCTTTAATAGCAGGAATCAACTGGAAAAACCGAACATCTCTTCGCTTGAAATAAATAAACGCTTTGTTCAACGGCTCGCTTTAGCACATTCAGTGAAGGCCGATTTTGGCTAAAACGAGGTTTGAGCAACTTGTTAGAAGTTACTTTACGCACCATTTTTCAACGGAGATAATATAAGTTGTAAAGCGTCGGCCTAAAAGCTCTGTTTTTTTAACTTTAGTCGCTTTTCTTTTTAGAAATTTGTATTCAGGGCGAGTTTCTAGCAGGTGAAATATTATTTCTTTATGGCCCATCTCTTTAGCCCATAGCATCATTTTTTGAAATACGGGTATACCAAAACCCCAAAATTCTTTGGCAATAACAATCGCTATTTCAAAACCATTGTCATCTGGCTGAATCCCACACCAACCAGCTAATACATCACCTATGTAAATTGCTCGAATACGACAACCAGGTAGCGACTCTATTTTAACCTTATCTTCCATCCATTCCCTAATACTCTTGGAATAAAAATACGGATGATCAATTAGGTGCTTTCTCAGCGATTTATCATTCACTACCGTCAAAAAGTCTTCTGGATTTACGTGACTGAAACCCACAAATTTAATTTCACTCATATCTAGATACTTTTAACGCCTTTATAACGGGCAGCCTGTGGCGAAGCCACGCTTTGGCTGTCCAGTCAGTTTACTCGCGTTCGCTAATATACTTGTTATATTTTTTGAGCAAGATTGTCTTCCGTGCTTGAAATTAGTTTTTTGAATTCTGGATTACTAACAATGTCTTTGATTAAAACCTGAACAGCAGGAGATAATTCTTGTGCTACTTGCTGGCATGCTTTATCTGCTACCCAATTAGTAGAGAATTCATGCTTCGATACGATCTGGATAGATTCGTCTTTACTAGATGATGCAGTTAATTCAAAAGACCAGTTTCCGTTACCAATATTTGAACTAAAATCTATTTTTGTAAAGTGCCCTTTTAATTCAATTGGGGCACTATCTGAATAAACTCCCGCTAATTTTAGCTCAGATACAAAAGCTTTATGAATGTAATCTTCAAAAGTTTCTTTGTTTGGTGTTACGACAGAGCCAGCTCCACGACATGCGATGCCGCTAGTTGATTTTGAGGCTGTAAAATCACTCACGGATACTTCTACTGAGCCAAGCTTTTTAATTGTTTCTACGTTTTCAAAGGATGCACCGTAATTTGACGCTGTAAATGAGCAGCCTGATAAGTACACGATGGAAATAGCTGCCATAGTTAATTTTAGTTTTTTATTCATTTTAGTTCCTTTAGTTTAGAATTGGTTGAAAATTTAACAGCTTATTCAAGAGCCTATGGCTTACTGTCACTTTGGCACCCTATTTGGGTTTCAACAAAAAGACACGTATGCATTAATTTATTGTAATTCAAAGAGATAGGATGATTTAGACTAGTGTGGTTTTATGAGGAAGAGCCAATCCTTTGCCCGATACATTCAATCCCTATTCTTGGAGCATAGTTCGTTAATTAGAAACGATCAATAACTTAGTAAGTTCGCTTTTTATTTACTTTTGTGATGTTTAACTTTAAGTTACGTAACTAGTTACGTAACTTTCATTAAATAAGCACCACAACCAATCATACAACGTCTGAATAGAGCCTTTTATGCCTGCACCTTCTACCGACTTAATGAAAACCTTTGGCAGCTTATCTTTGGGGAGCCGCTTAAAAAGACTATCTGATCGGCTGATTCAGGATGTTGTCGAGATTTATCAAACCCAGGGCATTCAGCTTAACCCCACTTTTTTTCCCTTGTTTAATTTGCTCCATCAACAGGGTGCGCAAGCCGTCACCGAGGCGGCGGATCAGTTAGGCGTTAGCCATCCTGCTATCAGTAAAATTGCACGTAATATGCTTAGCGAAGGTTGGATTAGTAAAACACCCGACCCAAAAGATGAGCGGCGCCAACTATTAACACTAACACCGCAAAGTGATGCACTGGTTGCCGAGATCGCGCCTATTTGGCATGAGATAAAGCACTACTTAGATCAGCTAATAGCAGCGCAGCAACACCCATTATTGGCATCATTGGATGATTTCGAACAACGCATACAGCAGCAAGGGTTTGTTCAACCTGTGCTGGCTAACTTACAGCATCGTATTAGCGAGTCCGACATAGAGATTATCGGTTGGGACGCCTCATTAAGAGAGCATTTTTGCCAGCTTAACCTCCAATGGCTCGAGGAGTTTTTCAATGGAGAGCTCACTGATCATGATGAGCGCGCCTTATTTACCCCGGAAAGTTACTACCTAGCAAAAGGTGGTTACATCTGGTTTGCCCGTTGTAACCAAGAGATTGTTGGCTGTGTTGCTTTAGCAAACCAAAGTAACGGCCTATTTGAAATATCTAAAATGGGCGTAGGCCCAAACATGCAAGGCTTCGGTATCGGTCGCAAACTGCTGCTAACTGCCTTAAATAAAGCGCGAGAGGTTGATGCTAATGAGGTTTACCTAGAGAGCTCGACAAAGCTTAACCGCGCTATTCGCCTCTACCGCAACCTTGGTTTTCACGAAGTGCCGCATCCAAATGGGCAGTCGATATACCCACGCTCCGATATCTACATGACGTTAACCCTATGATGAATGACAAACAATCATGACGAACACAACACCCTCAGATTCAGCGCTTCCTTCATCAAGAGAGCAGCACCGCCATGAGTTTATTGGCGGCGCAAAAGCGACCTTCCCTTTAATTGTGGGAGCCATACCCTTCGGGATTATTTTTGGAACACTGGCAGAGCCCAGCGGGCTTTCGATTATTGGCGCCCTTGCCATGTCGATTATTGTGTTTGCAGGCGCCAGCCAATTCATCGTATTGGGCTTGCTCGCAGCAGGCGCGGCACTACCTGTTATTATTGCGACAACCTTCGTCGTTAACCTACGCCACATTCTTTACGCCGCCAATCTCGTACCCAAGGTTCGCCACCTGCCGCAACGTTGGCGCGTATTAATGGCATTTGGGCTCACCGATGAGACTTTTGCAGCGGTGAGTAACCGCTATCTACAACAAGATGATATCCGTGATGCTCATTGGTTCTACCTAGGCTCTTTTTGCGCCATGTACGGTAATTGGGTGCTATGTACGGCGATAGGTGTCGCATTAGGAGAACTCTTCCCTGACATGACCCAATGGGGATTAGATTTTGCCATGTCGGTGACCTTTATTGGCATGGTTGTTCCTTATCTTAAAAGCAAACCCATGTGGGCTTGCGTTATTGTTGCCGCCACCATGGCAATCGCAACAGCCACAATGCCACACAAGCTAGGGCTGTTAGTCGCCGCTATAGCAGGTATTGCTGTGGGTTTATCTTTTCACATGATGTTGAAACGACAAAATACACAACCTATCGAAAACAAGGAGCCGTCATGAATGAAGCGCTGTTAATTCTAGGCATGTTCATTGTCACGTTTGGCGTGCGCTATATTCTGTTTGCAGTTGCGGGACGCGTGCACTTTCCTGCGTGGCTCAGCACTGGCCTTGGATTTGTCCCCCCTGCTGTATTAACAGCCATCATCGTACCGGCCGTGTTGATTCCACAAGGACAGCTATGGATAAGTCCCAGTAATCCTTGGTTATTAGCGTCACTGGTCGCTGTCATCACCGCATTTATCCGTAAAGACTTGTTAACAACCATTGTTGTCGGGATGCTTGCTTTTAGCTTATTTCGTTTCGGTTTTGGGCTTTAATCGCATAACAAAGCCCCAAAACAGCGACCATAAATACCGCTATATTTGTGCAACGCCACAGTTATTTAAACTATATAATCGAATAATAGTAACATTTATTTTCAATAATAATTAAAAAAACATGAAAATATCTCCTCAATCAAATGCTAATCTGAATAAAGATTGATCAACAATAATAAAGCGACTGCTTCTGGTCACTATTCAGATAATTGGAGATTCGACATGCTTATCGGCGTCCCTAAAGAGATCAAAAACCATGAATACCGTATTGGCATGACGCCAGCGGGAGTTCGCGAATTAGTAGCAGCAGGACATCAAGTCATTGTGCAACGTGATGGCGGAACCGCTATTGGCTTAACCAATGAGCGATATGAAGCCGCTGGTGCAACTCTCATCGATACTGCTGAAGAGATCTTCGCTACAGCAGATATGATCGTCAAAGTTAAAGAGCCACAGCCCAACGAATGTAAAATGCTGCGCTCTGGCCAGATCTTGTTCACCTACCTACACCTTGCACCAGATCCAGAGCAAACAAAGCTACTCGTTGATTCCGACGCTGTTGCCATTGCTTATGAAACAGTAACTGATAACCATGGTGGTTTACCTCTACTTGCGCCAATGAGCGAAGTAGCAGGACGTATGGCTATCCAAGCCGGTGCTCACTCATTAGAAAAGGCGCAAGGCGGATTAGGCACCTTACTGGGTGGTGTTCCTGGTGTTGCTCCAGCTAAAGTTGTTGTAATTGGTGGTGGTGTAGTCGGCATTAACGCTGCACGCATGGCGATGGGCTTAGGAGCAGACGTTACCATTTTGGACCGATCTCTACCTCGCCTTAAGCAGTTAGACGAAGTGTATGGCCCACAGCTAAAAACGCTTTACTCAAATGTTGAGTCTATCGAAGATGAGGTCGTTGCTGCAGATTTGGTCGTCGGCGCGGTACTTATACCCGGCGCTGCTGCACCAAAACTCGTTACACGTGAGCATTTGAAAAAAATGAAAACAGGTGCTGTGGTAGTCGATGTTGCTATTGACCAGGGCGGTTGCTTTGAAACATCTCGTGCAACGACTCACCAAGAGCCAACCTATACGGTAGAAGATGTTGTGCATTACTGTGTTGCTAACATGCCAGGCGGTGTTGCTCGTACCTCTACTTTTGCCTTAACTAACGCCACACTGCCGTTTGTTCAAGCGCTAGCCAACAAAGGCTATAAGCAAGCACTAAAAGATGATGTGCATTTGCTAAATGGCTTAAACGTACACCGCGGCAATATCACCTATAAAGCGGTTGCTGATGTGTTGGGTTATGCATACCAAGCACCTGCGGATGCTGTTAGCTAAATAGCGATTATCACAGGCTTGTTATTGTAGGTCTGACATTAATCACTATCAAAAAAGGGCAACTGGTTATACCAGTTGCCCTTCTTATTATCACGAACGAAGATGTATTAGTTCAAACGTTCAAACACAGTAGCCACACCTTGTCCCATACCAATACACATGGTCGCCAAGCCTAACGTACCATCCTTCTGGTCTAATACATTAAGCAAGGTCGTTGAGATACGCGTACCCGAGCAACCCAAAGGATGCCCCAGAGCAATAGCACCACCGTTAAGGTTAACGTTGTCTTCCATACGACCCAGCAGCTTCAAACCTTTTAAGACTGACAAACCTTGTGCAGCAAAGGCCTCATTCAGTTCGATGTAGTCGATATCACCCATCTTTAAGCCAGCACGCTTCAAAGCTTTTTGCGTAGCAGGTACTGGACCATATCCCATAATAGAAGGGTCACAGCCAGCCACGGCCATTGAACGAATCACAGCGCGTGGTTTTAGCCCTAGTGCTTGCGCCTTTTCAGCAGACATCACCAACATACCGGATGCGCCATCAGAAAATGCGGATGAAGTACCGGCTGTTACCGTGCCGACTTTAGGCACAAAGACAGGCTTCAAACCTTGTAAGACTTCAAAGGTCGTTTCTGGACGAATAACTTCATCCTGCTCTAGTAAACTCTTAAAGCCATTTTCATCATGGCCTTCGATAGGGATGATTTCGTTATCAAAACGGCCTGTTTCACGTGCTTCATGTGCTAAGCGGTGTGAACGTGCGCCAAACTGATCCTGCAATTCGCGTGAGATGCCATTCATCTTACCGAGCATTTCAGCGGTAACACCCATCATCATGGCCGCTTTAGCGACATGCTTAGACATCTCTGAATTGATATCAATACCATGCAGAATATCTAGGTGACCCATATGCTCCACACCACCGACGATGAAAGTGTCACCATTACCGGTCATGATAGATTGCGCCGCATTATGTAACGCCGACATAGAGGATCCACATAAGCGGTTAATAGTTTGCCCACCCACTGTATGCGGCAAACCGGCTAACACCAGCGCATTACGAGCAATGTTAAAGCCCTGCTCTTTGGTTTGGTTAACACAGCCCCAGACTACATCCTCTATATCCGCCGGATTAAGATTAGGATTACGCGCCAATAAGCCATTCATAACAGCAGCAGATAATGCTTCAGCACGAACATTGCGAAAAGAACCACCTTTAGACTTACCCATTGGGGTACGGATGCCATCTACGATCACTACGTCATTTGGTTTCAGACTCATGATTATTTCTCCCCGCCGAAATAGGTTTCGCCAGCGGCGGCCATCTGTTTCATACGCTCAGTTGGCTGGTACAAGCCGCCAAGATGTTTATATTGCTCAGCAAGTTCACAGAACTCCGCTAATCCCATCTGATCTAGGTAGTACAAAGCACCACCACGGAACGGTGGAAAACCAATACCGTAGACCAAGCCCATATCAGCTTCGGCTGGCGAAGCCACTATGCCATCTTCTAAACAACGCACTGTTTCTATACACAGCGGAATCATCATACGTGCAATAATCTCTTCATCTGAGAAATCACGCGAATCACCCAAAACCCCCTCCAATAACGTGAAGACCTCTTCATCAGCAAGTTTCTTAGGCTTGCCTCTACGGTCCATCTCATATTGGTAGAAACCTTTACTGTTTTTCTGACCAAAACGTTCTAGTTTAAACATCCGATCAATCGCATTCTCACCTTCGTGCTGCATACGATCAGGGAAACCTTCAGCCATAACAGCGTCGGCATGATAAGCCGTATCAATACCCACAACATCTAGCAGGTAAGCAGGCCCCATTGGCCAGCCAAAACCTTCCATGACTTTATCGATTTTACGAAAATCAGCGCCATCATTGAGTAAGGCAGAAAAACCACCAAAGTAAGGAAATAGAATTCGGTTAACCAAAAATCCTGGGCAGTCATTCACTACGATCGGCGTTTTACCCATCGCTTTAGCGTACGAGACAGTACGTGCAATGGCGGCTTCGCTACTCTTTTCACCACGGATAACTTCTACCAAAGGCATGAGCGCAACGGGGTTAAAGAAATGCATTCCACAGAAATTTTCCGGGCGTTTAAGAGACTTAGCTAGTTCGGTAATAGAAATGGTCGACGTATTAGAAGTTAGAATTGCATCTTCAGGCATGTGCCCCTCGACTTCCGCCAATACAGATCTTTTAACATTGATATTTTCAACAACAGCTTCAACTACCAGATCAACACGGTTGAAATCGCCGTAACTTAAGGTAGGTGTTATGCGGTTGATCGTTTTCGCCATTTTTGCAGCGTCTAAACGACCACGTTTAAGCTGTTTACCTAACAACTTATTCGCTTCATCTAAACCAAGCTGCAGTGCACCTTGGTTGATATCTTTCATCAAGATAGGCGTGCCTTTCACCGCCGACTGATAAGCAACACCGCCACCCATTATACCAGCACCTAATACAGCGGCCTGCTTCACCGGGGAACCCTGCGCTTCATATTTTTTGCTGACTTTTTTAACGTATTGGTCTTTCATAAACAGACCAACCAAGGCCGGAGTCACCGCATTTTTTGCTAACTTAACAAAATTTTTGGCTTCAACTTCCATGGCTTGTTCGCGCTTCATCGTGCACGATTTCTGAATCGTCTTCAGCACCTGCATCGGCGCTGGATAATGCGGCCCAGCTTTTGCGCCAATCAAGCCTTTAGCGGTTTCAAATGCCATCATCTGTTCGATAGTATTCAATTTAACCGGTGATTTTTTCTCGTCACGGCGCGCCTGATAATCAAACTTACCGGCGATGCACCGT
This sequence comes from Neptunomonas japonica DSM 18939, assembly GCF_000422765.1. GTDB lineage: Bacteria > Pseudomonadota > Gammaproteobacteria > Pseudomonadales > Balneatricaceae > Neptunomonas > Neptunomonas japonica. The sequence goes on along the minus strand of NZ_AUGR01000015.1, from coordinate 124,961 downwards.
TTAACAAGATCAATAGCAGCAACTCGTACTTGATCCGTTGCAACAACTGCATCTACAGCACCATCTTTCAGGGCTGCTGCAGGACGTTTCTCAACTCCCGCACATATCCACTCATTGGCATTATCAATACCAATAAGGCGAGGCAAACGCACAGTGCCACCCCAACCAGGGTAGATACCCAATTTAACTTCAGGCAGACCTACTTTAGCTTTATCACCCATCACACGGTAATCAGTCGCCAAGGACAATTCAAAACCACCCCCTAAAGCAATACCATTAATCGCTGTAACGGTAGGGAAGGGTAAATCTTCAATCTCACTGAACAGACCTTGTAAGCGAACCAGGTTCGCTATGATGGTCTCTTCGTCATGATCAAACATCTGCTTAAATTCGGTAATATCAGCGCCAACTATAAAGCTGTCTTTCGCGCTGGTAAAAATAACGCCTGTTACGCCGTCGGTTTGCTGTAGCTGGGTTACCGCTTCTCTTAGCTCTTGCATAGCCAATTGGCTGAGGGTGTTTACGGCTTCATTTTTGAGGTCAAATACCACCTCATGAATACCCTCTTCAACTGCTTGCAAGCGAATCGCTTGACCTTCCATTAACATGGGATGACTCCATACGTCAGGTTATATACTGTTATTTTGTGACTTATGTCGCTTAGTAAGTTTAGTCTAGCTATTAGTGATTTTGTTACAATGACAGTTTCAATCAGCATCACTGACTTTACACTTCATATTGCTTGCAAGTGCCGCCATACCAATGGATTACTCTCATACATAAGTAACAATTTAATTCAAAACATTGTTACTCACCCAACTATAAAGCACATTCCACTTCTGTCTGAATAATTAAGTTATCCCAGAATACTGTGGATAACTCGCTTTATAAGCATGGGGTAATCAATTACCTCCCTGATACACGCCCTCTAAAACAACAATGTACAAAAATTGACCAGCATCAATTGCTTGAACTCTTTGTGTAAAAACCTAATGTTGCAACTGTCGTTTTTTAACGACGTCACCTATATTTAGCCCACTTCTAGATTTAGCTAAATTCTGGACAATACTTTAGGAATATCCACATGCATCTAACACTTAAACACCGATTTTTTGTGTTAATCATCTGTACCATTGTTGCATTCGCATCAATGTTTTTCGTCCAAAGCTGGATGTCATCTTCTAGTGACGCTAGCTGGAATAAACTTCAGCAGCAAGCGCAGGCAAGGCAAACACTGCTTTTACAAATCAGGCAGCAGGTAGGCTATGGCGCGTTGATTCATAATTTTAAAAACTATGTATTACGCGGCACACCCAAATATTACTCTCGTGTTGTCAGTAACTACGACGCCATTAACGCACTCATCAACCAATACAGGTCAGTGCCTGAGCTCAATAACATAGAAACAAGCGCATTGAATAATATAGCAATGACGCTCAAGCAATACCGCCAAGCGGCTAACCAAGTACAAGGGTTATTTGCTAATAAGGCGACCATCAAAGAAGTCGACAGCACGGTCAAAATATCAGACTCTCCTGCTATCAATGGTTTTACAACCCTTGAAGAGCAGTACCAGCTGATTATCACCAAAACAACCGATGAGTTTGAAGCAGTACAAGAAAACAGTACGCTATATATGGTTATCGTTATCTTATTGGCACTATGCGGCGGATTAATACTCGTATTCTGGCTTAACCGCTTTATTGTTAGTCGACTCTCCGAGCTACACCACGCTATTCACGGGCTAGCCACGGGTGAAACAAATCTCAATAAGCGTCTCGACGTAAAAGGGAATGACGAGTTTGCAAAATTAGCAGAAGAGCTCAACACCTTCATGAGCCATATGGCGACACTGATAGAAGACATTCGCGGCGTATCCAACGACTTAGAAGATGGTCTTAGTCATATTAATAAAAATGCTCAAGGTAACGCAGCCAGAACAGACCAGCAGAAAAATGAAACGGAGTTATTAGCAACGGCAGTGGAGGAGCTTGCAAATACCGCACATGCTGTTGCCGATAACACCTCTGATGCAGTGACCGCTGTAGAGCATGCTCAAACCGAATTTACCAATGGCGCCCAAGCACTTTCAAGCTCAGCCAGCAGCATGCAGAAACTTGCCAGCGAAGTTGAACAAGGCTCAAACGTCATATCCAAGCTCAAAAGCCAATCAGATCGTATTGGTGAGATTATCAGTGTTATTGGTGATATAGCAGAACAAACCAACCTGCTAGCACTGAATGCAGCCATTGAAGCGGCGCGTGCAGGTGACCAAGGACGCGGCTTTGCTGTTGTTGCTGATGAGGTACGCACATTGGCAGGTAGAACCCAGCAAAGCACTATAGAAATACGTGAGATGATAGAAGAACTGCAAACAGGTTCAGAAGAAGCCGTAAGCGTTATGTCATCCAGCAAAGAGCGCAGTAATGAATCTGTCAGCTTAATATCTGAAGCTGAAAACGCCCTTAAACTAATCGCTGACGAGATGGACACTATTTCCAGATTGAATCTACAGATTGCTGAAGCATCAACCCAGCAGTCAGCAGTCACAAACGAAACAAGTGAGAATATTCAACGTATCTTTAATCTTTCAGAAGAGACATCTTGTGCTGTGAAAGAAAACCAAAACGCGATTAGCTCCCTCGAAAGCAAGAGTGAAGCTCTCAACGGGCTGGTATCACGCTTTAATCTTTAAGGCAGTAAGGCAGACAAAAAAAGGGCTGCAATCGCAGCCCTTTTTTAGATTCTATTATCGGTTACTACCGCTTACAGCGCAGCTTCCAACTCAGGAACCACATCAAACAGATCAGCAACTAAGCCATAATCAGCTACCTGGAAAATAGGCGCTTCTTCATCTTTGTTGATCGCAACAATAATTTTTGAGTCTTTCATACCAGCCAAATGCTGAATCGCACCAGAGATACCAACAGCAATGTACAGGTCTGGAGCTACCATTTTACCGGTTTGACCAACCTGCATATCGTTAGGTACAAAGCCAGCATCAACCGCAGCACGCGATGCACCAACAGCCGCACCTAGCTTATCTGCAAGCTTGTATAGCAACTCAAAGTTTTCGCCATTACCCATACCACGACCACCTGATACAACGACCGAAGCAGCAGTAAGTTCAGGGCGATCAGATTTAGCCAGTTCAGCACTCACGTAGCGTGAGTTATCTGATGCAATCACTTCACCGATAGTATCGATTGTCGCGCTACCACCGTCAGCAGCAACAGGATCAAATGCTGTACCACGCACAGTAGCCACTTTGAAAGCATCTGCAGACTTAACGGTAGCAATAGCATTACCCGCATAAATTGGACGCTGGAAAGTATCAGCACTCACAACGGCTGAAATATCAGATAGCTGATTAACATCGAGTAATGCAGCCACACGGGGTAAAATGTTTTTACCATCTGATGTAGAAGATGCAAAGATGTGTGTATAACCTTCAGCGATAGACACCATCAATTTACTGGTGTTCTCTGCTAAGTGGTTCTCATAAGCAGCATTATCTGCAACACGTACACTGCGTACACCTGCTACTTTAGATGCTTGCTCAGCAACAGCCTGACAGCCACTTCCAGCGACCAGAATATCAATGTCTCCACCGACTTTAACAGCAGCTGCAACTGTGTTTAACGTTGCCGGTTTCAGCTCCTGGTTATCATGTTCTGCAAGAACTAGAATACTCATGACAATACCTTCGCTTCATTCTTCAGTTTATCGACCAGCTCAGCAACAGAGCCCACTATAATGCCTGCTTTACGTTCAGCAGGTGGTTCAACCGAAACCAATGTAATATTACTACCAACGGCAACACCCAAGTCAGCAGGCGTTTTAACATCCAGTGGTTTTTTCTTGGCTTTCATGATGTTTGGCAATGAAGCGTAACGCGGCTCATTCAAACGTAGATCGGTAGTAACAATGGCTGGCAAGTCCAGCTCAAGAGTCTGCAAACCGCCATCGATTTCACGCTTAACACTTACCTTGTCGCCATCAACAACGACTTCAGAAGCAAAGGTTGCCTGTGGGCGATCCAGCAAGGCTGCTAGCATCTGTCCAGTCTGATTGTTATCAGAGTCAATTGCTTGTTTACCAAGAATAACCAAACCAGGCTGCTCTTCTTCAACAATTTTAGCCATCAACTTAGCAACACTTAAAGAATCTGGAGCAGTATCAGTCTCTACGTGAATACCACGGTCAGCACCGAGTGCTAACGCTGTACGAATCTGTTCTTGGCACTGTTTAGCACCAATAGAGATAACAACAACTTCAGTGGCAACACCTTTCTCTTTTAGACGAACTGCTTCTTCAACTGCAATTTCACAGAACGGGTTCATAGCCATTTTTACATTAGCTAGATCCACATCCGTTTTATCCGCTTTAACACGTACTTTGACGTTATAATCAATGACGCGCTTTACAGCGACAAGTATCTTCATACAAGCCTCGCTTTTGTTGTTCTTTTGATGGTCTGAACGCCAGACCGTACGGTATTAATAACAATAATTCTAAACCGCCAAGCCACAATAACTAAAAACACTTGTTTTACTGACGACTAGAACTATTCTCGCAAATCACCCCGTAAATACAAGGGAAACCACCTAGTCTTTTAGCAGTTATTTATATTACCTTAACGTAAACGTAAAGCAAGTTCCTATAACTCTCTTTGAAAACATCTTTAGTGCTACCTAACTATCAAGCTATCTAGGCTCACATAGCTAGCTAAAGTTTGGCTGACGCTTTTCAATAAAGGCACTGAATGCCTCTTTAGCTTCCGCTGAAGCCAAGCGCTCTTTAAACTGCTCAACCTCATCCACCAGCACTGTTTGTAGCGTTGCTTGTTGATGACTTTTCATCATGTTTTTACTGAGTTTAACTGCCTGAGGCGCCATATTTGCCAATTGAGCAGCAGCGGCTTTAGCTTCACTCAAAGGGTGATCTAGCGCACTGTTAACCAACCCAAGTTCAGCAGCACGAACACCACTAACACGGCTCCCTAAAACCAATAATTCAAATGCAAGTCTGTGCCCCAGCTGTTGTGGCAATAATAAGCTTGTACCACCTTCCGGCACTAAACCTAAACGAGCAAACGGTAACTGAAAACGCGCATCTTTAGTACAATAAACCAGATCGCAATGCAAAAGCATAGAGGTGCCAATACCTACAGCATCACCCGCCACTGCGGCAATCACAGGTTTACTAAAGGTCGATATCGTCTGCAAAAACTTAAGGGGTAATGCCGCTTTATCTGAGCCAACCGAAGCGGCCATAAAGTCTAAAATATCATTACCCGAGGTAAAGCAATCAGCGCTACCTGATATCAGTACACATCGAATGACATCATCCTCTGCAGCAAGCAGCAGTCCATCTATCAACGCCTGATACATATCTAATGTCAGTGCATTTTTCTTATCAGGGCGATTAATCTGCAAAACCAATACAGCACCGTCTTGCTGTTGCAACACATGCTCAACCTTACTCATACTTTTGCCTCCTTATATTTTCAATGCGTATTCGCGGCTTCGCTGAGCGTAATCCACGGTCGCATCGATATACTCTTCATGCAGTGCTACCAGTAACTCTGCCACACTAGGCACATTATTAATCGAGCCTACCCCCTGCCCTGCTGACCAGATGCTTTTCCAGGCAGTCGCACCCTCTTTAGGGGCAGTCAACTCTTCTCCAAGGTTAAGTTCTTTGCTGCCAGCCTCGCTCACCGCATCATCAGTTTTCAATGCCTTGCCAGTCTCAGGATTTAGCCCAGCGGACTGTAAACTTGGCTTTAAAAAGTTAGCGGGGATGCCTGATATTTCGGGCGTATAAACAATATCTTTCGCGTTACTATCAACAATCATCTGCTTATATTCTGTCACCGCTAAGCTCTCTTTTGTGTTGATAAAACGCGTGCCCATATAAGCTAAGTCGGCACCAAGAGTTTGTGCAGTGGCAATATCTCTACCCGTTGATAAGCAACCCGATAAGATAACGCTGCCTTGATAGAAGGTGCGAATTTCATTCACAAAAGCAAAGGGACTGAGTACTCCAGCATGACCACCAGCACCGGCACAAACAGCGATCAAACCATCGACACCTGCTTGGGCAGCTTTTTCTGCGTGGCGAATCGTCGCCACATCATGAAATACCAAACCACCATAAGAATGGACCGCTTCAACAACATCAGGAACAGCGCCCAAAGAGGTGATAATCAGCGGTACCTGATGTCGCTTACAAATATCCAAATCAGCCTGTAAGCGCGGGTTACTTTTATGCACTATTAGATTAACGCCAAATGGCGCCGCATGTTTACCTGTTTGTGCTGTATACGCCTCAAGAGCTGTTGTTATTTCGATCAACCAAGATTCAAACTCCTCACTGGTTCGTCGGTTTAAAGCGGGAAAAGTACCGACAACACCCGCTTTACATGCCTCTATTACGAGATCAGGCCCTGATACCAAAAACATCGGCGCACAAATCAGAGGCAAGGATAAACGCCCCTGCAAGAAAGTAGGAAGGCTCATGAATTTTCTCCCAAAAATTAGGCTATATAGGGTTCTTCATTATAGTGGTCAGGTAAATAACGCTTAACAACATCACTATCTTGTGCCCATGTTCGGCACGTATTCAACATTACTTTGGCTCCTGCATCCATCACATCGTCTTCCATACTCGGCCATAAGCTTTGGATTGCGGTTGTCGCTAGAATGGGTAGTAGCTCATGTAAGTGCGTACACCCTTTTGCTCCACCAACCATCTCTTTAGCTTTACGGTGCCAACCAGGGCCTATGCGAGTACCTTCCAACTGCTTAAAAGCCCCAGCTGCTCCAGGGCACATTTTGAACGGTGATTGATCAATTACCGCTTCTACATGGTGAATGAATAAAGAACGGTCTAACGTAAAGCGAATCGCCATATCATGAAACGCTTCGCCTGCAGAAACAAAACCACCACGTTCGGGATTTTCGACTGTTTCTGCTTTTACATCACTCATTTTAGCCTCAACATCCCACAGACCATCTTCTCGCTCGTAACCATTACAAACAATGGCACGGCGGTGTGCATGTTTACGGCGTACCGGTTTTGTTAAAGGCATAATGCTCCCTCAGGCAACATTAGTCTGTGCAGTGCTGTCGTCATCTTTAAGCATTCGGCGCAACACTTTACCAACATTAGATTTTGGCAGGTCTTCTACAAACACTATCGATTTAGGCACCTTGTAGTTAGTTAAATTATCTTTGCACCACTTCAGCACTTCTTTCTCGGTTAGTGCTATATTTTTTCTAACTACAAACAATTTTGGCACTTCGCCGCTACGCTCATCTTTAACACCGATTGCCGCACATTCAAGCACACCGGGATGCGACGTTACGACATCCTCTATTTCGTTCGGATAAACATTAAATCCGGAAACAATAATCATATCCTTAGCACGATCAACAATACGTAACCGGCCATCTTCTTCCTGAATAGCAACATCACCCGTAATAAGATAGCCATCGTCGGTAAAACACGCTTGCGTCTCGCGCTCTCTTTGCCAATAACCTTTCATTACTTGAGGGCCTTTCACGCAGAGTTCACCCGCTATACCCACGCCAGCTTCAGCACCTTTGGCGTCAATGATACGTACATCTGTTTCTTTTAAAGGCCAGCCGATTGTGCCAATACTCACTTTACCCGGCGGATTTATAGCAACGGCAGGCGACGTTTCGGTTAACCCGTAACCTTCCATTATGTCGCAGCCAGTAACGCTCTGCCATTGATCTGCAGCGGCCTTAGTCAGTGCCATACCACCAGAAATAGTCACTTTAAGATGGCTAAAATCCAGTGCTTTAAAGTCGTTATTGTTGCACAGAGCAACAAATAAAGTATTCAATCCCATGAAGCTAGTCAGGTTCCAACGCTTCATCTCTTTAACAAACCCTGGAATATCTCTTGGGTTAGCAATCAATACGCTATGACCACCCGCCTCCATAACAATTTGAGAGAGTGTAAAAGCATAAATATGGTACAGCGGTAAAGGCGCGATAGACGTATCAGACCAGCTGCTATCAGCTTGGCTAATCAACTCGCGGCCCTGCAACATATTAGATACTAGGTTGGCGTGTGTTAACACCGCTCCCTTAGATACACCTGTAGTCCCACCAGTGTATTGAAGAACAGCAATATCTTCTGTTTGTACCCTAATTACCTTCGGCTTTTTCCCAATACGGCTTAATAAAGCAACCCGTAAAGAGGTCTCCATCGGCAGGTTATAGTCAGGCTCCATTTTTTTGATGTACTTAATCGCTTTATTTAATAACGTACGCTTAATAAAGCCATGCAAGTCACCTACTTGGGTAACAAACACATGCTTGATTTGTGTTTTATCAATAATTTTTTCAGCGTTGTGTGCCATGCTGGCATGGATTACCAGCGCTTTAGCACCCGAATCATTAAACTGATGCTCTAGTTCACGTGGCGTATATAGAGGGTTGGTATTAACCACGACTAAACCCGCACGTAATGCACCAAACAATACAATAGGATATTGAATAAGATTAGGCAGCTGAATGGCGAGCCGGTCACCTGGTTTAAGGTCGGTTTCTTCTTGGAGATAAACAGCAAAAGCATCCGCTAATGTATCCATCTCTGCATACGTGAGCGTTCGTCCAAAGCTAGTAAAAGCAGGACGCTCGGCGTAACGCTGACACACACTGGCCACCACATCGAGTACGGTGTTGTAACCTTGCGGATTTAACTCAGCAGGAATCCAAGTCCCTCGTGTATTATCCATTAGTTGCCCCTAATATTATTGTTATTGGTAGGCGGAATCACGTCCGATCACCACTGTATTTTCACAAATAGAGTTAATTTTCTTAGCATTTCCCTAGCAGGCTATGCAATCTCTCCATAGCCTCGCCCAACTTTACATTTTATGCCACCGGAAAAAGGGCTGTCAGGCGTGTTGCGAGCATAATATCGCCATCGGCACGAATGCGCCCCGTCATAAACGCCTGCATTCCATCAGTTTCACCAGAAATAACTTCCTGTAACGTCTGCGTATCCATAGACAATGTTACAGAAGGCTCGTCATGCTCACCCTGGGCAACAACGCAGCTATCATTAGCAATTGTCACATGGTACGGCTCCCCATCATCAATCTGGTACTGAAAGACGACATCCATCCCTGCTGCTGCCCCACTATTAAAACGGCTCTTCATCTCGTCAAAAACTTTATTCAGGTCAGACATGCTTATTCCCTCTGCTGGGTTGTTCATAGCAGCATCGCTACTGGTTTGACTGCTCCTTGTTGGAGCACTTATTTTACTTTTTTTATAACGCTTAGCATTAAAATTTAACAGTTGTTGAGCTAACCAACGGCCGGCTCTGTATTTCAAAATCCACACAACGGTTACTCTCTTCTGATTCAACGATTTTTAGAGCTCCTACTTAAAAAATAAAATGCTCTTCATCCATTGCCATCAAACTCTCAGCACCTGATTGCATAATCTCGGCATGAGAGCGCGTACGAGGTAACAAGCGCGCATAATAGAAGCGAGCAGTGGTCAATTTTGCTTTATAGAAAGCTTCTTCTTCCGTACCTTGCTCAAGTACTTGCTGTGCTTTATAAGCCATACGTGCCCAAAAATAAGCCAACGTCACATAACCCGAGTACATCAGATAATCCACCGCAGCAGCACCCACCTCTTCACGGTCTTGCATCGCCTTTGCACCAATTTTCATGGTGAGTTCACCCCACTCTTTATTAAGCGCGATCAGTGGCTCAACGAATGGCTTCATAGCGTCATTGTCGGCATTTTCTTTACAAAACATGTGAATCAATTTGGTAAAGCCTTTAAGCGAATCACCTTGAGTCATCAATACTTTACGGCCTAGCAAATCAAGTGCTTGAATCTGTGTCGTGCCTTCATACAGCATTGAAATGCGCGCATCACGCACGTTTTGCTCCATACCCCATTCTGAAATAAAGCCATGCCCACCATATACCTGCACACCATGGTTAGCGGATTCAAATCCTACTTCAGTGAGGAAAGCTTTTGCGATTGGCGTTAAAAAAGCAAGCAATGCATCAGCTTCTGCTTTTTCTTTCGTATCGGCCAGTTTTGTTTTATCAACAAGCTGAGCACAGAAATAGATCAGCCCACGCCCGCCTTCGGCAAAAGCTTTTTGTGTCAGCAGCATATTACGTACCGCTGGGTGCACAATGATAGGATCTGCAGCACCTTCTGGATTCTTCTTACCCGTCAAAGAACGCATCTGCAAACGGTCTTTGGCATAAGGCAGTGAATTTTGAAAACCCCACTCAGCATGAGCTAAGCCCTGTAATGCAGTACCCAAGCGCGCAGTATTCATAAAGGTAAACATGCAGTTAAGGCCTTTATTCGCAGGTCCTATGAGATAACCAGTTGCTTCATCAAAATTCATGACACAAGTTGAATTACCATGAATACCCATCTTATGCTCTAGCGAACCACAAGCAACACCATTACGTGCGCCAACAGCATCACCGTCAGACATAAACTTAGGAACGATAAATAATGAGATACCTTTGGTGCCTGCAGGAGCATCAGGTAAACGAGCTAATACGATATGAATAATATTATCTGCCATGTCATGCTCACCGGCAGAGATAAAAATTTTGGTTCCCGATACTTTATAGCTACCATCCGCCTGCGGCTCTGCTTTAGTACGCAGCAAACCTAAATCTGTACCGCAGTGTGGTTCGGTTAAGCACATAGTACCTGTCCACTCACCGCTCACTAGCTTAGTAAGATAGGTTTCTTTCTGCTCATCAGTACCATGTTCCTGTAAGGTATTCATAGCACCGTGGCTTAAGCCAGGATACATACCCCATGACCAGTTCGCCGTTCCAACCATTTCGCTGATAACGGTACCGATCGATTCAGGCAACCCTTGCCCACCATGCGCTGGATCATGAGCCAGAGATGGCCAGCCACCCTCAACATATTGCTGGTAGGCTTCTCTAAAACCGGTAGGTGTTGTGACTTCACCATCATTAAACTGGCAGCCTTCTTGGTCACCTACTTGATTCAGCGGTGATAGAACACGCTCAGAAAATTTAGCGCCTTCTTCTATAATGGCACTAATCATATCCGGTGTAGCATCTTCACAACCGGGTAAACTCGCATAGTGCTTTTCAGATTCAAGCACCTCATTCATCACGAACTGTATTTCACGTATTGGTGCTTTATATTCTGGCATGTTCAATCCCTCTGTTCTTTTTTATGCGCCCGTATAACAAAGTGTAATAGGCAAGCATGAATGTCATGATTTAAGTAAGAATGGACGAAAACCCAGTACCCACCAATAACAAAAGGTGCCAACATCACTAACAAATAGTGTCAATACGCTCATATCCTGCATAAATACGCATATTGTGCACTGCAAAAATCTGACAAATTAATTCAGCACAAATCCTTTTAATATGACTGCCACCTTCCTAATTAGTTTAAAATAGCCTCATGAAGACACTATTAATTATTGGTTATGTTTGGCCGGAACCTCGCTCATCAGCAGCGGGGTATCACATGCTTTCATTTATTGAGATGTTTTTATCACATCAGTGGAAAATCATTTTTGCTAGCCCTGCGGCGTTAAGCGAGCATAGAGCAAACCTTATTTCATTAGGCGTAGAGGAAGTTGCCATCGAGCTTAACTCATCAAGTTTTGATGACTGGGTTAGTCAGCTACAGCCAGACATGGTGCTATTTGACCGTTTTATGATGGAAGAACAGTTCGGCTGGCGAGTCGAGCAATGCTGCCCAGATGCATTACGTATACTCGACACCGAAGACCTACATAGCCTACGCGAGACACGTCACCAGTGGATAAAGCAGCAACTACGTTCTGATAACCTAGATATTTCGCAGTTATCATCACCACGAGAGCTTTACCAAAGAATGGCTAAACAGGATCAGTGTAAGCGAGAAATTGCGGCTATTTACCGTTCTGACCTAACCATGATGGTGTCAGATTTTGAAATTAATTTACTCACACAGAGTTTTGGCGTACCCGACAACTTGCTTACCCACTGCCCCTTTATGCTACCAGCAGCTCAGACAAATACCCCCCTCTTTAGTGAGCGTCAGCACTTTATCAGTATTGGTAATTTTCGCCATGCACCTAATTGGGATGCCGTACTCTGGTTAAAGCAACAACTATGGCCGCTTATAAGGCAACGTTTACCTGATGCAGAACTACATATATACGGCGCTTATCCACCACCCAAAGCGACGGCACTGCATAATGAAAAAGAAGGCTTTTTGGTTAAAGGCTGGACTGAAGATGCACATCTAGTCATGCGTCAAGCCAAGGTGCTGTTAGCACCCTTGCGTTTTGGTGCAGGTATCAAAGGTAAACTGGTTGATGCCATGAGAAACGGTACGCCTTCTGTAACCACTACAATGGGCACAGAAGGGATGATTGATAGCAAGGAAACGTGGAGTGGCGAGCAAACAAATACTCCCGAAAAATTTGCACAAGCGGCCATCAACTTATACTCCAACGATGAGCATTGGCAGTTAGCACAAACGCGTGGTTACCAAATACTCACTGATCACTTTTGTCAGGCTAAGATCCAAAAAAATCTAATGTTGCGTGTAGAAGCGCTACTTGAAGCGGAGCAATTAGCCCAGCATAGGCTAGCTAACTTCACTGGCCAGATGCTGTTACACCATCAACATAAGAGTACTAAGTATATGGCGCAGTGGATTGAGGCTAAAAACCAGCTAGTGCCTGCCAGTGTGGAACCAACAGAGCCCGCTAGCTAGTCGTTTTTTTAATAAAGCATATAACTACAAAAAGCTAAGCAGTTATAAACTGACTAATTAACTGCTTCTGCTCTTGTGCAATAGTAAGCAACCCTTGGCTGCTCTCTGTTACATCTTGAGCACCTGAAGCAATCTCTGTAGCCGCTTCGTTGATGGTCACCAATGTACGGCTCACCTCTTCAACTGCATCATTTTGCTGGCCCGTGGCTTCGGTAATTTGCGTGCTCATTTCACGAATGTTGGCTATTGAACTATTCATGTCTTGCAGAGCAGTTTGCGAAGTACCCGCATGCAACACGCATTGCTGAGACTGTTCAACACTTTGATGCATCACCTGCACAACTTGCTGAGTACTCCGCTGCATGTTCACCACCATATTTTGGATCTCTTGGGTGGAATTTTGCGTCCGGCTGGCGAGACTTCGCACCTCATCAGCAACGACAGCAAAGCCACGCCCCTGATCTCCTGCTCTTGCGGCTTCGATAGCAGCATTAAGTGCTAATAGATTAGTCTGCTCAGCAATCTCTCCAATAGTGTCCAAAATACTGCCAATTTGTTGGCTGTATTTGTCAAGCTGATCACTCTGCTTCACTGCTTCTTTAATGTCGTAAGATTGCTGTTCAATACTGGCCAACGTCTGCTGTACACAGCGCTCTGCATCAGTACTCAAATGTTCACATTGCTGTACAGCCTCTAGGGTTGCACGAGCATGGTTGGCAACTTCTGTTACCGTAGACTCAAGCTGAGTCGCCGCTGACGATGTGCTTTCCAACTGTAAGCTTTGCCCCGCCATCGCCGTAGTTGTTTGATCGCTGATAACAGCGTTCTGCTCTGCAACACCGGTCAGTTTTTGTGAGGCGCTACCAATACGAGATAATAAACCGCACAAGCGCTCGACCACTTCATTTAATGCGCTACCCAACTGGCCAAATTCATCTCGATTATTATGATCAAAAGCAATTCGCATATCACCTTCAGCAACTGCTGACAGCTTTTTAAGCATTTCCTGTAATGGCCGAGAAATTGAGCGTACAACCAAACCACTAATCAAAATCGCGATAAGGGTTGCCCCCACTAGCAGAGCAATAATAGTACGCTGACTGAGTGAACTCGCTTCATCTGCTTCTATACGCTGAGTATCTGCACGCTCTAAGGTAAGGCGGCTAAACGTTTCAGCGGATTCACGCGCTTGCTTGAGGAGCATGTTAACTTCCTGTAGCTGCGTGGCTTGCTGAGTATTCACATGATCTAACTCTCGATACAGCTGCACCACACCTTTATCGCTATAAAGCTGTTCAACGACATCCTTAATCAGAATTTTAATCCGGCCAGCCTTAGGATCAGCCTTTGCCAAAGCTGCCAAACTTTTATTAAGTGCGCCTTCAGTTTGCTTAAGTGCAGTATCTAACGCTTTAAAGTCATTATTCTGTTTGAAGTTAATAATCTGAGATTTATGAGTATTAGCACTGCGCATAAATACACGCGCCTCAGAACCGCCGCTATTATTTTTGGACAGGTATTGTTGCCCCCAGGTATTTAAGGTATCCATTTGACGCTGAAAACGACTTTCTTTTTGGCGGGTACGTGTCAGTAGCGCTAAGCTCTCCTCATGCAGCTCCATCACTTTTAAAGCAGCCTTTGAAAAAGCTATTTCGGTTTTCTCCGTTTCATCAAACATTTCGAGCAACTCTGTATCATCAGCTAACAATGGTGCCAACACTGCATGTGCTTCAGTAAATAATACCATTTGATGCTCAAATGATTTTTCATAGCTTAGACGCAATGCTGGATCAGCATCATCATTTGTTAACGCTCTAAGCAAAGCAATGTTGGCTTCTTGTAAAGCAATTAGTTGATGGTAACTGCCGCTAGAAATAGGCAACGACACATCCGTTATTTTATGCATCCGAGCATTAATATCGGACGTTCCCCAGAGGCCTCCACCACCCACAATCATGATAAAGATAACGAGCAGAGCAAAACCAAAAGCAATCCGGTGCGTGACTTTCAAAAACATGGGAGATACCTGCAAGGGAAGAGCCGTGATCAGCTATTGATAGACATCCGGTCTTCAAATATTTTTATTATTACGTCTTTAAAAAGTAGTGTGCTTTTTTAAGCTTTTCAATAAATGACTCTATAAAATTTTTAGCTGGCCCTCACACACAGATTAATTGGCCTCATTCTAAACGAGAAGAGGGAGGCTAATAGCCTCCCTCTCGGTAAAATAAAAATACAATATTGAGCTACTTCAAAGCCTCACGTACTCCCTTTTCGTAATCCGAATGCACCTGTTCAAACAGAGCTAGCTGACGCTCTACTATCTCTTTCGGTACGCCCTGCATAGCTGCAGCTATATTACTAAAGAGGCGCTTTTTCTGCCCTTCATCAAACAAGTTAAACAGTGCACGAGGCTGGCTAAAATCATCATTGCCTTCGCGGTGGTCATAGCGATCCACCTCTCCACTAAGCTGAAGCAAAGGCTCTTTTACATCAGGCCTTGCAACGGCACCATCAAATGAATTTGGCTCGTAATACGCATCAACATTCCCCGTTTTTTGCCCCATAAAATTCATAGCACCATCTTTGTGATAATGATGTACTGGGCATTTCGGTGTATTTACGGGTAACCCTTCGTAATGTGTACCTATTCGGTAACGATGTGCATCTGCATAACTGAATAAGCGAGCCTGCAGCATCTTGTCAGGTGAAAAGCCGATCCCCGGAACTGCATTAGAAGGTGAGAATGCTGCCTGTTCGATCTCAGCAAAGTAGTTCTCTGGATTACGGTTGAGTTCCATAACACCTGCTTCAATTAATGGGTACTCTGCATGCGGCCACACCTTCGTTAGATCAAAAGGGTTGTAGCTGGTTTTATCCGCATCGGCTTCAGGCATAACTTGTACATACACAGTCCATTTAGGAAAGTCACCTTTATCAATAGAACCGTAAAGATCTTCTTGTGTAGATTCGCGTGTTTTACCTACCACAGCTTCTGCTTCTTCATTAGTCCAATGGCGATGTCCCTGCTGCGTTTTGAAGTGGAACTTCACCCAGAAACGCTCTCCCGCATCATTCCAGAACGAATACGTATGGGAGCCATAGCCATTGATATGGCGCACATCCGTGGGCAAGCCACGGTCACTCATCAAAATAGTTACCTGATGCAGCGATTCAGGGGAAAGTGACCAAAAATCCCACATCGCAGTAGGCGAGCGCATATTAGTTTTAGGGTGACGTTTTTGCGTATGAATAAAATCAGGAAACTTAAGCGGGTCGCGGATAAAGAACACCGGGGTGTTATTACCAACCATATCCCAGTTACCTTCATCGGTATAAAATTTAAGCGCAAAACCACGTACATCACGCTCAGCATCTGCTGCACCAGCTTCACCTGCAACCGTAGAAAAACGCGCTAGCATCCCGGTTTGCTTACCCACTTTTTCAAAGATTTTTGCGCGTGTGTAGCGAGAAATATCATGCGTGACAGTAAAGGTACCGAATGCACCCCAACCTTTTGCATGCACGACTCGCTCAGGTATACGTTCACGGTTTTGGTGAGCTAACTTTTCAATGAGTTGCCAGTCCTGCATTAATACAGGACCACGTGGGCCGGCGGTTTGACTGTTCTGATTATCAGCAACCGGACTACCTGCGGTTGTTGTATGGTAAGGGCACTTACTCATGACACACCTCTACTTGTTGTTGTGGGCTATTTGTTGCTCTAAGAACAATCTATCCCTTTAACAAGCAGTTTCTAAATTGAATGATTTAAGCGAGGTGATTAGGAAAAACTATAACGGCTATTTTTTGTCTTTGACTATCTGCTAAAAGGCACTACTTATGGATTGGCGGAGCCGCCAGCAATGCTTTCCAATATGTAAGGGCTGAGCTGGATTCATCCATTTCAATAAAGCGTGCTGGGTGCAAGACCTGATATAAACCCTCCACACTAGGAGTTTTTTGTAAAAACCACAGACCGAGCTTCCCTACCTCAAAATTATAGGTATCACTCACAACACCCGTACGCGGATATTGTCGAATAAATACTATATTAACGTGAGAAGAGCCTTTTAATACTTGCTGCACACGCAGGACCCCGACACTTAGCCGGAGGCTTTTGCTTTCTATCTGCAGCTCTGATGCTCCAATAAATTCAGCAAAAACTATCGCTACGGATGCGTTGCTTAAATCTTGTTCTGTCATTTGAGCCAATGAAGCATTACTCACTGCTGCTGTTAATAGACAGATTACCGCCCATACAGTAACAAAGGCAGCTTTAAGCACCAGAGGCGGCCCTGTATTGCTTTCTAACCACGACCAAGCCCAAAAGACCTATCACCAATAAGAAAATTGAAGCAGGTTCAGGAACCTCATTACCTGCGGCTGGAAGCCCGTAAAGATACTGAATCCCTGCAAAGTCATCTGCTTGGGGGCCAGAAAAAGCTTCCGTATAATAAGGGTTCATCAGTGAGTGAGGAACGTTAGTATGATCTAAGCCTAAGGCATGGCCTAGCTCATGAGTAAATACTTGGAAAATATCAAAACCTGGCGTGCCAACATTGGTCGTCCACAAGTCACCTGAATCAAAATGGATGTCCCCCGCTGAAGAGCTGCCCGGTTCAGGAAGATAACCATGCGCCAAAATACCACCGGCCCCATCAAAAGAGTGCCCTCCGAGACGTATATCTCCTGAAGCCCCTGACACATTAAACGCATCACCACTATCAGGTACTTGTATAAAGGTTAGGCCAGCGATGTCAGACCACGCATCGAAGGAGCGTGAAATTTCACTTTCAAAACCCAGCGGCATAAAATCAGCTAATGAAGTTACACTACACCCAATAGACTCATAGGTTCCATTGCAGCTAAGCCCTGTATCCATATAGCTCCAACTAATAATAGCACCCGTACCAAACGCAGGATCTCCCCACTTTTCTCCGCTAATAACATAAGCGTTTGAGAACATTGATATTGAACACAGCAATAAAAATAATATTCCCTTAAACATATACGTCCTTTTATTTTCATTCAGTTAAACAGATGGCCTGTAGCTTTGATATTGGCCCATTCACAGATAACACTATCGCCCGATTAAGAGGAAACTTGAGAGCATAAAACGAGGACGTAAATAGCGACTATTGACTTTGGCTTCTTATGTATTTTTCGGCAGATTGAATCTTGGCATCTATATCTCTATACAGGTCTTTGGGTGAGGCGTTTCTAGGATTTACAGCAACAGAAGGATTTATAGCAGGGTTTTGAGTAATGGGCTCTTGAACAGCAGGGCTTGGCCTACCTAACACCTCACCCAAATTAAAATCTTCCAACGAAGTCGCGTTTGGGTCCAATTTGGCAGCCGCTTCCCATCGTTTAACTTTTTCTTGCAGCAACAAGTTGGCTTTTACCAAACGGGCATTCTCCGCTTTAAGATCACTCTTTATATCTTTAACTTGTGAAATAGCCGAAGACAGCTCAATTTTTGCATTGGCAATTTCGATAGACACATTACTGGATGATTGCGCGATAAAAAGCAGGCCGAGTGTAGCTGCCACCATACAAAAACTTAACGCATGCCAGAAACTACGAGGAACACTTGCCATATCCATGTTTATCTCCCAAACAGCCCTAAGCACCAACCTACTTAGTGACAGCGTTTATGAATAAACACTACAAGACACATGCCAATAAATATTCTTTATTTATCAAATAGGCAAATGAAAAACTCATAGTTAGATGGGTTTAAATAGACCCATAAAATCAATTAGAATACTGAAGATTTTTATTATTTTTTTATGATTTCAATAATAGAAACATAAACTTATAAAAACAGGAATCAATCTTACATGCGGGTTATTTAACACCCATACAGAACGTCTATTCATTTACACAAATATTTCATAATGCCTTTCGACATTCTTTGATACCTTACCCCAGAGAGAACTTTTTACTCTTTCTTGGTGCATGTCAAATGCCGCGTTATCAATGAACTCTTCATAAACATCAAACCGGCAAGGGTTCTCTTTGGCTTGAGTTACCTCGAATACCAAACACCCGGGCTCTCTAAGAGTCAGGTTCTTATGATTAACAATCTCACTCTGTACCGCAGGTAAGTCTTTCGACGGGACGAGGATAAAACCTTTTAATACTATTTTTGGCACGAAAGCTCCAATAATCCTTCCAACTAATAATCCGAGGAATCCGCGCTTATAAATGCGCTCTTTTCAATCCATTATTGTGCGTTCTCGTTTTTAGTTAGGCAATGTTCGGACAATTGCTCAAACTGCTCGGATATCGTGGCCACATAAGACGATGAATTATCTGTTACGGATACTCTATCACCCACAACAACATCACAGTTAAACGGTACTAATAACACTTCACCCTTGGGTAAAGAACGGCCTAAACCATGCATCATAACTGGCGTTACAGAGGTGTTGGGCCGATCTTTAATGATGAAATACACACCTTTTTTCAGCGTGCTCATCTCTTCGGGTTTTCCTCGACTGCCCTCTGGGAACAAGATTAGAATATCGTCGTTATCTAACGCTTGGTGACACCCTTCAAATAAACTACCTCTGGCAGACTGTCCGCTTCTATCCATCGCTATAATGCCAATACATGCAAGTGACAACCATGCTAGAAAACCGCCACCTCCTAAAAAGTAATCAGCAGCAGCCACAGGCCGCACTTTATGAATCATAGAAAGCGGGTATAAGCTCATTAAGACTAGTGTGTCTAAGTGGCTATTATGGTTCGCGACAATAATAGCAGGCCCAGACATAGGCAATTTTTCTCGATTTCTTAAGTTGATCCCAAGCACAATCAACACAACTGGCTTAACAATCAGGCCAAAAAACAAAACTTTCATGACTCGATTCATAGTTAATAGCACATGTAATACAAAAAATGGAAAAACAACGGAGCAGTGTAGGTCAGGCTATCAAGTCGATCCAATATGCCGCCATGTCCTGGAATAAGATTACCACTATCTTTTATATCCAGATCACGTTTAACCGATGAAATCACGACATCTCCGATAAAACCACTGGCTCCGATCAAGGCTCCTGCCATTAGGCCTTGTACGTTACTTAAAGGAGTCAATAGTGGTGCCACAAGACCAGCACAGATCGTGATGGTAATGAGCCCACCAAGAAAGCCTTCCCATGTCTTATTCGGACTGACTTTAGGGATGATTTTATGCTTACCCAGCAGCTTGCCCCACACGTACTGGCACACATCATTAAACTGCGTCATAAACAGTATAAACAATACAGGTCCAACAAAGCCTGCCTCCTCATTTTGAACAGGAAGCATCAGTAAGAAAGCAAGGTGACTGATACTAAAAACGGCGAGCATTGTCGCCCAATGAATAATGCCGGCCGAGCGGATAAAACCTTTCGTATCTCCGGTAAGCACCATACGCATGGGTAGAAATAGAAAAACATAAACGGGAATAAAGATTATGAACATCCCGTACCAGCTAGAACTCACCCAGTAGTATTGAACAGGTATGGACAAATACGCCCAAAAAATCACCTTTCGGTCAGCTAAACGTGTCGGCACAATCGAGAGAAATTCTTTTAGCGCCAGAAAACTTAAAAAACCAAAAAAAACCACTGCCGCTGTTTTACTCACTGTCAGCACAACAAACAGTAACCCAATCATGATCCACCATGACTGAATTCGTTGTCGCAGCTCGGTGTAATCTGTTTCTGGATGCTTACTCTTTAAAAACAGCCGTATTACGGTAGCTAGCACAAGTAAACCGACGACTGCCGCCATCGTGTAGAATGAGTTTTGGGGAATATTAAAAAGCATTAAGAAAGTCACTTCCTTTGTAAAATGAGCATAATCGACATCCAGCCAAGTCTGTTTATTATAGATTAAATAATTACAAATAAGCTGTGTAGAACAGTGAAGCGAAGCGTTGCATACGCGGGGTTATTTAATAACCTGCACCAATAAGATACTTAGCAATAACATGCTTTGTACTGCGAAGCATGCAACTTGGCTTTTAAGTAACTTAAATGCCCCCTGACAGCGATCTAATAATGAACGAACATCTTCATTCGTTTTAATTAATCCTAAATGCAGCATTGCACTGTCTAAATCTCGAAGTTCAGACTCAATTTCACAGTTTTTTGGTTCCGCTGTAATCACCTTTGCTAATTGGGCAAAGAGCTCTGCATCCAAACTCACCCGGATGGCGTAATATTTTTGCATAATGCCGACGAGCACAATAATGAAAAAAGCGATCATCTGAAATTTATTGATTAATAAACTGCTCTGTAAGAACAGCATAACGACACTTAATAATGTAAAGCCAAATGAAGTTCTATCAATAACGACTCCACACTTTAATAAGCTAACTTGGAGTAATAAATTCATTTGCTGTTTCATCCGTTCCCCTTGTAATTAAAGCACTACGGGCTTTGCATGCTGGCACGCTTTTAAAAAGCACTGACAATCGTGCAGCAACACCATCTCACTCAACGCCTTCAAGTGGTATGGCTTAATAACCACTTGCGGGCGAGCATTTTCTATCATCAACTTCGCATGTTCAGGGCTTTTCGCCTGCGCACTCAGCAACAGCCACGCCATTAATGCCACGCTACTGCGAGAATAACCTAGTGCACAAAATACTAAGATAGGCTGACGATGAGCATTAACGAGGCCATCAATAGTTTTCGCCGCTTGCCAACACTGCTCAGGAGTCAACGGGGTTAGGTCAAGTACGGGCATATAACGATAATCACAACCATTAGGTACGATGACAGGCAGCTCGGCACACATATCCATCAATCCCGCATATTGCTTTGCCTCTCTAGCATCTGGGATACATCCAAGCCAAACACCATCAACTATCTCAGCAGCCGGTCTCTGCCCTTTTGTCCAAAACTTTTTATTAACCCAAGCGCCCAATAAATAGGGAGCAAAGAGGATAGTGGCAGTAATATTTAGACGCCCTGACGACTGCTTTTGAAATCCCTTCGCACCCATAAAAGCATAGTTAATAGCGACAAGCATTAAAGCGATACAAGGCCAAATCAACAATAGCGCTATACCGAGAAAGTATGCGGCACTGATACTAAGAATAATCCCTAAAATAATACTGGCCGATGCGTAATAACAGGCTAATATCCAACACCGTTGAAGGACTATGCGAGACAGAGGCTTTGCCTGCTGTTTTAAAGTGTTCGAGGGCTCCATTGGCCAGCACCACAAACAAAATAAGCCCGCTAAGACTCCTGCAGGTAGATCAATAAAGTGATGTTGCCATGTGGTTAATACCGACAACCCAATTAATGCAAACCAAGCATGCATAAACCAACGCCAAACGCCTCTTAGACGCGCGCCATAACAAGCCCAAAGCACGACTAATAGCGTGATATGTAAAGATGGTACTTGGTTAAATGGCTTATCAAAGCCCATTAAGACATCGAACATCGAGCCAAACAGGCCACCTAACTCGGGACGCTCAACACTAAAGCTTAAAGGCCAAATAAAAAAACATGTAATACAAACGACTTGAGCTGTGAGCAGGCGCTTACCTAATGTATCAACCTGCTTACGCTCTCTTGGTAGTAAAAAAGCTAAGCCGTAAAGTAAGTCGATGGACCAATAAGGGACGATGGTCCACGGCAACAGCGGAATAAAACGCTCCCAACTAAACACCACGCTACCAACATTAGATAAACTAGCAGCATAGTGATTAGCAAAGTTATAACTCAAAAAGAAGAGAGGCGCTAATAACGAAAGCCACGCCAAACTTCTTAGCCATAAAACAGACTTGCAAAATAAAAGAAGCGATTGAAACATACGACTTAGTCTGCTTTTTGCGCGATTGATACGCTAAAAATACCCATTTCATCAATGCGCTGCTCTAGCTTTTTAAATCCGGCAGCAGCAACTAGCTGGTCCATCTCAGCTTGACTACGGCGACGCATCACCCAAGCTTGGCCTTCACGGTGGCTAGTGAGTGCTCGCGCAATTAGCATTAACTGCGGATGCCAAGGTTGGCACGTATAAATTAAGTACCCTCCCTCTTCCATGCTTTGAGACAGCCCCGTTAATGAAGCTGAAACCATATCATTGCTACTAAACAACTCATATAACCCAGAAACAACGGCTAGATTTGGTTGAGGATTTAGTGCAGCTAAATCGGCTTTATCAAACGCATCACCTTTAATAAACTGCACTATGGAGTCCAAGTTTTTCTCTTTAATGAGGTTGTTACCGTCTCTCACGTTAATATCACTATAGTCACGTAATAACACAGACTTAGGTTTAACGTTGGCCTGTTCGATAGCTGATAAAATATAACGACCATGGCCTGCCGCTATATCAACCAACTTAACATCTCGACTTTGCGCTTGCAGCTTACCCATAGCGATTGATAGCAACTCTTCCAAATTCAGTCGTCGCTGACGAATACCCTTCCAACCGACTGAGTTCAAATAATTTTTATCTAAGAGCTCACCAAATTTATTAGTACCTGTTGGCTTATTACGATAGACATAATCCAGAGTACTCCCAGAATCAAACCCTGTATCAATACCCAATTTTATACCCGCAGAAAAACGACTGCTAAATACCAGTGATGCACGATAAAAAGACCAAAAGCGGGTTTGTAGAGAATTTTTAGGAAGCGGCGCAGCGAGTGATTCAGCTTCAGCACAAAAATAGCCGACCTTATCGGCATTAAGTAATTCTTTGGCGTAGTGCGGCTGTGAAAAGGAGCATTGAACAAAACGCTTAATGCGCATCAATGTATCCCCCCTCGTCAACTCTCCCAATGTATCATGATAGAAGCCCGGCAAAATATGCTGCTCTTTACACTCCGAGCCCAAGCGATCAAAGAATTTCTGCTGAGGGTTTCGACGCACAACCCAGTCGGAGCCTGATATCAATAACTGTGTTGGCACAGTGATAGTAGCGGCATCGGCGACCACTCTTTTCGCGGCATCATGCAGCCCAAGCAACATATCGACCGAAATCGCACGTGCTATTAAAGGGTCATTTTCAAATGATGCGATACGCTCTGGGTCATGAGTTAATAAGTTAGCTTTAACATAGCTATTAACAAAAAAATTGCCTTTTAGCTTCCTTAGTGCCCGTAGACCAGGAATAGCAAAGGGAACATATAACTTGATACTAAAAGCAGGCGACGCTAGTACTAAAGCTCGTATATTCGGCGCATAATCATGTACCCACGTTGATGCCAACACGGCACCGACACTTTGAGCCAATACAATAGTTTGCTCAACATCAACATTATGCTGCACAGCCAAATGATCAAAAAAAGTTTGAACATCGCGCACGCTAGTTCCAAAACTTGGGCTACTGCCCCTTATCCCTGGAGAATTCCCGTGTCCTCGTGCATCCCATGCAAAGAAATCACATTCATCAAGTTCCAACTCGTTCACTAGGTGCGCCATACGCGCACTATGCTCGTGACCTCGGTGAAACATAACAACACTTTTTTTAACACCCGATGCCGCTTTTTTAGCAGGCCAATAGCGATACTTCAATTCAACGCCATCATGCGTGGTAAAGCTCAATATAGATGCAAGTTCGGCCTCATCGACCACCGAACTAACAAGCCTATCTGTTGCTGTTAAATCTGACGTTCCTTGCAAAGATGATTCCACAAACTATCCTTATTTATTAGTGCTAGTAGCACGCTCAGTTAAACCGCATCGAACCCTATTAACGATAGTGACAAGCAGTAACAGTAACGTAATTAACAACGCGGCATTAACCAAAAACGGTGTGATAATATCGAATGCCCAAAGCATCGCGAGCAATCCAAATACAAATGCTCGATCACTTTTGCCCATAGGTCCGTCATAACGCCGAGAGGCGCCAACCATAAGCCCAAGTACACCTGTAAATTCACTCAATGCTGCAAGAAAGACAATCGCTAAAACCAAACCAGTTTCTACACCAAATAACAATGCAAAAGGCAGATAAAGAGCAGTATCAGCAACCACATCAGACAACTCATTGAGATAAGCACCAAGCGCAGACTGCTGCTTAAATTCACGCGCCAACATACCATCGATAGCATTAAAAGCCATACGCAAAAACATCCACACTGGCAGCAACAAAAACCACAGCGGGTGAATAGAGGGTATCGATAGCCCCACGCCCAACATAACCGAAATCACAACAGCGGCCACTGTCACTTGGTTCGCCGTGACTCCACGGGCATAAAGCCACTTAACGCTCGGCCGCAAACAGTTCTGGAAGCTGGATTTTAATTGATAAATAGACAAGGCATGCACCTCAAATCAGCAGATTATTTTAATAAAAGAAGAAAGCAGGTATCAATTATTAAGGTGTATTTTCTAAATGGCGCAGCTAGGTATCAATGCTATTAACTAGTTTTTAGCCATTTTATATTTAAAATACTGCCTAGTTTATAAACCAGGAATACCAATAGGGCCAGGTAGGTCAGGAACAAGTGAACACCCAGCAAGAAACGCTGCAAAAACAACCATTAATATACATTTAAAGCGCATAAATATTCCCTAGTTATTCTGTTTGAAAACACTGTAGTGCAAAAAACAAAAAAAGGCGGAGAGATAACCGCCTTTTTATAGGTATTTTAGCTTTTAAGTATTGTATCTGTATTTATTTATCTTGATAAAGATGCACATCGCGCTGAGGAAATGGGATGCTACAACCCGCGCCTTCTACCGCTGTTTTCAAGCGAGGTAGAATATCAAAATAGAAGTCCCTGTAATCGTCTGTTTTTACAAAAGCGCGCACCATAAAGTCAATGGAGCTATCACCAAGGTTAACCACAGCAACGACGTTCCCCTCGTTCTGTAACACGCGCTCATCTTGTTGAATTACAGCTTCCAAAGCCGCTTTAGCTTTGTAGATATCATCACTGTATGCCACACCAATGCTGGATTCAACAGCACGAATATCACTGGCCGTATGGTTAATCAAATTCCCATTGGCTAAAGGGCCATTAGGAATAACCACAATACGTTTATCGAAGGTTTCTAGTGTCGTTACAAAGATACCGATGTCTTTAACAAACCCTTGCAGCGATTGGGCTTCTAGATAGTCGCCAACTTTGAAGGGGGCGAAAAATCAGTATCATGACGCCGCCTGCAAAGTTAGACAAACTCCCTTGTAACGCCAAACCAACAGCTAATCCTGCCGCCCCTAAAATAGCAACAAAGGAAGTTGTTTCAATACCTACCATTGAGGCAACACTGATAACCAATAACACTTTAAGAACAATGTTAATGCCACTGGCTAAGAAACTACCCAATGTTTGGTCTGGCAGTTTGTTAAACATAGAGGCTTGTAAAAATCGCGTAAAACGAGTGATAACCCAAAGACCGATGAGCAAAACAGCCAAAGCCATCAAAAACTGTGTGCCGTACACCAGCACCAACTCTTTGGCCTGTTCAATATAGGATTCTAATTGTTCCATGATAAGCGCCGCTCATTTGATTTTTTAGGTGCGCTATTATGACCTCTAGAGATGAAGAGTAGGTGAATACTTTCACCTACTTATCTATTATCCCGGCTGCTTATGCATCAAGCAGGAAGGCTATAGAGTACTTGATATTGCAGGTAGGTTAAAATCCTCAGATAGTCCCTCACGTAGCACCAACACATCACAGCTAAGCCTATCGAGGATGCGTTCTGCCGTATTCCCCAGTAGAGCGCCTTTGATGCCATCTCGACCATGTGTACCAATCACTACCAGCGCAGCGTGTTGCTCTTCTGCCACATTGGGAATCCAGTATTCCGGTGGCCCTTCTCCGATATGGTAATTACTGGCCGTAATTTTCATACTATCTAACAACACATGCGCTGCACGGCTGGTTTTTTCAGCTAACATATCCGCTGATTGGCTTTCTGCGTCGGCGCCCAACATTGGCGGCGCATATGAAACAACGACCTGTAAGTCTGCTTTAGCTTCTTGGCTTATCACACCCGCCATCATCAACACACTTTGGTTTAGCTGCAAACAGCTTTTTTTACGCGAGTGTGGATCAACAGCAGCCATGATTTTGCCACCTTCCCACAAGCTATCACGTTTCACCAATAACACCGGGCATGGAGCCTGACGTAATAACTGCCAATCAAGCGGTGCTAATAAGCCTTTATGTGAGATGTCGCAACTTTTTATGAGCAATGAAAAGTGATCACTTTTCCAACGCGCCAGCACATCTTTCAAGAAGCTCTTTTCCTTGTGGTAATGCTGTTTAATTTGCATACCATCCACGCTGAGTAACGCCATAAAGCGCATAATGGCGTGATCCGGCAATGGGGTAATCAACCACAAAACTTCTAACTCGCAACCCATTCGGTCTGCGATTAACACTCCACGTTTAAAAGCTTTTTCAGCAGTATCACTGGCATCTAATGCCACCAGCACCTTTTTAGTAAACATGCGTGTTTTCCTCAGTTTTAGCGGCGTTATGCTTGTGTAGTAAACACGCCAGCGCCGGCAGTAGTATGAGTGCACCTAGCATATTCCAGAGGAACATGAAGGTAAGCAGCACGCCCATATCGGCCTGAAATTTAATGGGTGAAAAGAGCCACAGCACCACGCCAATGGCGAGTGTAAGTCCGGTAAAGGCCACTGACGACCCCGTAGTTTTTAATGTTGCCAAATAGGCTTCGGGTAACGCCTTGCCCTGTAATAGATAGCTATTTAAGCGAGAGTATATATAGATGCCATAATCCACTCCGATGCCCACACCTAAAGCGATGACTGGCAAGGTTGCTACTTTCACACCAATACCTAGATACGCCATTAACGCTTGGCATAGCACAGAAGTGAGTGCCAGTGGTGCAATAATACAGATCACGGTTTTTATCGAACGAAATGTTAGTAAGCATAGAATACTGACTACTCCATAAACCCACGCTAGCATCTCGTATTGCGCAGTGCCGATTACATCATTTGTAGCGGCTTCAAAACCGCTGTTCCCGGCAGCCATTTCAAACTTAAGATCATCACTATTATGCTGTTTTGCAAACCCTTCGATGGCAGTTGAAACTCTCTCAAGGGTGGCTGCTTTATGATCATCCAAGAAAATAATGACGGGCAGTAATGAACAACTACCGTTCATAAACCCTGAAGGAACATAAGCCAATGAAGCGTTAATCACATACTGGTTGCGGCTAACGCTACGCCATTTGAGATTACCTTCGTTTAACCCAGCAGTCACACGCTTAGATACATTTACCAGCGACACACTGTTTTGGATACCCGGCACGTTAGTTAAGAACTGTTGAAAATCATCCACCACCGCCAGTGTTGCATAGCTAGTACACTGATCTGTCTGTGTTGTCGCCATCACCACAAAAATATCGCTTGAGGTGGAATAATGATCCGTTACAAAAGCATTATCGAGGTTATAGCGTGAGTCAGCGCGCAGCTCTGGCGCACCCTTATCCAAATCACCAATTTTGAGGTTTTGGCTACCATAAAGACCAACACCTAAAGCACACAAAGCAAAGACAACAGCGATCACAGCCCCACGAGGTTTAGCAAACACGATAAACAGCTGCCAGTGTGAACTTTCTTTATTTTGACTCGCATGCATCTTAGCTATGGCTTTCTTGCCCACACCCACATACGACATCAAGAGCGGCAATAATAATAAGTTAGTCAGAACAATTACCGCTACACCGACTGATGCAGCCACGGCCAAATCTTGAATAACCTGGATATCAATCACCATAAGGGTGACAAAGCCTAAGCCATCCGATAAAAGTGCTGTTAAGCCTGGAATATAAATAGCACGAAAAGCACGCCGCGCCGCTAACCAAGGATCAGCACCTTCTGACTGCTCTAATCGAATCGTGTTCACCACCTGTACGCCATGACTCACACCAATCGCAAACACTAGAAAAGGCACCAACATTGAGTATGGATCCAACCCATAACCCAATGTTTTTAATAAACCCATCTGCCAAACCACAGCGACTAATGAGCAGCCTATTGGAATGAGTGTGCCGGTAATGCTGCCAGAGTAGAGATAGAGCAACACTAGCGTGATACCAATAGCGATAGCGAAGAAGAGTGCGACCGACTTAGACCCATCAATCAAGTCACCAACGATTTTTGCAAACCCTGTAATGCGGATCTGAATATCTGTGGTTTCATACTTATCGCGGATTAACTCCTCTACCTTGCTCGAAAAAGCTTGATAGTTAAGCTTTTCACCGGTAGATGGATCTTTATCGAACAGCGGCATCTGAATAATGGCGGACTTAAAGTCATTCGCAACAAGAATACCAACCTGTCCTGAACGTAACACATTAGTACGCAGCTGTTCTAAACTAGCAGCACTGCCATCGTATTCAGGAGAGATGACCGGTCCTCCCTCAAAACCTTCTTCGGTAACTTCGGTCCAACGGACATTGGGGGTCCAGATAGATTTAAGTGCCGAGCGGTCCACACCCGGAATAAAGAACGCTTCATCGGTGACTTGCTTCAGAGTGTCTTGAAATTCTCTGGTAAAAATATCACCTTCTTTGGCTTGCACAACAACACGCAGACTATTACCTAGACCTGAAAGATCACTGCGGTATTTTAAGTAGTTTTCAACATAAGGATGGCTCGTAGGAATCATCTTTACAAAGCTAGCATCAGGCCGAATCTGTACCGCCTGAAAGCCGAGCCAGAGCGTGAGTAACACAAAAGCTAGCAACACTGGCATGCGTTTGTGAAAAAGAACTCGCTCAATCAGTTGCTCTGAGAGTTTAATGGGGCCTAACAGAGCAGAAGTAAGCTTTGATGTCGGTTTTGATGTTTGCCCTGATGTGGATGATGAATCACTCATAACTAGCCTCCAACGCCTTGTCAGATACACGCTTTATTCCTTTTTCGCCCACCAGCACCCAACCGTCATCAACACGCACAACAGAACTCCAAGCACGACGATCATGTTGTTCAAAAAATTTGAAGCTGCCTTGTAAATCATCATTAGTAGACGCATGTAATACCAATCCACCAAGCCCTACTAACATCAGTTCATTGCCATAGACAGCGGCACTGGTTAATGAAGAGGAGGTGTGTAACTCAACCTGTTGCCAAGAATCCCCTGTGTTGTCACTTGCAAATAGATGTCCACGTAAACCCAGCGCCAACAGCTGCGATTGCCCTTGTTGCTCAAAACTTGATAAGCCAAAAAATGAACCTTCATAAGGAGAACCAAGCGCTACCCAACTGTCACCAAGATCATTAGAACGAAACAGTAAACCGGCTTCTCCTCCAATAATTAAGACAGGACGTCCAACTTGCTGCACTAGTGAAAGCGCATTTAAGTGAAAACGATCCGGATTAGGTAAACGATGAGATAGTACCGACCAGTGCTCACCTCCATCTTCTGTTTTTAAAAATGAACCGTACGAGCCTAATAAAAACCCTTGCTGGTTATTAATAAAGAAAACATCTAACAGCGGCTGGGTTGGTCCCTCCTCCTCTGCTAGCACCGCATCCTCTAAATAAAACTCCAATTCATCCACGAGTAAGTCTTGCGCTTGCGGGTCGCCGCCAGCATCTACCAAGGCTTGATACGTTTTAAGCTGCAATTGGTTCAACTGCCGGCCATCGAGCTGCTTAACCCAGGTTTCTCCTGCATCTTTTGTATGTATCAATACGCCATCGTGACCAACAGCCCAACCATGTTGCGCATCGGAAAAAAATACAGCCGTTAATAACACACTGACCGGCGATTGCACTTGGCGCCATTGTTTGCCCTGATCCTCAGAAATCAGTACTCGCCCTTGGTCGCCCACTGCAATAAGACGCTCGCCCGCTTTGGTAACATCGAGTAACAAGCCATCACTCGCCCTATAAGAGATGGGGCTGGGAGTATCAATTCGATCAACCATCGCAAAGCTGAATGGTGTCACAACGATCAACAACAAAAATAGATACCGGCAAGCTCGCTGACCGGTTTTTTTAGCACTGAGCATATAGCCCCCACTTCTTATGATTATTTGGGGAGTAAACAGGAACAGCATCATATCATCCTAGAAAATATTCATACTTATCGACGCTGAGGTCCCTAAACCAGATATCAGCATCGTTTGTTAGTCTCTTTTGCTCAATGGCAGAAGTTATCAATATAGATGACATTATCGATCAGGGGTGTTTTTTGGCAAGCTTGTTTCCTATAGTAAACATTGATTTTTTATCTATTTTATAGTTTATTCATCCTGTCTAACAAAATAACTATAGGGTCCAGGCATCGACATATCGAGCCAAAGGACGGAGAGGGTATATTTCCCATGAAGAAATTTACACGTACGCTGCTATCTGTAGGTACTGCAATTTGCTTATACGGCGCAGTAGCACAGGCTGACACTATCAAAATCGGCCTAGCAGGCCCTGCAACAGGTCCTGTTGCTCAATACGGTGACATGCAAAAAATTGGCGTACTCGCTGCAATCGAGCAGATCAACAAAGCAGGCGGCATTAATGGTATGCAGCTTGAAGGCGTAATTTATGATGATGCATGCGATCCTAAACAAGCCGTCGCTGTTGCTAACAAAATCGTTAACGATGGTATCCAGCACGTTGTAGGTCACCTTTGCTCTTCTTCTACTGAGCCCGCTGCTGATATTTACGAAGAAGAAGGTGTTCTGATGATCACTGCCGCTTCTACCTCTCCTTCTATAACGGAAAAAGGTCATCAAATGATCTTCCGTACTATTGGTTTGGATAGCATGCAGGGCCCATTTGCTGGCCAGTATGTGATTAACAGCGTTAAGCCAAAAAACATGGCTATTATCCATGATAAGCAGCAGTACGGTGAAGGCCTTGCAACGGCAGTAAAAAAAGAAGTTGAAGCCGCAGGCATCAAACCCGTTATGTTTGAAGGTGTAACGCCAGGCGACAAAGATTTCTCTGCTCTCATCGCTAAATTGAAAAAGAACAAAGTAGACTTTGTTTACTACGGTGGCTACCACCCAGAGCTAGGTCTAATTTTGCGTCAATCTAAAGAAAAAGGCTTGGCTGCAAGATTTATGGGCCCTGAAGGTGTAGGTAACCCTGATATCTCTAAAATTGCCGGTGCAGCATCTGAAGGTCTGTTAGTGACACTACCACAGAGCTTTGATAAAGATCCTGCCAACCAAGCATTGGTTCAAGCCATTGTTGATAAAGGCGAAGATCCAACAGGTCCATTCGTATTCCCTGCTTATTCTGCGGTTGAAGTTATGACAGCAGCAATGACAGCAACTGGGTCTACTGATACAGAAAAACTAGCTGATTTCATCCGTAGCAACACGTTCAAAACAACGACAGGTGAATTGGCATTCAATGAGAAAGGCGACTTAGCTCAATTCTCATTTGTCGTTTACGACTGGCATGCAGACGGTACTAAAACACCAGCGAAGTAATGCTAATAACAATAATAGAATCAACACAGTATTTGCCACTGAGTTGATTAAAAATAAACACCCTTATTCCGTGATCCGGGATTAAGGGTGTTTCATTATACGGTTCCCGCATATGTCAGAAACTATTCTCTATTTGATTCAGCAGCTCATTAACGGGCTGACTATCGGGTCGACCTATGCCCTGATCGCTATTGGCTATACCATGGTCTACGGCATCATCGGCATGATTAATTTCGCTCACGGCGAAGTTTATATGATCGGCTCTTACATTACCTTTATCGTGATTGCCGGCCTATTAGGCATGGGCATGGTCAGCCTTCCGCTTATCCTGTTTATCGCCTTAGTAATTTCTGTGCTGATCGCCAGCACCTATGGCTGGACAATTGAGCGCGTTGCTTATCGCCCGTTGCGTGGCACAAACCGTTTAATTCCGCTGATTTCAGCGATTGGTATGTCTATCTTCCTGCAAAACTATGTTGTTTTGTCGCAAGGTTCACGTGATATCGCACTACCACCGATGATTTCCGGTAGTTGGACCTTTGGTGACCCAAACTTATTTGAAGTGTCTTTTTCATATATGCAGCTCTTCATCTGGGTAGCGACCTTTATCACTATGCTGGGATTAACCCTGTTTATCTCTCGCTCCCGTATGGGACGTGCTTGTCGTGCTTGTTCAGAAGATATTGGCATGACTAACTTACTCGGTGTAGACACTAACCGCGTTATCGCTATGACATTTATTATTGGTGCAGCGCTAGCCGCCATTGCCGGTTTACTTTTAAGTCTATATTACGGCGTGGTAAATCCATTTATTGGCTTTATGGCAGGTTTAAAAGCGTTTACAGCAGCTGTTTTAGGCGGTATCGGTTCAATACCCGGCGCAGTACTCGGTGGTCTGATATTGGGTGTCACAGAAGCTCTCACCGCTGCATACTTCCCTTCTGAATACAAAGATGTGGTTGCCTTTGGCTTATTAATACTGATCCTACTGTTCCGTCCTAGCGGCTTGTTAGGCAAACCGGAAGTGGAGAAAGTCTAATGGGTAAACTCTACAACGCAATTTTTTCTGCTGGTATCGCCTTTGTACTGGCATGTCTAATGATTGGTGTAAAACTCAACACCGATGGTACAACGCTTAAAGTAACAGGCGCGACTTCTGAACAGTGGGCGTGGATCATTGGCGGTATTGCACTGGTCTTTTTCTCACAGCTATTTGCAGACCAGATAGATTCTGCTTTTAGTAAAATTCCTAAGCCAAAGGTCGCTCACTTCATACCTGAAGGCGACAAAATGACGCAACTTAAGCCTTGGTTATTGGCTGGTCTGTTTGTCTGCATGGTCGTCTGGCCTTTCATGGTATCACGCGGCTCTGTTGATTTGGCCACACTAGCACTGATCTACATCATGCTCGGTCTTGGCCTGAACATTGTTGTTGGTTTAGCGGGGCTTTTGGATCTTGGTTATGTTGCCTTTTATGCTGTGGGTGCATACACCTATGCATTGTTATCGCAATATTTCGATATGTCTTTCTGGGTTTGCTTACCGATTTCGGCCGGTATGGCGGCCTTATTCGGCTTTATTCTTGGATTTCCGGTATTACGCTTACGCGGCGATTACCTTGCGATTGTAACTTTAGGCTTTGGTGAGATTATTCGCATCTTACTGAATAACTGGACAGCAGTAACAGGTGGCCCAAATGGTATTTCAGGTATCGCTAAGCCTGCGCTGTTCGGCTTAGAATTTACGCGTAGATCCAAAGATGGCAGCCCGCTCTTTCATGATTTTTTTGGTATCGACTACTCCAGCTCATATAAGGTTATTTTCCTTTATTTGATCGCCGTAGTATTAGTGGCCTTTGTTATCTTTGTTATCAACCGTCTAATGCGTATGCCCATTGGACGCGCATGGGAAGCGCTACGTGAAGACGAAATCGCTTGCCGCTCTCTTGGTCTTAACCGCACAGCCATTAAACTATCCGCCTTTACTATAGGCGCATCGACTGCGGGCTTTGCAGGTTCATTCTTTGCAGCACGACAGGGCTTTATCAGCCCAGAGTCCTTCACCTTTATCGAGTCAGCTATTATCTTAGCGATTGTGGTTCTCGGTGGTATGGGGTCGCAGGTTGGAGTCATTTTGGCAGCTATCGTTATGACGATCCTCCCTGAGTTGGCGCGTGAGTTCTCTGAATACCGCATGCTGTTATTCGGACTAACCATGGTTCTGATGATGCGCTGGCGCCCACAAGGTCTAGTACCCATGAAACGCCCTGTTCTGGAGTTGAAATAATGAGTCAGTTATTACTCGACGTTAACGGGCTGACCATGCAGTTTGGCGGACTGGTAGCGGTAAACAAAGTTAATTTAACCGTAAAAAACCGCCAAATTGTTTCCGTCATTGGACCCAATGGTGCTGGTAAAACAACCGTTTTTAACTGTTTGTCGGGTTTTTATATCCCAACAGCAGGCAGCGTTATGTTCAAAGGCAAAGAGATTGCTGGCATGAAAGATTTCCAAATCTCTCGCCAGGGCTTAGTACGTACTTTTCAGCACGTACGTCTATTCTCGAACATGACCGTGATTGAAAACATGTTGGTAGCACAGCATCGCCATTTAAATACGGGGCTATTGTCCGGATTATTTAAAACACCGTCTTATCGCCGACTAGAGCAAGAAGCGATGGATCGAGCGATCTTCTGGCTAAAAGAAGTTGACCTTCTCGACTCAGCTAATCGTGAGTCGGGGAACCTATCTTACGGCCAACAACGACGCTTAGAAATTGCGCGCTGCATGGTAACTCAGCCAGAGCTGTTGATGCTGGATGAACCAGCGGCGGGCCTTAACCCGAACGAAACCAAGGAACTTGATGAGCTGATTATCAAGTTACGAGATGAACATGAAATATCTATCCTGTTGATCGAGCACGATATGGGCTTAGTGATGGGTATTTCTGATCACATTTATGTGATTGCACAGGGAACACCTTTGGCCGACGGCAATGCCGACGATATCAAAAACAATCCTGATGTTATCAAAGCTTACCTTGGGGAATCGTAAGATGCTGAAACTGGAAAATGTAAATACCCATTACGGCAAGATCCAAGCACTACACGACATATCCATTGATGTTCATACCGGTGAAATTGTCACGCTTATCGGCGCGAATGGGGCAGGAAAAACCACGCTAATGATGACTATCTGTGGTGATCCTCGCGCTTCATCTGGGAAGATATTCTTTGATGGCGAGGAAATATCATCTGTAAACACCCCTGAGATCATGCGCAAAGGATTAGCCGTGGTTCCTGAAGGGCGGCGCGTTTTCTCTCGCCTGACGGTGCAAGAAAACTTGCATATGGGTGCTTACTTTCGCAGCAATGCGGAGTACGAAGAAAGTCTTGCACACGTACTTGAGCTGTTTCCGCGATTAGAAGAGCGTATCAGCCAACGTGCCGGCACAATGTCAGGTGGCGAACAACAGATGCTAGCTATTGGCCGTGCCATGATGAGCCGTCCTCGGATGATCTTATTAGATGAACCATCATTGGGGCTCGCTCCTATTATCATTCAGCAAATTTTCTCAATTATTGAGAAACTGCGTGATGAAGGCGTCACCATCTTTTTAGTAGAACAAAACGCTAATCAAGCGTTACGTATTGCTGATCGAGGTTACGTGATGGAAAACGGCCGTGTTGTTCTCAGCGATAGCGGTGATGCATTGTTAACTAACCCAGAAGTGCGCAAAGCATACCTAGGCGGCTAATCACCTAACTGTATACCAAAAGCCATTCGCTATTGACGTAGCGAGTGGCTTTTTTGCTCCTCGCACCTGCTCAAAAAACTTTCCTAAGAATTTCCCTAATGACTCACCTGCATATCACTAATCCTTGTCTATACTGATTTCTATAATATTTTGTAAGTTAACGCAGGAATACTGGTATGTCTCAATTTCGATTAGTCACCCGCAGCGACTTTGACGGTCTAGTGTGTGCAATTTTACTTAAACACCTCGACCTAATTAACGATATTACGTTTGTTCATCCTAAAGACATGCAGGATGGCACGATCAGCATTTCTGATAACGACATCACGACAAACTTACCTTATGTCGCTGCAGCTCACTTAGTTTTTGATCACCATCTATCAGAGACGCTGCGCAATCAAGGCGATCGACCTAACCATATTATCGACCCAGAAGCCCCTTCTGCTGCACGTGTTGTATGGAAGCATTACGGTGGAGAAGCAGCCTTTCCTAAAGAATGGAAAAGCATGATGTCTGCGGTAGATAAAGGAGACTCAGCGCAATACAACCAAGAGGAAGCACTAAACCCCAAACGCTGGGAATTGCTCAACTTCATTATGGATGCTCGCACGGGTCTCGGTCGCTTTCACGACTTCCGCATCTCTAATTACAATTTAATGATGGATCTAATTGATTACGGCAAAGACCATTCAATCGACGATCTTTTAGCACTCCCTGATGTTAAAGAGCGTGTCGATCTCTACTTTGAGCAAGAGAAAAAATTCAAGGACCAAATCACGCGCTGCGCTACAGTCCACGGCAACTTAGTCGTTCTGGACTTACGTAACGAAGAAGTCATCTACGCCGGTAATCGTTTTGTCATTTATGCTATGTTTCCACAATGCAACATTTCAATCCATGTACTGTGGGGTCTTAAACAACAGAACACGGTATTTGCAACAGGAAAGTCTATCTTTGACCGTTCATCCAAAACCAATGTTGGCGAGTTAATGCTGACCTATAACGGTGGCGGACACCAAGCAGCAGGAACCTGCCAAGTAGATAATGACAAAGCAACAGACACATTGCACAAGCTCACTGCTCAAATTAACGCTGACGGATAAACAGGATTATTAAATGGACTTCTACGATTGCCTTCGCTTACTGGCTGCTAAAGATGGTTCCGATCTTTACCTATCAACGGGAGCACCGCCTTGTGGAAAGTTTCAGGGGGTTTTAAAACCACTGAGCAAAACCCCTTTTCAGCCTGGAGAGATCGAAAAAATCGCCTTACAAGTGATGGACGCAGAGCAAAAAATTGCCTTCCAGCACGATTTAGAGATGAACCTAGCCATCTCTGTTGAGAAGTCAGGCCGCTTTCGTCTTAATATTTTTAAACAACGTAATGATGTTGCTATCGTTGCTCGAAATATCAAGACGGATATTCCCCGCATGGAAGACCTCGGTCTACCAGATGTACTTAAAGATGTCATTATGGCCAAACGTGGTCTGGTGCTATTTGTAGGCGGAACAGGTTCTGGTAAATCGACATCACTCGCGGCTCTTATTGACCACCGAAACAGCAATAGTGGTGGACACATCATCACCATTGAAGACCCCATCGAGTTCGTACATCACCATAAAAAGTCGATCGTTAATCAGCGTGAAGTCGGTGTAGATACACGTAGTTTCCACAACGCACTGATTAACACGCTTCGCCAAGCTCCCGATGTTATTCTAATTGGAGAGGTGCGCGACAAAGAAACAATGGAACACTGCTTAGCTTTTGCTGAAACGGGCCATCTCGCAATTTCTACGCTGCACGCCAATAATGCCAACCAAGCATTTGACCGTATTATCAACTTTTTCCCAGAAGAAAAGCGCCACCAGCTCCTCACTGACCTTTCACTGAACGTACGCGCCATTGTTTCGCAGCGTCTAGTGCATACAATTGATGGAAAACGAGCGGCGGCCATAGAGATTCTCCTCGGAACCTCAACAATTAAAGAGTTGATATTTAAAGGCGATATCGATGG
This sequence comes from Neptunomonas japonica DSM 18939, assembly GCF_000422765.1. Lineage (GTDB taxonomy): Bacteria > Pseudomonadota > Gammaproteobacteria > Pseudomonadales > Balneatricaceae > Neptunomonas > Neptunomonas japonica. The sequence continues at coordinate 86,998 of NZ_AUGR01000015.1, read as the reverse complement.
CATTAAAGAGATTATGGCAAAGTCCGAAGCCTTAGGTATGCAAACCTTCGATTCAGCCCTTTTCAAGCTCGCCAGAGAAGGAAAAATTAGCGAGGAAGAAGCTATAAAAAATGCTGATTCAGCTAATAACCTGCGCTTAAAATTTAAGTTAAGTGAAGAGGGTAATAACAGCAGCAGTGGTGGATTAAACTTCAGTCTCGAAGAAGATAAAGTTGAAGAAGACGAGACGGAAGAAATTGACGATCACAAAGGCCAAACAGTGTTCTAATTTATCCTGTAAACTCCACCATCTATTATTAGCTTTTAACCACGCAGGCTTTAGGACTCTTATTACTTAATATGAACGACATCATTGATGAACTTCGTGAATTAAACGAAGACCGCTTCAACTCAGTTCGCCTCCCAACGGAAGATGAGCTGGTTGAGTTGGAAGAGGAAATTTTAATCTCTATTCCTGCAGACCTAAAAGAGTTTCTGCTAGAGGCTAGCGATGTTGTAGTTGGCTCCCTATCCCCTGTCACTGCGACTGAACCACATTCACATACGCACCTGCCAGAGCTAACGGCAACAGCATGGTCTTTAGGTTTGCCGAGAGAGCTAATCCCATTTTGCGAAGCGAATGGCGGTTATTACTTTATCGAACAAGATGGCTCTATCGGCTTCTGGTCAGCAGAGGAAGAGGTAAATGAAGAGCAGTGGGATAACCTGTGGGACTGGGTTAGTGATATTTGGATGAGTGACGCAGAATAGCTCCCTGTGACAGTTCACTTCATAATTAAGGGCTATTAATAGCCCTTTCTTCATACATTCAATCTATCTGCTGTACTCAACAACGCCTCTTAATAAGCCTCTATGCCATTCTTTAACAATAAGCGGGGCATGACATCATCTAAACTTGTAATATCGCTCTCACGTAACTCTAGAAGTGTTAATCCATATTTTGAATACGCCTGCAGCTTTTGTTGCTTAATTTTTTGATACTCTGGGTCACTCTCATGCTCCCATAACTCAACATATATCTTTCCAGCGGGTATATAAAAAGTACTGTAGACATCTTCTTCAATCGGCAAACGGCGTTCATAAGCATGCGCGATGTCCGCTAGATACAGCCAATTGTCGATCAGCACTTCGGCTTTTGAGCGAAGCTGATGACCATCTACCGCTCGAAAGTTGGCAGGAAATTTCTTCCTAAAAACGGAGACCTCTTCGCTCGTGTATTCATTTAGCCCCAAAGCCTGGCCAAGATCTCCTTTAAGCGCTTTCAGGGAACGCTGAAAAGCAAGGTTATGAATAAAAGCGAGCGGCCAGAGTACATAAGGAATTCCGGTTTTTTGGCTCTCTTTTTGTACTCCCCCTAATGCCTTTCCTTGCCCCGTTAACTGCCAGCCTTTGTGATGACGATCCACCCAACCTAACTCAGAAAACAACGCGTTAACTTGCCGTGCTGATAATGCAACTTTTTGCCCTATATTAGCCGCGCTATGAAGGTCATCTTTATCATAGGCAACCACTGCGGCTTCGCCCTCAATTTTTAACTGAGGTGGCCAAACAATATAAGATCCAAACTTATCACTTTGCTTTACTTCTCCCCCCCGCTCTCTGCCACTGGTCGTTAACTCCCAGTTTTTTTCTAAACGCACAATCCATCCAGCATTTTCTAATTGCGCAAATAGCGCTTTACTCGACATGGAACGCAGTTTTGATAACGCTGTGGTTGATATTTTATCCATGGAGCATGTCCTGAGAAGCAATTAATAAGCAACGTGGTTTAAAGTCAGTACTTGTTTTTCATGGTACATATGAGTACAAATTTATAAGCCTAATGCAAACAAAATATTTATAGATAAAAAAGGATGCAGCATTGACCACTCCAAAAGTTCAGCAACCTGAGCAACATATCTGTCTTGATGAGTTACTGAGCGGGCAAACCAGCAAGCAGCATCCCTTTGAGCTACTTTCAAGCCTCTGCGAAGGAGCCATTGCTGTAGATGCATCTTGTCGTATTATCTGGATGAGCCCTAAATATCGACAACTCATTAACATAGCTGAAAACAAAACACTTATCGGTACGCCTATTGAAGAGTTGCTGCCTAACACACAGCTACCCCGTGTATTAAAAAGCGGCAAACCCACCTTTGTCGACCTCATGCAAATTAACAATCGCTGGTGCGTGGTAACACGCATGCCATTAAAAGATAACAACGGCACTGTGATGGGTGCTATTGGTTTTATTTTTTATACTGATCTAGAAAGCCTCAGACCATTATTTGATAAATTTGCTCGCCTTAAACGCCAGCTCGAACAGCAAAAATTGATTCGCCCCTCTCGCTACGCACTGGATGATTTAATTGGCCAATCAGCCATCATTCAACAATTAAAAAGACAAGCACGCAGAGCTGCATTGTTAGATACCACTGTGCTTCTACTTGGCGAAACGGGAACAGGTAAAGAGCTGCTCGCCCAAGGTATTCATCATGCTTCCCAGCGAAACGGAGGCCCATTTGTTGGCATCAATATGGCAGCTTTACCAGAGTCACTCGTTGAGGCCGAATTGTTTGGAGCAGCTCCCGGAGCCTATACAGGTATCGATAAAAACGGACGAAAAGGAAAAATACAGTTAGCAAATAGCGGTACTCTGTTTTTAGATGAGATTGCCGAAATGCCTCTTACCATGCAAGCTAAGCTTCTTAGGGTCTTACAAGAGCGAGAAGTAGAAGCACTGGGATCAAACCGTTTAGAGCAAGTCGATGTTCGCATTATTGCGGCGACGTCAGGCAACCTTAAAAAACTAGTTGATGAAGGTAAGTTTCGTGCCGATCTTTATTATCGACTGAATGTATTACCCATACGCTTAGCGCCGCTTCGGGAGCGCAAAGACGATATCCCATTACTGTGTATTCATATGCTAAAAAATATTCAACAGCAAGCACAGATTCCTGCACTCGCATTAACAGATACTGCGCGACAATGGCTGCTTGAATACAGCTGGCCTGGAAATGTCCGGGAGCTCCACAACCGTTTAGAGCGCGGCTGTGTAATGGCAGAAGGTACTGCTATTGAACCCGCAGACTTAGGTGCATTTGATGATCTTCCCTGTGTTGATACCAACCCTTTGCCGATAAATCTTCATGAAACACGGCTAAGGCTAGAGCAAGACGCACTGAGAGAAGCACTTCAGCAAACAGGGGGCAATAAAAGTAGCGCCGCCAAACTATTAGGGATTTCTAGAGCCACCTTATATGAGCGCTTAAAAAAGTGTAAAGACGAATAGACACACTACATACAAACCATACACTAGTGTCTACACAGCAATACACTACATAATAAGCACGATTGACCAAAAACACACAAGCATATGATTTTATTGATAAAAAAATGACTGGCTCGTCTTTTGCTATAACCAGTGAACAATAAAAAACAATTTACAGGTAATGGTATGCCCAATCGTCTTATTTCAGCTCAAGAAGCCGCGTTACTCATTGCAGATAATGACACTATCGCAACCGCTGGCTTTATCGGTATAGGGTTTGCAGAGACACTCGCAAAAGCTATTGAGAAGCGCTTCTTAGCGACCGGTCACCCTAGCAGTCTTAATCTAGTGTATGCAGCAGGGCAAGGTGACGCAAAAAACCGCGGGCTGAATCGATTTGGCCATGAAGGCATGCTAAAGCGCGTCATTGGAGGGCACTGGGGCTTAGCTCCGCGCCTCGGGAAACTGGCTATTGATAATAAAATTGAAGCATATAATCTGCCTCAAGGCGTTATCTGTCATCTCTTTCGTGATATCGCAGCTGGTAAACCTGGCACATTAACGCACGTGGGATTACATACGTTTGTCGACCCAGAGCAGGGTGGCGGAAAAATCAACAAGCGTACTCAAGAAGACCTTGTGGAACGCATAGAAATAGCCGGCTCCCCTTTTCTTTTATACAAGACATTTCCCATTAATGTAGCCTTGCTTCGCGGTACAACTGTTGATAGAAACGGTAATATTTCAATGGAGAAAGAAGCGCTACCATTAGAAGCACTGGCTATCGCTCAAGCGGTTAAAAGCAGCGGCGGCACGGTTATTGTGCAAGTCGAACGTACTACTGAACTACACCAAGTAACACCAGACCGTGTTCGTATTCCTGGTATTTTAGTAGACCATGTAGTGCTGTCAGAAGCGCAGGACCATCCGCAAACATTTGCTGAGCAATACAACCCTGCTTATTGCGGCGAGATTCGTACCGGCAACTCACTGCAATCTGTTCCTCTGTCCGCACGTAAGGTCATTGGTCGGCGCGCTTTAATGGAGCTACGCAAAGGCTCGGTCGTTAACTTAGGTATTGGCATACCAGAAATCATCTCACACATTGCTGCAGAAGAAGGCAGGCTTAAAGAGTTCACATTGACAGTTGAAGCTGGCGGCATTGGAGGATCTCCCGCCAGCGGCTTAAGCTTTGGAGCTATTGCCAATGCAGATGCTATTATTGATCAACCCGCTCAATTCGATTTTTACGACGGCGGAGGTCTGGACCAAGCCTTCCTTGGTTTAGCACAAGCAAGCCCACAAGGCCATATTAACGTCAGCCGGTTTGGCGAGCGACTTGCCGGGTGCGGAGGCTTTATTAACATCACGCAAAACACCCGCGATGTTTACTTCCTCGGCACATTTACGTCAGGCCCTCAAACAATCGAAGTAAGCAACAATCAATTGACGATTATTGAGAACGGCCCTATTAAGAAATTTCTCGCCGCCGTAGAACAGATCACCTTTAACGGGCAATACGCCTTAGAAAAACAACAAAATGTTATGTTCATCACCGAAAGAGCGGTCTTCAAACTCACGGATAGCGGCTTAAAACTGCTAGAAATTGCGCCTGGCGTGAACTTAAAAACCGATATTCTCGATCATATGGGGTTCATACCCATTATCGATGATGATTATGTGCTAATGGATCCTCGTTTATTTAACGACGGCCCCATGAACTTACAGCGTGTAGGAAGCATGCCGATGCCACATATGCGCTCAGTGTGGAAACGAATGCTGGAAAACACCTCACAAGATCATGAGTTTTCACAGTAATCTAAACAGTAATAACTGAGCTTAGAAAGATTATCACTGGTTTTTATACACTCTAACATCTTAAAAGATGCCACCAACCGTGTTATTTTGCGCTAATAGCTGCTTTCAGGCCGGAGTCCTAATATGCGCACGCTCACTCTTATCAGACATGCTAAATCAAGCTGGAAAAATCCAGATCTTGAAGATTTCAACCGCCCTCTTAACAAACGCGGCAAACGTGATTTGCCCGCCATGGCCGAACGCCTAAAAGCGGCAAACCTGACACCTGACAAATGTTTATCGAGCGGCGCTACGCGTGCATACCTGACGGCTAAAGCCACCAGCAAACAACTCACTAATCGACCACTCATCGAGGTTGTTCCTGAGCTATACGACTCATGTATGGAAACATTGCTCGATACATTACAGCGCCATTCCGACAAGGACCGTCACATTATGCTGTTTGGTCATAATCCCGGATTACAGCGTTTAGGGGAATATCTGAGTGCAGAACGGCTCAACAACCTTCCCACCTGTGGTGTTATGCATATTCAACTAGGCATCACCTGCTGGTCTGAACTCACAGAGTCATGCGGAACACTTCTCTGGTTCGATTACCCAAAGCTTCACCAGTAGGACAACATAGCCTACCCAGCAACAGTACTTGCGCTGATAAATAGTTGTCTGAGTAATAACACTGTTCTACAACACTGTACTGCATAGCACTTAAATCACGACAGCAGTATTATCTTGCCTTCATTTACTTATAGGAGCTTTACGTGGCGCTTTACCTAGATACATTGGCTTTTACAGCCAACATTGTGGCGCCCATCTTTTTTATCGTATTTATGGGCGTTATATTAAAACGCACATCCGTTATTAATGAGGCATTTGTCAGCACCGGATCAAAACTGGTGTTTATGATTACGTTACCAACCCTGGTTTTTATGAGTATCGCCAGAACTGACTTTCAGGCAGTTTTTAATCCCACACAACTCAGTTATGTAGCCGCCGGAACATTGGTTACATTTATCGCTATCTGGTTGCTAGCGAAACAATGGATTCATAAACCCGAAGACCTTGGCGTTTTTATTCAAGGGGCCTTTCGCAGTAACTATGGGATTATAGGATTAGCGGTAAGCTTCAACTTATTTGGCCAAACAGGTCTTGCCCAAGCATCATTACTGCTTGCTTTGGTCATTCCTCTATATAACGTACTATCGATCATTGTCCTATCACTACCCATGAAAAGCAGTAACGCCCTATCACTGAGCGGCGTGATCATAGAGATATTAAAAAATCCCTTAATTATTGCGGTATTACTCGCTTTGCCTTTTTCCTATTTCGGATTCTCGTTGCCCGAAGTGGTTGATCGCACCGGCCGTTACTTTGCTAATCTTACATTGCCCTTAGCGTTGCTCACTATTGGTGCCACATTAAATTTAAAGAGCCTAAAACACACGTCCTTCCAAGCATTCTGGGCTACTGCCACTAAATTGCTGATTCTGCCAATTATTCTCACTCTAGGAGCTTGGCAAGCGGGTTTCACAGATCAAGACTTGGTATTAATGTTTGTGCTTTTTGGCTGCCCGACTGCGGCAGCAAGCTTTGTCATGGCGAAAGCAATGGGAGGCAATGCACAGCTGGCCGCTAATATTATCTTAACGACGACTATCGGTTCAGTATTCACGCTAAGCAGTGGCATCTATCTAATGAAAATTTTAGAGGTTATCTAAGCATGCTAACGCTATTCAAAAAACAAAAAGTATCCAAGCTATTTAAGGTAATTGAAACAGGTGATTTAGCAACTCTTGCTAAACGACTACAAAACATCGATTCGACTGTACTAAATGACCAAACAGACCAACAGCTTAGTGCTATTGAAACTGCCATTCTTGCACAGCAACCCAAAGCCCTTGTCATGCTTATTGAGGCCGGAGCTAATATTGAGCAGCGCTCGTCAACAGATGAGCCCTACTTGTTGGTTGCCCTTAAACAGGTGCAAAGCTTAACGCTCATCAATGCATTGTTACAATCAGGCGCGAGTACCGAATATAAAGCCCAAGATGAAAACACACATTTAATAGCTGCCTGCTTTAAGCACTGCTCTGTCACAGAACTAATGCTTCACCTGAGTCGTTTTAACGAATATGGAATTGATCTCAACCAAGAGGACTCACAAGGACTCAATGCGTTGAGTTATGCATTAGAGACTCAAAACAAAGAGCTGCTTAATTTTTTGATAGCTTCCGGTGTTCAAACACCGGAGCAATGGCCCCAATCATTACCCGAAGAGTTAAAGCAGCATGTAAAACGCGCTGTCGATGACCTGCGTATCAGACAGATGTTTTTAAACCAATAGACACTTAAGCACGCGCTGTGAAGTGCCAATCAGTCTCATCCATCTGGTTGCGCACCGACACCTTAATAGACTCGTCTATAGCGTCATCATTCAACTCATAGAGGCCACAGAGCCCTAACGCTTTTCGGATATCAACCTGCAAACCTAAATACTCCATCACTACACGGGCACAACTGGGCTTTCTTACACCATTGGCAGGCACACCAATTCTTAAACCATTTAAGCGGCTAATACGGTTCTTATAGCTTGGAGTCAACACAGTCTCGGTAACTTCATTCGTCGCTAACGCTTCATAATCAATCATGAAGATTCGATCAGTTAGAAATAAAGCCATCCCTATATATTTACTATGAAATGCTGCTTCAGTAGGGCTTTCTTTTAGTCTCTCTGTGCGTTGGTAATAATAACCTTCGTCGCGTTTTTCAATACAGATCAAATTTCGAAGCACCTTACCAGGGCACGCCATCGACATGTAGTACTCAAAATAATACCCCACATATTTTTCCATCTGCGCCGAACTTGCATGACTCAAGGCTTGCAGATGACTATCTTCGACTCTAGGTAAACTAGAGGGAGCAATGACTTTCGGGCGCACTTGAATAAGGCGCTCGAACTGAGCTACAGGAAGCAGTAATTCATACTCCTCTACACCAAAAAAATCACAGAGCTTTCGCATAGTTTTTGGCGAGGGCTTATAACGACCACTTAGATACCGATTGAACTGTGTGCGATTAAGGTTCAGGCGACGGCACACATCAGCAATAGAATCGTAATAACTGCAGAGTAATTTCAGATTACTGGACAGATCCTGATACATATACACAGCCTTTACTTTAGATATTTCAATTATAGTGGTGCTATATGATGCATTTCAAGCAACATTCTGCATCAAAAACTGCATCAATGCCCAATAGATAGGTGCAACTTAAGTATGATTGAATGGTAATCAACCTATTTAATAAAGAGCTAGTCGCCCAATGAACAATCGAAAAGAACATGATTTATTAGGCGATGAAACGCTCCCAGATAGTGCTTGGTACGGTATTCAGACATTACGCGCCTTACGCAACTTCAATACCTCTGGTGTACCTATTCACCACTTTCAAGATCTCATCAATACATTAACAATGGTGAAACAAGCATCAGCTGAAGCAAACCATGAACTGGGATTACTCAGCAGCAAAAAAACCAATGCTATTCGCCAAGCCTGCATACGTATTCGTGAAGGAGAATTACACAACCAATTCGTTGTAGATTTAATTCAGGGAGGCGCTGGCACATCTACCAACATGAACGCCAATGAGGTTATTGCTAACTTGGCTCTCTCTATCATGGGTCACGAAAAAGGTGAGTATCAATACCTACACCCCAACAATGACGTTAACAAATCACAGACAACCAATGACGCTTATGCCACAGCAACACGACTATCAATCGTATTAAGCACACAGACACTCACACACGCGCTATCTTCTATTAAAAGCAGCTTGGACAAGAAAGCAGAAGAGTTCGCTCGCATTCCTCTTGCAAAAGGCGCTCACTTACAAGATACCGCTACAAAAATGCTAGGCAGCGAGTTTGTAGACTTTGCAGACTCCCTGAAAGAAGAGATCGTAAATATACAAAGCGCCTGCACACAACTATGCGCGACAAACCTTGATAGCACATCGCAAGATCAAGCAAATCGTGCCCATCCTGATTATACGAAATCAACAATAAAACACCTGAAACGCATATCAGCGCTACCTATCACATCAGATAAAGAATCACCTGGTGACGATTCCGACATGGGAGCATTTGTGAAGATCTCTGCTATTCAAAGAAAACTAGCGATAAAGCTCTCCAAAATTTGCAGTGAAATATGCATGCTTTCTAACGATCCACGGACTAATTTTAATGAGATTAACCTCCCTGTTGCACAAGCAGGTTCCTCGCTTGCACCAGGTGTCGCTAGCCCTGTTATTCCTGAGGCTGTTAGCCAAACTGCTTTTCAAGTCATTGGGCATGATGTCACCGTGTGCATGGCCGCAGAGGCAGGCTCTCAACAGCTAAACGCCATGGAACCGGTCATTATCTATAACATCCTCAACTCCATGAAAATGCTTAGCTCTGCTATCTACATGCTAAACCATCGCTGTATTCGCGGCATTACGGCCAACAACCCACCGATCCAACTTAATATACCAAACAGCCACATGCTCGCAGCACTAATGCCAGATCTTAGTTATGGAACTCATCCCCTAAATCATCTAAGCTCTGCTGCCGCAAATACTAGCCCATTGAAGACGGCTGTATGAACACCCCCAATTGAGGCCGCTACATGAACAAGTCCCGCGTTCTAATAATTTATACTGGCGGTACCATTGGTATGTGGCCTTCTGCATCTGGCTACGTACCACAAGGTGGTTTCAATGAACTGTTAGAGCAACGGCTCAATAAAGTATCTATCTCGGCTCTGCAGCCTTTTGATATTATCGAACTCGACAAGCTCATTGATAGCTCAAATATTGTGCCTGCCGATTGGGCTACGTTAGCAGAGCTGATTACACTGCATTATGATAAATATGATGGTTTCGTTATTCTTCACGGCACCGACACCATGGCCTACACCGCCTCAGCGCTCTCTTTTATGCTTTGCGGTTTAAGTAAACCTGTCGTTTTAACCGGTTCGCAAATTCCTTTAGCTCAACCCAGAACCGATGCCACTAATAATTTACTGAATGCTATTGAGTTCGCCCGCGAACCCAACAACCAAGAAGTCTGCATCTGTTTCGATGGTCAATTATTGAGAGGCAATCGCGCCAAAAAAGTGCATACCTCATCGCTACGCGCTTTTGCATCGCCCAACTACAGTCCTCTAGGACTGTCAGGCATCCAAATTAAACTGCTTGATAACAGCGCTAAAAGCATAGGTCAGACTAAAAACACGCAACACAATACGTCACAATTTAAAACGCCAGACTGCGGCACGGAACAGGTTGCGCAACTGCACCTTTATCCAGGCATCAATGATGCTCAGCTGACATCAATACTAGATAATCCTGATATAAAAGGCGTTATTATGCTGAGCTACGGAGCGGGGAACCCACCGGATAATAATCAATGTTTGATGTCTTTGTTGGAAATGGCAAACAATCGCGGGGTAGTCATCGTCAACCTGACTCTTTGCCACTCCGGGCAAGTAATACAAGGGTCTTATGCAACGGGCGCTCGTCTTAATCAACTAGGCGTGATTCCCGGTGCTGACATGACGGTTGAAGCAGCTTATACCAAGTTACTATTTTTATTAGCCACTGAAACAGATATTGAACGTATTAAAGACCTGTTGTCGTCTCCTCTATGCGGTGAGATGACACTGTAAGAGAAGCATTAAGCCCAAGAAAAGCTTACGAGACTTTTGATATACCAAAACTTGGGATGTCAATCGCAGGGCAACGATCCATAATCACATCGAGTCCTGCGGCTTCAGCCCGATCAGCAGCGGGCTGATTAATCACACCAAGCTGCATCCATACAGCTTTTGCACCGATACTAATAGCATCATCTACTACGCTCGCTGCGGCTTCTGAATTACGAAAAACATCCACCAAGTCGACAGTTTCAGAGATATCCTGCAGCGAAGCCAAAATAGTTTGACCATGCAGCTGCTGCCCAGCTTTAACAGGATTAACAGGAATAACCTGATAGCCTTGGTTTAGCAAAAAAGCCATCACCCGGTAACTAGCACGCTCGGGTTTTAGGCTCGCACCAACCAATGCAATGACTCGGCTGCTCTTAAGAACACGTTTTACCTTTTCGATTTCACTCATGCTCTCATCTCCTTATTTGCGCAAATAGGGCACGCCGGGTCTTGCTTCAACTTAAGGGAGCGCCACTCCATATGCTTTGCATCCAACAATAGTAATCGACCCGTTAAAGTCGTGCCAATATTAGCCAGCACCTTAAGTGCTTCTAACGCCTGCATTGAGCCAATAATACCCACCAATGGAGACAGCACGCCAGATTCAGAGCACGTTAGCGTTTCATCATCTCCTTCGGTATATAAACATTGATAACAAGGGCTCCCGTCCACTCCTGGCTGGAAGACCGCAATTTGGCCTTCCATACGAATAGCCGCACCAGAAACTAACGGTTTTTTATGCTCAACACACGCTTGGTTTACAGCAAAACGTGTTGAAAAGTTATCGGTACAATCCAGCACCAAATCAACTTGAGCAACAAGCGCTTGTAATGCATAGGCACCTAAACGCTCAGCACGCGTTACGATATTAATATCAGGATTAATCTCTCGTAGCATCTGTGCGGCGGAATCTACTTTTTTCATACCGATACGGGCCGTAGTATGAACAACTTGGCGTTGAAGATTAGAAAGATCAACCTGATCGTCATCCACTAAGACCAGCTCACCAATACCCGCAGCAGCCAGATAAAGCGACACAGGACTGCCTAATCCGCCTAAGCCAATAATTAGCACTTTAGAGGTTAACCAGCGTTCCTGACCGTCAATGTCCACATCAGGTAACATAATTTGGCGGCTGTAACGTAGTAACTGATCATCGCTTAGCATTATTATTTTCTCCAGCACCTTATTTTATCTAACAACCCAATAGCCTGTCATACCGTTCAGCCTATTCTCCAACAGCCTAGCGTAACGCGATCGTTACCCGCGTAATCCTGATAAGTATTTACCTGCTGATAACCACACTCAGTAAATAGCTGCCTCACAGCAGACCCTTGCTGATAGCCGTGTTCAAACAGTAGCCACCCATCAGTCACAAGATAGTCAGTGGCAGCACTAATAATATGCTGAATATCCGATAAACCATCACCATCAGCTACCAATGCACTACGCGGTTCAAAACGCACATCACCTTGGTCAAGGTGCTCATCTCTTGAGTCTATGTATGGAGGGTTACTAACAATCATGTCAAAAAGCCCAGAGAGCGGTTCAAGCCAACTACCTTGAACAAAGCTCACCTGAGTTAGACCTAATCTCTTCTGGTTACGTTGCGCTAGCGCAACCGCCGCCTCAATGCGATCGCACCCCCACACTTCCCACGCAGGTCGCTCACTTGCCAGAGCGAGAGCAATAGCGCCAGTTCCCGCTCCTAGGTCGGCCACTCTACATGATCGATCAAGAAACGGCACATTAGCAAAAAGAGAGAGTGCAGTTTCAACCAATACTTCTGTATCGGCGCGAGGAATAAGGGTATCTGTCGAGACTTCAAGATCTAACGTCCAAAAAGCCTGGGTACCCAAAATATAGGCGATGGGTTCACCTTTAGAGCGGCGCCCCATCAATGTAAGAAACTGCTGCTGCTGGCTAACTAAAAGCGGCTTATCTGGCCAAGTCATCAAATAGCTAGTGCGCTTATCTAATACATGGCATAACAGCAATTCAGTATCCAACCGAGACGAATCGCTGACCTCTTCTAACTGCTTAGAGCACAATAGCGCCTCAGCAATTCGCATAGTCACTCCGCTACTCAGATAACGCCCCTAACAACTCAGCTTGATATTCATGCATCAACGGGTTGATCACTTCTTCCAGCTTGCCTTCCATGATCTCATCAAGCTTATACAGCGTTAGATTGATGCGATGATCAGTAATCCGGCCCTGTGGATAATTATAAGTACGAATACGCTCTGAACGATCACCACTACCGACTAAACTCTTACGTGTCGTGGCCTGCTCAGCTTCGTGCTTTTCTTTCTCTGCAGACTGTAAACGCGACGCCAACAAAGCCATCGCTTTGGCACGGTTCTTATGCTGTGAGCGCTCTTCCTGACACTCAACAACGAGACCGCTAGGAATATGAGTAATACGGATAGCGGAGTCTGTCTTGTTGACATGCTGTCCACCTGCACCAGAAGCACGGTAAGTATCAACTCGCAAATCAGCTTTATTAATTTCAACTTGAGCCACTTCATCCAACTCAGGCATAACAGCCACTGTGCATGCCGAAGTATGAATACGACCTTGAGACTCAGTTTCAGGCACTCGTTGAACACGATGCGCACCCGATTCAAATTTCATTCGTGAGAAAACATCTTGCCCTACAATACGGGCGATTAGCTCTTTATAACCACCATGTTCGCCTTCATTGGCACTAATAACCTCTATACGCCAACCTTGTGCTTCAGCAAATTTAGAATACATTCTAAAAAGATTGCCCGAGAAGATAGCCGCTTCATCACCACCAGTACCTGCACGCACTTCCAAGAAAACGTTACTGCCGTCATGGGGGTCTTTAGGTAATAGGTGAATCTGTAGCTCATCCTCTAGGGTCGCAATACGTGCCTGAGCATCTGACCACTCTTCTTTGGCCATCTCACGCATATCAGGATCAGTATCTTCCATCATCAGCTGCGCTTCTGCCACATCACTCTCTGCTTGCTGGTATGCACTATAAGCCTGCACCACAGGCTCTAGCTCTGAATATTCTTTAGAGAAATCGCGAAACTTGTTCTGATTAGAGATAACACCGGCATCACTTAATAGTGCAGCCAATTCCTCAAAGCGATCTGCTAGCTTATCCAGCTTGGTTTGAATAGACTCTTTCATATATTAGTTTTCGTCCGAATCAGATAACTGGAAAAGCGTTTGAGCGGCAGTCACAACGTCAGACTGCCCTTCCGCACTCGCTTTTCTTAGCTGAATTGTTGGGTGATGAAGCACTTTATTAGTCAGGCGACGAGCCATCTGAGCGAGTACTTCTTCGGGATCATTACCTTTTTTCAATTGCTTCAAAGCAACTTCAACTTCTGCGTCGCGCAAAGACTCATAGCGCCCGCGTAACTGAGTTACCGTATCGACTGCATCGAGCGAACGCAACTGGCGCATAAACTCATGAGCACCGACATCGATAATAGCCTCAGCCTCTTTCGCTGCACTTTCACGACTACGTTGATTTTCTTCAATCACTTCACGCAAATCATCGACTGTGTAAAGATACACGTCATCTAGATCAGCGACTTGTGGCTCAATATCTCGCGGCACTGCAATATCAACCATGAAGATAGGTCGATGTTTGCGTTTTTTTAGTGCATTTTCGACCGCACCTTTACCTAGAATAGGTAACTGGCTAGCAGTAGATGAAATAATAATATCGGCATCGGCTAAAACGTCAGGAATATCGCCAAGCATCACAGCTTTACCGTTAAAGGCCTCAGCAACACTTAAAGCACGGCTCACCGTACGGTTCGCAACCGTAATATTACTAACACCGGCGTTTACCAGATGCTGAGCCACTAGCTCGATGGTCTCACCCGCACCAATTAACAACGCCCGACTGTCTTTAAGGTCAGAAAAAATATGCTGTGCAAGATTAACTGCCGCATAAGCGACGGATACTGGGTTTTCGCCTATAGCCGTATCAGTACGAACTTTTTTGGCTACCGAAAAGGTTTGCTGAAACAAACGCCCCAGTTCAGCCCCCACTAACCCTTGGTCCTGCGATAATGAATAGGCTGATTTAAGCTGCCCCAAAATTTGCGGCTCACCTAACACCAAAGAATCCAAGCCACTGGCAACCCGCATCATATGCTTAGCCGCAGACTCATCCCAGTAGGTATAGGCACACGCTTCAAGCTCACTCAACTCAAGGCCATGGTATTCACCTAACCACTCCAATACCGCACGTGTTCCCGGCAACTCAGTTGAACAATACAATTCTGTTCGGTTACAGGTAGAGAGAATGGCAATTTCTTTCAGCTGTGCAAAGCCGTGGGCCTGCCGCAAAGCATCCGCCAATTTATCAGGACTGAATGCCACTCGTTCTCTGACGGAGACAGACGCCGTTTTATGATTAATGCCTAAAGCAAGAAGAGACATGGATCGATTAACTACACCAGACTATCAATAAGCGCGCAATGATACACCGATTTAGCCTAAAACATGAAATTCCCCGTGCGTGAAAGTGCACTAAATGGAACCTATTTACAGAGTATTACACTAATCAGGATATGCTTTGGCGATGACAAGGCGTATCAAACTCTACTATAGTGACAATAGTCAGTAGTACATCAACCTTGGATCGATTATATATTGTGCTAAAAAAAATACTCTGTTTGTTGGTTATCAGTACAGGAATACTGAGCGGGTGCAGTTTAACGCAGCAGCCGAACGACACAGTAGCGCCAACGCCTGCTTGGGAAAGTACTTATAAGCAAGGTGAGTTAAATGGAGAATCGTTATACGACCTTCTGATTGCTGAACTTGCGGGTCATCAACAACGATATGATGTTTCTCTTGAGAAATACCTGAAACAGGCAGAGTTAACTGGCGATCCTGGCATTATCAGACGCGCCGCTCGCATTGCACAGTTCACGAAGGACGCTAGTTCGCTCGAAAAAGCTGCCAGAATATGGGTCAAACACGAACCCGACAGCCAAGAACCACAAACATTACTGGTTGGTTTACTCATTCAACAAGGAAAGTTCTCAAAGGCGCTGCCTTTCATTGAGACAGCGTTAACGACTAACAGCCACCAAATACTAGCGCTACTCAATAGCCATGCAGCCAAAATGCCACTTAAAGAAGCGCAGGCATATTTAAACATCATCAACAAACAGACAAAACGCACACCAAAAAATTCAGAGCTATGGCTATCACGTGGAATGTTCGAACGACGTGTGTCTGACAATGACAGTGCACTATATAGCTTTAATAAAGCCATCAAACTGAACCCTAAAAGTGAAGCAAGCATTATTCAAAAAGCAGACTTGCTGAAAGATAGTGGAAAATACTCACAAGCACTCAATGTCATTTCAGCGGGTCTTAAAGAGGATCCAGAAAACAAGCAACTCACTATTCTCAAGATTCAAACGCTTTACAAAGATAACCAGCCCAACACTGCTATTAAAGAAAGTAATCAACTTATCTCCAACTTTGGTGCAGATAACCAACTTCATCTATATCTCGCTTTATTAGCACTAGATTTCAACCGCCTTGACGACAGTAAAGCTATATTACAAACCTTATACTCACGTACTCGAGATACATCTTTACATTTCTACTTAGGCTTAATAGAAGAGCAGTTAGACAACCCTGAGCTCGCTATACAGCACTATTTGCAAGTAAATCGCGGCAATAACGTATTACAAGCATACACACGCACACTTGCACTGTTGGCCAGCGACACAAAAGAGCCCCGTGTTACTGACATCATTACCAAAGCGACGGCAAACCATGCAGAATTAGCACCTGATTTGATCAATGTATACGCTGATTGGCTGAGAAGTTTCAAATTCGAGAAGCAAGCAATTACAAGCTTAGATAGGGGGATTTCAACCTACCCGGATCATATTCCTCTGCGTTACTCGCGTGCCATGATGCGCCCCCCTGAAGAGTTTCCTCAATCAGAAGCAGACTTTAGGTTTATTCTAAATAAAGACCCGAACAATGCGATGGCATTGAACGCCCTCGGTTATACCTTGTCACTTTACACCGAGCGTTATCAAGAAGCTTACCAACTGCTTACCAAGGCTATCAGCCTAAAGCCGAATGACCCCGCCGTGATGGATTCAATCGGCTGGGTATTATTCAAGCTGAACCGCTACGATGAGGCGCTGACCTTCTTAACAAAAGCCTATAAAGTATATCCAGACCCAGAAGTAGGCAGCCATCTTATTGCGGTTCTGGTAGCTCAGAACAAAAAGCAGCAAGCTCAAGAGCTGTTTGCCGAGCTTTCGAGTAAGTTCCCAGAAAACCCTCATATTATGAATGCCCAGAAAACATTGAACGGACAGCTATGAAAAAGATATTTTTACTGATAAGCCTCTCATTAATAATGACAGGTTGTAGCCTTATACCTAAAACTCAAGCCCCAGAATCTAAATCCACTCTTAGTTGGGAAGAACATCAGGCAATTATCAACCAAATATCTCATTGGAATACGTCAGGAAAAATAGGCATTCGCACCCCTGATGACTCACAATCAGCGTCCCTATCTTGGAATCAAAACCAACAAGCATACAATATTAGCTTAAAAGGCCCACTCGGCCAGGGTGGCGCTACTATTAGCGGCGACCAATACTCTTCAACACTAGAGATTCCTGGTGAGCAGCCATTAGCTGCCGGATCTCCTGAAGAGTTACTCAGCCTACGTCTTGGCTGGGAAATCCCCGTTCAAGATGCGCAATATTGGATCAAAGGTATCCCCTCACCTAGCAGCACCTACGACCTAACACTGACTGACAATCGCTTAGCAAAACTAACCCAGCAAGGTTGGAATATTGAATACCAGAGTTACGTTGACGGTAATAAAGCTAGCCTACCTAGAAAACTAACAATGAGCCGCGAAGAGCTAAAGCTGACACTGATCCTAAGGAACTGGCGAATTATTGATTAAAAAGAGCACAATTTTCGTTTTTACTTGACCATTCTGGCTGTTTTTAAGAGAATAGCGCCCTCTTTTTGAGGGTAATTACCTCCATAGATGATACTGGGGTATAGCCAAGCGGTAAGGCAGCGGGTTTTGATCCCGTCATGCGCAGGTTCAAATCCTGCTACCCCAGCCAATAATCTATGGTGAGTACTCACTCAACATGAATTCCAATGAAGAACAGTCCGAAAAGGTGCACACCATGTCTGAAATGATGGTTTTCACTGGCAATGCAAACCCTGAGCTAGCGCTCAAAGTTGTCGATCGTCTCGATATTCCTATGGGTAAAGCTCACGTTGCTCGTTTTAGCGATGGTGAAGTCAGTGTAGAAATCCAGGAAAACGTCCGCGGTAGAGATGTTTTTATTATTCAATCCACTTGCGCACCGACCAACGACAACCTCATGGAATTGATTGTCTTGGCTGATGCACTACGTCGCGCATCAGCAGCAAGAATTACAGCTGTAGTACCATATTTTGGTTACGCTCGACAGGATCGTCGCCCGCGTTCAGCTCGTGTAGCTATCACAGCTAAAGTTGTTGCCGATATGATGACAACTATTGGAGTAGACCGCGTTCTTACAGTAGATCTTCATGCTGACCAGATTCAGGGATTCTTCTCTGTTCCTGTTGATAACGTTTACGGCTCTCCAGTACTACTAGATGACATTATTGATCAGCAGTACGAAAATCCAATGGTCGTCTCTCCAGACGTCGGTGGTGTAGTGCGTGCTCGTGCCGTTGCTAAGCAACTGGATTGTGATCTTGCTATCATCGATAAACGCCGTGAACGCGCTAATGAATCTCAGGTCATGAACATCATTGGTGATGTAGAAAATCGTACCTGTATTCTTGTTGATGACATGTGCGATACAGCAGGCACCTTATGTAAAGCTGCACAAGCACTAAAAGAAAACGGTGCTGCTCGTGTTATTGCGTACGCTACTCACGCAGTATTATCAGGCCCCGCTATTAACAACATTACAAATTCAATGCTAGATGAATTGGTGGTTACTGACACGATTCCTCTAACAAAAGATGCACAACAGTGCAGCAAAATTCGTCAACTAACGCTAGCGCCCTTGTTGGCAGAAGCAGTACGACGCGTTTGCAACGAAGAATCTATCAGCGCTATGTTCCGCTAATCGCGAACACTGCCTGTAAGAAAAAAGCCCGCTACCGGGTACACGAAGTCCTGAAAAGGACTAAATCAATCACTTTAGGGCCTTGGTCGCGCGGTTCTAAAGGTAGTTATTTATAGGTATAAAAATGTCTAATTTTGTAGTTGAAGCTGTATCTCGTGAAGATCAGGGGAAAGGTGCGAGCCGCCGCCTGCGTCACGAAGGCCTGGTACCAGGTGTTGTATACGGCAGCGAAACACCTGTTTCGATCTCAATGATCAACAAAGATCTGATCAAGCAACTTTCTGATGAAACTTTCTTCTCTTCAATTCTGACTTTGAAAATTGACGGAAAAGAAGAAAAAGTAATCATTAAAGATTTGCAGCGTCACCCAGCTAAATTATTGATCATGCACGCTGATTTTCAGCGCGTTGTTAGCGATCAGAAAATCAAAATTACTGTTCCTCTGCAGTTCGCTAATTTTGAAAAATCTGCTGCATCTAAAGCTGCTGCAAAATTTGCTGCTGAAAGCAACGTTGTAGAAGTTTTATGCCTACCTGCCAACCTGCCAGAAGCATTGACTGTTGACCTAACAAGCGTTGAGATCGGTCAAACGCTTCATTTGTCAGACATCACAATGCCTGAAGGCGTTGAGGTTGCTGCATTGCGTCGCGGTGGAGACCATAACCAGGGTATCGGTTACATCTATTCTCCACGTGGTGCTAAATAATACATTTAGCCTTAGGACACCAGCTCTGGCATGAAAGACACGATCCAGCTCATTGTTGGCTTGGGTAATCCAGGCAGCCAATACGCTAAAACCCGTCATAATGCCGGTGCCGAGTTTGTCGAGCAGCTTGCTGCCCGACAGCTCACTTCCCTGCAAGCCGAAAAGAAATTTTACGGCTTGTATGGGAAAACTATTCTGAACAATCAGACAATACACCTACTGATACCGACCACCTACATGAATCTCAGTGGGCAGTCTGTTTCAGCGCTTGCCAATTTTTACAAAATTCCTCCAGAAAACATTCTTGTTGCTCACGACGAACTCGACTTACCTCCCGGCATCGCACGCTTTAAAAAAGGCGGCGGGCACGGCGGCCACAATGGTTTAAGAGATATCATCAGCAAGCAGGGGAATAACAAAAACTTTTACAGATTACGTCTTGGCATCGGACATCCCGGCCATGCAAATGCAGTGGCTGACTTTGTATTAAACAAAGCCCCCATCAGTGATCGTGATAGCACTCAAGCTGCGATCGAAGAAGCTATCCACTATCTTCCTGAAGCCACTTGTGGCGAATGGGCGAAAGCCATGAATAAACTCCACAGCTTTAAAGGCTAACGAAAGGTAATAACACTATGGGTTTTAAATGCGGAATCGTTGGCCTGCCTAACGTAGGCAAATCAACACTTTTCAACGCGCTCACAAAAGCAGGCATTGACGCGGCTAACTTTCCTTTCTGCACTATCGAGCCAAATTCAGGTGTTGTTCCAATGCCCGACACCCGCTTAGACAATCTTGCAGCAATCGTCAATCCAGAGCGCGTTTTACCAACAACGATGGAATTTGTTGATATTGCCGGGCTCGTTGCTGGCGCATCAAAAGGCGAAGGCCTCGGCAATAAGTTTCTTGCCAACATTCGCGAAACAGATGCTATTGCCCACGTTGTTCGCTGCTTTGATAATGACAACGTTATACATGTTGCCAACAAAATAGACCCTATTGCTGATATTGAAATCATCAATATGGAGTTAGCACTGGCTGATTTGGATTCTGTTGAGAAGCAGCTATTCAAAGTCCAGAAACAAGCTAAGGGTGGCGACAAAGACGCCATCAAAGCTAAAGAGCTGCTTGAACGCTTAAAGCCTCACTTAGAAGAAGGCCTTTCTGCTCGTGCACTAAGCTTTAGCCCAGAAGAGCTAAAAATCATTTCAACCTTCCACCTACTCAGCATCAAACCTATGATGTATATCGCCAATGTAGATGAAGACGGTTTTGAAGATAATCCACATTTAGATAGCGTTATTGAATTTGCTACCGCCGAAGGCGCTCAGGTTGTTGCTATCTGCAACAAGCTGGAAGCAGAAATAGCAGAGCTAGATGACGATGAAAAGAACGAATTTTTGCAAGATCTGGGTATGGACGAAGCAGGGCTAGACCGCTTAATTCGCGCAGGGTACGATCTTTTAGGCCTACAGACCTATTTCACCGCAGGCGTCAAAGAAGTACGTGCCTGGACCGTCTCAATAGGCGCTACAGCACCACAAGGAGCCGGGGTCATACACACAGACTTTGAGAAAGGCTTTATCCGTGCAGAAGTCATTAGCTACGAACACTTCATCGAGTTTAACGGTGAACAGGGTGCTAAAGATGCGGGGAAATGGCGTCTTGAAGGGAAAGATTACGTATTGAAGGATGGCGACGTCATTCATTACCGCTTCAACGTATAAAACAGCAACTGACTCACCTGATAAAAAGCCGACTTTATGTCGGCTTTTTCATATAAATCAACGCCATTTCAACTTTTCCAACTTTTTTTCATAATACGTGTTGACAGGTTTTTAAAAAAATAGAATAATGCGCGCCTCGAATGACTACGGCGATGTAGCTCAGTTGGTTAGAGCAACGCATTCATAATGCGTGGGTCGCAGGTTCAAATCCCGCCATCGCCACCATTCGAAGAGAAATAGGGGTATAGCCAAGCGGTAAGGCAACGGGTTTTGATCCCGTCATGCGCAGGTTCAAATCCTGCTACCCCTACCATTTCTCTATTGGATCATCTGATTCATACTCTCTACTACAGGGGTATCGCCAAGCGGTAAGGCACTGGATTCTGATTCCAGCATGCGTAGGTTCAAATCCTTCTACCCCTGCCATTTTCTCTTCTCTTTTCCTGACAGCTCTCTTTAAACAAGCTAAACTTTAATCGATAGTCTATTGCTTTAGATGGATGCTGAATTAAAGGAAGATTGGAATGAAAGAAGCGGTCACCACTTCAGACGCATTATTACAGCGCCTATCTGACCAACGCCGTCAAAGACTACGTAAAAATGTTCAGCTTCTTTTCTTGGGCCTTAAACCTGAAGAAACAGACCCAATTATATCCCTACTGCGTGGCGCACGACTTGCACCTAGAGGCAGACAGCTCAACACTGAAGCTGAATTCCTAGAAGCTCTTAGCGAACGCTCCTGGGACTTGATTATATGTACGTCTGAACGCGAAGACTTTGCCATCAAACACGCAATGCATCACCTTAAACGCTTTGATAAAGACATCCCTGTTATACAGCTCGTTTCCCATGCTGACAGCCAACTGTCACTACAAGGCCTAAAAGCCAACATGCAAGCAGTGGTTCCACTTGAAGAAAAAGAACTACTGCTAATCACCATCAGAAGAGAGCTTGAACACTTAGAGCACCGTCGACGCATGCGACAAGCCGAAGCACAATTAAACGAAGCCGAGAAGCGCGGTAAGATGCTGGTAGAGCGCTCGACACTTGCCATCGCTTACTTTGATGCTGAACGCCTTCTTTTAGCAAACAATGCCTTTGCTTTACTATTTGGTTATGACAACCCAGAAAAACTCGAAGGCAAACCTATCGAGCAATTTGTCGTACCACAAGACAGTAACGAACTACATGAACAAGTTCGCTATTTTGCTGAAGAAAACCTAAAAGAGCTAATATTCCAGCTCACAGGCCGAAGGGCTGATGATTCGAACTTTAATGCTCACATAGAACTTCAAGAAACACGCATGAACAGCAAAGCGTGCATCCAAGTAACCATTCGTGCAGAAAATCTTCAAAAAAGTAAGAAGTCATTTAGTGAACACGACCCTATCACTGGCCTGTATAACACGGACTTCTTCCAACGCCGCCTTGACGAGACTATTCAAGCCGCATTACCAGGTGGTCATGATTGCCATCTTTTTTATATCAACATTAACAACTACAAAAATATTCGTGCGGACTATGGTAGCGACTGCTGTGACCACATTGCCCGAGACCTTGCCGACCTACTCAAAACACAAATAAACCCAGTCCATATCAAAGGCAGACTCTCAGATGCAGGCTTTAGTGTTATTTTCCAAGACCCAAGTCCTGACAAAGCAGCGGCCGCAGCTGAGAAACTATGTGCAGCTATCACAGAACATAGATCAAACATTAATAACGCTGAAGTAGCGATAACATGCTCTATAGGCGTTACCACCATTACAGATGCCTCACCTAGCACCAGCGAACAGATTCAGCGTGCACAGTCTGCCGCCAAAAGTATCAGCTTAAATATTGAGAATGACGTAATGTTCTATATAGCGGATACTAATCCTTGCGAACAAGATGCAAGCAAAGCAATCAACGCCCTAAAAAGCGCTATTGAAAAACAGCAATTCAAACTACTTTATCAACCCATAGTGCCACTCTCTTACAACAGCCAATTAAGCCATTATGAAGCACTACTCAGACTGCTTGATAAAAACAATAACGAAATATCACCTTCACTATTTTTAGAAGCAGTAGAAATAGCGGAATTAAGCACCACGATGGATCGCTGGGTTATTCAAGAGTGTATTCGTCATTTACGTGAAGAGCTCGACAGCGGCAATAAGCACCGTTTATTCATCAGTGTAACCAAACGCACCTGGGGAGATCCAGACATCCTCCTGTGGCTCTCAGAGCAGCTCAGAGAGTATAGAATCCCTGCCGATCTTCTAGTATTCCAAATTAGCGAAAGCGACTGCTCCAGCCATTTAACGGGCGCACAAGCATTTGTTGAAGGCTTAAAGAAACTTCATTGTCTAATATGCATCAAACACTTTGGCTGCTCCAGCAACGCCAACCAAGTCCTTCGTCAGATAAATGCGGAGTACGTTAAAATTGATGGCTCCTTTGTACAAGAACTCGCATCAGCGCCCGCACTAGACGATACGTTTGAAGAGATGATTGAAGCCTTAAAGTCACAGGGAAAAATAACCATTGCACCACTGATCGAAGACCCTAAAGTCATGAGCCGCTTATGGAAATCAGGTGTGGGGCTTATTCAGGGGTACTACTTACAACCACCCAGAGAAAAAATGGATTACGATTTTTTTGAGGGCTAATAAAAAATGCCAGTACTGGTAACAGCACTGGCATTTTTCTACTTCAATCTACAAGGAAGCTCAGAGTAATCAGCCTGCAATGAATCTCGGTCTCTAAATCCTATCAAGTATAAAATACCATCAAGTCCTAGCGTTGAGATTGCCTGCTTCGCACTCTGGCGCACCAACGGCTTAGCCCTAAAAGCGATACCTAGCCCCGCAATTGACAACATAGGCAAATCATTAGCGCCATCACCAACAGCAATGGTCTGCTCCAAACGCACACCTTCACGCTCGGCAATTTCTCTTAATAGCTCAGCCTTACGGTTACCATTAACGATTTCACCGACCACATCTCCTGTAACAACTCCGCCTTTAATGTCTAACTTGTTAGCATAAACATAATCAAAACCAAGCTGTTGCTGCAGCTTCTCAGCAAAATAGGTAAACCCACCAGACAGTATTGCCGTTTTGAAGCCCAACGCTTTCAAGCTTGAAACCAGCTCTTCAGCACCCTCAGTCATAGGCAAACGCTGTGCAACCGACTCAAGCACACTGGCATCTAGCCCTTTCAGCAACGCAACACGGCGACGGAAGCTTTCATTGAAGTCGAGCTCTCCTCGCATGGCCGCTTCAGTGATCTCAATAACCTGATCACCTACGCCGGCCTCTTTAGCTAACTCATCGATTACTTCGGCTTCAATCAGCGTTGAGTCCATATCGAACACAACCAATCGACGATTACGACGGAAAATATTATCTTCCTGAAAGGCGATATCAACATCTAGGTCACTAGCCGTGCGTAGAAACTCTTCTTGTAACAGCGATAAATCACTAGATGCACCACGCACAGAGAATTCAACGCAAGCCTTAGCTTTCTCTTGTGACTCACTACCCAGCGACAAACGACCTGATAAACGCGTAATTTTATCAATATTAAGACCGTGCTGAGAGGCTACTTCGGTCACCGTAGCAATGTGCGTCGCCGTTATTTTACGCGCTAATAGCGTAATGATATGACGCGACTTGCCTTGGCCTGCAACCCACTGTTCGTACTCTTCTTCGCCTATAGGCTGAAAACGAACCTTCATATCCATTTCATGCGTTTTAAATAACAAGTCACGCAAAATAGGCGATGATTCCGATACCTGCGGCACCTCAATAAGAATACCCAAAGACAAGGTATTATGAATTACGGCCTGCCCTATATCTAGAATATTGACCTGAAAACCAGCCAAAATAGATGTTATAGTCGAGGTCACACCCGGCTTATCTTCACCGGATATCGTGAGTAAAATAATCTCTTTCATCAAACTTCCAATCTAGGTAAACAATATTACTGTAAAGAGTGTTGCTGCAAAAATGCTGCTACAAACAGTGGCAATATTATACAAAGAGCATTCGCTCTGAATCACTTACTACCGCTGGATGACTTAGCCGCCGAAGCCTTCTTAGGTTTTTTAGCACGACGTTTTTGAGCTTTTTTACTTTTGCCTTCTCCACCTTTAGATACAGCCGCTAGCTCTCGCTCAGCCGCAGACATATGCGCCTTTTTATGCGCCGACCCTTGATGCTTCGGCTTAGCTTTACTTTTCGGCTTACCTCGGCCATTTGCTGCTTTAGGCTTAGCACGATCTCCTGCAGCCCCTATTTTGCCTTCTGCCAATAGCTGACGCTGACTGACTTTAGCTTTAACTACTTGGCCACTCTCTAGTGATTTCACTAATTCAAAATCAATTTTACGGTCATCTAAATCGACTCGCGCAACCTGAACTCGCAAACGATCACCTAATTTAAAGACCTTACGAGTGCGCTCCCCGACTAAGCGCTGCTTCGCCGCATCAAAGTGATAATAATCACTTGGCAAACCAGTAATATGTACCAAGCCTTCGATATAAACAGATTCCAATTCTATAAACAAACCAAAACCTGTGACTGCAGAGACAACACCGTCGTACTCATGACCAACCTGGTCTTGCATAAACTCACATTTGAGCCACGCAACCACATCACGCGTAGCATCATCAGCACGTCGCTCCGACATTGAGCAATGCTCACCAAGCTGTACAACCTGCTCAGTGGTGTAGGCATACCTGAACTCAGGATTCTGCACAAAATCATCAGGACGACGAACGGTGCGCGCCTGAGAGTCAGAATGAATCATGGCACGAATAGCACGATGCACCAACAGGTCAGGGTAACGCCTAATAGGCGATGTGAAATGCGTATAAGCAGGGTAAGCCAAACCAAAGTGGCCATTGTTCTCAGGCGTATAGACCGCTTGTGCCATTGAACGCAACATCATTGTCTGTATCACATGTCGATCAGGACGCTCTTCTATCCAACCAGCCAACTGCTGATAATCCTTTGGATCTGGCTCATCACCGCCACCCAACTCAAGCCCAAGCTCACCCAAATAAGATCTAAGGCTCTCTAAGCGACCGACTTTAGGCCCTTCATGAACACGATACAGCGTAGGCATATCAGTGCTGCTTAAAAAACGTGCTGTAGCAACATTCGCACACAACATACATTCTTCAATCAACTTATGCGCATCATTACGCACAATAGGCACAATCTGTTCAATCTTGCGATCTTCACCAAAAATCATACGGCTTTCGGTGGTTTCAAAATCAATAGCTCCCCTCTTCCCGCGTGCAGTTCTTAATGCAAAATACAGTGCATATAAATGCTCAAGATGAGGCACAACATGTGAGTACTCACTACGCAGAGCAACACCATCATCAGAGGTAGGCTCCATCAACATAGCCCCCACTTTTGTGTAGGTTAGCCTTGCCTGTGAGTTGATAACTGACTCATAGAAGCGGTAACCCGATAGCACGCCAGCAGCACTAATAGTCATTTCACAAACCATCGCCAAACGATCTGCATTAGGGTTCAACGAACACAAGCCATTCGACAACAGCTCTGGCAGCATAGGAACAACAAACTCAGGAAAATACACCGAATTACCACGCTTATGTGCTTCTTGGTCAAGCGCTGTACCAGGGCGCACATACCAAGAGACATCGGCGATAGCCACCCATAAGCGCCAGCCACCGCTGGCTTTCTCCTCTGCATAAACCGCATCATCAAAGTCTCTGGCATCTTCACCATCAATAGTAACAAAAGGGAGATGACGCAAATCAACGCGATTCTGCTTTGCAGACTCTTCAACTTCTGGTGTTAAATCGCCAATTTCTTGATGAATGGCATCAGGCCACTCATTGGGAATATCGTAGTTATGAATAGCAACCTGAATTTCCATTCCGGCTGCCATATGATCGCCCAACACCTCGATAACACGACCTTGAGGCATATTACGCTTGCCTGGTTGCTGAGTAATCTCAACCACCACCAGCTGATCATCTTCATAAGAAAGACCGCCTTCTGGGTCTGCGATTACCATAACCTGCTGCGTAATACGTTGGTTTTCAGGGTGTATATGCCCAAACCCTGCAGCGCCTTTAAAACGCCCTACAAGCTTATGCGTACAGTGTTCTAATACTTCTATTACTTTACCTTCGCGCCGACCTTTCTGATCAACACCAATCTCTTGCACAACAACACGGTCGCCATCAAAAACCTGACGCATTTGACGTGGGCTAATGAATAAATCATTACCGCCCTCATCAGGTTTAACGAAGCCAAAACCATCACGATGACCGATAACTCTACCTGGCAACAGGTCCATTTTTTTAATCAGACCAAATTCGTTTTTACGGTTGCTCATTAGCTGGCCGTCACGGCACATTGCTTTAAGACGCCGAGAAACTGCTTCGATAGGATCTTCGCCAGATATCTTTAATTCAGCACACAGTCTGCCATGACTAATGGGAGCTCCCCAGCTATGCAGAAAATCAAGAATATACTCACGGCTAGGTACCGGGTTCTGATACTTCTCAGCTTCACGCTGAGCTTCTGGATCGTTCTGGGTCCACTCTTTACTCATGACTTTCCATCCAATAGATCAACTATTTTTTAATAGTATGCGGTATAAACAAACAGGCCGGCAAGATGCCGGC
Organism: Neptunomonas japonica DSM 18939; assembly: GCF_000422765.1. Taxonomy (GTDB): domain Bacteria; phylum Pseudomonadota; class Gammaproteobacteria; order Pseudomonadales; family Balneatricaceae; genus Neptunomonas; species Neptunomonas japonica. The sequence goes on along the minus strand of NZ_AUGR01000015.1, from coordinate 58,975 downwards.
CTGTGTTTCACTAATTTAAGGAAGCTCGTCTACCGCTTCCTGATCATCTTTAGGCGGGGGTATCAAATCTTCCTTACAAATCCCCATCATGATCAGAGCATTTGCTGCCACATAGATAGAAGAGTAAGTACCTACAGTAACACCGACTAACAACGCAATGGCAAAGCCGTGAATCATCTCACCGCCAAACACTGCCAACGCTACCAACACTAGTAAAGTAGTCACCGAAGTAATCAAGGTACGACTCAAGGTCTGACTCAATGAAATATTCATTATTTCCATCGAGCTTTCTTTACGCAGCTTACGAAAGTTCTCACGAATCCTGTCCGCCACTACAATTGTATCGTTCAACGAGTAACCGATAACAGCCAACACAGCGGCCAGTACCGTTAAATCGAATTCAATCTGAAAGAGGGAAAAGAACCCAACAACGATCAATACATCGTGCCCTAAAGCAACGACAGCACCTACCGAGAACTTGAACTGAAAACGAAAAGCTACGTACAGCATGATCATAAAGAGTGCCAGCAGCATTCCCAGGCCGCCCTGCTCACGCAGCTCTTCACCAACCTGCGCACCCACAAACTCATTACGGCGTAATTCGATATTTTGGTCATCACCCTGCTGTAAAGCAGCCAATACCTTATCGCCCAGCTTAGGATCATGATCTGATCCCAAACGAATAAGAATATCGGTTGGTGCACCAAAGGTTTGTACAACAGCACCATCAAAACCCGCACCTTCTAGCTGGCTGCGGATATCATTTAGGTTAGCTTCTTTCTCATAACCTAATTCGACGAGGCTACCACCGGTAAAGTCTAGCCCTAAGTTCAACCCACGCGTTGCTAAAGAGCCAATGGATACCAGCAATAACAACAATGAAAATATAGTTGCCAACTTCCGTAAACCCATGAAGTTGTAAACTTTAATATGTCCTGACATCTTCATGTACCTCAGATCGACAGCGATTTAAGCTGGCGGTTGCCATAGGTTAAGTTCACTAACGCACGTGTTACCAAAATAGCGGTAAACATCGACGTCACAATACCAACTGACAATGTAATTGCGAAACCTTTCACAGGCCCTGTTCCCATTGAGAACAAGATTACAGCAGCGATCAATGTCGTAATGTTGGCATCAAATATTGTCGTAAAGGCTCGATCAAAACCAGCGCTGATAGCAGATTGCGGAGGAAGACCATTTTTCAACTCCTCCTTTATACGCGCAAAGATGAGCACGTTGGCGTCAACCGCCATACCTACCGTTAACACGATACCGGCAATACCTGGCAATGTTAGCGTCGCTGATAACAACGACATCACTGCCACCAACAGCATCAAGTTGATACACAGCGCAATATTAGCCAACAGTCCGAAGACGCGATAAATAGCCAGCATGAAGATCAACACAAGTGCAAAACCGATTTGCACAGAAGTAACACCCTGCGCAATGTTCTCAGCACCTAAACTTGGCCCCACGGTACGTTCTTCAACAAAGTAAACCGGAGCTGCCAGCGCACCTGCACGTAACAACAATGCCAATTCAGACGACTCACCACCACCATCAAGGCCCGTTATACGAAAGGAAGAACCCAACACCGACTGGATTGTTGCCAGAGAGATGATTTTCTTCTCTACATAAGGGATACGTCTTTCTACTTGCTCCCCATCCACGGTTTCAATCAAGGTTCGTGCTTTGTGCTCAACAAAAAGAACAGCCATACGACGCTTAATAGCGTTACGCGTGGTCCGCCCCATTAACTGCCCACCCTTGCTATCTAACGTAATAGATACTTGGGGCTGGCCATTTTCATCAAACGTTGACTGTGCATTCGAAACACTTGAACCGGTAATAATAATGTCTTTTTCAAGCACACCTCTACGCCCAGGTTCATTACGGAACTCATACGTATCGGTCAAACCACGACTTGCATCTGGTTTAGCTTCCAATCGAAACTCAAGGTTCGCTGTTTTACCAATAATACGTTTTGCAGCAGCGGCATCTTGTACACCAGGTAATTGAACAACGATACGATTGCGCCCTTGACGCTGTACCAGAGGCTCAGCAACACCTAACTCATTCACACGATTACGCAGAGTTGTTAAGTTTTGCTTGATTGCATAATCTTCGATCGCACGCGTTGTTTGCTCTGTCAGAGTAACAATCAAAAAATTACCCTTGTCAGTATCTTCTGTCTGTAAAAGAAATTCAGTGTAATCTTTACGTACCAAGCTCTGAGCTTTGTCGCGTACTGCTGCATCTGCAAACTTTACTTCTAAACTACCATCTTCACGATGTGTGACTGAGCGATAGCGCAACTTATCTTCGCGCAACTTCACTTTAATCTCAGATACATACACATCAAGACGTTGAGCGACTGCAGTCGCCATGTCCACTTCTAACAAGAAGTGCACACCACCACGCAGATCAAGCCCTAACTTCATAGGGCCCGCGCCAATATTCTCCAGCCATTCAGGCGTAGTCGGCGCTAAGTTCAGCGCAACAACATAGTTATCGCCCAATACGGTGCTAATAACTTGCTTAGCTTTTAACTGGGTTTCGCCATCAGCAAAACGAATCAGTCCACTTTTGCTCGTTAACTCAACTTCTTTATAAATTAAGCCTTCACGTTTCAAGGCAGAGGTAACGGTATCCATCAGCGGTTGATCTACCTGATGAATGTCACGATTACCTGACAGCTGCACAGCATAATCTTCAGGATACAAATTGGGAGATGCGTAAAGCGCGCCAATTAGCAGTACAAAGATAATAAGTAGATTTTTCCACAGAGGGTATCGGTTGAGCATGGTGCCCGTTCCTTGTATACAAACGAAAACGCCACTGAGAAGAGTGGCGTTTCAAACAAACTTAAGTATTAGATGCTTTTCAGAGTGCCTTTAGGCAATACAGCTGAAACGTGTACCTTCTGGAAAGTTAGCTCAGTTCCTTCGCTTACTTCTAGAACTACATAGTCATCATTTAGCTTAACAACTTTACCAAGAATACCACCAGCGGTTAGCACTTCATCACCTTTGGCCAGATCGTTGATCAATGCTTTATGATCTTTGGCACGTTTTGCCTGAGGGCGCCACATGAAGAAATAGAAAATTAAACCAAAGCCCAACAGGAAAATAATGTTGAAAAAACCCGGATCCATTTCTCCTGCAGCACCTGCTGCTTCAGCGTAAGCTGGGGAAATAAAGAAGCTCATTGCTACTCCTAACGTTATGAAATTAAAATTAATTTTCGGCTAACGGCGGCACTTCCATACCCCGATTGCTGTAAAATCCTGTTACAAAGTCGTCCAATTTACCCTGTTCAATCGCCTCACGCAAACCAGCCATCAATGTCTGGTAATAACGCAGGTTATGAATAGTATTTAACTGTGCTCCCAGAATTTCGTGACACTTGTCCAAATGGTGCAGATAAGCGCGACTAAAGTTCTGACACGTATAACAATCACAGGTTTCATCTAACGGACGCGTATCTGTTTTATTGGAGGCGTTTCTTAGTTTTACAACCCCCGTAGACACAAACAGGTGGCCATTTCGAGCATTACGCGTCGGCATAACACAATCAAACATATCCACACCGCGACGCACGCCCTCTACTAAATCTTCAGGCTTACCGACGCCCATTAGATAGCGAGGCTTATCTTCTGGCATCTTATACGCAAGATGGTCCAATACTTTAACCATCTCATCTTTAGGCTCTCCGACAGATAAACCACCGATAGCATAACCATCAAAGTCAATATCCGTTAATCCAGCTAAAGACTCATCCCGTAGGTTTTCATACATACCGCCCTGAATAATACCGAACAGAGCCGATGGGCTATCGCCATGTGCATCTTTAGAACGCTTCGCCCAACGCAATGACAAGCGCATCGACTCAGCAGCTTCCATCTCTGTTGCCGGATAAGGAGTGCACTCATCAAAAATCATGACGACATCTGAACCAAGCTCACGCTGGACCTGCATAGAACGTTCAGGATCGATAAACACCTTTGAGCCATTCACTGGCGACTGAAAGGTAACGCCCTTTTCAGTGATTTTGCGCATCTTGCCAAGACTGAATACCTGAAAACCACCAGAGTCAGTCAGAATAGGTCCCTTCCATTGCATAAAGTCATGTAAATCACCGTGCTGCTGGATAATTTCGGTGCCCGGACGCAACATCAGATGGAAAGTATTTCCCAAAATCATGTGCGCACCGATAGCCTCAATATCTCTAGGTAACATTCCCTTTACAGTACCGTAAGTTCCTACCGGCATAAATGCAGGCGTCTCAACAACACCGCGAGGAAAGGTTAAACGACCACGACGGGCTTTACCCTCTGTCGCAATCTTTTCAAATTTCATAAAGCAGTTACGGCTCACAAAGCCTCCGTTGTATCTGTTTTCCGGCTAATGCACATGGCATCACCGTAACTAAAAAATCGATATTTCTGACTTACCGCTTCTGCGTATGCATGCATCGTATGCTCATACCCAGCAAATGCACTGACTAACATCAACAATGTTGACTCAGACAGATGAAAATTAGTAATCAGCACATCAACACTTTTAAATTCATATCCTGGGGTAATAAAAATAGAACTATCACCAAAGAAAGGCTGAATTTCACCACTTTGACTGGCGCTTTCAAGCGAGCGAACACTGGTTGTGCCTACGGCGACAACTCGACCACCACGGGCACGCGCTGCTCTAACCGCTTCACAAACCGTTTCATCCACCTCGATATATTCGGCGTGCATAATATGATCTTCAATACGCTCAACCTTAACCGGCTGAAACGTACCCGCACCGACATGCAAGGTTACAAATGCTTTTTGAATACCTTTTTCATCTAGTTTGGCTAGCAACGCCTCATCAAAGTGCAAACCTGCAGTAGGTGCTGCCACAGCACCTGGCTGCGAGTTATAAACCGTTTGATAACGTTCACGGTCCTCTAACTGATCTTCACGCTTCATATAAGGTGGCAATGGCATATGCCCATGCTTTTCGAGCAGATCAATGACGGGGGCTTCGCCTGCAAATTCCAACTCGAATAAATTCTCATGGCGAGCCACCATCGTTGCTTGCGCGGCACCTTCAAGCAACAAAACAGCACCCGGCTTAGGTGAACGGCTAGAACGTACGTGTGCTAACACACGATGCTGGTCTAGCACTCGCTCAACCAGCACTTCAACCTTACCGCCAGACGACTTCTCACCGAATAAGCGAGCAGGTATCACACGAGTATTATTAAAAACCACTAAATCATTAGGGGTTAATAGCTCGAGCACATCCGAAAAGTGACGATGTGTTAACTCACCTGAATTACCCTCCAAGCACAGCAAACGGCTTGCCGAGCGCTGTTCTAACGGGTAACTAGCGATAAGTTCTTCGGGAAGTTCAAAACTAAAATCTTTTACCAGCATATCACTACAAAAAGGACGTTAAAGAGGCGAGAGATTGTACAGCAAAATAATTTTTTTTATCATAGTTTAAATATAAGGATTGACGTGCTGCGAAAGCTGCCTATAATACGCCCACACTTTAAGCCAGTATGGTTAAATTGATAGACGGATTACTTAAGTAACTATCTATCAGATACTGAGCAAAAGAAGTTAAAGATGTGCCGGTGTGGTGAAATTGGTATACACGACGGATTCAAAATCCGTTGCCGAAAGGCGTAGCGGTTCAAGTCCGCTCACCGGTACCATTACTTGATCAAGCCATTGATCATAATAAAAAGACCCTTAAATCAAGGCATTAAGAGAAAGCGGAACTTAAATGTTACCGCTTTTTTTGTGCCTGAAATCTGCTTCCGGTCCATATCCGGGCTCCCGTCTGTGCAATACCTGTGCGTCATAACATCTTATTAAGTCCTACTCTGTACAACTATTTACTAAGTAGCCCTGCATCCCGTAGCACGAGTTAACTTGTCACTACTCTTAATCGCACGCTCCCCAGCCTCCTAAAGAGGAAATTCAAATAAGAATTTGAGAAAGTTAAATGACTCCAAATCCTATAGCCGCATCAGAAATTGCTACAATGTTGAAAACCATAACAATTGGAACTTCAATAGATTGACTTTACTGTTTAATAACCCAATAAAAAAATGCTCGCTTCTTAAAAGCATTACAGGAGTTCTGGTTTCATTAGCAGCTGGGGTTATACTTCCACTGGCTTTTGCTCCTTACGAGTTTTATTTTTTTGCGCCGCTAAGCCTAGCAATACTGTTCTTTCTCTGGCGACTCTCGACTCCAAGGATAGCAGCGCTTAGAGGGGGGGTATTCGGAATTGGCGCATTCTCATCTGGCCTGTATTGGTTATTTGAAACCTTCCATAAATTTGCATTGGTTCCTGCGCCAACAGCATTTGTTGCCTTATTGCTTTTTATTCTTTATCTCTCATTATTTCCTGCTTTGTGTGGGTATTTGGTCAATCGTTTTGGCCCTAAAAATGACTTTTCGCGCTTATTACTTATCTATCCGTCAGTGTGGACATTATTGGAATGGGCACGTGGTGAGTGGCCTGTAGATTTCCCTTGGCTCCAGATCGGATACGCAGCGATTAATACACCTGTTTCTTCATTGGCCCCCATAGGAGGTGTTTTTCTGGTCAGCTGGGTTACCGCTTTAGTAGCGGGCATTATTTGTTATGGAGTTGTGGCCAATAAGAATCGTTTTTTTATATCAACTTCTTCTGCTTTTTTAATTTACACCGCCTTAAGCTTGCTTGAAACAGGGTGGGTAAAGCCAGCAGGAAAACCAATCGAGATAGCAATAATACAAGGAAATACTCCACAAAATATTAAATGGAATCCAGAATATCGAAGTATTATTTTGGAGAATTATCAGTCAATAACACTAAAAACCATAAAAGATCATAAATATGATGTTGTCATTTGGCCTGAAACGGCAATTCCTGCTTACCGAGAAGAATTAGAAGATACTTTTCTGAAAGATATTAAAGACCTTATGAAAGTAGCAGATGCAGAACTATTGACGGGCATCTCTGATTTTAATTATGCAAACTATGCTGACTATAACAGCGCAATGGTGATATCGGATAAACCGGCAATCTATCATAAACGTCGTCTTGTTCCGTTTGGGGAATATATCCCGCTTAGACCGATACTTTCACCGGTTCTGGCTTTATTTGGATATAACAAACGAGATTATCAACGAGGGAATACGGTTCCGGTTCTGAAGCTTGCGAACACATTTTCTGGTGTATCTATTTGTTATGAAATACTATTTGGTGAGAGGATAAGAGAATCACTACCGAAATCAACTTGGTTGGTAAATATAACCAATGACGCTTGGTTTGGAAACACTACTGCACCTTATCAGCACTTTCAGATGGCACGTATGCGAGCAAAAGAATCAGGAAGGATGCTGGTTAGAGCAGCAAATACTGGCCTTTCCGGTGTGATAGACTCTGATGGTCAGGTGTTGCAGCAATCAGATTTAAATGAAAAAGTGGTTATAACGAGTAAAGTTTATCCAATGAAGGGGGTAACTCCTTGGATTAAATACGGAGACAAACCAGTATTGGTGTTTCTATTAGTAGTTCTACTGTGCTGCACTGGTTGGTATCAGTGGTTAAAGGTTAGAATCAACGGTAACCGTACCTAGTTCTGCGTCGTAGCGTATTTCAAGAGAAAAACTAGGAGCTCGACGGTAAAAATAAGCGCACTGATCCCTGCCGCCATGTTTTGTAGCCATGAAAAAAGTATCTGAAGATGCCCCGAACTTGGGCTCAGGACTGGATAAGAATGCACGCACTGAAGGAGGGTTCTGCAATAAGGCATTCCAGAGCTCAACACAGCCTTGATGATCAGTCATGACGTTGAGCCCATCGGTAGTGGTCACCGGCCATCCCGCACTATTGGTGTCCAAAACATTTCTACCAAAGTTAATATTGTCGACAGCCCCGGTACCCCCACTCGCTAACAAAGCAGAACGAGCCATGACGACAGCAGTTGACAGTGCAGCTCCAGTAGCGGCTACATTTGCTTCGTGTGATTGATTCTGAATATTAATGAACCTTGGAAGAGCGACTGCTGAAAGTATCGACAATATAGCAATAACAGCGACTAACTCGATAATAGTAAAGCCTGATGTATTTCTATACCTGTTTGACGTAGACGTAAATCTCATCTAGTTACCAGTAATTTGGGAAGAGTTGTAACCTGATAGTTTGCATCGACTTTCTACGAGGGCACATACAAAATATAGTGTGCGTTACCCCATAGTTCCAGTTTGCCGCAAGAAGTATCAATAATTGTTATAGATTCTCACCTCAGCTTTCTCTACTACTCCAATCAGTACCCTGCCCAAAAATTTTCGTAACAACGTAATCCAAGTTCTTCAACGCATCTACCACGCGAGTGCCTGCGGAGAGAGCGTGGTGATAATGTGTGCCCAGGCAGATTTATGTGCCACCAGAGTCACCGCATTATCTGCCGCTTGGTCATTACTGTCGGTTAGTTCCTCGTTGGCTTTATAATGCTGTACCCCTTGGCTGACTTTCATACCGCGCAAATACAGGCGTGGCCACACGACCTCTAGTTTATAATAATTACCGGCTCTGGAAGTGATTGCAACAGGCACTTTTTTTATAGTAGGTTGGACGCAAACGGGCGTGTATTCTGCCTATACTCATGGAAGGTATAACGCTCTTGAAAATATTTCTGTCCCTAGTTACCTTTTTGATTGTGTACGGGTCTTTGTATCCTTTTCATATAGCGCTGTCTTCATATGAACTGAGTCAGTGGCATGCGTTGCTTAACTTCGATATTACTCAAAGTGGTAGAGGAGATACGGTAGCAAATATTCTCCTGTTCGTGCCATTCGGCTTTCTCTGCGTACACAGTTATCCCGTCAGGAATCGAGTCCTAAGATTTGTCCACATCATGCTAGCGGGTCTGATACTTGCCTTTGGTCTTCAAGCAGCTCAACTGGTGATCCCCGGCCGAGTATCCAGCGGCAGTGATGCAGTGTGGAATATGCTGGGATGCCTTATAGGCTTCAATCTGGCGCTGCTACCTCTTATGAACTTATTACCGAAATCGAAAGGCCCTGCCCGCCTTCCACCCATACCCCTGGTGCTAGCCCTATTCTGCATTGCCTATAGTTGGGCTCCTTTCGTGCCGTCATTGGATTTCCAGTTGCTAAAAGATAACGTCAAGTTAATTTTTAGCCCCGACATCAGCCCCTGGTGGTTATTCCAGAAGTTCACCTTATGGCTGGTGATTTTTCGCTTCCTACGGTCATCGGACACCTGGTTGGGCAACGAGAGACTCTATCCTTTGACTCTTGTTATTGTATTGTCGGTAAGTCTGCTCATTGTTGGCCATGCTCCAGGTGCTGAGAATATTTTCGGAGGAGTACTTGCGCTAATGGCCTGGTACTTTTTGCGGCCTCTTCGTCAAGCGTCGATACTGGCTGTCCTGTTTGCCGTGTCACTCTTGATAACAACCTTTATTCCATTTGAGCTGCGCCAGGATCCTAATTCTTTCAGCTGGGTGCCATTTTCTGGCGCTCTCTCCAGCAACATACTACTGAACGCCATGTCTATTTTTAGGAAGCTGGCCTATTATGGTAGTCTGATCTGGTTGCTAACGGAGGCGGGGCTTCATTTGCGCACCTCTACAGTGATTGTAGCTGTAGTACTTTTTTTTAGTGAGCAATTACAGGTGTTTTTTGTTGGTCCATCGCCAGAGATAACAGATGCTGTGATGGCTGTTGCTATCGGAGTTATCCTCAGTCGTTATCAGATAATTCGACGATCTGAGCTTATAGGTAATCGGGTAGTTGATAGTGAGTTAAAAAAGTGAGAATTACCCACCGTGCTGATTTAAAGATGATGATTTTTTACAATCATCTATCGAGCAAGGTCACCAATGCCGGCGGGGTGCTCAGCTGAGACAGTCTCCCAAGCGAAAGAAATCGGATTAGCTAGTAATTTACAACCAATACGAAAGTGTTTAGCGTATTTATTATATTTTTCGGCTCTGGAAGTGATGGGAAAAGGCATTTTTCATGTAGAAAATCGGACTTATTCGTATCTTCCCTAAGTTTATATACAGCTATTCTATACCTTACTCAGCATTCGAATAGCTATTTAAGGCGCGACCCTACCGGCTTTTTAGTGTCTGGGCTATCGCGTCAAAGGCACGGTAGGTATTGACCGACCATTCGGGGTTGATAAATTCTGGCCAGGTAGAAAGCTTTACGATCGCCAATTCAGACTGTGGATCAACATAAATAAACTGGCCGAACACCCCTCGGGCCGAATAAACCCCCTTGTCAGTATCGATAACCCAGCACTGGTTACTGTAAGCTGCCTTAGGGTAATGCTCGGCAAAAACGCTATAGAGCACCTTGAAATGTTCACTTGAGCCCTGTCGACACGCCTTTATGAACGCTTCGGGAACGATCTGCTGACCATTAAATATACCGCCTTGTAAGTGCATCTGGGCAAACCGGGCCAGATCACGCAAGCTGGCACTGACTCCTCCGTCGGCTAGCGAGGTGCCGACTCGATCCAAGGTAATGTTGGCATCCTGCTCCGCGCCTAACTTAGCCCAGATCTCCCGGCTCAACAACACAGGCAGACGTTCGTTACAGACCTGTTCACAGATCCAGCCAAGCACATCAGTCTCGACCGAACGGTACTCAAAATGACCTCCATGCTCACGTCCCTTTTTAAGTGTCTTTAACAGTCCGTAGATCGTATCGGGTGAGGTGCGACCACCACGCTCACGCCAGCCGGAGGCGATATCAAGCTGGATATACTCCGCGTCAGGGTTGGTGTAATCCTCGCTAAACTGGATGCCGGTACGCATATTCAGCGCATCCTTCACCCGCGCATCGCCATAACCACAACCGGACAGGTCGGTTACGTAGTCACTGACTTTGGCGTCGGGATCAATCTTACCCTGGCCTATTAAAATGCCGACTAGGCTGCCAACCAACGTCTTCGACACCGACTGCAACAGATGCAGCGTGTGCGGCTGCATGCCGTTGAAGTACCGCTCCGTCACCACCTCGCCTCGATGCAGCACAATAAAACCATCGGTATAGCTATCGGTCAGAAAGGTCGCCAGATCAGTTTGCTGACTATCAACCCGCTCAAAACACACTTCATCGAGCGAGTGCGTTGCCTGTGGTAGCTCACTAACTGGCGCCATACCCCGCCGAATCGAAGCCACCGGAAACAGCTCGGACATATGCTGGAACGACCAACGGTTGTAAGGCGGGCTGTCCCAGTTATGCAGACCGATTTGCTTACCCTGAGGCGGCGGATAGCCCTGCATCAACTTCAGCTCTTGGTAACCCACCCCCGGCGCGGCCACATCTTTTTTATCGTACATAATCAACTCTCAACGCTTAATGAATGACGGCAGGCGAATCGATGCCTCTGCCCTGAAATTTCAGCTAGCCTGACACCGAACCAACTCCCATATGAAAAATAGCCTTCCTCTAGGCAGAAGGCGGCATGAACACCTTTCTGAATACTATTAAACAAATAGATGAGGGCAGCCACCCTCTACTTGTCTAATGACTATACTTTTGAAGCTTGCTATAAAATTCGTACTTTTTGCTTTGGTAACCAGAAGGTTTTAGCACCAATGGATACCACTCCTCAACAGCTTCTAGATCTTGCGTACTCGCACTTTTATAGTGTGATGGTGAGTTTAGTTAATCGCCTACAAGACGATAGTTTCGTCATGTACTTTAGCGTGATTAGATAAAGGCCGTTCCACACCAAAGATGAACGTGTACCTATAAGGTGCTTATCAATAGTTGTGGGCTCACTTAATGAAGAGTCAATATGAACCACATATGCCCTTCTTATGGACCTTGCAGAGTAAGTAAAAGTACTTATTCGCAACTTTCACATAAGTACCGTTTATTCCGAACGATAATGTCCGTAAGATGCCCATATTAAAAGCTAAAGCTGAATTTAATTTCCAAGACTAAACAGCCCTCACTCAATTGGACATAGCTGTCGGTTCAACACTAAAAAGGGTTGGAGCTTCTTAATCCGGGCGTCCAGAGTAATCTTTTTTACATGAATAGAGTCATTCAGCTTGGTAGTAATTATCGTTTTCAAAGGTCTTCAAGGAATATGCAATGAGTAAAAAAGTATCACCGATACCCAAAGGGTATCGCACCGTGACACCCGTCATTGTGGTTAGAGGGATTCAGGACGCCATCGAATTCTATCAGGGTTGCTTTGACGCGGAGCCGAGCCAACAGATTCTCAGCCCGGACGGGTTAACGGTCGCTGCCGCAACCCTTAAGATAGGCAATTCATTCGTACGTGTGATGGAGGAGTCATTGGAAAATAAGATATTGAGCCCTTCTGCACTTGGAGGTGCTGCTGCCAGTCTTCATCTTTACATCAATGATATTGATACGTTCTGGAAACAGGCACTTGATTGTGGTGCACGCCCTATTACAGCGCTGCAAGATGCTTACTGGGGTGAACGGCACGGGATTGTAGTAGATCCGTTTGGCCATCATTGGTCCATGGCTTCCAAGATCGAAAACCTATCTAAAGATGAACTGGTAGCCCGTGCGAAGGAAGCCTTTGCTTGCTGAAAAAGACATTCCATCCTGCATAAAAACACAGCGCTAGGGGGCTGTGATTTTATGCGCAATTAGGAATTAACGCTTCCTTTGAATACAAATCAAAGAGGGAGACTGACAGCCCTTTTAGTTTACTATCTTGCTTACCGACAGCTTCGAGTCTAGGCTAGGTCTATCCTGACTCTTGATACGCTCCATACAATTTTGTATGTCTTCTTACACCACTTGCTTTCCAGGTTAATAGATGAGTTCATCATCGACGAAAAACCATCAGAAAACACCTTGGCTGGCACTTTATAGTATTTGCCTAGCAGCATTTCTGGTGCCTATGGCGATGTCTGCAGTCAATCTTGCTTTGCCTTCAATAGCTGAGGACTTGCAGGTGGATGCAATCTTACTCAGTTGGATTCCCAGTGCGCCGCTCTGGGGGAGCGTTGTCCTGATGCTGCCAATTGCGCGGTTAGCCGATATCTGGGGGCGCAAGCGTGTTCATTTGTTAGGATTGTGTTTGTATGCCCTGTCTTCGCTAGCGGTTGTGTGGATAGATAGTATTGAATGGCTTTTAGTTTTTAGGGTGATACAAGGTTTAGCCAGCTCATTTATTTTTGCTACCGCGATGGCTATGGTGGCGGTCTTGGCGGGCAGCAAACGAAGAGGCATGTTTCTCGGTATCGTTTCCACGTCTGTATATCTAGGGTTGACGATTGGACCAGCTGCAGGAGGGTTGCTAACGGAGTGGTTAGGTTGGCGTAGTGTATTTTGGCTGCCTGTTCCCGGCATATTCATAGCGTTAGCTCTGATTGCCTGGTTACTGCCTAATGAGCAAAAATCAGCCGGGTCAGAGCCCCAGCAGTATTCTATGCGACAACGGTTCGACGTAACGGGCAGCTTACTGTTTTCTTTGAGCGTAAGCTGTTTGTTCTTTGGTGTAACAGGTTTACCGGATACAAGTTATATTGTTTTACTGAGCCTGGGGCTTGGTTTAAGTGGTGGGTTTATTTATCAACAACGTCACGCTAGTGTACCGTTGGTAAGAATAGATGCATTAAGCCAGAATCGGATTTTCAGCCGCTCTATGTTGGCTAGTCTTTGCATGTATGGGGCGAGCTTTCCCGTCCTTTTTATCGTCAGTTTGTATCTGCAGTACATTCAAGGACTCTCTCCGGGTGATGCCGGCAAAGTGATACTTTTACAGGCGTTGTTGACAGCCTGCATTGCCCCTATCGCTGGCCGATTGTCGGATAAATATGAACCCCGAATAATTGCTACCGCAGGCTGCGGTCTATTTATAATGGGGTTTGTACTGCTATTTTTTGTGAGTATGCAAACATCACTGTGGCAGGTTAAAGCCGGTTTATGCTTATTAGGTATCGGCTTTGGTTTATTTTCATCACCCAATACTAATGCAGCGATGAGCTCAGTAGATCCAGCACGCTTAGGTATTGCTTCAGCATTACTTAATCTGGCACGTACTGGCGGCAATATGTTTAGCACAGCGATTATGGTGGTTATCTTTAATTTTTATTTTGCCGACCAGATATTACAGCCCGAGCATTATCCACAACTATTAACGGTGGTAAAAATCACTCTGCTACTGGGCGGTTTATATGCATTATTGGGGGGGTACTTCTCACTGACTCGGGGGCGAATACGCTAGATAGACTCGTCATCATCTTATTAGGCCTTATGGCTCTCGAATTAATATCCGAGTGACCCAGATTAATGAGAATCACTCGATATTATTTATTGCACCGATATATAAGCGCGCTTTACATAAAACGGAGTATTCCAAGCATCCTTAGTCTTCTCCAACCTCAATTTGAGGCTGGAGAATACCTCAAGTCAAATCCTGTAGTGCATTATCCAACGCCTGAACAATCACATCTATATCATCCCGAGTAACAATCAAGGGAGGGCTAAGACAGATATTGTTATTCAGCGTTGCAAAGGAGCGGTTGGTACGCCCGATGATTACTCCATTGGCCATACAATGAGCAGCGATAGCCATACAAAAATTTTCATCGATAGGCTCTTTAGTAATACGATTTTTTACTAATTCAAAGCCTGCAAATAAGCCTTTACCTCGCACATCACCAATCACCTCATATTTATCCATGAGCTGATTCAAACAGCCTCGCAGGTACTCACCCTGCTCGGTAACATTTTCTAGTAGCTTTTCATCTTCGATGATTTGCATATTAACTAACGCAGCAGCAGGCCCTGCCGTGCAACCCGCAAAGGTAGAGATATCGCGAAAGTACCCCATACGCGGATCATCATCTTCCTTAAACGCATCAAAGACCTCTTCGGTGGTAACGGTACAGGAGATAGCGGCATAACCTGATGCGACACCTTTCGCCATAGTGACAATATCCGGTTGAATACCATAATGCTGATAGCCAAACCATTTGCCGGTGCGGCCTAGGCCACACACCACTTCATCGATATGCAGTAGGATGTCGTATTTTTTACAGATTTGCTGCACTCGCTCCCAGTAGCCGTTCGGTGCCTCAATAATGCCACCACCAGCGGTGATAGGCTCTAAGCATAAGGCTCCAACGGTATCAGGCTCTTCTGCAATAATGACCCGTTCAATTTGATCAGCGGCCCAAACACCGTAATTATCTATGTCTGCCCCTTCCTGAGCGCGATACTCACAGCAATGAGGAACTTCGACAAAACCCGGAGTAAAAGGCCCATATTGATTACGGCGTTCACTCTGACCGGTAGCGCTTAGCGTTGTAATAGTCGTGCCGTGATAATCCCGTTCCCTGTAGAGAATTTTACGCTTTTTACCACCGAACTTTTTATCTGCAATCTGGCGTACTATTTTGAATGCTTTTTCGTTGGCCTCAGAACCTGAATTTGAATAATACACCCGGCTTAAACCTGGCATTTTACTGATCAAACGTTCAGCAAACTGAGCCGCTGGAACATTACCTGCAGTCTGAGCAAAGTAGTTCATAGTGACCAGCTGGTCCCGAACGGCATCCGCGATCTCAGTACGGCCGTAGCCAACATTAACAGTCCATACAGCGCCAGATACTGCATCAAGATACTCATTACCTTTGGCATCCCAAACCCGTACGCCCTTACCTTTGACAATCATTAACGGGTCGCTGTTTTCATAGGCCTTATGTTGGGATAAGTGATGCCACACATGACTACGATCACTCTCTAGCACTGTTTCGGAAATTAGATTCTCTGTAACACTATTCATTTATCTAACCTATTCATAATTACTTCTAAATAGAAGAGCACTTTTATATGCGCTATATATTTATATTTACTCAGATATAAGAAAGGCCTTAGACCCAGCACCACAGAGGTTTTAATACCAACTAGCAATATGCTGATATCGAATATATTGAGTTGGAATCAGAGTAAATACTAACGAGATAACCTTTAAGTAATGAACTGCAGTAAATATAAAAATATTACAGCAGGTGTCACCTGCCGTAATTTTTATCCACTATCAATTAACTACATTTTCCTGCAACGCTTCTTCAACTTCAGGTTTACGACGCTCCGCCATCACCACGGATATAACAGCAATAGCAAAGGATACACAGGCCATAATCAGCGCCTTAACACCATAAATTGAATGACCTCCTAGGAAAGCGTAATAGATTGCAACGATGGTAGATATTGCGCCGATAACAGCAAACCCTTTGTACCAATCACCAAAGGCCGGAACAGAACCGTCATTACGGTAACGTGCGAGCAACGAATAGACATGGAAAATCACATAGGAAATAACCCAAACATAGGCACCACTAAATACCAACTCAATAACACTAGAACTTGTCATAGAAGGTACTGTTAGGAACACCGCCGTTAGCAAAATACCGGCAGTCGGTGTATGAGATTTAGGATTAAGATAAGCAAATGATGTGGAAATTGTTTCACCAAACAATAGTCCATCACGAGCGATAGAGAACAACAGACGAGAAAGAGCTGCAATAGCAACCGTTGCAGTACCCAACGTTGCAGCAGCAGAGGCAATTGCCATTAAAGTAAAACCAGTAGCGCCAAAAGCGTGTTGGCCAATCGCCAATTGCGGACAATCACCTGAACAAGCTGCTTCTGATGCAGCCAAGGTTTGCCAGAACTCTAAAGGCGCAGTGCCGGTTACCCCGACGCCCATCATAATGGATGTAGCTAAGATAATCAGAATACCTAACATCAAGCCCATAGGCATCGATTTTGCTGGATTCTTGACCTCTTCCGCTAGAGCACAGCCAAACTCAATACCTACAAAACTCCAAATCGCCAACCCTAAACCAACAATGATAATACCGCCATCACCAAACAACCCTGGAACGCCGCCTTCAGGAACCATATTTGCAGATGACCATTCACCAAATTCACCCCAGCCAAGAAAACCGGCTAGACCAAAGAACCAACGTATTCCCAACATAAAAATCAGCAGCAATGCGCTCACCCAAGCGGCTTCCTTCACGCCTAAGAGGTTTGGAACCACTGCCAGCACAACGATAATGCCAACAAAGTAGTGCACCCCGATATCCGAATGAAACAGCGCTTTCAGAGCATGGCCCCCAGCGGCGATCTCTCCAGAGATGCCGAAGCTGATCATAATAAAGAAACACAACGCCACAAATACACTGATTAATGCACCTAGGCGCCCAGAAAACAGATCTTTAGAATATTCATATAAAGCACCCGCTTTGGGATAGCGAACGCTTAAATCTGCCGCCGACATTGCCAACAGCATATTAATTGCACCAGCTATAACCAAGGCGACAACAAAGCCCCAACCCAAGGTGAAAAAGCCTGCAAAATCGGTAACCATAGTACTAGCAGCGACGACCAACGCTATACCAGCGACCATCACATCCCACGTACCTAACGTACGTGAAAGGTGAATCTTTTTATTATCCATAATGTCCTCACAATATTTATTTTTATTAATTTTCTCTGCTAAAAACCTTGTCTGATTTTTATTAAAAAATAACCTGCTAGTTTTTAGCCTTTTAAATAAATACGTGTGAAGAACAAATAACCTTAGACCCAACAGCATCTTTAAAACCGACATCGTTGGTTCCATCCGCATTATTTAGCATTTTAGAAAGCCGTGCGGTGGCCTCTGTCACAAAAACACAATGATGCTGGACCTATTAAACTTCGATTCCAGTGATACCTTGGCTACAAGAAGAAATTTGTTGACCGACAGCATGAGATCGCTGCCGGGTATTACCTCGACAAGGCTATTCAAATAAAAAAGGAAACCGAGTAATGAAAGACCTGACAAATTTGGACGTTACCGTCCACAACCAGCAAGCACTCGATCTTTACAATATTGCTGTAGCGGAGCTATGTCACTTTAAAAACCCAGTACCTACCACCGTCAAAATGCTGGAGGTAGAATCCAGTTTTGTGATGGGTCAGGTATTCAACGGTCATATCAACCTCTGGGCTACCGACAAAGATGACCTGCAATGGACAGAACAAAGCCTGCAAGCTATCGCTCATGTTAACTCGTCTCAACTAAATCGCCGAGAGCGGATGCATATCGCCGCCCTAACCACGTGGGCTAAAGGTGATCTACGTTCAGCGTCACAGCAATTAGACCAGATACTGGTCGAATATCCCCTAGATATTATGGCACTTCTTAGCGGCCACCAGCTGGACTTCTTTCTAGGCGATGCCTTAAATCTACTCGATCGAGTTTGCCGAGTACTCCCTGAGTGGGATAAAGAGCACCCACTCTATGGCTTCCTACTAGGAATGCTAAGCTTCGGCCAAGAAGAAACGGGGCGTTATGAGCTGGCTGAACAAACAGCTTTGGAAGCCGTCACGATCAACCCTAAGGACATCTGGGGTATACACGCCGTTGCTCACTCCCGCGAGATGCAGAGTAAGTTCAACGAAGGTGCCAACTTTATGCGTGAATACGAAAAGCATTGGTCTCAAGATAATGTGATGATTTCACACAATGCGATTCATCAGGGCCTGTACTTATTGGAAACTGGCGAGTTAGCCGAAGCGGTAGACCTCTATGACAAATATGTACACTGGACGGGTATTGAGCCTATCCCGATGGCTTTAGTAGATGCATCCTCAGTATTATGGAGGCTTCACTTAGAGGGCGTAGACTTGGGTAATAGAGCATATGAGCTAAGCGATTCTTGGCAGAAAAAAGATGATCAGCTCTTCTATGCGTTCAATGACGCCCATGCCATGCTCGCCTATGCTGCCAGTGGGAACGACAATGCGGCACAAACACTACTCAACAAGATGAAAGACTATGCAATTCATGGCGATAGTAGCGTTACCAACCATGCCATGGTTATACAAACGGGGTTGCCAACCTGCGAAGCCTTCTATGCCTTTGGTAAGGGTGACTATCAGACCGCGGCCAATAAACTCTGGGCTATAAAGAACACCAATGCCCAATTTGGCGGAAGTCACGCCCAGCGTGATGTGCTGGCTCGTACTCTTCTGGAAGCGGCGATCCGTTCAGACAACAGGACACTGGCTCAGGCAGTCGTGAATGAGCGTCTGATGGCGCGCCCTCAGAGCCCATACAACCTAAGCAAGCTAGAGCAGATCAGGGCAATGAACTAAGTTCCGACACTCATAAATCGGATGGAAGTAGCCACTGAAGTCCGATTTAATAGGTAATGATAACTGTAAAATCAGAACAACAAACGCCTGAGGCGATAACAAAGCTCACTTATTCTTATTAACATAGCCAATCAATAACTAAAAAAACACTCCCAAAAAAACTGTAAAGATCGGTAAGATGGTGCCTCTGCTATTACTAGACAACAGATATAGCGATAATTACGCTAATCTCAAAAAGTATTTTTTACTCAATAACAGCACAAATAAGAAACCTTTTTTACATCAACTTTTACATCAACGAACGTTATTCAGAATAAATAATTAACCCGTTCGTTTCAGACAGGCTTGATAGCTTCACCACCCGCTTTTGGCATGGTGGTTTTTTGCTTTAAGAATATCTGGAAACAATGAGGCTGGCCCGCCATGTTTAAACAACTTTTTCACCTTTCTCCCGACAGTACTGCCACATTGCAGCAACAGGTACGTGCACAAATCAGCAAAGCAATTCTTGAAGGTCATATCCCTGCAGATGTTCAGCTACCCTCCACTCGAGAACTGGCTAAAATGCTGAAGATCTCTCGTAATACAGTCATTATTGCTTACCAAGACCTGATTGCCGATGGCTACCTTATCTCCAAAGAACGAGCAGGGTTTTACGTTGACCCTACTATTCTAAAAGGTAATATTTGCGGAAAAACAGAGAAAACAATCAGCACTAACGGCACACCGGACTGGGGGCATTTTCTTAAATTTCGTCCGACAACCAAGAGACTGAATAAACAACGCCTCTGGCAGGAGTCACCTTACCCCTTCATCTACGGCCAGCTGGATCCAGAAATGTTTCCCTTCAACCATTGGCGTGAATGTTGTCTCGACTCGGTACGGATTCAGGCAGCAAAAACTTGGTCATCAGATCATTATGACGCCGACGACCCTCTTCTAATAGAACAGATTCACTCTAGAGTTTTGCCACGCAGGGGCATCTGGGCTGAGCCTGAAGAGATCCTCATCACAGTAGGAGCACAACACGCACTCTATATGACGCTGAATGTATTGCTTAATAAAGATACGCTATTCGGTTTAGAGGAGCCTGGCTACCCAGACCTGAATCGCATGGCAGAATTTACTGGGTCAGAAACCCGCTGCCTAGATATTGATGCGAACGGTCTGATCGTCAATGACGAGCTTGATGAGTGCGATCTAATTTTTACCACCCCCAGCCATCAATTCCCTTCTACGGTCACTATGCCGTTAGAAAATCGTAAAGCACTTCTTGAACGCGCAGTAGAAGATAATTTTCTTATTATTGAGGATGATTATGAGTGCGAAACCAACTTTTCATCCTATCCGACTCCTGCCCTGAAAAGTCTAGATACTAATGAACGTGTAATCTATATCGGCAGCCTCTCGAAAACGCTATCTCCGGGATTACGAATGGGCTATATCGTCGCGCCAAAAGAGCTGATCACAGAAATGCGTGAGTTTCGCCGTATGATGCTGCGCCATCCACCCATGAATAACCAACGTGCCGTCGGGCTATTCTTAGAGCGGGGTTACCATGACTCACTCATCCGAAACTTGCTTGAAGTCTACGAAAACCGTTGGAACATCATGAAAGATAGTATCAACGATCTGCTACCTAATACGACAATACCGCCGGCATTCGGAGGCTCTGCATATTGGATCGAATGTGATGAGCAACTCAACAGCCACCGGCTGAAACAGGAAGCGATGGATCAAGGGATTATTATAGAAACCGGTGATATTTATTACTACTGTAATACCCCGCCGTTGAATTGTTTCCGGCTAGGTTATTCATCTATCGCAACTGAACGTATTCGACCAGGGCTAGAACGTTTAGCTAAATTGGTTGAAAACCAGCTCGGCTAATACCCCCATAATTAAGCCCTCGTTTCTGAGGGCTTAATTAAGCCGAACGTTAGCCTGACAGCTATATCTGTATGACCAACAGCTATTAACACTTTCAATCAAGCTTGATTTGCAGCCACAGTTAACCGTATCTGCCTACGCATTTGCAGTATTGCGGCAAAGACGCCAAGTGCCACAACAGCAATCATAATCGTAGCCAAAGCATTAACTTCTGGCGATACACCCAGACGGACCTTAGAGAAAATCAACATGGGTAGCGTACTGTTGCCTGGTCCAGACACGAAACTCGCAATTACCAGGTCATCCAATGATAGGGTAAAAGACAGTAGCCAACCGGAAATTAACGCTGGTTTTATTAATGGCAGAGTAACCAGAAAAAACAATGAAGCAGGCTTAGCGCCAAGATCCATTGCGGCTTCTTCCAGCGTGTCATCTAGCTGCGAAAGCCGCGACTGCACGACCACTGCTACATAGGCCATACAAAAAGTTGTGTGGGCAATAATAATGGTGCCAATACCACGACCTGCGGGCCAACCAAATGCCCCTTCCATCGCAACAAACAATAATAACAATGACAAGCCGGTAATTACCTCCGGCATTACTAACGGGGCGGTAATCCAACCAGACAAAATCAACTTGCCACGAAAATTCCCAAAGCGACTCAGCACCAACCCCGCTATCGTACCCAGCACAACTGCCAATGAAGCACTAATAAAAGCGATCTTAAGACTTAATAAGGCCGCATCAATAATCTGTTCATTGCGAAACAGCTCTCCATACCATTTCAGCGACCAGCCACCCCATACGGTTACCAGCTTCGACTTATTAAAGCTGTATACAATCAGCGCAATCAGCGGAGCATAAAGAAAGATAAACCCGAGTGTCGCCGTCATTTTTAAAAACAAAGATTGGCGTTGCATTACACCCCCTCCTCTTTGCCCTGACTATTACGGATCAACATGATGGGTAGCACCAACACAACCAGCATCACGATGGCAACAGTAGAGGCCATCGGCCAATCTCTGTTGAGAAAAAATTCGTCCCACAGTACCCGACCGATCATCAGTGTATCTGAGCCCCCCAGAAGGGCCGGAATAACGAACTCACCTACTGCAGGTATAAATACCAATAGGCAGCCAGCAATAATGCCCGGCACCGCCATCGGAACTGTAATCAGAAAAAAACTGATCGAAGGCCGAGCCCCCAAATCTTCCGCGGCTTCCAGCAACGTCATATCCATTTTTTCCAGCGCGGTATAAAGAGGCAATATCATAAATGGCAGGTAGGTATAAACAATACCGATGTAAACCGCAAAATCAGTCTGCAACATCGTCAAAGGCTGCTCGATAATACCAATATTAAGTAAGAACTCATTAACGATGCCGTTCTTCTTCAATAATCCCATCCAGGCATAAACCCGTAGTAAGAATGACGTCCAAAATGGCAAAATCACCAACGATAGCAACAGTGTGCGTGTTGAAGGCTTACTACGAGCGATCAGATAAGCTATTGGAAAGCCTATTAGCAGAGTGAAAAAGGTAGAGATAACGGCGATCTTTACTGAGCTAAGGTAGGCTTCTAGGTAAAAAGTATCTTCAAACAGATAAAGATAGTTACCCAGGTTCAGCTTAATGTTGATGTAGGCCTCCTCCAGATCCCAATCCAATAGTGACGTGTAAGGGGGGATAGCGATGGCGCTCTCTGACAGGGATATCTTAAACACCACCAGAAAAGGCACAAAGAAGAATATTCCCAACCAAAGCGTAGGAACAGAAATAACAGCAAAACGCCCCCAATTTACGCCGTTGAAAAGTTTATATCGCGCCAACCGAGATGAAGCAAAATCCACCCACGCCGCACCAGTTTGAATACTCATGAAGTTAGTACCACGCTGCTACCAACTTCCCAAAATAGATAAACCTGATCTTGCCAAGTAAACCGCTCATCCATATCTCTGGCAAAGTTTGGCTGAGTTACCCGTACTTCCATACCACTGGCCAAGCGAACGCGATAAACCGACTGGCTACCCATATAAGCAATCTCTTCAATCACACCATGGATACAGTTTTCATTTTGAGGCGGCTGTTTGCTACTAATACGAATTTTTTCTGGGCGCAATGCTACATGCACCTTCTGGTTAGGCGCACAGCTAATACCGTGACTTACATACAACATTCCCCCCGCTTCTTTAGACTGCACCCGAACGCGGTCCGGTTCATCTTCAATCACTCGCCCCTCAAACAGATTTACCGAGCCAACAAACTCTGCAACAAAACGACTGTTCGGATATTCATAAACATCATGGGGCTCAGCTATCTGAACAATCTCACCATGGTTCATTACACCGATTCGAGTCGATAAGGTCATTGCCTCTTCTTGATCGTGAGTCACCACTACAAAGGTAACCCCCAGCTCATCCTGAATATTAATCAGTTCAAACTGAGTCTCTTCTCGAAGCTTTTTATCCAATGCCCCTAGCGGTTCATCTAAAAGCAGTAACTTCGGTTGTTTAATTAGAGAACGCGCCAGAGCAATACGCTGTCGCTGACCACCAGACAGCTGATGGGGTTTACGTTTTCCTAGATGCGACATCTGCACCAGTTCAAGCATTTCCCCCACTCTTTGTTTAACTTCACTACGAGCAATACCTTCTCGCTTTAACCCGAAGGCAACATTTTCCTCTACCGATAGATGAGGAAATAGGGCGTAGGACTGGAACATCATATTTACCGGCCGCTTCCAGGGCTGAATACCGGACATATCAACACCATCGATCAAAATGCGCCCGCTAGTAGGCGTTTCAAAGCCGGCTAACATCCGTAACAAAGTACTCTTGCCTGAACCAGAACCACCCAGTAGGCAAAATAATTCATTTTTATAAATATCCAACGAGATATTATCGACTGCAGAAAACTCGCCGAATTTCTTAGTTATATTCTCAATCCTTAAGAAGGGTTCCGCACCTTCCTGCTTCCATAATGGCAGGTTGGTACTGGTCAGTGCAGCGGGCACTAACTGACTATTATTCTGGGATAAATTCATAAGGCCCCTTGGCAGTTCTTCTGTGGATAAGCATTTAAATGAACCTTTGCCTAATTAAGTCTGCGACTGCACAAAGGTTTATTTAGTAACTGTAGGATCAGAGAAAGAGAATTTAGCGTGCTAACACTCACACCTAAATTAAAAACCACTCAGCGGCCAGTTTTTATATTGCTCCAAGCGCGGGTTAGTAGACGATCGTACTTAGCACTATGAGCATTCATAGGAAATAGTTTCTGCGTCACTTCAGCAGTGGGATATATTCCGGGATTAGTACTCACTTCTTCGAGTAAGTAAGGCATTGCCGCTTTATTAGCAACTGCTGTTAAAGCATAATTTGAAATACTGGCGTGATTCTCGCCACGTAGAATGTAATTTAAGAACTGATGAGCAGCCTGTGGATGCGGAGCATCTGCAGGTATTGCCAGCAGGTCAAACCAGACCAAAGAACCTTCCTTAGGAATAACATAATCGATTTCCACACCTTGACCCGCTTCTTGTGCGCGGCTTTGCGCCATTAGCACATCTGAGCCATAGCCCAATACCACACAGATATCGCCATTAGCCAAATCGGACAAGTATTTACTAGAGTGAAAATATTTATAGTTGGAACGTACACCGCTAATAAGGTGACTGGCTGCTTTCAAATCAGTCTTTTTTTCTGAGTTAGGAGCAATACCCAGATAGTTAAGCGCAATACCTACAATCTCAGATGGCGAGTCTAATACGGCTATACCACAGTCAGCCAATTTGGCAGCAACCTCCGGTTTAAAAATTAGATCTAAGCTATCAACAGGTAGATCTCCCAGCCGCTCTTCTATCATCTGCTTATTGTAACCCAGCCCAATCGTACCCCAAGCATAAGGAACGTTATGCTTATTGTCCGGATCATGGGAAGCGATTTTATTCATGATATTCTGGTCGAGGTTGCCATAGTTACTTAATTGTTGGCGATCAATTTCTGCATAGATTCCAGCCTTAACCTGACGCTCTAGAAAAAAACCGGTGGGCACTACCACATCATAACCAGAACTACCCGACATCAGCTTTGCTTCGAGCATCTCATTGGAGTCATAAACATCATAGTTAACCTTAATACCGGTCTCTTTCTGAAATTCCTCCACCACTTGTGGGTCAAGGTATTCAGCCCAGTTGTATACATTGACAACTTTACCTTCTGCTACTGCAACAGCCGACAATAACGCGGATAACATCACAGAATAGCCAACGTGTTTAATTTTCATATTATTCTCCATTACACATATCTATCACTTTTAAAAAGTGAATATCTAAGATGACCTTTGTTTTTATTAACAAAGAACATTTATTATTATTTTCTTATCAATCTTATTAATATCTGATACATAAAGAATTAAAGAACAAGAATAATTAGTAAGCCTCCCAGTATTTACTTAATTTGTTCTAGAACTTCACATAATGTTTCACTAAGGTATTTTCCTTCTCTATACGCTTTTTTTATTTTTTCCTCAGGGTCCGACACCGCCACTGGTGCAGGCCCCTCAACAAATCTGCCAACTACCTGAAAAGAGCTGTCGAGAATTGCCACCACAGGAATCAGGATTTTATCCATCCCAAGATTCTCCATAATTTCATCTTCAGCCCTGCCTTTAGATATAACAGCCATCTGGATGTTGGGTTGTAACTCACACATCTTATTCAGCGCTGTAACATTGATTTGGCAATCCGGACACCACATCTCTGCGGCTACTAATAAATAGTAATTCCCCGTTACCCCAGACAGAGCATCCAACGTAGCCTGTGGCAATGTTTGCGGCGCTTCCAATAGAGCAGATATTTTTGCAACAGCCTGCCTTTCCTGCGAAGTACCACGCCCGACATAGGTATGAAAATTATCACCGAGTTCAAATAACGTTTTATATAACTTCATCTTTACTGCCTTTCCCCCACTACAGATGCCCTAGGTAAGAATCCTAATGTTAGATCCATCAATAAACCCAGCATCCATTGTTACCTCGTCAGATATTAAGACGTAGAACCAACAGCTCGGTAAATTGTGATACCGGTTGGATCCACCTTGTTTCAATTAAATAAAATTAAAAACCATGTACAGAGTAATGGTTCTTTATATTGTCAGACGTTGGGTCTATCAGCTTTATAAACAGCCCCGATACCATCGCCTTAATAAACGAAGACCAAAAAAGTTTAACTACAATAAAAATAATTTCACACGTGGAATTATGAAATTGAGGCGCTTATGAATACGGAATATATCAAGATAAAAAATCATATTGACGGAGAGTGGCTCGACGAAACCAACGGCCAGTATGAGCCTCTGAAAAATCCATCAACAGGTGCTGTAATCGGCGAGGTGCCATTATCTGCTGTGCAAACCTCCCGTGCTTCTGTCCTTGCTGCAGCCGAAGCTTTTCCAGCTTGGAGCGCTACCCCGCTGCCAAAGCGTATGAACTATATCTTCGATATGCAGCAGGCAATGAAGGATAACCTCGAAATGCTAGCCCAAGCGATTGCTATCGATCAGGCTAAGCACATTGCAGAAGCTCGTGGTGAAGTGGGCCGAGTCATTGAAATCCTACAGATGGCCTGCTCTATCCCTGCCATGATTCAGGGCGAAACCGTACAAGGCATCGCTAACAACATCAACGGCCGTATTATCAAAGCTCCTTTGGGCGTTTTTTGTGGCGTAGCACCTTTCAACTTTCCTGCATTGGTATTTGGCTGGTTTATCCCGTTTGCCATCGGCAGCGGCAACACCTTTGTATACAAGCCATCCACTGAATCACCTCTATTTATGCAGAAGATGATGCAGCTACTGGTAGATATTGGCCTACCGGACGGTGTGGTTAACATCGTTCATGGTGACCGTGAAACAGTAGAAGCCTGGTACGAAGATGATAATGTTGCCGGTGTCTGCCTAGTAGGCTCGACACCAACCGCTAAAGCGATCGCTGAAGGTTGTGGCCGTGGCGGTAAAAAGACCATGCTGCTAGGGGGTGCCAAGAACTTTCTGGTAGCAATGGAAGATGCACCTATGGACCTGATGATCGAAAATATTTTGATGTCAGGATACGGATCTGCTGGCCAGCGCTGCCTGGCCGTTTCCAATATTGCGGTGGTGCCTGAGATCTACGACGAGTTTGTTGAGCGTCTGCTCGCAGCTTCTCAAAACATTACTATCGGCGATGCGATGGACCCGGATGTATTTATGGGCCCAGTAATCTCTGCCAAAGCTAAAGAGCGAATCGAGAACTATATCGAGATCGGCCAGAATGAAGGAGCCACGCTAGCGCTGGACGGACGCAACCCTCATGTAGCTGAAGGAAATAAGAATGGTTACTTTGTTGGCCCGACCGTATTCACTGATGTTACCCCATGCATGCAGATCGCTCGCGAAGAGATCTTTGGCCCTGTACTCAATGTGATGAAAGTAGGCTGCATCAATGGCGCCCTGCGCATGATTAAAAACCATGAGATGGGCAATGGCGCTGTCATCTTTACTCAGAACAGTTACTACACCGAAAAATTCATCAATGAGGCCGACGTAGGGATGGTTGGCGTTAACGTAGGTATCTGTGCTCCGCATCCGTACCTACCGTTCGGCGGTATTAAAGGATCGTTAGTAGGTAACAATAAAGTCCAGGGCAAAAGTGCGGTTGATTTCTTCACTCAGAACAAAGTAGCCACTGTTCGTGTTGTTAACCCAAAAGCAGGCAGTGCGGCTCCTGCCGCAAATAGCGATTCGGCTGTACGTAGTTGTGTTGCCAGTTAGTTCCGTGTTGCCAGACTATTCGTAGCGGTTCAATAGATACCGCTTCATCAATAGCTGGATTTAGCGCGCCGAAAGGCGCGTTTTTTTGCTTATAACTAATATGGACGCTACCGGTAGTTTGAATTCCCGCCTCTTTGAAGCCTCCGCCACGTAGAAGTACTCCACTAATCCCACCCTCGCTACGTAGAACCAGCAAACTTTTAGCAGGTAATTTGCTCAGGTATAGTGAAATTAACATTAGCGAAATCAAATTAAGCTATCCATAATACATGTCATGTTAGCAATGGTTTACCATTAGGGCTGTTCTGAAGAGCTCCGCTATACACGCGTTAAAGCATTACAGAAACCCAACCTTCTGAGAAAAATAAATGACGACTGAACAGGCCTATTTTTTCACCGTCGCATTAATCAATCTAGTGTTAGCTTTCTCAGGTACACGAGTTGCTGACCCTGATGGAAAACAGAAATCTATATTCTTTTTCATCGTCGCTTTTTCTGCAAACTGCCTTAGCTGGTTTCTTTACACATTTGATATAAACGTATTTTTAAAAATCATATCAGCAGTTCTATCTTCAGCATTTATTTGGGGAATGGTGGTATTTAGCTTCAAACGGTGTGAGTGCCGTTTACCACTCGCCTCTATATTAAGCCTGTTTTTGATAAACTGTTTTGCTTTGGCCTTTTTCATATATCACAGTAATTTTAATGACGCTTTGCATGTGAGCGCTCTCTTTGTGCCTTCAGCATTTTGTTGCATTGGTTATTTATTTATAAAAATAAAAAAGAATAGAAACCCGTCCGACATCATCCTGTCTTACGCCTGTTTTTTCATGGCAATCTGTGTTGTTGCTCGTTCTTTTTTACTCGAGTTTGCACCTGAATTGTTTAGCAAAACCATGATTTCATCACAAATAATATGGCCAGCATTTAGTGTCATCAGCGGCGTCTTCTCTTTACTTAGCTTTACCGAAGAGGCCCAATTGAAGCTGAAAGAAGAATCAAATACAGACCAGCTCACCAGCCTTGCCAATCGGCGCGCCATGAACGAAGCCCTAAAGAGAGAGTGGACGATAGCGAGACGACATGAAAGACCATTCACCTTGATTATGCTAGACGTCGATTTTTTCAAGAAATATAACGACCTGTATGGCCACCAAGCAGGAGATGAGTGCCTGAAAAGCGTGGCTAGCACCTTACAAGGTAGCGTACAACGTGCAGGAGACCTCGTCGCACGCTATGGCGGAGAGGAATTCTTACTGATCTTACCTGACACCAATAATACGGCTGCGCAACATTTGGCTGACAGGATATGTACTTCAATAGCACAACTTGAAATACCGCACGACCAATCACCTCTAGGCATCATCACGATCAGTGCAGGCATTGCAGTATTGACGAAAAACTCATACGAGAATATCGATGAATTACTGCGGGCAGCAGACACCGCTCTTTACCAAGCCAAACAGATGGGCCGTAATCAGGCTCAACTCATTTAGCATATCGATAGCTAAAATGGACCCGATAAATTTTCACCTATAGAAAGTAGGTAATTATTAAATTGCATAAGCTTATGTTCAGATGGAGCACACTATCATGGCCGAATATTAAAACAAGGAAGTGTCATCGTGACCACAGAGCTAGAGCTGTATCAAGATAGAAAGGGAGAGTATCGTTTCCGTTTGAAAATTGAAAACGACAAAAATATTGCCAAACCTGAAAGCTCTAAGCCCAAACATCATGCTGTAAGTTGTATAAAGTCTGTAAAGAAAATGCTTCAGAAAGTTCTCGTTACAAACTACAAACACTAAAACACCACGTATAAAAAGAAGCACTAGGATTAACGGTATGTTTGGGTAACTCTAGCTTTAGCATTCATCACAATCTTATAAGTCTCCCCCCTTTCTTCGTTGAAGAGTCGCACATAGAAGCATACAACACTCAGTATTCACCAAACTCTTACTCGACTATTCCCAAGTACATTAGCTACGGGAATGAACACATAGGTTAACCAGCCTAATCTACAATAAGATACATCAATAAAAATAGAGCTAATAAATTGGCCATTAACAGATAGTTGAACTTAATGAGAAAGCCCCTTTCTCATTAAAAACTATCCATCATTAATAAATGGAGTTCTTATTAAGCCCCTGCATTATAAAATAGCATTAGCACTTCTTCTGCTAATCGCGTTAGTCATAGCATGGTTTAGTTATGCCTTTCCTTTATTACCGTTGATTGAGTCATATATTGATCCTAAAGCGCTAGGTGAATGGGTCAATGAACATGGTTTTTTAGGCATATTGACCTTCGTAGTATTAAGCACTATCGCAGCCGCCATAGGGTTACCAAGACAGTTAATTGCACTCATTGCCGGTTACAGTTTTGGGTTATTAGAGGGTACATTATTAGCGATTTTCAGTATTAGTTTGGGAGCACTTTTAACATTTTTCTTTGCTCGTTTTTTTGCACGCCCCTGGGTTCAGCGACGATTTCCTGAAGCTATCAACAAGGTCGACGCCTTTATCTCTGAGCAGCCATTTCTTAAAATTTTAACCATTCGTTTTCTACCCTTTGGAACAAATATGCTGACGAATCTAGCTTCAGGGGCGACAAAGCTATCTGCTATAATATTTTTCAGCGCTTCATTTTTAGGCTTTTTGCCGCAAAGCACACTTTTTGTCATGGCGGGCAACGGGCTCAACATCAATTCAAATAGCCAAATTATATTAAGCATTATTCTACTGCTGCTCTCTGCTTTACTTGCACTGCTGATCTATAAAAAACATAAACATCACCCACTCCGATGACTCAATCAATGACAAGACGTATCACAACATATCTTTTAGGCATCGCATTACTAGCCGCCATAGTTATGGCTTTGCTTGTCAGTTCAGCGACACCTGGGCATAGAGTCTTTATCAATGGGAATATAATCACTGTCGACGAAAACAACCGTATCGTAGAAGCCATATCTATTCGAGATGGAAAAATAGAGGCTATTGGCAGCAACAATAGTATCCGCAAGCTAATCCAGAAAGACACCCAGATCACAGATTTACAAGGTAAAACATTGCTTCCAGGTTTTATCGATGCGCATAGCCATTTCCCTGGCTCTGGGCTTACGGCTATTTCTGCTGACTTGAGCCCACCTCCCACGGGCGGAATATCTAATATCGCTCAATTACTAGAAAGCATGCGCTTGCAGGCTAAAGCAATACCACCAGGAAAGTGGTTGTTAGGCTTTGGCTATGATGACTCGTCTCTTATAGAGAAACGTCATCCTACAAGACAAGAACTAGATAGTATATCTAGCGAACACCCTATCTACCTGTGGCACAGTTCCGGTCATATGGGCGTAGCTAACAGCCTTGCTCTGCAAAAAATAGGCATAACAGAGCATACTCAATCGCCTGCTGGGGGAGTCATTGGACGAGATAAAAACACCGGTAAATTAAATGGACTGCTTCAAGAAAAGTCTGCGTTGTCACTCACTACATTGCTGCAAGATTTTTCATTTACCGATTACTACCAGGTTTTCCAGCATGCTCGCGATGAATATAGTCAAAATGGTATCACTACAGCACAGAGCGGCGGGGTTGGCATTAACCTTACTCGAGCACTTTACTGGGCCAGCCAATTTCGACAAATCCCCTTTCGTATGGTTGTTTTCCCCAACCACCAGGATTTTGGAAAACAGCTATTAGATGGCAACTATAAGCAAACTGATTTTAACTCTGAACGTTTTTACTTGGGGCCGATAAAAATCATTGCCGATGGCAGTGTTCAAGGACGTACTGCTTTTTTAACACAGCCATTTTATAAAAATCCTGAAGAGATACCAAACTACAGGGGCTTTCCTTCCTTTGAGCAAACAGAACTCAGCGCTATTGTAAGCACCTATCATGATGCAGGATTCCAATTAGCTATTCATGGAAATGGTGATGCGGCGATTGACCAGATCATTGATGCCTTTGCTAAAGCGCAAACACGTACCCCTTCAACTGATCCAAGATTGATTCTTGTACATGCGCAAATGGCACGATTCGATCAACTCAAAAGCATGCAGGCATTAGGGATTACTCCCAGTTTTTTCCCTACACACACCTATTACTGGGGCGACCAACATATCGAATTATTTATGGGCCCCCAAAGAGGACCAATGATGAGCCCTACAGGTTCGGCAGCAGCATTAGGGCTTAAGTTCAGTGTACACACAGATGCCCCGGTTACCCCAATTAGCCCATTACAGTTACTCTGGAGCACCGTTAATAGACAGTCGCTCAGTGGAAATATCATTGGGAAAGACCAGAAAATTTCTACGATGCAGGCTATACGATCAATCACTATTGATGCTGCGTGGCAGGTGTTTCAAGAAAACAATAGAGGCTCAATAGAGCGAGGGAAGTTTGCAGATTTGGTGTTGCTATCAAGCAACCCGTTAGAAAACCCACAGAGTATCAGGCAAATAGAAGTGTTAGAAACTATCGTTGCTGGTGTCACTGTTTATGCAGCAGACACGAAAAACCCCAAGAGATAATCTTAGGGTTTCAATATAAAGCACGCGAAAGTAGCTTAGTAAATTAACCAGCTATACCGACAAAACTATAAGCACTTTTCTTAGCCTTATCGCCTGTCATATTTTTATCATCAAGGGATTGATCGCGTACAGAAGAACCTGCTTTCTCTTGACGAGTTTTAGATTTCTGTTCGTCTGAAGACTGCTTGTTGTATGAATGAAAGCCTTTAACGCTCATGTCTGTACCCTCTATTGTTTGTTACTAATCATCTCTTGAGTATTAATATACCAACATCCTCTTAGAAGTAAATGGAATTAAATTTCATACAATTATACCAAAAAAGAATAAGCAATAAAAATAAGATGCTACAACGAAAAAATGACCGATAAGCGGTCAAATTATTTTTATAGTGAACAACTTTAAGAGAATTGAATAGTTTTAGGTAACAGCTCCTAATAACTAATGACTTTTGTTAACAACAACCTTATAGCTTTATCGTTTCAAAAACATGCTCGCCAGCCCAATCAACAAGATCATCAGCACAGTGTGTGATCACCGCTATACTCGCCTTATCAGGAGCTAGATAGGTTTCACGTACGCGTACTAGGTCATCCAATGTGATATTCAATACTCTTTCCCGAAAGCCTTTTCTCTGCTCAAGCGTGCGACCATATAGCGCATTGTGGAAAACCTGCTTTGCCTCGCTGGCTGGTGAAACAGGCTTGTCCATGTAACTAATCATGGCAAAAACGGCACTATCTAAATGCTGCTGAGTAAACTGACAACTTTGCAACCACCCCGTCGCTTCACCAAAATCCTCCAACGTACCTACTGATCGTGGGTCTCTATAAGAACACATCCGAAAAGCACCTATATTGGAGTCCTGACTACAACCACTGCCATATGCACCACCGCGCTCACGCACTATGGGGTGCAAGTACTCATGACGAACCAGTTCTCCTAGCACATGCAAAGCTGCTGCATCCGGATGGTTAATAGCTACGGTCGGGTAAGCAATCGAGCAAAAGTTAACTTGAGTGTCTGTTGTCCAAATCTCTCTTATTTGTCGCGATACAGGCTCCAGAGAAAATGGCTGAAACTCCCTACCCTGAATATGAGTATTCGTGTCTTGCCATCTATCCAGCAATGCCTGGCGTTCACATTCAAAATCGGCACTTTCGCCCACCAGCAAAAACTGCTTAGGTGCTGCAATTAGTCGCTGATGAATACATTCAAACTTAGCAGCCATGGATGCAATAAGATCATCATCGCAAGCGCTACGCATACTATTATCAAAAGCACGAAGTGATTTAATGCCCCTCAACCCACTTAAACGCTGAACTAAAGACGCTGCTGGGCTAAAGCCACTGGAAGCCGTACGTTTAGCCAATATATGGCCGTTATCAGCGACATAGTTGTCAGCAGATAAACGTTGCTGAGCTATAACATTTTTTATTCGCGAGAGCTCATCAAAACGCACTGTTTTCAGAGCATCGTAGAGCATATCGGTCATCGCTTGATGATTTGTCGATAAACCTCGCGTCGCTAACGTGAAGTACCCTTTTGTTTGTTGTACGTCGAGTAACGAACCACGCACATTACTGCTGGCGTGAATGCCCTCTGAATACTGAGATCGCCACGCTTGTGTTTGCTGATGACTCTTTGCCCCACACCCGAGCTCAGCTACACAGGCCGTGTAAAAAGGCAGTGCCTGCAGTAACTCCTCTTCCAAACAAGGCATCTCAATGACTAACTGCTGATGCAGAAGACCATTAGTGCCTTGTTCAAAACAAGTAATAGGCATAGAAGAGTGTGCCGTAAAACGGTTACCTTGAGCTGCTTTCAGGCCAACAGGGATCTCTTGCACTGCAAGCTTTGGCAAAATATCGGGGGCTTCTTCCTCACTTTGTCGCTCCTCAAGTGCAAACTCTTGTTCATAAAGGCCCTGGCGCTGCTGTTCACTCATTTGAGCTAACATTTGCGTTAGCTTTTCCTTGTCATCACTCTGGAGACGCTGTTTTAGCGTGGCATCAGGTAAAAGGGAAAGGCGTACTCTGTGTGTATTTTCAAGGACACGCTCGCGCACCAATGTTTTAATATACTCAGGATCATTGACGGCAATTCTGAGTTCGAGCATCACAGGCTCAAGATCTAACGAGCCTGACAGTCCATCCTCATCAGCATTTATTTGCAAAGCAGTCGGCAAAGCTGAAAGGATAACCTGTAAGCCGTATGGATAAGCATCATCGCTTATATCTCGATGATCAAGCTCCAATTGATGAAGCACGGCATCCAAACGTGCCTTTTCAACACCATTTGTCGCTATATCATCCAACGTTGCCAACACCAGAGACTCGAACGCATCCGCCTCTTGTGGGTCACTTCCCTGAATACCACAGACGAGGCTCAGTTCTGCATTGCTATCTTCCAAACCACATAAATGTGAAGGGCCATGACCCAGCGCCGTCGACTCTAGCGCATCCATCAAAGGTGAGGCACTGTCTTGAAAGAGCAACCGACTCAACAGATGCGCCTCTAACCATTGCTTTAAATCGGTACTCTTGCCTATTAGCCAAGCCAATAGGTGATGTGTTTGCTCTGACAACGGCTCATTATTAGCGCCTCTATCTACATCTTCGTCTAAAGTACCTGCACAAACTGATTCTTGTACTTTTACAGGCGCTGTAAAGCGCTCTTCAAATAACGGGGTATCAGCTAGAGCTTGTTTATCAAAACGAGATAATGCTTGCTGATCAATACGCTCATGCAGCTCATTAACAGGGAGATCACCATAGGTCATAAATACCGCATTGCTTGGGTGATAATGCTCACGGTAGAAAGTTAAAAACTGCTCATAACTAAGGTTTGGAATCTCAGCTGGATCGCCACCGCTCACAAAACGATAGGGAGTCGTTGGAAATAGATACTTACAAAGAATATCCCAATATGTAGACGAAGATGCGTTAAAAGCGCCTTTCATCTCATTATAAACAACGCCACGATGTTCTAAACATCCGTCATCATTAATCGCTAAGCGATGACCTTCTTGTGCAAAATCCAATGGATTCAGCTTGGCAAAGAAAACCGCATCTAGGTAGACATCGAGTAAATTAAAGTAGTCTTTGCTAACTTGGCTAGCAAAAGGATAGGCCGTCCAGTCAGCACTGGTAAATGCATTCATATAAGTGGCTAGGGAGCGTTTTCGCATCATGAAATACGGTGCACGCACTGGGTATTTTTCACTTCCACATAAAACACAATGCTCTAATATATGAGCGACGCCACGAGAATCAGCAAGTGGCGTTCGGAATGCGACCAAAAAGACATTTTCGGGGTTATCAGCAGCTAAATGATAATGTGTCGCGCCTGTTTTAACGTGACGATACTCCTGCACTTCTACTTTTAACGCGGGAACAACCCGGCTACGGAGCTTTTGAAATGCAGAATGGCAAGGCATAGAGAACCCTCAATCTTATATGCGTAACAGTGACTGCTTATACTGTAACTATCTAACCACACCAGTAACAGAACCAGAAGTCAGTCCTACGGAGTGCCAACTCTACATTCGAATTCCATTTTCAAACCTCGCATTCAAACAAAGAGGAATCATCATTGCGATTAGCGCAATACTGTGATGAATATATATCAATATACGCAAAACAAGCTTTTATATAAAATGGCGCTATTAAATTTCGAACGTGGGAAGTATATAATACCCCTCTCTCTGAATTTTAGCCTGTGAACCATTACTGGCAATCGCTAGCTTTTCGTTTATCACGGCAATTAATCTAAATTTTCAGTATCTGCTGGTGTAGCAAATACTTAATTACACGGAACTATCAGACATGCCAAATAATTACTTCAATACTCTGCCTCTGCGTGAGCAGCTAGCGCAACTGGCTAAATGCCGTTTCATGGACATTTCTGAGTTTCCTGACGGTGTGGAAGCGCTAAAAGGTAAAAAAATCGTTGTTATCGGTTGTGGTGCTCAGGGCTTAGCTCAGGGTATGAACCTACGTGATAGCGGCTGCGATGTATCTTACACATTGCGTGCTGCAGCGATTGCTGAAAAACGCCAGTCTTGGAAAAGCGCTACTGAAAACGGTTTCGTTGTTGGTACATACGAAGAGCTAATCCCTACTGCTGATGTTGTTCTTAACCTGACACCTGATAAGCAGCACACGCCTGTTGTTAATGCCATCATGCCTTTGATGAAGCAAGGTGCTTGTCTATCTTACTCTCACGGTTTCAATATCGTTGAAGAAGGCATGAAGATCCGTGAAGACTTAACAGTTATCATGGTTGCTCCTAAGTGCCCAGGTTCTGAAGTACGTAACGAATACGTGCGCGGTTTCGGTGTACCTACACTGATCGCTGTTCATGAAGACAATGACCCTAAAGGCGAAGGTTTGGCTTTGGCTAAAGCTTACGCTGTAGGTACTGGCGGCCATAAAGCCGGCGTATTGATGTCTTCTTTCATCGCTGAAGTTAAATCTGATTTGATGGGCGAACAGACTATTCTATGCGGCATGCTGCAAACCGGTTCGCTACTATGCTTCGACAAAATGATCGAAGAAGGCGTTGACGCTGGTTACGCATCTAAGCTGATTCAGTTTGGCTGGGAAACAGTGACCGAAGCGCTTAAATATGGCGGCGTAACTAACATGCTGGACCGTTTGTCTAATCCAGCTAAAATCAAAGCATTTGACCTGTCAGAAGAACTTAAACTGATCATGCGTCCGCTGTACAACAAGCATCAGGATGACATCATCAACGGTACTTTCTCTCGTACTATGATGGCAGATTGGGCTAACGACGACGTTAACCTACTAGGATGGCGTGCAGAAACAGCAGAGACAGCCTTCGAGAAAACACCTGCTGGCGATGTAGAAATTTCTGAGCAAGAGTACTTCGACCACGGCATTCTAATGGTTGCTATGGTTAAAGCGGGCGTTGAGCTAGCTTTCGAAACAATGACAGCTGCTGGCATTGTTGCTGACTCTGCATACTACGAATCTCTACATGAAACTCCGCTTATTGCTAACACAATTGCACGTAAGAAGTTATATGAGATGAACGCGACTATCTCTGATACAGCTGAATACGGTTGCTACCTATACAACCATGCTTGTCTGCCACTATTGGCTGACTTCATGAAAGACATCAAAACTGATGTCATTGGTAGAGGCCTAGCTGTAGACGACAACGGCGTTGATAATGCTCGTTTGATCGAAGTGAACGCTGCTCTTCGCGCTCACCCAGTTGAAGCGATCGGTACGACTCTACGTGGCCACATGGCTGACATGAAAAAGATCGTTTGATGCAGACTTGCCTGTAACTTGTTACAGGTAAAACAAGGCCAGGATTCATCTCCTGGCCTTTTTTTTAAAAATTTATAAACACCCTCACCCCACACGCTGATACCGAACTCCGGACACTTAAACCTATGAACATTAGCCTGGACAACCTAACCGTTAACTTTGAAGACCGCTTTCAATTGGATGCAATCAACTGGCAGCTAAACGATAGCCAACATTGGGTCGTTACTGGCGCCAACGGTTCAGGTAAATCTGCGCTAGCAGCCGTACTGGCAAGTGCTGGAGAAAATTTATCAGGTAGTATCGATGGACTTCCTGCAAAAGTAGGGCTGGTTTCTTTTGAAGCCCAAGCAGAATTGATCGAGGCCGAGCTAAAAAAAGATGATGCTGACATCATGGATGTTATCAGCGAAGGAACTCCCGTACATGAGATTCTTAACCCCGGCGACAGTAATCAAAAGTTGATTGACGAGCTAGTCGATAAATTTTCTCTGCAGTCATTAGTAGAGCGCGCATTTCGAAAATTATCTACGGGCGAGTCTCGCAAGGTTATGTTGATCCGTGCGCTAGCCAGCGAACCCGACCTATTAATTCTTGATGAGCCATTCGATGGGTTAGATGTGCATACGCTTGAAATGCTGCAAGAGTATTTAGCGTCACTGGTAGAAACCGTACCGATGGTTATGGTTCTAAACCGCTTTGATGAGTTTCCTGACTTTATTACTCACATCGCCTATGTTGATAATGGACGCTTGCAACATAAGATCGATCGCAGTGACAGCAAAGCATACAACGAGCTTTACCAATTATTACATTTAAAAACTACTGACCTACAAGTTCCAGCAGCCGACCCTGAAACTGCCATTCCACAGTTAGATCCAACCCAGCCGCTTGTACGACTCAACGCCATCAATATTACCTATGATGACCACAAGATCATTGATTCACTGGAATGGACTATCGAGCGCAACCAGCACTGGCAACTGAGCGGCCCCAACGGAAGTGGAAAAACAGGCCTGCTATCACTCATTACCGGTGACCATCCACAGTGTTATGTAAATGACATTTTCGTGTTTGGCTTTAAGCGCGGCAGTGGTGAAAGTATTTGGCAAATCAAACAGTTTATCGGTTACGTCTCTACTGCTCTGCAGTGGGAATACAAGGTAGGAACAGGCTTACGTAATGTGATTATTTCGGGCTTCTACGACAGCATAGGTTTGTACACAAAAGCGACCGACAAGCAGAAGCAAATTGCCGATGAGTGGCTAGCGTTATTAGGAATGAGCGGCCGTGCCGATACGCCATTTAATAAGCTTTCATACGGAGACCAGCGTTTATTATTAATTGCACGAGCAATGGTTAAACACCCACCCCTGCTTATTCTGGACGAGCCATGTCTTGGCTTGGATGATATGAACCGCCAACTGGTATTAGCGTTAATAGAAAAAATCTGTGCAGGTAGCGAAACCTCAGTGTTATATGTCAATCATCACCCTGAGGATCAGATTAAAGGCATCAACAACTATTTAGCACTGAAAAAAAATTAATAGATTAGAAACATTCAATGGGGTATTTTCTATCCAGTGTACCCCTTTTCATCTCATGGCGTATCGCCATAAATCAAGGAGCCAAATCCACCAGCAATGAAGGCTTATCGAAGTAGTACCCTTGCGCGAAATCGACCCCAATAGACTCTAACTCACCCGCAATATCTTGGCTTTCTACAAACTCCGCAATGGTTTGTTTACCCAGAGCTCTTGCCACGTCATTGATCGATTTTACCGTGGCCAAATTAACAGCATCCGTCATCATATCTTTAACGAACATACCATCAATCTTGATAATATCTACATCTAGTGTTTTCAAATAAGCAAATGATGATAAACCACTCCCAAAATCATCTAACGCAAACTGGCAACCCAGTGCTTTAAGACTTGCAATGAATTGACGTGCATTTTCAAGGTCAGTAATTGCTGCAGTTTCGGTGATTTCAAAACAAATTTTCTCAGCAGGCAAGCCTGTCTGTTTAAGTTTAGTAATAATAAAACTAAGAGAGTCTTGGCATGCAATAGATTGCCCTGACAAGTTAATAGCGCAAGCGCTTAGTGCTGCTACCTCTTGAGGATGAGTAGCCAACCAGTCAAATGTTGCATTCACTACCTCACGATCCAAACGCGGCCCCAAATGATAGCGTTCAACCAAAGGTAAGAATTTATCTGGATAAATAAGCGCCCCATCTGAAGCTTTTAATCTCAAGAGTATTTCATAATGTTTATCCGCACGGTTATTGTGATGTAGTCCAATAATAGATTGTCGATGCAACACAATACGCTTCTTATCCAGCGCATTATTTATCTGATTTATCCACAGCATTTCATGGCGCTTATCCGCCAAAGTGGCATCCCCAACATCAAAGGTATGCACACGATTTCGACCTGAGTCTTTCGCCACTTTACAGGCCGTATCAGCAGCATTAAGAATATCTTCTATCGACGATTTACTCGCATCAATTAGCGTCAGGCCGATACTCGCACTTATACGGTAAACTTCGCCGTCCCACTGATAACGTACATCGGCAATGGCTTTACGGATATCGTTACAGATGACACGTCCATCAGGAATATCACAAGAGGTCAATAATATCGCAAACTCATCTCCCCCTAGACGCGCCACAACGTCTGTTGTTCTTACGCATATTTGAATCAAACGAGCTACTTGCGCTAATAACTCATCCCCGGCAGCATGCCCGCATGTGTCATTGACGACTTTAAAGTGATCTAAATCTACAAAACACAAAACATGCGTTACTGATTCATCAACCGTATCTGAATAATGAGTCAACACTCGGCCAAACTCTCGGCGGTTGTTTAAGTCTGTCAACGCATCATGGCTTGCTTGATAGGAAAGTGAATTGGTTAATCTTCGGGTATTGTTACTCAGCTCAACAACTTCCTTGGGCCCACTCGTCACACCTACAAACACTTCTCCTGCCTCAGCATCCCTTGCCATCTGGGTCAGTTGCCGTAAAGGGCTCGATATTTGTCGGTTAGCCCAATACCACAGTAGCAGTACCATTAAAGAAAAGCCGCCCCAACTTAGATACTGTATCAAGGTGACATTACTTCTCTCATCCACCTGAAGCTGAAAGTTAGTATTAACCGCTGCTTCAGAAAGGCTGCGTAAGCGACTCAAGCGCTCAACTAACAACTGACTCACTCGGTCTGATTTAGCTAATAGATAGGACAGTTGCTCTTCACGGTTCTCGTCAGGTAGAACCGCAGCCTCTTCTAAATAGTGACTCATGCTTGAGATGGTAGATGCCGTCTCAGACAATTCAGTAGTTAACGGTATTGGAGAATCTTGGGCGCCTAAGTTTTCAAGGCTTTTTACAATAAAACGTCCCTTGCTCACCCCGCCTCTCACCAAATAGGTTTGTCCAGAACCCAGCACCAAGTCAGCTGTAATAAGGTATTGTGATATATCAATCGCGAGTGACTCGACA
Source organism: Neptunomonas japonica DSM 18939 (assembly GCF_000422765.1). Taxonomy (GTDB): domain Bacteria; phylum Pseudomonadota; class Gammaproteobacteria; order Pseudomonadales; family Balneatricaceae; genus Neptunomonas; species Neptunomonas japonica. The sequence continues at coordinate 17,760 of NZ_AUGR01000015.1, read as the reverse complement.
TCTTTATTCCAAAGCACACTTTGCATATGTTTTTCAGATGCGTCATGCGCTAAACGAAACTGATGTGACAAAAGCAACTCGATAAGAAAGCCTCCTGCTAGGCAAGCAAGAATAACGGTCGCAAGATAACCTTTTATTCTCATTGTGGCTGCCCTCTCATCATTACAGCTTTTGCAATAATGCTATTGTGACTGTGCAGAAATGACATCTCCCCATGCAAGCTCAGTGATTGCAAGCGTCTTCAAAGCAGAGCTTAAAATTAGTAAATGCATGGCTGAGCTCTTTGATAAAGCGCTTTTGGCTTGTTCACTTAACTCCTGACCATCAGCGCTGACTAGTAATAGTAGCTCAGCGAAAGATTTTCCTTGGATGACGGCTTCTACTTCATTTTTCAAAGTATCGTTACACTCAAAACTACGGCAACGTTGAAAAGCTAACCCTTCAATTTTCATATCAGGGCTAATAGCCCAAGCAATTTCAACAAGTCCCCATTCCGACAGTTCTGAACGCGCTTGCACAAACCCTATAGAGTCAATACCGTTCAACACTTGATATAAGGTGTGCTTACCTATCTCATTATGGTGAATAGTAAACGGTAAGCGTTTAGCCACTTCACGTCGCATTTGTTGATCTATAGGCCGAATGATCGAACGATGCTTTGTTGCTTCAGGATAAAGGCTATGAATAGCAAAAATAGGATCTCTTAATGAACAAAAGGCAGCAGATACTGGGATCGCAAAACTCACCAAAATAGCTACTATCGCGGTTAGCACTTTTGCATTATTTAATTGTAAGAAACGACTCTCAACACTGCTCACACTTATATCCTCACGCGTAACTGAGCAACGAGCTTCGATGCCGTCTGTTGACCTGCAACGGTATCCAACTCATTAAACCATTCAGTGCTGGCATCAACAAATCGATTAACTTTCCACTGAACGCCTAATGATACGCTACTATGGTCTTGCCAAGTACTAGCATGCTCCTGCTTCATATGCCTTAGCTGCAAATAAGTATGCAGTGACTCCATAGGATTACGCCACGACAGCTCTAATAAAGCATTCCCCTGACCTAAGCCACTGTTCTCGCCGCCTGACAACTCAGCTAATATCTCCCATTGGCGATAATAATGAACAATATCAATACCAATACGTTTACGTGCGACCGTTCCCGGAGCAGTAAGTACTTCCCCATCAAACCATGACAAACCCACCACGGTATTTCCTCTTGACGGAGTTCCTATGCGACCTGCGAACACATAAGGGTTATCACGATCCGATATGTTGTTCCCTGAACCTCGCGTAAGCGCAACTTCATAATCCAATTGTGCTAAAATACCATTTACAGAAACACCCCAGTCAGCCTTAATTCCTCTATCGCTGAATGTGTATTGCCTCAACGTACCATTAGTATCTATGTTTTGTTCCAATCCAAATGGCACTTCAAAGTGTCCAATACGAAAATTTAATGCATTACGGGTTAGCCCTGTAAAATTGATATTCGCTATACGCCAAGTAATTTCTGAATCATCACCATCATCAAAAAAATACGCAGGTTTTTTAACCGCATTTAAACGCATCCAGTAAGGCTGAAAAACTAAAGTAGCAATATCTCCATTTTTTCCTGTGAAAACCTTATGAAAATCAACGCCTATAACATGCTGGCTCGATAAATGATCTGCATTAGTGTCCTGAGTAAAGCGGGTAGAAAGATCCAACGCCCAGCGACTATTATCCAACCAATGAAAGGCAGTGTGTTGCTGGTTAGCTTGATTATCTACATCAGCAGCGCCAGCAAACACAGGAGCATGAGCCATCACAAACATGGTTATTGTCCAGTGAACTAAATAGTGTAGTGTCTTAAATGACAAACAGCTCAAGCGCTTCTCCTACATCATGATTGCTAAGCAAATAAAGAACTAATCTAGAAAATAAAAATTCATATATTAGGAACCATAAGCATAGTTTACATCACGAGCTTGTCATGCCTGAACACAAGGTTTTCTATCTATTTATGCTAAATATTTTCTTCAAAATCATAATAATGCCGATATAAATCCGGCCTTACCCACTTTCAATCAACGCCATAGGCTATAACTAGTAGCTATGGTTATATTTTTTTCTTCTATACTGAGTTCAATACAAAAATAACAACTCTGTTTGCTAAGCTTACTTGGAGATTTGTGTGAAATCTTTTAACAACTCGAACATAAACACAAAGCTACTCCTCAGCTTTTTATTAATTGGTATAGTGCCGTTCGCAATACTAGCCATTGTCTCCATTTATAAGGCAAGTGACTCTCTATCAAAACAAAGCTACCAACAGCTCGACGCTGTTCGTAGTATCAAAGCTCATCAAATAGAGAATTTCATGGCAACCAGCCGCCGAGATGCTATAAGCCTTGCATCAATACTTAGTACTCTTCTGAATACAGGTACGCTTCAACGGGCAATAACAGAGCAAAATTTTGCGGGTAAAAACTTATTCTCTACCTATCTAGGGAATCATGACTACGACGACTTACTTTTAATTGAGCCTAGCGGGCTGATTTCTTATACAGCGGCAAAAAAATCAGATTATCAAACCAATTTAATGAAAGGACCTTATCGTGAATCACATTTAGGGGACCTATTTCGAACCATAATGCAAACCGGGCGTTACTCAGAAGTAGATTTCGCACTTTACGAGGCAAGCTCTGGAGCACCTGAGAGATTTATTGGAGCCCCAGTTTATGACGCACAAGGAGCACTCGCTTTAGTCGTGGTACTAGAAATACCTATCGACCCAATTAACGATATTATGGGAATACGCGAAGGTATGGGAAAAAGCGGTGAGTCATACCTTATCGGCTCTGACTTCCTAATGCGTTCTGACTCTTTTCTCGATCCAATAAACCACTCAGTTGCAGCATCTTTTGCCAACCCTTCAAAAGGAAGCATAACAACAGCTGCCGCTAAAGCCGCCATCGCCGGAGAAACAGGCAGCCAATTAATAATTGATTACAACGGCAACCCTGTACTCTCTTCTTACTCTCCAATTAATGTTGGGGGTAAACGCTGGGGACTATTAGTCGAGATTGATGAAGCCGAAGCATTTTCCGCAGTATCCACCTTAAAGCTTTGGGTGTTTCTTATTGGTTTCTTCGGAATCTTAACCATTATTTTTGCTGCTCTGCGAATTTCACAAAAGATAACGAAACCCATCTCTGGGTTAGCACATACCATACGTCAAGTTGAAGAAAGCGGTGACTTTTCAGCACGTTTGCACGTATCAAGCGAAGATGAGATTGGACAAGCCAGTAAAGCGGTCAATCAATTACTCCAAGGCACTCAGAATGCACTAGCTGACACTAAACTGATGATGAGGAAAATGGCGGCTGGCGACTTCACTGTGCGCGTCACACGTACCTTAAGAGGTGATCTTAACGACTTGAAGCAAGCAATCAACGACAGCGCCGAACAAACCCAAGCAAGCATTGCTGCACTTAAACAGCTCATGGAAAGCTTATCAGCAGGAAATTTTAACGCAGAGATAAAAACAGAACTTCCCGGAGACTATCAACAAATTGTTGATATTACCCAATGTGCTATGTTCGATATAGGGAACGCAATTAGGGAAGTTAACGACATAATGGAAGCAATGGCCAAAGGTGAATTTGATCTACGTATCGAAAGCGACTTACCAGGACAACTACATATTCTCAAAGATAATATCAATGATTCATTAGATGCTGTAAAAACAGCAACATCAGAAGCATTACTTGTTGCAGAACTACAATCGCAAGGAAATTTAGTTGCGCGTATTGATGGACATTACAAAGGGCAATTCAATGACCTAAAGCAGGCCATTAATCATGGTCAGCATTCTATTTCAAAATTAGTCAATGAAGTCCGCATTTCTGCCCGAGATGTTTCCAGCGCCACTCAAGAAATATCTTTGGGCAATAATGACTTATCAGAACGCACTCAAGAGCAAGCCATTTCAATAGAAAAAACCAGTATTCGTATAGAACAGATCAGCACAACCATTCAGACCAATGCAAACAATGCAGCACAAGCAACCAAGGTAGTAAGCCAAGCCAAAGAGATTACTGCGCATGGTGCTCAAGTTATGACCGGTGCCATCGATGCGATGTCTGCTATTCAAGCATCGAGCAAACATATTGCAGAAATCACTGGCCTGATCGATAGCATTGCGTTTCAAACTAATTTACTAGCACTAAATGCTGCCGTAGAAGCTGCACGTGCAGGAGAGCAAGGACGAGGATTTGCAGTGGTTGCTAATGAGGTTCGCGATTTATCTCAAAAATCAGCTAAAGCGGCACGCGATATTAAAGAACTGATAAAAGATACTACAGAGAAGATTAAAGAAGGCACCGAGCAAGTTCAATTATCCTCAGATGCGCTTGAAGACATTACTAACAGTATAGAAGAAGTCACATTACTGACTTTGCAAATCAGCGAAGCCAGCCAAGAACAAGCCGAAGGCATTACTCCAATCAACCGCTCCATCATGTCAATCGATGATATCACTCAACAAAACGCAGCCTTAGTCGAAGAGATTTCTGCCGCCGCAAGCTCCATGCATGATCAGGCCAACGGGTTAAATACATTAATGCAACGCTTTGTAAGTGAGCAGGATCCCATAAAAAGAACTGATAACGCACAGCCTCATGTATAAGCATTGATAGTAAACCGTTAAATGTTAACGGAAAAATCAGCCTTTAATACTTTAAGAGTATTGGTTAACTCCTCAAACACTAGCTGACGTAACCACATATGTCCTGCGTCTTTCATATACCGCTCATGCCAAACAACAGAATAGGTAAAACCATTTTGTTGCATAGGAAAAGGGATAATTTTCAATTGGTAATGCTTAGCGCAGCTTTGCGCTAAGCCAAAAGGAACAGTTAATACCAAGTCACTTTGAGCCACCAGCGCCAGAGCAGCGACAAAATGCGGCACTCTCAATGCAATACGCCGCGTGAGGCCTTTCTCTTCAAGTAAGTAGTCTATAGCGCCTTTACGGGCACCACCCATAGTAATTAACGCATGCGGTTGCTGTGCATAACTTTCAAGACTCAGTCCAACGTCTGCCAAAGGATGCCTTGTGCTCACAACACATACAAATTGATCATCGCCAACACCACGTCCATGTAACGCAGCGGGAGCATCATTCACAGTACAAACAGCCAAGTCAATATTGTCTTGATCAAGTTGGTTCAATAAGCTTTCTTGCCATGGAACAATCTCTAAATTCACTCCGGGTGCTTCACTTCTCAGCCGGTTTACCACTGAGGGAAGTAACACCTGAGTCCCATAATCGGTAGTAGCTAACCGGAAATCGCTCTTCGCCTGCGCTGGGGAAAACTGTGGCGACTCTATCAGTAAACTTATATCTTGTAGCGAATGATGTAATTGTAACGCTAGGGCTTCTGCTCGCGGCGTAGGCGCCAAACCTTTAGGTGTGCGAGTAAACAGAGGGTCATTAAACAGTTCTCTTAGCCGTGCAAGGTTACGGCTAATCGCCGATTGCGTCAGGTTCAAGCGACCTGCCGCACGCGTAACACTGCGCTCTTCTAACAACACATGAAAAACCGGCAATAAATTAAGATCAGCACTAGACACTCGGGATATATTCACAATCACATTACCAATAATCATGTTGGATATTTTTATAATGCATTGGATGCATATCACATTCAAGATTAGAGTAGCCATATTCTCTGACATCTACTCTTTTCAAGGTATGAACATGTATATCGAAGTAAACCGTGAAATACAGCTCGTAAGCCGCCCTTCAGGCATTCCAACCTCGGAAAACTTCGGCGTTGTAACGACACCGGTCGACGTTTTAAAAGACGGTGAAGTTCTCATTAAAAATTCGTGGATGTCTGTAGATCCCTACATGCGTGGTCGCATGCTGGAGCGGAAAAGCTACATTGAACCCTTTGCTCTGAATGAAACTTTATCAGGCGGAGCCGTTGGGCAAGTGATGGAATCCAGTAACCCTCAGTTTCCTGTGGGCAGTAAAGTTGCCAACATGAGCGGATGGCGAGAGTATTTCACAACAGACGGCGCAGATTTACAGCCTTTACCAGAAACAGAAATACCAGACCAAGCCTTTCTAGGCGTGCTTGGTATGCCTGGTATGACAGCCTTTACCGGACTCACTAAAATTGCTCGTATTAAAGAGGGTGACACCGTATTTGTTTCTGCCGCATCAGGTGCAGTCGGCGCCATCGTTTGCCAAATAGCCAAACTGAAAGGTTGTTTTGTTGTCGGTAGTGTTGGCTCAGAGGAAAAAGCTCAATACCTAAAGGCTGAATTGGGTGTCGACGCTGTTGTAAATTATAAAACCACGGAAAACTTACAAGAAAGTATCTCCCAAGCCTGTCCGCAGGGTATTGATGTCTACTTTGAAAATGTTGGTGGTGAGCATTTAGAAGCGGCTCTTAATCTCATGAATGATTACGGCAGAATTGCCGTATGCGGAATGATTGACCAATATAACGCAACATCGCCACAAGCGGGTCCAACAAATTTATCTCAGATAATCATCAAAAAGTTAACCATACAGGGGTTCATTATCTTTGATCACTGGAATGAATATCCAGCCTTTGTTACCCAGATGACACAATGGATACAACAAGGAAAAGTCACTGCAAAAGAAACTGTATATGAGGGAGTTGAACAAGCGCCCGACGCTTTTATCGGCCTATTTACCGGAAAGAACATAGGCAAAATGCTTGTAAAACTGAGTTAGTTTTCGATTAACAGTAAATAGGAACAAACACGATGAATATTCTTTTCGTACTCACTTCACATGACACACTAGGCGACACTGGCGAAAAAACTGGTTTTTGGATTGAAGAGTTTGCCGCCCCCTACTACACCCTCTCTGACTCTAACGCCAATATAACACTGGCGTCACCCGCTGGAGGGCAGCCTCCTATCGACCCGAAAAGTGAGTTAGAGGATTTCCAAACAGACGCCACTCGCCGTTTCGATCAGGATAGTGAACTACAGACTAAGTTAGCTAACACCATCAAACTAGCCGATGTTTTAGCTAATGATTATGATGCTGTTTTTTACCCCGGTGGGCATGGCCCAATGTGGGACCTAACGAACAACACAGCGTCTATCAAACTGATAGAAAGTTTCTTTAAGCAAGGCAAGCCTATTTCTGCCGTCTGCCATGCCCCCAGCGTATTACTTAACACCAAAGACACAACAGGCGAACCTCTCTTCAAAGGGAAAAAAGTCACCGGCTTTAGCAACACTGAAGAAGCTGCCGTTGGCTTAACTGAAATAGTGCCATTCTTACTGGAAGATGAGCTAACTAAACAAGGTGGTCTCTATAGCCAAGGCAGTGACTGGAGCCCTTATGTTGTCGAGGATGGGTTATTGATCACCGGTCAAAATCCTGCTTCCTCTGCCGCAGTGGCCAACGCGGTACTCGCTAAGCTGAGCTAAAGAGAAAACATGCCTTGTGCCAATAAAAAAAGGAGCCATTAGGCTCCTTTTTTTCAATACAGAATAATACACAGCTTTATGAAAATTCCTTCACAAGGTCTAACGTTGAACGCTCACCCAGATCATCATAATTCGCATCAAGAAATACTTTCGCAGATTCACGACCAATATCGCGAAGGTGAGTTAAGAACTCCCACTCAGCATTCATTTTACTAGAAGCAGACAGTGGATTTAACTGCTCGGTCGCATCGATACGATGTACTAAGATATCGGCGTAATGGTCTTTATCAAGCTTATTCTCATGTAATAATCGATGTACAAACTCAACACTACGTAGCTCTCTTAATAAAGAAGTATTAAAGGATATCTCATTCACTCTATTAAGGATTTCACGCGCTGTTTTCGGTGTTTCATTTCGTTCAATAGGATTGACCTGAACAACTAATACATCTCGTGACTTAGTCCCTTGAAAGAGGGGGTATAACGGGGGATTACCCACATAACCACCGTCCCAATACGGAACACCATCAATCTCTACTGCTTGGTATAAGAAAGGCAAACAGGCAGAAGCCAGCACCATATCAGGTGTAAGCTCTTCACGCTCAAAAACTTTTATTTTCCCTGAGTGCACATTAGTTGCAGCGATAAAAAGTTTAACAGCACTACATGCCCTAACTTTTTCAAAATCGATACTCGACTCAACTAACTCTCGCAACGGATTAATATTCAAAGGGTTAGTGTCGTACGGTGATGCAACTCGGCTTAATAAATCATACATTAGGTATGCAGGCGAGCTTTCCATATCCCAGCGCCCAGTCAGCACATCCATCGGTGTCCGCTTAAGTGGACTGTACTTACCCATTTCAGAAACTTTTCGCCAAAATGTCTCTAGCGATTCTCTAGCGCCGTCTGCACCATCGTTCATATAGCCTTGTGCCAGTACGACAGCATTCATTGCTCCGGCACTTGTACCTGAAATACCTTCAACACTGACGCGCCCATCTTCCATAAAGTGATCTAATACACCCCAGGTGAATGCGCCATGAGATCCACCTCCCTGCAGTGCAAGATTTACTGACTTCTTACGCATCAGTGTTGTTTCCCTAGTTAGAGGTTTTCATTCATTTAGTAAAAAAGCAGCCATTGATTGTCGTGCAATTACTGTGCAGTCCAGCCGCCTTCAACTGGTAGCGTGCTACCTGTAATAGACGAAGCACCATCACTGCATAAAAACACAGCTACAGCCGCTATTTCTTCAACTGTCACAAACTTTTTAGTCGGCTGTGCTTTTAACATTACATCCTGCTTCACTTGCTCTTCCGTAATACCACGTGCTTTGGCTGTATCAGCTACCTGCTTTTCAACCAGCGGCGTCCATACATAGCCAGGAGCAATAGCATTTACAGTAGTACCGTACTCAGCCAGCTCCAGTGCTGTTGTTTTAGTAAAACCAGCAACGCCATGTTTAGCGGCAACATACGCAGATTTAAATGGGGAAGCGACTAATGCATGTGCTGATGCCGTATTGATAATACGCCCCCAACCTCGCTTCTTCATACCAGGAATAGCTGCTTTAGTAGAATGGAAAACAGCGGTCAGGTTAATAGCAATAATGGCATCCCATTTAGCTTCTGGGAACTCCTCAACAGGCGATACAAATTGAATGCCAGCATTGTTTACCAATATATCTACTGAACCTAATTCCTTCTCAGCATCCGTAACCATGCCCGCAATTTCTACAGGCTTTAGCATATTCGCTGGTGAAAAAAGTACTTTAACGCCAAAATCAGCTTCGATTGCTGCCCGAACCCCTTCGTTTTCTTCTGGCGTGCCTAAACCATTAATCACGACATTAGCACCTTGTTCCGCTAAACCACGAGCAATTGCCAAACCAATTCCGGAAGTAGAGCCTGTAACAACTGCATTTTTATCTGTCAGCATCATCCATTACCTTATGAAAATAATTATCTTCAGAATCTGGACCTGGTGCTTTGAAATATCACAATTCCAGTTCTATGCAGCCAAGACATTAACATACATTTTGCACTGCACAAAACCTCCTATTAAATATCTTCTGAATAGCAAATAAGCAGTCAGCTGGCATTCAGATTAAGAATAACTTTCCCAGCCCGAGAAAGGCCACAAAGCCGACAACATCAGTCACTGTTGTCAGTATGACTGAGCCTGAAAGCGCGGGTCAATCTTCAGCTTATCTAATAAAACAGGAATGAGTACTCCTGAAAAAGCAGCCGTCATTATGTTGATAGCAATCGCTGATGCAATCACCAACCCAATCATAAAACCTGAGAACCAACTAGCAACAGCACCTATAACCATCGCCCACAAAAAGCCATCGAAGCAACATTGGCATTAATACGGCATGTGCTACCACTTGTTGAAGCGTTGCTTCAAAAAGCCCAACAGCCCAGACGCCAAAATGCAGTTAGTAAGTTAATACAAAACCACATGCACGACATATTGAGCTTTTCCATATGGGAGAAAACTAATCTGCAGATTCGGATAAGCCCGCGCGTGCCATATTTTCTGCCTCATGGCTTTCCCGCATTATTTGAAAACCATCTTTAATCGTCATGCGCCAAATTAACATGCCCTTAGCATCGATACTCGGTAATAAAACGTATTTAAATTTCTCCTGAATATCAGCACTTTCTTCAAGGCTAGTTTCTGCTAACAGAGACTCTGCTTGCTCGTCTAACAACTCTACGAGTGGAATATACCCGGACGAACCAAAAGTGCTTTGAGCGGCACCGTTCCGGCATAACGACCAATTTGGTTTTTATTAAACTGGTTACTGTATTCAACAAACAGACACTGCTAAAGATCATCTGTAGGCAATGTGTCAATAATTCCCTTTGCTCAAACAACTATGCAACTATTACCTAACAAATATCTGAATCTGAGAGCAAATAATGCAAGAACTAAAACACCCTCTGAATTTTGCTCCTTTGTTATAATACTGATCGCAATATCTGGCGGGATTTTTTGGTATTTTTATTCCAGAAAGTGGTTGTAACTGTAATCTAATATTTTTCACATTTTTATTGTATGAAATTTAGGTCTACTCCCCACCTGTTAAATTCGTTATTCTTCCTAGTAATTCTTTAGTGGTTATTCAGCATGCTAGATTGGGTTCTAACAAATAATGGGTTTGTTATTGAAGCAGTTATTATGCTGGCCATCATTATCTATGTTGGCACACGCATTTAAAGCTATCCTACTATCAGGTGTTATATGAGCTATCCGTGTTTGAGTCGTTTCTTGCAGCTTCTATTTGTATCTTCCTTATCTATCACGAGCTCAGTCTCTTATGGGTATAATGAAACTGACCTCTTTAGTGATATTCCAGAAATAGTTTCTGCTACTCGTATTTCACAAAATATTTCTGAAGCGCCTGTATCAACAACGGTCATCACACAAGAGTTGATCCAAGCATCGAGTGCAGTCGACCTTCCTGAGCTATTTAAGTTAGTCCCGGGATTTCAAGTCTATACACCCAATGCAAATAAGTACGCCGTAACTTATCATGGTGCTTCAGGCGAGTTTCCTCGCAATCTCGATATCCGTATTAATGGACGCCCAGTCTATATCCCCCTTCTATCGACAGTTGCTTGGAACACTTTGGGGATATCTATTGACGATATTCAACGTATAGAAGTTGTACGCGGCTCCAACGTTCCTTCCTATGGTTCTAATGCATTAATGGGTGCCATTAATATTGTTACTAAAACGCCCATTGAACAAACGTCACAGCAACTAACAACGACAATTGGAGCACAAGGGAGAAAAGATGTAACAGCATCTTATAGCGGTAAAGCCAACGATCTATATTACCGCGTTAACTTAGGCCATGAAGGCAATAAGGGGTTTGATTTTCAAAAAGGGGGGGAAAATGTAAATTTAGGCAATCTACACTTTGTATTTACACCCTCACTCTATGACAGCATTGATTTCACGGCTGGGTTTAATAATGGAACGATGGGCATAGGAGGTGGAAACGAGCTAAGAGAGTATCAAGATAGAGATCATTTTTCTCATTTCCAATATCTTCAATGGAACCATGTAGTCAACGAAACCCACGAGATCAACACACAGCTTTTTCATAACTACCTAAGACTCAAAACAAAGTCTTTCAATGCATCAGAACTGCTAAATGACCCAGGGCTAGTAAATCTCAACGCTCAACTTGCCTTTTTAGCAGCAACATTAGGCGACAACTACCCGTTCAGCAGTAGTCATGTCAGTGACTTTCCCGTGTTGAGCAGTGCTGAAAATGGCAGCACGCAAACTTACGGCGCAGAACTACAACACACATTCACTCCAACTTCATCTTTTACATTAGCTTCTGGATTAGGTTTTCGTTACGAGAAAGCAAGCAGCCTTGCTCTATTGGGTAGTGATGAAACAATTGATGAAGAAATCTATTTTTTCTTCAGTAATGCTGAGTGGAAGCAAACTGATCATCTAAGTTGGAACGCAGGCTTTATGTCCGAGTTGTCCTCGATTACATCTCCAGCAACGTCTATACGACTCGCTTCAAACTACAAGCTGGGTAATTCTCTTATTCTGCGTGGAGCTATCACCCAAGCTTACAGGACACCATCACTTCTAGAGGAAAATAATAAGTCATCTTATATATTCCCAGAAGGCGTTCCTTTTGATTATGTCTCTTTCCCTAATGATGACTTAGAAGCAGAAAAACTTAACGCTGCTGAGTTAGGAATTTTTTGGACACTCCCCGAGAATAAGGGTTTCGTAGACCTGAAGATTTTTAACGAGCGCATCTCAAATGGAATAGAGAGCTGGTTTTACGAAGGGCCTATTGATCTTCTATCAATTAAGCAAGGCTTTAGAGATGAGGCAAGAGAGTTACGTAATGCTTCTAATAGAAAATCACACGGTTTTGAAATACAAGCCAGCATAAAGCCATCTAATAAAGACCTTATTCATTTTGCCTATAGCATGACCAAAATCAGCGGTATACAACGAAGAGGGGAATTAGCGAGAAAATCTGACCGCACCTATGATGATTCTGCACCCCGCCATACAGCAACGCTATTACTAAATCATCAATTCACAAACACTCTAGATAGTAGTGTAATTTTCAACTACATGTCGGACGTACAATGGCAAGATAGTAGTCTCATTGAAAGTTACAAAACAGCTGACTTTAAAATCACAAAATCTTTTCCCACAAGCCATCGACATAAATTAACCACCAGTTTACTCGTTAAGAACCTGTTTGATCAGAAGTACTCTCAATTCCATACGAATAACCTTTATGATCGCCGCTTATACTTAATAATGAAATTAAACTTTTAAATTGATCGGCAGGGAAAGCCTGAAAATATGACTTATTGGATATGGATAACAAGGAACATAAACAAGGCAGTACTTACTGCCCTCCTCTTATTCGTGCCCGCTCTTTGCCAAGCTAACGACATACCTCGTATAACCCTGCTATTAAGTTCAAAGCAACCTGTATATCAATTAGTAGCCGATAGCATTCACTCTTCGCTTAACACGACTACTAACATTGAAGAGAACACCATAGACTCAATCGACAGTATTTCAGGAGCACCAACAATAGTTCTAACAATAGGCTCTGCTGCGTTTGAGAAGGCTTTAGGAAAATTTAAAACCTCACCCATCATTGCAAGCTTTCTCCCACGTAGGGTTTATGAAGAGTTACTTGCTAGAGCATTCAGAAGTTCTAATAACACAACAGCCATATTTATTGATCAATCAATGCTGCTCCAATTAGCCCTTGCCAGATTGATTACTCCAACAGGAACAACCATTGGAACCGTGTTTGGAGCATCATCAATAAACGAAAGAGAACGCGTCTATCATGCAGCTAAAACAATGGGCTTCAACATAAAATCTGTTGTACTTAATAGTGACAACAATCCAGTGAACACTTTACAACCCATTATCCAAGATACAGATGTTTTTTTAGCTATCCCTGATCAATCAGCTTTTAATCGCGCCAGCGCCAAATGGTCATTGTTTCTTGCACTGCGACTAAAAAAACCACTCATCGGTTTTTCAGAAAAATATGTAGATGCTGGTGCTCTGGCGGCAATCTTTTCATCTCCTCAACAAATAGGCCAACATGCAGCGGAAGCACTCGATGCTTATTTAGAAACAGGGATAATTGTTGAACCTTCACATCCAAAGTATTTCACGGTAAAAACTAACCTAAAATCTAGACAAACCATTAACATACAGATGAATGATGCTGCGGTATTACAACAGCAGTTAGGGGGGGCTCATTAACACCTTACCTAACCCACGCTTTCGGTTTGGTATTAGAAAGCGTATTTTGTTCCTGACACTTCTACCATTATTGTTTATGTCTCTTCTGTTAGGTGGCTACTTCACTTATACGCGCTTACAAGATGCAGAGCACTCCCTCCTTGAACGAGGTCAATTATTAGCTCGCTTAATTGCATCCTCTTCAGAATTTGGCTTTATAACTAATAATAGCGAGCTGCTTAAAGATCTCAGTAAAGGCCCCCTATTAGAGCAAGATGTATCAGACATTCTGTTTCTGGACGGAAAGTACGAATTAATCCTGCGTTCTGCAGAATTCCCTATTAATCTTCAAATAGCTTCTGGGCAAACATACAAACAAAGTGAGTATTGGTATTTTACTCAACCTATTGTAACCACCGGCATCCCGTTCTTAGACAACGCAGAGTTCCAAGAATCAGAACAGATAGTTGAAACCATAGGCTGGGTTGTTGTTGTTATATCTGAATCAAGGAAAGTGCAACAAGAAGAGCAAATATTTATAGCAAACACTCTTTTGTTACTCCTAGGTTCTGTATTTACATTTTTTCTTGCGCAGCGATTTGGCAAACGGATCAGCTTACCTATACTTGAACTCACCCAAATAATGGAAAAAATTCAAGCAGGGCAATATGATGCCCGTATAACCAATACTTATACCGGCGAATTCAACTCGCTCGCCATTGGGCTCAATAACCTTGCTGATACTGTTCATAAGTCAATAAAAAACCAAGAAAGTAAAATTGAACTAGCCACACGTAAATTACAATTCACGCTTCATCACCTAGAACAACAGAATAGCGCTCTAGCCACTGCTAGGAAACGTGCAGATGAAGCGAACAAAGCAAAAGATGACTTTTTAGCAAGAATGAGCCACGAGCTACGTACTCCTTTAACATCAGTTGTTGGTTTTTCGAAGTTACTTAAGCAGAGCCCTTGTACACAAGAACAATTAGAACACATAAGAATTATTAACCAGACATCTCAGATGCTCCTTTCTATCATTGATGACATTCTGGACTTCTCTAAACTCCAGCAAAATGCCATCACGATAGAGCACATCCCTTTTAATTTAGAAAATTTGATTTACGATGTGATGGAAATGCAGGCTCCACAAGCTCATGACAAAGGCTTAGAGCTTATTGCCCATTTACCTGAAACAGAACGCCTTGAAGTTATAGGGGACCCTACTAGACTTCGGCAAATAATATCAAACATTTTATCAAATGCAGTAAAGTTCACAGAGAGGGGGTCTGTTGAAACTTATTTACACATTAAGCATTTAAATAAACAGCAAAGCTTGTTCACACTAAAAGTCATCGACACTGGAATAGGCATTCCCCAAAAGCAGTTAGAACAACTTTTCAAAGCCTTTATGCAAGCAGATACGTCTATCACTAGACGTTTCGGCGGCTCAGGACTTGGCTTAGTTATCGCTAAGAAACTAACTGAGTTAATGGGAGGCAAGTTGTCTATGAGTAGCGAAGAAAGCCAAGGAACAACACTCACATTGGACCTCCCATTAAAAACAAATGCTCATGCGAACACAATTACTAACAGCTCAACAAAAGTACACACAAGCACTATGTACTATGAAGAAAACCCTTCTCTTAGAACAGCCATTAGCAGCATATTAAAAAGACAGACAAGCGAGGTTATAACTCTAAAAAGCATAGAAGAAATTAAGCTCATAGCAGAAAACAACAGTGTGATAATAAGTATCCCTGCTAATCCAGAAAAACAAATTGTGCTATTGAAGGCAATAAGAGAAATAAGTCCTCATTGTGCAAAATTGATACTCCTTTCACCTAACTGCACGAACCTTCCTGTAACAAATAACATCACTATATTAAACAAGCCAGTAAGACCTAGTCGTATCCACCAAGCAATACAACTGACAACCTGTTTAGAAGCCACAAACTCTAAGCCACACTTAACTATGAAGACTATAAAAGTCGTAGTAGCTGAAGATAATGAGTTCAACAGCATTCTTATTAAGAACATACTGAACAGCTTTAATATCCAGTCGTTTACGGCTACGACTGGCCTAGAAGCAATCAAGCTTGTTGAAGAAGAGAAACCTGATATTGTTTTAATGGACGCTCATATGCCTATCATGGATGGGTTTGAGGCAACAAAATATATCAAGGAGAAATGGCCATCCCTCCCAATTATAGCCTTAACTGCCAACATTATTGAAAGTGAGCATATCGCTTTATATAAAGCGGGAGTATCTAAGGTATTACTAAAACCCATTAATGATTCACAGTTATTTGAGACTATTAATGCTCTCACTACAAACGTACTACAAGTAGATCAACACATTACACAAGCAACAGATATTACGAAATATGACATACATCCACAGCAACTAGAGCAAGAGTTACAATCCCTAAGCAAACGACTACAAACAGCTTTTCAAAAACAGCAGATTAATGCCATTAGCGAAATCAATCATCAAATTGCGGGAATCGCTGGACTTTATGAGCTTCCTGAAATTGAATGTTGTGTCACAAGCTTACAAGAACTGATAGTCCAGAGTAGCGCTGACTGGTCTAGTATATGGAAAGTTATTTGGCGCCTTAAGCGTATTTTAGACAGTAAAGATTGATAGTAAGCAGTAATACTCAAAATGATCGATAAGTAGGCTCTTGATCCATCAAGCCCTTTAAAGTAGAACGTATCCCCTCTAGACGCTGCATCCCCACATCGTTATAACGATAGCGCCCTGACCCAAATAAAACCCTTTGGTGGCTTTCTGCTTGCAACTCTAATTCGTAACATTGTAAACGGATTTTTTCTAAATCCGGGTCATGTAAGATAGTTAACCCAACAAACACCACCCACTGTTCGGTATCACCTCCCCCTTCACATAGACTTGAGATTAAGCGATACACATCAACCCGTTTAGGACGATAAATAGGTGGGCGACCAAACAACATAGCTATAGCAAGTAAAAGCAAGAACAACAAACATATCACAAAAACTAAAATAAAATCCACTTTAGTGCAAAGCTCTGTTCAACTCAGAATTAAGCACCCCAGCGGCTTCAATCGCCTCAGCAGCACGTTTTTCTTCTATATCAGCCATAAAGGCTTCGTACTTTCTTTTGGTACGCTTATCTAAATTTTTCCATGCTTTTAATATAGGAATGTGTTCTGTTTCATTAAAAATATCAGAGAAAACTTTATAAGCCTTCTTACTATGAAACTCAGGGTCTAAATGGTCAATTAATACTTTAATTCTGATCGAACCTTCTACGACACCAACCTGGCCGCTCACCAAGGCTTGCGATAAGACTTTGAGGCTATCAAGTACATAAGTATATTTTTCCTGACGCACCTTATTAATTTGCTCAGCTTGCTCTTGCTTGGCCAGTCGATTTTTCTTTAAGAGTAGATATTTTTTATAAATAAACACCAAAAGAAAAACAATAATGAGCGCCCCAAAAGCAATCATCGAAATTATTACTGATTCTGACATCGATTAAACCTGCTGATCTAACATCGTTGATAAAAATAAATAATACAGGAAAAGCTTCGAAGGCCCTAGAGCTTACACATCCAGTACTGAGTACTATCAATCTAGATATATGGTAAGCCCATCCTCCTATTCCTTAACTCCAGGCATAAAAAAACCCTGATCACGAAGTGATCAGGGTTCTCTATTAAAAGCTTGGCGATGACCTACTCTCACATGGGGAGACCCCACACTACCATCGGCGCTAAAACGTTTCACTTCTGAGTTCGGGATGGGATCAGGTGGTTCCATTTCGCTATGGTCGCCAAGCATAAACTGTCACAACATGGATTCGATGAATTTCTGTGTCTTTGTCTGTTTAACAAGCGCTAGTCTGTAATCTTATCTGTTACTACATGCTTCCCACACGCCTTTGGCGTTATATGGTCAAGCCTCACGAGCAATTAGTACTGGTTAGCTCAACGCCTCGCAGCGCTTCCACACCCAGCCTATC
>NZ_AUGR01000014.1 GCF_000422765.1 Neptunomonas japonica DSM 18939 | reverse complement strand
TTGAGATTGGCGATACATACACGCAGGCGCCGGCAACAGCTACGGATAATGTTGATGGTAGTATTACGGTTGATGTGGGTGGTGATACGGTCGTTACAACAGGTGTAAATTCGTTCACAGCCACGTTTGACGCCACTGATGCAGCCGGTAATGTGGCCACACAAGTAACACAAACGATTAATGTTATCGAGCCCATCTCTGCTGAACCAGCCGGTGTACCTGTTATTGGTGCTTACTCTGTAACAGATAACAGTATTTCAGTTAATGCTAGTTACGCCGGGTCTGATGCGACCGGCCTTGAGTGGACTGTTGATGGAGGCACTACAGCGGTTGCGTTTACCTCTCCTGCTGATCTAACTGGCTTAATTCAAGATACAGATCATCCATTCCAAGTGAGAGCCGTTAACGGTATTGGTGATGGTGCTTGGTCGGCGGTTACTGTTATCCGCACGGCCGTAACGGTATTGGTTGGTGTGCGTGGTGATGCTGTGCCGCCGCCAGGCTTAACTGGCTCACACAGTGCGAGTGTTATTTATAAGCACCTAAGTCTACCCGCAGGTAATGCTGCTATTTGGCGAGCGGAAGCAGTAGCGCCGTTTTTGGCTGGTTTTAACCTTAACCAGAATGGCTCTTATTCTGTTGTTGGGCTGCTCGCCGGTGTTCATAAAGCTGGTTATAACGTTTATAAAAACAACGTTTTACACGCAGAAAATCAGGAATGGAATATCAATATTAATGCGTCATAGCAACTAAATTAGTTTTGCTAACAGCCCGCTAAGTGCGGGCTTTTTTATGGCTCAAATTTGAGATATGTATGACACCAAAAGAAGAGGCTGAGCAATTACTGGCAGAGCATTACGCAAGCGCGCCCACAGGTTCGATAAAATATATAACCCTTGAGTTAAAGCATCCTGCATTTTTAATGTCGGGTTTGCCTGCTGGTGTTATTCGCATAGTGCATGCTCCCGAACCGCTCACAGTTACGCTAGAAAATGACGATGTAGTAACGTGTCTAGCGGGTGCGTTTACGGTTCGCTGGCCAGAAAAAAATGCAAAAGGTCGGCGTGATATTCAACTGGTTATGGACGCTATCAGCACTGATGTGGTTGAGCAATTAGAAAGAGTAGCGGATTACTCACCCCGCACAAAAATTAGCGCAACAGTGCGAGAATATCAATCAGACATGCTTACTTATCCTGGACGAATCGAAACCGGCTTAACCATGTTAAAACCGTCTATTCGTGGCGGGCGTGCTACCGGCTCGCTAGTGTTCAGCGACTCTATTAATAAATCTGTTCCAAGCATTCCTTACACGCTCAAAACACACCCCGCGTTAGCGTCATAACCCACCCCGGATAACCCACATGAAAGACGATTATCAATGGCTTAGTTGCATGCTGGGCAAGCCGTGGCGCGCCTATGCCACAGGTGAAAATGTTGAAGGTGTAGAGGCATGGGATTGCTGGGGCGTTGTGGTCTATGCGTTTTATCAGCTTCACGGTGTTGCTTTAGATCGTCATTTAGATATCCCAACTAAAAACCCGCGCTCCTTTGTGCGAGTCGTTGCACAAGAAATAACGTCGGGCCACTGGCGGCAAACACACCATCAAAAACATGGCTGTGTTGTGTTGCTGGCGACAGCTACTCGTTTTCATCATATCGGTATCTGGCTAGATATAAACGGTGGGCGTTTATTACACAGCACTGAAGGTGTTGGTGTGGCGCTAGACGGTCCCGCGCATTTATCAAATTACAACTTAGTAGAGTACTGGGAATATGTCGGTTAAAGTCACAGTCCATAAGCACCCATTAAGCTCTGTAGGCGCTAAAGAATTTGATTATGAGCTAGATGTAAAATCTTCTATCACGTTAGAAGGGCTCGTAATAAAACTAAACCCTGCTTTTAAACCGGGCACTTATCAGCCTGTTATTGCTCGCATCGATGGGGAAGAAATACCCGCGATTGATTGGGATATTACCCCGCTATGTAACGGCCAGCATTTAACGCTGCGCCCGCGCCCGTTCGGTGTGGATCCGATCAGTTGGGCGATTATGGCTTTTACTGCAATTACTGCGATATATACCTATACGCAAATGCAGTCCATGCAGAACCTCAACAACAACCATAAAGACTTACCCGAACAATCCCCAACCTATGATTTAAACGCGCAAGGTAATAGCCCTCGCCTTGGTCAACCCATTCCGGTGGGTTATGGGCGTCAGCGTGTGTGGCCTGATTTTGCGGCAATGCCGTTCAGACGTTTCATTGATGGTGATCAGTATTTATTCCACGTTTTTTCCGTAGGCCAAGGTGAAAACGCGCTTTCAGAAGCGAAAATTGGCAATACACTGCTTAGTAATTTCGAGAATTACGAGCAGCAAGTATGCATGCCGGGTGAGCGGGTAACTCTGTTTAGCCCTGATGTTTATACCTCTAGTGATGTAAGCAATATTGAACTGTTCGCGCCTAACGATGAGAAGCATTTGGGCTGGTCTGGTCCTCATACAGTCTCACCTTCAGATGTGCAAGTTACCACTATTGGTGCGGACCTTATCGCACCGCAAGGGTTAGGGCTCCAAGACAAGCAAACCGGCGCATTATCACTGGTGTCTGTCACTATTGAGGCTGAATATCGAGCGGTAGATGAAAGCGATATAGGTATTGGTGCCTGGGCGCATCTTGATAGCTGGACCCTAGAAGGGAAAACCGTTGAGGCTATACGCACAACAGTAGCGACAGAAGTACCCCCGGGCCGCTATGAAGTCAGAATGCGCCGCAGCTCTGATAGTGCAGGGCCGAGTAATATTCGTTTGCAAGACAGTGTTTTTTGGGGTGAGCTTAAGTGCGTTATCGAGTCTGATCATACCTATGACCACACCGTATGGGCTGTAAAAATTAAAGTGGATGGGCAGTTATCAGGTCAAAGCGAGCGCCGTTTTAATGTTGTTCGTCAGCGCTTATTGCCTGTTTGGGATGGTACAAGTTGGAGCCAACCACAAGCGACCCGAAGCCCTGCATGGGCCTTTTGTGATCAAGTAAAAGCTGATTATGGGGGTGAGTATGATGATAGTTATTTAGACTTGCCCGCGATTAAACGGTTGGCTGATGTGTGGCTTTCACGCAATGACTTTTTTGATTTTAATATAGATACAAAAAGTTCGCTTGATGCTGTTTTGCAGATGATAGCTAAAGCAGGGCGCGCCGAAAAAATCGAGTATAAAGGCGTGTATTCAATGGTTCGTGATGAGCCAAAGATAGTGCCAGACTATATGTTTGGCATGACAGAGATTATCGCCGGCTCTTTTGATCTTCAATACGACACAATGGATCAGTGGGAAAACGACGCGGTAGAAATGGAATACCGCGACGCTGATACCGGTATGCCTGTGCAAGTGCTATGTGTGTTACCAGGTAAAGCAGGCACAAACCCCGTTAAGCTAAAGCGCGATGGCATTACCAATCACACACAAGCATACCGGGAAGGTATGTTTGAAGCCGGTAAGAGTGAGTATCGCAACCGTATTTGCCAATTTAAAACCGAGCTTGCTGGTGGGTTACCAGAAAAGGGAAGTTGTGTTGCAGTCAGTCATTACTCGAGTAACTGGGGAACGAGCGGCGAAGTATTAGATCTCGTTGATAATGGCGATGGTACACAAACGCTCACGCTATCAGAAGACGCTATTTTTGAAACGGGTAAAACCTATGTTGTTAACTTGGCTGATAAGCTACAGCAGCCACAAGGCCCGTATGTTGTAACAGCGGGTAGTAAATCAAATCAAATAGTTATTAACAGCACGCATAATGCCAGTATCTATAAGGGCTTTAAGCGTAAGCGCACCTCGTTTATGTTCGGTGTTGCTGATAAGCATTACCGCCGTTTTTTAATGCGCTCTTCTCGTCATGCTGGTGGTCATCAGTTCAGCTTTACGGGTGAATATGACGACCCGAAAGTACATGAAATTGACGACCTAATTGCTGATGGAACAATTAGCATTCCACCAGGAACAACAATCAATGAAAACGCTTTATCGCTGGTCACAGGTTTAAATGTTTCTTACAGCGGCACAGCATCGCAACCTATTGTTAAATTTGGCTGGAACTCTGTTGATGATGCAACCAGCTATATATTGCAGATTTCACACGATAACGGCAGCACATGGCAACCGTTCGGCACAAGCTCAGTACTCGCTTTTACTAAAAACGTAGACCCTGTTGCGTCAATAGTGCGAATAGCGGCGCGTAACGAGGATATTATCGGCGGCTGGGCAACGCTTAATATATTGCCTGGTATTACATCTTTGCCGGTTCCGCCTGTGCCCACCGGCTTTGATGCTGTTGGCAAAACGGTAACAGTGGAATGCGTGTGGGATGATGCAACCGATCAGTATTTAAACCACTCACATACAGAGCTTTGGCGCAGTGAAACAAACGATATTGGAACAGCAGGCATAGTAAAACCAGTTATCCACACACGCTACACAGATACCGTCGATCCCGGCAGCAGTTTGTATTATTGGATTAGGCACGTTAGCAAGGCGGACGTGCCTGGGCCATTTAATGCGGTAGCGGGAAAGCATGTAGAAACCGGCACAGATCCAGCGGCAATATTAGAACTGCTAGAGTCGAGAATAACAACGTCGCAATTACATGCAGATTTACTTGCTTCAATCGAACTTATTACAGCAGATGACACGATAGATGGGTCGGTTGCTCAGCGCATATTGCAAGCGGTATCTGATGCTGATGGTTTAACAGAAACAGAAGCAGGAGTTTTAATTGGCGCTGCTATCTCTCAAGAGGTTAGCGATAGAAACGCGGCCATAAACTCAGCTGTTGTGAGCGTAAATAATGCAACGGGCAATGCTTTAGCGGCGGCTATTTCTCAAGAAGTTACCGACAGAGAAGCATCTATAAATCAGGAAGTGGCGGCGGAAGCAAGCAATAGAACCGCTAATATCTTAGTAGAGCATAACGCTCGAATGGTAGCTGATGGAATTATTGCTGATTCAGTCGCTCAGTTAGACACAAGAGTTGATAACAACTACGCATCAGTACAGCAAAAATTCACTACCTATGATGGTATCTATGCGCAGTGGACGATTAAGACCGATGTTAACGGTCATATAGCTGGCGTGGGGTTAATGAATGATGGTGTCACATCATCGTTTGTGATTTTGGCGAGTAACTTTTCTGTATTAGATCCTAACGACCCATCAAAGGTAGTACTCGGAACTTATAACGGCCTCGCTGTCATCGAGGGAGCGTACATAAAAGCCGCTTCAGTGGATACGCTGCAACTAGCAGGGCAAGCGGTAACAATACCGGCATCAGGGAAGGTTAGTGGCACCAAAACGCTAAATGGACAAACGTATACAGCAGTTAGCAAGCTATTTTCATCAGTTGGTAAGCCGGTCTTTATATCCGGGCATGTGATCATTAGCGGCATGGCCGTAGATTGTACGGTTGCATTAAAGCGCGGAAGTGTAACGCTCTATAGCTATTCAGTGGCAGCAGCAGGATACGACAGCAACCCAAACGGAAGTCCTAGCTATAAAAGCGCAGTTATTCCTTGCCCCATAGCCGAGAAAGACACGCCGCCAGCAGGCGACCATACATATTCGATTGTGGTAACAGCGGTGGGCGTAGCAAAAATTAAATCGAGAATCATTTCACTAATAGGGGTTAAGGACACATGAGCCATATCGATGCACTTATTTATGACTTAGTGACGGGCGAAGTGCTTAAAAAGGTGGGCGATACACCGCTTATGCTCTCGAAAGAGGCGGGCATAAGTGGTGGCTGGATTGAGGCGGGCGACGGTGATACAGACGAAAATAGCTATGTTGATGTAACAACTTCGCCACACTCTAAACACCGTAAAATAGATTACACGCTAGAGACTCACCCGGTTCCTTGCACAGCAACTATCGAGGGTGTTGAGTACCCTATAACCGAGCCAATGAATTTTACGTTTGTACCTGGGCCGGTGGCTGTTGATTATGAAATTATGATTGCGGCAGGTATTCAATATTTAGAAAAGGAGTTTATTGTTCATGAAAACGCTGCTACATAATTCGCCGCCTGAGCTGGTGGCTTTACGAAAAAAAGCACACAGAGATAGCGAAGTTTCAAAAATACTTGTCACTATTTCTACAGGTAAAGTTTTCGATGGTGATGAGAAGTCTCAAGACCGCATGGCGCGTGTTGTTGCTGTAGGTGAGGCAGGCATGACCACTCAATGGAAAATGGCTGATAACTCAACTCAAACCGTAACCTGGGAAGAAATAAGAGAGGCGCTATTGCTTGCAGGGCAGGCCCAAACCAATGTTTGGGTTGCATAACTATAGCCTCTTATTTCTCTAGCAGCTTTAAAACCGCTTTCCTCTTTTCTTCGCTTAGTCGCCTACTAGAGAGCTCTTAAAAGCATTTCTTAGCTTGGTTGGCTGCTGTTATTAATCCACTCATATGGTCAATACTATCGGCTTTCTCATGTGCTCTAGGGAAGACAATAGCAAGTATTATATAGGTGTTTCTGCTTTTCTCTCCCCTGGTGTAAACGAGGAATTTATTGCTAGTTCTTTTAAACTGCAGCCTAGATGAGTCCCAAGGATTTAAGGGGGGCTCGATGCGGCATTCTTCAGGGGTAAGTTGTAGATGTATATGCTGGAGCTCGGCTAGAACGGCTGATGGCGGGCGCTCATATGGAACGTCTTTTCCAAAGTAATTAGGAACCTCAATTTTTTCGGATGCGATATAGGAAAAAAAGTCTTCTTTTATAACGTTGAATTCAGGATCTTCGCTCAACTCCTTTGAACAATAAACTTTGATCATACGAATTCTATAGGCTCACCGTTTAATGCTTTTTGAAGAGTTCGCTCTGATGAGCGTATAAAACGATCCATTGCTTCTTTTGTTGGAGGCGTGCGTGTGTCAGTAGAGATGCTGAGATCAGACTCTTGGCGGTATATATCTGCAATCTTATTGGTCGTTTCTGCATACCGATCAAATGCAGAGGCGTACTTCTCATACGCCTTAATAAGGTCGCTTTGATAATCGCCAAGCCAGCTTTGGATTTTTGCCTTGTTAAGCAGTTTGTCTCTTACTTTAGATCCGAGAAGGTGCATCTGTTGAGAGGCAGTTTTAAGGTCATCATAAACAACCGCCGCTTCGCGCTGATTTACAGCTAGTTGATCCTTCGCCGCCAACGCAAGCAAGTCCTCTAATAATAGACGGCCTGCTTTGTTTATTTTATAAGTAGCGCTATGCAATGTTTTTAGATCGACGTTTACTGATTTTTCGACTTCTGGCGAAGGTGAGTAAATAGCGGATGTACGTAAAATCTGAGCGCTTACTATTTGCTCATACTCACTGACGAAGCTCTTCGCATCACCTTGTATGCTGTAATCCATTATCATTGCATTCACCAAAAAACCTAAAACAACCCAAAATAACCCAAAACGTTAAGTGTAAGTTTAGTTTACATGTGCCGGTAAGTGCAAATTTTGAGAGGTTTTCGTCAAATTATATTAAAAGAATAAAAAAGGGGGATTTCCATTACACAGCTAATATACAGCCGCATAAATACAGTAAAACATTGATAAAAAAGGCGTTTATTTAGCATTTATATTAGCTGTGTGAGGGTTAAGTGATTGATTAACAAATGATTGCTCACGGACTGCAACTCCGCTTCAATACTAATCACCCCTGACCTTTTTTGTTATTGATAATTGCCGTTTTCCTATTCCTAAGAACGAAAGGCAAAACATTTAAAAATTTACAATAAATACTTGTGTTTAAACAATAACATAGGGTAGTATCTTCGCCGTTGTCCAAGCTACTTTGACATGGTAGAGGTCGGCAGTTCGAATCTGCCTAGTCCTACCAAATTCTACAATGAGAACAGCCGCTTATGGGCTATGCCAAGTGGTTGTTTTTGTTTCTCAATCTTGGCATTATCAATGCTAAGGTTGAAGTGGTCTTTTATGACCATG
The DNA here is from genome assembly GCF_000422765.1 of Neptunomonas japonica DSM 18939. Classification (GTDB taxonomy): domain Bacteria; phylum Pseudomonadota; class Gammaproteobacteria; order Pseudomonadales; family Balneatricaceae; genus Neptunomonas; species Neptunomonas japonica. The sequence continues at coordinate 163,951 of NZ_AUGR01000014.1, read as the reverse complement.
CGCCGGTATAGCTCAGCTGGTAGAGCAACTGACTTGTAATCAGTAGGTCCCGAGTTCGACTCTTGGTGCCGGCACCACCTTCATCTTTCTTTTATTTTTGCTATCACCTCATCCGGTGGTATTACGCCTTGTTTGCTGACCACACATCCCTTTGATGTCCCTTGTGCTAGAACGCGTTCGCCACAAATAAAAGTGTGGGTCATATGGAAAGCTTTATCGTCCCAGCCGGTTATCTCCATCTTGACTTCATATTTTTTGAATAGGCTTAATGGTCGTTTATAGGTCATCGTATGCTCTGAGATGACGGGCATCCACTTCTCTTTCATCATAGTGCTGGCCAGCCCAGTACGAATAAACATATCAACCCGTGACAGATCGCAAATGGTAAGGTAGCGGCCATTATTCATGTGTCTGTTAAGGTCGATATCGTTGGGCAGTACACTTAGCGTGAGAGTGTTTTCAGGGTGTTCAATTGGCAACCTTGGTTTGAAAAAGGATGCAATTAGTAAGTAGAGCATTCGAAGGTAGAGGTTCATTCAGGCGATCCGAGTAGAAAGATAGGATGCTTATTCTCGGTGGCTTAGCATTAATTATCACTGGCGTATGAACTCATAATCACTTACATATCCCTTCATTCAATATAGCCCTGTGATTCGATTTGGTTAGCAACGTTATCTAAAAACTAATACGTTTTGTTGCTAAATTATCAAGTGGTTATTCGAATGCTAATGTCTATACCAGCTCATCTAATAACCATTCATTAAAGACGGTTGCAGATTTGGAGAGAGGCTTGCCTTTTGGGTAGGTTAGGTAATAGTTATCTTCTGTCTCTAGGCATATATCAAAAGGCGCAATTAGTTTTTGATTGTTTAATTGTCCCGTAAAGAAGTCGGGATAACCGAGAAACACTCCAAGCCCTGCTTCGCCTATCGACATTCCTGCGGCTAGGTTGTCAGTCTTGTGATAGAGAGTGTCTGCATTATCTGTTTTAACCCCTGCTTTCTGAAACCACTCTTGCCAACCTTGGCGGGTACCTAAAACTTCCAAGAGAGGTAATGACAATAGATCACTAGGCTCACTCAGCTGATCGGCAAGCTTTGGAGAGCAGTAGGGTTTTAGTTTAGGTGTAAATAATGGGTGTAACTGCATCCCCGGCCAGTCGCCATTACCGTGCATGATGGTGATATCAGCAGGGCTGCGATTAAACTCATTATCCCAGTTGGCGTGGACCAGCTGTAATTTTAGCTCAGGGTATTGTGCGCAAAACCGGCTTAATTTAGATGATAGCCACATGATCGAAAAGGCGATACTTACCTCAATCACTAGGCGACCTTTACCAAGCGGGGAAAAAATCTCTGAGGTGTGGCGTTGCAAGTTGCTGATTGCGCTCTGTACAACGGGCAAGTATGCCAAGCCACTGTTCGTTAAATATACCGTGCGATGTTCCCGGGTAAATAACGGCTCACCCAAATGGTGTTCCAATAGCCGTATTTGCTGGCTCACCGCAGACTGTGTCAGGTGTAGCTCTCTTCCGGCAGCACTAAAATTGAGTAATCTTGCTGCCGCTTCAAATGTTTTGAGCCAATTGAGAGGTGGAAGGTCGGTGCGTTTATTCATTATTATTTCTTATCAAGTAGGTCAAAATTCATTGTTTGAATAAGCATTACTTGCAACATAGCATGGTGTAGTCCTTTACTCCATGTATATGCAGGGTCAGCTAAAATGCAAACGTCGCAATCAGAACCAATTGTAGATTCTCCAATAGTCGCCGGTTTTTACATAGAATCTGTTGAGCAAAATGATCGAGCCATGCAGGTTTGTTGGAATGATGGCAGCCATGCTACTTATCACTATATCTGGTTGCGTGATAACTGCCCCACGGCCTTTCATCCACAAACAGGTGAGCGTTGTTTTGATCTGTTAAGTGTCTCGCAAGATATTTATCCGTTATCAATCACTATTGATAAGGGAGTTCTTATTATTGAGTGGTCTGAACAAGGGCATATTAGCCATTTTGAGCAAAGTTGGTTACGGGAGTTCTGTTACTCAAGTGAGTTGGCAAAGGGTCGCAGTAGTGGCTATCAAAGCTGGGATTGTAAGTTTGTTGACAGAATTCCAGTACAAAACCAGCAGGAGATTATGAGCAGTGATAGGGCCTTGTATGAGTGGATGAGCACTTTGGATAAGTATGGGCTCGCCATTATTAATGGTATGCCAGATAGCCCCAAAGCCGTTATGCAGACAGCAAGCCGGATCGACTATCTGCGCCAGACTAATTTTGGTTCGACTTTTGATGTGGTATCAGAAAAAAAACCGATTAACCTTGCTTATACTTCTATCTCATTACCGTTGCATACCGATTTAGCCAACCAGGAAGTGCCGCCGGGCTACCAGTTCTTACATTGCTTGAGCAATGACAGTGTTGGTGGCGAGTCTACTTTTGTGGATGGTTTAAAAGTGCTTGAAGAGCTACGTGAAGATCACCCCGAGTATTTTCGGCTGCTTTGTGAGTACGTGATTCCATTTCGTTTTCATGATGAGGCACATGATATTCGCCAGCACCACCCCGTCATTAATTTGGATAACTTTGGCAATATTATCGAGATTAAATACAACGCTCACCTCGCGGATATTTTTGATTTGCCAAGCGAGGTTATGTACGACTACTACATTGCTTATCGTGAATTGATGGGCCGTTTGAAAGATACGCGCTATAAAATTGAGCTGAAATTGTCAGCGGGTGAAATGGTGGTATTTGATAACCGCCGGGTGTTACATGGCCGCAATGCGTTTGATGAGAATACTGGCAAACGCCATTTGAGGGGCTGCTACGTTGACCGTTCAGAATTTAAAAGCCGTTTAAGAATTTTGGCCAAACAACTGTCATAAAGCTGTTAGGCCAAATAGCCATCTTTACCAAGGAATTCTGCTGCCGTCGTAATCAAAGTAGCCTTCATCCATATTGGCTTTACAGGCAGGGTTAATTTGGTCGACTACAGATCGCATACCGGTAATGCTGGTTGCTATGTCGATATCTCCTTCTGGCCCTCCCATATCTGTTCTTACATGACCGGGGTGTAACAGAAGGCAGCTGATTCCTTGAGCTTCTTGGTCTTTTGCAAAGCAGCGGACCGCCATATTGAGTGCTGCCTTTGATGAGCGGTAAGCGTAGGCTCTGGCGCCATTTACAGCGAGTGAAGCCATCTTGCTGGTGGTGAAGGCAATCACTTTTCGCTCTGACATACTCACGTTTTCTACCAGTGCTTCTGCAATACGGATCGGCGCGATACAGTTGATTTCGAACGAACGTAGCCAGTCGTTATTATCGATCTGTTCTAAGGGCTGGTTCTTATCCAAATAAACACCCGCATTATTCCAGACAATATCGATGGGGATGCCGGCCAGTGTTAACTTTAGTTCTTGGATGGATTCTGGGCTGCTTAAGTCCAGAGTTATTGCTTTTGCTCCGTTAATTAAAGACTCGTTTGGCTTGCGGCTGGCCGCAAAAACACGCCAACCATCTTGTAGATAAGACTGAGCTAAAGCATGGCCGATGCCTCGGTTAGCACCGGTAATTAATATAGTAGGCATTTGATCTGTTCCTTTTCAGTTTTCTATTCAGGATTGTCTTTGGTTTGATAAAGAGACTTTAGAGTCGTGATGAGTAGCTCGATGTCAGGCACTGTTTTTTGCAGCTCTGATGACAGAGCCCAAGGGCATGGGAGCCTATCAAACCAAGATAATACTTGAGGCTGTAACTCTTGAGGTAAAAGAGTCATATTCTCAATAGTGATGGTTAAATCATTTACAAGGGCAGGGGTATTATCTGTAAAGTGCCAAAGATAATCACCGTAACCTAAACGCAATGAGCCGGAGGCTTTTTCCGTCATGCAAACAACCCAACGACATTTAAGATTATTTTGCTGTTGTTGCACGGTATCACTAAGGCAAAGGGTATAGATGTTCTCGTATTTGTTGTTGAACTCGCTAACCAGTGTCTGGGTTATCCTCTTCGAACCTTCAACCTCTGCAGGAAATGATATGTTGTCTGTTTGCACAAGCATTTTTAATGTAGCTGGCTCTGCAAACACCTCATTCATTAAGTGAGGCTTATTGTTATCTTTGGCTTTTATGTATTGGCTAATCAGGCTTTTAAATCGTGTATTCATCGATACGGCTCAACTGTATTTGTTATTAGAAGTTAAGCAGAGGGCCGGAACATCTTAGTGGCGGCCCTCTGTAGATTATCGTTGGCTCATGGATGTTGGAAGGTAAGTGACTATCTCAGGGAATAGATAGATTAATACCACAGCAAACAGGATGAGTAAGAAAAACGGCAGAGCGGCACGGGCCACGTACAGAATATTCTTACCGGTTAAGGACTGAATGACAAACAGGTTGAAGCCAACAGGTGGCGTAATCTGTGACATCTCGACCACAAGAACGATATATATACCGAACCAGAGTAGGTCGATGCCAGCCTGTTGCACCATGGGCAACACCACAGCAACCGTTAACACCACTACTGAAATGCCATCGAGGAAGCAGCCCAGAGCAACAAACAACACGGTTAGATAAATCAGCAGTACTCCTGGAGATAAAGACATATGCCCAATCCACTCTGCTAATGCTCGTGGTATTCCAAGAAAGCCCATCGCTAAGGTAAGAAAGTGGGCGCCGGCTAGAATCATTCCGATCATACAAGAGCTCTTAACCGCCCCTGTTAGGCTTCCTCCAAAGCTGCTCATATCCAGCGAGCCGGTCACTGCTGCCAAAAACAGTGCACCCACAACACCCAAAGCGGCTGCTTCGGTTGGAGTGGTTAAGCCACCGTAAATTGACCCGAGTACAAAACCGATCAGGCCCATAATGGGCAGCAATAACCGTAATGCTTTGATTTTCGCTGCAAAAGAAACGTGTTCTTTATTATGTTTTGGTAATTCGTCTTTATTTAGCAATGCCCAGATGATGGTGTAGCCCATGAACAAACTCACCAATAACAACCCGGGCAGTGCGCCAGCGATAAACAGACGACCAATCGATACTTCAGCAGCAACACCGTAAACAATCAGGATAATTGACGGCGGAATCAGTAACCCCAAGGTTCCTGACCCTGCAAGTGTGCCAACCGCCATGCGGTCGCTGTAGCCCTGAGCTTTGAGTTCTGGCAGTGTCATGCGCCCGATGGTGGCCGCTGTTGCAGCGGAAGAGCCAGAAACAGCCGCAAAAATACCACAACTGAGTACGTTTACATGCAGTAGCTTGCCCGGTAGCCCGCTAAGCCAAGGAGACAAGCCTTTGAAAAGATCTTCTGAAAGGCGGGTGCGAAACAGTATCTCTCCCATCCAGATAAATAGCGGTAATGCGGTTAGTGACCAAGAAGTACTAGCACCCCAGGTTGATGTTGCAAAGAGTAAGCCTATCTGGCTGTTGCCTGATAGGTACAGGCCCAGCACACCTACACCAAACAGTGCTAATGAAACCCAAACACCCAGCGCTAACATGGCTAACATGAATATCGCCAGCGAGGCTCCTATGATTGTAATATCCATTAGGTATCCTCCAGATGAATTTCGCCTTCGTGAGCTTTGTATGAAGGAATATGGCGTCTTAGTAATGCGATAACATCGTCTAAAATAGCAATATTTAATACGACAATACCTAGAGCGACAGGTACTTGAGGCATCCAAATTGGAATTGAGACGTATCCTGAAGAGACTTCTTCAAAAATGTACGATTCCCACACCATGTGAATAGAATAGAAAGACATAAAGCTAACTAGTAGCAGTGCAAAAAACAGTACGAGTAACTCTTGAATGTAGCGTGAGCCTGCTCTCCAATGCTGGATAACCAGAGTGACACGGATATGCCCGCCTTCACGAAAGGTATAAGCAAGGCCAAAAAATGTGGCTGCGGCCAGCGCATAGCCAGAAAAGTCTTCTGCTGAAGGCACAATAAAACCGAACATCCTACCGACAATTTGTGCGGTGATAATTAGGGTAATCAGGACAATACAAAACCCCGATAAGTACCCGGATGCTAGATAAAGCTTATCGAGTAGAGCGCGCATAGTAATAACCTCTGTAATGGGCCCTGCTGGATCAGCAGGGCCTGTTGGCGACGAAAATTACTGGTTAAAGTTCGACAGTATTGCTTCAACTTCGGGTGCTTCTGCTTTCCATTCTTCGATCATTGTTGTGCCAATTTTATTCAGTTCAGCCATTAACTCTACTGAAGGCTCAGACACAATAATCCCTTTGTCTGCCAGCGTTTTAGTATCTTCTAAAGCTTTGCCACGAACACCTGCCCAACCTTTAAGTTCTGCGTTAGCTGCTGCTGCAAGAATCACTTGTTGAGTTTTCTTATCAAGTCGCTTGAAAGATCGTTTGTTAACAACAACAACGTTCTTAGGAATCCATGCGCGAACATCGGTGTAATGGCTTAGGTAATCCCATGCCTGACCATTAACGCCGGTAGAAGGGGAGGTAATCATCGCATCGATAATACCTGTGCTGAATGCCTGAGGAATTTCTGGCACCTGCACTGTTGTAGGTGACGTGTTCATTAGATCAGCCAAACGAGAAGTCGAAGGGCTGTAAGCGCGCATTTTGGAACCCTTCAGGTCTGCTAAAGAGTTAACCGGAGACTTGGTATACAGGCTTTGAGCAGGCCATGCCACTGTATACAGCAACATCATCCCTTCTTTGTTGAGTTGTTTTTCAACTTCAGGTTTTGCTGCATTCCAGAGTTTTTCAGCGCTATCGTAAGTGGTTGCTAAGAAGGGGATGTTATCGTGTTTAAAGACAGGGTGGGTGTTACCCATGATGCCGATAAAGACTTCTCCTAGCTGCACCTGGCCAGTTTTTACAGCACGAGGAATTTCAGGGTGCTTGATCAGTGAAGCGCCAGAGTGAACAACAATATCGAGATCGCCAGCCGTTTTGTTTTTTATATCTTCAGCAAATTGATGGGCGATTTGGGTAGGAAGGTTAGCATCGCCATAAGGGGTTGGCATATGCCATTGAGTCTCTGCAGAAACGCTGCCTGCTAAGCCGAGTGTGAGTAGGGATGCAAGCACGATAGCTGTTTTCTTAGGTACAAATTTCATTATTATTCTCCGGGACAATGGTTTGTTAGCGATACCAATGGCATTTGCTACCTTAGTAATTTGCAAACCTTGTACCAGACCCGGAAAATATAATTAATCCCTTAAAAAACAGAAGTTTAGTTTTTGTTGTATAAGTCGGTTAGTGCTCTATGGGTCAATGTTGACTCAAGTGTAGTGATCTTTCTGAGTCAGTTTTAACTCACTCGTCTATAAAGTCACTCCGTTCGAGCCCATGTTTTTTCATGCGAAGGTACAGTTTCTTTCGCGGAATCCCTAGCGCTTCGGCGGTAAGTTCGGCTTGGCCGTTGTTTGCTATCAGTGCGGCAGCGATAACCTCGCGCTCGTAACGGTCGACAAGCTCATCTAAATTAGCGTTTTTGGTTGTTTGTGTCGTATAGGCATGAGTGTCAGTTTCCGCGTCGATTGAGAGCCCCAAAGTCCAGCGCTCAGCGGCGTTGCGTAGTTCGCGTACATTGCCGGGCCAGCTTTGTGCTCTTAGCTGTTGTAATAATGACTTAGGCAGGGGGCGGCTCTCGCGGTCAAAGCGTTGCGTCGCCTGATCAACAAAATGACTAAAAAGAACGGGAATATCTTCTTTACGATGGTCAAGGTTGGGGATCTCGATGCTTGCCACATTGAGCCGATAATAAAGGTCTTCCCGAAACTGACCCTGATCGGCAGCGTCACGTAGGTCGACTTTTGATGCGGCGATAACACGGATATCCACATCAATATCGGCATTTCCGCCTAACCGTTGCAGGGTTCTTTCCTGGAGAACGCGTAACAGTCTTACCTGAAGTGAGGCCGGCATGCTTTCGATCTCATCTAAAAAAAGCGTCCCGCCGCTGGCATATTCTATTTTACCAATACGCTTCTTATTTGCACCGGTAAAAGCGCCAGCCTCATGGCCAAACAGCTCACTTTCTATGATCGATTCTGTTACTGCTGCACAGTTAAGCGCAACAAAAGGTTTTTTAGCACGTGGGCTAAAATCATGTAAACAATTGGCCACGACTTCTTTGCCGGTACCTGTTGCACCGTTGATGATCAGGTCCACATCGACATGCGCTAGTTGTAAAGTCGTTTCTCGTAGGCGAATGATTTCTTCTGTCTGGCCTATCAAGCGGTTATCAATTTCGTGCTGGCCTTGGATCGCTTGGCGTAAGCTGCGGTTTTCGAGTACTAGCTGGCGCTTTTTCCACGCCCTTTGCACTGTATTGATATGGTGCTGGGGATCATCGGTTTTTTCCAAAAAATCGTAAGCGCCCAAGCGTATTGCCTGAATCGCGATGGCGATATCAGAGTGCCCGCTGAACATGATGACAGGGATCTCTGGATCAATTTCAAGAATCAGCTTTAAGACTTCAAGCCCACCCATGATATCCATTCGCACGTCGCAAATAATCACCCCTTGCCAGTTCATTGAGCACTGCTCCATGGCGCGTTGCGGGTTTTCATATGCACTGGCGTTATAGCCTTCAAGCTGCAGTGTCTGAATCATTGATTCACGGACGATCTCTTCATCATCAATGATTATTACTTGGCCATTAGATATGGCTGAGCTCATGGCTTACTTCTCCGGTATTCTGGTAACTGGATACAAAATGACGCGCCGCTGCCCGATCCATCATCGACTGTTAGCCTGCCACCAAAACTTTTTATTATGTTATATGAAATAGATAAACCAAGCCCTAAACTCTGGCCACGGCGTTTTGTTGTAAAAAATGGCTCAAAAATCTGCTCGCGTAATTCTTTACTAATTCCGGGACCATTGTCACGTACATAAATCTCAAATCGATCACGTTGATGCAAGCAATTAATGGTTATGTGCTTTTCTGGTTGATCATTAATGGCGTCCAGAGCATTAGTCACTAAGTTAAGTACGACTTGTTCGAGTTGCACAGAGTCGGCATTAACCAAGTTACGATCATGATCAAAATTAATGTCTATTGATGTGAGTTTTCGGACTTCATCCCCTTCAAGCATCGAAAGTACGTTATCCACTACTAAACGCAGATCAACCTTAACTAAGTTATCTTGTTGCTTACGGGCTAAAGATTTAAGGCGAGTAATAATAGTGGTCGCACGCTTAGTTAGGTTGGATATCTGATTAAGATTTTTCTCTGTTTCGTCGAGCCGACCAGATTTTATCAAGCGTAAACCGTTATGCGAGTAATGCCCAATCGCTGATAGTGGCTGGTTAATCTCATGGGCGATACCGGCCGATAATTGGCCAAGAGCCGCCAGTTTACCCGCTTGTACTAGGTCTTCTTGTAAGGTGGCGAGTTGGTCGCGAAAACTGACCAGTGAGCGTGCCATAGTGCCAATCTCATCGCTGCCTTTTACTTGTACGTCTTCATCAAGGTTACCGTTGGCAATCGCGCGCATACTGGCATCTAAACTGGTAATCCTGCCTACCATGTTTCTACCCACATAAAGCCAGACAATCAAAATTGAGAACAATAAACTGGCGGCCACCATTAGCAACATCCAGATACGCCCTTTTTTAATTGTCTCCCGAGCATTTTGTGCAGAGGCTTGAGCTGCCGCTTCGGTATTATCTGTTTGGATGGATACTTCTTGATTTAAATTGCCAAGCTCCTCTCTGATACGGTCAAGCAGTAATTCACCGGATTGTAGAATGGCTCGTTCCTTACTACGGATAGTAAACATGTTGTTTTCGCCGCGTGTCAGGAAAACGATATTTACAATGGTCTGCTTTAAGGCTTTAACGCCATGTATATTCCCAACAGCTTCAATATCTTGTTTAATCCGCTGAATGATCTCATCGGAATGCGTCTGGGTAGCAATCAGGGAGTTGAGGTCGGGTAGGTGCTGGGCCCTATCAACTAAATTAATGAGTAGGTTTACATCCGCTTTTATGCGGTACAGTCTTTGCAAATCGGCATTTATGGTGCTGGCGGCGTCTTTACCAAAGTTGTTCATTGTAAGCCAGGAGTCAGGTGATTCTTGGTTTAAAAGGCTATATAGGTAGCGTTGCTCGTTTTCTGTGAGCCGGTTGATATCACTCAAAAAGCTGGATGCTACCCATCTGAGGCGCTGATTTTCGGATCTTTTTTGCTGCTGTATTTTGAGTTTTTCAAATACATTACTATCCAGCTCTGCCAGTGTGGTTTTTAACGTTTCTATCTGTACAGAAAGGTTTTTTTGCGCTTGATGATCTTGAGTCGCCGCAGAAATTTGCGGTAGCAAATAGGCCATAATAGATATGTTGAGGTTTAAGTCCTGACGAATATTTTGGCGGTTCGCTTCATCTTTTACTGCGAGTAAGGTGGGGGCTATCAGGGTTATTTTCGTTCCCTTTTCTTTTAAGTCAGCCATCAGGCTAAGGGTATGTATATTCCCTTCAACAACCTGGTTTAACTCATCTCCAAGCCGGTTATACGACATCCAGCTAATGATACTGGCGAGCAAGGTTAGGGCGCTTAATGCTCCAAATGCTAAGAAAAATCGACCGCGAATTCCTAACCGATACTTACTTTTCATATAACGGGAGCCTTGGTGGATTTATGTTACATCATAGTCATTTGAGAGATTAATGAGAAATTATGTCATAGGGGAGTCGTTGTTATAATTTGGTTGCTATCACTGCTTATAGGCAGCAGTATAAATAGAGCTAGCCTTAAAAATCTATTAATACATGCTTTAAATACGTGTAACAGCCGGTGTTTATGAAAATAATAAAAAAGTACTCAGCGCCATTCTTAGTCTTTTTGATGATCGCAGGATTTAGCAACTTTTTAGCGGCAAACGATACAATTATCATCAAAGCAGTGGGTACGTGGGATTATTTTACCAACTACCAAAAGCATGAAGGGCCCTTCTGGAATAAGCGTATCGCACAGGTGAGCGACGGCCAGATTATTGGTGAGATAAAACCCCATACTGAGTTGGGCTTGCAGGGTTATGAGATCATGCGCTTGGTAAAAAATGGGGTGTTTGATTTTGCCTTTGGTTTACCAGGATATGTGGTACCTGAAAGTGAAATATTTGAGGGCGCAGATCTATCGTCTCTGGTGCAAAATATTGATGTACAAAAACAGGTAGCACATGCTTATTTTCCAACATTGGAGCGTGCCTTTGCAGAAAAATACAATGCAAAGTTGATGATGCTCTACCCATTTCCAAGCCAAATGCTGTGGTGTAGCCGCAAGGTCAGTAATATTGAAGACCTTAAAGGAAAGCGCATACGCGTTTTTCTGACAACACTAGGCGATTTTGTCGAAGGTGTGGGAGCTATCCCAGTGAGTGTTCCCTATAACGATGTACCTGAAGCGCTTGAAAAAGGAATTGTTGACTGCGTAATCACCGGAACAATGTCTGCTTATACGAGTAAGTTGTATAAGGTTGCTTCGCATGGCTTTACCTTACGCGTGGGCTGGGGGCTGGCATTTGGGGCAATGAATATGAATAAGTGGAATTTGCTAAGCAGTGAGCAAAAAGCGCTGTTAAAAAATGAAATTGCAGTACTTACAGAAAGCATGTGGCAAGAAACAGCAAAGGAAGATGCAGTTGCTTTAGCGTGCTTATCTAAAGGGCCCTGCGCGATTGGTGATATCGGTAACATGGTAATGGTAGAGCCTTCTAAGTCTGATCTTATCGTGCGTAACAAAATTGCTATGGATGTTATCTTGCCCCGCTGGGCCGAGCGCTGCGGCCCAGAATGCGCCGCTAACTGGAATCGCACTGTAGGAAAAATACTCGATTTAAGAGCAGAAGCCAAAGCGAGATAAGTAAGATTTTCGACCTTAAACTTAACCGTTGCAGAGGTATATCAATGACTGAAAAGACGTTATTTGAGATAGTTCTTTTTGATCCTGAGAATACTCTTATTGCTTTGTTTGAAAAGCGAGATATAGAATTTCGGATGTTACCTGTAACACAAAAGTTTGTGGTTGCTATGGACGAAACTATTGAAGTCGTTAGTAGTGATAACAATGAAATCTTGATTGAAAATATCGTATCGATATTCATGGAATGGTTAAAAGAAAAGCAATATCGGAAATTGCAGGCTCAGTTAGTAGATGGAAGTATTGTATATATTGAAGAATACGATAGTGAAGGTGTTAGCAACATACTTAAAAACTCGTTGAAAGTTACTGCGTTTGATCCGGAGTACAACAATCGAATACTCAATAAATAGAATGATACTCTTTGAGTATTGGTTATAGGGAGCATGAGAATAACAAGATAATAGTAGGCTGGTGTTTTCGGATAAAATTAACGCTAAGTGAGATCTTTACAGTATGGATTTAGTCTTACAGGTATGGGGCGGTACTTTTTATCTATTAAATAAGATATTGCTCGCTCTTTCAGAAGGTAGGACAGGGGCATCAAAAAAGAACTTAAAGCTCTCAGCGTGGTTAATCTACATTCTAGGTGTTCCAGCATGGGTTATTATTTTAGTAAGTGGTCAAAATTGGATAGCAGCCTCAATTGAAGCTGGTGCGACTCCCGCTATGTTATTAGGATTATATAATGCTTACCACGAGAATAAAAAATCAAATAAGTTATTCAATAACATAGTCGCGGCTTTTACTTTTTCTTCACTGATTTTTGGTCTTTTATATAGTATAAATTATCATTCTGGCATTGCATCTATCACGCAGATTTTAGAAGTCGCAATGATGCTAGGTTTTCTCTTGGGTAGTAACTATTTGGCTAGGGGGAACAACATCGGCTGGCTTTTCTTTATGTTAATGAATCTTAGTACGGCAGCCCTAATGTTATTGCAAGATAAACCAATCTTAATGGCTCAGCAGTTGATATCACTTTGTTTTGTTATATATGGCTACAATAAAGCTAGGCCTAAACAGAGGTATTAACATTGCTAACTTTGCTGTGTTGCTATTATTTAACTTTCGTTTACTAAAGTGTTAGGTACAACTAAAAAATGAAATCCCAACAAATCATAGATCCTCGTTGATATGTTTTTTCTTGAGTTGATACTAGTTGTTGTCGTCCTTCTGATTGCTTTATCCATTGTTTGGAGCACGTTGCAAACAGGTATTTCGCCCATGATGAGTTCAGGCAAGGCCTGCCAAGCGATGCTTGCTTCAACTAGCCCGCCTGCAAATGGCCCTTTGATTGATCTTGGTTCTGGTTGGGGAACACTTGTTGTCGCTCTTGCCCGAGAATATCCACACTATCAAGTGATAGGCTACGAGCTCTCATGGTTTCCATGGCTGATTTCTATCATTCGTAAGTACAGCTTACGTTTGGATAACCTGACGATTTATCGCAAAGATTTTATAAAAGCAGACCTAGGCAGTGCCTCTATTTTATTCTGTTATCTTTTTCCTGGAGGTATGGTTGCTCTGCATAAAAAGCTGAAGTGTGAACTGTTTCGTGAGATTCGCATTGTGAGTAACACGTTTGCACTGCCTTCGTGCCAGCCTGTAAAAGTTACTAGGCTAAAAGATGTCTATCACACTCCGGTTTACGTCTACCATTGGCGTCCATGTTCTACAACAACACCTAGCCAGTTGATATTGGCTGAGGAGTGCTCCTAACCCATGAGCTTAATGTTTTACAAATTTCTTACATAACAGATAACTTTATCTGACTTCTTCCTGTCCAGTTAAACGTAGAGTTAATACAGCGGTGGCATTGATCCACTATACTCACTATTCAGGAACTTCATCATGAACACTCAATTAGATATCCCTATGCTAAGACGATTTATACGGCCATTTGGGTTTGCTTTACTAAGTTTGTTGCCAGCTTTGGCTCAGGCTAATCAGGTGAGTTTGAATATCAATTTGGCAACTCCTGTGATGGAGGCTGAGCAAAGTCACAGGGCTTTTATAAAAGTTTCTCTGGAAGGTTTTAAGCAACAAGACAAGCAGGCTCGCATACCTGCCAATGTAGCCATTGTCTTAGATAAGTCTGGCTCAATGGGTGGCGATAAAATTAAGTACGCCCGTGAAGCAGCTATTATGGCGATTAAGCGTCTTGATGAGCGGGATATTGTTTCAGTGGTTAGTTACGACTCTAAAGTACAGGTGGTCGTGCCTGCGACTCAAGTGCGTAATCATCAGTCAATTTATAACGCCATTCGTAATGTTCATGCCAATGGCAATACCGCGCTGTTTGCTGGTGTGAGCAAAGGGGCTAATGAGCTACGTAAGTTTCTAAGCCGTAATAAAGTAAATCGCGTTATCTTGATGTCTGATGGTTTAGCCAATGTAGGGCCTCAAACTGCGTCTGAACTGGGCGAACTGGGTGCTTCGTTGGCGAAAGAGGGTATTAGTGTCACCACTATCGGTTTAGGGCTGGGTTATAACGAAGACTTAATGACCCGTTTAGCTGGTTTTAGCGATGGTAACCATGCGTTTGTTGAAAATGCAGAAGACCTAGCTTCTGTTTTTCAGTACGAGTTTGGTGATGTGCTTTCAGTGGTAGCGCAGGGTGTTAATATTGAGATCCGTTGTCGCAACGGCGTAAAACCTATTCGTCTATTGGGGCGTGAGAGCGAGATTATTGGTAACCGGGTAACTACTCGCCTGAATCAGCTGTATAGCGAGCAGGAAAAATTCGTTATTCTTGAGGTAGAAGTTCCTAAGCAGCAGGCAGAAACAGAGCTTGAGCTAGTGGCAGTTAATGTTAGCTACAATAATCTATTTACCCAGAATCAAGAAAACTTATCCGGCCAGAGTGTTGCTCGATTTAGCCTCTCGCAACAAGAAGTTAAAGCCGCTCGTGATGATAAGGCGCTTGAGGCGGCAGTTGAACAGGTCGCAAATGAGTTCAGCAAAAATGCTATTGAAGCCCGTGATAGCGGTGACTTAGAAGGCGCGAAGAAGATTCTGCAGGACAGTGCGTCCTATTTGGGTTCTCAGGCACAGTCGCTCAGCTCTCCACGCTTGCAGGAGCAGAAAGAAGAAGCCTTGCAAGATGCAGATGCGCTAGACACTGAGCAAGACTGGAATAAACAACGTAAAGAGTTAAAAGCACGACAGTATAAAAGAGCTACTCAACAAAAGTATTAATGCATCTATACACATCATCGGACTGAATCTGTGAAAAAACGAGCGCCGCTAATACTCGCTATCATTATTGCACTGCCACTCTTGTTGTTGGTTTGGTTTGGCGTTCGTTTTCAACTGGATCAACAGCAGGTTGCGGCACATCAATTAAACAACCTTGTCACCAGTCGGTTGCAGAGTATTGATCAGCAGTTTCAGGAACATTTTTTCTTACTGCAGCAGCGTTTTATCCTCCAAGCACAAGCTTTACAGAAAGAAACACAGGGGCAATATAACGTTGAGAGTGTACGTCGTTTTATTGGCCAGTCGGCTGCGGTAAAGCAAATTTTTGTATTGTCTAAGGCTGGCGAAAGGCGTTTTCCTCCGCAAGACCAGCCGTTGAATCAGCATGAGCAAGACTTCGTAGAGCTAACCCGTAATCTGTTGAGCGCCCCCGAGCGCTTTACCATGTCGGCTATGGATCCGGTTATTCCAAAGAATGTTACTAGCCCACGTTATTTAGGAGTGAACAGTGATGAGTTACAGAGCGCCAGATTGAGCGACTCGGTATCTAGCAAAGCTCGTTACAGTGCAGATGCTTCACCTACAGAGCGTGAAGAAGAAACGCCTCATGGTTGGATCGCCTGGTACGCAGAAGCGGGTTTGCAACAGATCTTTTGGCTAGAAGATAGTGATGGTAATACGGTTGGTTTTGCCCTGAACTCATCCAGACTTTTATCGGACCTCATTAACCTGTTGCCGTCCAGCGCTGTTGCGGGAGACGCTGTAGCTACAGAGCAGGAAGTTAGCAGTGAAATTCGCCTGGTAAATGACCGAGGGGAGTTGGCCTACAGCTGGGGGCAGGGGAGTGACTCTGCGGCAGGTGTCAGTAAACCGCTGCAGACATTACCTTTGAGTCACCCTGTGACTAGCTGGCATCTTGATTATTATGCTGTCGCCCAGCCTGCCGTGATCACTGGCTGGTTGGGTTTGTTTACATTATTACTCTTATTAGCGGTGAGCTTGTCTACTTTGGCTTATTGGTTATATCGCGAGCATAGCCGAGAGCTGAGGGTAGCAGAACAGAGAGTGAACTTTGTTAATCAGGTCTCCCATGAGCTTAAAACACCGCTCACCAATGTGCGTTTATATACAGAGATGCTTGAGCAAGAACTGGCAGAAGATGAAGTGGTTGCGCAGCGTTATCTGGGAGTGATTGGCAGCGAAGCGGGGAGGTTGTCGCGGTTGATTGAAAATGTACTGAGTTTTTCACGGTCCAAGCGTGAAGGCGTCAGCATTAGGCATCAGCAAGGGGGTGTTGATAAGTGTATAGCGCAAGTGGTTGAGCTGTTTACACCCGTCTTAAGTACGCGAAATTTAAAGATACGCTTTACCGGCAATGCTGGTCACCTATGCTATTTTGATGGTGAAGCGTTGGAGCAAGTTTTAAATAACTTACTGAGTAATTGTGAAAAGTATGCCGCTGATGGTCAGTTTGTGGATATTCGTAGCTGGCAAAAAGAGACCTCAGGTATTTTATATAGTTATATTCGTGTTAGTGATTTTGGCCCTGGAGTATCCGTAAATGAATCTGAAAAGTTATTTGAGCCATTTTACCGTGGCAGCAACAAGCTAACCGACGGCGTAAGTGGTACGGGAATCGGATTGGGTCTGGCGCGTGATCTGGCCAGAGCTCATCAGGGAGATCTGATAATAGAACAAAGACCTACAGATGAGGTTGTATCGGGAGCCAGTTTTCTGCTGAGTTTAGTTACGCCTGTAACCGTGCCAACAATGATGAATGATAAACCTGATGATTAAACGGAAAGCGTTATGAAGCTGTTGATTGCAGAAGATGATTTACATATCCGCCAAGGGCTGGAGACGTTATTAGAGTCTGAAGGCTATGAGTGTATAGCAGCAGCGGATGGTGATCAGGCATGGCAGTTGTACCTGCAACATGAGCCTGATCTGGTGCTATTAGATATCATGATGCCCAAACAAGACGGCTATGCGGTTTGCCGGCGTATTCGCCAGCACAATGAACAACTGCCGGTGATTTTTATTACTGCAAAATCAGAAGAGATCGATCAAGTTTTAGGGCTTGAATTAGGGGCTGATGATTACATTAAAAAGCCTTTCGGAAGTCGCGAAGTTATCGCTAGGATTCGGGCGGTAGCAAGAAGAGCTTTGCGACCTGTTGCGGGTACAGTAGACAGCGACAATTTTGTTATGGATGATCTTCAGATCAGGCCATCAGAACTACGTGCACTGCGCGATGAGCAGGTAATTGAGTTAAGTCTGAGAGATTTGAAAATACTACGTTTGCTCTTTGAGCAGCGCGGCAAAGTGGTGGATCGCGATGCATTGTTTAATCATTGTTGGGGGCGGGATTACTTTGCCAACAGCAGGACACTCGATCAGCATATCTCTAAATTGCGTAAGGCAATTGAGCTAAATGCTAAAGAGCCGCGAATCATTAGTACTGTGCATGGCATAGGCTATCGATTTGATAATTAAGTTTGTATTTTCGCCAGTTATCTTCCAAACGTTTCTTGTCGCAGGAAGATAACCGGTACAGAAGGTGGCTATCAGTAATTATTGATAGCTTACAGAGCTACTTGTTTTCAAGAGCTGAGAAGAACTGAACTTCGATATTCCAATTATCCTGCTGTTTTTTCAGCGCACTAAACGTCACATAGTCTTGCCCATCATGGTTTATGCGAGCCACTAGCAAGCCATTATCTTCATTGATAATACTAGTAATGTTTTGGTAGTCATTCTTAGTCATTAATTCTACTAGTGCGGTGTTCAAAGTGGTATTTTGTGTTACTACACCTAGTTGTGTCGTTTGAGCTGCATCGGCGTTGATGGCTGTAAAAGTGTATTTTTTGCTACTCGCTGGTTTAGCAAAGTCGGCCACATTGGACATGCCGCCTGCTGCCATATCAATTTTGCGTTTCCAGCCTACAGGCGTTTTGTTCAAAACCTCGATAGCCAAACCAGAGAATTCGCCACCTTTGTGACTGACGTTCCAGTTTTTTAGCAGCAGTGCAGTATTTTGTTTTTCTTCAAAGCCAAGCGGAATCACGTTTACCTTGAAGTCTTCAAGATTGAAAGGGCCGTTTTGAAACATCTTGCCAATAGCGTCAGCGCCTTTAAGATTGGCTTCTGGTTTATACGGGAAGCTTGCGACGATAGAAGAATCATCATAGTAGCTTGTAACTAGGTCTATGTTTTTTGCGCTAAAGGCAGGAGCCCATTGCGTATTGAATGCTTCTAACTGAGGAGACACGGCTGCAGCGGTATACCCTGCACTTAAACCACAAAAGGTAAGCACTGTGGCTTTGGCCAGTTTTGAAAAGGTGTTAGATGTTTTCTTTGATAAATTATTCACTAAATTTCCATTGTTATGAGTGATTAAACAGCTGATGAAACAGTTATATTTCATAGTGTTACTTGGGTATAGATTAAATTGATTGATTGCTATTGATTTAGTTCCTGAAAAACTATTAGGAGCCAGCTTAGTCATTCAAAGTCGCATCAATTACTCTCAGAGTGGGTTTAGTATTTTGCATGTGATTCTCTGCAATATTTTACAATCCTGATTATTATTTAGTGTAGATACTAGTGTTTAAACAAAAGTGGATCCCAATAACATTCAGGAGTTCTAAGCGTGAAAGTATGTAATCAGATAACTGAAATGCTACCGGGGCTTAGAGGTGGTTTTACAAGTGATAATATCGCTGGAGCCTCATCAGAAGTGCTTGAAGCGATCGTTGCTTGTAGTGCGGGTGCAGCGCAGCCGTATGGTGCTGATAAACATACTATTAGTGTAGAGATGCGCTTGGCTGACATTTTTGAGTGCGATTTAAGAGTTTCTCTTGTACCCACTGGCTCTGCGGCCAGTGCCTTAGCTTAGCGGCACTTAACCCTCCTTGAGGCTCTATACTTTGTCATGCTGATAGCCATATTAATAATGATGAATGTGGCGCACCGGAGTTTTATAGCGGTGGCGCTAAGTTAGTCGAAGTGCCTGGTGAAAAGGCAAAACTGGATGTACAAGCGCTGCGAATTGCGGCGCAGCGTAAAGTGGGAGATGTGCACTCTTTGGGCGCCACTAAGAATGGTGTATTGGCAGCGGAAGCGATTGTGTTATTTGATCAAAGCTGTGTTGACGAACTCGCATTTCGGCGTAAGCGTGGTGGCCATCTGTTTTCCAAAATGCGCATCCTTTCGGCTCAGATAGAAGCTTATTTAGAAAATGATTTGTGGCTTAAAAATGCACGCCATGCCAATGCAATGGCTACAAGGCTCGAACAGGGACTATCAACTATTATCGGGGTTGAGCTGATTGGGGCTAATGAAGCCAACATTATTTTTTGCCGTCTTCCTGAACATGTTATAGAGGGGTTGTTGGCGCAGGGTTTTAGTTTCTATCATGACCGTTGGGGAGCTGGCGTGGTAAGGTTAGTAACATCATATGCCACCTCTAAACAGGAAGTTGATGCATTTATTCAATCGTCACGACAGCTTTGTCGGTGAATTATTAGTGGATAAAAATATCTGGAGAGGCTATGAAAGATAGTATTCAATATCACCGAGTAGCAGATAACGCTGACCTGATTCTGAGTGAGGGGTTTTATTCGGAGTTTGAATTCCGGCCTCATTATCATTTGGACTATCACATAGGGCTAGTGGTCGATGGCGTTCAAAAACAACGCTTTAAAGGCCAAACAGTTTTGTTAGGGCCTGGCCGAGTCTCCGTTATGCCTCTAGGTGAAATTCATGATGGTTTAGGTCATGAACAACGTAAATATTGCATGCGTACATTTCGTATAGCGCCTTCTCTATTGAATGAGTACTTTGATGAACTGGCTGGGACAGAAACAGACCCATTTTATCCGAACTTTTCGTACATGGTACGGAATAAACCCTTCGAAATATTAATGTATACACTTCTCATTGCTTAGGTGAGCAGGTAGGATTCTGAATTCAAATCTGTTAGCTAGGAACTGAGCCAATGCTACGTAATGATATACCTGTTTATGTGCAGGTCCGAGATCAGCTTTGGCAATGGATTCAGGAGCAACAGCTGGATAGCCAAGCGCGTTTACCCGCTGAGCGCGAGTTGGCGTCACGCTTTAATACGACTCGGGTAACTGTTCGTCAGGCTTTGGGGCAGTTAGAAGCAGAAGGTATTATTTTTCGCTCTAACAGGCGCGGCTGGTATATAACACCACAGCGTCTTATCTATGACCCAAGCTTAGATATAGGCTTTTATAATACAGTCACTGAACAAGGATTTACTCCCTCAACAGAAACCCTTAGTAAACGTCTTATAGAAGCGCCGAGTTGGTTAGCTGATATTAGTGGTATGGCAGAAGGTGCTCCTATCTATCATATTTTACGCCGCCGCTCTGTTGATCTTCGCTGTGTTGTCGTTGAACATAATTACATCAATCCGCGAGGGTGCCCTGGGCTACTCGATCAAGATACCGACCTTTCTATTTGGCTGTTGTTACGTGAGCAATATGATCTTGTTCCTGGGAAGCGAAACATCGAAATATTTCCTCAGGCTTTAACAGGCGTGGAGGCTGAAGCTCTGGGCGTTAACTCGGGTAGTGCGGGTCTTTATATGCAGCGTTTAACCTTAGATAAGAGCGGTGCGTTTCTTGAGTATGATCGGGAGTACTGGATACATGATGCGCTAAAAGTTGCTGTTCAAGTGAATAATAACTGACGATATTTGGCGCTCTATTCTGAGCGTTCAGTTTCAAACCTGAAGATAGCTATCATCCATGTATGCTTTTCTGCTGTGTAACGTTTTATTCAACTCATACGCGAGCCAATTCTATTAACCTTTCCCCGTGGAATGGAGCATTATTTTTGCTGATATTTATATTGGTATATACCAGTAAATAGCCTTTCTTTATACTGTATTACTTTTCTATGAATGAATGACGCCTGATTTTTAGGTGCATTGTCTTGTGGATGCTCACGTAATTATGACAACAACAGCGTTTGTTCTGATTATGATTTCAGCAGTACTACATATTAGCTGGAACGTAATAGGTAAAAAGAGCTCTCAATCAGTTCTTTTTTATGCTTGGACAACGGCTTGTGGAGGACTAATATTCAGCCCTTTACTGCTGCTCAGTGAAAACTTACTCGTAACATTACCTGAACGCTTCTGGGGGATTTTGTTTGCTTCGGGGCTATGCCAAACATTTTATATGATCGGTTTAGCAAGAGCTTACCGTACTGGTAATCTAAGCCTCGTATATCCTCTTGCGCGTGCACTGCCTGTGTTTCTTGTACCTATATTAGTTTTCTTTATATATAAGGAAAGTCAGCTAGAAATTGATGATTTGGTCGGTATGGTACTGATTGTTTTGGGGGCTGTATTGGTACCGTTACAACATTGGAGAAGCATAAAAATACACGACTACTTTAATGTATCAATGGGCTGGGTGTTGGTGGCAGCGCTATCAACAGCGGGTTATTCCATATTAGATAGCATGGCTATCAATTTGATGCTTGATAGCGGATTTAGTCCAATTCAGGCAGGAAGTAGCTTTGTTGTATTGCAGTCTGCTGTTTCGTTATGCTGGATGTTATTTTTCATTTTATTTGTTTTACGTGAGCCGTTGTTGGGTTTACCCGATAAACGCTGGGCCTTGCTTGCCGGGATTTTTGTTATCACTACCTACATGCTGGTGTTGGTGAGTATGTCGCTGGTGGCTGAGGTGAGTTATGTAGTGGCGCTACGCCAAGTGAGTATTCCACTTGGCGTGATTATTGGCATGCTGTGGCTCAAGGAGCCGTTTTCTTTACCACGTATTCAAGGCGTTGTAGTTATGCTAGTGGGGCTGATGTTGGTTGCTCTTTAACAACCACTTTAGATAAATAACCGCTAAACCAATAAAAAGATTAGCGGCTAAAGGTGTTTTTATTGCTGGTAAGGAGAAATAAGGTAAATCGAGGGAAGCAGGGCCTCCCTAAAATTAATTTCAGCACTGTCGAATATCGTATTTATAATTCCCGTTTGCTATGAGCGGTAGGGGTAGCAACGTGAAATTTAGGGTTATCAAACTCCCGGTGCTTCATATCGTAATAGGCTTCATAGAAGTCTCCATCATTAAGTGGATTAAAGGTGAAAAACATCGCTCTGCGAGTGAGTTGTGACTCATTCTTTTTAGAGTAGTGAGGCACGTATGAATCAAATAAAACCACATCACCGGCTTTCGCAGTGATAGGTGTCCAATTCATCTGGTCACAAATTTCTTGCCGGATGTTGCCGTGAGTTGTTCCACCTTCATAGCTTTGTAATATGGGTAAGTCGCCGACTGGTGTAGGTACTCTGCGAGTTTCTAAGTCAGCCAGATCCTGTTGATAATTTTTTGGAAAATACAAGCAGCCATTTTCTAATGTTGCATCATCTAAGAAGATCGCCGCAGTTACATGATAGGCAGGCTTAAATTGATCGTAGGCAATAATATCTTGGTGTGGCTCAAACGCACCGCCTCCAGGATTTTTAGCGTTACATTTATCTTTGAATAACACAAAATCAGTATCTGTTAACTGGCGAATCATCTGCTGCAGTTTAGGTACGATTAATGTCTTTATCTGCTGGCTATAACCATTAAGATATTCGTACCGGCAGACTTTCTCTTCATTATCAAACTCTGGGACGGCAATGAGTTCAGAGAGATTTTCTCGATAGAAATCACTTAGGTTTTGGTTATTACTCTTTACTGTTGTTAACAGCTCTTGAGAACGTGTGTTTAGTGCTTGGCTGACTTGCTCTAGAGTAGCTGTATCAGCATCACTCAAGGCTTGTGGAAGAACAATATAACCCTGCTGAATAAAGCTACTTTTTAGCTCATCAATATAACTGTTTTTCATAATAATCGTTATCCTGGTTAGCGTTTATAGATTACACGGCACTAGAACTGTTAATGAAAGAAGCTGTGAGGTGAGGTAGGTAATGATCAAATGGCTGTTGGCTTAGCTCCTGGACTTTACCTTCATCGTCCCAGCGGCGTAGTTTTATAGCCTGTTTTGCATAGGTTTCTGCAATGAATTTATGCTGTTCAATATCGCTCATCAGACCTCCTTGGTGACTAAATGAATCCAAGGATGCAGCGGATAAACCTTCTAGGTAGCCAGGCTCAACACTGCATAAATAGCGTTTAGCTTGTGCGTGAAGGCGAATGGGTTCAGTAACGCTTGGACCAAAGTGCTGACTAAGAAAGTCAGCACCCACTGAGTCATGTTTATAGTTGCCGTAAGCTATATCAGTGGTTGCGATCAAGTGGCCGATATCATGCAGCAATGCAGCACTAATTAATTCATCTGACTCATTCGCCAGAATCGCTAATTCGGCGCACTGCACCGCATGCTCTGTTTGGGTTATATCCTCGCCGTAGGAGTTATTGCCTTGTGCAACAAAAAGCTCGCTGATCTGATGAATAAAAGTATGCATGCTCTAGTTCTCATTAAATAATCTATATTGGTATATACCAGATAATAATGCGAGATTATTGTTTCATTTTTATTAAGAAAACAAGTCACTTTTAGCATTGCTGTGGCCCTAGTGTGAAAAGACCATCAGGAGCCCAGAGTTTGAAAAAGCCCTTTTAGGGCGAGCATTCACAGCTGCATATTATGTACAGTTCATCACCTTTTTAGAGTGTTTATGCCGTATATAGGTATCTTTTTAAGATTTTGGTAAAGTTTTGTGCAGTGACTGTCGTTAGTATATTAAAGGCATACTAACTGTACTAGTATTACTCTGCGGTTGAAATTGATCGTAAAATAACCAAATAGCAGTTGATCTGTATGTAAGAAGTATAGAGTGGTATCTCAGTAGCAATCATTACTGTCGGTTGGTTACAGGTGTACTGCTAAAGCGTTCAGAAGCTGTCGACACTTTATTTGAAGGATCAGAAATGTTTTTACTTACACCAAGATGTTCTCTTTTAGCTGTTCTGGTGTTATGGGCTTTACCTACCTTTGCTGAAACAAAGCCCGTTGAGCTATTTGCCATTGATTATCCGCCTTATACCATCGTAAATGAACAGGCGCAGGTTAGCGGTATTGATGTTGATGTTATCATCGCCGCTTTTGCTAGTGTCGATGTAGAGGTTGTGTTCAGTACAGCTCCTTGGAAAAGAATTAGGAAGAACCTAGAGCATGGTTATATTGCAGGTTACACCAGTTGTGCGCGAAGGCCTGAGCGCGAATCCTATATTTTATTTAGTGATAAGGTCAGTGAAGCAAATCAAGTTGCGGTAATGTCGGTAGAGGTAGATGGCAGTAAATTATATAACTTGATGGATTTACAGAAGTATAAAGTCACTGCAATTGACAGCTGGTCTGTTCAGAAAGAGCTAGCAAAAAAAGGCATCGAGCATCTAAAGGCTCCCGATATGGATAGTGGTATCCGCTCTGTGGTGTTTCGTGATATCGACATACTTTATAACGGTGAGTTAACCACTCTCTATAGAGCTCAACAGCTAAATCTGCAAGATAAGATAAAGATAAAACGATTTGCCGATAAGCAAAGTTCTGCGTTCTACCTTTGTTTGAGTAAGCAATATCCAGGTAACGCTGAGTTACTCAAAAAATTTAATACTGGTCTAAAACGTATTAAAGCATCAGGTGAATTTGATGTGATTTATGGCAAGTACTTATAAAGAGTTTCTATCGAACTCTTGTTGGATTGAGACAAGCCTGAAAGGACACTAGTGATGGCTTTTAAATTTAGAAACCGAATCGCGTTTAAGCAAGCTCGTTCGGTTTTACTTATTTCGTTGTTATTGGGGCTAATTTCAACCTGTTGGCAAATTTATTTTGATTTAAAATTGGAACAGGAGAGCTTACAAGGCAGGATTGAGCGAATAATAGTCCTGCATAGAGAAAATGCGACTCGTGTTGTTTACAACTTGGATGCAGAACAAGCAAGTGACATTACCAAAACACTAATAACCGACCCAATGATCTATCGTGCTAGCCTTATTGACGATTTTGGCGATGTGCTTAGCGAACATACCCGAGAACCTGCAGAGCCAACCACTTTAGCAGCGATTAGCAGCTACTTTTTTCGAGTACAAACTCATATTAGCACTCCACTAACGGTAGGAGTGCAAAAAGGCGATCCTGCGCAACTAGTGATTGATCTTGATGCCACCTTCATTGCTGATAACTTTGCGCATCGGGCAGCGGTTAGTCTGGGCTTGGGGGTCATTCACGATGTTATATTGGCTTGTTTTTTTCTGCTTCTGATTTATCGTTATCTATCTCAGCCTATATTGAGCATAGCTAAGTGGGTTAATCAACTCCGCAACAGTAATGATTATACGAGTCTACCCTATAGTGAAGCGGATGAGATCGGCGATCTGGTTTCTAGCTTCGATAAGCTATGGCAGGAACGAAAGCAAGTAGCTGACCAGCTGCATAGCACTATCCAAGATCTATCAAAAAGTGAGCATTTCTCTCGATCACTCATGGAAAATGCCGGGGATGCGATGTTTCTCTGTCTTCCTGATACGACGATTGTACAAACTAATAATCAGGCGATTGAAACCCTTGGTGTGGCACGCAATATTCTAGAAGGGAAAAAGCTAGCTGATTTCAGTCAAGATTACTCACAGGACCAGCTGCAAAGCTTATTCGATAGTATTGATGCTAAACAAGCCCGAACATTTGAGGATGTTCAGGTTGGTAAGAAACATCGGTTCCCAATTGAGGCTCGTGGCATAAAGTTAACGCTTCAAGATACGAGTTATATTCTGATACTTGCCCGAGATATTACGATACGTAAAGAAGCGGAGCGGCAAATTTATGACTTAGCATTTTTTGATACTCTTACCGGCCTTGCTAACAGACGTTTCTTTTTGGATCGTTTAACGTCTTCTGTTGAGCTTCATCAGGCCAATGAAAATTACGGTGCAGTACTGTATTTGGATTTAGATCGATTTAAAACAATCAATGATTCTCTAGGCCACGGTATTGGAGATAAGTTGCTATGTGAGGTCTCTCAACGTTTAGTAGACATACTACCAAGCGAGAGTACATGTGCTCGTTTTGGTGGTGATGAGTTTGTTGTGTTGTTACCAGGAACTAGTGACTCGTCAGAAGCCTGTGCTGAGATGGTAGCAAGCATTGCACTCAAAGTACTCGATCACATGGCAATTCCGTTTGAGATTTATAACCATCTTCTCTATGGCACGACTAGTATCGGAATAGCAGTATTTCCTGATAATACCAATGGCGCACTAGATATCCTGCGTCATGCTGATACCGCTCTTTATCGAGCCAAGGCTCTAGGACGAAACGGTTTTCAGTTCTACGATCCAGAGATGCAATCTTCTGCTCAGGAAAGACTGGAGATTGAAAAAGGCTTACACCAAGCGATTGAAAATAATGAGTTCGAGCTATGGTTCCAGCCTCAAGTTGGCGTAGGAGAGCAGGTCATTGGAGCAGAAGCCTTGTTGCGCTGGCGCCATCCTGACAAAGGCATGATCTTTCCCGGTGACTTTATTGCTATTGCAGAAGACAGTGGTCAGATAATTGAGATAGGTAACTGGGTGCTTGTTCAGGGTATTCAGCAACTTTCATGCTGGGTTGAACAAGGGCTGCCCGAATCATTTAGACGTATGGCAATTAATATCAGTCCATTACAGTTTATGCAGGTTGATTTTGTTGATCGAGTATTCGATCTCATGGAAACGGCTCAACTCCCCGGCCATATGTTAGAGCTGGAGATTACTGAGAACATGCTGCTCAATAATTTTGAAATTGCTAGCAGCAAAATGAAGTTACTTAAGCAGAGAGGAATCTCGTTTGCGATTGACGATTTTGGAACAGGTTACTCGTCGCTTAAATATTTGCGAAATTTACCACTGGATATCCTAAAAATCGACCGCTCGTTTGTGACTAATCTACGCCCCTCATCAGAAGACGCCGCCATCGTTCAAGTTATCATTGCGACGGCTGATCGATTGGATTTAGTCGTCATTGCTGAGGGGGTAGAAACCTACGAACAAAGAAACACCCTACTAGAGCTTGGTTGTCACGTCTTCCAAGGATACCTATATTCTAAGCCTGTTCCTGCAGCCGATTTATATAGCCTTCTCCAGCAAGAAATTAAAACGGTTGAATGTTAGTCACCTCCTGATGTATTTCTCCTACCAGACTTATTTAGGTTGAAAGCGGGTATGCTAGCTTCCTATGTTATTTAAGGTAGTTAACTTCTTTGCGTTTATAAAAAGGATAATAAAATGGGGCTGAAGCTTTTCCATTGCCATGAAGCGCGTTCGATGCGTTCTCTATGGTTAATCAACGAACTCAAGCTCGATGTTGACGTTGTACTGTTTTCATTTGGCCGCGCTTTGCGCAGCGATGATTATTTAAGCCGCCATCCGCTTGGCCGCGTGCCTTGTCTGGAAGATGGCGAACTAACATTATTTGAGAGTGGGGCTATTGCTGAGTACCTTTGCGAAACCTACGACGATGGTGTGTTATGGCGTGCGCCAGGACATAAGGAACGTCCTGAGTGGCTTCAATGGATCCACTATGCCGAAACAATGACGGTGCATGCGGCGAGCTTAACCCAGCAGGCGATTGCTATCAGCGATCCGGCCTTACGATCCCCTACAGTGCAAAAGCTAGAAACCAGGCGATTAGAAAAGGCTATTGAAGTTTTGGAAAGTCAGCTTCAAGATCGTGATTATTTGTTAGCTAGTGGGTTTTCGGCAGTAGATGTTGGTGTTGGCTACAGCTTACATGTAGGGCGTTTATTTACTGATATCGAAGCCTTTCCTAACGTAGCGGCTTATTATCAGCGATTATCAAGCAGGGAGGCGTTTAAGCAATCCCTTCCTGCAATGGATGCTGAGCATAAAATTTACACTCAGGAAAACTACTGGCTTACAGAGTGATTGCGTTATCGCGCTATAGCAGCACCTGGCGCGTTTCTTTGTGGAACTTCAGTACTTGGCGCTCTATTTTCGGATCAGTCATCTGAGCTGGAGCGCAAGAGTTTGGGCATGGCAAGCTAGGTGTTGTGCCAAATAGTCTGCAAATCAAAGGGCGCTCATCGTAAACTTCACAGCCATTTTCACCCAAATAAGGGCAATTGAACTCAGCTAGAGCTTCATCATGTTCGACGTCGCTTTTCATCGGTAATCGGGAGACTTCTTCAGACGATGCTGTCACGGGGCCGCAGCAATCATGGCATCCCGGTTTGCAGGCAAATGATGGAATGGCTTCACGAAAAATCTTAATTTTTTGGCTATTATCTAGCATTTTTAATCCTGCGGTTATTCAAGATATATTTTATAGCTCTTTAAACTGTCGTGCTGCTAATTTTGAATAAAGTTTTGATTGCACTAATAAGTCGGCGTGCTTCCCTTGCGCAACAACCTGCCCATCATCCATTACTGCAATGTTATCGGCATGGATAATAGTGGATAAGCGGTGGGCAATAATCACGGTAGTACGTCCTTGCATTAAGTTGTTTAACGCCATTTGGATAGCGCCTTCGCTTTCAGAGTCGAGTGCGCTGGTGGCCTCATCAAGCAGTAAAACCCTTGGGTTGTTTAAAATCGCACGGGCAATTGTGATGCGTTGTTTTTGCCCTCCGGATAAACGTACGCCTTTTTCGCCTAAGTCACTATAGTATTTGTTGGGTAGTTGCTCGATAAAATCGTGAATATGAGCGGCTTTGGCAGCGGCGATAACGTCTTCTTCAGAGGCATTTTGTTTGCCGTAGCGGATGTTTTCCAGCACATTGCTGGTAAACAGCGCTGGCTGTTGTGCAACTACTGCCATCTGTTGGCGTAATTGATGTGGGTCGAGTTGGCGAAGGTCGGTTGTATCGAAACAGATCTGGCCAAGGCTAGGGTCGTAAAAGCGCAATAGTAATTCGAATACCGTTGATTTACCTGCACCTGATGGCCCGACTAACGCGGTGACTTTCCCTTCAGGGATCGTTAGGTTGAAGTTGGATAAGGCCGGTTTTTCTGGGCGTGACGGGTAGTTAAAGGTGACGTTTTGTAAGTCTAGGCTGGCTTTTAAGTGGTATGCATCTCGCGGGTTTTCCGGAGCGATTATTTCATTTTTTGCATGCAGTAATTCCATTAATCGCTCGGTAGCGCCGACAGCTCTTTGTAGCTCCCCGTAAACTTCGGATAATGTGCCTGTACCCATGGCAACAATGAGTGCATAAAAAACAAATGCGCCTAACTCTCCGCCAGTCATTACGCCAGAAATAACATCGTATCCGCCCACCCATAGCATGCCGGATAATGCACCGAACACTAATAGTATGACGGTTGCCATTAACAGTGCGCGTTGGCTAATGCGGTGCTTAGCAATATTAAAAGCGTTGTCTACTTCTTTAGCAAAACTTGTACTTTCGTAACTTTCTTGGTTGTAACTTTGTACGGTTTTTATCTGTTGAATGGCTTCGCCAGCATAAGTGCCCACGTCAGCGATTGAATCTTGGCTCTTTCTGGCAAGTTGCCTAACACGGCGTCCAAATAAAAGTATAGGCAATAATATAAGGGGAACACCGGCTACGATAATCAGGCTAAGTTTTACATTGGTAATAAAGAGCATCACTAAAGCGCCGCTGGTGGTGACGATACTGCGCAGTGCCATTGAAAAAGAGCTACCAATGATGGACTGAAGCAGTGTGGTGTCGGTAGTAAGCCGTGACATGATCTCGCCACTGCGGTTTTTTTCAAAGTAACTCGTATGTAAATTGATGATGTTATCAAACACTGCTTGGCGGATATCAGCGGTTACGCGCTCGCCTAACCATGAGACAAGATAAAAGCGAATAAAGGTGCCGAATGCCATTAGTATCGACATACCGATTAAAATAAAAATCGAATGGTTTAATTGCTCTATTGAGCCTGCAATAAAGCCGTTATCGATAACAAGCTTCACTCCCTGACCAATCGCCAGTGTCACACCAGCCGTACACAAGAGAGCGATAACGGCGCCTATCCAGTACTTGCGGTAGGGGCGCATGAATTGAATCAGCTGTACGAGAGTGGAGAACTTTTTAACAGGGTTCAATGGTATTCCTTATGGCAAACAGATGGCTATGTGGTTATTTTAATGCATAAGTCTGGCTGATAGCTCATCTTACTTTTCTATTGTGAATTTTCACCTTCTGATTACTAGAGTTGTAAAATGTTTGATGTGTTCACTATTTGTATCATTCTTGCCACGTTTCTTTTGGCCGGTGCTGTTAAAGGTGTGACCGGTTTAGGTCTTCCTACGGTAAGCCTTGCGATACTAGCTGTCGCTATTGATATGCCGACAGCCATGGCGCTGTTATTGATCCCCTCCGTTGTTACCAATTTATGGCAGGCCTTTATTGGAGAGCGTACTAAAGAAGCGCTGCTAAGAATATGGCCATTTTTGCTTATGGCAACTGTGATGGTGTGGTTGGGTGGTCTGTTGCTGAGTCAGGTAGATTTGGCACTTTTATCAATGTTACTGGGCGGATTGTTGATCGCATATTCAGTGGTAAATCTAGCAGGGTTCGGGTTTACATTGAGCAGGCAACAAGAGGTGTGGGCAGGCCCTTTACTGGGAGCTTTGAACGGTATACTCACAGGTATGACGGGCTCTTTTGTCATTCCTGGTGTTATGTACTTACAAGCGATTGGCTTAACGCGAGACGTATTGATTCAAGCAATGGGAATGTTGTTTACTGCATCAACCATTGCACTAGCGGTATCGCTGCAGGGTAATGATCTGTTATCGGCTGAGCTAGGTATGTATTCAGCCTTAGCATTAATACCTGCCATCATAGGAATGGTATTGGGTCAGAAGGTTCGCAAAAGATTATCTGAGCAGCTGTTTAAACGACTTTTATTTGCCTCTCTGTTGCTTTTGGGTGCTTACATAATAATGAGTGCTGTCACTCGCTAAAACCACTCGGCTAGTCTTTTTGATAATGTTCTTGTTGCAGAACCAACAGGCTCCGACTCACGCACTAATGCCGACCAGCCCAGATCTAGGCTATCTTTTCCCACTTGAGTCACTGATACATTTTTGTTTTTAATAGCAGACTGCATCGCCCAGCGTGACAGTATACTCACACCAAACCCTGCTGCTATCAACTCAACTATGGCATCTGTTACCTCAACGATGGTTACCAAGTGCGGAGCAATTCCTGAAGGGCGAATAAAGCGCTCATATTCAAAACCCGGTTGTGCTGATTTACTATAAGTCAGGTATTGCTCGCTTTCTAAATCAGTAGCTTCAATAAATGCTTTTGTTGCGAGTTCGTGAGTTAAGTGTGTCACCAGAACCAGTTCATCTTGAAATACAGGAATGGAGTCGATACCCGGGACTATCAAGTGCCCGGGTGCTAGCACCACATCAACGCTGCCTTCTTGGAGGTTTAACAAAGGGTTTTGAGTCGCAGAGGCAACCAGCTCCAATTGAATGCCGGGTTCTTTTTTCTTCATCTCTTTTAGAAAAGCCGGTAACCAGTAGTAGCAGCTATAAGCGGCAACACCAAAACGCACAACGGTCACTTCGTTATCTGCCATCTGCTGAAAATCGAACTCAGCACGTTGAATAGTAGGAATAATCTGATTCGCCGTCTGTGTCATCGCTCGGCCAGCAGATGTTTCTTTAAGCTTGCGTCCTTCTCTCTCGAACAGTAAACCACCTAAGCGTCTTTCTGCCTCGGCGAGCCGGTGGCTTAGCGCCGACTGTGTTATGCCTAGCGCGTGAGCAGCTTGTCTTAAGGTGCCTGACTCGTTAATGGCTTTGAGCATTTCCCAATGTCTGATATCTAATCTCACGCCTTAACCTCATGCATTTATATCGCAACTTAGTGTTGCTGAGCGTTATGAGCAATCACTCAATAGTTTCTTTTTATATGCATACTATTAATCAATATCTAGAATTATTCATTATTTTTTTAATCAGTGGTAGTTATTCTTCCTGTCTAATGAAAGGAAGAATATCAACGTGACCACTAAACCTGTTATTAAATCGAGCATTAATGGCCAATATTTTGTGTTAATGGCGGCTTTCTTTTACGGGCTAAATCCGCTCTTTGCACAGCTTTTGTTTAAAGAGGGGTTTAGTGCCGAGATGGTCAGTTTGTATCGGTTTATTTTACCGGCAATATTTTTTACTTTTTTTGTTCGAACACCGCAAACCAATTGGCCTGAAGCGCTACGAACGCTGATATTAGGTGTCGTCAGTGGGGTTTCAATCTTTGGCTATTTTCATGCTTTGAATGTGCTACCTGCGGCAACAGCTATCCTGATTTATTATACCTATCCCGTGTTCAGTGTGTTGATTGGTTGGGCTGTTTTTAAGCGAGAGCCGTCACAAAATGCCTTGATATCTGCTGCACTGGTTGCCATTGCTGCCTCGTTAACAGTAAGGCCCGAAACGCTTTCGGCTGGTACTTACCTTTCGGTACTTGCCTGCTTTTTAGCACCGTTAGTGGTCGCGACTCAGGTGCAGTATCTATCTAATCCAAGAAGATGTATTCCAACAATGAACAGAATGGCATGGATGACAATTGGCCATATTATCGTGCTTCTACCTATAGCGATATGGAGTGAACCTGTGCAAGTTTTGCCCGTTTCACTCATGGGGTTACTATCGGTATTGGGTATCGCATTATTAGCGGCCGCCATTCCTCAGATACTGTTTATGGTAGGTGCACCAAGGTCCTGTGCAGATAAAAATGCATTAATGGGGTCACTTGAGCTAGTCGTTGCTTTGCTGACTGGAGCTGTTTTATTAGGCGAGGAAGTAGATCAGTTGGAAATAACTGCCATGGTCTTGATTGTCTTAGCATTGTTTATTAAACAAGTAGAAAACAAGCCCATAGCACCGGTTGTAGTTATCAATAAAGAGACGGTAGCTACCAATATTTAGGGTAGTTTACATCTCTGCTAAGGTTGTTATAAAGCAAAGCTACCACTACAAGGATGAGAGCACCGCTTAAGGTGGGTAGTAATAAAAAATCCCAGTTGGGCTGTAATAAAAAGACGATCACAGGGTTAGAGCCTGCAGGTGGGTGGACAGTTCTTGTGGCCATCATTAGAGCAATGGCTGTACCTGCTGCGAGTGCGACAGACCACCATGTTGGCCCGCAAAGTGTCAGGAAAATCAAACCAATCAATGTGCTTAAAAAATGCCCACCAATAACATTTCGCGGTTGTGAAAAGGGCGCATCAGGAAACCCAAATACGAGCACACAAGAGGCACCAAACGAGCCTAATACCAGAGCGGCTTCTAAGTTCTCACTAAGGCCTGCCAATACGGCAATCGCTATAAAACCACCGAGTCCTGCCAGCATAATATTTTTCATCGGATGCTTGGGAGGCAGCGCCGCACCATCACCTTTGATTTTTTTAAGTAAAGCAGACATAACGTTCTCCAGGTGATGATTAGAAGCGGGCTTAATAAAATGGGCCAATGGTGTGTTCTGATGTAGATGAATATCAAGGTAGACTAATCTGTCTACTAGTCATGGTAGACAAATCGGTCTACTCGTGTCAATATTATTTTTTTGAGGAATGATTTTGTATGTCGAGTAAACGTCTTCACCTTATTAGCACCGCTTTTAATCTTTTTTACCAAAAGGGTGTTCATGCGGTGGGTATTAACGAGATATTGGTTGAATCTGGTGTCGCTAAAAAAACCCTGTACCACCACTTCAGTGGTAAAGAGGCGTTGGTACTCGCGGTGCTCGTTTATCGTGATGAGTGCTTTTGTGCTTGGCTTAAAGAAAGATTAGAGGCTGCTAACCCAGGAATGGCAAAAGTTGAGGCGTTATTTGATGCGCTGGACGATTGGTTTAATAATCGAGTTGATACGTTATTCGCCTTTCATGGTTGTTTGTTTATCAATGTGAGCGCCGAGTTTGGCGATTTGACACACCCTTTACATCAGCAGTGTGCAATGCATAAGCAAAGCGTGGCTGCTTTGATAGAGTCGTTAGTTAAGACTACCAGTATTGATGCCGCTTGCATCAACATGGCTACAGATGCGCTGTGCTTATTAAAAGAAGGTGCGATTACACTGGCACATGTTCAGGGTGATCGAAAAGCAGCCCTCAAAGCAAAAGAAACAGCCAAGCTGCTTATTCGATCTATGTAGTCTATTTATGCAACGCGCGTGACCATTCTTCCATGGCTTGATTTGCAACAGGCATCGGTGCTTCAAGAAAGCTGATGACATATTTATCAGCGTATTCTGTAATGCCAAATGAGCGAGGGCGTACCGCCATTACTAATGCATTCGGTAGTTTAAGACCAAAGCAAAACACGACATTTTTAGCCGCCAAAATACCTTCAGCTATTTCACCTTCTTCCAATGAATCAGTATGTGCATAGTGATCAAAAGTGGCAATGTAACTTGCTTTTGGGTGCTGCTTTACGCAGTTTTCAAAGTAACTAATTACTTTTTCGAACTGGTCAAAGCGGCACTCTTCTTTGCTTACTTCAAGAAAAAAGACAGGGTACTTTTCTTGGAACATTGTTTGCTTCATGTAGCATAGCCTTAAAGTATAATAATATTAGAGTTATCTAATATTATTATACTTTAGTGATGACAAACAACACTTATAACGGAGTATTTTTATTAAGCGCTTCTAGTGCGGGTTGCTATTACGACGAACCTGCCCAGGAGGCTGGTCATAATAATGCTTAAATGCTTTGCTAAAAGCCGCTTCTGATGAGTAACCCGCGCCTTGTGCAATATCAATCATGGCTGTATCAGTGTGCTTAAGCTGGGTTTTTGCTTTTTGCATGCGCCAATTGATGAGGTATGTTTTAGGTGGCATACCGACCATTTTAGAAAACTTTTCTGTAAACGCCGTTCTTGATAAAGAAACCGCATCGCCGAGCCGCTCAACGCTCCAGTGGGCTTTTGTCTCTGAGTGAATCAGGTTTAATGCTGAGCCAATTTGCAAGTCAGCTAGGGCGGCAATATATCCCGAACTATTGGATGAATTTTCCATGTAAGTGCGCATTAATTGAATGAACAATACTTCTGTTAGCCGGTCGACCATCACGCTAGAGCCCGGGGATGGTTGGCGTGATTCGTTTGCAAGAACAGTCACTAAAGACCTTAACCATGCGAGCTGGGGCGTTTCGGATGCCTTGATATGAATAAAGCAGGGCAGGTCTTTTACAAAAGGGTGGTCCATCGAAGAGTCGTAGCTAAATGAACCACACAACAAGGTGGTTGCTGAGCTGAACTCTTGGCTATGCGCTTCTTGAGTATTGTCTTCTTCTGCTCTTGGTTGAAAGGGGTTCATGCCATTGAGGATATGTTCAACAACATCGGAGCCGGCTTGTCTTGGGCTTTCTGGTGTATCGCTAATCCAATGAGCACCGCCAGTCGGAAAGGCTACAATATCTCCCGCTGATAGTTCTAGTGGTGGGCCATCTTCTTTTACATGCTTTAACCAGCATGAATTTTCTACCACGATATGGAACATGCCCTGTTGGCTTGCTTCGATCTCCATTCCCCAGGGCGCACTAAAATCGGTACAAAAGTAAGTATCTGCACTGAGGCGAATCGCTTTCAATACATCAGCTAATGCATCCATATTGGCTGAGTTATCCATATTATCTCTACCTTGTGACCTATGCTGGTCAAAATGACAATTTATTCAGACATTACAGCATATTTTGTTCAAAGTAGAACTGGATAATAGACCCCAATCAATTTATTAGAACAGGGATTCTATGATGGCTACGCAAGAAAACATCAAAGCGCTTTCGCTTTATCATTTTCAAGGCTGCCCGTTCTGCGCGGCAACTCGTAAAGTTGTGCAGCAAACAGGGCTAAAGATTGAACAAAGAGATGTTCAGCGCCAACCACAGCATCGTGCAGCGCTCATAAAAGGGGGTGGTAAACCGCAAGTACCTTGCCTTCGTATCGAGAAAGAGAATGGGCAACATCTATGGCTGTATGAATCCTCGGATATTAACCACTTTCTTCGTGGTTATGCCGCACAGTCGGCAAAGCGTGCTTAATTAGCAATACCAACAATTCATAGCTTTAGTAACAGCTCTAGAAAGAATGCAGGGATAAAAATCATGAACAAAAGACACGTTGACGTTGCAATCATAGGTACAGGCACTGCCGGAATGGGAGCGTACCGTGCCGCAAGAGAACATACCGATAATCTCGTTCTTATCGAAGGTGGCGAGTATGGAACAACGTGCGCTCGAGTTGGTTGTATGCCAAGCAAGTTACTAATCGCAGCTGCAGAGGCGGCTCATCATTCCCAACATACTGAGCTTTTTGGTATAACAACGGGGCAGGTTGAGGTTGATGGCAAAGCTGTGATGGCAAGAATTCAGCGAGAGCGTGATCGCTTCGTGGGTTTTGTTAAGGAAGATGTAGAAGCGTTTGATGCAGCCCATAAAATCAGAGGCTATGCGACGTTCAAAGATGATCATACCCTGAGAATTGATGGTCATACCGAAATCACGGCTGATCGTATTGTTATCGCGACAGGGTCGACACCTGTGTATCCACCATTATTTGCAGAAGCAGGAGATCGCTTGCTGACCAATGATGATATTTTTGAGCTAGCTGACCTGCCAGAGTCCGTTGCGGTATTTGGCCCAGGAGTGATTGGATTAGAGCTAGGGCAGGCGTTGAGTCGCTTGGGTGTAAAGGTCAAAGTCTTTGGTCGTGGTGGCTCTGTTGCCACTATTAGCGATTCTGAAATTAGAGAATATGCAGAAAAAACATTTAATGAAGAGTTCTACCTAGATACAAAAGCTCAGGTAAGTAATATTCGAAAAAAAGGTGATGGCGTTGAAGTTGTCTACTTAGATAAATCTGGAGTAGAGGTAACCGAGTCTTTCTCTTATTTACTAGCAGCTACTGGTAGAAAACCCAATGTGGATAAGCTGGGCTTAGAAAACACCAACGTAAAACTAGATCAGCGGGGTGTGCCAGTGTTTGACCACTACAGCATGCAAGCCACACCTGATCATATATTTATCGCTGGTGATGTGAATAACGAACTAACCCTTTTACACGAAGCCGCAGACGAAGGGCGTATAGCAGGAGGTAATGCTGGTCGTTACCCACAGGTACGGGCGGGGCGCAGAAGAGCTTTTCTGGGTGTGGTTTTTACTGAGCCGCAAATTGCCAATATCGGGTTAAGCCTTGCTCAAATAGATGAGCGGTATGCGAATAGCTATGCCGTTGGCCAAGTCAGCTTTGAAGGGCAAGGGCGTAGCCGAGTCATGGGTAAAAACAAAGGCATAATGAAAGTCTATGCTGAACATGGTTCTGGGTTGCTACTCGGCGCTGAGATGTTTGGACCGGCAGCAGAGCATATAGGCCATCTATTGGCGTGGGCATTACAACAGCGCCTTACCATTAAAGAGATGCTTGAAATGCCGTTCTATCATCCGGTAATCGAAGAAGGCTTACGCACAGCCTTAAGAGACGTAAATGCTAAATTGCGACTAGGCCCAGAAGCGGTAAAAGGTTGTATTGATTGTGGCCCAGGAGCTTAAATATGAGCCGGTTGATGCTAGTCAAAGCATTTAAGGTTGCAGCGCTGGTGGGCACAGCACTGTTAGTAATCAACCAGTTTGATGCGCTTTTTGGTGATGCAGAACTACGCATAATCCCAGCGGTGCTTACTTACTGTGTTCCCTTTGCTGTGTTTATGGCAGGGCAACTCTCCAACCAGCAAGGCTCTCCATCGGGGCCGCGCTAATTGTGCTGTCTTGATGGTCTCGCTCATAGGGTTGCTCTGGTTGAATATCAAGAGGAGGGACTTTGTAAACAAGGAATAAACTCGTTAAAGAGGCGTGATTGGGTTTTGTATGTCTATACTGAAACGTGATGGCATCTTTGGGAGTAGATAAAAATGGAATTTTTACTGATCAAACTACTAAAGCTATATTCCGGTTATGCATTGGTTTTAGCTTTTATGTTGCAAAGCAGCTGGGTGTTGGCTTTAGGATTTTTGGCAGCAATAGGGGCGACCTTGTTAAGGCAAGCTAGGCTGAAACAGCTGGCGCAATCGATGCGCCAGTGTTGTATGAGGTTTCCTAGTTGTAGAAAGGCGAAGTACTGTAAGTCAAAGTTTTCTAATAAAGTTTAGCTCAGGGGTTTATCGTTATATTTATCTCTGCTGTGCCGCTATCTAGTAGATTGTGTACGTATACTGCATTCGCTGTATAGGTAAAGCCTGTAGACTCTATTGAGCTACAATCCGTTGTTACTGCCCCTATTTTCTTTTGTACAGTTAGAGCGATTCTACCGCCTACTAATGGTGTTATAGGCGTGACCGGTGGGATTGTGTTTAAGTCAATTGTAGAGGGCAATGCTGCATTGAATAAACAAAATTTACCATCCGGCTCCCCAGTGTTGTTTGTTAGATCAATAGAAATTTCTGCTCCGGCATAATGGCTTGCAGGGATTATCAGGTCTTTATCTTCTTCATAGACAATATCTGCAGGTTCAAAAGAAGTCGTTCCGCTTGTTTGATCTAGCCCTAAAGAAGCAATAACAATATCGTCTCCAGCACTTACACTTTCACCGCTTGTATTTAAGTAAGACAATGTATTACCCCAACCATCCTGCAAATCACTATCTGACAGGTATGGCCCTTTCCAGCTAGCAGCTTGGGTTTCCCATGTACTCCCTGCGGTTGTGCAGTCACTAGAATTGCTTTTTGATCCATCAGAACAGTATTCTTGCTGGGTAAGTTGAATGAGGTAAGTGGGCACGGTTTTGGTGTCTGCAATAAAACCACTAAATACGGGCTGCCCATTCAGTGTACGTGATACATCGCCAATAATCGCATAGCGGATTTTTTCCATGCGCTTTTGAGTAGTATCGTAGCGTTGTTGGTTGGTTTTACTCACCATAAAGTCAGTAGCGAGTGAGGAAACCAGTCCTAGAAGGGCAATAACCACAATTAATTCTAATAGCGTGAAGCCATTCTCTAAGCGGCGGGTATTGTTGCTCATCCGTTTTTCCTCAAAATAGTGACTACATCGTCACCGCTATTAAAGGTGCTATCTTTGCCTGCACTAATAAGAGCAATGCAGTTAGATGTGCTTGTAGGGCAGTCGGGGTTGCTTGCTTGGAAGTAGTCTAATTGGTAGTGGTAGGGTATCCCCGATGCTGCGCGTGGGATCCATTGGCCATCGTTGTGGATGGCAAAGCAATCATCAGTATTGCTATATTCACGGGCACGCTCATAAGTATCTTCTAGCGCGATAAAGGTAGACGTCATATCGACAGCCGCTAGGTCGCAGTCGCTGCTTAATGGTGCTCCGTGTGCAAAATGCAGGCGCTGCTGTGATGTTGTTGTTAAGTAAGGCCCGTTCCAGCCGCGGGCAACATCGGCTTGCCAAGGTAGAATGTCAACGCTACTACTTTGAGGCGGGCTAAATAGAAAATCAAAGTTACTGTCATGCGCAATAGAGTCTGAGGATGCAAACACTCCCTCATGAGGAAAGTACCCCGTATCTTGTTTGAAGCGATAAATAGCATTGGCAATATTATTCATCTCGACTCTGGCCAGCTGTTCACGTGCTTCACCGTCGTAGCTATCAATGGCGGTTACTGCAATACCTGCCATCGCGGCAAGTACTGAGATAACCACTAACAGCTCTATTAAGGTAAAGCCGTTTTGGGATGAGTGTTTTATGTTCATTGGATGGCCTCTGCTGTGTCTTTTTGTTGAATAACATTGGCTGGCGGTGCGATGGCAGTGCTTAATTCTGCAGACCCTAATAGCCCCAAAACGCGTTCAACTTCGTCTATATCTGTGATGCCTGCTTTCACTTTATTGAGTGCGCTACGTCGTAAGTTCTCCACACCTTGTTGTTCTATATGGGCAGAGATTTGCTTATCGCTGGCATCTTTACCGATCAAGTCGGTAAGTTCCGGTGTTACTGCCATCACCTGAAAAACACCGATACGGCCTTTGTAGCCATTGTGGTTGCCTTCAGGGCGAGCTCGATACAGTGTTAGGTCTTTAAGCTCGTCCTCCTCAAACCCAAGTGCCAATAATCGTGCTGTGGGTACGGTGATCTCTTCACGGGTTTCTGGGTCAATACGTCTGAGTAGGCGCTGGCTGATAATTAACGTGACAGTGGAGGCGATGTTATAAGCATCAACGCCAAGGTTACGTAAACGCGGTATCGCTTTAGGAGCGGTATTAGCGTGTAAGGTGGATAAAACTAAATGCCCTGTATGGGCGGCTTTGATGGCGGTGTCTAAGGTTGTTTGGTCACGCATCTCTCCGAGCATGATGACGTCGGGGTCTTGGCGCAAAATAGTACGTGCCGCTTCTGCAAAACTGATTCTATCAGACACACTTATTTGGTTAATGCCGTTTAGGTCAATCTCGATTGGGTCTTCTACCGTATAAATAGAGCGTGGCTGGCGGTTAATCAGTTTAATGAGGGTATATAGGCTTACCGTTTTTCCGCTACCGGTTGGGCCGGTAACCAACACCATACCTTGCTGGCGGTGTATGGCTTTTTGAATTAAAGATATTTGGGTGTTTTCTAAACCTAGCAGGCTGAGTTGCAAGAGGTTTTCAGGTAAATAAAGTAAGCGCAGTACAATGGTTTCGCCATGCATGGTAGGGATCACAGAGCAACGAAAGTCAAAACCGTTACTGTTTTGCTCTCCTAAAATCACTTTAAAACGCCCACCTTGTGCGATACGTTGCTCAGAAATATCTAACCCTGCGATTACTTTTAAGCGAGCGGCAAGCAAGTGACCAAAGCCTTTAGGCATCTCTGATACTTCTTGCATGAGCCCATCTAAACGAAAGCGAATCCTAAAACTGTCTGCATAGGGTTCAAAATGGATATCAGACGCACCTTGTTCGATTGCTGCAAGGAGGGTGCGATTCAAAAACAACGGGACGCTCAGGTCGTCATGAACTTCGCTAAAGTTATTATCTTCAGCTAGGCCACTATTAACGCTGACAAACGACAACTGGTTTAACTCAGAGACACTATGTTTAAGTGGTGTATTCATTAATTAGCTCCTAGCCTGCTGATACTTGCATCATTGCTTTGAAAAAACCGATATAAACAAAAGCCACCATGCCGCCAACGACTAACGTCATGGCTGGCTCGATCATGGCGATCATGGCTTTAATGCGGATTTCGGCATTGTGTTGGTAGTATTTTCCGATCTCGTGCATAACGTGCTCAAGCTCGCCGCTGCGCTCACCGATACCGGTCATGTGCTGCACCATGACGGGGATGTTCGATTGCTGAAAACCATAAGCAAGGCTGCGGCCAGATAAGATGTCACTGCCTGCTTTATCAAAGCATTTGGCTAAGCGAAGATTGCCGGTGATGCTGCTCATCACGCGTAGGGACTCAAGTACGGTTAAACCACTGCTCAGTAGCATAGACATGGTCCAACCCAGTTGTGCCATCCCTGATGTACGAATGCTGGAGCC
Organism: Neptunomonas japonica DSM 18939; assembly: GCF_000422765.1. Classification (GTDB taxonomy): domain Bacteria; phylum Pseudomonadota; class Gammaproteobacteria; order Pseudomonadales; family Balneatricaceae; genus Neptunomonas; species Neptunomonas japonica. The sequence continues at coordinate 122,367 of NZ_AUGR01000014.1, read as the reverse complement.
GATAATAGGTACGCGCAGCAAAATTCTGTCGATAACTGCTTTGCCCGGGCGAGTGGTGTAGGCAATGAGAATGGCTAAAATCCCGCCTAGTAAAGAACCTCCAAGGTAAGCCCCGTAGTCGATCATCCAAGCTGAGACATCTAGCATAGCTTGTGTAATAGCAGGCAAGTCTTGTGATTTTCCCTCTAGCATTTTTGCAAATTTAGGCACAATCCCCAGTGCTAATCCCATAAATACACCAAAGGCCGCCAAGAAAAGAACAATGGGGTAGGCCAGGCTAGAAATAAGCTGGCGCCTTACTGCCGCTCCTCGCTCTAAATTGTCTGCCAGTCTTTCTAGTGTGGCTTGTAGTTCTCCCGATACCTCTGCCGATGCGATTAACTTAGATACCACGGGGGGGAAGTTACGCCCTTGTGCATCCATGGCGGCCGCAAAACTGCTACCACTACGAATACGAATAAGCACATCCAGTAAGCTACGGCTAAGTGTGAGTTTTTCGGTCATCTCAGCACAGACTTCTAGGCCTTGTGTGAGTGTATTACCTGAGCGCAGCATTAATGCTAACTGGCGAAACAGTATGACTTTATCGGCGGCTGAAGCACTGCGATACTGCTTTGGGCTGAGTTTACGAAATAGGGCACCCAATATACTAAAAGGGTTCAGAAAGTTAGGTGCAAGGCTTATATCAAGGATATAAAGTGCTTTGTTGCGCAGTTGTGAACGCGCCTCGGTAAGCCCGGGAGCGGTGAGTTGGCCACTAAGCTTACGACCCTGATGATCCATTGCTGAATAGCGATAGGTATGCATGGTGCTCCTTATTACTAATAGTAGAACGAATGATAATCATTAATTTTTAAGGTTTTTCTTGTTGCCTGGCTTGCCCAGTCGTGTGCTTACTTTGTTGAGCCGGTGTTTTGTTATACCCGCCTAATTTTAGGGTGGCTAAGACGGCTTTATCAGCTTGTTTGGTAAAGTGTGCTGGCTTCTTCTAGCGTCGTGATACCCTCTAATACTTTCTGGCGGGCGTCTTTCCATAATGTTTGTAGCTTGTCTGCTTCTTGTGCGTATTGCTTCATTGCTTGTTCTGATGCGCCTTGATGAATAAGTTGTTCTAGTTGTTTGTCCATCCATAGCGTTTCATAAACGCCAACTCGCCCGCTGTATCCGCTGCCCATACAATGCGAGCACCCTTTACCCCGGTGCAGTTGTAAATCAGGATCGGAAATTTCTAATAACTCCAGATCATGGGTTGTGGCGGTGTAACTATAACGGCAGTGTTGGCAAATGCGGCGCAATAAGCGCTGCGCTAATACTCCCAGTAGGGTGCTAGCAATAAGGTAGGAAGGGCAGCCAATATCAATGAGGCGATTGATAGCAGAAACTGCATTATTGGTATGCAGGGTAGATAACACCATATGGCCGGTCATGGCGGCACGTACAGCGGTCTCTGCGGTTTCGCCATCGCGTATTTCTCCCACGAGCATTACATCAGGGTCGTGGCGCAAAAATGAGCGAAGCGCTTTAGAGAAGCTGACTTTATCGGCGACCTGAACCTGGGAAATCCCTTCAATTACTTGTTCAATCGGGTCTTCAACCGTCATGATATTTAGCCTAGCAGCGTCGAGCTCACGCAATGATGCATATAGCGTGGTGCTTTTACCGCTACCGGTTGGTCCTGTGACCAAAACAATGCCGTAGGGTCGGTGTATTGCTTCTTGCATAGGTTGTAATAAATGGGAGGGTAAGCCTAATTGGCTCAATGTTAGGTTGGCAGTTCCTTGGCCAAGGATTCGCAAAGTGGCGCGTTCTCCAAAGCGTGTGGGTAAGGTAGCAACACGTAACTCGATAGGTGCAAGGTCTTCCCAGTCTTCTATTGCGTATGCAAAGCCACCATCTTGGGCCATATTCTGCTCGGCGATATCCAGCCCTGCTAATACCTTAATACGGCTCATTAGGGACTCGGCCAATGCCTTGTTAATAGGGCGGTCGTAGTGTTGCAAGCGCCCATCAACACGCATACGCAATTGCATGCCAGATTCTAGTGCTTCAAAGTGCAGATCGGTGGCTTGGCGAAGGTAAGACTCCTTCATTATCTCATCAAAGATAGATACCGCATTAAACTGGTTTCTGTGCTCACCATAGTGATCGCGCAGCAAAGCCTCAATTAAAAGTGGGTTGGCTAATGCAAGTGTGGCAGGTTTATTGAGCGTACGTTGTACGGTATCTACCGCTAATTTGTCGTCAGGGTCTGCTGTTAGTGCAATAAGTTGCTCACCAACTTGGACGGGAATAAATAAACGCTTGAGTAGTATTTGCGCATTGAGGGCATCTAAGTAACGAGTAACAACCTTGATATCTTCACGCTCATAAAAAGCCAGCCCACGGTTTTCAGCAACGGCTCTATACAAGGCTGTTTGTGGATAACGGCCGTTTTTACAAAGCAGCTCTAGCAAAGGTAATTGCTGGCGGCGCGCTTGCATTTTTAGGTTAGCCAGTGCGCTGGCTTCGATCAGGCCTGCATGTACTGCGGCATTAACCAGAGTGTTTTCTTGAATAGGCATTTTCAGGCTCCCCGCACTAGGCTATCAAAACTTGTGCTGTCTCTACTGAGTGCTTTGCCTAGCTCATGGCTGATGGTTCTTTGTGCCACTAAACGCGCCAATGCCTGATCTAATGTTTGCATGCCTTGTCGGGTGCTACTTTCCATAACTGAGTAAATTTGTTTAGATTTTGCAGACTCAATGAGGTTTGCAACCGCAGTGGTTACCATTAATATTTCGGCTACCACGGCCCTGCCATCACCTGATAAAGTGGGTAAAAGATTTTGTGCAATAACCGCCTTTAATGCATGCGCAATACGTTGGCGCGCTACGGCTTGCTCGTTACCCGGAAAGCTACCAATTAAACGCTCAACTACGCCAACAGCGTCATTGGTGTGCAGTGTAGAAAACACCAGATGGCCTGTTTCGGCAGCGGTTAAGGCGGTGCGCATAGTATCTAGATCTCGCATCTCACCTATCATGATGATATCCGGGTCTTCACGTAAGGCTGCTTTTACAGCACTGGCAAAATCGGGTACATCACTGTGCAGTTCTCTTTGATGCACGATAGAACGAATATTGCTGTGCACAAATTCTATAGGGTCTTCAACCGTTAAAATGTGCTTCTCTTGCTTTTCATTAATTTCATTAAGAATGGCGGTCAGCGTTGAGCTTTTACCAGAGCCTGTAGCACCACATACCAGCACCAAACCACTCTTTAGACTTGTTAAATAGTTAATTTGTGGCGGTAGCCCCAGTTCAGGTAGTGTCTTTAATGAGCCATCTAGATAACGGATAGCCAGTGCGGTATTGCCTCTTTCGCGGTAGAGGTTAACGCGAAAACGAAAACCGTTATCACTGGTAAAGCCCATATCGAGTGTCATGTGGGCCTTGAAATACTCTTTATGTAGGTCGTTCATCAAGCTTTGGGCCATCCCAGCTACTTGCTCGGCATTGTAAGGGGTGCTTTGGGCTTGGCTTATTTTACCGTGGATACGGTATGTAGCAGGCAAGCCCACTGAAATGTGTAGATCAGAGGCATTAAGCCCGACACACTGTTCCATTAACTGGCGAATAAGATGATGGTTATCCACGAACATATTTCCTACATCTGTAAATCAAGTTGGAATACTAAACTGCCAGTAGGGGAGTTTTCTTCTGGCCGCATAATGCTGAGATTAGGAATAAAACACCGATAGGGGAGGTTTTTCAGGCTTTCAGTAAAGTTAATAAAGTCGTAGAACTCACCCGTGCCTTTGATTTGGAATAGCGGGCGCTTATCAAATAAATTGCGTAGTGCTTCCCCGGTAAATTTTGTAGGCAAAAGTCGAGTCTCAGTGTTTGAGACTGTCATGTAAGTAATGGCAATCCCGTGTTGTGTCGCCAAGCGAGTGACTTCTAGTTTTAGGCTTTCTCTTGGTTCGGGGCTGTCTAGCGGTAGCAAGCGCTCGCTAAAGTTAATTAGACTTTTTTCTATGAGGGTTAGTTGGGCATTTTCTGTATCTAATTGTTTGGGTGTTAAGCTGGCATCTATTTCTGGGGTTTTGTAGTTACCAATACGAGTCTCGATACGGTTTGCGCGTCTGTCGGCCATTTTTTGTGCTTCAAACATGCTTTGCCACATATGAGACGCTATTAATCCATAGGAGCCTATAGTACCAAGCAGGACGATAATGATTATCTGCTTTTGCTCACGTGCAGGTAAGCTCAGAAACTTACTTTTTAACTGCAACATCGGAGCTCTCCTTAATGGCAGGTTTTTTATCAGATGCTGTAGGCGTTGTTAGAGGTGCTTTTGTATAAGAGGTTTCAATAGAACTGAGCAAGCGGTTGGCAAGCCCTGGTTTAAAGTCCAGCTCAATCTGGAAGTGCTGTCTTGTAGTGTCTGTTCTAAGTAGCATGGAGTTAGACACCTGATAATGCACAGGGCGAACTAAGCGCGTGAGTGTCTCGACATATTCTTGCCCTAATGCCGGATTGCTGACTTCGGCAATAAGAGTAAGGTGGTCCTGTTTTTTAGCGATGCTAATGAGTGCAATATCAGGCGTTAAGCCTAGTGTAATAGCTTTAAGCAGTGGCGCTAAATTAACGGCGCGATGGCTACGATCCAGTTCCAGTCGATGCAATAACTCCTGTGAAATAAGAGTTTCTTGCTTGATGTTAGTAAGGTCGGTACGTCTCTGTATACTGTCGCTATAGAGTGTTTGTAGCTGTTGTTTAACCTTAAGGTCGCGCTCATATTTTGTATTAAGCTCACTCAAGCGTATGGTTTGCTCTTGTGTATTGATATAAACCCAACCTAAAAAGCTGAACATGGCTACTAGAATAACCGCTGCACCAGAGAGTGCTAAATTGCGAGGCTTTAAGAGCCTTTTCCATGTCGGTTCTTTTTGCTCTCGTGCCTCAATCGAGCTGATCCTACTGGCGGGTATCTGTTGTAAGTAGTGACTCGCTGCACCAATAAGACCGGGTAGTGTTCCTTTATCACTATTTTCATGTTTTTTGCCGTTTACTTCTGGTGTTGTGACTTGCTGGATCTCTACCTGTAATGTGTCTGCTAGTGGTTGTAATAACTCACAAAGGTCTACCTGGCCTGGCGTATTTAAAAATAATCGTGTGATGTTAGCGGGTAGCATTCCGATAAGATCGATACACTCATTTAAACTCGGTGTGTTTCCTGGCTGGCGTTCAGCCGATTGAAAATGGCTAATAACCTTATGCGTACCGCTGATGAGTGCGAGCTGCTCTTGGTGAATCTCAAAAAGCCACTGGTGTGATGTTTCACTTTCTAAGTTTAGACAAGCAAAAGCGCTCCCTAGTGTTGGGTAAAACGCTTCCAAGTGAATGTGGTTTAAGTTAAAGGCACCTACCCAGCGGCGGCGTACAATCTTGCTCATACCGCTAACAAGCCAAGCATGGCTGCTATCGCTGTCTTCTTCTTGGCTGAGTAATACCTCGTCGCTTAAGCCGCCACGTTGGGTTTCAGCAGACTGCCAGCCATAGACAAGGTCATCATCAACAGCAACGAGTTTCCCTTGTAGTGCAAAGCACTCGTCGAGCTGGTCGCGAGTAATAAAACCTAATTGAACAGACAGATCGCCAAAGCGTAGTAAAGATTGTGAGCCTCCTTTAGCTTGCCTGAACTGTAATTCAGTGAGGACCTCATCGCGCTGTTCTGAGTTGAGGTAACCTCGCTCAATCAGCATTGAGCCAATCATCCAGTGCTTATTCTGCTGAGTGATAGCGCCTTCTAACTCCCAACGGATAAGCTCTTGCATTTGCTCATCACTGCGCGGGCGCAGTGGGCTAACGGGTAGTTCAACAACCGTAGAAACCACAGAGGGTGTTAGTAAAATGGCGCGTTTAGGTAAACGTTTTTGAGTTTCCCTTAGTTGTTCCATGACATCGGCAATGGCACGGGTAAAGTCAACAGTTCGCGACTGCACTAGCGTTTTGGCTATAACGCGGCCTTTAGACTGTTGCACCAATGCTGCGCGTAAGCCAAAGCTGCCAGCCTGAAAAGCAATCAGGCTGGCTGAATTACCTTGTAAAGAGGCTAGCGAAAAACGTTTCTTTAATGTTAGTACGCCGGCGGCTAGTTCTGGGTCAGTTTGCTGGTGCGTTTCTGTTGCTGCTGAATGCTCCGGTGAGGAGGTATCAAAAGGGTTGGTTAGCTCGTTCTGCGCATCCTGTGCATTATAAGATGTTGGCGCATCTGCTCCATTAATGGCCGTATCAGGTGCTGCTTTTTTCCAAAACTTCATAATGGCTATCGGTCGCTACTGTTTGGAAAGAGGGGATGCACCAATCACAACTAGGCGAGGGCCTTTAGCATAGTTGTAAATATGTACGGCATAAATATGGCTTTTCTGAGGCTTTTTACTATTTTGTGCCGCGATTGCTTTTAGCTGCTCAGCTGCAACAGAGGATACATATACAGCGATGACTCTCTCATCATCGGTTTGTAAAAATGCACTGTGGTCAACCGTTGGTAGGGGTGAGTTGCTCTGCCATAAAGAGAGGGCATCATAAACCAGCGAAAACTTTCCGGGTTTAGGCGGCTGTAAGAGGAGGGCATCAAACTGAATAGCTTTAGGCTGCAACATGAAACGATTTTTAGCTGCCGCCATTTCTGCGGATACTTGGTTAGTATCGATATAATCGCTTAGCTTTATAGACTTAAATTCTTTATTTATATCAGTATCTGGAAGATTTTCTGAAAAAGCGGTTGAAGATAGAGCTAGTAATAAGCTCAGTGATAACAAAATGCGTGAATAAAGCATAAAAGAAACTCGCATAATAAAGAGAGGGCCGGCTGGAAACCAGCCGGCCCGATTGGGTGATATTCGCACTAACTAATGGAGGGATTATTAGATAGTGTTACGAGTACCGTCCCATTCACCCAACTCTTCTTCTTTGGTATCACCAGCACCATCAACAACGCCAGCGAAAGATATTTGGTCTGTAGCAGTAATTGTTGCAGTACCACCAACATCAGTTGACTGACCTACTTGGAATAAGCCGATGAAACGGTTGTATTGGTCGCCAGACACATGACGATATACAGGGACAGATGTCATGCCGCCCAATGAGTTAGCATTGAATAGGTTCGATGCTGGGCCCATACCCACAGCTAGCAAGATAGGAGCAACAGAATCCGCTGTTTGGTTTTGCATTGCGGCTCCGTCGAAGGTTGCTTCGCCATATTCACCAGGACCTAATAGGCGTTCTACTGAGCCACTCCAGTATGCGACTACTGAAGTGTCGTCCATTGTGACGCTATCACCGCAACCGTTCCCTGTTGCCCCATTAAAGATGTTACCTGCAACCATAGCATTACTACGAGAAGCAACAGATGCTTGTAAAGATTGTCCTGCTGTTATAAGGCCTGCTGGATCACAGCCACCAGCTGCAACATCGTCCGGAAGAGTGGCAGGGTCACTGATAACATAGCGCAAGTTAGTCATGCCAATTGCGTCCATTACTTCTGCCGCACCATTGATTAGTGATCCTGCAGTAACATCTGTAATAGCTAGGATTTGGTCATCAGCGTTAGGTAACAAGGTTGCAGCTGTACCAAATGTAGCAATGTCAGCTGTTGTTGTTGTTAGCAAAGAATCAAAGTTGTTAGGTAAAGTATTTCCATTTAAAACACGGAAAGTACGAATACCTTTGTTTAGCTCGTCCATCATGGCAACGTGAGCTGCAGCAGATGCACGGGCATCTGTATCCTGCAAAGCAATAGTTGCCGTACCAGCAATAGCTGCAAGAATTGCAACAACGACTAATAGCTCAAGCAGTGTGAAACCGCCTTGCTTTGATTTTAGTTTTCTAGCCTGCTTGCGTAGCTTGGCGTCTTGGATGTCGTTTACTTCTACTGTGCTGAATTTTTTAACAAGTTCTAGTGCTTTAATGTTGGAAAACATGGTTGTGAATCCTAAAGTTTAAAATCAAATTGGAGACCGTTGACATAAGTGCAGATTCCCCCCGCGGGAACTGTGACAACTTAACCAGTACGATTTAAACGCTTCCTTTGGTTACCAACATTGCTGGTGACCGGTTCGGCTGCAATCCTTTGCAGCCTACTTCCTCTTTTATCCTCCTTGGATAATAAGAGCCTTTCAGGACAGTAAGTCGCGTTTTAATAAGTGCTTAAATGCTGACTCACCGACCAGTGCCTGATCACAATCCAGTACAAAGCGGTGTTGCTTGCCGCAATGGATAATGATCTCTTTTTGGCCGCGACGTAAGATTTTCATTTCTAATCGAATGTCGCCATAACCATCATGGCTAAACAATTCGCCATACAGCTCTATTAATTTCCCTAGTACTTCTTTGTGCTTTTCCAGTTCCGTTGGGGCTATTGATGTTGCTGTTTGAGTCATTGTTTTAACCTTGAATCTTAATGAGATTGATTATCATTACTTTAATGTTTGCTGTCAATATGCAAATGAGATTTATTTGCATTAATTGTAATTATTTTTTATGCGATTGATTAAATGGCTGTTTTGATGCGAAATAGAGGTAGCTGCTATCGGGCTTGTTGTTCTCTTTATTCTGGAATGGCCCTAAAGTAGAGCGCTCACGCGCAATGCTCAGCCAGCGCCCATCAATAGCTTTAGGATCTAGCGTAAAGGGTTGTTGCGATAGGTTTTGCACCCGAACTACTGTTAGGTAAGTGCCATTGCTTTTGTAAGCAGCAACAGGCCAGCTGTGCATGTTTTGCCTAAGCAGTGTTTTAGGTAGCTTTATTTGTTTAATGGGGAGTGTTTGTATCTTGCTGCTATTAGTAGGTTTGCCATGCAGGCGGCGTGCGGCGTAGCGATTAAGGTGCATGAGGTCGTTAATCTTGATCTCGTTTGTGGCGGTTATCGATGCCGGTGCCTGTACTGAGCTGGCTGTGTCTTCATAGCGAGCAAAGTCTATCTCTTCTAACTCGCGAGATTTTTTAGCGGCTTCTTCAGGTGTGGCAATAATATGCGGCGTAATCAGCATGATGTACTGCGCATCTGACTGAATCTCGTTTTTAGTACGAAACAGTTCGCCAAGAAAGGGGATATCGCCTAGTACGGGTATAGTCGATTTTTTATCCGTATCAACTTGGTTGATCATGCCGCCCAAAGCAATGGTGTGGCCATCTTTGGCAACTACGATTGTTTTGAGCGTAGACTCTTCAACTGTGTCTAGCTTTACAGAGTCTATCTGGCCAGTTGTTGGGTTGAAAAAGGGGAAGTCCATACCCTGCTTTTTTAGTTCGGAGGTAGATTGGAGTATATCGATAGTGACTGTGCCATCGTCATTAACGCTCGGCAAAAGGGCGAGAGTGTTGCCGATTTTACGGACCTCGGTTTCGAGTTGAGTATCCGTAGAGGTGGTTACGCTGGTATTGCCGTTGCTGTTGGAGGTAGTGCTGCCCCCATCTAGCCCTACTGCAATAACCTGATCTTCACCAATAAATAAGCGAGAAGGTCGGTTGTTAGAGGCTAAAAGAATGGGCTTGGCGATAATTTCAGCTATGTTTTTTTCTTCGAGCAGTTCTATTTTTGCATTAACGTACTTGCTGTAATACTCATAAAAGCCTCCTGTTGCGCCATTAAAGCCTGCTCCGGTGACGGCTGCGTCACGTATTTCGTCAAGTGTTATGCTGGTGTTCGAGTCTGTTTTTGGGGTTTGTACCGCGCTTTTATAGCTAAGATCAAAGTCTTGATCAAAGCTTTCTCCTTGGCTTATCCGTAGTATTTTGGTTTCCAGCAGCACTTGCGGTGTGGGTTTGTCACTTTTATTGATAAGGTCTTCAATATCGCTCATGGCCTGTTCGTCGCTGGTGCGAATAAACATCAGGTTGTGGATTCGGTTGGTGGCGATAAATATAGGTGTTTTGATACCGGCTCTTTTGCCGTTAACATCGGCGTTAACCTTAGTGGTGTTCAGCATGCGTAGTTGAGTAGTACTAAGGTTGGAGTTTGTGCTCACTAAAGTTTGAGTGTCTTCCTCGTTTTGCAACGTGGTTACTTCGCCGCTGCTTTCGCCGTTGTAATTACTGTTTCCACTGCTGTTATTGCTGCTCCCGCCATTATTGCTGGTATTGTTGACGCGGCTGCTATTTGTTCTTGAGTTTGACGAGGTTTGCTCATCGATTGACTGTAAATAGTCGGATGGGATGCCGCTAAAATCATCCAGATCTTCTTGTAGTTTTAAAATAACACGATCACCAAAAAGGCTTTGAATGGTGAGCGCTGTGGCTGTGACGTTTTGATGCTTGAGGGTGAAGGAGCGAATGATGTCATCGCGGTAGATAACTATGTCTTCTTGGTATTGCTTTTCGGTCATTATTATATAGCTGTTATTACTTTTACTATAGCGATACCACAGGCCCGATACACGCGAGATCATCTCTACGGCATGCTTTAGCTCGATATTTTGCAGTAGCAGATCTACCGAAGCGTTGCTGGCTTCACGAGTAACGGCGATATTGGCACCGCTGAGTGTGGCTAGTATGCGAGCAGCATCACGGATATTGGCGTCTTTAAATTCTACACGGGTAATAGTGGCGGCATGAGTGCTCTGTAAAGCTAATAATAGAGCGATTATTAATACTTTTTTAAACATTACTGCACCACCATTTGTTGGCCATAGCTGCCGGTTTCGACAATTAAATTAAGTTCATTGATTTCTAAAATATGTAATACAGCACCGGATGATCCCACCTGCTGTAGTCCTACTTTATCGCCTTCTTTAACAACAAATGTGCCTAGTCCCATTACCTCAAGTAGTGCCATTTTTTTTCCTTTGGCCTGCATTAATCCACGAAAATTCATAGAGGGGAGTTGCCTCGGGTTGTCTTGTGAGAGCAGGCTGTAACGTGCGTTCTCTTTTTGCTGGTTGCTAGGTTTAAACTGAAGATTACTGGGTTTTTGTGCTTCGGGGAGCTTAGCAAAGGGGCTGTTAGGGCCTTGCTTTCTGTTTCTTAAATGCCGGTCGAGCTGCTTGTTGAGCTCTCCATAGTAAGCGTCCAAAACCGGGATCAAATTTTTAATATTGCTCAACTCGGTGTTTGAACGCTCGTTTGATTTAGAGGAAGCTTCAGTTTGTGTTTCTGCATGGCTGAAGTTGGTGGCGCTAAGCAATAGGGCACTGACAACAGCAAGTGTTTGCCCTCTAAATCTTGTAAACAAAGTAAACCCCAGCGAATGAATTGTGATTAAGATCTGTTTGAATATTCTACACCGATATAGTAAATTGTATCAATAATGAGATGTATTATCATTATCATTAATTTATTTGAAGGATATTTATGCGTTACGTGTTAGTTGGGGTGTTGTGGGTATGGCTTTCTGGCTGCGCTTCTTTGGAGAGCTCTTCGGCTACTAAAGTAAGCGCTGATAATGTTGTTGGGGGAGCGCAATTAACGGCTTCTTCAAAGGATGAGTTAGAGCTGTATGTTTATCCGCAAAGGGTCTCTGAAGAAGCTTATGTTCTTCGTTTGAAGTATTAATTTTTATCAATTAAGTTTGTTGATTTTTATAGGTAATTAGTAGGTTTAAAGAATTTGTTTGCCGTGTCAGTGTCCGTGGGGGATGTGATATCGGCAGTGTATCTAATTAAAGTTTAAACGTGTTTTTTAACTAACTGTATGGAGTCTCTAATGAGCACCTCGCTGGCTGCTAGCCACACCCCCACGGACCGATCTCAGGCACCTAGAAACCCTTGGCTGTTACGCACAGGCTTAGTAACGCTAGTTGTTTGTTCTGGTGTGTTTGCCTACACATTTTATGAATCACGCTTAAAGCCTTTGGATGGCTACGGTGATGATTGGAAACCCATTGATGTTTTAAAAAGCAAACCAGCTAAAGCGCTATCAGGTGGGGATTTAACTCACTTTATGTTTGGCGACATCTCTTTTGAAACCGAAGCTCATAACCTCCCATGGCAATTGTCAGCCTTGTTTGATGCCGGAGATGGTGTGTTTGAAAGGCCCTTTAGTACTGCATTAGCGTCGGGGTATCGGGCAGATGCTGATGGTGTAGGGCCAATATTTAATATGGCGTCTTGTGAAGGTTGCCATGTTGCCGATGGTCGTGCTGCACCACCAACAACGCCTGGCCAAGCATTAGAGGGGCTGTTATTCCGTGTTTCTGTTGCTGGGACGGACACCAATGGCGGGCCTAAGCCACACCCTATTTACGGAGGGCAATTAGCGGATAAATCTATCGATGGCCACCAACCAGAAATTAGTTATCAAATTGATTATGAAACAATTACTGGTCAATACGCTGATGGCACACGTTATGAATTAGAAAAACCTATTTATAGCTTCCCTGATCAGAATTACGGTCCATTAGGTAAGGACTCGATGATATCTCCACGTATAGCGCCCGTCATGATTGGTATGGGTTTATTGGATGCCATTACAGATGAAGATATTTTGTCGCGTGCGGATGAGAATGATAGTGATGGCGATGGTATTTCGGGTAAAGCCAACCGCGTATGGAGTGTCGAGAACAAAGATTACCGTGTGGGTAAATACGGCTGGAAGTCAGAAACTCCAACGTTAGCGCACCAAGCGATGGATGCTGCCATTAATGATATGGGAGTAACTAATCCGCTATTTCCAAAAGAAAACTGTACAAGTTCACAAGGTCTTTGTCTGCAAGCGTTGTCAGGTGTTACCGATGGGCCTTTTGAACTGACTAAAACGCAGATGAATGAGGTAGTTACTTATCTTGAATTCCTCGCGGTGCCAGGGCGTGACTACTTGGATAATCCTGATGTGCAGTTAGGAGAGAATCTTTTTAATGCGATTGGTTGTGAGTCTTGCCATCGCAGTGAGTTTACAACAGGCGAAGAGCAACGACAAAGGCGCCTTCATAACCAAGAAATTCGCCCCTACACTGATCTCTTATTACATGATATGGGGCCAAATTTAGCTGACCATCGCCCGTCTTTTTCGGCAACAGGGTATGAATGGAGAACGGCTCCACTGTGGGGTATCGGCATGGTTGAACGTGTTAATGGTCATACCCGGTTTATGCATGATGGGCGCGCCAGAAACATGGAAGAAGCAATTCTTTGGCATGGAGGCGAAGCTGAAGCAGCCAAGCAACGTTTTACTGCACTAGCTAAAACTGAGCGTGAATCTCTGTTGAAATTCCTAAAATCTCTTTGATCTACCCATCACCTTTGTAACAGCAGGTTACAAAGGTGTTTTTCTATAAGGACGGATACGATGACGGCTGCATTTAGCCCAGTAAACCTACAGGTTCGTGAAGAGCTGCAGGCTGCATACCAACAAATTAACCAACTAGTGCTAGGTAAAGACCACCAAGTCAAACTTGCTCTAAGTGGTTTGTTAGCGGGTGGACATATTTTATTGGAAGATCTACCTGGAATGGGAAAAACTGTTCTTTCTCATGCGCTCGCTATCACTTTGGGGATGAATTATAAAAGGGTGCAGTTTACTAATGACTTACTGCCAGCCGATCTGCTCGGTGCCTCAATTTATGAGCGAGAAAGTGGGGCATTTCGGTTTATACAAGGGCCGATATTTTGTGAACTATTATTGGCAGATGAGATTAACAGGGCGACACCAAAAACACAGAGTGCACTGTTAGAAGCCATGGAAGAAAAGCAGGTGAGTTTGGAAGGTGAAACGCGTCCACTACCTAATCCTTTCTTCGTTATCGCTACACAAAACCCTATTGAGCAACTAGGCACATCGCCGCTGCCAGAGTCCCAGTTAGATAGGTTCTTGATTCGCTTACAGATGGGTTACCCAACTAAACAAGCCGAACTCGCACTTTTTTCTGGTGAAAGCCGCCGCCAAATGATGCAGTCACTTAAACCGGCTATTAGCCGTGAAGCACTCATGGCTGCACAGCATAGTGCGACGCAGGTAAAGTCGAGTGATGGTGCGCTCTCGTATTTGTATGAGCTGTTAAAGTTTAGCCGTGATAGTGGTCTTTTTGTTAACGGCCTTTCTACACGAGCAGGTTTAGGTGTTTTACATGCAGCCAAAGCTTGGGCGTGGTTAAGCCAAGAAGAGTATCTATTGCCAGGGCATATCCAAAGCGTTTTCCCTTATGTTGCAGGCCACCGTTTGCAGTTATTGGCAGGTGCCAGTGATCCAATGAGTAATGGGCAATTAATATTGGGTAGTGTGGCTGTGCCTAGATGAATAAGCGTCTAAGCATACGGTTAACATTATCAGGTGTTGTTCTGGTTATTGTGCTTTTCTTGATACAGCTGTTAGCCATAAATTACAGTAATAACTTGTTGTTTACATTCGGCTTTATGCTGGTATCAATATTCTTGATTAGTTTCTGGCTTGGCTTGCGAAATATGAAAGCCATTCAGGCTAGCTGTCAGCACGTTGAACCAGTGCATGCGGGGCAATTACTTAAGTTTCATTTGATACTCAGTGAAGATAAAGGCTTGGGGCGTTACCAGTTACAAGTGTTGGATGATACTGGGCAGAGTGATTTAGTTGCACACTCGCAACAAAGCATAGAGCTACCACAATTAACGCAAGTACGTGGCAGTATTGAACAGCGTGACGCTACAGTGAGAAGTGATTGGCCACTGGGATTTTTTATGTTTAAAAGGTCGCTCTGCACCTTGCCTGAAGTGCTGGTATACCCCGCTACAGGGGGGCGTTTGCCTTTAATTACAATGCTGAGTGATGCTCAAGCGCAACACCAAGAAGCGGTAGATTCTTTGGCTGGGTTACGTGCCTATCAACCCGGGGATAATATGCGGCGTATTCACTGGCGTGCATTAGCTCGTAATGAGCAGTTGCAGGTACGTCAGTTTGAAGGAGAACAGGGAGACCCTTCTGGCTGGTTAAGTTGGGACGATACCTCTGAACTACCCTATGAAGCGCGTATTAGTTGCTTAACTGATTGGGTACTTGAGTGCGATCGACAGGGGCGCATTTTTGGTTTGCGTATTCCAGGTAATGAAATTGCTCCAGAATCGGGTGTAAAGCAGCGTCATCGATGTTTGTCTGCGCTGGCGAATATGCCGGAGTTAGTCGTATGAAACAGTTGAATTTTGGGCTTAAAAGCTCATCCTTTATCGGGTTGGCAGCATTTCAAGTTTATGCTTTATTGCCCTTATTACCGAGTTTAGCCTGGCTGCAAATTACACTTGTATTGATGCCTTTTTTATTAGGCATGTGGAACACGTCATATAAGTATATTAATAGTAGTGTACTTCTCGGGCTAACTCTATGGGCTGGCTCTGTATATTTAAGCCCATCCGGCTGGTTTAGTAGTGAAACTATCATCAGCGGCTTGTTGTTAGTGCTTGGCTTTAAGTGGTTAGAAGCAAAAAGTCACCGCGAATATCAGCTGTTAGCAACGCTAAGCTTGGTTCCGGTTGCACTCAGCAGCCTCTATTTTACAGGGCTGATGGCGTTACTTTACCTCGTTATTGGTGTACTGCTTTATTTAGTCGTGTTGCTAGGTTGGAAGGCTGGTGTTCGTCTTAAATCTGCTTTTTATGGAGCAACTCGATTACTGCTGTTTTCATTGCCAATGGTGGCGTTGTTGTTTGTTACAGTTCCCCGCATACAGGGTCCGCTTTGGGATTTGGGTATTGTTTTTGGCTTACCTATTGAGCTGATGATAGATCAAGAGCAGCGACAGCAAGGGTTAACTGCAAAGTTACAAGCCGGGCAAATAAGCCGTCTTAAAAAAAGTGATCAACCCGTTTTAGTAGCTGAGTTTGACGGAGTCGTTCCTTACAAAAGTAAATTGTACTGGCGCGGGCCTGTTTATGAAGTATTTGATGGGATAAGTTGGAGCCTGCCCAGTGGTTGGGATAATCGCAGCCAGTTATTACGTAAAGCGTTTCGCCAAAAGAGTGAGCTGACAAATGCACTGTCAGTTAAACAAGAGTTAGTGAGCTATGAAGCGCGTATTTCAGCTCACGGTGAACGCTTTATGTACGGGCTAGATTTTCCCGTTGGTCGTAGTGCCGAAACGTTTATCTCGTCAGACTTTCAGGTACTCGGTATTCGGCCGCTTCGTCATGAGTTTAACTATCAGCAAAAAGCCTATTTACAGTACCAAGGAGGGCGACCACTTAGTGAAAAAGAGC
This sequence comes from Neptunomonas japonica DSM 18939, assembly GCF_000422765.1. Classification (GTDB taxonomy): domain Bacteria; phylum Pseudomonadota; class Gammaproteobacteria; order Pseudomonadales; family Balneatricaceae; genus Neptunomonas; species Neptunomonas japonica. The sequence continues at coordinate 106,228 of NZ_AUGR01000014.1, read as the reverse complement.
TGGCGTCTTACCTAGAACTACCTGAGCAATCCAATCTGCAGCTGCAAGCCTGGGGGCGCAATCTTACTAGCCAATGGCCACAAGCGAGTGATCGCATACAAGCGCTAAGAGTACATTTGGCCGAAGGTGGCTACCAGATCACTCAAACGCCGGATATAGCAGCGAGTATGCATAGCTTAGATGAATTCTTCTTTTCAGCCAAAGAAGGTGGCGTTGAGCATTTGGCTTCATCCACGGCTGTAGTGCTTCGTGCAGCAGGAATACCAACACGGCTAGTGGCGGGTTACAGAGGCGGAAGCTTAATAGCACTGACAAATTTTGTTGTAGTTCGCCAAGCCAATGCGCATGTATGGGTTGAGGCTTGGTTGGCTGATACTGGCTGGCAGCGTATAGAAGCATTAGATTTTGTACTCCCACCAGAACCTGAAAGAGCAAAATCTGCTACATCTACCGCCGCAAAACCACTCGAAAAAGCAGCTAAAGAATCACCAGCAGTCGCTGCTGAGAAGCCCGTTGAAAAAGTAAAGGAAGCGTCGGAGCCTAAACAAAAAAAGAGTGAAAAACCGCAACCTATCTCTGGTTTTAGTTGGTTAAAAACACTGAATCAGGGGATGGAAAACTGGATACTCAACTATAACCCTGAGCGGCAAGTCGAGCTAATGGAGAAGTCAGGTATCCGTAAGGTTGATTGGAAATCTCTATTAGCTGTTAGTGTGCTCGCGCTGCTATTAGTCATGGTGTTTTACGGCGTTGTTATTAATCTTAGGCGCCCGAAAAGAGAGCTGTTATTACAAGCATTTATTCGTTTGGATAAAGGGCTTAAAAAACGTGAGTGGCAATGTTTGCCTGGGGAGTGTCCTAGCCAATGGCTAGGGCGTTTACAGCCTTTAGCCGGTGAGCTATATCCCGCCTGTGAAATTGTCATCCAGCAGTACATACAGCTTAGATATGAGCAAATGCCCGAAGCCGAGAAGCAACAAGCCATCCAGTGCTTGCAGCGTGATATTAAACGTTTAACAGGAATGCTATAAATTTATGAAATCGCAATTTTTAGTAGGAATTATTCTGTTACTGCTGAGCCAATTTAGCTTGGCTGCAGAGGACTATCCTCAAGTAATGGCTCAGGTTATAAGTAAAGGGGATGTATTGGCGCAGGAGTACCAACCTGAGAATGCATTAAGGTTTGGTAGTGGTTTTTCTGATCTGTATTTTGGTGGTTTTGAGGGAGAAGGGCTTGAATTTGCAGTAGGGCAGGCCGATGCAGAAAAAATGGTCGCGATAGAGCTATCTTTTAGTCAGTTGATTAATGCAGCAGTGTCGGGCCAGCCGACAATAAAGGTGCAGGGCTTATGGCAAGACTTGCGCTTAAAGTTAGATAGCGCACCAATGATAGCAGGAGAAGTAGCGACCTATGCTGAGTTGTTTATCCAGTCATTACTCATCCTTTTACGTGAAGGTGTAGAAGCACTATTAGTGATAGCTGCGTTAATTGCTTATCTGCGTAAAGCCGGTGCCGCCGACCGTATACCGCTAATTTGGGCTGGAGCGGGTAGCGCAATAATTGCGAGCTTTTTAACCGCATGGTTGTTCCAATCGTTACTTAAAAATAGTGGCTCTTCCCGTGAGTTTATAGAAGGCTTTAGCTTACTGGTTGCCGCCGTATTACTGAGTTATATGAGTGTCTGGCTATTTGCACGACGAGAGATGCAGCAATGGCAGGGTTTTATTCATAATAAAATGGGGCAAGCACTGGATCAAAAGCGTTTATCTGCGATTGTTGTTGTTTCATTTTTTGCCGTGTATCGAGAAGGAGCCGAAACGATTCTGTTTTATCAAGTACTGTATTCAGACACAGTCTCAAGAATTGAACCTATCCTATTGGGGGCCGCCGCCGCCGCGTTAGCCTTAGTGTTTATCTATGTCGCGATATTCTTATTATCTCTTAAGCTTCCTCTTAAGCAGTTCTTCTCGGGAACGGCCGCTTTGTTGTTCGCTTTATCTGTGATTTTTGTAGGTAAAGCCGCATTGGAGCTACAAGTAGCTGGGTTTATTTCTGCCACGGCTATCAGTTATGTGCCTTTTATCTCTTGGTTGGGATTGTTTCCTACTGTTGAATCCGTTGGGCTACAGTTGTTGTTTATTCTGATACCTATTATGGGATTGATAGTGCAAAAGAAGTTAACGTTTAAGGCTCCTGTGGCCGTGTCGTAGTTGGACTTGAGTATGCACTCTATAGCGTTTTGAGTGACATTTAAGAGGCAACACTGCGGATATATTTGCTTAGCATTAAAGTATTATATGAATAAGGAGTAGGTTTTGAATAATTTAAAGACTCTAGAAATTAAGGCATTTGTGCCCGCAAAAGATTTTGAGATATCTAAGAATTTCTATTCAGAACTAGGTTTTACTAAGGCCTCTGATTCTGATGGTATTGCATATTTTCACAAAGGAAATTGTAGTTTTTTATTACAAGATTTTTATGAGAAAGTATATGCAGAAAATTTCATGATGCATTTACTGGTTGAAGATATCCATTCTTGGCACAAGCAGATTGAAGTATCAGGGATTGCTAAAAAATATGATGTTAAAGTGTCAGAAATTGTTGCGCAGCCATGGGGAATGTTAGATTTTACACTGCATGACCCTAGTGGAGTACTGTGGCGTTTCGGCGAAAATATATAATGCTAATAAGCCATTAACAACGCGTTTTGGTGCTAAAAACAACAGGGCCTACGTTTTGTAATTAGCTTTTCGATTATTGCGGGTGCCGTTTGGTTTTTATCTGGCTTGTTGTATTGGGTTGGTTTTCGTTTAACAGCAGTTATGGTTGATTAGTCACATCACCTAATACTCAAACGCCGTTACTTTGCCCGTTACATCTTTACCTAGTCTTAACCTTCGGTGTGTTTAACTCAAGCAGCAAAGTAATGTTAACGCAGAGCAATATGAATATATCGATTAATAAAAGTTGGGACTTAGAGAAAAGTGAAACTGTTGCAAGGCTTTATGAAGAAGCTTTTGGGGCTAAATTCTCAAGTGCTATTCCAGATAAAACAAAACGTCTAGCAATACTATCAAGGAGCTTTATTCCCGAGTTTTCATATGTGGCAGTTATTGGCGATGAAGTAGTTGGACTGGCTGGATTTCAAGTACCTGAAGGCTCTTTAACGGGAGGCATGAGTTTTAGTAAGTTGCAACAAGAGCTTGGTGCATTTAGCGGGCTCTGGGCTGGTTTGGTATTAAGTCTATTTGAGCGTAAACCTAAACTAGGTGAGCTTGTGATGGATGGCATCGTGGTTGATGGAAACTATAGAGGGAGTGGTATAGGTTCTGAGCTGCTAGACAGTATCATTTCACACGCTAGGGATAACGGTTTTGATACAGTAAGACTAGATGTTATTGATAGCAATCCAAGAGCTAGAAAGCTATATGAATCAAAGGGTTTTGTGGCGATTAAAACAGAGCACTTCCCCTACTTAAAATGGTTAATAGGCTTTTCGGGTTCCACAACAATGGTTTTAAAAGTGGTTAGCCAATGACTGATAATGTGGTTAGCATAAAAGTTTGAGTCCCAGCTTTGGGCTCTATAAAAAATATGAAGTGTTTTTATAAGTACAAAGTTAATTTTCCATATTATCTTTACCGTTACTCATTAATTAATGAATAGCTTTTTTAACAGGACGCCAGCAGTGCAGGAGTAACAATGATGATCCAAAGAAAAAGTGGAATGTATGATGGGCGAAGTAAATCATCAGCTTACAAGGATTTGGTTTGGACCGTTGCTACATCTTCGGATACCTCTGTGGGTATTGAGCAACAGACGAAGCTTACTTTAGAAACAATTCAAACTAACCTAGTTGAGCTTAACTCAGACAAAACTAGGATTGTTTCAGCTCAAGTGTATATTGCTAATATGGCTGATAAACAACGAATGGATTCAGTTTGGAGAAACTGGTTAGGTGCTAACCCTGAGCACTGGCCTCAACGAGCTTGCTTAGGTGTAAACCTTGAAGGCGATGTTTTAATTGAAGTTACCGTTACAGCAGTGCGAAAGTAAACGTACTGAAAATGTTAGGCTATTTTGTCGCGTGTATAGTGCCGCTAATACTTGAGCAAGGCCTCAAGTTCTTCCCGAGGCACGTTATCTATTGAATTACTATAGATAACTTCAGCGGGTGTATTACCTAGTACCGATACCGTATCCCCCAGCTCAAGCGCTTCATCCAAATTATGAGTCACGTAGATCATGCTGCGGGTTGGATGGTCGCAGACTAAACGTTTAATTAGCTTTCTCATCTCTCTGGCTGTTGGTAAATCTAACGAGGTTAGGGGTTCATCCATTAATACTAGTTCAGGTTTAAGTAACAAGCAGCGAGCTAACGCCACGCGCCTTGCCATACCTAATGATATTTTAGCGGGATAATAGTCAGCGTAATCTTGTAGCCGAACCTCGTTTAACATGCGAAGTACTAGTTCTTTATTAGGCTCAACTAACTGTAAGTTCTGCACAATCGTGCGCCAAGGCAAAAGTCGTGGCTGTTGAAAAAGGTAGCCTATGTCGGGTTTTTGCTGTGACCATAGGTTCTGACTTTTGCCGTTAGTATTTGTCATTATGCTTTCTTGTTGTAAGCCGGCCATCACGTTAAGTAGCGATGTTTTTCCGCAACCCGAGGGGCCTAACAAACAGTGCGTCTCGCCTGGATTAAGCTGTATCTTAAGTGCAGCAAGAATTTTCTGATCGGATAGCTTAAGCCCTTCGACAGTGAACTCAAGCATTGTCCCCCCCTTTTTGCCAACGAGATGCGTTATGGTCTAATGGTTGTAATATGAACCACTCTATTAATTGCACAACAAGGATGAAAGCAAAGCTATAAGCGAGGATGGTGGCTACATCAAACAACTGAAAGGCCAAATGTAACTGAAAACCTACCCCGTCAGACCGGCCCAATAGCTCAACAACAAGGACTATTTTCCAAATTAGCGCTAAACCGCTTCGGGTAGCAATCATTATGTATGGGAATAATTGAGGCCACCATAGGTGCATTAGCTTCTGGCGAAAGCTAAACCTATACATAATCGACATCTCGTCTAGCTCATGATCAAACATGCGGCCTCCCTCACGAAGGGCTACAGCAACATTGGGTAATTTATTAATAATAACTGCTGCGACAGCAGCCACCTCAATAAGACCAAACCAAATATAAAGTAGGATGATAACGACGAGCGCGGGAATATTTAGCAATATAATGAGCAAGGGGTCTAACACACGGTTTACTAACCGAAATCGACCCATCAATACGCCTAGAAGCCCGCCTAAGGCCATAGCGAAAATAAAACTGATAAGCACACGCCTAAGGGTAACCATTAAGCTTTCGAGCAGGCGCTGTTCATGCCACTCTTTACTGAGTGCTGAAAAAACTTCGGCGGGGGCTGGTAATAGGGGGGTGGATACAAGCGTAGCGATCACCCACCAAATAGACAGCAAGCAAACGAATGCTATTACTTGATCACCCATCCTGCCTATTGCCATTTGGCACCTTGATCAAAGAGTGCGTTATGAAAAAGCTCAGGGTTAAGCCTTAAACCTGTTGGGTAAGGTTTAAGGCCATCAACGATTGTATAGAAGTTAGCTGCATCTTCTATTTGCTGCTGGCTAAGTTCATCAGGGATACCAGATCTATAACCTGCTATCAGGGTGTGATAGATTTTATCGTTCTCAGACTTCATAAATGGGCGTAATGTTTGCCAGGCAGCGTCGTCCACGGCTAGCTGTGCTTTAGCGTCGTTAATGGATTTATAGAAGGCTGTAACAAGGTGTGGGTGTTGATCTCCTAATTTAGTTTTATATAAATAACCCAGCATAGGCACATTACTTTTTAGGCCAAGGTCTTTCATGATGGCCCTAAGGCTATAGGGCTTTTGATACCCCTCTGTTTCAAGGCGGGCACCGTAATGCCAAAAGGTGGCTAGCATATCGAGTTGGCCATTTTTTATGGCTTGGCTTAATAACGAAGGAGCGCCGAACTGTATTTTTGCCTCTTGTTGAAGATCAACACCTTCTTTTTTTGCTGCTGCGCGCATGAGGACCCAGCCTTTATTCATAGGGCCTCCTGCAATACCTATTCGTTTACCTTTTAAGCTAGAGTAACGGGTAATACTGTTGCCTTTTGCTGCGATAATGCTGCCAATTTGTTTAGAAAAAGGTATAAAGCGTAGATTGGCTCCCTTGTGGTTGCGTTCAGAGGCCCAAAGCCAATCAGAGACGATAAAGTCTGTATGACCCGCGGTAATAGCGATGCGTGCAGCCGATAAGCTTGCGACACGGTCGATCACTAAATCGTAGCCATTTTTATGATCAAGTTGTGTCTGTTTAATATGCTGTAGTTCCCAGTTAACAGTTCCCCATGCAATAACGGTAACTTTTAGCTTGGGTAGCTGGGTTTGCGGCTCTTCTTGAGCGCTTAGCTGAGCAGAGAACAGTAACAATACGCTCGAAAAAAAAAGTGATACGAAGGTTTGCATTAGGCACTCATTATTTCAAATAGTAGATGTGGTAAAGCTCTATACCAACATAAGCTGCTGGTAGATCAGTCAACATGGTACTTTGGTGCCTTTTTTATGGCCCTGCAGTGGTCTTTAGGCTAAGAGTACAACCGGTTGTAATCGATCCAAGTGAATGGATAAGAAGCACCTGCTAAGATTAAAATCAACGGGTTTTATGCTCTCGCTATTTTCAGTTTTGGCTCAAGTGTAAGTATGCTTTTTAGCGCTGGCGTTATAGAGAACGTTGAGAAGGTTTATCGATTCCACAATGATGTATGTGAGTGCTATTGTAGATACTCATCTGCTTTTTCTTTTTTAGTTTGCTGCTTTCCTACTTACCCAGATGCTCAAGGCAGGAGAGCCTAATAAGAATAAAGCTGTTAGTAGATACGTATTTGTAAAACGTGGTTTAAGTATCTAGGAGATATTTGTGTTGATTACAGGTGAGTGTTTTTGTGGTGACGTTAAGTATCAAATTGATGGAAAGTTACGTGATGCACGCTCGTGCCATTGCTCTAGATGTAGAAAGGCGTTTAGCTCACAAGCGTCTGCATATGCGCTAGTAGAAACTAGCCAGTTCAGTTGGGTGTCTGGAAAAGAACTCCTGACTTCATATGTTGGTCAACATGGTTTTGGCCTGCAGTTTTGTAAGGTGTGCGGCTCTACCATCTGTGGAGTCTATAACGATGAAGTTCATGGTGTGACGTTAGGGTGTGTGAATGGTGACCCTGACATTGAGCTTGGAATGCACATCTATGTTGGCTCAAAAGCATCATGGGAAAAGATTCCGGTGGGAGTCCCGCAATATATACAGGGAAGGCCTGATTGAGAAGCTTGCTAGTTTTATCGCAGGAGCTGGTTGTTATTAATACGCTTTTTGGTACTTTTTTAAAATTATCGAGGTATTAATCTCTAGTGAAGATTATTTGAGGATTCATCATGGTTTTCCAGCGTAGCCGGACCGCAGTATATCGCTATTTAGGTAAGCGTTTAGAAATGGCATTGGGGTTAGGTTTAATTTTAGTAGTTACTGTCATCGAAAATATTTTATCTAGCACCGTAGCCATCACTTTTTTTGTAGCGGTCTTAATTATTAGGCTTCCAAGTGTTAAGAAGGGCTTCGACGAGTTTAGTTATACGCAGCTAACCCTCAATAAAGAGACACTCATTATTACAACTAAGGAGGGTGATACTGAGTATCAGCTCGATGACTTCAAGATCATGCTATATAAGAAGCGTGCTAAGGCGATTACTGTCTTTGTGCTAATGAGCGAAAATGACGGTGTTAAGTTTGAGTACTATCAACATATGAATCAGCTATTTGATACTTTAAGCGAGAGTGTCATGCTGCGCAAAGAGATCCCTTGGTGGCAACGGCTATAATCTGTGCTGGTGGTTATGAGTTATGAGCGGGCGGTATTTCTTTAATACGCCATAGAAAGAATAATAATATGCTGGCACAGCTCACCAACATCAGTTGTAGATAAGGACGGTCAGACAATATAAGTATGGATATTGAGAAAGTAGCAATAATCATGAGTGTAGAGCGTTTTTTGGTTTGGCGTGACATCCGATGAGTGGACTCCCACTCTTTTAACGCAGGTCCAAACCAACGATTATTCAGTAACATCTGATGAAAGCGCGGCGAACTTTTGGCAAAGCAGCCAAGTGCTAAGATAAGAAATGGCGTAGTGGGTAAAATAGGCAAGACAACGCCGATGGCACCTAACGCGATAAAGAACCAACCGCAGCCAATCATTAAGCCTTTTTTTACACCAACACGGGTTATTTTGTTCAACTCATCAAGCCTGTATCAATTTCTTTATTTTTAATAATGCTAAAGCCTAGCACAGTTAATGCTTCCTTTATTGAGAAGCTATTGTTTGCTTTCGATTTTTGCTTCAAGGTTAAGGTTGAAATCATCATTGCCAAAAAATAAAATGCCATCGATTTGCATCACGTTATAAGATTTAGTAAAAACCAGTCGTTTATGGTGTATATGTATCACTATACAGATGCCGGAGCCGTTTGATGAGTACGACAAACAAGCTGAGTAAAGATGAGTTGTGTCAGTTATTTCGTGGCTTTATTGCACCACAAAATGTAATTGCTGATGAAGAAACACTCAAGCCTTATGAATGCGATGGCTTGTCGATGTATTGCGAGATGCCGCTGATTGTCGTACTGCCGGAAACAGTATCGCAAGTGCAAGACGTTCTACGTATTTGCCATAGCCATGCTATTCCTGTGGTTGCGCGTGGTGCAGGTACTGGCCTATGTGCTGGAGCAATGCCAAATGCTGAAGGTGTTGTCCTCTCGTTAGCTAAGTTTATAAACATTCTTGAGATTAACCCGCAAACACGCACGGCTAGATTGCAGCCTGGTGTGCGTAATTTAGCCATTAGTGAGGCTGCGGCTGAATATGGTTTGTATTACGGGCCTGATCCGTCTTCCCAGATAGCGTGCACGATTGGCGGTAATGTTGCTGAAAACTCAGGCGGTGTGCATTGCCTTAAATATGGCCTTACGGTACATAATGTTTTGAGTGTAGACATGCTTACCGTAGAGGGCGAGAAGGTCACATTAGGTAGCGATGGGCTCGATAGCTGCGGCTTAGACTTGTTAGCACTGATTAATGGTTCAGAGGGTTTGCTCGGTGTAATTACCGAGATTCAGGTTAAGTTACTGCCCATACCTGAAAAAGCCCGCGTGGTGATGGCTGGGTTTGATAACGTCCAGCAAGCGGGGGACTCTGTCGGCGGTATTATCGCTAGCGGTATTATCCCCGCAGGGTTAGAAATGATGGATTCTTATGCGATTTCAGCAGCAGAAGACTTTGCTAAAGCAGGTTACCCCAAAGAGGCTAAAGCGTTATTACTATGTGAAGTTGATGGCACCTCAGAAGAGGTTCAAGAGCATATTGAGCAAGTTGAAAAGCTATTTAATTCCTTTGGCGCAACCTCTATTAGAACGTCACAAACAGAAGCTGAACGTGCCCTTTTGTGGAAAGGTCGAAAATCAGCTTTTCCGGCGGTAGGGCGTATTTCTCCTGATTATTACTGTATGGATGGCACTATTCCGCGCGGCCAGTTAGCACATGTGTTAAGCGAAATGCAGCGCTTATCTGAGTACTATCAATTGCGTGTAGCGAATGTCTTTCATGCTGGCGATGGCAATTTGCACCCATTAATTTTGTTTGATGCAAACATTCCCGGTGAGTTTGAAAAGACCGAAGAGTTTGGTGGCAAGATACTCGAACTTTGTGTTGCTGTCGGTGGCTGTATTACCGGTGAGCATGGTGTTGGAATCGAGAAAATACGCCAGATGTCGGTGCAATTTACCGAACTGGAGTTACTCCAATTTAACGCTATTAAAGATGCCTTTGATCCTCTGGGTACATTGAACCCAGGCAAGGGTGTGCCTACTTTACGTCGCTGCCAAGAATATCGCTCGATTGAGCCTAAGGAAATAAATACAAATAAGGAGGGCGCTGCTCATGGATGATATCTCTACTGAGTTACAGCAGCAGGTCCTTGCTGCCCGCAATGATAGGCAGGCGCTGAATATTATAGGTGGTGGCAGTAAGTCATTTATGGGGCGCAAGGCCATTGGTGAACGGCTGGATGTCTCTGGGCATAGTGGGATTGTGAACTACCAGCCTGTAGAGCTAGTACTAACTGCCAGAGCAGGAACACCATTAACAGAGATAGAAGCGGCGCTAGCTGAGAACAACCAAATGTTGGCGTTTGAGCCACCACGTTTTTCAGGTATGGCGACTATAGGTGGTACTTTGGCCTGTAATCAATCAGGTCCGGGACGACCTTGGGCAGGATCAGTACGTGATCATGTATTGGGTGTTCGCTTAATTAATGGCCTTGGAGAACATTTAAAGTTCGGTGGCCAAGTGATGAAAAATGTAGCCGGTTATGATGTCTCGCGCTTACAAGCGGGAGCAATGGGCTCGTTAGGTGTTATCACTGAAATTAGCCTAAAAGTACTGCCAAAACCGGCGGCAAGTCGCACCGTAGTTTGGGATATGGGCGCACGGGATGCTATCGGCTTTATGAATCAACTTGCAGCACGGCCTAAACCACTGTCTGCTGCCTGTTGGTTGCAGGGGCGGTTATATGTGCGTTTGTCTGGTGCACTTTCTGCGGTTGAGGCTACTGTCAAAGAATGGAAAACAGCAGAGTTAGCGCAAAATAAGGCTGATGAGTTTTGGCTGCAGCTAGGGCAGCAAGAATTAGCATTTTTTGATAAGGATTCATCTAAGGACAATGCTGGTATGCCGTTGTGGCGTTTTTCGGTTAATTCAGCAGCTAACATTCCATCTCTTGATGAGCATTCTATTATTGATTGGGGAGGCTCACAGCGCTGGTTCCGTGGCGAGCAAGATAAACTTCATATGGAATCACTAGCGGTAAGTGCTGGAGGGCAAGTGAGCCTTTATTCTGGTGGAGACCGAAGCGCTGAAGTGATGCACTCAACCCCGGAAGCTCTTCAGGTAATCCAGAAACGGATTAAAGCGTCGTTTGACCCTGATGGTATTTTTAATCCCGGGCGTTTGTATAACTGGATGTAGAGTAGGCTTTTATGAAAACGGACCTAATTCCACACTATCAAGACTCCCTGCAAGGGCAAGACGCTGAAAAGATTCTCAGAAGCTGTGTGCACTGCGGCTTTTGCAATGCGACCTGTCCAACTTACCAAGAACTTAATGATGAGCGAGATGGACCGCGTGGGCGTATTTATCTGATCAAGCAATTGCTTGAGGGTGGAGAGATTACTGAAAAAACGCGTACGCATTTAGACCGCTGTTTAACGTGTCGTAGTTGTGAAACAACCTGTCCTTCAGGTGTTCAATATGGCCGGTTGATTGATTTTGGGCGTGCTGAAATCGAGAAAAAACTCGAGCGCCCGTTTAATCAAAAGCTCATGCGTTGGGCGCTTCGACAGGTACTTCCTTATTCACAGCGATTTGGCTCATTACTAAAAGTAGGGCAGGTTCTTCGGCCAATCATGCCCGAAGCCGTTAAAACAAAAATACCCCCTAAGCGAGAGGTAAATAGTCCTTGGCCTGCGAAGCGTCACACTCGAGTAATGCTGGCATTAGCAGGTTGCGCACAACCCAGCACAACTCCAAATACCAATATATCTACCGCGCGTGTTCTCGATAAATTAGGCATTACGCTGGTGGAAGAGCCTAAAGCTGGTTGTTGTGGTGCGGTTAGTTATCATCTTGGTGCACATGATGAAGGTTTAGATTTTATGAGGCGAAATATTGACGCCTGGTGGCCAGCAGTAGAGGCCGGCGTTGAAGCTATCGTGATGACGGCATCGGGCTGCGGAGCGATGTTGCAAGATTACGGTTACGCGCTAAGGCATGATGCTCGCTATGTTGATAAAGCAGCAAAAATCAGTGAACTGACCAAAGATATTAGCGAAGTACTGCAAGCTGAAGATCTCACCCGGCTTGTTTTCAGCGCAGATAAGCCTTCTGAAAAAGTAGCGGTGCACTGCCCTTGTACGTTGCAACATGCGATGCAGCAAAGTGGTGTGGTTGAGAATATACTTCAACAAGCAGGCATTGAACTGGCTCGAACTAAGGATAAACACCTGTGCTGTGGTTCGGCGGGAACTTATTCAATTTTACAGCCTGAAATGAGCCAAAAACTGTTGAGTAATAAGCTAGAAGCGCTAACAGGGGAGCAGCCAGACCGTATCGTGACCTCAAACGTAGGTTGTCAGTTGCACCTTGAGTCAAAAGCTAAAGTGCCTGTGCAGCATTGGATTGAGTTGCTGGATCGTTAAGGCGCGTGGACAACTCTTTATCATAGGCCCTTAGATAGTCTGATCTTTGGGCCTGTTGTTTATTTGGAGCTGTCTTATGAGATGTCGTACGTCAACAAGTCTTCATATTTCGCGCGCCTGCGAATGAGCCTGCTTTCTTGGTTTCCATCTAGCATTACGGCGGCTGCAGATTGTCGGCCACAATACTCGTTCATCATTTCTAAGGCATAAGCGCCAGTGTCTAATAATGCTATAACATCACCCACTTGAGTGTCGGCGGGTAGCTCACGCATATTTGGCTGGCGTACTAATACTTTTTTTAGTATTTCCTGGTGAGCTTCTAAGTTAGGTTCGGCTTGGAGGAGAGACTTTACTGACCCTTCACCTTCGATATCATAGTAAGTATCGCTGCTGTCACATAAAGGCCCCACCATACGACATAATTTTGTGTCTGTATCATCAGTGCGTGATGCATTTACCATGTGGAAATACCAGCCATTATAAATATCAAACAACACACTATAGCCCGCGTCTAAATAATATACGGGATGCTGGTTTCGGGTTTTCTCTGCTTCAATACGTGTCAACATAATGGCTGTATCGCTTACCATACTGCGGCCAGGCTCAACAATAATTTCGATTTCACAGCCCAAAGCATCTGTGATGGGTTTGATTAAAATTTCGGATAAAACGCTAAAATCAATTTGCGTACGATAGTTCTGTTTGTAATGCTCTGATACGGTATTCAGATTATCTTGGTGGCTAGTATAGTTTTTAGGGTATCCGCCACCTAAGTTAATATGCTCTAAAGGATAAGGCAGTAATGAGCGTATCTCGTTAGCGTATGCAATCAGAAAATCCGCTTCTGCTTGAAATGCGCTGACCTCATTCACTTGTGTTCCGATATGAGCATGTATGCCACGCACTTTTAATGAATCAGGATGTCGGTTGATGAGCTGGATAGCATGTAACTGCTCATCGCGGCTCATACCGAATTTTGAAGCGGATGTTCCTGTTTCCCAGCCTGCGGTTGCCCCGCCCTTGATTTCTGGAATGATACGTAGAGCAATATTAGCTTGTTTGTTAAGTGACAATGCAATATTCAGAATGCGTTGCAGTTCTGAGAGAGAATCAACATTTATTGCTTTAATCCCTGCATTGATGACTTCGCGCAGCTCGTTATGTTGTTTAGCGACGCCATTAAACACCATATCTTCTGGTAGATAGCCTGCGGCAGATGCTTTGAAAAACTCACCCCCTGAGTTCACTTCTATCGATAGCCCAGCCTCTTTAAATACTTTTAAAACAGAAAGGTTGGCACAAGCTTTACTAGCAAAACATACACGTGTTTTTTCGTGTACTTGACGAAAGCTACTCAAGATATCTAAGGCGTTTTCTCGTAATTTGTTTTCTGAGTAGACAAATAAAGGAGATCCGTATCTTTTAATTAAATGATTTACATTAACACCATCAATCATTAATACATTTTCTTCACTATTAAGGTGGTGCGGTCTTTCCCATGGGTGCAAAGCAACAGCCTGGTTCATAATATGTTCTCGTATTCGTAGAAGTGAAATTGCTGCATAAATTAATACTGAGTTGATAGAAAGCGCTGCAGATGCTCGGATTGGGGGGCATTAAATAATTGCTCAGGAGGGCCTTGTTCTTCAATTTTTCCTTGGTGCAGATAAACAACATGCGATGAAACGTCACGCGCAAAACGCATCTCATGAGTCACCATGATCATGGTGCGACCTTCTTCGGCAAGCTCGCGAATAACCAGTAGAACCTCGTTTACAAGTTCTGGGTCTAGTGCTGAAGTAGGTTCATCAAAGAGCATAACGTCAGGCTCCATTGCTAGGGCTCTAGCAATAGCAACTCTCTGTTTTTGGCCGCCAGAAAGGTGGTCCGGGTACATGTGACATTTTTCAAGCATGCCAACACGGCTTAGTAGTGCTTTGGCTTGCACTTCAACCGAGTCACGATTGCGTTTGAGAACAGTACATGGGCCGAGCATGACATTTTCCAGAACACTCATGTGAGACCATAGATTGAAAGATTGGAAAACCATACCTAAGCGTGAACGAATACGTTCAATTTGGTTTTGGCGGTTTTTTGAATTCCCCTGTTCTACACCTTGAGAAAGGTCCAGCTGTTCACCATGTACTCTAATTCTTCCCGCATTAGGAAACTCTAATAAATTCATACAGCGTAAAAAGGTGCTTTTACCAGAACCACTTGATCCAATAATACTGATGACATCATGTTTTTTAGCAGTGAGGGACACGCCTTTAAGTACTTTTATATCACCAAAGGATTTATGTAGTTCTTCTACGTGCAGTGCGGGTTCGGACTGTAAGTTAGTTGACATGGCATGTTTCCTTGGGTGTGTTGAGGGCTTTGGGTGCCGGCAGTTTGCTATTAACGGGATAGCACATGTGACGTGTTAGTCGTTTTTCTAATAACCGCCATGCGAAAACAAACAAGGTGGTAATCATCAAGTAAATTAATGCCGCCCAGAAATAAACTGATATATCGAAAGTTTGCGAGAAAACACGGCGGGTGTGCCCCATAACATCCAGTAGTGTTATAACACTGGCAATAGCACTTCCTTTAAGCATGAGAATGATCTCGTTGCCCAGTGCAGGTAACGCAATTCTATAGGTGTGTGGGAGGATTATTTTTCGATAGAGCAGTGTACGAGGCATACCCAGAGCAACACCTGCTTCAATCTCGCCGTAAGGAACTGCTTGTAATCCGCCACGTAATATTTCCAACTGGTAAGCAGTTGAGTTCAAAGCAAAAGTGAAAAGCGCGCAATAAAATGGGTCTCTAAAAAACCACCAAACCCCTAAGTCGGTTAACTCTTCACGAAATTGGCCCGAACCGTAATAAATCAAAAACAGTTGTGCTAATAAGGGAGTGCCGCGAAAAAAAGAGACAAACAGCCGTATTGGCCATTGGAATGCTTTGTTTTTACTTCGACGCAAAATAGCTAATGGGAGTGACAACAGACCGGCAATAACAACTGATATAAAGGTCAGTTTTAAGGTCATGGACATTCCGTCAAGTAGCTTTGGCCAATAGTCGATAAGTACTTCAATCATGAGGTTCGTATTCCTCTATTTGCTCTTTTTTCCAGTCGAGCTATGCACCATTCAAAAAAGATGCAAATGGCCCAGTAGGTTAAACAAACGGTGAGGAAAAAGAGGAAAGGTTTTTTGGTGGAACCCACTGCAATATTGGCCATTCGCATTAGGTCGTTTAGTGCAATGACTGAGACTAAGGCGGTATCTTTGAGTAAGTTAATCCATAAATTCCCTAGCCCGGGTAAAGCTAGACGTAGCATTTGAGGTAATTCAATGAGGCGAAATATTTGTAGCTGGTTCATGCCGGTAGCGAGGGCAGCCTCTCGTTGCCCTTTGTCTAATGCTTGCCATGCTCCACGTAATACTTCGCCAGAGTAGCCCCCAAATACCAGCCCAAGCGCAATAATTCCTGCTACAAAAGGGCTTAACTCAAAGAAACCAGCATCGGGGTTTAGCCACTTTATTATTTTATTAAGTAGCAGCCCTACACCATGGTAGATAATAAATAAGGTTAGTAGCTCAGGAAGCCCCCGAATCATTGTTGTGAAAGTAAATGCGATTAAGCGTGGGTAGGTTTTTTTTGCCACTGAAGCGGCGGCGACACTAAAGCCTAAAAACAACCCGATAGGTAAGGTGATGAGGGCTAGTGACAGGGTAATACCCAACCCACTAGCTAGTTCGTCTCCCCAACCGTTGTTACCGAAACTAAGGTACTCAAACCACTCCATAAGGCATCCTCGGAGTTAAGACATTATGAGTTTTGTGTTTTATTTCAGTGTGAGAATGTTCACTGAGAAAAACTTATCGTTAATGGCTTTGTAGGTTCCGTCAGCAACGATTTCGTCCAGAGCTTGGTTTAGTTTCTGGCGTAAAGCATCATCTTCCTGACGCAATGCTATACCAACGCCATCACCCACATATTTTGGATCAGTAATCGGTGTGCCTACTATTTTACAGCAGTTACCATCATCAGATTTTTGAGTCCAGTCGAGCATTGGAATCATGTCGCCGACCTGTGCATCAATACGGCCTGAAATTAAATCTAGATTAACGGCATCTTGAGTGGGGTATAAGCGGATGTCAGAATCTGGGTAGGCAGCAGAAAGGAACTCTCCTTGCGTTGTTGAGCCCTGCGCACCTATTGATTTACCCGCGAGTGCCTTAGGAGAAAAATCAGTAATTTTTGATGATTTCTCTGTCACAAAGGTCATTGCTGATTTTTGATATGGCTGGGTGAAATCAACCTTTTGTTTACGCTTATCAGTAATAAACATTGAGGCAATAATGACGTCGTATTTACCGGCCAGTAATGCGGGGATAATGCCATCCCAATCTTGTGCAACGAAACTGCACTTTGCTTTGATCTTTTCACAAAGCGCTTTACCAATTTCTATATCAAAACCCGCTAATTCACCGTCTGAAGTGAAATAGTTAAATGGAGGGTAGGCTCCTTCTGTCCCTATACGAAGTGTGGTTACTTCTTCTGCGTGTAAGGCTGAAAAAGGAGCAGCTGTGAAAATGATAGATAGTGCCAACGAACATAGGTTTTTATTCATTTTATTTTCCCTTGGAGTCTGGCTCCGCTCATAGATGGCAGCCCTGAAAAGTTAATTTCTTTGCTAAGACAATTCAGTGCAACAGGGACAGTGTCTGGAATGTATTCATATTTGTAAAATGTATTATTATTATGCTATTCATAGGCTGTTGCTATGTGTTGGTTGTGCTTATTTGAGGTATGAAAAAATGTTATCACCACGAGAGCGCTTACTACGTAACCTGGACTGGAATCTCCTGTATACCTTTCTTGTTATCGTTGAAGAGAGCAGCATTACAGGCGCTGCACGCAAATTATCACTGAGCCAGCCGAGTGTTAGTAATGCTTTGAAGAGGCTTGAAGAGCATCTTGGCATGCGCCTTATTGTGCGAAAGAAAGGTGTCTTTTCCCTGACGTATCAAGGACTGCGTATGTATGAATACGCCTCATCAGCGAGTAGTATTATTTCTCATATGGCAGAGCAGTTTGCAGAGGAAGAGGGCTCGGTGCAGGGGGAAGTAAACATACAGATAGCAAGCCATATTCATTGCCCTGCTTTTGATCAAACGCTAGCGCAATACCATGCGCAATACCCAAAAGTGCTTTTAAGTATTAATGCTCAACCCAGTGCTGACATTGTTAGTGCTGTAGCAGAAGGTGAGTTACATATTGGTTTAAGTAATAAAAAGATAGCGCATACGGGGCTTCGCTTTGATTTGTTGGGATATGAGCAAATGGCTTTTTACTGTGGAGGCACTCATCCGCTGTTTGGCAAAAAGAAACTCAGTTTAGATGACCTGAGTGGGTTGTCTTATGTGTCATTTGAAAGTGATCAGCCAGGGGAGGGTTTAAATGATGTGTCTAAGTTACGCGCCGAAAACGAGTGCTGGGGAAAACTAGTCGCAGTGTCATCCAATGAAGAAGAAGTGCGGCGATTAATTCTTGCTGGTGTTGGGTTTGGTGCATTAACTGTGGAAGGCGCAAAGCCTTTTGTTGAACAAAAAATGCTATATCAGTTACCGCCTTATGAGCAATTGCCTATAAACGATGTGTATTTAGTGACGCCGGAGAATACCCCTTTAACTGAGGTGGAGTTTTTATTTGTATCTATGCTGAGAGAGGTTTCCTTAGGCGCGATACGGGATACGTACTTCCAGTAGATAATAGCCTGCATGGCAGGGAGGTCACATAGCGTAATCCCTGCCGTGCTTGAAGTTCTCTATTTAAGAAAACCTTCAGTAGTATTTGAGTGAATTAAAGGTGAATAAGCACTGATTTAAGCTCTGTGTAATGCTCAATGACTGCTGATCCCATCTCTCGTCCTAGGCCGGATTGTTTATAGCCTCCAAAGGGAAGGGCTGAATCGAGCGCGGTATGGCAGTTCACCCACACGCTACCGGATTTGATACGTGGGATCATACGATGCACTTGTGACAGGTTATTTGACCAGATACTCGCGCCTAGCCCATAGGGAGAATCGTTAGCAGCTTTAATTACTTCTTCAATGTCATCAAAAGGCCTAGCCACCAATACTGGACCAAATATCTCTTCTTGTACTAGCTTTGAGTTTTGCTCAAGATCTACCATCACTGTCGGTTTAACGAAGTATCCAGGGCGCTCGGCCACACCTCCGCCGGCAGTGATGGTTGCGCCGTCTTGGCGCCCTTGTTCAATGTAACCATTCACACGGTCATACTGCTTAGCAGAAACTAATGGCCCCATTTGTGAGCTTGGATCGAGTCCATGCCCGAGTGTGATACCGTTTGCGATATCAGAGATATCAGCCACTACGTTTTCGAAGTGTTTCTTATGTACGTAAAGACGTGAGCCAGCACAACATACTTGCCCTTGGTTAAAGAAAATAGCGTTAGCGGCACCTTGTACTGCCATATTAAGGTCAGCATCTTCCAAAACGATAGTGGGAGACTTGCCTCCTAGCTCCAAGGTAACGCGCGTCATACTGTCCATGGCGGCTTTACCGATCATTTTTCCGACAGGCGTTGACCCAGTAAATGTCAGCTTATCAACATCAGGGTGAGACGAGAGCGCTGAGCCAGCTTCATGTCCGTAGCCTGTTACGACGTTCAATACACCAGCAGGGTAACCGGCTTCCATGACTAGCTCAGCTAAGCGAAGTGCCGTAAGCGGTGTATCTTCGGCAGGTTTTAAAACGACAGTACAGCCAGTCGCTAAAGCAGGGCCTAATTTCCAACAGGCTAATAACAGCGGAAAGTTCCAAGCGACAATTGCGCCAACAACACCGACAGCCTCACGACGCGTATACCCATGAAACTGTGATCCCGGCATAAAGGGAACCGATACATCAACAGTACTTCCTTCTATCTTTGTAGCAAAACCGGCCATGTAACGAAGAAAATCAATCGCTAAACGAATATCCACACCTTTGGCAATACCGACGCCTTTGCCATTATCGATAGACTCAATTTCAGATAACTCGTCACTATTGGCTTCAATTAGGTCAGCTAAACGCCATAACAAGCGTTCTCTGTCTGATGGAAGGGCTCGGCTCCAATCAGAATCTTCAAAAGTTTGGCGTGCAACCGCAACAGCACGATTAATATCCTCTTGGCCGCCGGCTTGTATGGTTGTGATCTTTTCAGCTGTGGCTGGGTTATAAACATCAATAGTTTGTTCTGAAGCACTGGCTACAGATTCGCCATTGATGAACAGCTTGTGGTTTCTGTTAATAAAGTCATGGGTTGCTGCGCTGGGAGTATAGGTAGTCATAACAAGCCTTTTTATTGTTGTTTGATGTTACCTAAGAAAAGCAAAGGCTGTGCCATTCGTAATTTATTGATTTAAGTTTTTGTAATAAAAGAACTTTAATTTTATTTATGGTGATTTTTTAAGACACTCTGCTGTTGCAGAGTGCGACAACAGTTTGTTTGCCTAGGAGCGGGTTGCTTGAGCTGGGGCACTGTTTAGGCTGGTTTGTAGCAAGGTGTATCAGTTTTACACAGGTGTCTCATTTTAAAACAGTTTTGGAAGCTATCTTTTTAGGTACGAAAGTACAAGTTTTCATCGTAACTAATTGTTAACAAAAGGTTTAGTAGGTAATGGCACATCATGTGCTTTGTCATAAGTGTGAAACAAATAAATCCATCTTAAAATAATCATAATAATTCAGGAGGTCTTGTTTTGAAAAAGACACCCCCTATCGTTTCCTTAATGAGTGGGCTGTTAACAGCCGTATCACTTTCATTTATCCCGTCGGCAAATGCTGCTGATGCAGGTGCTGAAAGTATCGTCCAACAAAAATGTTTGGCGTGCCATACACAGGAAGGCAAAACCTCCTGGAGCCGTATTAGCCATCAGCGAAAAACACCAGAAGGCTGGTTGATGAGTATTGCGCGCATGCAAATTATGCATGGGCTAAAAATCAGTGATGATGAACGCCATACCTTGGTTAAATACTTAGCAGACCGCCAGGGCCTTGCGCCTTCTGAAGCTGAAGATGCACGTTATGCACTGGAACGTCGTTTAAACACATCTGAAAGTTTTGAATCACAAGCGTTTACAGAAACCTGTGCGCGTTGCCATTCTGGTGCACGAGTACTGTTACAACGTCGCCCTGCTAGTGAATGGGAGCATTTGGTGCATTTTCATTTAGGGCAATGGCCAACGACTGAATATCAGGCGATGGCACGTGACCGTGACTGGCTGGACTTGGCGCTGAATGAAATGGTACCAGAATTAGCAAAAATGCTGCCCTTACAAAGCAAATCCTGGGATCAATGGCAGAAAAGTGTAAAGCCCATTGTTGCGGGTAAGTGGACGTTTGCTGGCAAGATGCCGGGTAAAGGTGAAATGCACGGTGTTATGCAGGTTGTCGAAGATAATAAAGATAAGTTTAGCATTACGCTGACAGGCCAATATGCAGACGGAAAAGCCTTCAAAGGTTCGGGTGAAGCCATTCTTTATACCGGCTATGAGTGGCGAGCTAATCTTACGGTTGATGGAACACCGATGAGACAGGTCTTTTCTACCGCAAAAGCAGGAGAAATGCAGGGTCGTATGTTCGAGCGTGAACATGATGAGCGCGGGTTTGATTTTGCTGCCATTAAACAGGGAAGCACTCAGCCTGCTATTTTGGCAGTTCAACCTGAATATATTAAAGCGGGTGATACGGTTGAGTTATCCATTGTTGGAACGGGTTTACAGGGTGATGTGGTATTAGGCAAAGGGTTAACGCTGCTCAAAGATATGCCTTCTGACAAAAACAAGCGTGTCTTGCAGGTTAAAGCGAGTAGCACTGTAGTTACTGGCATGCAGACAATCCACATAGGTAAGGCCACTTCTAATATTACGGTTTATGACCAGGTCGCTAGTCTTAAAGTTGTTCCTGCATTCCAGGTTGCGCGTGTGGGTGGCAACGATAGCTCTACGCCAAAAATAGAAGCCGCTTTTGAAGCAGAGGCGTGGGCTGCTGGTACTGATGGTGTTGCCGGTACGAAAGATGATGTGCGTATTGGTTTTATGCCAGCGACGTGGTCTGTAGCACCGTTTGATGCGGCTTCAGCTGCCGATAATGATGTGCACTTTAGTGGACGAATGAATGCTGCTTCAGGCGTGTTTACCCCTGCGTTGGCTGGACCAAATCCAGAGCGGCGTATGAGCACCAACAATGCAGGTAACCTCAAAGTCGTTGCTCAAGTTAATGATGAAGGAAAGTCGGTCACGGCTGATGGACAACTCATCGTAACCATACAGCGTTGGAATAATCCTCCGATCCCATAATGCTCAGCTTGTTAGTAGAAGCCACATAATAATAAGTAAAACGAGGAACTGAATCATGAGTGCTGTACTTAACATAGTTGAGAACAATCTACATGAAGTTCGGGTGAGCGAACGACAAATGATGTTTCATATCCCGACCAATTCGTTGTTTGAGTTGGACTCGATGACACAAGATGTTTTTGGGTTGTTACGTAGCGGGAGTTTGTCGGTTGAAGAGATTAGCCAGCAGCTTAATAGCCGCTACAAAAGCGGTGATGTTCATGAACTAGTGCATAATTTATGTGCATTAGAAGTTGTGAGCGATGGCTCGGGTTTAACACCTGAAATTAGCGCCAAAACTGTGGATAGATTCCCGTTAACCACGGTCGTTTTAAATGTAAATACGGGCTGCAACCTCAGCTGCACTTACTGTTACAAAGAGGACTTAGATAAGCCTTCAGCGGGCAAAAAAATGGATTTTGAAACAGCTAAAGCATCTGTTGAAATGCTGCTAAAAGAATCACCGGATGAAGAGACCTACACGGTTGTGTTCTTTGGTGGTGAGCCTATGAGTAATTTGCCGCTTATCAAAGAGATGGTCGCTTATTGTGAGCAACGCTTTGCAGAGGCGGGCAAGCGTGTCAATTTTGTAACGACGACCAACGCCACCTTACTAAATGAAGACCTAGTGGACTGGCTTGATCAGCACCGCTTTGGTATTTCAATCAGTATGGATGGCCCTGAAGCGATACATGATAAAAATCGTATCACTGTGGGTGGGCAAGGTACTTATGCCGTCGTTAAGCGTAAAGCCGAAATGCTGTTGTCACGCTATCGTTCTCGTCCAGTGGGAGCGCGAGTTACGCTCACAAAAGGCGTAACAGATGTTGAAGCTATTTGGGATCACTTGTTTAACGATCTAGGTTTTTCTGAAGTAGGCTTTGCACCAGTAACGTCGGGCGATATGTCTGAATTTAACCTTTCTGATGAAGAGGTTAAACAGGTTTTCGATAACATGAAAGCACTCGGAAATCGTTATCTAGAAGCTGCATTGCAGAATCGTAATATAGGTTTTAGCAATATGCATCAGATGATAACGGATATCCACGAAGGGAATAAAAAAGCATTGCCCTGTGGTGCCGGTTTGAAAATGTTAGCAGTGGATCATAAGGGCGACCTGAATTTATGCCATCGCTTTACAGGTTCCGACCTGAATACCTTTGGTGATGTGCATCAGGGGATTGATAAAGAGCGTTTGGGTGGATTTCTTGCGCAGCGTTTGGACCGAACTAATACCGGATGCGAGACCTGCCATATTCGTAATTTATGTTCAGGTGGTTGCTATCACGAAAGCTACGCTCGCTATGAAGACCCAACGCGTCCTACTTATCACTATTGCGATTTGATGCGTGATTGGGTTGATTTTGTTATCGAAACCTATAGCCGCATCATGGCCGATAATCCGGCCTTTATCGATACCTACATTACACCTCGGAGGGCTCTCTGATATGAAATTTCTTAAACCCATTAATAATAAAGCGCAACTGCTCGATCAGGCCGTCACCGATAATCAGGTAGAAGAGGTCGTGGCAATGAGTAGCTTGGCAGGTTGTACTGCGACAACAGATCCCGGTTGGGAGATCGATGCTTTTGGCTCGGTAACCTCTCTTTGCCAGCCAATGGAATCAGACCTTTATGGCTGTGCTGATCCTTGCTGGTGGCCTGCTCAGGTGCCAGACATGATGAACACTTATCAAGACTGGAATAAAGATGCCCAGAACTCTAAAGACGACTGGCGGAATTTGGGTACTGTTTTCCCCGCAGATAAAAAGTAAAGGCAGGATGAGCATAATGAACATAACAAAAACAAAGCCATCACTGGCTATTAGTCTGAATGCGGTTTTATTGACTGTGACGGCAGGCTTATTATCACCGGCTGCTCTGGCTACTGATACTGCATTAAAGCCCGGCAACGAATATATGATTGTTGCAAACTATCCCAATCAAATTAATGTGATTGATTTGAGTACGGATTCGCTGGTTAAAACGTGTAAGGTGCCGGGTGCTTATGGCCCTGGAGTAATGCAGGTTGCACCGGATAAGAAGACGGCTTATATATTGTCGAACCACTATGAAGATATCTACGGTATTAACTTAGATACGTGTGATGTGAGCTTTCATACACGTTTTTCAAGCGATCCGACGGTACGCACTAAGTCTATTTTTTCCATGGCCATCAGCCCAGATGGAAAAGAGATCTATGCGATGCATAACCCCACTAAGATGAATAATGATCATTACCGTATTTTGCCAACGCAGTTGGCTGTTTATAGCGCGGATGACGGCTTAGATGCACAACCTATTCGTACTTTCCCGGCGCCACGACAAGTCACCGTGATGACGACTGGCGCAGATGGTGGTTTGTATATGGCCGGTGCCGATATCTACAAATTTGATGTGCACACAGGCAAACATACTACGGCTATTGCTAGTCGAAGTTGGCAGCGTCCATTGTACGCGCCACCGGATGTGTTAAATGCTTGGCCGATCCAGACACCGTCAAAAGATTTCACGATTCTTTATACCACCGCTAAGTTTCAGGATGACTCGTACAACCTAGATACTGCGGATTGGATTTATGGCTTTATGAATGTGAACTTAGAAACGGGTGAAACCCAAACGACTGATTTTGGGCCGATTACTGAAATCTACTTCACGGGCATGATGTCTCCTAAAGACCCTAATATTGTGTTTGGTGTGCTTAATCGTTTAGCTAAATATGATGTTAAAGAGAAAAAGCTGATTAAAGCAGCGGCTCTTGATCATTCTTATTACTGCATTGCTATGAACCATGATGGCAGCAAAATATATCTGGGTGGCACATTCAACGATGTTGCTATCTATGATGCAGACTCTTTAGAAAAGCTTGGCAATATCCAGTTACCAGGTGGTGACATGGCGATAAGTACCTCTCAAATCTTTATCCGCTAATACCTGAATACATCCTCTGGTTATTCCCCTAATAGAGACCGTTTTCGGTCTCCTAGGGGCTTTTTTGCCTGAAATAATAAAAATGGTGTGTAAAAATGATGATCCAAAAAAGAATCGTAGTGGGGTTGGTCGCGTCGGCGATGGCTGCAACAGCTCAATCTGCTGTATTAAGCTCATCCGATGAGACTCAATTTGAGCTCAATGTTGAAGCAATGGCTGGTGTATTTTCAGCGTCAGAAGATTATGTCGGTGATGACGGTCGTACTTGGCAAGAAGGTTTTATTAAACCAACATTTGTTGTGTCGCATAAGTTACCCAATGGCATACAAGCATACGCAGGGCTGGGTGCTATCGCGCTCGGTACCGCGGGCGATGGTGATGCTGCCGGGTTAACCAGTGGTAATGAAGGGCAGGTTGATTTGGAAAACGCTTATTTGGGGTTTAGGTCCTCAAGTAACCTAATAGATCTGTCAGTAGGGCAGCAAACCTTTCAACTAGGTGATGGCTTTTTGATTGCTGGAGATGCTATTAGCTTAGGTGATTTAGGCGCTCCGGGTGTCGATGTTGATCGTGGTGGTGCTTATTATCTGGCAGGCAAAAAAAGCTTTAGTAATACCGCCATATTGAAACTCAACCCTGAAGGTAACTTCAGAGGAGATATGTTCTGGTTACAATCGAATAACCCATATCATCAAGATACTTCACTGGCAGGTGTTAATCTTGAATATGTTGATGAAAAACTCGGTACGTTAGGAGCTAGTTATCTTTCGGTACTTGATGTTGACCAAGGCTCAGGTCTGGGCTTGTGGGATAAGCGCAAAGGTATGAATGTTGTCAGTGTTCGCGGGCAAGGTTCGTTAGGTGTCGAAAATCTTTTTTTATCGTTTGAGTATGTAAAGGAAAGTGGTGGAGACTCAGCAGTTAAAAATGCAGGTAATGCCTGGTATGTAGAAGCTGGTTGGACTTTTGCGGATGTGCCATGGTCACCTAATGTAAATTATCGTTATGCGCAATTCTCGGGTGATAAAACGGAAACGACTAAAAACGAAGCGTTTGACCCATTGTTCTTCGGCTTTACGCGAGGCTTTGGTACTTGGTTCCAAGGAGAAGTAGCTTCAAATTATGCCGGCCCTGCTAACAGCGGCAATGATGTTAGCCGTATAGAAATATCCGCTTCCCCGCGAGCTGATCTACAAGTGGGCGCACAATACTGGAAGTTTTCACCGCAAGATGATGCCCCTGATTTAGCCGGCAGCGAAGTAGATCTGTATGCACTTTGGAGCATTACAGATAACTGGATATTTAGCCCGTTACTTGGGGTATATATGCCTGATGGTGATGCGGTTGTCGCAGCTCAAGGTAATGATGATAGTAATATTTATGCGCAAGCCGTGGTGATGTATTTCTTTTAAGCAATAAAAGGACGCTAGCCACTTTAATCCCCCTTCATTGAAGTGGCTGCTTTTCTTCTGAGATGTGTCGATATTGCATTTTGCTTTGCAGTCGGTTTAGAGTGGTAGCGATTAGCGTTTTATTCAAAGACATCCAGCCCAATAACAATAATGAAGAGGCCATGTTCTATGTCTTATAAGTTAGAGCAGAGGGTTTACAGCGATCCTCTTCATGATGCGCAGCGTGCTCGTGAAAGGCTTCTTTTAGAAGGGGAGCTTCCCGGTGGGTTTTTACGTGCCCAGATCGAAGCATCTTGGCAACGTAGCATTAAAGCGGGAGTTCGTTTTCAAGATCCATTGATTGCAAAAGATGCTTCTGTTTGTGATGTGCTTGAATTAAAAGAGAACCATCAGACACTAATTTCTATGGCTGCGCCTGAAATGGATCATTTGTCGCGACAATTTAACCGTGATAAAGGAATGGTCATTCTTGCTAATGACAACGCCACCATTCTCTCTTTGCTAGGTGATAGGCGCTCTTTGAAAAATGCAGGGGAGTATGCTCTAGATCCAGGTATCTGTTGGTCTGAAGATACGCACGGCACTAATGCGTTAGGCACAGCGGTGGTCGATGGTAAACCGGTAATGATCAACGGTACTGAGCATTTTCTTGATGGTGCGGGGTGCTTTTCTTGTACATCAACGCCCATTTCAGGTGTGGATGGTCAGCTATTGGGCGTGCTTGATTTAACCACCGAAGCCAATGCTCAACATATACAAGGTAATATGAGTGCGGTTCAGCTGGCGGCGCGCAATATAGAAAACAGATTATTTATTTCCCACTTTCAAGAACATGTAATTATTGCCTTTCATAGTCGCACAGAGTACCTGCACTCTGCATGGCAAGGGCTTATTGCTATTGATATGGAGGGGATGATTCTGGCGCTGAATGAACAGGCGTGTCAGTTATTAAAAAAATCACGCGAAAACTTACAACATCAACCGATTGAAACTATTACAGGCCAAGCGCCAACGGTGTTGCTTAATCAGTTACTGCGTAATACCGGTGTAACATTGCAGCTTAGAGATGTTGTTCTTTATTGTGAATTACTACACTTTCCTCGCCAACTGACAGGCTTACCCGCTAGAAGTGAGTCTTTCTCTAAAGGTCCCACTAAACTAAAACGCCAATCAAGCCACCCTTCATTACAAAAGGTCGGTGCCGAGAATCCACGCCTCGCTAAAGCACTCCGTATGGCGTTAAAGGGGATTGATCATGACCTGCCAATCTTACTCAATGGTGAAACCGGTACCGGTAAAGAAGTTGTTGCACGTGCCTTGCATAACCAGAGTCAGCGTGCGGATAAACCTTTTATAGCCGTGAATTGTGCGGCTATTCCTGAAGGTTTAATTGAGTCAGAATTGTTTGGCTATCGTGAGGGTGCATTTACAGGTTCGCGTAAAGGCGGGATGATCGGGCGCTTTCAACAAGCTAACAGCGGTACTTTATTTCTTGATGAAATTGGTGACATGCCACTGGCTCTGCAGGCGCGGTTATTACGCGTATTACAAGAGCGAAGAGTCGCTCCGCTAGGTGGAGGAGAAGAGGTCGACCTTGATATTGCTTTAATTTGCGCAACTCACCGGGATATCAAATCACTCGTCAAAGATAATGATTTTCGTGAAGATCTTTATTATCGCCTAAACGGGGTGGGTGTGCAGTTGCCTGCATTACGAGCACGTTCTGACTTAGAAGCTTTGTTAACTGACCTGTTAGCACGTATGGGCGCCACATATGTCACAGTGCATGCTGAGGTTCTTGATATGTTTCGCCAGTATGCTTGGCCGGGCAACATTCGCCAGTTAGAGATGGTGATGAAAGCGGCCGTCGCCTTTTTGGATGATGGAGAAAAACAGATCACCATTGATCACTTAACAGATGACTTTATTGATGAGTTAAATGCCAATAGCTCATCTGGCCGAGCAGGCACTATTAAAGTCACTGAGTTAGAGCTTATCCGCAATACGTTGGATCAATGTGAAGGAAATGTCTCTGCAACAGCGAGCGCATTAGGTATTAGCCGAGCAACAATTTACCGCAAGTTAAGAGAGTGTGAGGCCTAATAGGCCTTGCCTGTTACATCTAATTACATTTGAGAACAACTTCAAACATTTAGCTCAAAGCTGGTTTACACCACAACAGTATGCTTAACGTTATAAAG
The DNA here is from genome assembly GCF_000422765.1 of Neptunomonas japonica DSM 18939. GTDB lineage: Bacteria > Pseudomonadota > Gammaproteobacteria > Pseudomonadales > Balneatricaceae > Neptunomonas > Neptunomonas japonica. The sequence goes on along the minus strand of NZ_AUGR01000014.1, from coordinate 77,931 downwards.
TGATTCATTAACTGGAATCATCAATAACTAATAAGAATAGCGACTGTTTCCGTGGAGGAACTATCCTGATGAAGACCCCCTTCAAAATTCGTAAACCGTACCTGCTTGGTGCTGCTGTAGCTGCAGTAATGGCTTTTCCTGCTCATGCTTATAATCTGCATACCAGTGACGCAGGTGAAGTGAACCTTGATATAGAAGCCATTCTAGGAACGTTTAGTAGCCAAGAAAGCTATGACGTCACGGGTGCTGCAGTTAACGATGAGGGAAGTTCAAACTGGCAGGAGGCATATGTCAAATATGGCCTTAGTGCTACACGTAACCTGAATCAGGGAGCAACCCTATACGGCGCATTAAACCTACTGAGTTCAGGAACATTCGGAGATGGTGATGCGGGTGGTTTTACCAGCGGAGATGAGCGTAAAACCAAGGTTGAGGATGCGTACCTAGGTTGGCGTTCAGGGAATATGATCTCATCTCTGGGTGAGAACGGGTTAGAGTTTTCTTTTGGGCGTCAAAACTTATCATTTGGTGATGGATTTCTAATCAATGGTGACGCTCTTAACTTTGGTGATGCTTTGGGTAAAGAGCTAAACCGAGGTGGCGCATATTGGTTAGCAGCGCGCAAAGCATTTGATCAAACCGCTGTCTTAAAAATTGCTAATGGTAAAGGACTACGCTCTGATATTTTCTGGATTGCCTCAGATAACAAAGCACAGTCAGAAACTGAACTCGCCGGTATTAATGTTGAATATAGTAATGAAAAGGGCACGTTTGGGGCGATGTATTTAAAAGGCCTCGATGTAAACGAAGACTTTGGTAATACCCACCGCGATGGCCAAGATACATTGAGTTTACGTTTTCAGGGTAATGCAGGTGTTGAAAACCTCTTCTTGTCTTCTGAGTTTGTAACTCAAAAACAGGGTGATGATACGCGAAAAGATGCTAATGCATGGTATGTAGAAGCAGGTTGGACCTTTGCAGAAGTGCCTTGGTCGCCGAGTGTGAATTATCGTTATAGTACCTTTGAAGAAGGCTTTGACCCATTGTTCTTCGGCTTTAACCGTGGCTATGGAACATGGTTCCAAGGTGAAGTGGCATCTAATTACGCAGGTCCTTTTAACAGCGAAACTGATGTTCATCATCTAGCCTTGAAAGCCAGCCCGAGTGAAACCTTATCCTTTGGTGCCCTATTCTTTGACTTTGGTGATACCGCGGGTAACGGCTCTTTAGATGGGCAAGAGGTTGATCTTTATGCTGAGTGGGTGGTGAATGAACATTTGATAATCAGCCCTCTGTTAGGTTTCTATACGCCAGACAATGCCGGTGTTCAAATAGGTAATTCCGATACTAATACTTATTTCCAGATGATAGCGATCGTACCTTTCTAATGCTGAAACAAGAAAGCTAACGTTGCTAAATGCCGGGCTCAATGAGCCCGGTTATATTTATTTTGATAAGCAGGTTCTTCTATGAAAAATGACTATTCAATGATGATTGACGGGCAAGCAGTAGCCGGTGAAAACACACCTTTTGCTGTGATAAACCCAGCGACAGCAGAGGCGCTTGCAGAATGTCCTGCTGCGTCGCTAGAGCAACTTGATCTGGCAGTGGACGCCGCTGAAAAGGCGTTTATAACATGGCAGAAAACTAACCACACAGACCGCCAAGCCATGCTGCATAAAATTGCAGATAAGCTTGAAGAGCATGCAACAGAGCTGGCAAATATTATTACTAGTGAGCAGGGTAAACCACAGGCGCTAGCGCAGATGGAAGTGGGTGGTGCTGTTGCTTGGACGCGTTACACCGCTGATTTGGAAATCCCTGTTGAAGTGATTGAAGACAGCCCGAACAAGCGAATTGAACTTCACCGTAAACCATTAGGTGTGGTGGGGTCGATCTTGCCATGGAACTGGCCGTTGATGATTGCTGTTTGGCATATTATGCCGGCTCTGCGTTCAGGAAATACCATTGTTGTTAAGCCTTCTTCAATGACACCCTTTAACACCATGCGGTTGGTTGAACTTATTAACGAAGTTGTTCCTGCAGGTGTTGCTAATATCGTGACAGGTGAAGGTGGTTTAGGGCGTGCGATGAGTGGCCATAAAAAAATCCGTAAGATTGTTTTTACAGGTTCTACGCCAACAGGCCAAAATATTATGCGTAATGCTGCTGATAACTTGAAGCGCTTAACGCTTGAGTTGGGTGGCAATGATGCTGCGATCGTTTTACCCGGTACAGATGTGAAATCGATTGCTCAAGGCGTTTTTCAAACGGCATTTCTGAATATGGGGCAAACATGTGCAGCACTTAAGCGTCTGTATGTGCACGAATCTCTTTATGATGAATTAAGTCAGGAATTAATAGCAATTGCACAGCAGCAAACTGTAGGTGATGGCGCTACACCGGGTGTTACCTTCGGTCCTGTTCAAAACAAAGATCAATACGATTTAGTTAATGAATTGATTGCTGATGCAAAGGCTAATGGTGGCGTCGTTCACCCAAGTGCTACTGTTCCTGAAGGCGCTGGGTACTTTATTGCGCCAACGATCGTTACTAATGTGACGGATGGTATGCGTGTTGTTGATGAGGAGCAGTTTGGCCCGGTTCTGCCGCTGATTAAATACAGCGATATTGATGATGCTGTTGCCCGTGCTAACGCCAGTGAAAATGGTTTGGGTGGTTCAGTATGGGGAGCCGATATTAACCAAGCTCAAGAGGTTGCTTCACAGCTTGAGTGCGGTACGGCATGGATTAATGGTCATGCAGAAGTGTTACCTCATGCGCCATTTGGTGGCTGTAAAATGTCTGGTTTTGGTGTTGAGTTTGGGCTGGAAGGGTTGTTGGAATATACAGTTCCGCAGCTTTTGAATATTAATCGCTAGTCGCTAGTCGCTAGTCGCTAGTCGCTCGTTATAAGTGATCCCTTAGGTTTACCTTTACCAAATGCCATTAGTATTCTCTCCGTGGCATTTGGTTTTTTTATCTCCCCCATACCCTTTATCTATATACCTACATTGCATCGCTTTCCTTTTGTTGTTCAAAATAGAGAGCAAGCTCTGTTTGACTGTCGTTATATAAACGCTTGGTGTGTTCTGCTAGAGCAGACGCCTCGCTTAGTAAGTCGGCTTGAGCGGCGCGCTCTAGTTTTTGACAGTGTGCATGCAATGCTTCAAAGCCAAAGTTTGCAGCAGCGCCAGCAAGCGTGTGTGCAGCAGTGCTCAGTGGTGTTAGTTGATTTTGTTTTGCCGCTTTTTCTATCTCTGGCAGTAATGTGCTCGCCATTTGATAAAACTGTTCAATAAGTTTGTGAATACGTTCTGTGCCTAGTAGCTGTTGATGTTGATCGAGTAGTGTGGTGTTTAGGTATTTGCCTTGCTTGGTTTGCATATGATCAGAGTCTATTGCCATCTTGTCGTTTAAGAGTTGCTGCATCGCTTCAAATTGAATAGGTTTTGCGAGTACCCCATCCATGCCTGCTTGCTTGTATTTCTCTATTTCATGTTGGGATACAGATGCGGTTAGCGCAATGATCTTAATGGCGGCATATTTAGGGTTTGGGTGGGAGCGAATTTTTTCTGTGGTGGTAATACCATCCATATCGGGCAGGTGGATATCCATCAGGATAAGATCATAAAGATGATCGTTATGCATAGAAAGTGCTGTGAAACCATCTTCAGCAATGCTGACATGATGCCCATCACTTTCGAGTAACCCTTTAGCGACTTGCTGGTTAATAGGCGTATCTTCAACGAGAAGAATATCCATTGGTACTGTTGGGGTTGCCGCTGTTTTCTTTTCAATGTCGGGTAGCGTTGCATCACTACAGAGAGGGTAGGACAGCTCAAGCCAGAATGTAGAGCCTTGGCTCTGTGTACTTGAAAAGCCGACATTTCCTCCTTGTTGCTCTACCATTCGCTTGGTAATTGCCAGACCTAGTCCGGTTCCGCCATAGCGACGGGTGATAGTGCTGTCAGCTTGGATGAAGTGCTGAAATATTTTACTTTGTGATGCTTCAGCAATACCAATACCCGTATCTTTTACCTCAATTCGCACGCTAATATCGTTGTCGGTTTGCTTTAGATTTATGGTTTTTAAGGTAATGTAACCCTCATGTGTGAATTTCAATGCATTGGAGCAGAGGTTCATGAGTATTTGTGTGAGGGCACGTCGATCACCTACAACGGTTGGTAACATGCGGTCAATTTGAGGCACAATTTGTAGTGACTTTTCTTGTGCCAGAGGCATGAACAAACAATATACCTCATCAAGCACATCTTCGATTTTGAAAGGGTTAGTCTCTAGCGCTAGTTGGCCTGATTCTGCTTTAGAGAAGTCGAGAATATCGTTCAAAATGGTTAAAAGAGATCGTCCCGCTTTAAAGATAGTATCGACTTGCTCAATTTGGGTGGCGTCTAAATTAGTTTTTTTGAGTAACTGTGTCATTCCCAAAATGCCATTCATGGGTGTGCGAATTTCATGGCTCATGGTAGCAAGAAAGCGTGATTTTTCTTCATTTTCGGCTTCTGCTTTACTGCGCGCTTGTTCTGCTGCTTCTTTTGCTTTGCGCTCACTAATATCTGTTAATGAGCCTTCGTAGTATTCAAGGTCACCTTGTGAGTTATGCACAATGCGAGCAGAAATGGCGACATAAATAGGAAAGCCAGACTTTGTTTGCCAGCGAGTTTCAAAGTTTATGATTTTTTGTTGGGAGCTCAATGTATCCATAAAAGAGCGAAGATCAGTATCATCAATAAAGCATTGGCTGGCGATATCAGTTATTTCGTCAAGAAAAGCATCTGGCGTAGGGTAGCCCAATAAAGTCGCAAGCGCAGGGTTTGCTGAGATAAATCGTCCCTGGGGAGCGGCTCTAAAAATTCCCTCTACTGCGTTCATAAACAGTGATTTATAGTTATATTCGGATTTTTCCAAGCTTTGGTATAGCTTGGCATTTTCTATCGAGATAGCGGCCTGTGCCGATAGTATTTGTAGTGCCTCTAAGCGGTTTCTGTCGAAAACATCACGACTTTGGCTGTTCTCCAAATAGAGAATGGCGGTGAGTGCTCCGTGATACATGATAGGCATACAGAGCAGCGAGAGAGGTTGTTTCTCTTGAATATAAGCGTCTTGTTGGAACATTTCATGTTGGCTAGCATGGCCTAACACTACATTTTCTTTTGTGCGCGCAACATAATGAATGATGCTGGTTGGCAGTAAGTGTGCACCATCATCTAATGGCATCGCGTCATAGTGTTGCGTCGGGCCATCAATGCCGGCTTCTGCTTCAATAACTAATGTTTCTCGGTTGAGCAGTAGCACGGCACGCTGTGCGCCTGCGTTTTCAATAGCGAGCTTAATAAGGCGGCTGAGAAGTGGTTCAAGCACGATCTCATCTGATATGGCCTGTGATGCTTTAATAACAGATGAGACATCGTATGCACGGCTTGGTTGTTCTGTTGGCTCGTTTGAAAGTGCTGAATCAGAAAAGTCAGTTTGCTTATGCTGATTAGGCACTGGGTTGAGGTCGCTAAATTCAGCTTTTAGGTGCCGTAACTTGCTGTTTGCTCCTAAGCGCTCATAAGCTTGATAAGCCTGCGTTATATAGTGGTGAGCAATGCTGTGCTTTCCCCAGCTACGGTAGCATTGGCTAGCTAATTCGTTGGCAATGGCAAAATCCAGATGAAAAGAATTTTCCTGCATTAACGCAAGAGCCTGGTCAAACAGGTCAATAGCTTCGCTGTAAGATTGCTCGTAAGTTAGCAGTGCTGCCTTTACGAGCAGTTGACGGTGTTCATGATTTTGTGGGCACTGTTCTGCCAGTTTGTTGCTGGATTTGAGGTAAGCATTGATCTCTTTAATGCGCTGCATTTGTTCAGCCTCACGTAAAGAGGCCAGTAACATTATGGTATTGATGACATTTATATAATCTAAAAAAGGCTCGGTATAGGTGCCGCTAATATAAGGGCTAAACTCTAGTGCCTGTTGGCTGTAATCGTCCGATTTTTGGTGTTCTTTAAAAATAAAGGCGAGCAAGGATTGATAGAAAAAATGTAAGCAGATAGCTGTCTTGTGATTATTCTCATGATGCTCGATGAGCATTAATTCAGCATCGTAATACTCGCCATTCAGTGTTGTTGTCGCAGTGGGGTCTCTTAGCACTTCTACAAACTGCAGAGCCATTAATGAGTATTGTAGTGACTGCTTTTGTCCGGTTTCTTGTAGCTGCAGAATGTAACCCTGCAGTTTAATGGCGAGTTGATCGAAGTTGTTACTCAGTGGCAGGCTGTACTGAATATGTGCCGCTAATGAGTAAGCGCTCCATTCTATGTCTCCGGTTTCTAAGCCGCTATTATGCGCTTCTAATAATGCTTCAGAACATAGTGTAAGTGGCTCTTTGTAATGGCGTATATAGGTGTTGAACAGAGATTGGACTTTATGTTCTATTCGATTGTTATCTGTTTGTTGTGCGAGCTTAATAGCCAGCGCGCCTAAGCGGAACCCCTGTTTTATTTGCTGGTATTTACCACAAAGTACACCACCGTAACCGGCAAATGCCATGGCTGATTCCGTGCTTAGGCCATAGCGTAATGTTAATTCAACTTCTTTCGCCATCACTAAGGGACGCAGGCCCGAACTTGAAAATTTCACCACGCCAAACATACTGGTCAGAATAGGCATAGCGGCTAGGGCTTCTGGCTGTTCCATCTTCGGTAAGCTCAGGATTTTCTCATCCGAATAGCGGTAAAGCCTAACCAATGAACTGAGCCTCGCACGATTAATAGCGAATGCTCCGGGGGCATTAGGGAGTGGAAAATTGAGTTGTTTCAATAAATGTAAGGCGACTGTTAGCGCATCATCAAAGTGGTTGGTCGATACCAACGCCTGAATTTGTAATTCCTGAAGCAGTACCTTATCGGCCATTTGATGGCAATGTGGAAGCGCTGTATCAACAAGCTGGTGCAGTGTAGCGAAGTCTGCTTTGATATAGGCAGCTTCTGCTGCATGTTGGTATAGCGATAAAGCAATGGATGGCTGATTTTCCCAGCAATCAGCTGTTAGGAGCTCAATTCCTTTTCGAAAATAGTCAAAGGCTGATTCAAACGCGGCGGCCTCTTTTGCCTGTAAGCCCGCCTGCAAATTAAGGCGGGTGAGTTCTACTCTTTCTGCTGCTGTTTCAATTAATGCTTGTGCCTGGTTTAGGTGATTCGTCACATCAAAAATACGACGGCCCTGTTCGTGGCGAGGTGTTTTTGTTTGTAGTATTTGGCCTATGCGGTAGTGAAGGTTGGTAATGTCATCGTCAGGAATGAGAGAGTAGGCCGCTTGCTGAACACGATCATGTACAAAGCGGTAGCGCAGCTGTTCTGCTTGCTCTTTACTCTTGGCGTGGTGGTTTGCTTCTAATGGGAAGATCAGACCTTCAGAAATAGCCTGCCATAGATCTGTAGCGGTTTGTTCAGGTGATTGCTCACATACCGCAGCAAGAATCGGCAAAGCAACAGGGTTCCCGATACACGCAGCTATCTGTATGACCGATTGTGTTTGTGGCGATAAGCGGCGGATTTTATCCACCATAAAGCTAATAACGTTATCGGTTATTTCACAGTCACGAATCTCTTCTTCATTCCATGACCATAGGCTTCCTTGAAAATGGATAAGGCGCTTCTCATATAAATCGAGTAAAAACTGATTTAAAAAGAAGGGGTTGCCTTGAGTTTTTTCAAAACATATTTCAGCTAGTGGTTTGCTCTGCGCCACTGAATGACTCAGTGTATCGGCAATTAATAGCTGAATATCCTCAAGAGTTAAGGCTTTGATTTCAAATAAAGACAACTCAAGCGGTGAGCTTTTAAGGCGCTGGAGTGATAGTTGAAACGGATGATGCTTGTTGAATTCGTTATCCCGATAACTTCCAATAATAAAAAGGTGTGGATGTTGCGGGTGGTGCGCCAGTTTTTCTAATAGTGTTAATGACGATAAGTCGGCCCAATGTAAATCATCAAAGAAAAGTACTAAGGGGTGTTCTGCTGTAGCAAATACTTTCAACATTTGGCGAAAAATATGCGAGAAGCGATGCTGCTCCTCAGATGGTGATAAACGCGGTGCTTGTGGCTGTTCGCCAATAATGAGTTCAAGTTCAGGAATCAGCTTTAGTAGCACCTCTGCATTGCTGCCAAAGGCTTCTTGAAGGTTTGATCGCCAGTGTTTAATACGCTCGTCAGGTTCTGTTAGTAGCTGGCGAATAAGCGTCTGCATCGCCTGATAAATAGCAGTATAAGGTCGGTTTCGATGATATTGATCGAATTTTCCACTGGCGAAAAGGCCATGGTGTTGCGAAATATAATGGCGTAACTCATGCACAACACTGGATTTTCCGACACCCGCATAGCCAGTGATTAAGGCCATTGATTGTTTGCCTGCGCAGACATTATCAAAGCAGGCTTTTAGTTGGGTGACGGTGGAGGCACGGCCGTACAGTGTTTGTGGTAGCTCAAACCGCTCCGAAACGTCTTGAGAGCCGACGGCGAAATCTTGTAGATTTTTAGAGTGCACTTGCTCCAAGCAGGCATTTATATCGTGGCATAGCCCGTAGCTGGATTGGTAACGCTGTGCTGCATCTTTTGCCATTAGCTTAAAGATAATATTAGATAATACTAAGGGTAGCTCTGGGTTAATAAGGTGTGGTGCTTTAGGTTGGCGAGCGATGTGACAGTGCAGGAGTTCTTGGTTATTTTGTTGTGTAAAGGGTAAGCAGCCAGTAAATATCTCGTACAGTGTGATACCCCAGCTGTAGTAATCGGTACGGTAATCAATGTAACGATTAATACGCCCTGTTTGTTCAGGGGCTATGTAGGATAGGTTGTCTGAATGAGCTTGTGGAGCGCTCGATGATGGGTGCTCTCGGCTGAGTCGGCTACTCATCGAGAAGTCAATAATATAGGCTTGCACAGTTGCTGGGTTAATAAGAATGTTATCGGGTGTTACCTGTTTGTGGGTAATCCGCGCTTCATGTATTTGCCCCAATGTTTTGCTAAGGCTTAGCGCTACTGTTAAGCGTGTTATAAGGTCGGGCCGTTCTAACAACAACCACTCGCGTAGGCTAATCGCTGCGTTATCCAAAAATACCAGACTATGGTCTGTATCAGATTTTAGGCACTCTACTAACGGAATCACCCCGTTAATGTTGAGTTCGCTTAAAATGTCAGCTTCATGGAGTAAGCGCCGATTTGCTGCAATGGGGTTGGCATGATGGCTGGGTTGTTTGATGACAACTGCTTGATTACTTTCAGATACACCGCGTGAAACACGGCTGCGTTTACCCTGATGAATCAACTCCTGCACAAGAGAGATTCCGTTGGTGTGCATTTAACGTACCTCACCGGCAAATACATAACCGGCACCATGTGCAGTCAAAATAAAGTGTGGATTAGAAGGATTGTCGCCTAGTTTTCGTCGCAGGCGCCCCACCATAACATCCACGGAGCGGTCATTGGGTGTCCATTCGCGATCATGGATCGCATCCATTAGCTGATCACGTGAAAGTATAGCGCCAGGCGCGTAGAGCAGTGCGCTAAGTAATTTAAATTCACCCTCGGGTAGGCGCTCATCAACACTCGTGGGGGAGGTGAGTAAGCGTTTATTTGCATCTAATACCCAGCCTTCAAATTTCCACTTTTGAGTGCTCTCTTGTTGGCGAGCCTGTTGGCTGTCTTTGACACGCCATAGTAAGTTTTTTGCCCGTACTAGTAACTCTCGTGGGTTAAAGGGTTTAGTGACGTAATCGTCTGCTCCAAGCTCTAAACCGACGATACGGTCAATTTCATCGCCTTTACTGGTAACCAGAATAATACCTACGCTGGATACTGACCGCAGCTCCCGGGTGAGAGTTAGTCCATCTTTTCCGGGTAGGTTGATATCAAGCAGCACAAGATCAATCTGCTCTTGTTGTACTCGCTCACACAGATTATCGGCTTGTTCAGTCTCACTGACGAAGTAGCCTTCTTTTTCTAGGTAGCTAGAAAGAAGCGATCGTGAGGCAAAATCATCTTCAACAATCAGTATTCTGTATTTATGGTTTGTGTGGCTAGTCATAGAGCAGAGTTCATCCAGAGGCTTTGTTTGAGTCTAGCAATGCAGATGAGTAAAGAAAAGCGAGGTCTTTTCTTGATAATTATTATTATAACTCTTTTATATCAAATAGTTAGTTGGCTATTTTGAGCGGCAGTTACATTTAGTTACATTTAACAACAAAAGACTACATATAGCCGGTACTTTATTTACATGGGAAGCGTACTTTATCTAGACCCCATCCTTGATAGCTTAAAGCTTGAGCTGTATGTATGGATAACTATAAAAATATCACCGAAAGCCAGGAGTGATAGTCTTGAAAAAACCAATGATGAAGCGAGCACTATATTTTAGTGGCGCTATAGCTTTTATGGGTCTTTCCAGCGCGGTTGTAGCGGTGGATGGTGAGAGTGTTATACAAGAAAAATGTTTGCTGTGTCATACCCAGACAGGCAATCCTGAAACACCATACTCACGCATAAGCGAGCAGCGTAAAACGCCTGAAGGCTGGCAGATGACCATTAACCGCATGCAGCGCTTGAACGGTTTAGTTATCTCGTCAGATGAAGAGCGAGCTGTGATTAAGTACCTGTCTGATACGCAAGGTTTGGCTCCCTCTGAGTCAGCACCACACCGTTACGTGTTGGAGCAAAAGCCGAATGTAGTTGAGAACGTGGATCCTGCTTATGCCGAGATGTGTGCGCGTTGCCACTCTAATGCACGTTTTGGTTTGCAGCGTCGTACCGAAGATGAGTGGAAGCTGCATGTGAATACTCACATGGCGATCAACCCCACCACTGAGTTACATGCGCTGGCACGAGATCGCTCTTGGTATGACATTGCTTATAACGATGTTGCCCCTAAGTTAGCAACGGACTATGCCTTTAATGACCCGGCTTGGAAAAAATGGCAGCAGATGTCGAAGCCAAAGCTAGCAGGAAGCTGGAGTGTTGCAGGCTTTATAGCTGGCAAGGGTAACTACAGCGCTACATTGAACATTACTAAAGTATCTAAAGATAACTTCTCGCTCGTGATGACCGGTCATTATGCTGACGGTAGTCCTCTGAAAGGAAGTGGCCAAGCGAAGGTCTTTTCTGGTTACGAGTGGCGCGCAAGCTTAACGCTTGATGGTGTGAAAATGCGCCAAGTGATGGCAGCCTCAGAAGACGGCACTACGCTAACTGGCCGCATGTACCAAGCAGCGCATGACGAGATCGGTGGTGAACTCAACGCGATGAATGGTAAAGCCATTGTTGCATTGTCTCCTTCAGCCATTAAGCAAGGTGGACAGCAAGAAATCACTATCATCGGTAGTGGCCTCAAAGGTGATATTTCTTTGGGTAAAGATGTTCAGGTTGTGAAGGTATTGTCACGTGACGCTGACCGCGTTGTTGTTTTGGCAAAAGCATCAACCCGTGCCTCTGTTGGCTTACGTGATGTTGCCGTTGGTGGAACGAAAGCAAACGCACAATTAGCCGTGTATGACAGCATTGCCACCATTCAAGTGACACCTAATGAGTCCATAGCGCGTATTGGTGGTAACGGCGGTAAGTTAGCGAAAGTGCAATCGACTTACCGCGCTTTAGCGTTTAGTGCGGGTAGTGATGGAAAGCCTGGCACCGAAGATGACATGCGTTTGGGCTACATGCCAGCTCAATGGTCACTACTGCCATTTGATGAAGTTGCTGATCATGAGAATGACCTGAAATATGCAGGAACAATTGATGGCAACGGTATCTTTACCCCCGGTGATGCGGGACTGAACCCTGAACGTAAATTCTCTACAAACAACGTGGGAAATCTGAAAGTGATTGCTCAGGTTGCTGATGGAGATAACAAGGTTGAAGGCGAAGCACATCTGTTGGTAACAGTACCTACTTTTATCAAACGAGCCATTCAGTAATTGATCTAGTGATAGCGACTGTTGAAACAAATCGACTGCCAATAACAGCTATAACCAATAAAAAGAAGCGAGGCTGACATGGGATCTTTAACGCTGGTAAAACCAAACTTGCATCTGGTAGATGTAGAGGCGCGGCGCATGCTGTTCCATGTACCTACGAGTGGCCTGTTTGAACTGGATGATTTGAGTAGGGAGATGATCGAACTATTCTCAGGTCAGAAGGAGGTTTCTGCCCCACAACTTCGAGAACGCTTTGATGGCCGCTTTAGTGCTGCTGATGTTGTCGATACGTTGGAAGAGTTTAAGACGCTTAAAATCGTAGCGGATGCCGATATGGTTGCTGCCAATAAGGCGCAGATAAATATCGAGCCGCAGCCGGTGACACAGTTCCCATTGACCACCATCGTATTGAACACCAATACAGGCTGTAACCTGAGCTGTACTTACTGTTACAAAGAAGATCTGACCACCCCATCTAAGGGTGACAAGATGAGCTATGAAACAGCCGTGCAATCGGTAGAGATGATGCTCAAAGAATCTCCTGATCAGCGCCAGTATAACGTAGTGTTCTTTGGTGGTGAGCCACTGAGCAACCTGCCATTAATTCGCAATGTTGTGGCGTACTGTGAAGAGCGCTTTGCCAGCTTAGAAGCCGATGTCAGTTTTACTATGACGACCAATGCCACCTTGCTCAATGAGAAGCTGGTGGACTGGTTGAACGAGCATCGTTTTGGCTTGACCATTTCGATGGACGGACCTAAAGCGATGCACGATAAAAACCGCATCACTGTCGGTGGTCAGGGCACTTATGAGGTCGTTAAAAAGAAAGCACAAATGCTGCTGTCTCGTTATAACGCTCGTCCTGTGGGTTGTCGAGTGACCTTAACTCGCGGTATTACCGATGTTGAAGCAATTTTTGATCATCTGTATAGCGAACTAGGTTTCACTGAAGTTGGTTTTGGCCCCGTAACATCAGGTGACATATCCTCGTTCAACTTGACTGGCGATGAGATGGTTGAAGTGTTCGAAGGCATGAAACGCTTAGGTAAAAAGTATCTGGCAGCCGCGCTTGACGGTAAGAATATGGGGTTTGGCAATATGCATATGCTGATGACTGATATTCATGAAGGCAATAAGAAACAGCTGCCTTGTGGTGCTGGTGTTGGTTTATTAGCAGTCGATACTCAGGGCGGTGTAAATCTTTGTCACCGCTTTACCGGGTCTGATCAAGCATTGTTTGGTGATGTGAGTGAAGGGTTGGATAAGCCTGCATTAGCAGAGTTTATTGAAACCCGGCTAGATCGCACTGAAACAGGCTGTGAAACCTGTCGTATCCGCAATATTTGTTCTGGCGGTTGCTATCACGAAAGTTACGCAAAATACGGTGATGCGACCGTACCTTCTTACCACTACTGTGACCTGTTACGAGATTGGGTCGACTTCGGTGTAGAAGCGTACACGCGCATCATGCTAGAGAATCCAGGGTTTTTTGAAGCCCATGTCTCTCCAAGAAGGAGTGCTTAAATGAAACACCTTAAATCTTTCAATAAGAAAGCGAAAATGCTCGACCGAACAACGTCACCTGATGAAGTTGAAGACGTTGTAGCGATGCAGTCTGTGGTGGGCTGTACTTCCACGAATGATCCGGGTTGGGAAGTTGACCCTTTTGGTGGTTTGGGATCACTGTGCCAGCCAATGGAATCTGATTTGTATGGCTGTGCTGATGCTTGCTGGTGGCCTGCTCAGGTGCCAGATACGATTAGCCAGTATCCAGACTGGTCACAAGATGTATCTAAGGCCAATGAAGACTGGCGCAAGCTGGACGGCATCTTTCCAGAAGAACAGAAGTAACGGAGGCGCAGATGAAATTTTTAAAAATGTTAAAAGCGGCAGCGTTGCTAGGTGCTGCAGGTAGTACCGTATTGTTGTCTGGTTATGCAGTAGGCGAAACAGCACAAGTGAATGGAATGAAGGCCGGTGGCCATGAATATCTATTGACGATGAGCCGCCCTAACCAGTTGCATATCATTGATACTGAAACAAAAAAACTAATACGTAGTTGTGATGTACCCGGTACTTTTGGTGCTGGAGCCGTTTTACCTTCGCCAGATGGCCGTATCGCTTATGTGCTGTCTAATAAAGTAGAAGATGTTTACGGCTTTGATATTACAGATTGTAAAATGGTGTTCTCTGCTAAGCAATCTCAGAACGGAGAGCGGGTTAAAACCTTCGTTTCTTTAGCGATTAGTGGCGATGGTAAGGAGCTGTACACAGTACAAAATCCGACGCGCAAACTAAATGACCGTTATGAAGTACTAGCGCCTCGCTTGGCGGTGTTTAATACAGAAGATGGGCTCAATGCTAAATCGGTACGTACCTTCCCCGTTGACCGTCGTATTACCAAAATCATGACCATGAAAAATGGCGAAGTGATTTTGGGCGGTGCAGATATTAAAGCGATTAATCCTGCCAACGGTGAAACCCGAGTGCTGAGTGCTTTGCAAAATTGGGCGCGTGGTGCTGACTGGATACCACCGGATGCTTTTGCCATGTTTACTCAAGGTGAGCATGTAGGCGAATACATCATGCCGTACTTCACCATTAAGTGGAACGGTGAGCCCGGTGACATGGAGAAAGCTGAGTTCTGGTGGGGCATGAGCCGTATAGATGTGGCTACCGGTGAAGTGGATGAGCGTGAAACTGTGCCATTTGAGTTTATTGTGTTCAATTGGATTACAGACCCTGCTGACAGCAATATTTTGTATGGCTCGTTCAATCAGCTATCTAAGCACGACATCAGCAAAAAGAAGACCATCGCGGTAAAAGACCTGGATCATACCTTCTACAGCATCAATATGGATCGTGATCGTACTATCTATATCGGCGGGACTTCTAGCGACATCTCGGTACATAACCCTGATACGTTAGAGAAGATTGGCTCGATTCAGTTACCCGGTGATATGACGACTTCTGATCTGCGTATTGCGCGCTTATTGTAGGGCGTACAGTTTAGGATATAGTATAGGGTTAACCCCTTCTTTTAGAAGTAAGTCTGGGTGAACTAGACGAGTTTAAAAAGGGCTGTCTGATGACAGCCCTTTTGTATTTTAACGCAGTATTGGCGTGATGAGACGGCTCTTTAAATCTGCAAGAAAGTGGAGATATCATGTTCAAATGGTTAAGCGCCGCAATTGATGGTCAGGGTGGCGACCGTTTAGAAGAGGCGTTTCGCTGGCTTTATACCTTTGTTAAGCCCCAAACCAGAGCAATTATGGGCTTAATGTTATTGTCGGTATTTGTATCAGGCATGGTGTTGTTTCAACCCTGGTTAACAAAAACGCTAATCGATGACGGTTTGATTGCCAAAGATTACGGCACGCTAGTGAGCGTTGCTTTATTGATGATCTCGGTGGGTATTGTTAGTACGGCGTTATCGGGTGTGACTCGCTATTTACACACGCGTTTATCCGGTCGAATTCTTTTTGCACTGCGCGATAATCTTTACCATCACTTACAAACACTATCCCCTACCTTTTATGGAAAACGCCGTATCGGTGATCTTCTTTCAAGACTTGACGGTGATGTAGCCGAAATCCAGCGCTTTGCCGTGGATAGTATGTTTTCTGCTGTGAGCAGTATTTTGGGTTTGATCGGCTCTGTTGTCATGCTGTTGGCATTATCGTGGAAGCTGTCGCTATTAGTCGTGATTATGATTCCGCTAGAGGTGTTGTGGTTACGTTGGATGCGCCGCAAGGTTGAAGTAAGAGTACGTACTATTCGTGAGCGTTCTGCTGACTTGTCGAGCTTTTTGGTAGAAACACTACCCGCCATGAAGTTTATCCAGTCGGTAGGCCAAGAGCATCGTGAGCGGGAACGACTGAGCAACCTCAATGAAAATTATTTGAGTGATTTGCTTAAACTACAGGTGACAGAGTTCTTTACTCAGGCGATACCCGGTACGTTAACATCGCTAACGCGTGCTTCTGCTTTTTTAATCGGTGGCTACTGGGTGATAGAAGGAAGCTGGCAATTAGGCTCTTTGATCGCTTTTTCTACCTATTTAGGAATGGCTGTTGGCCCGGTAAACAGCTTATTAGGTTTATATGTAGCGATTCAGCGAATGAGCGTCAGTCTAGGGCGTGTTAATGAGCTGCGAATAGAGCAGCCAGAAATCCCGTTTGATGCTAATTGGAAACCACTACCGGATAACATTAAAGGGGAGCTACAGTTTAATAACCTTAGTTTCTCTTATCCTGGCCGTGAGCAACTGATTTTATCTGACGCATCGGCCAGCTTACCGGCAGGCAGTAAGGTGGCACTCAGTGGCCCATCGGGAGTAGGAAAATCGACATTAATCGACCTAATGCAGCGCTACTACGACCCCCAATCCGGCAGTGTTTTGTTAGACGGTATTGATATTCGTACCATTAATCCGCTAGAGCTACGTAAAACAATAGCGGTAGTGAGCCAAGATATTATTCTGTTCAGAGGCTCATTACGTGAAAACATCCGTTATGCCAGCCCTCAAGCAAGTGAGCAACAAGTTGAAGCGGCGGCTGAACAGGCTCAGTTACAGAGCTTAATTGCTGAGTTGCCACAAGGCATCGACAGTATTATTGGAGAGAGAGGGCAGCAGCTTTCTGGCGGGCAGCGACAACGTATAGCTATTGCCAGAGCCTTGCTACAAAACCCAACTATTCTGGTATTAGACGAGGCTACAGCGGCTGTTGATGAAGCCACTGAGGCTCAGGTGATAGATGCTGTAGATAAGCTGTTTGCTGGCCGTACACGTATATTAATTAGTCATCGTGCTTCAACGCTCGCTGGTGCTGAACAGCGTTTAACTCTGGAAAATGGAAAGCTAATTGCGGGTGAGGGCCTCACGGCATGAGCGAACCTATTGATGGCGGAATGCAAGCAGGCATTCGAGTAGGAATAGTTGATAGCGGGTTTCGTGTGGACCAACAAGATTGGGTTGAAGATGGCGCGGCATTTATACTGCACGAAGGTGCACTGTGGATGGATGAGCCCAGTGAAGATCCAATCAACCATGGATCGCGGTTATTAGATATTATTCATCACCATGCCCCAGAAGCGCTTTTTTATGCAGCACAGGTGTTTAATCAACGTAATACAACCACAGCAGCACAGGTTGCGGCGGCGATTGATTGGTTAGTGAGCCAACAGGTACGCGTGATAAATTTGAGTTTAGGCTTACGCGATGATCGCCCCGTTTTAAAAGAAGCGGTTAATAAAGCGTTATCAGCAGGTGTTATTTTGTGTGCATCATCGCCAGCCAGAGGCGAGCCGGTATACCCTTCAGCCTATGATGGCGTGATACGAATGACCGGAGATGCGCGCTGTGCTTTGGATGAGATATCATGGCTTAATACCCAGTATGCCGATTTTGGCGGGCATGTTTTAGGCTTTGACCAGCAACAGCAAACAGCAGGGGCGAGCCTTGGATGCGCACATATGACAGGCCACATTACTCGATTATTGCAGGCTTTACCGGATGCCAGTTCAGAGACTGTTATTAAAGCCCTGCAACAGCAAGCGAGTTATAAAGGCCCAGAACGCAGGTTAATTTAAAATACCCTTATTCATTAGGAGTTATGTTGATATGACAGCGGTAGAAGCTACTTCCATTGTTATTCTTGGTGCAGGGCCTGCCGGTGGTGCGGTTGCCCTAGGTTTAAAAAAACTGGGTTATACAAACATCACCATAGTGGGGGAACCACGCCCTTTTTGTGCGATGGAAGGTGTTTCTGAGCGTGTTGTAGATGGCTTGCGTGGTGCTGGTTTTAGCCATGCATTAGAAAAACTCCCGCCCGCATCGGCACGTTTTGTTACCTGGAATGGTGTTACCAGCCAAGCCAATACCGAGCGCTTGATTAATCGTGCGGCATTTGATTCGGCCATATTAATGGATCTTGCGATGCAAGGTATTCACGTTATCCAAGGCCGTGCAGGAGAGGTAGCATCTACACCCGCAGGGCATAAAGTCAGTGTTGATTCGTCAGGGCAAAGCATACAGCTAAATGCCGACTTTTTAGTAGAAGCCCGAGGTAGAGCCGCTCCCGCAGCTAAACTTAAGCGCTTACGTGGCGCTGAAACGGTTTCAATTTTACAGTACTGGGAAGGTGAACCGGGAGAGCGCCAGTCGGCGGTACAAAGCTTTGAAGATGGCTGGGCATGGATGGCAGCGGATGAAAAAGGCAGACGCTACTTACAGCTAACGTTTGATGTGGCCTCATCAATACTGCCTGAGAAATCCCGTTTAGCTGAGTTTTGCATTGAAAAACTAAACACCTTAGAGCAAGCACAACCTTACCTCGCTAATGCGACCTCAACGGGTGAGATACATGCGCGTACCAGCACACCTATATTATGCCAAGAAGCCGTAGGTGATAACTGGATCAGAGTTGGTGATGCAGCCATGGCTGTTGATCCACTATCCGGTAATGGTATTTTCCAAGCACTGTCGTCATCTCTACAAGCGCCTGCTGTGATCAATACACTGCTACGTGAACCTGAAAAAGCGCTGTTAGCGCAGCGGTTTCACCAATTACGTATAACGGAACTATTCTTTCGTTTTGCTCGTATAGGGCGCGACTTTTATGCCATGGAAGAGCAATGGCAGGAACAGCCTTTTTGGGAAGCGCGTGCCCAATGGCCAGATAAACAACCAATGCACCAACAGCCTGATATAACCCAGTTACGCGTAAAAACATTGCCAGTGGTTAATCAGGGTTTGATTGAGGCAGTAGATGTAGTCACCTCGCCAGACCAGCCATTAGGTGTGTGGCACCTTAATGGCGTTCCGCTTGCACCTATCGTACTGGCCTATCAAAGTAGCCCTGATGAATTAGCCGTCATACAAGAACAATGCTTAGCTATGCAATTAAATGAGCAGCAACAAAGGCAGGTGCTGCAATGGCTTGTGGGGCAGGGAGCAGGTTTCCGATAACGCATGAACTTTGCCTTTCAAGCAGAACATTAAATAGCAAAGGCATCTTTTTGTGGTCACTAAAAACTACCCAATTTGACCCAAATAACGAGACCCTTTTCTCTTGAACAAAGAAATGAAGAGTTAAGTTATTGATATTTATAATGAACGAACTATTATCTGAGGATAGGGATTGAATGTATTGGGCAAAGGATTGGCTCTTTTTTATAAAAACCACGTTTGTTTAAACCATCCTATCTCTTTGAATTTCAATAAATTAATGCTTATGGTGCTTTTGCTTGAAACCCAAATAGGGTGCCAAAGTGATAGTAAGCCATAGGCTCTTGAATAAGCTGTTAAGTTTAAAACATGACTATGCACGAAGATTACGAAGGTTATACCAAAGAATCGAGCAAGCTCCTTCCCAAGCTGGAAGGAGCAGTCTTGAATACCGTCTTGATCAATGTAATAGATCCAGAATTTAACGTAGTTTACCTCGGCACTTCGAATGGAGTGTTTGCGCTACAAGGTGAAGTTGGCGGGGAATATCTTGGTGTTCATGAGTGTCCTGATCTACCAGAGATAACCAATCAAGACGGCTACATTATTTGTATGCATCAACCATTTGAGCAATTTGTAGGGAAAACCATCGCACAAGCTCGGCAAATAGGTGATGTCTGGAATGGTCACGGGTATGAGCTAGCATTCTCTGGTGATGAAAATCACACAATGATTGTTCAGTCTATATACTGTGGTGTTGAGCCTAAAGAGCTAGGTGATTGCCTTCGTCTTGGGGTAGGTGTTTACGTAAATCAGTGGGTAAAAACTTAACAAGCAAAGTCACTGCGACCAAATACTCTCCACTTCGCTTTTGTGCGAAGAGATACTCGCACAAAAACAAAGCTCCGGTACTTGGTGCGTGCTTTGGGCGTTAACTCTCTTGAGGATATAACGTGAGTGAAGATGATTTTTGGGAGATTATAGAGTCTTCTGGTTCGCCGGATAGCTGCTCACCTGATGAGCAATGTGAAAACATAATTGAACGGCTTACAGGCGAGCCAAAAGAAGTTTTAGTAGCGTTTGCAAATATCCATATAGAGCTTTTATGTAAGGGATATACTTGGCGGATGCTTAAGGCTAGTTTTGTATTGATCAGTTTTATATCTGATGATGTATTTGAAGACTTTCGAAATTGGGTGATTCTTCAGGGAAAGAAAAGATTCTATGAAACTCTTAAAGACCCAGATTCAATTACGAATTATATTAACGTTGAAGATCCAGTAGAAGAAGTTACCGGTGAAGGTCTGTTGTTTGTTTGCGAAGAGTCATGGGCTGGCGATATCGAAGAGCTAGAACAAAATTATGTCTATTTTGATGATCCAGATATTGATGATGAATGGCCTTCTGAAATTAAGCTACAACAAGAATTTCCTAAATTATTTAATCAGTTTTGGGATGAAGAAAATATTAGAACTCTTAATAAGAGTTAACAAGAACCAGCAACAAGGCTCCGTAAGCTAGGCGTTAAGAGTTACGTAATGACAATGAACTATTTCGAAGGCTATCGCACAGCAGAAGTGACTCTAGGTGGTATCGATATTGATGAGGTTCGCTCTAAGATTTTTGAGGCCAGAGCTTTTATGCGAAGGATGTGTGTAGCTGAACACCCTGCGTGTTTAGTTAAAAAGAATAGTAGTATACGTTCGTATAGTTAAGCTCTATATTCTCTGCTTTATCAAACGAGCAACAGTATTTTAACAGGTGATTAATTTATGAAGTTTAAGATGGCTAAAGGGTCGTTGTTCGCAGTGTTATTGCGATCCCCTTGGTGGTATAGCGTACTCATTGGTCTGCTCTTTATATTGATCATTTTGGCCGTGACAGATGCTAAATATGTGATTTTGAGCATCATCGTTCCTATGCCGTTTTTTTTAATAGGTGGCTACGCTGGGTTTAAGCAATGGCAGCAACCTTCACAAAAAAGAGTGTTGGAAGTCTCTGAACAAGCGAGAAAAATGTCGGCGGTGAGCATCTCTGAAAAAATAGCGGTTAACTATATAAAAAGTGGTTATCAGTCGAGTACGTTTAAAGGTAATGATGCTGATTTAGAATTCGTCCGTGGTCACCAAAAACTGTTGTTGTGCAGTAAGCGATTTAAAGCGGCGAATACGGGAATAGAACCGTTGAAACGGTTAGTGGCAGCTGGTGAAGCAATTGAGGCAAGAGGTTACCTTTATTTGACGCTGGGTGAAGTCTCAGCCTCTGCATACAATTATGCTCAAGAGAATAACATCGAGATAATTGAGTTGAATAGACTAGCTGTGTTGTTTGATGGCAAGGCGAAAATTGACTGAAGATCAGGATGAAAAGTAATGAGAAAGTATCAACGGAATGACCGCTCTGCAGGTCCGCTCACAGGCTTCCTTATGGGCCAGTTAGCGGCTGCTTTTTTTGCTGTTCCAACGGCCGCTTTATTGTGGTTTGCCACCAATAAATATCTCGCTATCTGGGGAGCGGGTGCTTTTATTGGCTCAACCGGATTTTGGCATGGAATAATTAGGTTCGAGCAGTGGTTTTAAAAACAGATAACAAACTACAGCAATTTAAATATCTTCATCCACACAGCACTCTGCCTGTAAAAAGCCGATAACCGAATTTAGCTGTTCATATTGAGCAACACAAAACAGGGTTCGGCCTTCTCTGCGTTGGGTGATTAAACCCGCTGATTCCAAGCCTTTCAAGTGGTGTGAAAGTGTTGATCCGGGTATCTCCAGCTTTTCTTGTACTTCGCCAACAGCAATACCTTTTCTTCCAGATTTAATCAGCTGCCTATAAACGGCCAGACGAGTGGGGTGGCCTAATTCTTTTAGCGCTTTTGCTGCCTGGTCAATATTCATATAGTGGTCTCTTATAAAATATATTTCCATATTACTAGAAATATGTTGATAGTAAAGTTCATATCTTTTATATTTCGACTATTCTAGAAATATAGAGATCTAAAGCAATGAATATTACCTTTGAAATGGTGCAAGAAAGCCTAGGTATGTTTGCCTTTCTGGCAGTCGAGCTGACAATACTTTTTTTATTAATAAGCTACATGGTCGGTGTACTACAAGAATACATCCCTCCTGCCAAGATACAGGCAATATTGAGCGGCAAGAATGGTAAGGGGTACGTTATTGCCGGTTTATTAGGGGCTATCACTCCTTTTTGTTCATGTTCAACAATCCCTTTCTTGAAAGGGTTATTACGAGCTAAAGCCGGGTTCGGCACCATGATGGTGTTTTTGTTCGCCAGCCCTTTATTAAACCCCATCATCATTGGCTTATTTGCTGTGACCTTCGGTCTGCAGGTCACCGTGTTCTACTTTGTAATGGCCATGGGCGTTTCTGTGATTGCCGGTTATAGTCTAGAAAAGCTTGGGTTTGAGCGCTTTATTAAAGCTGAGGCTTATATTGAACCTAAAGCAACAGGGTGTGGCAGTGTTTGTGGGGAGCAAGCATCCGTTAATAAGTGGAAATCTATTTGGCATGTAACCTGGGCTGATTTTAAGAAAGTCTTACCGTATCTAATGGGAGGTATTGCCTTAGGTTCTCTGATATATGGTTTTATGCCGACTGAGTTTGTGTCTGTTATGGCCAGTGATGACAACCCTTTTGCTGTACCTGTTGCGGCAATCATTGGTATTCCTTTATATATTCGGGCCGAAGCTGTCATTCCATTAAGCGCTGCTTTAGCCGCTAAGGGGATGAGCTTAGGTGCTGTGATGGCTCTTATTATAGGCAGCGCAGGCGCGAGCCTTACTGAAGTAATCTTGTTGAAGTCCATCTTTAAGAACCAGATGATTGCCGCTTTTTTAACGGTGATTATTACTATGGCGATCAGCTCTGGATATCTTTATGGGTATGTTTTTTGAGTTGAACCTGTTTTTAATGTTTATTCCACTCTAAATCAGGTGCCGTTTCACATGAGTGAGACGGCATTTAACTTGTTATGAGTAAGGGCTATAGCCTCGTATGTTTACCGCTTCTTGATTGTTACAAAATATAACTAATAGTTATGTATCAAATTCTTAATGAAGGGCTGTCATAAAAATATCTTTTAGTTGTCTTAGTTTGTTCATATTCCCTGTTTATGCTTTTCGCCAATGATTTGAATAATGATTTACCGGTATGACAGTACCGGTAACTGATCTGGCGGAAAGATATGTCTGATAAAGTAATACTGGTCGTTCTTGATGGGCTTGAGTACAGCACGGCTGCACAGTGCATGGGTTTTTTGCATGCGTTAAAAGAGCAGGGCAAGGCAACATTGTATAAATTGCAATGTGAGCTTCCGTCGATGTCCCGGCCGTTGTACGAGACTATCCTAACGGGCACTTTGCCTATTGAAAGCGGCATTGTGCATAACCATGTCGTGCGAAATTCTACTCAAACGAGTGTGTTTAGTTTAGCGCGTGAGAACAGTTTAACGACAGCAGCCGCAGCTTATCATTGGTTTAGTGAGCTCTATAACTGCGCTCCTTATGATGCGGCCAGGGACCGTTATACCGAAGCGCCTGAGCAGCTGATTCAATACGGCTGCTTCTATCACCAAGACCATTATCCCGATAGCCATCTGTACCTCGATGCTGAATGGCTACGCCGTAAATACGATCCAGATTTTCTGTTAGTCCACCCGATGAATATTGATGATGCGGGGCATCGCTCTGGTTTTGATAGCGCGCACTATCGTAATACTGCTCGCCATTCTGATATGTCACTGTCTTATCACCTACCTGAGTGGATAGCGGCGGGTTATCAGATTTTGATTACTGCTGATCATGGTATGAACAGTGATAAAAGCCATGGCGGAACCCTGCCCGAAGAACGTGATATTCCTTTGTTTGTTATCGGCGAGCGCTTCTCCCATCAGGCAGAGGGCTCTCCTAAGCAAACTGAAATTTGCGGTGTGGTGTGTGATCTTTTAGGAATACAAAATCACCAAAAGCCGGTAGCGAATGGTTTGTTATGTGAACAGCTCTCTTATAAAGGAGCAGCATAATGGCGTTAGCTATTTTTGACCTAGATGAAACGCTAGTAGCAGGAGATAGCTGCTCGCTGTTTTGTGAGTTTATGTTAACTGAAGGCTTGGTGGATAGTGAGTTTGTAGAACGTGATCAGCAGATGATGGCTTTGTATAACGCAGAAGCACTCGTGTTAGATGATTACATCAGTTTTTTTATTGAGCCACTGCGCCATTTAAGTATTGCTACCATCAACGAGATGATGCCGCGCTTTGTTGAGCAATGTATTGCTCCGCGTATTTATTCTGAAGCATATCAAGTTCTAGAGAGCCAAGCAGCGTTGGGCAATCGCTTACTGATTGTCTCGGCAACCGCTGAGTTTATTGTTAATGCGGTTGCGCGCTTTTTGGGTGTATCAGATGTTTTAGCCATTCGTTTAGCAAGTGAACAGGGCTTTTACACGGGTAAGATTGAGGGTGTTCCAACCTTTAGAAAGGGCAAGGTGACTCGGCTTAATAGTTGGTTAGTCGAGCATGATGAAACCTTAGAGGGTGCTCAGTTCTACAGTGACTCTATTAATGATCTTCCCTTGTTAGCGCTGGTTGAACACCCGATTGCAACCAACCCAGACAAACAACTCTTGCAGATAGCAACACAGCGCAATTGGCCAGTCGTTAACTGGTCGGCGTTTCGACCTAGTGATTCATTTAATGACCAATCCGTTCAACACTCAACCATTCAGGAAGTAACCCATGTCTAAATTTCTGATCGCCAGTGCAGTAGCACTTATCTCAGGTAATGCAGTAGCGGCGTGTCCGGCTGTAGTCGGTGCTGATGCAGGTGGAACTTACCCTCATATATTCGAAAAAGCAGAATTTGAAAGCCTACATGGCTGCCAGATGAACTTTAATGAGAACCCAGTTATAAAGGCACTTAACAGCCGTATAGCGGGTAATGTAGAGCTACTTTCGCTCGCTAAGCGTTTACCAGAAGAGCCATTGGTGATTGCGCCGTATCAGAGCATTGGCCTGTATGGTGGTGTGCTGGATGGTATTTCTAAAGCGACAGAGTCGGGTACCTCTGATCTGTTGTCGGTTCGCCATGTGAATTTAGTACGTTTTAGTGATGATTTGGCAACGGTCGTGCCAAACGTGGCTAAGTCTTGGAAATGGAACAACGATTTTACAGTACTTAAGGTTAATCTGCGTAAAGGCCATAAGTGGTCAGATGGTAGCCCTTTCACAGCCGAAGATATTGCTTTTTGGTACAACAACATGCTGATGGATAGCAATATTATCGAGAAGCCAAAAGATCGTTTCTTATCTGCGGGTAAAGCGATAAAAGTTGATGTACTAGATGAAACAACCGTGCAGTTCACTATGAACAAACCTGCACCGGGCTTTTTGGATAACTTTGCTCAAGACTACGCGCAACCGTTCCAGCCTAAGCATTTGTTAGCCCAGTTCCACCCTGAGTTGAATAAAGACGCTGATAAAAAAGCCCAAGAATTAGGTTTTGATAATGGTTATGCCGTTATTAACTTCTACTATGGCCAGTCTGATTGGAAAGATATCCCAACGCCTCTGTTAAAAGACAAAGCGGCTTCTGAGCGCTTAGTTAAAGCCGGTTTAACGGCAATTATGCCATCTCTGGAGTCTCATTTGGTTGTGGAAGAGTCATTGGAAGGGCGCCGATTAGTGGCTAACCCATACTTCTTCCAAGTTGATACGGCGGGTAACCAACTGCCTTATATTAACGAGATCAAAGAAGTTTTCATCGGTGATGAAGATATTCAAACCGCTAAGCTCATTGCTGGCGAAGTGGATTATAAAGCGCAGGCCGTTAACTTACCGCAGACCCCTGTATTGCTAGAAAACAAGGGGCAGGGCAAGTACGAGATTGCACTACGCCCGACAATCGCTCAGACAACATTTGCTTTCAACCTGACCGATAAAGATGAAGAGAAGCGCGCGGTATTTAACAATATTAATTTCCGCCGTGCTATGTCGGTAGCGATGAACCGTGACCAGATTAACGAAGTGGCTTACTTCGGTTTGGGTAAACCCATGCAGTACACCGGTTTTGATGCGGATACCACGCCATTTGTTACTGACGAATTACAGAAAAGCTGGACGCAGTTTGATCCAAAAATGGCAGCTAAACTGTTGGATAAAGCCGGTGTTATTGATAAAGACAACGACGGTGTACGTGATCTTCCTTCAGGTAAAAAACTTGAGTTAAACATTCAATATGCAACTCAGGGCACGCCGACTGAACTGGTCGAAATCATTGCCAATAACTGGACAGATGTTGGTGTGAAAACCACCATCAAAGAAGTGACTTCTGATGAATACCGTAACTCGCAAACAGCTAACGACCTAAGTGTGCTTAGCTGGGTAATGGGGCGTCCGTTATCAAATATTGCCAGTAACACCGAAACGCTGGTTCCTCCTTACGGTGGTTTCTTCGACTTGCGTACGGGCATGCTGTGGTCACAGTTCCTTGATACTAATGGTGCTGAAGGTGTAGCGCCGCCAGCAACCGTCGCACAGATGCAGAAGTTGGCTGCTCGTTTTGTAACACTCAAAGCAGGTACGCCGGAGTCAAACGAGCTAGGTACAGAGATTGCTCAGCGTGTGGTTGATGACCTGTTCATTATCGGTACGGTTAAAGCAGTTTCTCCGGTTTATCGTAGCCGCTCTTTGGGTAACTTTGCCGTACCTAAAACGTCTTCATATGAGTTCTATCGTATGTACCCATACCTTGCTACTCAGTGGTTCTTAGGTAACGAAGATATGGCTAATAACTAATTATTTCAAAGGTTAGAAAAGGGAGGGGCGTTGCCTCTCCCTTTTAGTGAGTGAGACTATTTTAGTTATCCGAGTTTGCTAACCCCATTCCAGGGGTATGCCCTAAAGACCAAGGTTATCAGTGGCATAGGGTTAACAAGTTCTGTTTATGGAGTCCGGTTGTGATTGCCGATTTTTTTACTAACACCTGGTTGTTGTGGGTTCTACTCAGTGTGGCTGGGTTTTTGTTTTTTCGTAGTCGTAGCAGCCAGTACTTTCATTATGTGCTTAACCGTTACCTGCTGGCGTTAATGACGCTACTGATTGTGAGCGGTATTGTTTTTTCACTGATGGAAGTTTTACCCGGTGATTGTGCTGAAAAGTACATTGCTTACAAAAACACTCAGGGTGAAATTATCACGCAAGCCGATATTGCTGCTGAAAGATCACGTATGGGGTTGGACCGCTCCTTAGTGGTTCGCTGGAGTAGTTGGATTACCGATCTTACATTAAGAGGTGATCTTGGTTTTAGTTGTGCTAAGCGCCAGTCAGTGAATATAGCGCTGGGTGATCGCTTCTGGATGAGCTTTGGGTTTTGTATTGCCGGTTTAGTGTTTGCTTATCTAATAGCAGTTCCTTTTGGCATTCTCTCGGCCTATATGATCAATAAACCGTGGCTAGATTCAAACCCGCAGCATAGCCAAAAACAACGCCTAATTAACTCCCTTGGTTTGAGCTTTAACAAATTACTGGATCTTAAGTTACGGGTTATCAGTTATCTGGGGTTGGCATTACCTAATTTCTTATTAGCGTTGAGCATTATTTTGCTTTACGTATTCGCAGGTGAACCCGTACCTACGGGGTTGTTCTCAGATCAATGGAGTAATGAGCCTTGGTTTGGTGAGAGTGGCTTTCAATACGCTAAGTTAACTGATTTTTTGAGCCATATCTGGCTACCTATTTTTGTGATTGGCTGGGCCGCTACCGCTCTACAGTTACAAACGGTGCGCGCTTTAGTCGTCGATGAATCCAATAAGCTTTATGTCGATGCTGCCCGTGCTCGCGGTGTACATGGTATGAGCTTATGGGCGGGTTACCCGGTGCGTCACTCAATTAGCCCGTTGTTTAATAGTATCGGTTTCGATTTTCAGCGAGTGTTTAATGACCTACCCATTGTAGCGGTGGTTATCGGCCTTACTGACTCAGCCGCATTATTGATTGAAGCACTGGCCATGACGAATGATCAGGAGATGGCCGCAGCGATTCTCTTTTTGGTGGCTCTGGTTGTTATCTCAATGAATTTTATTACTGATATTGTTCTGGCGGCGATCGATCCGCGAGTCCGTAAGAGTGTACTTGGATAGATTATGATGAGCAGTGTATTGGCCCGCTTTGGGCAAAAAACTAAAACATCGCAAGATGAGTCTTACTATACCGCTGGCCAGTTAGCGCTGATCAAAGCACGCTTTACGCGCAAGGCCAGTGGAGTCGTCGCGGGTTGGATATTGGTATCTATCGTTATGATGGGTTTCTTTGCACCGTTTTTCTCTCCGGTAGACCCTACCATTCGTGGAGCAGATGCGGAGTATCGAAGAGGAGCGCCTCAAGCCTTTTTCTTTTGGGATGAGCAGGGTATTTCTTTACGTCCATTTACCTACACATATAGCAAAAACAAACCAAAAATTGATTTTAAAGCATTAGCGGCTAGTGGCGGTTTGGATGCCCTTGATGCACTGACCTCCAGCGGTGCGCTGAGCTCCTCCTCGCAGAACAAATATAACGTCGATAGAGATAAACGACGTTACGTGCAGTTCTTTGTTAAAGGGTGGGAATACAGCCTGATTGATTTCAGTATGGCGGGTTTAGATTTAGACCTTCGATGGGATCGGCACTTGTTTGGTGTGGAACAGGGCGATATCCACCTAATGGGCACGGACGAAGATGGCAAAGATGTCTTTAGCCGTACCTTACATGCAGTGTGGGTAACGGTGAGTATTGCCGTGGTTGCTTTGGTCGTTAAGCTGTTTACATCCCTATTGGTAGGTGGTGTCAGTGGTTATTTTGGCGGGCGAGTTGATGCTGTGCTAATGAGCTTCACTGAAGCGGTTCGCGTTATCCCATCGATCCCTGTTTACCTAGCGTGTGCCGTTGCCTTATCAAGTATGGATCTTACCGCTGTGCAGCGTTACTTTGCGATTGCGGTGGTTATTGGTGCGTTAGATTTTGCTACGTTAGGGCGGCGTTTGCGCACACATATTCTAACTGAGCGTAATCAGGACTATGTATTAGCGGCGCAACTTTGTGGCTCCAGTAGCTGGCGGATCATCTGGCGCCATCTAATACCGAGTTTCACGAGCTATATTATCGTCGATACCTTGATCAACTTTCCTTACGTCATCTTGGCAGAAACCAGCCTTAGCTTCTTGGGGTTAGGCTTAACTGAGCCGGTTAATAGTCTGGGGGTTTTACTGCAAAAAGCTCAAGACCCAGATATCCAGCAAAATATGATCTGGCAGTTTTTTCCAGTACTCATTTTTGTGGTGTTAATTATGGCATTTGTTTTTGTTGGCGACGCTCTGCGTGATGCTGCAGACCCTTATTCGGAGAAGAAATAAATGATGATTAATAAAAGCATGCACACTAACCTGCTTGAAATTCGTGATCTAAGTATCGACTTCAATACCGACGAAGGCTTAGTGCATGCCGTTGAAAATATTAGCCTTAGTATTCGCCCGGGTGAGGTGATGGGGCTGGTTGGCGAAAGTGGTTCGGGTAAGTCGATCACCGCAAAAAGTATTATGCAGCTACTGCCGGGTAACGCCATTATTCAGCCGCAGAGCCAGTTACGACTTCGCCACGACAACAATGATATTGATATTCTAAAGCTGCGCGGCCGTGATTTACGCAAAGTGCGTGGTGATATGGTTTCAATGATATTCCAAGAACCTATGGCCAGCTTTGCTCCGGCGATTCGCTTGGGTGATCAGATCGTAGAAACCATGCAAATTCACTTGGGTTACAGCCGTGAACAGGCTCGCCGAGAAGGCATAGCCTTGTTTGATCGCGTTGGTATTGTTGATCCTGCCCGACGGTTCGATCAGTACGTGTTTGAATTATCAGGGGGGATGCGGCAACGCGCCATGATTGCTATGGCGTTATCAACAAAGCCTAAGCTACTGATTGCAGATGAGCCAACCACTGCTTTGGATGTGACGATTCAGGCGCAAGTGTTGGAGCTAATGCTAGAGTTGCGTGAGCAGATGGGCATGGCAATGCTATTTATTACACATGACTTGGGCGTTATTTCTAAAATTGCCGATAACGTAACGGTAATGCGTAAAGGCGAAGTAGTGGAGGCGGGCAATGCCGATCAAGTGCTATTTAAGCCTGTGCATCATTATACCCAGCGCTTGCTAGCCGCTTTACCGAATTTAGATAACTTACCTGAAGCACCAAAGAAGAAGCCGCAGGCACTCTTGAGTATTAACGATCTCTCAGTCAGCTACCCCGTGGCAGGAAATAGTCGTAAACAAGAGATGTTCACGGCGGTAAAAAATATCTCGTTGAACCTGCCTGAAGGGCAAATTATTGGTTTGGTGGGCGAGAGTGGTTCGGGTAAGACCTCTTTGGGTAAGGCGCTGTTGGGAGCTGCGCCAATTAGTGAGGGAAGTGTTAAGTATCACGGTACTAAAAAGAAAGTACATTTTGGAGCAAACAAACGTCTCAAACGTAAACGTTTATCTAAAACTGCACAGATGGTGTTCCAAGACCCTCACAGCTCGCTAAATCCAAGAATGACGATTCGGGATATTATCGCAGAACCGTTAGAGGCTATGAACTTAACCTCCAGCCGAGAAGAAACCGACCAGCGTGTAATAGAGATAGCTAAGCGCTGCCATATTGAAGTCGAACACTTACGGCGTTTTCCGCATGCCTTTTCCGGCGGGCAAAGACAACGGATTAGCATTGCTCGGGCACTGGTGTGTAAACCAAAATTTATTGTGGCTGATGAGTCAGTGGCAGCACTGGATGTTTCAATTCAGGCCGAAATCCTCGCGTTATTAAAAGAGCTAAGGGCCGAGCTAGGTCTCACCATTTTGTTTATCTCGCATGATCTTAGCGTAATCGCTAACTTATGTGATTGGGTGTGTGTCATGAAGGATGGCTCTTTGGTTGAGCAAGGTACAGTCCGGAAGATATTCCTTAAACCTGAGCAGCCGTATACTCAAAAGCTAATCGCTTCTATTCCATTGTTAGAGCCGCCGCAACCGCAGGTTGAGCGCTTGCTGGAATCTACAGAGGTAGTTGCAGTTCAGCAGGAGCCTTTAATAAGAGGGCCTATAAGGGGGCACATAACAAAGGCTTCAATAAAATCGCACACTGAAGAGTTACGCTGTTAAGGCGCTTGTATGGATTATTCATTAGCAGAAGTGCGTGCTTACAATGCGGCAATTCAATGTGGGAATTTTACGCGGGCAGCACAGCAGTTGTCCGTTAGCCAACCGGCGATTACAGCGCAAATTCGCAAGTTAGAATCGCGCTTTGAAGCTCCTTTGCTTGAGCGTTTTAGCCGTGGCTTGAGGCCGACGGAGCTAGGGAAGCGCCTTTATCAAATCACATGTCAGTACAGTGATTTACAAGGTGCGATAGAGGCACTGGCTAATCCTGAAACGACACCGGGTAAAATGACATTACGTGTGGCGACTGCATCGCCATTAGTGTTTATGCCATTAATCGCACAGTTTAATCAGCGCTTCCCCGAGGTAACTTTAAAAATAACCTCGGTTACTACACTGCATTGTAAAAAAATGGTGCTTAACCGCGAAGTGGATATTGGTCTTTTTCCTTCGGACGAGTTGGAACCAGGGCTCTCTCGGTTTGCTTATTCATCCCATCGCCTTATGGCTATTGTGAAGTCTAACCATCCTTTAGCGACGCAAACGAGCCTTAGTGTGGTGCAGTTAGCGGGCGAGCCATTGATTTTTTATAAACCAGAAGCCTGTACCCAGCAGTTACTAAATGATCTGTTTTATCGTTCTAACGTTAATGTTAGCGCTAATGTGACGGTCGATGGACGCCTTGATATGTGCGAAGCCGTTGCTTACGGGTTGGGTATCGGGTTTGCGCTAGAGCAAGATATTCGTCCAGATGATCGCCTATGTACAGTCGCCGTTACTGAGGCTTCTGAGCATGTGTTAGAGCATGTGGTTTGGCAAAAAAATCGCAGTGCTTTACCAGGCATTAGAGACTTCATTCAGTTGACGCTAGAGAGCAGTAATGAGGTTTAGCAGAGAGGTATGCCTCTGGCTCCAGCCTGCTGAATAACATTTTATTCGTCTGTTCTTCGAGTTTGTTATAAGCCCAGAAATCAGTATATGCTAGGGTGAATACGGTTATTTGAGCAAAGAAGCTTCTTTATCGAAGCTAAAAAAATATGAAAACATTATTGATTGTTGCGCATGCCCCTTCTGAAAATACTCGTTTAATGGTTGAGGCCGTTTTAAAAGGAGCACAGCATCCAGATATCGAGCAGGTACAAGCTCGTTGGGTTCCACCGTTGGAAACCACACCTGAAGATGTTTTAGCTTGCGATGCTATTATTTTGGGTACTACAGAAAACTTGGCTTATATGAGTGGCGCACTCAAGGACTTTTTCGATCGTTGTTACTACCCCTGCCTAGAAGTGAAGCAGGGCTTGCCATGTGCGCTATATGTGCGGGCAGGGAATGATGGTACCGGTACTTGTCGGGCTGTTGAAACTATTTGTACGGGGTTACGCTGGACTTGGATTCAAGCACCACTTGTGTGTCGTGGTGATTGGCAAATATCCTTTTTAGATCAGTGTGAAGAGCTAGGGATGACCATGGCAGCAGGCCTTGATGTTGGTATTTATTAACGTTTAAACGTTATTCAAAGCCTTCCGTTGTCAGTAGGGTACGGCTTGGGCTTAATAGGTGCTCTCTAATAAGTTCTCTTGCCTTACCTGCATCATGATTAAGTAACGCATCTATCAAGCTATCATGTTCTTTTTGGTTAGCATCAAAAATCTGACTGTCCAGCATGTTTTTCTTCAGCCAAAGGTTACGGTAACGAGAGGCTTTTTCGTAGAGTGATCGGCGTACGTGTAACAACGTTGGGGATTGGCAGCCTTCAGCTATAGCAGAGTGAAATGCTTGATGGCGTCGTTCCCACTCGTGAGGTTCTTTTTCTAATAGCGTACTGAATTTTCGCATTTTATGGGCCGCTGCTAAAATGCCGGCTTCCCACTCATCATCGCCTCGTTCTATCGCTAGATTGATACAGAGTGCTTCGATGTAAGCACGAGTTTCATAGATATCTAACATCTCTTCTTTTGATATAGGGTGCACCCGAAAACCACGCTGGTTTTCGACAATAACGAGTTGCTCTATCAAAAGCTGAGAGAGTGCTTCACGCAGAGGGCTTATACCTACTTGATAACGCTCTTTTAATCGCGCCATACGTAGTTTTTCACCTGGTTTGAAATAGCCCGTCAAAATATCTTGCTTCAGTTGGCCCATGACTTGAGACGCAAAATTATCCTTGCTGTCGGCGGTGCTGTTGGCTACTTCTTGCATAATATGTTGCGTCTCCTTGAGGATTGGTCTGTTTTGCCTGCCAACTTCGTAATGATTCAATCACAGCTAAGTGACTGAATTTACACAGTGGCAAGCATATTTTAAGTGAAGAGGTCGAAATAGTTAAGCGAGATGATATAAATAAATGTTGACGAAAGAGTAAAATGTCGACATTATTGTAATTCGTCGACGTTAAGTCGTAGGTTGTAGCATAAAATAATATTAAGTTTGGAGAAAAGCAGATGACAGCTCTATTGCGTGCAGTTGAATCCCCATTGGTACCGGTAGGTTTTACGGTTAAGCCGCATGCCGCTAGCCAGCGTCTGCAAGTTGTTACGTTAAGCGGTGACGTTATCCAAGGCTTTGCAGATGCAATGGCGCAATGGCCTGTACAGGCGTTGGAATATAAGCCTTTTCTTCGATATGCCACGGCTGATCGATTAGATGTATTGACTGAAAATACGCTAGGACGTTGTCTGAATTCGATCATGCAGAACCGCGATACGGCTGCTTTTTTGCTGCAATATGAAGGTGAACCTAACATTGAGGCCGGTGAACTTCGTACAGAGTTTGAGGTTAAGCTATCTACTGCTATTTCTCACCTAATCGGCATGCCAAACCATGACTCTATGTATGGTAAGTATTACGCTCGCTTCACTGTACTTAATGAAGATAATTCTGATAGTTACTTACGCCAAGCTCATCGTCGTATGGAGTTGCATACCGATGGCACTTATGTAAATGAACGCACCGACTTTGTACTGATGCAAAAGCTAGGTGAAGCACATATGGAAGGTGGAGAGTCTTTGCTACTTCATTTGGATGATTGGGATGACTTAGGTAAATTCTATAATCACCCATTAGCTAAAAAAGACCTTGTTTGGGGTGCGCCAAAGTCTAAAAATGTTGAGTCTAAAATTACTCACCCAATCTTCTTTGAAGAAGATATAAACGGCAAGCCTCATATGTCGTTTATCGATCAGTTTGTTGAACCACAGAATATGTCTGAAGGCTTGTACCTTTACCAAATGGGAGAGTCTATCGAAGCTGATCCTAATTACATTGCCGTTCCTTTACCGGTTGGATCAATGCTAGTTGTTCAAAACCATTGCTGGTTGCACGGGCGTGATAAGTTTACAGCACATCCTGAATTAAGCCGTGAATTGCTTCGCCAACGTGGTCATTTTACGCGCTAAGAACTGTTAATTTAGTGAGAGTTCACCCTCTCTTGTAAAGTACTGCCCTATGTGGAGGGCAGTACTTTAAGAACCGAGTTTCGTAAGTACCGTGTGACATAGGCACTGGTATACTTTGGCGGGCTAGCGTATGTTAGCCCGTCTTTTTTTAAAGAAAATAACTTCAGTAGTAGCAGGATAATTGCGATGACATACGATTATATTATTATCGGTGGCGGCATAGTTGGTATGTCTACCGCATGGCAAATGCAGCAACGTTTCCCAGATAAAAAAGTGTTACTACTGGAAAAAGAGTCCGTATATTCCAAGCATCAAACGGGCCATAACAGCGGTGTTATTCATGCGGGCGTGTATTATGCGCCGGGCAGTCTTAAAGCAAAATTTTGTAAAGCG
Organism: Neptunomonas japonica DSM 18939; assembly: GCF_000422765.1. Lineage (GTDB taxonomy): Bacteria > Pseudomonadota > Gammaproteobacteria > Pseudomonadales > Balneatricaceae > Neptunomonas > Neptunomonas japonica. The sequence goes on along the minus strand of NZ_AUGR01000014.1, from coordinate 43,035 downwards.
GGTGTGGCCGCTACGATGGAGTTTTGCCAGCAAAATGACGTTCCTTATGATCAATGTGGCAAGCTATTAGTTGCTACAAATGCATTAGAACTAGAACGTATGAATGCTTTGTTTGAGCGTTGCCAGCAAAATGATATTGCGGTTGAGCTACTCGATGCCGAGCAGCTAAAAGTGCGTGAGCCCAATATAATAGGCGTGGGTGGCATATTAGTAAAAGACACGGCGATAGTGAATTACCAGCAAGTAACAACTAAGATGGCCGAGCGTTTCATCGAGATGGGTGGAGATGCGCGCTTGAATCATAAAGTCGTGGGGCTTGACGAGAGTGCCGACGAAATTAGCGTTGAAGCGATTCATAATGATGAGAAGGTAACCTTTACGGGTAAATTCCTGATCACTTGCTCTGGTTTAATGGCGGACCGAACTACCAAAATGTTGGGTATCCCTACCGATTTTCAAATTATTCCCTTCAGAGGTGAATATTACCAGTTACCGGCTAAGCACAATAAGATCGTTAACCATCTTATCTATCCTATTCCTGACCCAGACCTACCGTTTTTAGGCGTTCACTTAACGCGAATGATTGATGGTAGTGTGACTGTTGGACCTAACGCCGTTCAAGGTTGGAAGCGTGAAGGTTATGGCCGTATTAATATCAGTCTGCGCGATATATGGGATATGGTGACTTTTGTCGGTTTTTGGCGTGTGCTGAAAAGCCATATCAAGACAGGTATTGTTGAAACGAAGAACTCTCTTTGGAAGCCGGGTTACCTTAAGCTTGTTCAAAAATACTGCCCTACACTAGAAGTGGCTGATCTCCAGCCTTATCCTGCAGGTATTCGTGCGCAGGCTGTGATGAAAGATGGATCGTTAGTTCATGACTTCTTATTTGCGGAAAGTCCGCGTAGTCTGCATGTGTGTAATGCGCCTTCGCCTGCGGCTACATCGGCGATACCTATCGGTGGTTATATCTGCGATAAAATACTTGAGCGCACAGTATAAGAAAAGCTTGCGAATCCTGAACTACATCAGGATTCGCAAACAAGCAGTTATGCTCTAGGTTCACGTGCCATTGTGTAAAACTCAGTATTTGCCTGCATGTTTGTAACAATCGCCATTCTGTTTGATAAACCGAAAAATGCAGTAATTCCGGTGATATCTAGAATGTCTTCATCGTCAAATCCCTGTGTCTTCAGTGCTTCATAGTCTGAGTCTTGTACACGTTCTGGGGTACGAGACAGCTTGAGAGAAAATGCCAACATAGCTTTTTGACGTTCACTAATGGGTGCATGCAAATAGTTGACCGCTATCTGGTCAGCCAATAAAGGCTCTTTCGCAAATACACGTAATAAAGCACCATGCGCCACAACACAGTATTGGCAGCCATTAGCTGCGCTTGTCGCGACAATAATCATCTCTTTTTCAGCAGGGCTTAGCGTACTGCCTTCTCTTTCCATAATCGCATCGTGATAAGCAAAAAATGCTCTAAATTCAGCTGGGCGATGTGCTAGCGTTAGGAATACATTAGGAATAAAGCGTGCTTTTTCTTGAACCGCTAAAATACGTTCCCGAATATCATCAGGTAAGCTATCCAAACTCGGTACAGGGTATCGGCTGATGGATAAATCTGTCATGTTTTGTCTCCACTGACTTTATTCTATTGGATGAGTTTATTAGTCTATCCTGTAAGATCATTAAAAATCAGTCATAAAGTAGTCATAAAACGTGCAGGGTCGGCCAATATGTACAAAATAATCGGATTAGGCTTTGATGGCTGCCAAGCCTCTGGGGTTACCTCTCCATTTGATGTGTTCAATGTCATCAATACACTATGGAAGCAGCAGTGCGGTGAGTCAGATCTCTATCAGTGTCGTTTGGTGTCGGTTTCGGGGGAGTTTATTACGTGTTCCAACGGAATGCGCGTTATGTCAGACGCAACTCTTGATGAAGTGAGTGATGCAGATTTAATTATCATCCCCGGCATTCATCATTATGATGTGGATACCTTGCTCCACAAGCTTAAAGCGCTTGATAAAGAATGTGCTTGGTTAAAACAACAGGCAGAAAAGGGCGTCACAATTACCGCTAACTGCAGCGGTGTTTTTGTATTGGCTCAAACGGGTGTGCTTGCTGGAAATGAAGCCACAACGGCATGGTGGTTAACTGAGTTGTTTAGCAAACGATATCCTTCGGTTAAGTTGCGAGGGGATCAGTTGTTGGTAAAAAATGCCAATACTTTCACTACGGGCTCAATGACAGCAAATTTAGGTGTGATGTTACAAATTGTTGAGCAACAAGTGGGGCGACAGCTCGCTCAGAGTTGTGCGCGCACTATGTTGATCGATGCAGGTCAGAATTTCGCATCGCCATACTTCTTTATGCAAAACCAGTCGGACCATCAAGATAGCTTGGTATTAGCAGTGGAGAGCCGGTTACAACAAGAGATTGCGTTACCACTAGATGTAGAGCGTTTAGCGGGACTGCATTCAGTCAGCGTAAGAACATTGTCACGGCGCTTTAAAAAGGCCAATGATATGAGTATATCTGACTACTTTCAGCACCTTCGGCTTGAATACACAAAGTTACTTTTAGAGACAACTAGTTTAAGTATTGAACAGGTCGTAGAGCGTGTTGGTTATAGTAGTCAAAGTTCATTGCTTAGGTTGTTTAAGCAGCGTCTCGGTTTATCTCCTAGTCGATATCGCAAAGCGTACCAACAACGCACGCAGTCCTAAGGCATCTCATCGCTCAATATATGTATAGGGGTTCGCTAAACTTGATTTAAGTTCAGGTTATTAACTTAATAATGGGATACGGTGATAACAATGCCGCTTGTTAGCTTTGTAATAATGCTTAATTAAAAAGTCACGTATAGACTTTAGTGTCGTTGTTTTGAAACACAAATGTGCGATTTTATAGTTTTAGGCTAAGGTTAGGATATATCATTGTTAATAGCGTGAGTGTACTTTAATCACGATAGGGAATATCAGGAGTCGCTATGGGAAGCTCAGGCCGGTTTTCAGTATTGCTGGTCACTGATGACGTTGAGGAGATCAGAACCGTATGCAATCTGATAAAACGTCATTTTCCACAATTTCACATTGCTAAAAGTGAGGAAGAGGCTCTAAAGATTATTGTCGATAAAAAAATTGATGTGCTTTTAATGGGGCTTAAAACTTTACAAGCTAATGAAGTCTGTTATTTGCACTTACTCAGCTCCAAGCAATGCGTTGCGAACATTTTATATCGCAAGATTGTTTTATGTAGTCGTGAAGAGCTCAAAGAAGCTTTTTCTATATGTAATAAAGACGTGTTTGATGACTACTTTATAATCCGCCCATTATATGACCCTTACCATATTTTACTGCGCTTAAGGTTTATTCGTCGTGTACGAGATAACCGTGATCCTACTGCTATAAGCTCGTTTAGTTTAGATGACCTGTGTAATTATTTTGATCAAGTTGTTAATTGCCAAGACGTCTTAGACGGGCTCAATGAAGCTAGCTATGAGAAGCTATTATCAATTGTTTCCTTCTCCATGGAGAAGATGAAAGAAAGCATCTTTGAAGAGGGCTCTTTACCACAGGGTCAAAAAAACGAAATTGGATCTTTAATCGACAAACATACAGAAAACAACTTGATTAAAGGCGTGTCTGACCATCAAAAAGAAACACAGCAGCAGCTACATAACGCCGTACAAGATGTTGCTGCGATTGCTCAATTGAAGAAAAAGAAACTAGAAAATCCAGAGCCAGTCACCTTTACTGATAGCAATATATTACTGATAGAAGATGACTCGTCTATTAGAGATAACATCAGGGATACACTCAATGCTGCTGGCTACAGTGCTCAAGTGTCTGCTAGTGCAACGCATGCCATTCAACTGATGCGTACATGGAAACCCGATATCATTATGATTGACCTTAGGTTGCCGGATATGAGTCCGCTGTATGTTATCAATACTATAAAGAATGATCCTGAACTGCAAAATGCGAGAATACTGGTTTTGGCTAAAGCGGGGGATAAAGAAAGCGCTCAAGAAGCAATGAAGTTGGGCGTACATGAAGTGATGCGCAAACCTGTAGATCGAGATATGTTGATTTATAAAATAGATTACAACCTTAAAGAGCTTAAAAAAGCACAACATGCCTGATCTGGAGAGGTTGAAATATATTCATGGCAAGTGTGCTTTTCAACTCGTGCAGAGTTACTTCCTAATATAATTAGGTAAGTGTCTCTGTAACAACGGGTAACTGAATTTCAAAGATGGTTCCTACTCCTTCTTTACTTTGCACAACTATTTTCCCTTGATGGTCTGCTATGATGCCGTAAGCAACGGCCATGCCCATGCCGGTTCCCTTTCCGACTGGTTTTGTTGTAAAGAAAGGTACAAATATCTGCTTTTTTACATCATCTGACATACCGCAGCCATTGTCCTGAATGCGAATGAAAATAGTATCGTTTTTGCAACGACTACTAATGATAACCGTCGCATCTTTAGCGTTTTCCGTGGCTTGTTTAGCGTTAATGACTAGGTTAAGAAATACTTGATTTAGCTCGTTAGGGTTACAGATTGTTTTTGGTAATTCGTGCAAAGAGAGTTGTAGGTCCACATTGCCTTTAAGTTCGCTATCTAGCAACTTCAATGTGCTCTTAAGCCCTGCTAATAGGTCTGTTTCTACTTGGTCTGTATTCTGAGTACGTGAAAAACTACGCAAATTGTTAATAATATCGCGGACTCTACAAAGCCCATCCCCAGTATCTTTGAGTAGCTCAGATATATCTTCACTAACGAAGCTGAGATCTTCTTCATCAATTAATTTGGCAAGGCTATTACGTGTGTCTTCTGGCACTTGATCTGTTTGTAGTAAGACTTGATTTAGCCGTAACAATTTTTGGAAAGATAAAGTGTAATTATTCAAGCTCTCCATATTACTTAATACGAAAGCAAGGGGATTGTTAATTTCATGTGCAATGCCGGCTGACAGTGTGCCAAGCGTAGCGAGTTTTTCATTTTGAAGCATCGCTGATTCTTGCTGGCGCAATCTGGCATAACTTTCCTCAAGCTTTTGCTTTTGAAGATACAGTTTACGAGACTTATCTTCGAGTAACATTTCGGCTTTTAGGCGGGCTGCTTTTTCACGAGCATGCGCTTGCTGGTAGGGGTTTACATCGTCACTCATGGTAGGAACCTTACATGTAAATCGCAGCGGTCAGCACCTTTATGCATACAAATAGGGTGGCTTATCTCGACGCTTGTTTTGTAATGTGCAGCCGCACCTCTAATTAACCCTTCTGCTAATACGCAAAGCTTACGAGGTGATCGATAGTGCATTACTAATATATCGGGGTCAGGTTCGTCATATTCAAACTCTGGTAGGTTTGGGTTGTCATAAAGTTTTCTTACCTCAACGTGTATGACCGAATCTATACTTTTAAGAAAGCTTTTTAAGTCAGTTGGGTTTTCTAGAAAAACTGGATGCCTAGCTGCCAATTGTGCGAAAAGAAACTCGACAAAGTCACCAACAACTTTTTCCATAGGTAGTTTAGTGCGAGCACAAACAGCCTCCACTAAACTGAAGAGTTGTTCGTCAGGATAGCTTTCGCCTGCGGTATAAATCCCGTCACCAGATAAATCTTCATTCAGTATTTCATTCCATACTGCCATTCCACAGTGCTCTTCTACCATTTCCTCTAAAACATTAAAAATAACCCCTTTCATATTTCACTCCTTAAGTTGTCCATTCCCTGAGCAGTAAAGATTATTACTCACTATAGATTAGCGGCTTTTATCATTCGTGCGAGAAAGTATTTTCTACACTCCGTCTAACTCAATCCAACCCATCGAGTTTCTTCGAACGTTAGTAATACCGGGTGAATCCTTTTCTAATGCTTCTTCATACCAGGCGTTAACTTCCTGCTTAGAGAGCGTTGTCTTATTGAGCTTAACCTGCTCCTGTTGGCGGTGTTCGAATTCGCTTACACCTTTTTCTAGTAAGGATAAAAGCTGTTGGCTATCCCAAGGTTTGTTTAAAAAGTGCTGAATGCCTGCTTGGTTTATGGCGCTAATAATGCCTTCTTCACCGGCTTGCCCGCTGAGCATAACCTTATATATGTCAGGCTGAATTTTATTAAGCTTATTGAGAAATTCAGCACCATTCATCGTAGCCATTCGGTAGTCTGAAATGACTAATGAAAAAGTAGTGGAGCGGGCACAATGCAGAGCTAGTAATGGATCGGTGAATGTACTCACTTGCCAGCCTGCACGTGTTATCAGTCGTTCGAGGGCATTGAGGATGGGTTGTTCATCGTCAATTAGCATTATTTTGTTCATGGCACGTTACTCCTTTGATTGTCTGGGAGTGTCAACAGTCGTTTGTACTGATCCACCTTGTCCATACTTTCTGAGTTAGTGTGATGCTTACAGTAAAGCACTAGTTGTCATAAATGTCACATTTGTCTTATTAGTTTTATTTGCTACTATTGTTATATACATAGCGGAGTGAAATTTTGGATGAAAACGTTAACAACGGGTGAGATAGCAAAATTATGCGATGTTAACTTGCGAACGGTAATTCGCTGGATAGATCGTGGGGCACTGAAAGGCTTTAAGTTGCCGGGTAGGGGGAATAATAGGGTGAGAGAGGAAGATTTTATTAGCTTCCTAAAAGAATATGATATGCCCGTTCCTTCAGGCTTTAAAAGTAAAGAAGCCAATAAGAGAATACTGATCGTTGATGATGAGCTACCTGTCGCGACCGCTATTCAACGAGTACTAAGGCATGCGGGTTATGATACATCAATCGCAACCGACGGGTTTCGTGCGGGTAGCATGTTGTTAAAAGAATCTCCGGCAGTCATGACGCTGGATCTCAGTATGCCCGGCCAGGATGGGTTTGATGTATTGGCCTATGTACGTGCGACACAAGAGGTTGCTTCTACGCGGATTCTTGTTATTTCTGCATTAGATGAGACCAGTTTAAACAAGGCTTTAGCATACGGGGCTGATGCTGTTTTACAGAAACCTTTTGAAAACGCACAACTGCTAACGATGATTCAACAGCTGTTGGCTGGCGAATAATTGGGCCATGAAAAGTTGATTTAAGTGTAAATGTAGACTTTCTTTGAATAAGGAAGCTAAAAGATTAGGTAGAGCTTTCTGATTTAAATTAAGCCATGTTCCTAAATGAATAATGGAGCGGCACATTAATGGATAAGCCAAGAGTGTTGTTTGTCGATGATGAAATCAATGTCCTAAATGCATTGAAACGAGGTATGCGATTGCATTGTCGTGACTGGCAGGTTGAATGTTGTAACTCACCCGAAGCAGCACTATTGATGGTATCTACGTTTGATCCATGGGTTGTTGTGAGTGATAAACGCATGCCCGAGATGGATGGGGCGACTTTTTTGCATGCGGTAGGGCAAAAATCACCAGAAGCAGTTAGGGTCTTACTAACGGGTGACACATCTCCCGAGGTGGCATTTGAGGTCGCTGATATTGCTCATATATTACTTGCCAAGCCTTTTCAGTTTGAAACAATAATTAACGTCTTACATCGTATTCAATGCTTACATTTACTTCCTGTTTCTCATGCTATCCGTCACCAGATTGGTGCTATAGAGCACTTTCCAGTATTACCAAAGGTTTATCAAGAGCTGGTTGAATATCTCAAACAGGATGAAATAGAAACGCAAGAAGTCGCAAGAATTATAAGTCAAGATCCCTCTATCTTGGCAAAGTTAATGCAATTAGCAAATTCTTCTTTTATGGGTTTTTTGAATCATGCCACAAGTGCTCATGCAGTAGTGGTTAGGCTAGGTACTGAGCTTATTAAGAATATTGTGCTTTGTATTGGTGTTTTTAAGCAAAGCGAAAGGGTTGATGAGCGTTTATGTGAGCAACTTTTTGTTGAGTCAATGGAGGTTGCTAAAATATCACGTGACTTGGGAAAGGCGTGTGGCTGTTCAAATATAGAGTTGGACAACGCTTTTGTACTAGGTCTGTTACACAATGTCGGTATGTTGATGGCAGGTCTATCAGTTATTCAAAAAAAACCTAATAACAGTAACATTCCCTTTGATGACGAGTGTGTCATTGGTGCTTACTTATTGGCGCTTTGGGAGTTTGATAATGAGTTTACTAATGCTGTTCTATATCAGAATAAGCCTGAACATGCTGATGTTGTAACATCACTTTCTTGTCGATTACACGTAGCAAAAATTGTTAGGCAGGCGCAAAAACAGGGTGTTAGTGCGCTAGAGACTCAACCCGCTCTAAACCAATCGCTACTACAGACTGGGGGGTTATTAGATGACGTGTTGGCATGGATTAATGAATATGAGTCAAAACATTAAAAGGATGTAAGTTATGAAACTGATATGTACTTGTTGGTTAGCGTTTTCGTTTTTCTTGGCAACCCCCGTTGTTAATGCAGACAGTATGAGCTTTGGGGTTGTCCCGCAGCAGTCAGCCAAAAAGCTCGCCAGACTCTGGACGCCTATCTTTACCTATTTAAGCGCTAAAACAGGAGAGGATATTCGCTTCAGTACGGCTAACGATATTCCTACATTTGAAAAGCGCGTAGTTGCCGGGGAATATGACATCGCCTATATGAACCCTTATCACTATACGGTTTTTCACCAAGTTCCTGGGTATAACGCGATAGTTAGACAAAAAAATAAACGTATTAAAGGCATTATGGTTGTGCGTAAAGATAGCGTCTTAAATGAATTGACTGAGCTGGACGGTGAGACGTTGGCATTTCCATCTCCCGCTGCATTTGCCGCCAGTGTTGTTCCTAGAGCTCAAATGCAGTTAAAAGGGATGGAAATAACACCTAAATATGTATCTTCGCACGACTCCGTATATTTGGGTGTAGCGCGAGGCTTTTTTGCAGCAGGAGGAGGTGTTATGCGTACTTTTAATAACGCCGCTCCGAAAGTTAAACAACAGTTACGTGTTTTGTGGACCACACCAACCTATACGCCTCATGCTATTGCCGTTCATCCTCGTGTTGCTTCTGATGTTGTTGAAAAACTAAAACAAGCACTATTAACCATGAATGATGATCCAGAAGGTCGAGCATTATTAAAAACAATTAATTTTAAGGGAATTGAATTAGCTGATAATGCTGATTGGGATGATGTTAGAGCGCTGAACATTACATTATTGAATGACCTTCTTAAGTAACTGACAGAACAGTGATAGGGAGGGCTGCTCTTGTCTCTTAGGCTTAAAACTATTATGGGTGTTGCCTTAATTGAGGCAGTGCTTCTATTACTATTGGTATCGATGACTCTGGATTATCTTCGCAGTACCAATTACGACGCTCTTATAAAGCGCGCAGCAACAACAGCGACCTTGTTTGCGACAACCACCAAGGATGGAGTGCTTTCATACGATCTGGCGTCACTTGAAGCGTTTGTCAAAGACGTGTTAGTTAATCCAGATCTGGTTTATGCACGTGTTTTAGGCCCTGATAAACAATTATTTGCTGAAGGAGGGAAAGCAGAGCACCTCAGTTATGAATTCTTAGCAGACACCTCTGTTGAGATGGTTTCTGATGGTGTTTTCGATACATTTGCTGTGATTCGTGAAGGAGGCGTAATTTATGGTCGTGTTGAGATAGGACTTGATATCAGCAGTATTAATACGACTATTGCTGAAGCGCAGAATCGTAGTGCCATTATTGCTGTTGTAGAGATGGGGCTTGTTGCGTTGTTTTCTTTCCTGCTAGGTGGATACCTTACTAATCAGCTGAAAGTACTCAGTGTTGCTGCTCAAAAAATATCTGAAGGCAATCTCGATTTTCAATTGCCGATCAAAGGCCAAGATGAAGTTTCTGATGTGGCAATAGCCTTTAATTCGATGGCCTTCAACTTGCGCGAAGCAAGCAGCCGCCGTGATCAATTCGAGAGCGAGCTTAAAGAGCTTAATCGATCATTAGAGGATAGAGTTGAGTTGCGCACTCAGCAAATTAGGAATAAAAACACACAGTTAACTCAGGCCAATCAAGAGATTCAAGAGGCTCAAGCGAAATTGCTACAGTCAGAGAAAATGGCATCCGTAGGTGTGTTGGCTGCCGGGGTCGCTCATGAGATAAATAATCCTATAGGCTTTGTTATGAGCAATCTCCACACATTAGAGTCATATGGGCAAAACTACCGTGACTTAGTGGCTGAGTACGCGGTATTAATAGAGCTAACAAACGCAGATGAGCAAAAAGAACAGCGGCTCAAAATTAATCAGCTCATTGAGCAATATGATCTTGAATTTATGAATGAGGACTTGGATGTCTTGTTGCGGGATTCTATTGAGGGAACGGAGCGTGTTAAGGATATTGTTAAAGGTTTAAAAGATTTTTCTCATGTGGATAGCGTGACTCAGTTTACTATGTGTGATTTAAACGAGTGTATTCAATCCACGCTTAAAGTTGTGAATAGCGAGTTGAAATATCACTGTGAAATTAGGACAGAGCTTAACAATTTACCGTTAACCTACTGTTGCTCTGGTCAAATTAACCAAGTGCTGTTGAATTTAATGATCAATGCGAGCCATGCCATCGAAAAGCAAGGCATCATAAAAGTTAAGTCTCAACAGAAAGGAGAGTGGCTAGAAATAAGCGTGACGGATACGGGTAAAGGTATACCCGCTGAGCAACTCGATAAGTTGTTTGATCCTTTCTACACCACTAAGCCTGTAGGCGAGGGAACCGGCTTAGGTTTGTCGATCTCCTACGGAATTGCTAAAGATCACCACGGAGAAATTCGTGTTGCTAGTGCTCTAGGCAAAGGAAGCCGTTTTACCCTGTGTATCCCGATAACTAATGATCATGATTGAAACCCTTGCTGAGTAATGGTAAACCTGTACTTCCTAATGGTTGAGTATTAAGAAGGGCAGGCTTTTGTATGCGTGATTTACAGAAATTCTACATTGATGGTCAATGGCTTGAACCGCAGGGCCAAGCAACGTTATCGGTTATAAACCCCGCAACAGAAGAGCCAATTGCCAATATTCGGCTAGGTAATCATGATGATGTTGATGTCGCAGTAGCGGCGGCTCACCAAGCCTTTCCTGCTTTCAGCCAAACCAGCCGAGAAGAGCGCATCGCGCTATTAGAAAATATTATTAGTGTGTATAAAAAGCATAGCGACGCATTGGCTGAAGCGATTACTAGTGAGATGGGCGCTCCTGATCAATTAGCACGTAAAGCGCAAGTGGCTGCTGGACTAGGGCACTTCTTTGTTGCCTTAAAAGTACTTAAAGATTATCAATTTAGTGAAATGCTCGGCACGACGAATGTGGTGAAAGAACCTATAGGTGTGTGTGCACTAATTACGCCGTGGAATTGGCCGCTTAACCAGATCGCTTGTAAAGTTGCACCGGCATTGGCAACAGGATGCACAATGGTATTAAAGCCGAGCGAAGTTGCACCATTATCAGCGCATATTTTTGCAGACATTATGCACGAAGCAGGAGTGCCTGCTGGCGTCTTTAACCTAGTCGATGGTGATGGCGTCGGTGTGGGAACAGCTCTCACTCATCATGCTGATGTCGATATGGTCTCTTTTACGGGTTCAACACGCGCCGGTACCTTGGTATCAAAAGCGGCTGCCGAAACAGTTAAACGAGTGTCATTAGAGCTAGGAGGCAAGTCAGCCAATATTATTTTAGATGATGCAGACTTGGATAAAGCCGTTAGCCGCGGTGTTAAAAGTGTTATGAGTAATAGCGGGCAGTCCTGTAATGCCCTAACACGTATGTTAGTTCCAACGGATAAGTTGGATGAAACCATTGAGATTGCTCGTCGTACCGGCGCGTCAATCATTGCTGGTGACCCAAACGATAGTGCAACAACCATTGGTCCTGTTGTCAGCGATATTCAATGGGGAAAAATTCAAGAGCTGATTAACAAAGGAGTATCAGAGGGCGCGCAGTTAGTATGCGGAGGCCCAGGAAAGCCTGAAGGTTTAGAGCGTGGTTATTATGTGAAACCGACCATTTTTTCTCATGTAACTAATGATATGAGCATTGCTCGTGAAGAGGTGTTTGGGCCAGTTCTGAGTATTATTGCTTATAAAGATGAGGCTGAAGCAGTTGCTATTGCCAATGATTCTCCGTATGGCTTGTCAGGTAGTGTTTGGTCTGCAGATGCAGACAGGGCTCGTTCTGTTGCCGCTCGTTTACGTACAGGAATGGTACATATTAATGGCGCGGTGGCTGATTCTAAAGCACCCTTTGGCGGTTATAAACAGTCGGGTATTGGTCGTGAGTGGGGTGCATATGGACTAGAAGAGTTCCTCGAAACCAAAGCACTGTTTGGCTATGAGGTTGTCCCTAAATAGCCTAGTACTTACAGCCTGCCAGTCATATTGGCAGGCTTCTTTTATTTTTGAAATCTATTACCATAGCGGTCCCTGATAAACGGACATCATCCCTGATGCTAGCACCCCTCGAACGCTATCATAAACAGCTTGAACAACAAGGTTATGTGGTTGACCCAGCGCAACAGCAAGCCGTTGAGCAATTGGACCTTCTTTATAGGCAGCTACAGCAGCCAGCATCCGGGTGGAAAGGAAAACTGCACTCTACGAAAGAGCCTATTAAAGGGCTATATCTTTGGGGAGATGTTGGCCGTGGCAAGACTTTTTTGATGGATCTTTTTTATGAAAGCTTGCCTGATGAGCGCAAATTACGTTTGCACTTTCATCGATTTATGGCACGTATCCATAAAGAGCTAAATGCTGAATCTGGGCATGCCGATCCTTTAACGTTGATCGCCAAGCGCTTAGCAAAAGAATGTAATGTACTTTGCTTTGATGAGTTTTTTGTTTCGGATATAGGTGATGCAATGATCCTGGGGCGGTTGTTTACAGCCCTTTTTGAAAACGGATTAACGTTAGTTGCTACATCAAATATTCCTATCGAGCGTTTGTACTGGAATGGTTTGCAGCGACAACGGTTTGAGCCTGCGATTCAATTATTGCTAAAGCATACTCAAGAGATTCACCTAAATGGAGATGAAGATCATCGGCTTCGCCATTTACAGCATCAGCAGACCTATTTTTTGTCATCAGATGCTCAATTTAAAACCTTGTTTGAGCAATTAGTAGAGCCGCTAGCAGAGCAAGTAGCTACATCATCGGTTATTCAAGAGGGTTATCAGGAAGGTATTCAATCGACACAGGCCTTGTTGGTGTGTAAGAGGCCTATTGGTGTGGTCAAGTTAAGTTCTCATGTTGTGTGGTTTAGTTTTGATGCGCTCTGTAATGGGCCTCGTTCACAATTGGATTACATCGAGCTGGCGAGTCGCTTTAGCAGTATTCTGGTAAGTGATATTCCTCTTTTGGGTGGAGAGTGTCGGGGCTGGATTAAAGCGCGTGGTACTGAAGACGGAAGCTTTGAAACAACTGAAACCGGTGAGCGAAAGCTCTCTTATGCCCGACAAGATGATCCCGCCAGGCGCTTTATTAGCTTGGTCGATGAGCTTTATGATCGTCGAGTAAACCTGTATCTGTCTGCAGATGTACCGCTGGAATACCTCTATAGCGGTGGGTCACTTAGCTTTGAGTTTAAGCGTACGCATAGTCGTTTAGTTGAAATGCAATCCATCGAATACATCGATTCTGAGCATCAAAACGCTTAAATAAATAAGCTCTATTGCCAGTAACCCCTCTGCTTTTCAGCTTGATGACTATCAAGTACATCTCCTATTGCCATTGTTAGGCTAGCGTCTCTGAAACATGTTGGAGATGCTATCGTGGAGTTGGTTTGTCCTGCGGGAAGTTATCCTGCCTTAAAAGCGGCGGTTGATAATGGCGCCAGTGCTGTCTATTTCGGTTTTAAAGATGCGACTAATGCTCGCCATTTTGCCGGTCTTAATTTTGACCGCAAAAAGGCTGAGAAAGGCATAGACTATGCGCGTAACCATGGTGTTAAAGTGTTGTGTGCGGTTAATACCTATCCACAGCCTTCTGGTTGGAAAGCCTGGCAAGGCGCTGTTGATCTGGCGGCTGATATGGGCGTTGACGCTTTAATAGCAGCTGATATGGGGGTGTTAGGCTACGCCTCTGATACGCACTCGGCTCTTAACTTGCATCTCTCTGTGCAAGGCTCGGCGACTAACTATGAAGCACTGGCTTATTATCAACAGCAGTTTGGTATTAAGCGAGCCGTATTACCGCGTGTGTTGTCATTAGCTCAAGTTGAGCATTTAGCGCAGCATAGCCCAGTGGAATTAGAAGTCTTTGCCTTTGGTAGCCTTTGTATCATGGTAGAGGGGCGCTGTTATCTTTCTTCGTATATTACTGATGAATCTCCTAATACTTGCGGTGCGTGCTCACCGGCAAAAGCTGTGCGTTGGCAGGAGACTGCATCAGGCCTTGAATCTCGCTTAAACGATGTGTTGATTGATCGATATAAAAAAGATGAAAAAGCCGGATATCCAACGTTATGCAAAGGCCGCTTTGAGGTAGAAGGGGCGATTTATCACGCGATGGAAGAGCCTACAAGTTTAAATACCTTGAATTTAATTCCTGAGTTAACACGTATGGGTATTAAGGCGTTGAAAATTGAGGGTCGCCAAAGAAGCCCCGCTTATGTTGCCAAGGTTGTACGTATCTGGCGGGAAGCGCTAGATACGGCCGCACGTAACCCTGATTACTTTGATATTAACCCCGAGTGGAATAACGGCTTATTAGAGCTCTCTGAAGGTTCAACAACGACCATTGGTGCTTACCACCGCAGCTGGCAGTGACAGGAGACAGCATGATGAATCAGTTTGTTAAGCAAGAGCACCAGCAAGAGAGCCGAAAATTAGATAAGACAATGACGCTTTCACTGGGGCCTAATTTGTATTTTTGGCCAAAACAAGATGTTTTTAATTTCTATGCTGAAATGGCAGATCAACCAGTAGATACGATCTATTTAGGTGAAACAGTATGTTCTAAACGGCGTGAATTAAAACTTTCTGATTGGCTGGGGTTGGCGCAGGAGTTATCACAATGTGGCAAAACAGTGGTGCTCTCTACATTGGCTTTATTGGAGGCCGAGTCTGAGTTAAAAATGCTAAGGCGCATTTGTACAAATGGCGACTTAATGGTCGAGGCTAATGATATGGCTGCCGTGCAGCTGCTAAGCCAGCAGGGTATTCCTTTCGTTACAGGCCCTTCTATTAATGTTTACAATTTACCGGTGTTGAAACAACTCTATAGCAGTGGAATGCGCCGTTGGGTCATGCCGGTGGAGTTAGGGGCAAAAACGCTCGAAGAGTTATTACAGCAAGCGAGTGATGATGGCAGCTTACCCGAACTGGAAACAGAGGTGTTTGCTTATGGCTGTTTGCCGCTGGCTTATGCCGCACGTTGCTTTACCGCGCGCTTTAAGAACCTTCCTAAAGATAACTGCAATTTTTGCTGTATTGAATATCCCGATGGTATCGTGATGAAATCGCAAGAGCAGGATGGATTGTTTGTCATTAATGGCATTCAGACATTATCGGGCGAGCATTATAATCTTGAAAATGAATTGCAGCGGATGCGCGATATAGGCGTTGATATAGTACGGCTAAGCCCGCAACGGGAAGGCATGGCTGAGGTCGTACAGCGCTTTGCAAAGCATTTACACGAACCTTCATCAACGAGCATTTCTCTGTTGAATCAGTCGCAATGTAATGGTTACTGGTATGGGGAGCCAGGCATGAAGTGGATAGATGAGTCTGCTTGCTAGCACGATTAAACTCACAGGAATAAGCTGAAATATTACATCCAGCTTATTCTGTGCAGGTTACTTTATTGAGCGTTGTGCTAATTGAATACTACGTTGGAACAACGCTGGCATCTCACTCCAGTCAACGCTGTCCATTAAGTTTTTAATGGCTAAGCCTAGCTCGGTGTTGCCCTCGATCACTAATCTGCGTTGGAAAAACAAAGTATCAGGATCAGCTTCTTGAGAGGCCATCTGAATTAAATCTGCGGCATCTCCTCTAACCCATGCATCAGGTTGGTGAGCTGGTAGCACGATGAGCTTCTCGTTCTGGCATGTAAAAGCAATCTGAATGTTTAGGTCGCGTACCTCTAAGCCTAGTTCCTGCCCTTCTAGAAAATAGAACTCGTTATCTTGAAGCTGCTCTTTGAATAGATAGTTTAATAATTGCTCCGCCACTTTTTTTCTGATGGAAAAGGGGACTTTGGGTTCTGTAAATTGAATAACCTTGGCGAAGCTAGGGGTTGGTAATGATTTTAGCAACCGAGATGGTGCCAAATTAGGCAGGGTTAGCGAGGTCATGAGGGGCTCCTTAATCGATGTTTGATAGTAGAGGAAAGCTCCCTTTTCCCCTTTGATATCTATCAAGTTGCTGCGTCTGCTTTTAGGGTGTTATACATTGGCCGCCATATAATTCGTATAGTCGGTATAACCCTTCTCATTGCCACCAAATAATGTGTCGTTATCCGATATATCATCTAATGGCCAATTATTAGCAAAACGTGCTGGCAAATCTGGATTGGCAATAAACTTACGTCCAAAAGCCACAGCGTCTGCTAACCCTTGTTCTATTAGGTTAGCGCCAGATTCAGCCGTATAGTTTCCCGCTACTATGATAGTTCCACTAAAAGCTGCTCGTAAATCGTGGCGAAACTTCTCGGGAACGACAGGTGCTTCCTCCCAATCGGCTTCAGATAAATGAATGTAGGCAACACCGAGTTTATTGAGCTTTTTTGCAACGGCAAGGATGGTATCCGTAATCTCATCATCTTGCATCCCGCGCTGAGTAATAAAAGGTGCTAAGCGAATGCCGACTTTATCAGCGCCGATTGCAGTGCAAACGGTTTCAACTACATCAATGGCAAAACGCATGCGATTATCAATGCTACCGCCAAATTTATCATCTCGATGATTAGAGCTGCGTCGTAAAAATTGATCAATTAAGTAGCCGTTAGCACCATGGATTTCGACACCATCAAACCCCGCTAGCATCGCATTTTTTGCCGCCTGCTGATAATTCTTAACAATCGATTTGATTTCTGCATATTCAAGCTCCCTAGGTGTTGGACAATCAAGCATTCTGCCTTCACCGTCTTCTCCAACAATCCAAACCTGTGCATCAGGAGCAATAGCAGAAGGGGCAACTGGTAGGTCGTCCTCATGAAACACTGCATGTGACATCCTTCCAACATGCCAAAGCTGTGAGAAAATTTTCCCCTGAGCTGCATGGACCTTACGAGTGACTTTTTGCCAGCCTGATATCTGCTGTTTTGTATAAATCCCTGGGGTAAATGAGTACCCCTTTCCTTGTGCCGATATTTGCGTGGCTTCACTAATAATTAAACCTGCACCGGCACGTTGAGCGTAGTAATCAGCCATTAGGTCAGTTGGAATATCACCGGGCTGAGCTGTTCGTGAGCGTGTCATCGGGGCCATTAATACCCGATTAGTAATACTAATAGAGCCTATTTGGTGTGGTGTAAATAAAGCGCTGGTTTTCATGTTATCTCCAAATAAAGTGCTAGGTGTTAATGAGAAGTATTAGTCAAAGGTGTTTTAATTGCTGATTTGTCTTGGTTGAAAAGAATCTCAAGAAGTAAGCCTTCTGGTCCCGTAACGAAAATCTGATGCTCCCCAGAAACGGGAACGCTACGCTCAAAGTAAGCGGTAGCGCTATTTTTTAGACGTGAAATTAAGGAGGTATAGTCGTCTCCTTGAAAAGCAATATGGTCGACGATTCCTTGCTGTGATGTAGCGCTGCGCTTTCCGAGGTATTGCTCTTGTGCTCTATGTGTCGAGCTATCAAGCCCTTCATCGTTAAGGGCTAGGTGAATTAATGGCTGATTATCGCTATATAGCCAGGCCCCTGGGAATGAAAATGCAGGGCGAGCACCTTCTTTAAGTTTCAGTATTTCAGTGAAAAACTGAACCATTTTGTGAAGGTCTTGAACGCGTAGCAATATATGGTCATGTTTCATGACAGGCCTCCTATTTGCTGTTTATTAAGGTCTAGGCGGACTATAAGTGTTGGTTTTTATTTTGATAATTGGTTAATTTGTTAAAACATTATTTAGAAAAAATGAATAATATGAATAAAACTGATGATATGGCGCTCTTTGTTAGGGTTGTCAAAGAAGGCGGGTTAGCGGTTGCAGGAAGGCAGTTAGGGATATCAGCTGCGAGCATGACGGCACGCATTAAAGCCTTGGAAGGTCGCTATGGAACCCGGTTGCTTCACCGTACCACACGCAGTATTACGCTTACCTCAGCAGGGCAGCATTTCTATGAAGCGAGCCTGCGTGTGCTTGCTGAAATGGAAACTCTCGAGATACGCCTACAACAAGGGAGAACGAGCTTCTGTGGAGTGTTAAGAGTGACTGCGCCATCGGACTTTGGTCGCCAATATGTGGCCCCGGCTCTGGCAAAATTTGTTGAAGAGCATAAGGACGTACAACCTTATTTATATTTAGCAGACGGTATTGTTAATTTAGTAAACCAAGGCTTCGACTTGGGTGTTCGCTTTGGTAATTTACCTGACAGCAACCTGGTTGTGCGACAGTTAATTGAAAACCATCGAGTGCTGTGCGCTGCGCCTGAGTATTTGCGTCGTAACGGTACCCCGCAAACCCCTGAAGAGCTGCTGCAACATCGTTGTTTAGTGATGGAGCGTTTAGGTGAACCATTGAACGAATGGCGCTTTACTCAACCAGAAGGGAATTACTTGGTAAAGGTTCACACGGCGCAGATGAGTAATGATGGTGGTGTTATCCGTGAGTGGGCTCTTGCTGGTGCAGGTATTGCTTTAAAGTCTTGGTGGGATATAAAAAACGATATCGAGCGTGGCACGTTAGTCACCTTATTAGATAGTAGTGTTAAAGGCTTTCAAGTGACTGATCAAGATGAAGTAGGTTTACAAATGGTTTACCCTAGTCGGCAATATTTACCCTTGCAAGTTGCTGCTTTTATTGAGTTTTTTAAAGATTATATGACCGCGCTGAAGTAAAAATAATGCTCTGTAGAAACTTATTCTGAAAAAGTCATGAGAAGAACCTATTAGCTAAACGATCTGTTGAAATGTGATTAGCACATGGTTGATTGTGTGAATCACATTACGAGCTAGTTACTAGTGTCTGCGAAAACAAACATTTGTACTTCTGCCGCCAATCTTCTACACAAACAACGGAACTCATTCTTAACGTGCTTAAAAGGAGTACAGCTATGAATCCGCTGTTTATCAAGGGCGCACATTTTTTTGAAGATATACAACCAGAAAATAAACCAGAATTGCATTTGGTTGTTGTAACTCATTTGCTAGATAACCCTCAAATATACTTGGATTGTTTGCAGGGTATGGGAACTTTGGCAATGATACTTCCTAAGCCAAAGAGTATTTGCCGAGCAACATTAGAGCAGGTCGAAAAACGCTTTCAGGTTGTTATTA
Source organism: Neptunomonas japonica DSM 18939 (assembly GCF_000422765.1). Lineage (GTDB taxonomy): Bacteria > Pseudomonadota > Gammaproteobacteria > Pseudomonadales > Balneatricaceae > Neptunomonas > Neptunomonas japonica. The sequence continues at coordinate 23,608 of NZ_AUGR01000014.1, read as the reverse complement.
AAAGCCGTCCGCAAATAGCGTCTGTGGAAGTGATGGCTGCTATCCTCAATGACTTTGTACCAAGTGATGAGTTAGTGTTGGTTGATATCGGAGGGTATTTTGCCACCTCTTTGCCGGAGTTAATTCCGCGCCTTAAATCCCGCCTTAAGGGTGTAGTTGAAGTGACAGAAAATGGCCATCAACGCTATGCAGCGTTACCTGAGCTTCCAGTTCCTGTTGTTTCATTAGCGAGAAGCCCTCTAAAAGGCCCAGAAGATTACTTAACGGGCCAATCCATTGTATATTCTGCTGAGGCGCTGATGCGGGAGTGTCATCACATTATGAACGGTGGAACTGCGGTGGTATTTGGTTACGGGAAAATTGGGCGCTCAATAGCTAAGGCACTACATGCTAAAAATATTAATACAAAGGTGGTTGAGATAGACCCGATTCGTGCAATTGAGGCACGCTCTCGTGGGTTTGACCTGATAAACAAAGAAGAAGCGCTGCAAACAAGCGATGTTATTTTTTGTGCAACGGGAAACCAGTCGCTCAATAATCATGACTTTAATCGAGTAAAAAATGGTGCTTTTATCTTCTCAGTTACCTCCTCAGATGATGAGTTGGATTTGGTGCAAGCCAGCAGTAATTTTTCAGTAAGCCGGATCACTGATCATGTTTCACGTTATGAGCGGCTGGGTCAGTATTTTCATTTAGCTAATAGAGGGGATGCAATTAACTTTATTCACAATGCAGAGGTAGGGCCTTATATTTATTTAGTGCAAGGGGAGGTGGTGGCGGCCATTAATTATCTATGTACAAACCCAGTAGAAAATAAAATTGTGCAGTTACCTACGAATTTGCGCAAAGATTTGGCGCAACGCTGGCTGAGCCATTTTGGTTAATAAAGAGTCTTTATGCTCATCAGAAATGATTGGATGGAAATATATCCAATTGTTTCTTTTTAAAGGAAATATCTGACTGTAGTGCTCGGGTATGAGTGCATATTGGGCATAGATAAAATACTTGTTGGATATAAGTTGACAGCGCCGTAGAGGGGTATATAATGATTGCAGCTTGAAAGTACGTCCTATATTTATGCATGCCAATTCGATGTTAGATTTTTAAATTTACGTCCTGTTTTCATAAGTAATAGCAACACTTCCAGCAAAACCCGCCTTAATTTTTAAGGTTTTAATTACTCTTGATTTAATAGGATACTAATATGTCTACTACTACTGGTACAGTAAAATGGTTCAACGAATCTAAAGGTTTTGGCTTTATCGAGCAAGAATCTGGTCCAGACGTTTTCGCTCACTTCAGCGCTATCAACAGCTCTGGTTTCAAAACTTTGGCTGAAGGCCAGAAAGTTGAGTTCACAGTTACTCAGGGTCAGAAAGGTCCTCAAGCTGAAAACATCGTACCTCTATAAATAGAGCTGCGTTGATTTACTCTATTACTGAGTAAATCACTCCTTAATTCCTCTTGAAGGAATTACAAAAAGGGTGAAATCTAACGATTTCGCCCTTTTTTAATATCTAAATTTTGAGTGTCTAATCGTTCTACGCTTTAGGTACTTTAGAAAGCCTGGAATGGTTTTTGCCAGAGCGCTATTTATGGCATAATAGATTCAACTTTTCATCTGCGTTTCGAGCCCTTCGTGAATACGTCGAGGCCGGTCTTTTTATCTTTTTTGAACTCGGAATAGAACATTGCTTACAACCGCTAACATCACCATACAATTTGGCGCTAAGCCTCTTTTTGAAGACATTTCTGTAAAGTTTGGCGAAGGTAACCGCTACGGTTTAATTGGTGCCAATGGTTGCGGTAAATCCACCTTTATGAAAATTCTGGGTAACGACTTAGAGCCGTCATCAGGAACTGTTTCTAAAGAGCCGGGTGAGCGTATCGGTAAACTTTCTCAAGACCAGTTCGCTTATGAAGAATACAGCGTTATTGACACTGTCATCATGGGGCACCAAGAGCTATGGAAGGTTAAATCAGAGCGTGATGCGATTTATGCAAACCCTGATATGAGCGAAGAAGATGGTATGCGCGCAGGTGAGTTGGAATCTGAATTTGCTGAGATGGATGGTTATACAGCAGAATCGCGTGCGGGTGAGTTGTTGCTAGGTGTAGATATTCCTATTGAGCAGCATTATGGTTTAATGAGTGAGGTTGCTCCGGGTTGGAAGTTGCGAGTATTGTTGGCTCAAGTGTTGTTTTCTGAGCCGGATATTATGTTGCTCGATGAGCCAACCAACAACTTGGATATTAACACTATTCGCTGGTTGGAAGAGGTGTTGAATGAACGTAACTGCACCATGATTATTATTTCCCATGACCGTCACTTTTTGAACAGTGTATGTACTCACATGGCGGATTTGGATTATGGAACACTGCGTTTATACCCTGGCTCTTACGATGAATATATGACGGCAGCAACTCAAGCGCGTGAACGTTTGTTGTCTGATAATGCCAAGAAAAAAGCACAAATCTCGGACCTTAAATCATTTGTTAGTCGTTTCTCTGCTAACGCATCTAAATCGAAGCAGGCAACTTCCCGTGCCAAGCAGATTGATAAAATCCAACTTGAAGAAGTTAAGCCTTCAAGTCGCCAAAACCCATTTATTCGTTTTGAGCAGGATAAAAAATTACACCGTTTAGCTGTAGAAGTAGAAGGACTATCTAAAAGCTTTGATAGTGAGCTGTTTAAAAACCTTGATTTGATGATTGAGGTCGGTGAGCGTATTGCTATTATTGGGCCAAACGGTATTGGTAAAACCTCCTTGTTGAGATGTCTTGTTGGTGATTTGGAGCCAACCGCAGGTGAGATTAAGTGGTCAGAAAATTCGCAGCTTGGTTACTACGCTCAGGATCATTCATCAGATTTTAAAGAAGAGAAATCTTTGATTGATTGGATGGGCGATTGGAGTCAGGAAGGTGATGATGAGCAAGTTATCCGTGGTACATTAGGCCGCTTGTTGTTTTCACAAAAAGAGATTAACAAGTCTGTAAAGGTTATCTCCGGTGGTGAGCAGGGGCGTATGCTTTTCGGTAAGCTGATGTTGACACGTCCAAATGTCATGTTAATGGATGAGCCAACGAACCATTTGGATATGGAATCAATTGAGTCATTAAACTTGGCGCTTGAAAACTACCCAGGCACCTTGATTTTTGTGAGCCATGACCGTGAGTTTGTTTCTTCATTGGCGACGCGTATTCTGGAATTAACGCCAACAGGTATTGTTGATTTTCGCGGCACATATGACGATTACTTGCGTAGCCAAGAAGTATAAGTGTTTATGTATTGATAAAAAGCCCGCTAATAGCGGGCTTTTTTAATACTTAGAACATCAGTTCATCGCAGGAATGCAAAGAGAAGTCGGACTTGGAAGGAAAATAGTCTTCTAGGATGTAAGATATTTTGTCAAAAGTATCTTCTAAATCCAAAAAGGCATCTACAACATTGGGATCGAAGAAGCTGCCGCGGCCCTTTTGAATAATGGAGCTTGCTGTGCAGTGTTCAAGCGCCTTTTTATAGGGGCGTTTAGAAATAATAGCATCGTAAACATCGGCAACTGCCATTAAGCGAGCGACAATAGGGATTTCGTTGTTTTTTAAGCCTTGAGGGTAGCCGCTTCCATCCCATTTTTCATGATGGCTTAGTGTTACTTGCTGAGCAATTTTAATAAAGCTGGCCGCTTTGCCTTTTAGTTCTCTGGTAAGTAAATGCTCTGCTGTACGGATAGCATTAAAACCATGAATAGGGTGTCTCTTCATGACTTCATATTCATCAGGGTCAAGTTTTCCCGGTTTTTGCAAAATAGCATCCGGAACCCCTACTTTTCCTATGTCGTGCAGCGAGGCTGTTTTATAAAAAACCTCTATCGTCTCATCATTATCAAGTTCGTGTGCATAATCAGGGTGGTAGCGTAAATGTTCGGCTAAAGCTTTTACATAGTGCTGTGTACGAAGAATATGATTACCTGTTGAGTGATCGCGTACTCTAGCGACAGCGGCAAGACATAAAATAGCAGCATCTTGTGCAGCGAGTAGATCGTTCTCGTGAGTATCGGGCACAGTAACTTTTGTGTCGAAGGAGCGAACCATTTCCGCTAAGTTAATGTGTGTTTTTAACTTGGAGAGAGTTGTCGATGGTTGCAGAGGCGCCTGTACGAAATCTGAAAATCCGGCATCTTGAACAGTTAATCTAATATTATCAATAGTATCTGTTGAGAGAAAAAAAGTAGGTATTTTTAAGTGACTGCTATTACATTGTTTAATCAGCTCGAGACTGCTTTCAAGTACAGATGAGTCTACAATTACCATCGCAGTATCAGTAGTTAAATCTGTAGGGTTAAAGTGCTCGTGAATAGTGACACTGTAGTCGCATAGGATATCCTGAATCGTCTGATTGCCGACTACATTCTGGCTGATGATAAGGATGTTTCTCACGTAAATTCCTTGTGTAGCTAGCGGATATCCGCTTCCGCATTATAAAACTGAATACTACCTGAATTTCATCTATCTAACACGTTTAATTGGCTTGGGTTGCCTCAAAGTCTTATGTATAGATGCCTCCATCATGTATGTAATGTGCGGTATAATTTAATATTAAGTCGAATCAATGAGCAGGTAAGGTATGACAACGTTAACGATACAAACTCCGGACGACTGGCACCTACATCTTCGTGATGGAGATATGTTGCCTGAAACAGTAGCAGCAACCGCTCGTTGTTTTCATCGGGCAATTGTTATGCCTAACTTGGTTCCGCCAGTTATTAATGCTGAGGCGCTAGTAGGCTACCAGCAGCGCATTTTGGCGGCACGTCCTGAGGGAAGTAAATTTGAGCCGTTAATGACTCTTTTCCTTACTAACCAAACATCAGGTGAGGACATTATTGCTGCGAAAGCTGCCGGTGCTGTAGCGGCTAAAATGTATCCTGCAGGGGCTACGACGAACTCATCTGCCGCGGTTAGTCAGCTGGAAGCGCTGTATCCTGTGTTTGAAGTAATGCAAGAGCAAGGAATGTTACTACTAGTGCATGGTGAAGTAACGGATCACCATATTGATATTTTTGATCGTGAAAAAGAATTTATTGATCAGAAAATGGTGCATATTGTTGAGCGCTTTCCAAACTTAAAAGTAGTTTTTGAGCACATAACGACTTCTGATGCAGCTCAGTTTGTTTTAGGTGCATCAGATAATGTTGCCGCCACGATTACTCCGCAGCATTTGCTGTTAAATCGTAATGATTTATTAGTTGGCGGGGTGCGACCGCATAATTTCTGTTTGCCAGTACTAAAGCGTAATACGCATCAGCAAGCATTACGTGATGTTGTAAAAACAGGCTCGCCTAAATTCTTTTTAGGAACAGATTCTGCGCCACATGCAAAGGAAGCGAAAGAAAACGCATGTGGCTGTGCCGGTTGCTACAGCGCGTGGAGTGCAATTGAGTTATATGCTCATGTATTTGAAGAGCTAGATGCATTAGATAAGTTAGAAGGTTTTGCTAGCCACTTTGGTGCGGATTTTTATGGACTGCAGCGTAACAGCGGTACATTAACGCTAGTGCGTGAAGACTGGATTATTCCTTCAGAAATAATCCTACCTGACGGTAAACCGATTGTGCCGTTCTTTGCGGGTAAAACGGTACACTGGAAAGTGCAAAGCTCTATATAAAGTTTTGCGGTTATTAGGCACCTAGAACGTTGTGCTTTTAGGTGCTTTTTTATTTGTAGTACGTGCTAAACGTTTTTTGAATACTAAGAAAGCACAATGCGCCTATCTGCCATCCGCTCTACGTCTTCGTCTTGATGTGTAACCAGTAATACCGTTTTTCCAGTAGATTTGGCTTGTTCTTTACACCATAGGGCTGCTTTCTTGCGCGTTATAGGGTCGAGTTCTGCGAAGGGCTCATCTAGTAATACAATGGGCTCAGGACGTAATAAAGTTCGGATTAGTGCGATACGCTGGCGTTGTCCGCCGGAAAGAGTCGCAGGTTTTTTATCAAGGTGCTGTGAAACTTCTAAATAGTTTGTGGCATTTTTTATCGTAGCTAAAGGAGCTTGCTCTTTAAAGCCAAGACAGAGGTTCTCCATAACGCTGATATGCTCAAAGAGGTTATGGTCTTGAAATAGAATGCTGACTGGGCGCTCTTCAACGGATAAGCGGTTTAGTGCTTCCTGGTTCCATTCAATACTGCCGCTATTAGGTGTTTGATACCCGCCAATTAAGTTGAGTAAGGTGGTTTTTCCAACGCCGCTTACACCTTGTATAGCGACTATTTCGCCTGCCTTAATCTGCATATTATAACGCAACGGCCAGCCGTCTAATTCAAGGAGAAGGTTTTGTATATTAAGCATGAGTTTCGCCTTTATACGCTTGGCTAGGTTCTATAGGCTGTTTGCTAACAGTGCTTCGCGAAGAAAGCTTTTCCAGAAAAAATAGAAAAAGAGCGCAAAGTGTCAGTAACAAAAATGATGCGGCACTGGCTTCGGCGATTCGATAGCTGCTTGCGTAACCGTAAATTAGCCAGGGTAGGGTGGTCCAATCAGTGCTGCCAAAAATAGAGAAAATAGCCACATCTCCCATTGCAAGAACTAGAACTAAACCCATCGTTGCTAGGTAGATCTCTTTGATAAATGGCCATTCAATTTTCCACCGCGTTTGCTGTGTTAGCTTGAGTGAGCGTGCTAAGCGATCATATTGTTGATCAAACTGCAGCAATCTAGGTTTGAGCTTTTGAACAGCAAAAGGGATAACCAGAGCGGTGTTTAACAGTACAACAAAGATAATGCCCCAGCGGTCGAGGTCAATGCGCGGTAGTAGGTAAACAAATAGACCTACCGAAAGCACCATAGCGGGGGCAACTAAGGCGTGTGTTGCTAGGCTTTCATATAGCCAAACGCGTTTGCTTTGAGCCTTTAACGCGGCTTGGCGGATAGGGCGAAGCAGGGCGAAAGCCAGTGCCATTGCTAAGCATGCTGCGATAGCGGCTAAGCTAATACTGATAAGTGCTGAGCGGCCTATGGCTTTAAGATCTTTGCTGGATAGATCGCTGTCGAATAAACCGGGTAGCAACGACAGGTAAGGCAAAAGTAGTACAAGCCATGCAGATCCATAAAGTGAGGAAAACCAAAAGCGTGCACTAGAGCTTTGGTTGGGGCGCCAGTTATATTGGCTAGATTCTATACTTTGCCACGAGACACCGCCGGATCGAGTAATGAGCCAATAAAGCCCGCCGGCTACTATGAGTTGTGTCCAGGCTAACGTCAGTGCTTCAGGGATATTAAAGTCGTATTTAAGCGCCTGATAAATGGCAACTTCTAAGGTTGTCGATTGAGGGCCGCCACCCAGTGCGAGAACAACAGCAAAACTGTTAAAGCAAAGTACAAAGATAAAGCAGAGTAATAAAACACTGCTGCTTTTTAGAACCGGCCATTCAACAATGCGAAAACACTGGCGTTTACTTAGCTTTAGTTGGCTGGCGAGTTTCCAGCTGTTATCGGGGATTGTTTGTAGTTGTAGATAGATAATTCTAACGGCAAGTGGCATGTTCATAAAAATATGAGCAATCAAAATGCCCGATAATCCGTACAGGTTCCAGGTACTTTCGGAAAAGCTACTTAATGCGGTATTCAGTGATGGAGTAAGAAGCCCTGAGCGACCTAGTAGCGCAACTAGGCCGGTAATAACAATGAGTGTGGGAGTGACAAAACAGAGCAAACAAAACGTTAGGAACAGTTTTTTAAAACGCAGCGCTGGCAAAAAATACAGAGCGCGTGCAATCGGTATAGCTATCCCTACAGAGAACAAAGCACTGAGTAACGCCTGCTTTAATGTAAAGCCCAAGATTGCATAAAAATAGCTATCCTGCAGAAGCGAGGTATCAAGCCCTTCGTCACCAAAATTGATCAGTCCATAAAAAGACAGAACAGTAAGTGCGAAAATAGCCGCATAAGCCAACCAATATAAACGCATCAGTTAGCAGTAGAGCGCCATTCACGAATCCATGATTTACGCTGTTTTGCTATCTGCTTTGGCGTAAATCCGATACGTTTTGGTTGAATTAGTTCATCAAAAATCTCAGGCAATTCAACATTATCGACAACCGGAAGCATCCAGTTAGCCGTTGGAATTATGGATTGCGCTTGAGGTGAAATAAGAAAGCTAAGGAACTGCTTGGCGAGCTCAGGATTTTTTGCATACTTTGAAATGGCGGCCACTTCTATTTGTGCAACATGCCCTTCGGAAAAAGCGGCTGCCTTGTAGTGTGTTTTTTCTTCAGTAACTACATGATAGGCGGGAGAAGTGTTGTAACTTAGAACATAGTCCGCATCACCTTCAAGAAACATGCTGTAGGCTTCCCACCAGCCTTTGGTGACGGTCACCGTATGTGATGCGAGTTGCTTCCAAGCGTTGGCAGAGTCATCACCATAAACAGCTTTGACCCACAGCATTAGCCCTTGCCCTGGAGTGCTGGTGCGTGGATCTTGATAAATCACTGATGCGTCTGAATCGATTAATGCTTTTAATGAAGTAGCCGGCTGCTCGACTTTGTTTGTATTATAAACAAAAGAGAAAAAGCCATAATCGTAGGGAATAAAGTCCTGATCCTGCCATTGCAGCTCGGGTTTTAATCCATTCAGCGCTATGCCATGTGGTTGTACAAGCGATTCACGGCGAGTGACTTCTGTGAGTGAATCATCCAAACCAAGTAGAACATCTGCCTTGGTTTTGTCTTTCTCGATTCGCAGACGGTTTAAAATACTAACGCCATCATCGACTGCAATAAATGCTAGATCACACTGACAAGACTCTTCAAATGCCGCTTCCAGTTGAGGACCAGGTCCCCACTCAGAAACAAAAGAGTCATAGGTATACACGGTAAGATCTGCAGCATGTGCCGATGTTGCCAGCCCGCAGGCTGCGAGTAACGAGAATAGTCTTTTCATTTTTTCCTTTATTCCCTACGCCAGTATTAACTGGATCAGGTTCGACGGGTACACTCTCAGTCAGGCCTAAGTACTACTGTTAGGCCAACGCCCCGATAACAGGCGCTAATATAGCATATCTATAACCTCTCGCTAATGACCAAGGTGACTTTTGAAACAGAGCCAGTTGCTTGAAAATATAAACATTCAATTGTCTGAAGATGTGCAATGGCAGCCTTTGTTGCACGCGGGTACAACCAACCAGCTCTATACTGGGGTTTACCAAGAGCAAGTTGTTGTTTTACGCCTCGATACAACAAAGCCGGTACTGGGTGTTTGCCGGCATCGAGAAGAAAAAGTGCTAAGCCTTCTTGGCACTAAAGCATGGGCGCCGAAAATTTTGCAGCAAAAAATACCAGATGAAACCCAGCCGGGATGGCTATTGATGAAGCGCTACACGGCATTAGATGATGCGCCCATAGCTGACCTGCACGCTCAGATATTGGCCTGTGTATCTGATTGGCAGCAGATAAGAAACATACCGCCATATGATTACCAGGCATTATGGGATGCATATCAGCAAAAAATTGATGATCTAAATAATTCCTCGCAAGCACAGGTGTTGCTGAACTCTGTAACTGCACTAATGCTAGAGCTAAATACAACCGCCGATCTTGAGTCGTGCCTTGTTCATCATGATCTGCATAAGGGGAACCTGCTGAATAATGAAGGGCAGCTGGTGGTTATCGATTGGGAGTATGCTGGTATGGGGAGTCCTTGGTTGGATGCTGCATCGCTGGTGGCAGAGTTTACAATACCGCATCTGGCTGTCGCTACACTACCTGCTTTTAAGGGTGTCGATTCAGAAGCATTTGAGTGCGCAATCAATATTGCGTTGCGGACTAACCGGCAGCTGAACCGGCTTTGGTATGAGCTTGGTGGGCATAGTGATATGTGATTGCTCATTAAAAAGCTGAATATGATCATTTTCTTGCTGGCAGTGTTATGAAGTGTTATCAGTAATAGCATCAATAAAATAAGGTGGTAGCTATGAAAATTATGAGTTGTAAGCAGTTAGGTGGCGCTTGTGATAAAGAGTTTCATGCTAATTCATTTGAAGAGATTGCGGAGTTGAGTAAGCAACACGGTACAGAAATGTTCCAGAAAAAAGATGCAGCTCATCTTAAAGCGATGGATGAGATGATGCAGTTAATGCAAAAGCCTGATGCAATGACGGCGTGGTTTGAGGGAAAAAGAAAAGAATTCGAAGCACTGCCCGAGAGCAAGTAGATACTCACCAACAAAGTAACCTAGTGTCATGTTAGTAGCTGTCTGTTATCTCTGATTGTCGGACCTGCTTTGGGCATGCCAGTATGCTCTCCAAATAGTGTGCTTAACTTATGAAGATTTTTTATTGGGCTTGTTTTGCCGTCATCTTTATACGAGTAAAGAGAGCACAAGAAGGGTGCCATGGGGTGAATTTTCAAGATGAAATTCATTCACGGATTATAGGGTATTACTGGAAAAATCAGATCTATGACTTTATGAAAATTTAGTTATACTGAATTCAGTTGATCGTAAACGCTGAAGAGGAGAAAACACTGTTTCGCTTAGATAGTCGCTTCACTTGAGTCGTTCATTTACTTTATTAAGTAAAACCTTTGATTAAGAAACGTCAGTATTTGATAAGCGCCTATATAAGAAGTTTCATGCGTATCGTTTTGCCTTCGGGCTTTTATAACCGAAATTATTTCGGTTCTGAGGGGCTGTCTGACCGACCGCCCCTTTCCTATGCCTGCTCTTGAAAAATATCCTTCGGTTTTCCTTCGATAATTCAGCATCTTCTCGTAAACTAACGCTTTTTATAGAATGATTAATGGCTACTACTGATGTCTGACGTACTGACACACTCTATTGTTGAAGCGGGCCGCTGGATTGATGCACAAGGTTGGTGCCCTGCTACGGGTGGTAACTTTTCGGCTCGCATTGATGCCACATCTGCGTGGGTGACAGCATCGGGGCGTCACAAGGGTGAGCTTACTCCTTACGATCTGCTCCAAGTCGATTTGCATGGGCAGGCGATTAACTCTGTATTAAAGCCGTCAGCTGAAACGTTGTTACATACAGCACTTTATGCTTTGGATACCAATATCGGTGCGGTGCTACATACGCACTCGATTGCTTCTACAGTACTGTCTCGTCTAGAAACATCAAATACCCTAGCTTTAAATGGTTATGAGATGCAAAAGTCCTTATCAGGAAATAGTACGCATGATGCGGCTCTAGCTATTCATATTTTTGATAATACTCAGGATATGCAAGCACTTGCACAGCAACTGAAAAATACTTGGGCCAGGTCGCCTTTACAGTGGGGTTTTTTGGTGAGAGGGCACGGTCTCTATGCATGGGGCAAAGATATGGTTGAGGCTAAAAGGCACCTTGAAGGGTTAGAGTTTTTGTTTGCCTGTGAGCGCGACATGATGTTGTTAAAAAAATAGCGCATTTCATTGAGTGCTATTTGTGTTTATAAAGCGCTAGAAGTAGAGATATAAATCGAGAAACGATATGACCATTAAAGTGATTTTGACAGATATAGAAGGCACCACCACGGATATTCGATTTGTTCATAACGTGCTTTTTCCCTATGCACGACAGGCTTTGCCAGAGTTTGTAAAAGGCCATTGGGATGATGCTGCAGTACAAAGCATTATGGCTGAAGCCAGGCTTGTATTAGATGCTCCTGATGCAGATCAAACAACATTGATTCAAGCGTTTATTAATTGGATCGATCAGGATAAAAAGGTCACAGCCTTAAAGACACTGCAAGGTTTGATTTGGGTGCAGGGTTATAAGAGTGGTGATTTTACCGGGCATTTATACGAAGACGCTTATGAATATTTGAAGCGTTGGAGCGAGCAAGGTGTTGAATTAAGTGTATTTTCGTCGGGATCGGTGAAAGCTCAGCAATTATTGTTTGGTTATAGTGATTTTGGCGATTTAACTTCTCTTTTTAGCCACTATTTTGATACAAGCACCGGCCATAAAAGAGAGACGGCGGCGTATGTTTCAATCGCTAATGCGTTGCAACAGCGACCTGAGAATATCCTCTTTTTGTCGGATATCGTTGAAGAGTTGGATGCGGCACAATCGGCGGGCATGAAAACCTGCTTGCTGGCGCGTGAAGAGCTACCAGAAAACGCCACGCATAATGTAGTGAGTTCTTTTGAGAGTATAAGTGTTTAATTGAGAGTAGACAGCTGTAGGCTAGGAGTGAGTAATGAGTGCTATAACCGTATATCAAGATAATGATACCCGTCAGCAAATACTGCACAGTGATGATGGCGATGTTATTAAAAGTACGATGGCTGCTGTCGGTATTCGTTTTGAGCGTTGGATGATTAATTGCCCAATTACACCTGAAATGTCTCATGAAGAAGTCCTGCAGGCTTATGATCAGGAAATCGCAGAGCTGGTAAAAGAGGAAGGTTATAAAACCGTCGATATTGCAGCCATTACGCCGGATAACCCGCAAAAAGATGAGTTTCGTAAGAAGTTTTTGAATGAGCATATTCACTCAGAAGATGAAGTGCGCTTTTTTGTTGCTGGCGAAGGTATGTTTTATCTTCATATAGAAGATAAAGTCTATATGATTCATTGCTGTAAAGATGATTTACTGTCGGTGCCTAATCAGACTAAGCACTGGTTCGACATGGGCCCGGAACCGCATTTTACTGCGATTCGTTTTTTTAATAACCCCGATGGCTGGGTCGCAGATTTTACAGGTGATGATATCGCCTCGCGTTTCCCGCTATTTGATGAGTAACTAATACCATGTCAAAAGGACGTGATAAACACCAGGAACGCCACCATAACCTGACGATGTTTGGTAAAGATTTGGTACGCCGTTGTGGAGCGCATTGTGAACTGTGTGATGCCAGTGGAGAACCGCTGAGCATTTTTGAAGTGCCTCCTGTTGCTAGTGATCCTTCGTACGAGCATTGTTTAATGGTGTGTGAAACCTGCAAAGAACAGGTAGAGCGACCTAAGCGTATAGATCCCAACCATTGGCGCTGTTTAGGGACAACCATGTGGAGTGAAGTAACTGCTGCCAAGGTTTCGGCTATTGTTGTCCTTAATCATTTGGCTATAAAAGAGCCGTGGGCGCAGGAGTTACTTGAGCAAGCTTATCTTGAACCTGAAGAAACAGAATGGGTAGAGCAGTGGACACTCGGTGCTAAGTAAGTTCATCAAGATGAGTTGATACAGGCTGTGTTCACCGTGGAGGCTTTATTGTATTTTGATTGTAACAATGAAAAATACAGGCATCTTTATGGAAAGTGATACCCAACCTGCTGCAGTACCCAAACGTAGATTTCCGCTTTTTTTAACAGTTTTTTTAGCTGTGTTTTTAGCGATTATTCTGGGCGGTCTCTTTGTTAAGTGGGTATATTTTCCCTCTTCATTTAACCCGGTGAGCCTTTCTTCGGGTGAGCAGCAGCAGCTTGATAAAAAACTAAGCTTTTTTGGTATTCAGGTAGAGGATGGGTCGGCTGTATCGGACCCTAATAAACCACTTCAGCCTGAGGCATATTCTGAGACCGGTGCGAGTCGCGAAGTTAAATTCTCAGAGAAAGAGCTGAATAGTTTAATTGCTAAAAACCCTGACTTGGCGAGGCGTTTTGCGATCGACCTTTCAGATAATTTAGCCAGTGCTAAGTTGCTTATTCCTGTGGATCCGGACTTTCCAATTTTGGGTGGAGAAACCGTTAGGATCAATGCGGGTGTCGAGATTGCATTTAATAATGATCGCCCGAGTGTCAAGCTGCGTGGGGTGAGTCTATGGGGAGTGCCTTTGCCCAACGCCTGGATGGGTAGTTTGAAAAATATTGATTTAGTCGAGCAATATGGCGGTGGAGAAGGCTTTTGGAAAAGCTTTGCTGATGGCGTAGCTTTTGTCAGGATCGATGACAACCAGCTAGTGGTTAAGTTGAAAGAGTAGCCGGCTGATAAGCGGCTATTAAAATAAGCTCGATTGATAAATGACTATTAAATAAGCCGAGCTATATTGCTCGGCTTATTTTTTCGGCAACAGTTTATGGCCAAAAACATTAACCAGTAAGCCGCCCATGATCAGAGCAATTCCGAATACCTGAATAAGGCTCAGCGTTTCATCTAATACCAGCCAGGCCGTTACAAGGCCAATGACAGGTACGAGTAATGTCAGTGGAGCAACTTGAGATGCTGGATACTGCTTAAGTAGGTGTGCCCAGCTACTGTAGCCAAAAATGGTAGCAACAGCCGCTAAATAAAAGACACTAGCAATAGATTTAAAACCGATGTTCTCTAGGCTAGAGAGTATGAGTTCTGGTCCTTCAAAGCCGTAAGAAAGCAGTAAAAAAGGAATGGGAGGAATTAACGCGCTCCACACCACTAGGCCCATCAAGTTAACATTACCTAATTGGCCGATCTTTCGATTAATAATGTTTCCCATGCCCCAACTGGCGGCTGCTGCAATCGTTAAAGCAAAACCAATAAAGGTCATCTGGTTGGCGGGTGTTTGGGTTGCCAGTAGGGTTAAACCAGTCGCTGCAATAACCAAAGAGAGTACTTGCGGTAGTTTCCAGTGTTCACCTAGAAACATAAAGGCGAATATCATGGTGAATAGCATTTGTGCCTGTAGCACCAGCGAGGCTAAACCTGCGGGCATGCCTAGGTGCATGGCGCTAAAGAGCAATGCGAATTGGCCAAAGCTGATGGTTATACCGTAGGCGAATAACCATTTAAGCGGTAGTTTTGGGGCTTTAATAAAGAGAATAGCGGGAAAGGCAACCAGCATAAACCGCAAAGCGCCTAACAGTAGGGGGGGGAGTTCATCCAGCCCCCACTTGATAACAACAAAGTTAACCCCCCAGGCCAACACAACGAGTAATGCAAGACCCCAGTCCTTTAGACTCATTGTGCTCTCCTAGCGGATTTTTATTGATGCAAAGGTGTCTAGTCGCTGACGACAGCCACACGTACCGCATCCATCTTCAGCTTAGCAGCACCGAGTAACTCTAGGATGCTGGCGCGATCAGCACGTAACTGTGTGATCTCTTCCGCTCGGATAGAAGGGTTTACCTTGCTTAGCGCCTCTAACCGTTCAACTTCTTCATTGAGGATTGCTGTTGCTTTGCTGACAGCGCTTCCTATCAACTTTTCCTGCTGTTCTTGGGCTACATTTTCAGCTTTACTCAAGACACCACTGATCTGCTCTCGACCATGACGAATCAGGTTCTGAGCTGCATGGCGCTTAACGCGTTCACCTAATTTGTTTAAGTGATTAGGTGTAATAATAGCGCTGAGATTATTGCCGTTGTTATCTAACACGACGCGAACCGTCGCTTGCGGCTGGTAACGCTGTAAGTTGAGGTGGCGAGGTGCTGCACAGTAGAGAACAAACACCGCTTCAACTAATAGTGTGCCAGGAGCCAGTGGTGGAAGCTTGACTGTACAGATGGCTGTATTACCAAACTCGCTGCCAGTAATCATTTCCATAGCGCCGGTCACCATAGGGTGTTCCCAGTTGAGGAACTGCATATCTTCACGGCTCAGAGCTTCTTCACGCGAGAAGGTTGCTGTACAGCCTTCGTCAGGTAGCCCTGGTACGCGATGGTAGATCATCTGGTCAGTAGGTTGCAGGATCACAGAGTGTAAACCATTAGTTTGCTGGTCAACACCAAACTGGTCAAAGACGTGTTCCATGTACTCGACTAGCTGGTGGCGATTTTCGGTATCTTCAACAGATTCAATGAGCTGGGCTGCTTGTTCAGGACGGCATGAACTCATTTCTAATAAGCGGTCACGGCCTTGCTGCATTTCAAGAAGAATCTTCTGTGATGCTTGCTGCGATTCTGCAATAAGCGTTTCAAAAGTTTCTTCGTCAGCCCCATCAAGCAATAAGCCTACTAGGGTGTCTTCGAACTGTGTAAACAGTGCTTGTCCAGCAGGGCAGGTATGGCGGAAAGCGTTTATGCCTTCGTCAAACCAGCGTAGCAAAATAGCCTGTGCGCTGTCTTCGTAATAAGGGATATGGATCTGCACATCGTTTTTCTGACCAATACGGTCTAAACGACCAATACGCTGTTCTAGAAGGTCAGGGTTTAGTGGCAGGTCAAACATAATCAGATGCTGTGCAAACTGAAAGTTACGGCCTTCACTACCAATCTCAGAGCAGATTAATACCTGAGCGTATTCTTCAGTGTCGGCAAAGTAAGCGGCGGCACGGTCACGGTTGATGAGTGTCATCTTCTCGTGGAACATGGCAGAGCGAACACCTTTGCGTAAGCGTAGGTGTTCTTCTAGCGCTTGTGCTGTTTCAGCTTTGGCACAAATCAGCAGTGTTTTTTCGTGACGGTGAGCTTTAAGCCAGCCATCTAGCCATTCAACACGAGGGTCAAATTCCAGCCAGTCATCGCCGAGCACAGATTCTGGTTTAAGAATCTGATCCAAAGAGAAGTCGACCATTTCTGATGACAGTTCATCAGGCGTAGGCAGTGGATGCGGAATCAGAATTCTTTGTGGGAAACCATGCACGGCATCACGCGTGTTACGGAACAATACGCGGCCTGTACCATGGCGATCCAGCAGATGATTAATACACTGTTGAATGGCTTCTTCAGCGTTTTCTTCTTGAACATCAGTAATGAGTTTTGCCGCTGTTTCTTCGCCCAAGAAGCTGTTTAACTCCGCTTGAAATTGCGCGTCTGAGATTAGTTGTGCAATACCATTGTCGGCGAGCAGCTTTTGTACCAGTGCGTTTACTTCAGTGTAATGAACTTGCTCTTCACGGAACTGCTCCAAAGAGCTGTAACGGTCTGGGTCAAGCAAACGTAAACGCGCAAAGTGGCTTTCTAAACCGAGTTGTTCTGGCGTGGCTGTTAGCAGTAACAAGCTAGGGATGACATTCGCCAGCATTTCTATCGTGGTGTATAGCGGGCTAGGTGCGTCCTCGCTCCACACTAAATGATGTGCTTCATCAACAATTAGCATGTCCCATTCACACGCGAGAATTTGCTCAACACGCGTGGCGTTGTTGTTGATAAATGACTGGCCACATAAAATTAACTGAGCAGAGTCAAAAGGGTTTTCTGATCCAGACATCTCCAGTGCAGTACAGCGCAGATCATCCATAATGCTGAAGTGCAGATTGAAGCGACGCATCATTTCGATCAGCCACTGATAAACAAGGCTGTCAGGAACAGTAATCAATACGCGTTTAGCACGGCCGCTGATAAGCTGTTGATGTAAAATCAAACCCGCTTCAATGGTTTTACCCAAGCCCACTTCATCGGCAAGTAAAACACGTGGGGCGTAACGGTTGGCTACTTCGTGAGCAATATAAAACTGGTGCGGTAATAGCTGAACACGGCCGCCAGATAAACCATAAGTCTCTGATTTTTGTTGCGCGTGCTGATGCTCGAGAGTGTTTAGGCGCAGCTTATAACGGCTTAGTTTGTCTACTTGGCCAGCAAAAAGGCGATCCTGAGGACGATTAAACTGCACGTGGCTGTCGAGATCAATTTCCGGCACGATATGTTCTTCACCTTCTGCATCGTTGCCGATATAGATGAAGCAGCCGTTTTTCTCGATACGCTCGGTAATTTCGATCTGTATGCCTGCACTGTTACTTACCGTATCGCCAACAGGGTATTCGACCCGGCTAACAGGGGCATTATCGGTGGCGTATGTGCGCTCGTCTTCAGCAGCAGGGTAAACAATGGTGACGCGACGATCTGCGTTAGATGTAACCATGCCTAGGCCAAGTTCTGCTTCGGTATTACTGATCCAGCGCTGGCCGGGAATAAAATCTGTGACTGCCAAACTGATTACTCTCGTTCTGCTTGTTTAAAAAGCCATGCATGATATGAGTTTAACTCAAATGTTTAAAGATGCAGGCAACAATTAAAGTGTTTTTAACACGCCTTTCTTAATCTGCTCTTGATTAAACACACCTGTATCTAGAATCCAGCCGGTAATAAGGGCTGCAGGTGTGACATCAAACGCTGGATTGTAAACGGGCGTTTGATTTGGGCTCCAGCAAACATCACCAAAACTACCACTAACCCCGCGTACTTCTGCCGCGTCGCGTTCCTCAATAGGAATCTGCTCGCCGCTTATGCATTCAACATCGACTGTAGTGTTGGGTGCAACCACATAAAAAGGCACATTATGGTGATATGCATTTACCGCTAAGGAGTAGGTGCCTACTTTATTAGCAAAATCGCCATTCACAGCGATTCTATCGGCACCGACTAAAATACAGTCTACTTTTTTGTCGCGCATCAGTAGTGCCGCCATATTATCGCAGATCAATGTATGAGCTACGCCAAGCTGCTTCATTTCCCAAGCGGTGAGGCGGCCGCCTTGTAGTAGCGGGCGGGTTTCATCTACATACACATGGATATTCTTACCCTGCTGGTGGGCTGCATTGATCACGCCTATAGCCGTGCCTACGCCAGCGGTTGCCAAACTTCCGGTATTGCAGTGGGTTAAAATATTGGCATTGGCAGGAATGAGTTCTGCCCCCAGGTTAGCTAGGCTATTACACAAGGCGACATCTTCATGAAATAACCGTTCAGCTTCTGTTGGTAATGCGCTAGGCCCTGATGTTTGCAAAACCGCTAGCATGCTGTCCAGATTGTTCATCAAGTTAACGGCAGTCGGGCGCGCCGCACGTAAAATTTCTGCACTACGTTGTAGTGTTGTTGTGGCTGCTCCGTTAGCGGCTAAATGCCCTAGTAGTAAGCTTGCACCAATACCGATGAGCGGTGCTCCACGAATTTGTAGTTTTTGAATCATGGCGACCATTGCGTCTACGGACTCGCAAGGAAGCCAGTTTTCAACATGGGGGAGCTGGTGCTGATCAAGCACATAGAGGGTGTTGTGATGGTATTTAATACTGGTCGCTTGAAGGTCTTGCATTACAGGCTCTCAAGTAAGCCTATATAAGAATACAGGCCCGATGAATTATGCGTGAGATTATAACGCACTTATTATCTGGGTACTGCTGATATTCTTCTAAAAATGCTCTTTAAATAGGGCTATTAAAAGAGATGAATAAACAGCGGCTTACATAAGAGGCTTGTATAAGCTGCGTACAAAAATGCTTAGATAAAGAGTAAAACGACAGAGCTGGCTGTGAGAACGCCCATTGATATGTTAAACCTCCGGTAAGCCACAGTCGTAGATAGGTAGCGTCCAATTGCCATGCCAAAGCTAGCCCAGAGACTAATAGTGGGTAGGTTAACAATCCCAAAGATGAGAGCAACATAAAAGGCCGATTGAAGATACGCATCTCCCGGCAGTGTAAATGTGGTCATGGCACTAATAGACATGATCCATGCTTTAGGATTTACAAACTGAAAAGCTGCGGCCTGCACAAAGCTAAAAGGAACATTGCTAGATGAACTACTTTTCCCTGGCCCGTTAGCCGAGCCTATTTTCCATGCCAGATAAAACAGGTAACAAGCGCCGACCCAGCGCAACCAGCTGTGTAAATCAGGATATTTGGCAAAAATAACACCAAACCCCAGGGCTACCGACATATTAAGAAAAAACAAGCCACTGCCAATTCCCAGCATATGTGGAATAGTCCGCTTAAAACCGAAATTTGCCCCGGAGGCTGTCAGCATCAAGTTATTGGGGCCTGGCGTGACAGAGGTCGTAAAGGCGAAGGTGATTAATGAAAGTATGTTGGCTAATAATAGTTCGATGATCATGACAGTGGTTCCAGTAGCAGGTGTATACGCCGGTTGCGTTTGCCTTTGTTTTCGATCTTGCTGATTTTGGCTGTGCCTATCTCTTTGATGTTAGCGACATGAGTACCACCACAAGGCTGAAGGTCTACGCCATCAATCTTCACCATACGTACAGAGCCTGTTCCAGCAGGCGGTTGCACTGATCAAGCTCAAGGTGGTTTTCTGTGACCGCAGTGACGACAGCACTTGCTTGAGTTTGGTAGCTATCGATGTTGAACAGTGCTGTAGTCATGAGAAGTCCTTGAAATATTAAATTGTATGGGTACAATTATTATTTAATGTTGTGAATTGTTCCTTTTGTATTGTTTTTACATCATATATTTCATAATTTTTGAGTCAATCGGTTTATTGTTACCATGACAATGTGGATTCCAGATTTAACTGAATATGCAGGGCCGCGTTATAAAGCCTTAGCAACAGCCATTGCTTTAGGCATTGATGCTGGTGAGCTGATTGCGCAGCAAAAATTGCCGCCCCAACGACAGCTAGCCGATGCGTTAGGTGTGACATTAGGCACAGTAACGCGTGGATATGCTGAGGCTGAACGCCGTGGTCTAGTCTCGGCTCGTGTTGGCAGTGGAACCTATGTAAATGAGAAGGGTGCCAAAGTACGGGATGAGTTTTTGATCCCTGACCCACGTGAGGGCTTTATCGATCTGACGGTGAGCTTGCCGGTAAGATTAGGCCAGCAGGAATTACTGGCAGAAACACTCGGGCAGCTACAACATGACCCTGAGACACTCGCACATATGCTGGAATACCACCCAGATGGCGGGTTTGAGCACCACCGCCACGTTATTGCTAAGTGGATAAGCTACGCAGACTTTGCTCCACACCCTGATAGCATCACCTTGTGTAACGGTGGGCAACATGCGATACAGCTGGCTTTAATAGCGGCGTGCCGCCCAGGTGATACTATTCTTGCAGAAGGGCTGGCATATCCTGGGTTAAAATCAATTGCGAGGCAGCTTAGCCTGAAAGTGATTCCAATACCGATGGATGAGCAGGGTATTGTATTAGATTCCATTGCTGACCTGTGCCGCCAATATAATCCGCGCTTAATCTATTGCACGCCCACCCAGCATAACCCGACCAATGTGCAAATGACGTTGCAGCGAAGGCAGCAACTGATTGCTGTGGCCGATGAGTGCCAGTTGTTAATTATCGAAGATGATGTCTCTGCATCGTTAGTACAAAACCGGCCAGAGTCCTTAGCATCTATGGCGCCTGAGCGCGTTTTTTATATCAGCAGTTGCTCAAAAGGGCTCGCGGGTGGCTTACGGGTAGGGTTTCTTGTATCACCACTGGCTTATCGCGATAGAGCGGCTTCGGCTTTGCGTGCTAGTTGCTGGATGGCTCCACCGCTAATGGTCGAGATAGCGTGTCGTTGGATTCAGCAAGGTGCGGCTACTAAACTACTAACGAAGCAGCGCGAAGCGTTACAGAAGCGCTTTGGTTTGGTAAACGATATATTTGAGACACTAAATTTTTCGGCCAGACCCGATAGTTTTTTTGTTTGGCTAGTATTGCCTGAGCATTGGCGAGCCAGCGCTTTTGTAAAAGCCGCCGAAGAGAAAAAAGTCCTGATAACTGCTGCAGAAAGTTTTGCTGTTGGTAACTACCCAGCGCCGCAAGCCGTAAGAATTTGTATTAGTGCAGCAAAAGATCTTGTTTCGCTAGAAGAGGGCTTAAGAGTGCTTCAGCAGTTAGCGCTTTCTGAACTGGATGAAAAAATTGAAACATTTTAAACGATGAAAACAGGATGAACTACCTAGCCCATCTATATCTGGCTCAGCCTACGGTGGAGTCCCGCGTTGGAAACCTCTTGGGGGATTTTGCCAAAGGTGTAGTGGTTGCCGAGCTGCCTGAACCTGTGAAAAACGGCTTGCTAAATCACCGTGCAGTGGATCGCTATACCGATAACCATGCCATTGTTAAGCAACTTAAAGGGCTGATGAGCGCAGAGCGAAAGCGCTTTGCAGGCATTATGTTGGATGTGGTATTTGATCACTACCTCATTAAACACTGGCAAACGTTTAGTCATAATAGCTTTGAAGATAGCAGCGCCGTGTATTATCAATCACTCACGCAAGGGCAGGTGCTTATGCCAGAAGCGATGCAGCGTGTTACCCAGCGGGTTGTATCGCAGCGATGGTTTGACTCATATCAAACATTGCAAGGGATTGGTTTTGCGCTGGACCGGATTGCAGGCAGAATACGCTTTGATCATGCTTTTTATGGATCTATCGAAGAGTTAACCGGGCACCAAAACGAGATAGAAAAAGGGTTTTTAGCATTTTTCCCTGAGCTGCAACAGCATGTGGAAGAACTCAGATTAGAGTAATTGCTTTTACTCATTACTTTCAAAGAATCGGGCATAAATAGATGACTTTTAAACTCACCGTTGTAGATCAATCTCCCGTACAGCTTGGCACAGGTGAGCCAGAGCTCGCCCCGCATCTGTCAGCCCAGTTAGCGCAAGCATGCGACCAGGCGGGCTATCACCGATATTGGCTAGCAGAGCACCACAACAGCAACAGCTTTGCCGGGCCATGCCCTGAAGTATTAATCAGCCATATTGCCAGCATCACCAAAAACATACGGGTGGGCAGCGGCGGCGTTATGCTAGCGAACCACAATCCTTACAAGGTAGCCGAGCAGTTTAGAATGCTAGAAACACTCTTCCCAGGGAGAATTGATCTAGGCATTGGCCGAGCCCCCGGCGGAGATGGCATAGCCAGCCAAGCACTGGCGTACCCTTATAAGCCAACACACGGTGATCGTTACGCAGAACAAACCCAACTATTGAGCAGCTTTTTACGAGATGGCTTTCCTACAAACCATGCGTTTAATGATCTAAAAGTGATGCCAAGCGATGAGCCGTGTCCAGAGCTTTGGATGCTAGGCACCAGTGGTGGCAGTGCCGCCTTTGCCGGGCAGATGGGTTTTAGTATGTCGCTAGGGTTGTTTATTAGCCCGGATGACCAAACCGTCGCGATCATGGATGAGTATAAAAACGCTTATCAACAATCAGGGCACGACGGAACACCCCATACCATGATTACCATCTCGGCGTTATGTGCATCCACACGGGAAGAGGCACTCTACCTTGCAGCACCCCAAGCTTATTGGAAAGTCATGGCCTTTCGCCACGGTGTGCGTCACCCTTGGCTAAGCCCAGAAGAGGCAACAAATAAGCTAAAACAGCTGCCCGTATCAGACCAGAGCTACTACGAAAGCTTAATTAATTCTGTAACCCTTGGCTCCCCACAAGAGTGCGTCAACCAGCTTGAACAAATATCAGAATATTGGAAAACAGATGAAATAGGTTTAGTTACAGTGACACATGATTTTGAATCAAGAAAGCGTAGCTTTGAGCTGTTGGCAAAAGCATTATTGGGCTAATTCATCGAGCGGGCTGAAAGTGCCCGCAAAATGCTGACCGATAACATGCGTATAGATTTGAGTGGTACGAATATCACGGCCTGTTTGTAGTAAGTGTGTTGCAAATGAGTGCCTGAAAGTATGACCGCTGATGCTGTTTTTATATATGGGGTATCCCCTTAGCTCCATGTCTGCCAAAATTCCAATATGGATCATCACAACAACATGCCTGTTGCAGGCACCGATTACCCGACAACTTTAAGCCAATTTCTTGATTGGTTCCATTCTGAAGAAGCTTGTCGTGCCTATCTTGAAAAACTAAAGTGGCCTGATGGTATCATCTGTCCTAAATGCAATGCCGTGAGTAACGTTATTTTTTCAAGCCGTAAACGCTGGGTGTGTCGTTCTTGTAAACACCAAACCACAGTAACAGCAGGTACTATTTTTGATAAAACACGCACAGAGTTGCGTATTTGGTTTGTCGCTATATGGTATATCACTAATCA
>NZ_AUGR01000013.1 GCF_000422765.1 Neptunomonas japonica DSM 18939 | reverse complement strand
TAGCAGCTATACCCGCACCAAACACAATCCGGTCTTCGTTACTGTAACCTCCACTGTAATCATAAATCGTATCCTGGCCATCTCCTCGATTAAAATGGTAAGTATCAGCCCCATAAAAACCATTGATCTGATCGTTCCCTTTACCTCCCGTGTGACTGTATTGGCGATCCTTAGTGTACTTACTGTTGTAGACACTCAGCGTATCATCACCCTCTCCACCTAACAGTACCGCATTAGAGTAAGAACCAGCAGTAAGGGTGTCATTACCGGCGCCTCCATCCAAAATATCATCGCCGACACCATGGGTTATTAAGGTATCATCTCCGGCCCCACCCAAAAGGGTATCGCTACCACCAGTTGACTGCAGAGTATCGTCACCGGCCTCACCGTAGAGTAAGTTGTTACCACTTCCACTATTAAGCGTATCATTGCCTCCCCCAGCAGTGATAATAAAACCAGATGAACCACTTTGAGTCAGAACATCATTTCCTTCGCTCCCGGTAATATGTTCGCTTCCAAACTTACCTCCAACTGCTTCTAAAAGGGTTCCTTCTAGAGCATCTGAAATGGTTGTTCCTATATCAGCTACAAAGATATCTGCTAAGGCATTCAATACACGGTGGTTGTTTAACCAGTAAGCTACGGAATTTGAGGTTCCTTGAGGTTGTTTGGCTTTCAGCTCTGCAACAACCACGTCTATAGTTTGGCTGAAGTTAATTGAGTCCGTAGTGAATGAATATGAGGCTGAGCTGTATATATCAGCTCCGAAGCTTTGAATTACCAATGAGGCTTGTATATGGTCGAACAGCTTATTCCAAGCAGCATTTAGACCAGTAACGTTTTGAGACCTAGGATCACCACTTCCCATGAAATTTCTAAAATCAGTACTCAGAAATGCTTCTAGCGCTTCAAGTTTTCGCGCATCAAAAATACCGCCTCGACTATTAGGATCTATATTGGATGTACCAGTCCACTCGAATATTATTGCTTCCACATCTGAGACTAAATTCCCGTAACCTCCTATAAAATCAACATTAGAAAAGTCTTGTACTAATGCTAGGAGGTTCTCGTTTTGACTTGCTGCAACGTGTAAATCAGCTACATTGCCATAACCTCTGACACTAGGAGAAAGTAAAGCATCTAAAGTAAGTGAGTATTCACCGACAAACTCAGAATTAATTTTATCTACTTGGAAAAATACGTCCCCGACATCCCCTGTGGACCCGTCATTACGGGTAAAGGTAGAGACGAGAGGTACCAAGTTACCATTAACAACTTGATTCGAACTACTTGCATTGAGGTTTATACTAGAGATGTTTAGGTTATTGAGCAGAGAAAGTTCTGAGCTATCAGATTTTCCATCCTGATTCGCATCTTGCCATATCTTAAGTTCCGAAAACTGTTGATCAGAGGCATTAATAATACTATCGCCGTTTGTATCGAGATCAGATAGTGCAGAAAACCCATCTAATGCAATGTCATTTCCGCCATTGATTAACGTGTAATTCCCGAACAACTCATGTCCATTATCAATCGAACCATTATGATTTCTATCAAAAACTAAGATGCCATCATTAGGGGAAACCCAACCCGTAGTTTCTGCAAAACCATTTGCATCTAGATCAAACTGAACCGTCGAGCTGTCAAGCGAAGTAAGTTCAATGCCATTACCATCTAAATCAAAAACTAATGGAGAAGCATAATTTCTGATTGCTGCGGATCGATCAAAAAAGTCTTTAACATCGTCAATGAAGTCACCAGCTTCATTTGCTACATCATCAAAGATATCTCGAGCTTTTTTAGCTAAATCACCTAAATTATCTAAATTATCTTTCAAAAAGTCTTTTGCATCACTGAGGCTTTCTTCTTTTAATTGCTTGTATTTCTCAGCAAAGGCATCAGCAAATTCAGATGCCCCTTCAACAACAGCATCACTTCCTTCTTCTATATTATCTACAATATTACCTACTTGTTCATCCAGCCAATTCCCGACATCATCTAGAACTGCCTCAGCTGCATCGGCACTTTCATTGGCTAGCTCTTCAGCCCAAACTGCCAGGCGGTTATATTCATCCACCACATCTTGAGGAGAAGGCGCTGTCCAAAGATCATCTCCCGACCCTGGTGACCAGTTATCATCAAAACCATCTTTAGCAGGCTGATTTAACCCAGCTCTATCTAACGCCTCATCGACAGTCGTATTAGAATTTTGAGTAATAGGTCGGTATGGATGACTTTCGCTTTCTATATCATCCATTGCTTGTGTTATATCGTCCCATGAGTCAGATAAATCCGATCCACTTGCAATTACTTCTCCCGAATCTTTTCCTTTATCATCGTAATCTATAAAGCCTTTGTCGTAACTACCATGGTCTGTGACTATATTCCCAAAAGGTGAATCACCACTAACTGCCACACCAGATTGTGCCCCCGTTAAATTACTAAACTGATCGCCAACTGGCGTCGCACCCGGCCCACCTCTAGCTGCAGTTTTTTTGCCATTTGAGTCTGTGTAAACAATATATTTGTGATAATACTTAGTCCCTCTTATCTCGCTTATTTTAGTATAAAAAACTTCTATTTTTTCCATGAAAAATATCCTATAAGTGCATGTAAATTAAAGTTCCATGTATATTTACAACTTTTTCTTTTCTAACTTTCACGATGATTTTTATAATGTAGCCAAAGCCTAAGTCGCTCCATGAACGAGTATCGTATGTAGCCAATACAATCTGATCATAATTACTACTTTCTGGCGCTCTATCATCTAATGCTTTGTAATCAAAACCATTTGCATGAAGAACTTCTAATACATCTTTTAGACTTCCTCCAATACTTATATGTTTATTAACAATATTAGAAATATCAATTTTTGTATCATTACCTTTATTTCTTAAATCTAAAACTTCCTCAAGAAGCCCTTCTTTAGGCATAATTATTTCCACCTTTTTAGTATCACAACCGCTAATGAAAGATGAAACTAATATAAATAAAATAGGCAATATTTTTTTTTTCATCTTGAATACCTACTGCTAGTGAATATAACTAATCTATTGTTCTTTAATTAATAATCGTAATATTTTAAAGTTAAAATTTTCGTTATGTTCTACAATCATAATTGTATTTTGATCACTACCGCTCCCTCACACTTTCCTGCTTATATCTCAACAACGGCGATAAAAAGTATTCAATCAAACGGCGTTTGCCGGTTTTAATCTCACTAGTGGCCGACATGCCTGGGGAGAGTTTTACCCAGCGGTCGTCTATTTGTAGGCCGTCTTGATGTAGTTTAATACGGGCGCTATATACTAGCCCGAGGTTTTCATCTTGTATGGCATCGTCTGATAGGGTGAGTATTTCGGCGTCTATTAAGCCGTATTTGGTGAAGTTGAAGGTGTCTATTTTTACCGCTGCTTTTTGCCCTTCATGTACAAAACCGATGTCTTTATTGAGTATGAGTGCATCCATCTCTACTTGGCTTTGTTTTGGCACAATTACCATTAATGCTTGTGCAGGTGTAACGACACCACCAATAGTGTGTACGGCCAGTTGTTGTACTTGACCACTGATGGGCGAGATGAGTTGCTGCTGTTGATTACGCTCAGTAGCTTTTATCAGTTCTTGCTCCACACCGGCTATTTGTAACTGCGTATCCTGAAGCTGTGTGAGGTTGTTTTTGCGCTGCTCGGATGTCAGTGTGTCTATTTGGTTTTGGGTGAGTTGAACCGAAGCGTTTAGCTGTTTATAACGCGCTTTTTGGATGAGTAAGTCTTGCTCTTCTTCGATGAGTTCTTGTTTTAGTTCTAGGTATTGTAGGCGCGAGGCGTATTCTTTTTTACGTAAGGTGTTTAACGCGCCTACCCGTTCGCTTAATACCGGGATAATACGCTTTTTTTTGTTGATTTCAGCTTGCGTCATTTCTTGCTCAGCACGTTGCCTCATCTGCTCATTTTTAAGGGCATTAAGACGCGCCGTAAATTCCATGCGTTGTTGCGATAACAAGTTATATTGCGATGAACTCATAGCTGTTGCATCTGCATTTACGTCTGATGGATAGTCATTCGCTAACCAGTGCTCAAAGGCCTTTAAACGCGTTTCGGTGGCGTGTCGGTCTTGTAGCTCATGACGTAAGCGCTCTTCATCAGCGGCGGTTTGTATAGCATCCAGTGTAATGAGCGGGTCGCCTTGTTTGACTTGCTGACCTTCGCGTACATGGATCTGTTTTATTTTCCCCGCTTCTAGCGGTTGGATTTGTTTGATGTGTTCACTGGGAATGATTTTACCGGACGCCACCGCGACTATATCCACTTTACCAAAGAAGGCCCATAAAGCTGCCAGCATAAAAAGAGTCACAATCGCCCAGATAATCGCGCGCCCCGCCGGTGATGCGGGGGTTTGTTCGACCTCTATTGCTGCGGGTAAAAATTGATAAATATCGTCTTGGGTGAGGACTTCTCGTGTTTGTGCCTCTTTTGCGCCCGATGGTTTTTTCATGTGACAGCCTCATTGGCTTGAGCGTTGCTGGCTTGGCCTTTGCTTGCCTGATCACGCTTAGAGGTTGTGATGGGTGAGCGCATAGCCGGTACATGATTTTGGTAACCATAGAGGCGTGCGTAGTAGCCGTTATGTTCGATGAGTTGATCGTGATTGCCTCTTTCCATGATACGGCCTTGCTCTACCACAATAATTCGGTCTGCCATGCGTACGGTAGAAAGCCTGTGCGCGATAATGAAGACAGTCCGGTTTTGGCAGATGGCACGCATGTTGTCCTGGATGATGCGTTCGGATTCGTAATCCAGCGCACTGGTGGCTTCATCAAAAATCAAAATACGTGGGTTGGTGATCAACGCACGCGCAATCGCTATACGTTGCTTTTGCCCGCCGGATAATGAGGAGCCTTGCTCTCCTACAACGGTGTCGTACCCATCAGGAAGCTGCAATATAAAGTCGTGTGCACCGGCCAATTGTGCGGCATGGATAACTCGGTCCATGGGTAAGCTAGGGTCGGCCAGTGCGATGTTATCTTTCACGGAGCGGTTAAAGAGCACGTTCTCTTGTAATACCACGCCTATTTGACGGCGTAGCCATGCAGGCTCAACTTGCGCTACGTCCACGCCATCAACCAATACACGTCCGGATTCCGGTACATAGAGGCGCTGCACGAGTTTAGTCAGGGTGCTTTTACCTGAACCGGAGCGACCCACAATACCGATAATCTCCCCTGCATTAACGGCTAATGAGAGATCTTTTAATACCTCGGGCCGGTCGGGTTGGTAACGAAAGGTAATATGCTCGAATGTCACCCGCCCTTGCAACTCAGGCAAGGTGGTTCGGTTAGGGTTATGTCCGGGCTCTGTGGGTGTGTTGAGGATATCGCCTAATCGATCAAGTGAGATACTTGCCTGCTGGAAATCTTGCCACAGTTGCACCAAGCGTAAGATAGGGGCACTTACCCGCCCTGCTAGCATATTAAAGGCGATTAACTGCCCAACACTTAAACTGCCAGCAATCACCAGAGTGGCGCCTACCCATAAGATAAGCACGGTGACTGTTTTATTGATAAAACCGGCGGTTTGGCTGGCAATGTTACCTAGGTTGGTCGCTTTAAATGAGGCAGAGACATAGGCGGCGATCTGTTCTTCCCAACGGCGTTGCATCTGCGGTTCTACGGCCATGGATTTAAGTGTTTCTACCCCGGATATTGATTCGACTAGGAAGGCTTGGTTTTCGGCACCGCGTTTAAACTTTTCATTAAGGCGATTGCGTAATACCGGGGTAATGCCAACCGATAAAATAATATAAAGCGGAATAGAGCCCAGCACTATCCAGGTTAATGTAGGGCTATAGTAATACATAACCACAAAGAAGATAACGGTAAAGAGTAGGTCAATCACGAGGGTTAATGCTGAGCCGGTAATAAATTCACGGATGGTATCCAGCTCACGTACCCGAGCAACCGTATTACCGACTTGTCGGCTGTTATAAAAAGAGATGGGCAGCCGTAATAAATGGCTAAAAAGCTTTGAGCCTAACGTCACATCCACTCGATTCGTGGTATGTGAGAACACATAGGTACGCAACCCGTTTAAGATCACATCAAACAAAGACACCACGATTAAACCAAAGCAGAGTACATCGAGTGTAGTCAGCCCTTGGTGTACGAGTACTTTATCGATGATTACCTGGAAAAATAGCGGCGTTATCAAGGCAAATAGCTGTATAAAGAAAGACGCTATCAATACTTGAACCAGGATTTTTTTGTATTTGATGATTGAGGGAACAAACCAACTTATATCAAACTTGCCGCTCATACCCGGTATCACCGAACGGCGTGTCACCATTAGTAAACGGCCACTCCATCGCGATAAAAAATCTTCTTCTGTGAGCATTTCGGGTTTATTGGACAAAGGATCCTGAATTAATACCTTGCCGCCGCCAGCGCGCGCCAAAATAAAGTAGCCGCCGCTTTTATCTTCGGCGATGGCAGGCAAGGCCAGTTTTTCGAGCTTATCTAGGGAGGTAGTGACGGCTTTGGCTTTTAAACGCAAGTGACGCGTCGCTCTAATAAGGGCGGTTTCGTCTAAAGGTTTATCGTGAGTACCAAACTGATGGTGTATTTGTGCAGGGTCTGCCGCGACTTGGTAAAAGCGGGCCACCATAATGAGACAAGCTAGACCTGTGTCAACAGGCCTCTCATTCGAATTCGAAGACAAAGCAACGTCCTTTTAATTAAATCTATCATCCATAATGCCATTTCAGATCCCTGAAATGATGTTTCGACGATATCAGACTAAGGTCTGTTTATCAATACATCAGGATCACCGTAAAGTGCTTGTATTTCATTGATTAAAATCACTGCACTTCCCAAGCGTTGTTAGACACTAAATTAGTGACAATGTAACTTCATATTGAGGCACTTATAAGCAAGAGAAAACGATACAGGCAAGAGTTTAAGTCTAATGCCATGAATCATCAGCCTTTTATATTTACAGGGGATGTTAAGAATTAAACAGAAGCGGAGGATTTCTTTCAAAGACTAATGATTGGCCTTCATTACTTGACCTTGATTCACGTAAGAATGGTCAGATGCACTCTCCTCCATGATAAGCCTCTCTTTCAAATCCTGTAGTTGATTAAATAATATTTAATACTGGTAAATATGATCTTAATTTCAAAGATCGAGTTTTCTGGTTTCAAATAGCTACTACGTTTCCTAATAAGGAATAGTTTATTTGCTATCGTGTTCGCCGTAATGCTTATGAGCGTAATGGACTGCGAGCCCAAACCCACAAACAACAACCGCAAACACGGATACTGTTATAACGATAAATAATGAGTGGTCCATCGCTAATCTCGCTTCATTTCTACAAATAAACCTTATCAGCATAGTACGAGGAAGTCCAAAATTAGCATTCCATCGTTATCTAAGGGGGTTCACATTCCTTAATGACAAAAAACTAAATATTAGCCAGCGTTTACCGTGTGATAATTTAATAAGTTACTACCTCACGCCAGCACTTAACAGACCGGTGTGCTTGCTTACCTCC
Organism: Neptunomonas japonica DSM 18939; assembly: GCF_000422765.1. Lineage (GTDB taxonomy): Bacteria > Pseudomonadota > Gammaproteobacteria > Pseudomonadales > Balneatricaceae > Neptunomonas > Neptunomonas japonica. Next base: position 170,651 of record NZ_AUGR01000013.1, on the reverse strand, counting down.
AGTCCTTACCTCAATACTATTATCGATAAAATTCACATCAAAGAATAAACAGTATTAGCGAGCTAGAAAAAGCGTAATGCAATGAGATACTGCTTATTTTTATAAAAAAAGCTTACAAGAGAACTGATATTTATACAGAAATCCTACCAGTCCCCTTCTCAGACAGTATCAAAAAACATCAAAAGCGTTCTGCCTTCCGGCAGTATTTTATAAACCGATGTGGTTGCTTTCTTCCAGTCCTATTTTCAGCTGCCTACTCGGCAGTACACAAACAGCGTTGCAATTGGCGAACCAGCCTGCACTTTTCAGCTGCCTACTCGGCAGTACACTCAACAATAATCTTTATTATTCCTTACTATTCAACCTGATAGAAGCAAAACACAACTTTGACCATTAAATAATGCTGAATAATTAACTTATTGATTTTACTACATATTAACTTAGATCAGGAACCGTTCCTCTAATATTAACGTTCGTAGCAAATCCATAATTATTAAACTCCGTACTAAGCTTATCTTCAAGTGTACTCTCAGGGTTCTCTTTTTGGATATGCAGTATAAAACCTTGTCCATTGCTTTTACTGTCAGCTTGGACACTATGAAAACGCTCTATTTCACGCCAGCTTTTAAAGCTTTCCGGATCAAAAACATCACCACGTTCTTCTGCTCGTCGCTTTGCTCTCGCCAATCTACGTCTCTTTTCTCCTGCAAATAGCTTCGCTACTGATTGATTACGAATAAACCGTACTTCTTGCAGATTATCAGGCACCTGCATAACCTCAGTTATTGCAAAAAAGCCTTCATCAGACATCATCTGAAAATACGACTGGGCTCGTAATGTACGTAAGTGCGCTAAATCATCGCCAACAAAAGCAATAGACAAACCTAATGATTCGTAGCTCCACTGAGGAAAACTAACACCAATATTACTGATCGAATGCCTAAGCATATAACCATGCAAAATGGTGACACAACGCCCTGCCAGCAACTGTGGATCAGATTCATCCAAAAGATACTTCACACAAAAAAAGTAGCGCTTCATCCGGATTTTCCTTTCTGAAACATGCCTGCTTTTACAAGAACTGACATCACATAATGGATATTATCAGGTATGGAACTCCCTTTCTTAAGGTCTGCCAATAACGTTATATATTCTTCACAATGTCTAATAAGGGAGTAAAAATCATTGCCTTTATCCGGGCGGCGTTGAGCGATAATAAAGCGGCGGTCAGCTCCATATTCGTGAACTCGTAGCTTTTTCTCCGACCCTTCTACCCACCAATCATCAATGGTCTGAATTGCCGCGCCTACCTTCTCTGCATTAAAGCTCGCGGCGTTTCTTCCATCAGGTAACTCAACCTTTGCATATTGGCGCGATGCTTCACCTCTCGCCACATGGTCGGTAAAACATTGGCTAGGTATGATCTCTTGGCAAAACGTGGTCTGTATCTTGGCGGTAATATCCGCGAACCAAAAAACACTTGGGTCTGTTAAAGCAGACGCCATACCAGCAGCTAGTGCTTTAAGAATGCAGCTTTCTTTTTTTGGCCAATTGTCCCAGGTTAATGTAGTGGCATCTTCAATCACAAAAGACTGATCATCAGACGTTAGTATTTCTATCTGCATAGATCTTGCGTGTTGGTTTCGCCATAACCAACCACCCAACAATATGTTCTTACAATAGCGCTCAGCAAGCTGTAGGTACCCTCCTGCAGCTTTGTATTTATCTGCCAACTCATACAGAAGAAGATGCACTGACTCATCGCTGCAAACCAAAGGATGAAGAGAGTTAGCTTCTACTCTTAGAGAAAAACGACAATACAGCTCATTAACAGTAGGCGGAACATAACAAGTCTCTATCGTGACAGGATTGCTATAAGCCAAATCTTGGGGTTGGATGTTTTTAGGCTGGTTTCCCGATTGGTACGCTTCTGAGTGGGAACATTTTTGACCTTGGATATGATTAGTTTCAACCTGCAAAGGTTCAAACTCACTCACATCAGTCTTATAAAAAAAGACCGCTTTACTAGGGCTCAGCGATCGCTGATAACTAAGATGCTTGCAGAGCTCCATAACGCCCACCTTATGCTTTTTTTATAAGAATACATCTTTTCTCTGAATAGATATTCCAAAATGAGTCGTTGAGAAATGCCTTCTCCCCTTTCAAACGCATCTCAATGGCTGATTTACAACTGACCATACCAATAAGCGACTCAGCAACAGCATGATGCTGCTCAATGCTTCCATAGCGCTCTAAAGGCTCTTCCAGTAACGCATATCCCACCATTGCTGGTTTTTCAAAACTATCCTGACTACAGCTTTCAAATATATCGTCAAAGCCCTTTAGCTTCGTTTTTGACGGGCATACCCAACAGCCATTTCTTGGTAGCCGTACTAATGTAGAAAATAATAACTGCCGATCTGAGTAAACTTTACACCAGTCCTTGCTCTCATATAAAGATGGGGGTTGTAAGCACCCACCGGCGAAAGCAGAAGGCAGCGCCGCCTGTAAAAACTGTACATCGGCACTCGTGAGCAATACTTCTTCGTCACTCCTTTCAAGCTCAAGAACAACATCCATGACTACATCGCAGTATCTCGATGTAATCACACCAGGGCGTTTTATGGATTGATCATCTCTTTTCAGAACAGAAAACTCAGGTAACTTTGACGTTGGCTTTGCTGAATAACCACGTATAAACCAAGCTACACCCTTTACTCGAAGGTTACGGCTCATCAGCTTATTCATTCGTCTTTGAAAATTATGCGCAAAGCCCCATAAGGCGGTTAGTGAAGGAACACCATTGAGATAAGGGTTTGCTAATGATCTGGCATCAAACACACGCAACCCTTGGAGATACAAATACTGTGACGAAGATGAGTGGACTTCAGGTGGTGTTGCTACCTTCCCAAAGCTTCTCAAAAGCCATAAGAGCTGACTTTTCAGAGGCGCCAATAGCTGAGGGTGATAAGCATATTTTGACGTTGTGTTACCCCTTTGTAATTGCTGGTGTAAACGCTGGTTTAATACAGAGATCAACGTTGGGTATTGGTCATAGTCGATTTCTAATAACTGGCGTTCTAATACACCAATTCCGCAATCATCAATGTTGTAAGCATTTTCCTGGCACACCTCCCTCTACTCAATAAGTGGGGCAATCCACTCTGCCAATTTCTTTCTAATAAATCGTAAGCTAGCAACTCGACTCTTCTTTCTTAGTTGTCGTGTTTGTTGCCTGTTACTTGTCGCCAATGCGTCTAGGGCCTGCAGAAAAGCTTTATTACGGATAGCCCCGATTTCAAAAACTTCTTTTCCTGCCGAGACTCTGGCCAGCCTTGAATGATGCAGGTTGCTTGTATTTGAAGGCCAAACAGGTGGTGGGCAATTCAATACAGAAATATGCCCCCCAAGCGATGAACCCAAATCCCCCACACTCGCAGGGTGAGCATGACTAACATCAGCAAAATGCCCTACGTGTTGGAATCTATGCTGCTGAAGTGATGCTTGTACTGCATGAGATACCACTGGCGTAATGGAAATATAGTTGCCTTCATAGGGGAAACGTACCTGCGGTGAAAAATCACTCACCTCTGAAGGCACCTGGCTTTCGTTTATTGTCTGCTGAATTTGCTCTCTTAGCTCATACACTTGGCTCTGCGTCATTCCTAAGGCTTGAAATGCCTTTTGCCATACAAGTTCTTTTTCAAGAAGTAAATTTGCTAGGTTAAACACCCTCTGCTGCCATAAAAAAGATGATCCAAGCAACTTCGCTTTATTCACCGCACTGGCATTGTGAAACCAACCAAGCATCTGTGGAAATAGTGACGAAGAAATAACGCCCTCTGTTATTGGTTGGGCTTCTACTATCAAACGCTGCCCAGATACTCTGGTATCAGGATATTTTAAATTATGACTATGCAACCAACGTACTTCTGATACATAAGTATCCAGATGCTTCTGGTTTTTTAGCGTAGCTTTGGCAAGTTTTTCATCTAACAGGTATTCAACAGTATCCCGCTTTAACGTCAGATTCAGAAAAACCACCAGGGCTAAAACCTCGTTGCCGGTTACATCCACTAACGGCGAGTAAGGCGCGAAGGCTTTGCGTATCTTTAGAGTTCGCTCATCTTGATCGTTAAGGTTAAGTAACTGGAGAAAATCCATATTCATTACCACCCTGAAAGATAGGCGTTCTGGGTTTGTGATGATGGTTGACCATGCGCTGCCCGAAACTCAAAGACCTGACGCAGATAAAATGCAGGGGAATGAGTACCAAGTTTAGTTTTGCTCGGCAGCCGGAACGAGAGCTCCAGAAACCCCTCCTGGTATAAGCGGTAAACTTGCTCATGAGATGTCGCAAGAACAACAGAAACCTCTGCTACAGATAGCAACACATCAGCTATATTGGCTTGCTTTGTTTTTGGGTTATCTAAGACTAGTGCAGCAAGGAATGCCAATATTTCATCCAGTATAAAGTTCTGGCTCACATGCTCACTCGGGAAATGACTAGCAGATAAAATGATATTGCCGAAAACATGTTGAAATGAAGTTTTGTTGAAGCCCGCTATTAAGCGCTGCTCTGCTGTATCAGCACAGCTTTGTAGCTCATTATTGAGTGATTCAGGCCAACGACTAAAATACACAAGCGCACCCTGAAAGCATGCAGGTTCAATCTTTTTATCCGTCTCCAATCCTTTGCTTGTTCTCAAGTAATACCACAACAACGCGCCGTACCTAATTGAGAGCAATGGTTCACTAGATAAAGCGCTTTCTGTGTTAGAGGTGCGCCCTACCACTATTTGGCTCAGTTTCAGTGAGTCATCATTAGCACTTTCAACGACGGCAGTCTTCAACTCGAAGCCACAGGTACATGTTTCAATTTGTTCATGATCTAAATAATTCAGCGTCGCTTTACAAGCTGGGCAGCGCTCCAGCAATGCGCATTCATGCTCAACGCAGGCTGAATAATGTAAAAAGTGCCAATGCTGGCGAATATAAGCGGACTCAGCTAAGCACTGAGGGCAAACAGGGATACCGTCATTGCGTAAAAAACAACGAGGTATAAAAACACCATTACGGACAACAGCACTCAAGCCATTACCGTATTTATCAGAAGAGTTAAGAATCGCTAATTTCAGTAACGGTAGCCGGTCTAAACCAGCCAAAGACTCAACCAAGCGGATCGCACGTATACGAAAACTACTACTTTGTTTGGCGTGGTAAACATTGATTTGAGATAAAGCGAGAGGAAATGCACCGGCAGCATCGCGGTCATTTTCCCATAACCACTCCCGAATAGATCCGCTGAGTAGCCGGTAGGATTCAAGAAAATTAGCCGATGAGAGCCGAAGTAAGTAGCTCTCTAACGATTCATCTTCATAAGGTTCTGGCCTGACAAGTAGCTGCATACGACCTCGTATTCACTATTCGTTACCATCTACAGCCCATATGGAAACTGTTAATGCATAACAGCTCTCTACCTCAGCTTTTCTAACAACTCTGCTTTTTCGGACTCTTTTAGCTTAGCGATAACACAAATCAACTCTGCCAATTGATCATCATCACAATAGAGATATGCAACAGGTACACCTAACTCATCCGCCATCCGCTTAGCAGTTTGATAATCAGGAGCATGCTTACCCTTCTCATATTGATTCATTCTTGCGCTTGCAGTGTTGGGATCCATACCAAGCCGAATACCAAGTTGTTGCTGTGTAAGATTGGCGACCTGTCGAGCAGACCTCAATCTGTGTGCCAATGGACTATTCATTTATCTTAACTATCAATGGAATGGAGCTAAGATTTTCTTAGTATTACAGGCAATTTGATACTAAGCAATACTTAGTATTGTTTCATGAGCGAATATATAAGAACGGTTTTTTAGTTTATGCCAAGTTAATTGGTACATGATCGGCAAAAAGAAGTTGCTAAGACGAATACATTTACGTCTGGAAATATAAACTATTCGATCTAAAAAAAATTCTCGGGCTAGGACATACCTCAGACTGTAAGTGCGTTAATAGTTATTAACGTGCCCTGATCAGAGCGAATGAATAGCTGATCGAATGCAATCCGGCCAAATTCAGGTCGATTCGTTCACTTCGGGGGATAATCTGCGAACACGACTGCTTACTGATGCTAAGTTTCGCGGGTTATTTAAGGTCTATGATGCAGAAGGTAACTCTCGTGTGTCAGTCTCCCCAGCTAAACATCCCTGAATAAGGCCTGCATCGCCTACTCCGGCCGGATAATCCCTCTGAGTCTGTGTCATGCTAACCTTATCCACGCGCTGTGAGGACTACATAAGCGCCGCGTTTATCGGCTACTCCGGCGCAGTGCTTTATTATAAGCGCTGTCAATTTCTTGGGATATGTCACCCATGCATCTACTCAGAGAAGCGGTAATTGAGCCTTGTGGTACATACTTGTTAAGAACGATATCCAATTTTTGAGCTTCAGGGTGGCTAACTATTATTTCCAAGTACCTTTGTAACTTCTCAGGTTTTGTTGTACTTCTCTGAAGTTCTTTTTTTAGCCGTTCCTGAAATTTTAAAATCGCATCATCGTCATCCCAATCATTCATCTCGGTGTATACAATTTGAGCAAGCCTATTCTGAGACCAGCCTAGCTCAGTCACCAACTCTTTAATCTGATACTTAAGCTCTAAAGTTGTTTGCTTTGTCCCCATTTGTCTTTTTCATCGCTCTAATATTATAAATGTCCCAGCGGGGACACAAACAGACACTAATCTAGGAGACTAACATGTCCAAATCAATGTCAAACGCCGCTGCATCCCGCATACAATCTGCAACCGCTAAAGCAAACGGGGGCGCAGTGCCTAAAGGATCTTTTGCAGCAAGAGCCCAGTCGGCAGCCGCCACTCCGCCAAATGGACCTAGCACAACAGGTAGACCGTCTGGCGGCGGACGCGGTAACAACCGGCCTAAATGAAAATAACTAATTACAACTAGCTATGCTATTTCTAAAGCGAGTCAGAAACTCTGACTCGCTTTTCTGTAATTCTTTATAACTGACCTCTTCCATTGTCTTACCAAGAGCACATACACACACTTGAGTCTTATCAATTTTTCGATAGGAATTCATCAACGTGCGTGAAGAGTTAACACAACTATCTATAAGCTCGTACTCAACATGAATAGGGTATCTTTGATCTTCAAAGAATATTTGATCCGCTTTGTATACGCCAAATGCACCAATGACGAATGCCGTAGTTGCTGTTATCAATGGTTTTTTAAACTTCCTGTAAGAATACCCAGCAAAAGATTCTCTACATTCACTGCATACAATATTGTCACCAAGTTCAATTTTGTTATCTGTCTCGCATGACGGGCATTCGATGTGCATAATTCCCTCTAAAATTTATAACTTTGAACCAAGCGACGCGCCAGCCTTATGTGACTTGTTAGATCTCAAGATTTTCTGCCTTCCAGCCCATGATTTGGTGGTGTCTTGTGATGTATTCCTCAGCTGGTCGGTGTATTAGCCTATGAGGTAGATGCATTGATTTACCATGTAGCCTCGAAGTGAGTGCCCTGTCAATATTCGAATAAACCCGCTTTTTCTCATCAGAATCGTAGTACACAATGCGATAACCCGACGTCAAAGTAATGTAACCACAATCAATCAGCTTGTGATGAAAACTATTGAGTAGAATACCGTTTCGCACATCCAGCCGTTCTCCTGGGGATGCTTGCGACCAAGGTACGATATGACATGCCTCCAGTGCTTCTGGTAGGGCAATTTCAGTAAATGCACAGCGTCGAGAATATGCTTTGAGCAGCGCATCTCGGAATATAATCTGTTTGATACCTCTCGATTTAATCCGTGTATAAATACCTGAGGCGCTATCTGGATCGTGGATAAGCGAAGTGACAATAGATTGATATGAATCCCCATATTTGGAAAAAACAAATGGGTTTTCAACTCCACTCCAGTCGAAATCGTAGACTTTTTCCAGTCCTTCCTCAAAGTCATCCAAATCAAACGCAATAAACCCAGTTCCGGGCAAGCCCGATGCGTTCACTATAAGTATGGTCAGTGGTGGTAGCCGTACCTCAATGCAATAATCTTGAATCACGCTGAGAACATAACGGATAGCACGATGATGTACTCCGAGAACCTCGCCAAGTTCACCGTAAGTAATTGTGGAGCGACTAGCAGCCCTTTTCGCTAGTATTGGCCAAGCGCGACAAGCCCTTTCAACCTGATTCACTGCCACAATAAAACCTCCCTTGAGATATAACAGCTTTCAAGAGCCTATGGATTACTATCACTTTGGCACCCTAATTGAATTCCAAGTAAAGCTACATAAGCAATAATTTCTATAATTCAAAGAGATAAGTGAATCTAAACAGGCGTGAGTTTTACAAAAAAAAAGAGCCAGTCCGCTGCCCGATACATTTAATCCCTATTTTATAATCATAGTTCGTTAGTTATAAAGATCAATAATTTAGTGCTTGATTTGCCTTTCATTAGGTTTAGGGTTACTGACAATGACTGCTTCACGCACAACTTGTCGAAACGCTTGATCGACTCCGAGCTATTGAAGTCGCTGATCCACTGAATCCACACCACAGAGCAGACGTGCTGCAGAACCCATTCCAATAGCAAATAAGGCGGCATGCCTGCTGATTTTATCTTTCTATTTCATGCTCTTTGGCAGCTGTTAATGGTAGTTTTTTACAAACTACCATTTAGCCTTTTTCGGAAGTAACTTTATGCAAAATCTGGTGAAAACAACACGTATGGCCTATGCGGTGCCAGTGACTTCGCTAAATTCTCCTGAACAAAGCCCGCACCGCTCACGCCGTGCCGGATAATCTCACGCTGCTATGAAACACAACAGAGAGAGTTTGTGCCACACATGAGTGACAACTAGCCTGACACAAGGGTGTTGGGGAAATTATTTTCTTAGTGTAGATAGCAAATAGAATTCGGTTTTTGACTGATCCTATTTGCATAAGTAGATTTGAGACGTGTTATTTAGTTCAAGAAGCTTCGATCGAAGTTTCCATCTTTAGCCTGTTGACCCGGAATGATCTCATAAGACATTTCAACATCACTTGCCTTAGCAATCATTTCAGCATATTCCTGCTTAGCTTTAACGGTAGGATGATCAATCATATTTTCACCTTTGATCTCAACCATTACTAACGACCCATCTTTTTTGCGAATCAAAAAATCTGGATAGTAACTTCTTACTCTATGAGTATCAGGATCTACGTACTGAATATAGAACTCAGATTGTCCATGAGTTAGCATGCCAGTAAACCAAATCTTATCAATCGTTTTAGAATGCAAGATATGCCAGAAGAAATCTCTCTCTGGTATTGAGTCAAAGCAATAGTTATCCAAGTGAAAAGAGTTCTCTAAGTATTCTTGAACCGCTGGGTTCTTCTCTACTTTGTTCGAGAGATAGCCACCACTGATGTCGTTAGTCCCCTCAATGGAATTACCAAGACGCTGAGGCTTAGGTAAGTTAATACCAACAATCATGTCTTTAGCAGCATTCATTTCATAATAGCCTGGGAATACAGGCGGCTCTTTAACTAGAGCTACTTCGTACTCCTGCTCTTCCTGCTCTTCCTGCTCTGATTCAATATCATAAAGCAGCTTGAAAAGGCGCGGAATGATATGGTCGTATAGAACTTCATTAAACTGATTAACCAGCGTTAGAACACCGTCAAAGTCTTCTTGAGTAGACTTGATAATCTTATTAATCTGCAAGCAAGGTTTATTGAGATAACGTGAGATTTCAGCCGTTAGGTTATATTCCGTAAATGCCATAGGCTCTTTGATATAAGAGATCTCACTAACAACCTTAGGCCGATTAGTAAATTCATCGTGACTAAGGCCTTCCATGCGTTGGTGCATGATTCGATAGCGCGATAGATCAATGCTACCAAGGCCAAGCTCTTCACCCTCTTTAAGCACTTTCTCTTTCATTTTAAAGCTGCGTTTAATACGCTTTAGTTTTATTTTCTCTATCGGCTGTATTGGTCGAATTTCGACCCTGACCTTATCTTTACCTACTGCTTTTAATTCATCAGTACTGATTCTAAAGTTAGCTCGTAGCTCTTTGTCTAATAGCGCCATGTTATCGTTAGTTAGATATACATGACCTGTTTCTTGAACATTACCAATCGATCGCAAGCAGCGCATCGTTGCTTGCAATACGAAAACCTTAGACTTAGGGCTTCTGTGAAGCGCCACAGAGAACAGTGAGCGACAGTTCCAGCCTTCTCGACCCTTATTCACCAAAAGAACAAACTGTTTAGCAGAGCTCTTTGTATCAAGTTTATTGAACTCTCGAATATCATCATTAGTCGTGACTTTGCTATCGCCAACGTTTACTAAAATTCTATCAGAAGGAATACCATGCTTAGCTAATATAGCTTCTACAGCAGGGCGGATTTCTTCTTGAACTTCCTGAACCGTAGTTCCGAAGATCGCCATCTTAGGTAGCATCCCTTCAGGGCGCTTACCTTCGGTCTGCTTAAGAAAGTCCGTTATCGCTAGATCAAGGAACTCTGGTTCCTTGGTATTGCTATAGCCGTTAAGCACAACCTTCTTCAGATAGTTCTTATCAATTGCTTCTTTAAGGCCATAGGCATAAACCACTTCAGGTAATACATCCTTACCAACATACGGTGTACCCGTGTAGTTATGACAAGCTACCAGTTGTGAACCACGTTTCTGTAAACTCAGAGCTAACTCATCAATAGTTTTACGCAAGCTATTTTGCGCTGCGTCAGCTTTGATACCCATATCTTTAGCGAGCTTTGCACCGAAAGCGTGATGGGCCTCATCTACAAAGATACCGAGATTTTCTAAGCGGCGTAATTTTTCAAAGCGCTGATTTGTTACAAGTTCACCTTCTTCCTGAGGAGCTTCAATAGAATCGCTTTCACCAAGATTAAGTAGCGCTGCCATATCGGCACCAAGGTCATCTTTTTTATAAATTTCTTTACTCGCAGAAAATAACTTATCGGTTGCTGTTTGCTCTGCATTCTTACGTTTAAGAATAATCTTTTGAGAATTGGATACAACGATATTAAATCTTGAGCCATCCAGAGTGTTAAGAGAAACACCGGCATCTTCGAGATAGTGGAATTTTGTCGTAATGACATTCAGGTATTCAGGCGGGATGACCTTACCGTGGTCGAACGACTCCAACTCTCGCAGTGATTGCAATACGGTTTTATCAGGGGCAAATACCAGTGCATTGTGGATATAGCGCTTATCTTTTGGGTATTTATTGGCCAACAGGAATTCATAGAAAATACAGGTCGCCATCAAAATGGTTTTACCTGTACCCATAGTCAGCGCGAAAATATAGTTGGGGTATATCCGGCCATTATTAGCCGCCTTCATCTGTTTGAAGATGCCCTTATACTGTTTCTCAGATAACGACCAGAGCATATCGCTCTGGCGGTCCTTGTTATCAAAAACTCTCCCTTTAAATTGCCCTTCGTCGGCGTACCAGTCTTCGAATAACTTATATACAGGAGCGTTATTTAAAAACTCCTTGAGAAAAACATATATCTCTAGGGCCTCGAACTGAGGGTCACGCAGAAAACTACCAGGCCTTTGTGGGTCGTTGTAGTCAAGAAAGGCTTTACTTAACTTTCGATAATGGTTGCGAACCAGACCTCTATTCTTCCGGTAAAACATCATCAAATGAAGATAAAAAGCATTGTTAAGATCGAAATTGTCTTGAGGTGTATCAGCCATGCTGGATAATCTCCTCATAAGACTCCGATAGAACATCAGTAATTTTAATCTTTATCGTGCCAGCGTCTTCTGGAATTTCATACGTGCCTTGAACAAAATCATTCTTACCCGGAACATCAACCACACTCGGCTCCATCGAAGCCCCACCATAGTTCCAGTCAATCACAATTGATTCTACAAGCTCACGCCACTCACCAACCGACTCCTTTTGCATACTTAACTTCTGCATTAAATTCATCGGATAAAATGAAACAACCTCTAAATCACCACCCTCCAAACTCATTTCGCATTCAGACTCTCTCTTAAATTCAACCTCTGATTTATCACGCAATACATCTACAACTTCTACGTTAAGCTTGTAGCCAGACTCTTGTATCAAGTGAGCCCTAATATCTGGCTCATGCCCCATACACACCAGCATAATTGATTCCACCGGTTTAGTCGGATTATCTTCTTTTCTTTTCTCGAATACCTTATATGGAAAATTTGAAATCAGCTCATTTAGATCTTCACGAGTAGCTATCCGGTTCACTGGAAGGATCTTGACCATATACCCATCCTTCTGACCGTCATAAACCGTACCTGATAGAGAATCAACCTCAAGAATCTCAAGTAGTAACTCTTTAGCTTCCAAAGGATTCTTAAATAAATCGTAGTTATTAACGTTAAACACCTCAAGAGACGGGTATCTCAAGTCAAGATCACCAAGAAGATCTCTACCATCACTCGCCGCCTCGATACTTGACAGTATTCTTTTCGTTGCAATCTGAACTGACGAAAAATTAATGTCCGCACCAATAAATCTACGACCAGCATTCAAGGCTGCATTCAAAGTGGTTCCTGACCCCATAAAGAAGTCAAAGACTAAGTCACCCTCTTCTGTTGATGTATTTATTATTCTCTCTAGCAAAGTTTCTGGCTTCTGCGTCGGATAACCCGTACCCTCCTCAGCCATTGGATTAACAAAATTTATATCCAACCATGTATCATCCACTTCTTGAGTAAACACATCGTCAACCACTATCCCTTTCGTCTCTTTTATATACCTTTTATAACCATAGTTAGCCCCTTCTGTTTTCGGGATAACCAACCTATTATCATCTTTCAATTTTTGTAAAGTAGCCTGGGAATATGTGCTAAGGTTATCCACTCTATACAGACCTCGACCATCGCCATCATCAAACTTAAACCTCTTCACGTACTCTTCAGAATACGGAACATATTGCTTGCTATACTTATAACCTGAAGTTTTCCCATACATTAAAATCACATCATGATTGGACGGGTACTTATTTGACCTTGCCTTTGACGAACCAGTACTAGTCGATCTCCTCCAAACAATTTCAGAGACTAGATTCCCACTTCCAAAAACCTCATCCATTATGCAACGTAGGTGATGAGAACGCCTATAATCGCAATGCAGATACATAGTTCCTGTATCCTTAAGAAGCTCCCGGGATAAAATAATTCGTTCATACATAAATTGAAGATACTCATCATTATTCCATATGTCTGAGTATTGTTTCTCTTCAAAGCTATTTTGACCACCCTCTAACTTTCGGCCTCGTAGCTTTATCTTTTTCTTATATTCAGCTTTTGAATCAAAAGGAGGATCTATGTAAATCAGGTCAACTGCCCCCCTATACTCTTTAAGAAGGTGACTCATAACCTGAAGGTTGTCACCCCAGAATACCTTGTTTATCCAGCCATTAATTTCTTCGCCGTATACCTCTTTCTTTTGAGCAGGGTAATACTGGGTTGATGCAAACGGTCTCTTACCATGCCAATGAAGCATAGGATAGCCCTTGATTGGTTCAAACTTATACTTCTCAACACTATCCACACCACCTGCTGCACCCAGGTTTAACGTATTCTGCTCTGACATCAGGCTGTTTCCTTAAATTCCCAATTCTTTCTATCACAATAGGCTTTCATATCGCAGTCGACACAAGTCTTAGCTGGTCGCTCTGCCATTTCAAAATTCTTGTTTTCTATTCTGTTTACTATATTGTCAAAGACTTTGACCGTACTATCTATTGACGATCCATCTTTACTAAAAGAGATGGTCGGTATACCACTTTCAACACCCGTAAAATACAAATGCATTTTGCTTACTTTGTGACCCGTTCGCTCTTCGATCAAATGAGCATAGACCTCTAGCTGACGCTTATGGTGTTTGATGCGCTCAGCATCCTTTTCCATATCGGGCTTTTTCTCTGACTTAAAATCGATTACCTCTACGGTGTTATTCTCACCAACAATCAAATCCACACTTCCCTTAAGAATGTACTGACCTTTTACTAATGAGATATCGACTTCACACTCTTTGATGTTTGACCAATTGTCTTGCCTACGATCTACGTAGCGCATTACGTGTTTCAACGCCGCCCCTAGTGTCGATTCACCAAGATACATCCGTTCCTTATTTGCTAGGTTACGGTAGTTATCGTAAAACCACGCTTCGATATTCTCTCTTGTTATCAGATGCTCTTCGTTTCGTAATGCTGCTTTATGAATATCTTCTAAGGTCTCATGCACCAATGTACCGAATAGCATAGGACTCGCTTTAATCGGCTGAAACTCAAGATCTTTAAAGAAGCGGTATTGCTCAGCACAGGTTTCGAAAAGAGTGATATGAGATGTAAAGGCATACTCATTTTTGATATTAACATCTTTCACTAGCTCTAGACTTAACTGATTAATACTCTCTTTGCAGTCGCGCCACGAGGGCAACTCATCAACATAGTGAGTAAAGTGCTTCGACGGTGTTCTACCCGTGCCTTGTCGTTCCTGATCGGTAAGCACTAGCAAGTTCTGCGCTCTTGAAAAGGCGGTGTAGTACAAGCGCCAAAAATCAAAGAATTTAGTCGACTCCAGCGGTTCAAACGACTCACGGTTTAGATAACCCTGTTCAAGGACTTCATCTAGGTCTTTGTATTGTTTACGAGGCGATGAGCCTAGCGAGCCTACCATCACCACGGGGAACTCTAGCCCTTTGGATTGGTGAATAGTTAAGAATGATACATGGCCAGACGGTGCGTACTCTGAGGCATCTTCATATTCGTCGATGCCGCCATCTTTTAAAAACTTAAAGAACTGATTGAAGAGACCTCGAAGGTTACCTTCTAGATACTTTGGACTTAATACACTTATATGATGTAAGTATTCAAACTTAGCCAATAACTGCGACATAGTCGCAAGGTTGCGTTGAGCCCTAGGGTTGCCCGCTTCTGTATCGAGGTAGTTAGCAAATAAGGGAAACTGTAATAACTCATAGAACAAACCGCTAAATGCATAGTCAGCGTTCTTACTTAGTCCTAAATGACGCCTAGCGTGAACTTGGCACCATGCTAGCAAATCACTCTGCTCAGGCTTAGCAACCTCTTCCATGAAGGGTTGGAGGCACTGCTGATCGTAGTAGTTCCATATCGCTAGCTCGACCCCTTCCTTAGGGGCTCGAATAGAACGAAACTGCGGGAATACCAACATCAACGCACCCAGCATTAAGCGTATTTCATCTCGTTCAAAAAACAAGTTAGCTCTCGGGGAGTAAACGGGAATACCTCGTTCTTCCAATCCTTGAGCAAGGGCTTTTACGTTATCGCTTTTTACTGATCTAAATAGGAAAGCAACCTGATTCCAATCAGTCAGCTTTCCATCAGTCTTCAAGTTAATGAGTAATGAATAGACCTCATCGGCCCAAGTATCGCCTACTTCTGATATTGCAGTAATGACTGTAGGGCCAGCTTCGAATTCTTCTTCTCTGGGCTTGATCTGCTTGGTATAGCGATAGCGTTGGTTATTTACTTCCCATACCTGATCACTCATCCATCGATTATAGAAACGAATGATATCAGGGTGAGAGCGGTAGTTTGTGACCAGCGCTATTTGCTTACATTTATTGTTCTCGAAGTTATCTGGGAACTGTAAAATATTACGTATAGTTGCACCACGAAAACGATATAAGGCTTGGTCGTCATCGCCCACCACACAGAGATTTTGATCTTCACCCATCAAGAGCATGAGGATCATCTCTTGAATGGTATTGGTATCCTGATACTCATCGACCATTAGATACTGAATTCGACCTTTCAGTGATTCAAGAACCACAGGGTTATTACGTAACAGATTTAAAGCTTCGAGCTGAATTGTTGAGAAGTCTAAAGCGTTATGCTCATCGAGCTTACGCTGATAAAGGTCATAGCATTCCCCTAGAGCTATCAGAGCAGTATCGTTCGAGTCGATTAGCCTTTGGTGATCAATCGCTTCTTCAGTAACTTTGTTTATCCATTGGAGTAAGCTTTCAGACTTAGCCCACATAGGTGTTCGGTCTTCACCTAAAATTTGAGAAGACTTTTCTATTTCACGGAATTCACGAAGGTTTTGGTACAGGAAGTATTGTTGATCGAATTGATCCATCAGTACGAAGCTGCGCTTAAGGCGTGTGTACTCTCGATAGTCTTCGATGATTCTTAAACAAATAGAGTGAAAGGTACCTAAGAACATTTCGTTGAGATTGAAATCAATATTCAGCTCTAACAAGCGATTCGATATTCTTGTTGTTAGCTCTTGTGCTGCCTTTTCGGTAAAGGTCACAACAAATAAAGCTTCAGATTCTACACCATGGTTTTGAATTAAATTGATAATTCTCTCTACGAGGGTAAAGGTCTTACCGGAGCCTGGACCCGCTATGATCAACAGCGGACCCTGGGTATGGTTGATAGCTTCCGACTGTTGGGGGTTGGCTAATGACATCTATTAACTTCCATTGTTTACAGCGTGGGAAAAACGAACTTCAATAACCGCTGTTTTTCAGCACCTTGTGACGGATATTTTTAGCATAGCTATGTTCGGACACAACTGAATAGCGAAAGGCTTGCAACTCCATATGGCGGTCATTCGTTAAAGGTGAGGCTTATCAATAGCTTTAGTAGCGGTGTTATGAATAGCCGGCATTATCATAATACAAATCAAAGGGGTCTACATGACAATTGAAAGAGTTTACGACAAAGGGTGATAATTAAAATTATATTTTGATTATTCATAACTATATATTAACTTTATTAAAGGTAATCAGATTATGTTGTTTACTTTTTTGCTATTGAAATGTTGTTGGTTTCAGAGGTAATTGGTTTTAATGTGTACGGCTACGGATTGGAACAAAAGGGAGCTATGAATGCCTTCTGGTCATTGGGTAACGCTACGAGATGGTAGGAGGGTGTTTATTGAAGGAACGCAGCCTTCAATAAACACACCATCATGGTATACACCGAGTTTTATTGATCACTCTTCAGATGACAAGCCACGAAAATCTACTTTGGGTTTAACCACATGTATATGGTGTGCTAAGAAAGTGTACTTTGTGAGGGCTGAGAAGGGTGGTTGCTTCTTAGCTGATGATATACCGCCACCACAGTGGGATATACACGGCTGCTGGGTTAAACATCAAACTCAAAAAGGAATTAATAAGAAGCTGTATGAGCACTACAAGCGTTGTGGCGTTAAACCTTTGTTTGAAAAAAACTGCTTAATTAAAAGAGGATCTTTAAAAAAACAAATTAATGGAAAGACTAACCGCGAGTGCTCAAGTGATCTTGTTGTAAAGGGAGAGGTGAATAGGGTTGGTTGGTTTCTCATACATTCAATTTACAAGAAATATGCAATATTAAACGGGGATAAATTTTTCGTTATCAGGTTATGGTACGAAAATAAATCTATATCATGCCTAATTCGTGGTTCCATAATTGAAAGAAAAATACTGAAAAAACGGGAAAGGTACTTTGTCATGCTGTCTTCTTTCGTATATGACTATAAAAATTACGTTTATATTTCTAAAGTGATCAAACCCTGTTTGATTGATGTGAGCATCGCTGAGTGTAAAGAGCTTTTATTCAATGACTGGTAACTCGAGGTAGGGCTGTTTGACTATCCAACTGGTTGTTCGCGTTCACTGAGAAGTGGTCAACGAGCGGCTGAGGTGATGACGTATATCCCGTCTGCAAAACTGAATGGGCACGATCCATATGCCTACCTGAAAGATGTGTTGACGAGAAATGCCTTTGGTGAGTTGCTACCGCACAACTGGACGCCAGCGGTTATTAGCAAGGTGTGATAACCGGCCGCTTACGAAAAGGCGCTCTGAGGGAACTGACATGGTGCATAAATGGAGTTTTAATTATATTGATAAGTGAGTGAGTGTTGATCATGTAGTCCTAAAAAGGACCACGATGTTGTAACCCTGTTAGGTTGTTTGATATTTATGTATTTAAGTATCCTTAACTTCAACGATAAGACAGGGGTGTTATTGAAGTTAGTTTGGAAAACATCGGATTTAACAGCATAACCTGAGAACTGAATTGTACCTCGGCTTTTATCTAACTCAAATGATCCTTTAACATGGGTATTGTCGCCAGGTGCATTATCAATATCCTCATCGCAAGGTATAAGAATTTATTACTTGCGCTAAGATCAAATGAACATGAATCAGACGCACCAGGCTTCATATGTATAGATGCCTTTATTTTAGTAGAGTCAGGAAATATTTCAGTTTCAAAAGTGATAGGAAAAGAATGGCCAGGTAATGGTGAAATCGTTGAATGATCTTCTTTAACATCAAATACCCTGTTACTTTTTCAACAACTGCGTAAGCGACATCTGATCCGTAAATCTTGTAGCAATGAGAGCCTCATCATCAGAAAGCGCATTCGGTTCGTAACGCGAGTAACTCGCAACCTCTGTGAACCTTAGATCACTGATCGCTTGCAAGAAAGGATTCGACATACTTGGATAAAAAAGCTGATAGGCATTAGCGAGATGTTCTTTGGCCAAAGTGTTAGCTCCATCAAATAGAGCCATTTTAACAGCCTCATTCAATAAGTGCTTTAGCTTACGAACCTCCCCTCTGCAGGCTGCAAAAAGCGCTAGTGTTGTATGTTTTTCTTCTAGCTTTGGCGGCAAATCAAAAGGCATTCGTATAGCTAAACCTTTTAAGAATCGTACAAAGTCCTCCGGCCCTTGAGACAATTTAAAGTAGGGTATTTGGCGCCTACAAATCAATCGGGAAGCCCATTGCGGCTCTTCTGCTATCAATTCAGCCCAGGGCATACCGACCAGCACAATGGGAATTTGAGTTTCTTCACTGATGTACTTAAGACGATTAGCAATTAACTGCTTATATTGCGCTGATTTAAACTCAATCAACTCCTGGAATTCGTTAATAATAATCAGTTCTGTCTCACACAACTGCAAACATCGCACGAGCGACTCTGTGAGCCCTAGCTCATGACTACGTCCTGTACGGTATTCTGTTCCAAACTGCCCTAAGTCCATTAATAGCTGAATGATTGTATGCTCAAGCGTTAACTTGCTCGGGATACGACTCACCAGAATAGGCTTGGTTAATACGTTACGCCGTTGCTGACTAAAGAAACGCTTACTGTAGTGATTGATAAGCTGCGTTTTTCCTGAACCTGTATCGCCTGTTAGGAGCATACTCTGCTGCTCTCCACCCAGGGTTCGGTTAAAGCGTAAGCGCTCAAAATCTTCGATGATGGTTGTTAGGGCCGGATGCTCAACAAAGCAATCGTTAAACGCGAGTAAGCCCGCTCTCTGCTCTTCGCTGAGAGTTTTCATTAATACGGATCCAAATCCGAAACCATATCGTCCCAGTTATCGAGTAAACCATCAGATTCAGGCTTTTGTTTTTCTACTTTTTCAATCACGGGCACTTTACTGGGAACGACCGAGGATACCGAGTCACTACCCACATTTTGATGCTTGGCTAAGCTTTTCATACCGCCGATACTTTTATTCGGCCTCTTAGGCCTGCTTTGAGCATTATCTACCTCTGACTTTACCCGCCCATTTAAATACAGGCTGGCTTCAGCTAAGCTTTCGAGATTAACGTTGCTACGAATTTGATGGCGAACCAGCCTCATGTTTGTCTGGTGCTGAAGTAGTGTTAATCCTTTTGTGTAGTTATCCGGATCTACGCTAGGGACTTTAATATAGCGATCTTGATCCTTCAGATACACATAGATACAACTCATATCCATAGTGTTTAGCTTCACTAAGAGCTTTAAGTTCTTTTCCCCTGTTGGGAATGGTGTGCTTCGCCTGTATTCCACCAGTTCATCATTTTCATAACGAATCCCTTTAAGATGTAAGCCTCCTTTTCGCAATATCAGCTCAAAAGTTTGACCTAATTCAATAATGAGCCGCTCCGCTGTTTCTCCCGTATATTGAGCAGGAGGGAGTTCTACAACGCCTCTCTGCCACGATAAATAAGGAATGTGCGTCTCGCGAGCGTTAGCAGATCGGTGGTAAACATCAATGATCCACTTATAAAACATATCCATGAAGGCTGAAAAGTGAATAACGGCGTCTTTCTTAGGGTCATAATCCTTTAAATCATCTATTTTAGAGAACGTTTTTCCTGGCATTGAAATAAGAAACTTCGTATTAATAATTCCAAAAAATCTTTCTACCAGCGGCTTCAGCCAAGGATGAGCTACCGGGTTATATTGGATATCAATCCCAACCACTCGGCATACCTGCTCTAAATTATTACTCCAAAATTCTGCACCATTATCAACGACCAATGTTTCTATTTTTCCTGAACACTCCCAGTAGTGCACGACATGAGGAAACTTTTTTTTGACATAGCTTTTATCCAAACAAGCATTTAACAGCGCCTTACAAACTGAATCATAACTAGGTTCACGATATCCAAGATAGAAGCCGACGACACAACGACTGTAGCCATCGATGAGTAGGGTTAAATAAGGTCTACCCAGTGGAATATTCAGTTTGTCATCTAATAGAATAAGATCTAAGGGCGTGTGATCGATTTCAACTCTTTCCATCACTCGCGTTAAGGCAATGTGAGCGCCAACCGGATGAAATTTTCGATCTGCATATTGTTTATCATAGCGTTTAAGTGCGACATCATAAGGTGGTAACTTATTAATTCGATTATAAAATGCTCTCTGGCTGACGGGTATAACTTTTCCTTCAACAACACCTTTATTCGCTAGCGTAATCAGGTCTCTATAGTATTCATACACTTACGCGATTGAGGGACGTTCTGGGCGTAAATACTTTTGGTTAACCGCTTGCAAGTAATAAAGTTTATCTCCTGTATTTTTTTCAAGACGGCTACCTTTCTTGTGGTGTTTAGGAATTAGCGCTTCAACAGAACGTCCTGAAGATACATATAGCTTTCGCCAACCAGCAAGCGTGCGCCATGAAGGCAACGGCACTTGTAACTTGTCTTCAGCCGCATGTAACAATGGCGTTAGATTTTTCTCAGTCCATCCCCCTTCCAATCTTTTACTTACCCACTGAATATATGATAAGCGCCTAAGCGCTTCGTCGCGTAAATCATCAGAGTAAGTATCTAAATCACGAGGAAATGTTTTTGCAGGGGGGTCTTCAAAAAGAGGGATGTCTGGCGTATTTTGTGAAAATTCATCTTCAAATAAACCAGCGCTATTTGAAAACAAATCAGGCGTGGCCATATCTAACACCAAACCAATGAATCTAATCCTAAATCAGAAGATGATAAGTCCGTTTTCAACCGCCCTAAAGAGAGCCAGGTGACCGTGGAAGCAAGCACATCACCTTCCATAGCGCGAGTGCTGGATATCAAGTTACGAACACTAACGATACCCGATTTTTTTACCAACTCTAAAATAAGAAAGTGCAGATCCGTAAATGACTGGAGGCCTGCATAGCGATGTAATAATTTAAGGTTATTCAAAATAGGATTTAGGCGGATCTGGCGCTCAGTCACTAATATCACCGGAATACCCAGTGCCGCCGCCCGTTCCTGACGACATATAAACTTTGCTCTAAACTCAGAATTAGCTGCTTTAGCAATTGGCTTCACTTCAATAAAACGTGTTCCGTGCACTTTATCAACTACAAGGAAGTCAGGCGTATAGGGCAATTCTTTACCCAAAAAACCATAGTAGAAGCCTTCTGGCTGAGCTTCGAAAGAAATAACATCGGGTGAATATTCAAAGTGAAAGCAGGTGTCGAACTCCAGGGCGGATTCAACGGTCATGACGCTATCCATTTTAAGACTGGCAAACTTAAAAAGGTTTTTTACACGGGAATGTTTAAGGTTACGTCGATACATAGCACTGCCACCATCTTCGTAGTTTCACTACAAAAATATAACTTATGCAGACTTCTGTTCAATTTATGCAGACTTTCGGTGCAAACGACAAAAAGGGGGGGGGATTGGTGATAACTCCACCAGCCACATCCCGGCACATGAATCCATCGCTGTGGCTGCTCCCTTCCAGGCCTGACCAGGTTAACGATTTATCATTGCGAGAGGACCGGCAGAGTTACCATAGCAGGCCTATCATTCTGTTCCTTTGTAGAACAGGCGCGCAGTATACCAGTCTGTTTTTGTATTGCAAAACAATCTCGCAATTTTCTAAAATTCTATACAGAGTGCTGTCCTGCTTGCTGCAATACAGCTTCTTTTATCCAGCGATGCATGGGGTCGTAATGGTCTCTTGCATGCCAATAAAGATAAAAAGGAAACGGCTCTGCTATTAGTTCTTCAGGAAGTGTACGGCTCACTACGGCTCTACCTAATGATATTTTCTTTATCAGGTTGGTAGGCAGCATGAATATCAAGTCTGTTTTCTCACAAAAGTCAGGAACAGACATAAAACTACTAAGGCGCAGCACCGTGTTGCGTTTTTTCCCCATCTCCCGTAGCCGCCTATCCATCATAGCCGGCCCTTTCCCGGTAATCGATATATAGGCATGGCGTGCAGACAAGTACTCATCTAATGTGATTGTCTGGTTTGCTAAAGGGTGATGTTGCCCCATGATCAATGCGATGTCGGTAACATCCAAAAGTGCACGATGAAATTGATCTTCGCCTATTTGAGGAGGAACACCCGATATCGCAAAGTGAATATCCCCTCTTGAGAGCATTTCAAAGTAATCCGCTGGTCTAGAGTCTAATTCAACCTGCATTTCTGGTGCTTGCTGGCTCATCACTGCCAATAAATCCGGCACATACAACGCTGTTTCAAGATCAGGCCCGGCTATTTTAACGATCTGTTTTGAGGTCTTTGGGCTAAATTCAGGCTCTGATATGATCTGGCTAACACTTAGCAGCACTGTTTTTAACTCGCCCACAATCTGAGTCGCCCGCACAGATAAATCATAGCCATCTACACTCCTAACCAGGAGAGGGTCTGCAAAAGTGTCTCTCAGCCGCTGCAAAGCTCTACTCACGGCCGGTTGGCTCATATGTAATTTCTCTGCTGCTTTTGTAACCTGCTTTTCTTCAAGTAATGCCTCTAGCACCACTAACAGATTGAGATCCACTGACCTTAAATTCACTTTACGCATACTTATAATCACCACAATGCATTAGGTGAATTCATTATGCGCTATTACACTGTATCCATCAAAATGTTCTGCTATGAAGAATAGATTTAGCATTACTGAGAACTAAATATAATTTGCTGAGTCTGACCTAACTTAAGGCAGAGCACCCATACAATTGAGGAACGCATGGCGTTGATTAAAGACTTTCGTAATAAAACAACACACTATGGCTGGGGCACTATCGGGCTTCACTGGGTCATGGCTTTAGCTATTATTGGTATGTACCCACTTGGCCTATATATCGACTCCCTAACTTATTATGACCCTGAATATCGGACTGTTCCTAATTGGCATAAAAGCATCGGGATTTTACTCGCTATTACACTGGTTGTTCGTCTTAGCTGGCGTGCTATTAACCCTCGCCCCGCACATATTGCTTCGCACTCAGATTTGATCAAGCGAGTAACCAAGTTAGGCCACGCAGGGCTATACCTGTTATTAGTGGTTGTTTTGATCTCTGGTTATCTTATTTCTACAGCGGATGGCCGTGCCATTAGCGTATTTGGTTGGTTTAGCGTCCCAGCTTTACCTGAACTTGTTGAAAACCAAGAGGATGTTGCTGGAGAGATCCATTTCATTCTTGCAACTCTATTTATTTCATTAGTGGCATTGCATGCCATTGCAGCCTTTAAACATCACCTAATCGATAAAGACTCAACACTCAATAGAATGTTGGGCACCAAGGAGAATTCATGAACACATTGCTTAAAACATCACTTGCACTCGGTGGCTTAGTACTCGCTTCTTCACCTCTATACGCTGCTGATTATGTTATTGACACAAAAGGCGCTCACGCGGCTATCGAGTTTCGTATTCAGCATTTAGGCTATAGCTGGTTGAATGGTCGTTTCAATAAATTTGAAGGCCAGTTTAGTTATGACGAAGCTCAGCCTAATAATTCAACGGTATCTGTAGAGATCGATACAACAAGCCTTGACTCTAACCATGCTGAGCGCGATAAGCATCTTCGCAGTGGTGACTTCTTAGATGTGAGTGAGTTTCCAAAAGCTAAATTTGTTAGCACGAAGTACAGCGATAATGGTGACGGCACTGCTTCTATGACAGGTGACTTAACTCTACACGGTGTAACTAAGCCTGTCGTGCTAGCTGTTAGCAAAATTGGTCAAGGTGATGACCCTTGGGGCGGATTCCGTGCAGGCTTTGAAGGTTCAACTGAGATTAAACTTAAAGATTTTGGTATCGACTATAACCTAGGCCCAGCATCTGAAACCGTCTATCTAAACCTATCTGTTGAAGGCATCCGTCAATAAGCGAGCCATTAAACACTTACTGCTAGTTCATAATTAGCAGCGCATAAAAAAGGCACCTATTAAAGGTGCCTTTTTAGTTTGTATAGTCAAAAACTACAGCGCAGCAAGAATGGTTTCTGCCTTGCTTGCTTCAAACTGCTTTGGCGCCTCAACATTTAACTGTTTTACAACACCGTTATCAATAATCATGGCATAACGCTGCGAACGTAATCCGCCAAAGTCACCAGTTTCCATTTCTAAGCCTAGCGCTTTAGTCAATGCACCAGCACCATCAGCAATCATAGTAATTGCTTCAGCATTTTGCTGTTCGCCCCAGGCACGCATAACAAATGCATCATTCACTGAGATACACGCGATCAGGTCTACACCTTTTGCTTTAATGTCATCAGCCAGTACAACAAAGCCTGGAAGATGATGCGCAGAGCATGTTGGCGTAAAGGCTCCCGGCACAGCAAACAAAACTACTTTTTTACCGGCGAATAATGCATCTGCCGTTACAGTATCCTGACCGTCCTTTGTCACCAGCGTTACAGGTACTGCTGGAATTGAGCTTCCTAATTGAATCATGATAATCTCCACAAAGTCAGGCACTCAGTTTAATCCGATTTTACACAAACAAACAGGGCCAATCCCTAAAGGCTTTCTTTATTCGTAGCGACGCCCATCGAATTCAATCCATCCACCAACATGTCGTTTAGCTGGATCATGGTGCGTCCAATGCACTACACCGCCCTTTTCATTCCATTCATACTCACCTTTGAAGCGAATAGTGTCACCTGATCTTAACGTGTTAAGCCGAGGTGCCAAGTCAATATTATGTGCAATAAGCACCGTTTTACCCGAGCTAACTTTAACTAATATACGTTGATGCCTAGAACCTTTTGTATCATCGGGCAGTACTTTTAATACTTTACCGCTTTCTGTGACAATGAGATCACTTTGCTTATTTCTAAAAGCTTCTGCGATATCACTCTGCGAGCCACTCTCTACATTTGATGTTCGCGCTGCAGATGTTCTAGACTGAGATGCTGACGTTGCTACCGAGCTTGCCTGGCCGCCCGGCTTGTATTCGTTAGCAACCCACACCACACCCAACACAATAATGAGCAGGATACGTAACTTAGGGCTCAAGGGTATTTTCACAAACTTATCCTTAATTATTACTATTAACGTTAAATGTACTCATTGTACCTTCCCTCAATGTTGCAGTAATGTAGCAACAGCGTCTTTCTTTAAGCTGAATACATTCAAGCACATCATTTTTTATTACCTCGTAATAAAAAATTTCAGTATTGAGCTATATTAATCCGAACAAACATAAGTACGTAATATATAGCGAATATCTATTTTCACGTGCACTGTTAAGCCCAGCAACTGAAAGAAAACCCAATAACCAAAAGGATTATCTGTGATCATGCTAGCTAATATTGTTATAGGTATCGTTGCATTGTTTCACATTTATTTTTTAGTGCTCGAGATGTTTCTTTGGGATAAGCCGACTGGCTTGCGTGTATTTAAGCAGACAAAAGAGCAAGCCTGTGCTACAAAAATACTGGCTGCAAACCAAGGGTTATACAACGGATTTTTAGCTGCAGGGCTTATTTGGGGGCTTATTCTTGGAAGCAATGGTACCGATGTTAAGGTGTTCTTTCTAAGCTGTATCGTTATTGCTGGCCTATATGGTGGAGCAACCGCTAGTCGCAGAATTATAGCTATTCAAGCAGCACCAGCCGCATTAGGGCTGACCCTTGTGCTGTTAAACATGTAGCTATCACCTCCCCTAATAACCATAACTACCCTCTCCGCGCTTCACCCATTGCTTAACAAAAACTTAATCCCAGACTTTAAAACAACCGTTTTAGTCTATACTCTCCTAAGCCAGTTTCTCAAAGAACTCAGCGTAACTTGTCGATATCGTTGAAAAAATAAAAAATTGAAAGGGTAATACATGAGCACCGTCAAACAGGCTACACGCCGTCAGTTGGTTTCAAGAATCATCTGGTTTGTTGTTTTTATTGGTATCATTTTATTTCTTAGCTTTATCACCGGCCCCAAAATTGGCTCGGTCATTCAGGGATTAACACCTCCTCATTTGCCGCAAGTACCCAAGACGTCAAATCGTGTATGGCTTGACCAAAACTGGGATCAAGCCGTTTCAAAAAAATATCACCATATAAGCCAGGGCACTCGAACCCTACCGATACCGCTGAGCTGGCTATTGGCTCTTGAAGAGCCTGCAAGTAATGTATTTCTTTCCCCCTTTACTTCACAAGGGAAATTCACAGATAACGAATACCTATTAAGGTTTGGCTTTATTGAAGGACAAATCAACGATTTAAACCCTCATGGCCTGCCTATTGGCATTGCCAGTACCCCTTACCAAACACTGCCTGGTATAAAGAGCCCAACAACAGCTGTTGGATTTAACTGTGCAGCCTGTCATACCGCCCATCTTACATATAGGGATACGGAATATGTTATTGAAGGAGGGCCTGCTGCAACCGATCTTGGGCAGTTAACTCAAGCACTTGGAGCAGCGCTGGGCCAAACATTGGTCTCTTCTAAACTCCCTGTTTTTAATGGCCGCTTCGAGCGCTTTGCCAAAAACGTTCTAAAAGATGACGCTTACAATGACGCTAATGTCTTAAGCCTTAGCCAAGAACTAGAAGGTCTGATAGCCCAATTAGCAAGCACACCTAATGCAGTAGATATAGTTGAAGGCTATACACGATTAGATGCATTGAACAGAATCGGCAATCAGGTTTTTGCTTTAGATCCACAACGCTACGAAAACTATGTTGCCATTGATGCCCCCGTCACCTACCCGCATATATGGACCGCCTCCTGGTTTAATTGGGTTCAATATGACGGTTCTATCATGCAACCTCTTGTGCGTAATACCGGTGAAGCAATGGGTGTTAATGCCAATATAGATACCAGCTCACCCAAAGGTGAAAAAAGATTCTCTTCTACCATCCCGATCAATAATCTGTGGTGGATAGAGCAGGCACTCAGTGGTGATGCTCCACTTCCAAAGCGCGAATTCACTGGATTACTATCACCTAAATGGCCTGACAGTTTCCCGGCAATTGACCAGAAGAAAGCAGCACATGGTGCAAAGCTTTATCAACAAGTTTGCCAAGGCTGCCACTTAGTACCTATAAGCTCCGAAGAAATCTGGCAACCAAAATACATGGCACCCATTAAGTACGTTGTCGATGGCGTAAAACAGCAAACATCTGACTCAGTACTTAACTTGAAGCTCATCCCTCACGATCAGATTGGAACAGATCCCGCTCAAGGAAATGTTATTGCAAATAGAACAGTTAATACTGCTGGTAATAGTGGTACTGACACCTTAACAGGCACAAAAGGAATGGGTATTGATACTGACATTTGCGCTCCAGCACCCACGCTGCCTACCTTCTCATTGGACACTAAAAAAAGTGAGTATAAAAAAGAGCAGCTAGTTAATGTTCCTATCAGCGATGGATCAAGTATTAATTTTGGGCTAGCTCTGGGTGGCATAGTTCAACAAGCTAATGAAGCCTGGTTTGAAGAAAACTACATTGCAGAGCAGGATCAAGCTTATTACACCAAAGGTCGTCCAAACTGTTTGAGAGTCAGCGGCGGCTACAAAGCCAGACCCTTAAACGGCATCTGGGCTACTGCGCCCTTTTTACACAATGGCTCAATACCTTCATTGATGGATTTACTTTCACCACCCAATGAAAGACCAAAATTAGTGCAACTCGGTAATATTGCATTTGACCCGCTAAAAGTTGGCATCAAACAAAGTAAAAACTCACAAAAACATAAAGGAGAGAAATACAACCGCGAAGGTTTTTTCATTCTCGATACAGCGGTACCTGGCAACAGCAATAGAGGGCATGAGTTTTCAAGTGTCTGGAACAATAGTAAAGGCTGGGATCAGCAAGAAAAAGGGGTCATTGGACCTGAGTTTACGCTCGAAGAACGTCTTGCGTTAATCGAATATCTCAAAACCCTTTAATCTGCTTTACGAAAATACAGGCTGTAAAAATGACAACGACTGATACACAAGCAAAGAGCCCACAAAAAAAAGGATTAGTCGCTAGGCTTCTTGGCTATATGATCGAAAATAAGCCGGATTTACTTTTCGGGGTTATAAGAAATACGCGACCAAACTTAGTAATGCCAAGCAATGGCCCGGTTTTTATTACCCGATTTAACGACGTTCAAGAAGCTTTAAACCTTCCAGACATATTCAATGTAACCTACGGCCCAATGATCGACCCTTGCGTTGGTCCCTTTATGCTGGGTCGCGACTGCACCACCATTAATCAACGCGACAAAGGGATTATGAAATCCCTTATGCAACGTGAAGACCTGCCTTTGATCCGACAAAAAGTCGCCTATTTAGTGAATGAAGCGGTCGAGAGACAAATACAAAATCAAAAGATTGAAGTCGTTAATACAGTTTCTCGATGGGTTCCACTGAAGTTAACCGGTGAGTACTTTGGCTTTCCAGGCCCTGATATGGAATCCATGTTCCGTTGGTCACTAGCGACCCAACTAGACATGTTTCATAACTTAGATAATGACCCAGTGATACATCAGAACAATATCGATGCAGGTCATGAGATGAAAGCCTACCTACGTACATTGATACCAGAACGGCGCGAGGCACTACTGAAAAACCCAGAAATGGATGACATCTTGTCACGCTTACTAAAATCACACTTCCCTGAAGCGATTCACTTTGACGATGAGCGAATCATGGCCAATATCATGGGTACTTTAGTCGGAGGGGTAGAAACCACTTCACAAGCGGTTGTACAAATTCTGGATCAGCTGTTTCAACGTCCAAAGGTATTAGAGCAAGCTATCGCGGCAGCAAAAACTGACGACAACCACCTTCTCTATCAATACTGTTGGGAAGCTTTGCGTTTTAACCCTATAAACCCTTTTGTGGTTCGTCGTTGTGTTCGTGACTATAAAATTGCGAGCGGCACATTACGAAGCGCCACTATAAAAGCAGGTTCATTAGTATTCGTCTCAACTCGCTCCGCAATGCGAGACGGCCAGCAAATTCCAGCGGCCTCACAATTTTGCATCGACAGACCAGCCTATCATTACCTACATATGGGACATGGTATGCATACCTGTCTTGGTGATCAACTCAGCCGAGTACAGATTCCCGAGATTGTTAAACGCATATTGAAACTACCCAATGTTCGACCAGTGTCGATGATGGACTTTAAAGGAGGTCCATTTCCTGAGAGCTATTCTATCGAGTTCGACTCTATTAATTAGATAGCGTTAGTACATTACAAAAGATTTAAGTAAACCTTCTTCACATACATAGCCCTAAAAACAGGACGTTTCAGGGCTACTTTCTCACTACTGAGAACGAGATCTAAAAAATATGGCGCCATATACTAAAAACATCAATGACATCCTCAATCAAGAATCGGCGCATATTGGTAAAGAACCAGACCAAAAACGAATGGGGTTATCATTCTCGGGCGGAGGAATTCGTTCAGCTTCATTTGCTATGGGGGTTTTACAGTCCTTGGTCTCTGATAAACAGCTGGAAAAAATGGACTACCTATCCACTGTCTCTGGTGGTGGATACCTAGGAGCTTCTCTTACCTGGTTTCTCAGCCAAAAAGACGATAGTGGCGAACACTATGGAACCCGACCTGATAACTTCCCTTTTGGTAGAAAACGAGAAGGAGGCAAACGGAATAGCAAAAATGCCATTCTCGACTTTATCCGACAACACGGTAATTATTTAATCCCAGGACACGGCTTAAGCTCCCAGTCCCTGATAGCCACCCTTTTAAGAACAATGCTGGTTTCATTAGCTATCTATTTTTCCCTGGCAACAAGCATCATGAGTATTGCCTTGTACGCCGTACCTGAGAAAAAGCTATTTACTGGCTGCCTGTATGCACTTGGTGTACTTGCTACTCTGTGGGTCGCTACATCAACGTTCTATTCTCTTTACTCATTTTTTAAAGGCACCCGATATCAATTTTCCGTTTTTATACAAAAATGGTTAGGCCGGTTAATCAATATAATGATTCTGTTACTCGTCATCGGTTCAATGCCGTACATACACGACAATGTCTCAATCATCGCCAAACTAGTAATGGCCGTGGAAGAGGAATCAGACACTGCCTCTAATATTGCAGGGGCAAGTACTGCCTCACTCGCCATGCTTTTTGGTGCGATATTGATCTTGTGTTATCGGCGCAAACAAATGAACTCGACAGCTCAAGGAACGTCCTCATTTCAAATTATTATTGGCGCAATGCTCTTATTATTTGGCATGCTCTATGGCGCCTATGTTGCGGCCCTCTACGTTAATCTGCACTGTGAAGACTGGGTTTACTCCATTGCTGCGGGCTCACTACTTTTCGGTTTAGTCTGCAATGTGAACTTTTTTGGCCTGAATTACATGTATCGTAACCGCTTGATGGAAACCTTTATGCCTGATCCTGAGAGTTTAAAGACCGGACATTGGGGACTAGCACTCAAGGCAAACACAGGCAAAGTCCAAAATATGTGTCAGGCTCCGAACCAGCGACCCTATCATTTAATCAACTGCAATATCGTACTAACAGATTCTCACAATGCAAAGTACCGAGGAAGAAAAGGCGATAGTTTTACCATATCACCTCTTTATAGCGGCAGTGATGCTACGGGCTGGCGCCAAACCAAAGCATATATGTATAACACTTTTCGTAGTGGCGTCACTCTTCCCACAGCAATGGCAATCTCAGGCGCTGCCGCTAACCCCAATGCGGGTGTAGCCGGTAAAGGTATTACCACTAATCAGTTTGTTTCTACATTAATGTCCCTGCTCAACTTACGACTTGGCTTTTGGGCAGATAACCCAAAAACTGATAAGAGCTGGCTTCCACCAAACTATATATACCCCGGTATAAAGGGTGGTGTCTCACTTAACAGCGGGCTGAACGAAAATGACCGTGCGGTAGAACTTTCTGACGGCGGTCATTTTGAGAATCTTGCTATTTATGAGTTATTTAGACGACGCCTCGATATTATCGTTGTGACCGATGCTGGCGCCGATGCACAATATCAATTTAGCGACCTAGCTAATGCCATAGAAAAAGCGCGTGTTGATTTTGGTATTAATACCATTTTTCTAGATGACTACCCTTTTGAGGCAATCACTCCAGGCTCTGATACAGAACAGAGTGAAACAAACAAACAGCATTACCACTTTGCTGAACGCTGCTTTGCTATTGCGAAAATTGAATACCCAAAAGAAGACAACGATGAAGAGAGAAAAATAGGCCACTTAATTTACATCAAACCAACCCTGATCGATGGGCTTAGTCCTGATGTTCTCAGCTATAAAAGGCTCCACCCTACCTTTCCTCACCAATCCACTGTCGATCAGTTTTTTACAGAGCAGCAGTTTGAAGCATACCGTGAACTAGGCTACTACCTAGGCTGGCAGATGTTAAATGATAATAAAGTAAAAGACTTACTGTAACGCTGCCAAAGCGGGAATGCATTCAACCCCATACAGAAAGTAGGGGTTGAAACTGTTCTACACTACATCATGAAAATTGATGAAAAGTAGCGCTTTAAGTTTCAAAAAAGCC
Organism: Neptunomonas japonica DSM 18939; assembly: GCF_000422765.1. Taxonomy (GTDB): domain Bacteria; phylum Pseudomonadota; class Gammaproteobacteria; order Pseudomonadales; family Balneatricaceae; genus Neptunomonas; species Neptunomonas japonica. Next base: position 138,584 of record NZ_AUGR01000013.1, on the reverse strand, counting down.
AATAGCAAAAAGCATCCAATTATTTAACCGTCATTATTTTTGAGTAGTCAAAGGGCAAATATGATTAAGAGCTTCCCTAGCATTTTTAAGCTAACCATTGTGTTACTCGTGATTAACTCATTTGTAAATTCGGCACTGGCCGACCAAACCGAAAAAGTACTGACCGTTAACACCATGGACTCGGCCATAGATCTAACGCCGTTTATTAATATATATGAAGATGCCACTAAGAAACTAACATATGAAGATTTTTCAAAACCAGCAGCGGCACAACAATTTAAGCCTCTAAACAAAGCAGCAAACTTTGGGTTTAGTGATTCGGCATGGTGGGTAAAGCTACGGATAGTGAATAACAATGACAAAGCACAAAGAGTAACTGTTCGACAAAACTATCCATTAATAGACTACGTAGATTTTCATAGCCAGCAGAACGATAGTATTTGGCTTAGCTATTCAACAGGGGACCGTAGAGAGTTCGCTACTCGCCCTATCAACTTTATGGAATTCCTATTCCCTGTTGATTTGCCCTCTAACGCTGAAACAACCATTTTCATGCGCTTTGAATCGAGCGGGCCAATGAACATCGGTCTTGATTTACAATCTGAAATAAGTCTCTTCGATACGGTCAGTAGTAACCACCTGATCACAGGCATCTACTATGGCGGCTTTATTATTCTGGTGTTTTACAATCTGTTACTGTTTATCGCTATAAAAGACCGAACATTCATCTATTACCTGCTTTACCTCGCTAGTTACGGACTGTTTTTTGCTGTGATGAATGGCTTAGCTTTCCAGTATTTCTGGCCTGAAAACCCTTGGCTGGCGAATCAAAGTTTAATTATTTTGCTATCACTCTCTTTGATCTGGTCGTTACAATTTTCCCGCTCAATACTATCAATCAAAGATATTTCACCAATATCAAACCACATCACTTCTGGTCTAATCATAGTCAACGTAATACCTCTGCTTATCTCTCCATTTGTGCCCTATCGATTAATCATTATCCCAATGTCGATCATTACCATTTTGTGCACGATCCAGTTAATAACTATGGGCTTCATCGCTTTTTCTAGAGGGTCAAAACCAGCCAGGTATTATCTCGTAGCATGGAGCACTCTATTAATTGGTATTTTTGTTTATATGCTCAAATCTTTTGGGATATTGCCACACAATACATGGACTCAAAATGGGCAACAAATTGGGTCTTTAATAGAAATGGTTTTACTATCGTTAGCCATGAGCAGCAAAGTTAACGAGTATAAAAAAGGCAGTTATATGGACTCCCTAACTAGCCTGCCCAACCGAAGGTCTTTTGACGAGCGCTTCTCCAAGGAGTTTGATAACATGCAAAACCATAAAGAAGGCCTGTTGTCGTTATTGATTATCGACGTCGATAACTTCAAACAATACAATGATAAATATGGTCATAAGCAAGGAGATGAGGCACTAAAATTTGTTGGTAAGAAACTGCAAAGTACCGCACGCAAAAATACCATTCCGAACCGCTATGGCGGTGAAGAGTTCGCAGTCATACTACCCAACACCTCAGCCGAGCAAGCACATACCATAGGCGAACGCATTCGGTCTAAAATCGAAAGCGACAACGCTCAGCAACACAACTTAACAGTAAGTGTTGGTGTGGCTACATATGAAGACAATAACTTCGCCTCGCATCACCAGTTATTTGAAGCAGCTGATCAAGCACTTTATTACGCAAAAGAAAATGGCCGTAACCGCACCGAGTGCTTTCAAATAACAATAAAAGACCGGCGGGCCACTTCTTGCTAAATATCTAAATAAATATTGATAGCAATGTTAAACGGAAAAATATGCATAACCCTATTACAGCTATTATTTTAGCCACGCTCAGAAAGTACCCACAGGGGTTTAACGAATACACATTAATTCAAGCCATTGAGTCTGCAGGTCTTTTTGACGCACTTGATAGCAACCTCGATGTTGCTCTGTTTCAGAAACATTTTTTAACGATGAATGCGCTTTATCAACTACAGGTTTCACTTTGGGAAGAAGAGACTTTATATCTTGAGATTTCAGCGCTGCGCATTCACCTTGACACAGGCCGTGTTGAAACAAACCAGATAAAAAGTACGGCCCACACTAGGTTAGAAGGCAGCACAGCGAACAACATCAAAGAAACACTACCCGAACAAAGTAGGAATGAAGCACTCAGGTCTTATTACTTGGATTGGTCTCACTACAACAGTGCCGATGAAGCCTCTGTGAAACAGTTATTAAACAGCTTCTGGGAGCGTTTTTTAAACCCCGAGCAACGTGTAACAGCTCTGAACACATTAGAGATATCCGATAATGTCCCTTCCCCTGCAACCATCAAGCAACAATTTCGCTTATTAGCTGCCAAACACCACCCCGATAAAGGTGGTGACCCGGATAGCTTTATTGCTATTCGTGAAGCTTACGAAATTTTATTGCCGGTACGTTAAAAGTCATTACGAATACGCTCAAAGCGAGCAAACCTAGGCTTGCCGTAACGGGTTTTTCCATTAAAACGATAGGTGATTACACTGCCAACTTCTGGTGGTGTTTTTCGTTCTGCATCACTGAAACCACTGCCTACTCTAAACCTTACTCCATTACTATCCTCAACCAGTAAAGCCCCTAACATTCCTTGATACTTGCCTTTACCTGGTAGTATTTCAATTACACGAGCCTCAGCATCTTCATAACTTTTCAACTTAAGCAGGTCATAAGTACGCTTAGCTTGGTACAGCCCAGCTCCCCGATAAAGCATGATTCCTTCAGCCCCTTTTTTGGTCCAGCTCAATAGCTGCTCTTCAAGTGCTATTTGTGACTTAAAAGCAGAGACTGCAACGGCGTTAATGTGTGACTCATTAATAGAATTAACCCATTCCTCCAATACAGTTCTGCGCTGCTCGAAAGTCCCTGGATAGTGCGGCAAATCGAATAGATAGAAGCTAACAGAGCGCCAGTCTAAGTCCGTTGCTTTATGTTGTCTTGCTATGCCAGAAACTCGATCAAATTGTTGCCTGCCAATCCATAGCTCACCCTCCATTGCTATATTTGGCAAAGACTGTATAAACCATTCGGGGGCATGAATAAGGTTGCCCTGACGGGTTAATAGGCGTTTCCCATCCCAATAACCGCGGACCCCATCTAATTTTTCAGCATACCAGTAACCATTTAAATCAACCTGTAAGTTTGCATGATCAAGGCTTTCTGCCAATTGTAACGGTGGTAAAGCATTTAAATCAGTGGCATTTACTTGCAAGGCATAAGTACTTAACGCAAAACACGTTATTGATGATAAAACATGAGAGGCGCAGCGCAGCTTTGCAACATGCTTAATAAAAGGGGAATTCATAAAACCATCCTTGGTTATTAATCCGACTGAAGAAACGACACTCGCTTCTTTCTTACTGAACTATTTTATCTAGCGACCTTCTTTAATTATCCTATAAGACTGTCTTATTTAACTATAATACAGATTTAGTTTTTTGCTCTGGCTCGGCCACGTACAATAAAACAGAGCGAGGACTACTTGAAAGTGACATGGTTTGCTAAAAAAATGCTTCAATGAATTACTATCAAAACCACAGTGATTTACTGTTTAAGCTGTTTCTTGATAGTTTTTTGGCGCAAAATACACTGTAAAATAGATCCCAACAATGTAGAGACTACCTATGCTATCCATTTTGCCTGACACGGCTGGAGACCTAATTGTTGTTCAAGCATCAGATTCACTGACGGCTGACGACTATAAAGATGTTCTGGTTCCACTAATTGAAGAAAAGCTACCCACTTATGGACCATTACGTGTCGTCATTTATCTTGATCCATCCTTTACCGGCATGGAAGCAGGCGCCATATGGGAAGATGCGAAACTAGGTCTTTCACATACTGAAGATTTTTTACGTGTAGCCCTTGTTGGAGGCCCTGACTGGATAGAGTGGGCAACAAAGTTAGGTAACAATTTAATTAAGGGCGAAACTCAGCACTTTGAAGAGCGTCAGTTTCTTCAAGCATTACATTGGGTAGATGACGCAAAGGCTTAAAACAGATAGCCATCGCCGCTAAATCGTAAATATTCACATAACGATTTAGCGACGATGCAACTTATCTTGCTTAAGGGCGCTTACCCACAGCAAAAGAACCATTTTGCTGAAACTGCACAGCCTCTTTGCGTTTTTTGCCAATCAGTAGCGGCCCATCATCTAAAAATAAAAAATTTTTCCAATGTCTTCTAAAGACATCCCATGTCGTTTCAACGATATGCTCACCCGCATAACAAAAATACACAATGCTGCTTCCTTCCCATTGAATAAACTCTGCAAGCACCTCAGGCAAGGCTTCAACGTCACTATCCCATGCCCCTTGCCAAAAACCTTTCTCTAACCAAGTATCCGCTTTACTTGCCCAATCATCTTTTGCTAATGCACTTGCATCTAAGCTGTCTGTACTAATGTTCAGCGCCCAAATCTCGCTTGCACGCGCACTGCTCAACGGCTTGATCTGGACAAGGTCATCTTCAGGAACTGGCATATCTTTATGCTGATAAAACCATAGATAACGGTACTCATTTATAGGGGTATAATTCATCTTCCAACTCTACTCAAACAATATAAGCAGAGTATACCGGCTAGCGATGTAAGACACACCTGTGTACTCTTACACGCTTATCTCTCCAAGACATTACATCACACAACGCGATCAGGCATAATGTGCTCCATGAATAAACGCCCAACCAAAGCACAAACCCGCCAAGAGCTTGAAGATCAGGTTCAAGCATTTTTAAAGAATGGCGGTAAAGTTAAAGAAGTCGACAGTGGAGCCAGTGGCTTAGAAGATGGCGCCTACCACCGCAATAGCTTTGTTTTTGGACATCCAAAACAAGAACGTACGCCTGTGCCTGAAGCACTCAGTGCAATCGATTCTCGGCGGCGTTCTAAAGTTGAAAAACCAACTTTAGTTCATTCTAAACGCCCAAGAAAGAAAATAATCTACGATGATTTTGGCGAACCTGTACGTGAAGTGTGGGTCGAAGAATAAAGCTAAAAAATCTCTTTCCTTTTTTGTAAAATCAGAGCTATAGTGAATCCACAAAGTTCATAAATACTAAAGAAAAAGGACCCCGGTAAGTTACGTTTTCAATGTTGATTTATACGCAGCCTTTGGTTGTTGCAATTTACGTAGTAAGGAAATTATATGATCATCAACATCACTAACCGCCATGATAAAGTTTCACCAGCTCTTCGCGAAAAAATTGAATCTTGGTTAGAACACAGCCAAGAACGTTACGATGTTATTTCTAGTGCTCAGGTCACTCTTGATAAAACAGACCGCCTGGAAGAGGTTGAAGCCACTCTACACGCTGCTGGCAGAGAAATTAACGCTAAAGCATCTGATGATAATCTTTTTGTTGCATTAGATGCACTCGCTCAAAAAATAGATCGTCAGCTAGCCAAACTACACGACAAACAGGTGCATAAAAAAGGCACACCTAAACATACTACTTTAATTGGTGAAGAATCCGTCAACGATGATGATATCGACGATGATGAAGAGGTCTATCAGGCCTGAAAGTAACCCATTATTAGATACTAAAGGCCCTGAGGGGCCTTTTTTAATGTGTCTAATAAGCTGCATAAACGAGCTTAATATGCTTAAAAAAACCACCAAAACACACCTTTTTCAATGTGTAGCATTTTTCTTATTTTTAACACCCCTGTTCAGCCAAGCTAATTCTGAGTGGTCTGCTCCTCTTCTACAAAATCACTCTCTTGTAGGAAAAATCTATAGCTTAGATGATAAAGCATTCATTACAGAAAAGGCGTTAATAACCGACTTACAAAAATCTCGCTATGTATTGATCGGCGAAAAGCATGACAATGAAGACCATCATCGACTTGAGTTACAGCTGCTCGAATCACTGCTCAACAAACCCCACACACACGTTGTATTCGAAATGCTCACCGATAAGCAGCAAAGCAAAATCGCATTACTGACACCAACTGACAGCAAATCACAAATACATACAAAACTTGCTTGGAATGATAAAAGTTGGCCTTGGAAAGATTACGCTCCATTGATTCAACGCAGTCTTTCTAAAGGCGCTAACATTAGTGCTGGGAATATAAATCGGGCCACAATAAAGCAAATTTATCAGCAAAAAAATAATGATACTTTATTCAACGAAACTCCCTTTAAGACTCTTAAAAACATCCCAGAAGTCGCTAAAAAACAGATCTTAAATCAGGTATTCGAAAGCCACTGCCAACTCATGTCAAAAGCAAAACTAGCACCGATGATGACAATTCAACTAGCACGCGATGCCAGTATGTCCAATGCAATGCTAACAAACCAAGAGCCTACCATTCTTATCGCTGGAAGCTTTCATACACAAAAAAATATGGGCGTACCGTTACACCTGCGCCAAGTGACAAAGCAAACCACAAAAACAGTATTGCTAGCAGAAGTTAGAACAAATCAATCTCAGCCAGAAGATTACGTCTCACTAAGTGAGGCTGATTACATCTGGTTTACGCCAAAGCAAGTAGATAAAGACTACTGCGAAAGCCTTCGCGAAAAGCATAAGCCATAAAACTTATGCTTTTTCTTAGCTCATTGTAAACTCATCAGCATCCTGCCATGCAGGAAACACTTCGCGAAACTGCTGCACTTCACTAAGATGAAGTAGCACCGTTTTAACAAAGCTTTCCCCTTGCGGCTTATCCAATATCAGTTCACCTTTAAAGTTCACTGCTAATGAATCACCACTGTAGTGCAGCCCAACGCCGTCTTCACCCACACGATTAACACCCAACATATAACATTGATTTTCAATAGCGCGTGCTTGAAGCAATGTACGCCACGGATTACGTCGTGGAGCAGGCCAGTTAGCAACACAAATTGCTAGGTCATAATCATTTTGGCAACGCATAAACACGGGAAAGCGCAGGTCATAACAGATAGTCGGTAATATCCGCCACCCCGCATACTCAAAGATGGCTCGCTCCTCGCCCGCCCTATAATGCTGGTGCTCATTGCCCATTCTGAAAAGATGAGTTTTATCGTAAAACTGCACCTCCCCTGTAGGAGAGACAAGTAACATTCTATTAATGTAAGTATCACTCTCTTGTATCGCGACTGAGCCGCATATGGCAGCCCCCAACAATATAGCCTGCGATTTCATCCACGCTAATGTTTCACCAAGCATGGGTTCCGAGTGCTCTTCAGGGTTCATCATAAAGCAAGTTGTGAACATCTCAGGTAAGATGACTAGGTCAGTCTTTCCTTTTAATGACTCTATCTTTTTTGCCAACATATGACGGTTTTTTTCGGGAGCCTGCCATATGAGTTCGGTTTGCACCAATGACACACGTAAATCATCAAGCTTTACCATTAGAACTCTCCTAGATCGCAATCAAACGTTCTGCTGCTTGCCTCAATGTTGCATCATCTTTTGCAAAACAGAATCGCACTAGTTTCATCTGCGGTGGTGTTTGGCAAAAAACAGAAACAGGTATTGCCGCGACGCCTACCTCTTTAATCAACCACTGACAAAACGCAACGTCACCCATATCGCTAATGGCGCTGTAATCTACCAATTGGAAGTAAGTCCCTTCACCTGGCGCAAATGAAAACTTACTGGGTTTAATCAAGGCATTGAACAAGTCGCGTTTATGTTGATAAAAACGAGGAAGGTCATGATAGTGGGAAGGTTCATCGCGCATAATATCAGCGAGCGCTAACTGCATCGGTGTTGAGGTTGAGAATGTCAGGTACTGATGCACTTTACGAAGCTCTGCCGATAAAATAGCAGGAGCGACACAATAACCAATTTTCCATCCCGTCGTATGGTAGGTCTTGCCAAAAGAAGACACGACAAAGCTACGCTGATACAACTCAGGATGGCTCAATAGGCTGTGGTGTTTCTGGCCATCAAAAACAATATGCTCATAGACTTCATCACCTAATAACAGAATGTCAGTGTCACGCACCAGCTCAGCCAGCTGTTCAAGATCTTGAGCCGATAGAATAGAGCCTGTCGGGTTATGTGGCGTGTTGATGATAATCATGCGTGTTCTGGCAGTAATTGCATCCTTGAGGTGCTGCCAGTCGATATGAAAACTAGGCGGTTGTAGCTGTAGATGTACGGCAACGCCACCGTTAAGCTCGATTGCCGGCTCGTAACTATCATAAGCGGGGTCAAACACGATTACTTCATCACCTTGCTGCACGACCGACGATATTGCCGCAAATAAGGCTTCCGTCGCGCCTGAGGTTACTGTTATTTCGCTCTCAGCCGATACTGTAGCTCCATATAAGGTAGTTACTTTTTTAGCAATCTCTTCACGTAGTACTGGCATACCTGTCATCGGGGCATACTGGTTAGCGCCTTGTGTAATGTAATGGCCTACTGCGTCTAATAGCTTTTTAGGCCCATCAAAATCTGGGAAGCCCTGCGATAAATTAATCGCATTATGCTCTGCTGCCATCTGTGACATAACAGTAAAAATAGTCGTACCAACTTTAGGCAACTTTGTTGTCGGGTATTTCATATGAGGAAACTCAGCATGGAATAAACAGGAAACGCTAGCGCGAAAACATCTGTCTAAATGTATTATTGGCGTGATATTTCACACGCTACCTTGTGACACACTTTAACAAAGTTCTACGACGACAGTAACAATTGAGATATTGCACAAGACGGCTATTTTTACTGTGGGGTATTCTTTATAAATAGCTATTTAATTATTATTCGTTATAAGGCTCTATGCGATAAACATCCATTGTGTACCCTGATGATGCCAGCTCATGGCTAAAAGTCTTTGTTCTTAGCTTACCCGTCAACCATACAGCATCATAAAGGCTTTCTAACTTAACGCCGGGTTCGTAGTCAGCATAAATAATTTGGTTCGATGGCGGAGGCGGTACATGAATACATGCGCCAAAGTACGGCACTAAAAAAAACTTAAACACATTTTGATTTTCACCTTCTACAGGCACAACAAAACCAGGTATCTTAATCATTCTTCCATCCATTTCAGGGACGATAGGGGCCGATTGCAAGACCTGTTGTAACTCATCCATTAATAGAGCAGTTTTGGGATCCAAGTCATCCCACGCACCTATATCTCGGTCATCAAAAAAACCATCCAAGCTATAATCGGCAGGCATCAATTGCTCCCAGTCTAGCTGCTCTACCTTTTCTCCGTTAAGCAACACATCACCCGCCATGGCTTTAATCGAAAAGAGTACATACAGTGCAAAAACACTTATTAAAGACCTGCTTACCGGCATGCTAAAAACCAACCCTACTTTAGAAAAACTAGAAATACGAACACTCAATCAGCAGTGATATGAAGTAATAAATGATCAAATAAGCTTATTTAATATCGAGCCGTAAGCCCGTCTGCAGCTGTCATCTGATAAGCCCGATAACCTGGCCATAACCCCGTTAGTGCCCCAGCCAACACAACACAGAATAACATCGGCAAGTCATCCAAAGACAATCCAGCGGACTGGATAAATAAACCAAATTGTACTTCAAGCAATGGTCGTGCGAACATCAACAAGAATACAGACATCAATACCCCTATCAAAGTTCCCACTATGCTCACCAATGAAGACTCAAATACAAGCAAAGCAACAATATGCCAAGGCCTAGCACCAATTGAACGTAGAATAGCCATCTCTTTGCGTCGTGCTCCTAAGCTTGTGAGCAGCACAGCCAACATACCCATAAACCCAGCCAGTACTACACATGCAGAGACTAGTAACAGTGCGTTCTCAGCAACACGAATCAACTGCCACATTTGCTGCAACGCAACACCTGGTAATACCGCTTGAAGAGGTTCCACTTTATAGTTATTAATCTGACGCTGTAGGTGAAAGGTACCTAATTTTGATTTCATTGCGACTAAAACAGCCGTTAACTCTTTAGGCTGTAGGCTTTTACTTCTTATTTCATCTTCTGATATTTGCTGGCCACGAATACGACTACCCGCTTGCCAGCCAACATGAATCGCTTCAATTGCTTGAGAGCTAACAAACACCGACTGGTCAATGGGAGTTCCAGTTGGTTCTAATACACCTATGATACTAAAAGGACGATCATCGTGTTCAGAAAAGCTTGTCTTACCGACACCATGGGAGAGGGTAATACGCTCACCTAGTTGATACCCAAGCTGCCTGGCAACATCCGCACCAACAACCGCATCAAACAAGTCGCTAAAAGCCCTTCCATGTTGAAACTCTAACCTTGTCTGCTGCCCCACTTTATAATGTTCAAAGAAGCTTGCTGACGTCCCTACAACTCTAAAACCTTTATGTGAATCACCAAGAGAGATAGGCTCTGCCCACGCAACATGTTTGTTATTTTTTATCAGCTCAAAACTTGCCCAACTCATATTATTGGAGGCTTGACCAATATGAAAAATGGAGTACAAGATAAGCTGTAACTCACCCCCTCTGGCTCCCACAATCAAATCGGTACCAGAAACAGAACGGTTAAAACTGTCACGCACTTCTGCACGAATTTTTTCTACGCCCATTAAGAGCGTCACACTGAGGGCAATCGTCAGTACAATAAAAAATAAAGTATGGCGGCGGCTCCAACTACTCGACAGCGCAACACTAAGCAGCATGGAAGACTCCTGCACTATTTATATGTTGTAGTAGAATTGTTCTATTAAAGTGCTGACCCAATGCTTCGTCATGGCTTACCAACAATAATGTGCTGTTGTACCGAGAAGCTTCTGCTATTAATAGCTCAGTAAAAGTGTCACGCGACGCTGCGTCTAGTGCAGATGTAGGCTCATCAGCTATCAACAACTCAGGAGAACCTATTAAAGCTCGCGCTACCGCCACGCGTTGCTGCTGACCAACAGACAGTTCAGCAACCGTCACCCGTTGGCGAAGCTGTTTCTCCAGCCCTAGTTCAACCAATAACTGCTCAGCAGCTTTTCGTACACTGCCGTGATGTTTCAGTGCTCGTTGTGTACGTACCCTAGAAAAACGACATGCCAACATGACATTGTCTATTAACGAGAGATAAGGAAGCAGGTTAAACTGCTGGAAAACAAAACCAATATGATCGGCCCGAAAACAATCTCTTTTTACAGCTGACAATGATGAAATGTCACTGCCTGCAATATTAATCACACCAGAGTCTGGCAGTAATAAGCCCGTCAGTAAGTTAAGTAGTGTACTTTTCCCACTGCCTGATGGCCCCTGTATAAATACACGCTCCCCACTTTGAATATCACATGTAGCAATATCTAAAAGAGGTGCATCTTTTATCCAAGAGTACTTAACTTTATCTAATAACACCTTTGCCATAGCTGTGCCTAATGCTGAGCTTATTACTGACCTAAAAAAAACGACTATTAATTAAATAGCGCTATTGTTTAATGCGTATGTCTCCTTCAGAAGGTAAAAGTTCACCACCTTGTTGCCCTTCATGACTCACCATCTTATATCTGATCGATTCAATCATAGGAAACTGCTCAAAAAGCCCCGTTGTAAAGCCTGTTAACATCTCTGGCTTAGCGCAGACAAACTGGTAGTGTACTGTAAAATCTGAATGCCCTGATTCATGTTCATGTTCTTCTTCATGCTCATGTTCTTCTTCATGCTCATGCTCTTTTTCATGCTCATGCTCTTCTTCATGCTCATGCTCTTCTTCATGCTCATGCTCTTTTTCATGCTCATGCTCTTTTTCATGCTCTTTTTCATGCTCATGTTCTTCTTCATGTTCATGCTCTTTTTCATGCTCATGCTCTTCATGCCCAGAAGAGTGCGCTTCAAGTAAAGACTGCTCAACGTCTGCTTCTTTTAACAAACATACTGCCTCTTTAGGTAAGCGGATTATTTCGTACCCTTGCTTCAACGCGTGCACAGCGTCAACAATCAGCTTCTCTTGCTGTTCAGTTTCAGGCGAATGTTCGAAACCAACCAAATTAGCTGCCGGCGATAAAAACATGATCTCTAGCTGCTTAGCTTCAAATGCAACGTTTAACTCAGCAATACCGTGCTCATGAGCATCACTTGCATACAAGAATGAAGAAGCCCCTAGCAACGTAAAAGAAGTTAAAGTGGTAGCTACGACCAAAGGTTTAAGTTTCATGACTGTGCCCATTTAGAAAAAATACGTTATAACATAACATTTAAATATTTTACGTCAAGTCAAAAACATTCAAATACAAAGAAGCAAAAAGCTTAAACCTATGGTCAAGTCTTGAGGAATTTAGCTCAATTAAAACTGTTGATGAGCGCTAACTTTTTCACTCGGGAATACTGTTTAATCTGATATTCGCGTTTACTCGCCAAGGAACGGCTAACTACTGCTTCAGACCATACCAGAACTACAGGTCTTCTAGGGCGTGTATATTTAGCGCCTAATGTATTGCTTTCATTATGCTCTTTTAAGCGCCTATCACAATCTGTCGTAATCCCTGTGTACAAGCTGCCATCCGCACAACGTAGGATATAGATGTACCACGTTGGACTATTGGATAAAGTAGACAATGAATCTAGACTCTCACACTGAACTTCAAAACGTAAAGAAGGGAATAATATAAAGTTTAAGTCGAAAAAAACAATGCATACACAGTAACCAGCCCCTAAAATATTGCTTTCTTAAATTTTGTGGAGTCGTGCTAATGCACACTTTTCTGATCATTCTGGCTGTCATTGCTTTCTTTATGATTGTGCTTGAAGATGTGATTCACCTAAACAAAGCCAAAACCACGCTGTTTCTTGGCACGCTATCGTGGCTAGTTCTTTTCCTCTTTCCTGCTGACGATGTCACCCCAAAACAGATCCAGGGCATGTTAAACGAGAACCTACTAGAGATAGCCAGTTTATGGCTTTTCCTGATGGCCGCTATGACCTTTGTTGCCTTTCTTAACCATCAGGGCCTTATTGAAACAATGATTTACAAGTTTCTGCCCTCGAAGGTAGGTGAAAAAACACTGCTGTTTATGGTGGCAATCTTCGCTTTTGCATTCTCATCGTTATCTGACAATATCACCGCCACGCTGGTGTCTGTTGCCTTGGTACTGTCATTAAAGCTACCACCCAATAAAACATTAAAATTTGCAGTGATGGTTGTATTTGCCGTGAACTCTGGCGGTGTCTCTCTTATAACGGGTGATGTCACCACACTGATGATATTCCTCGCAGATAAAGTTGCCATTCAGGATCTACTCTGGTTAGCACTTCCCTCTTTTGTTAGTGTTATTTTTCTTGCTGGGCTGCTCTCTTTTGGCCTAAAAGGCGAACTAATCATTGATGGAGGTGAGCGTCATTACGATCGTGTTGGTATGAGTATCGCGATACTTTTCCTATTCACCATTCTTAGCACTATTGTGCTTAACATTATCGCCGGGGTTCCTCCGGTACTTACTTTCCTCTTCGGTTTATCCATCATGTTCTTGATCGGGCGTTTCTTCCACACCGCTGATGACCGAGAAAACATGCTCGATTACATACGCGTTATTGAGTTTGATACTCTGTTGTTTTTCTTAGGAATATTGTTGTTAGTCGGGATGTTAAAAGAGATAGGAGTGCTTGATCATCTCGTAAAAATCTACGAGATTCTGCCTCCAATACAAGCAAACTATGTAATGGGGCTGCTCTCTTCACTCGTGGATAACGTACCGCTTACTGCTGCTCTATTAAAAGCTAATTTAGAAATGACTCCCGCTAGCTGGTTATCGCTAACTTACGGTGTTGGCGTTGGCGGCTCACTGCTTATCATTGGCTCTGCAGCGGGCATTGTGGCGATGAGTAAGATTAAAGAAGTGACATTTATTAGTTATATGAAATACAGCTTTTTCTTACTGCTCGCCTACTCTTTAGGCTTTGCAGGGAGCTTTGGTGTGGGTACTGTGTTATTTAACTAAAGCGGCGTAATAACTTTATAAATAATAATCGGCAGCAGGACTACCTTACTGCCGATTACTACCTATCGTTTTGCACACTATATTGCTCGCATAATGCATTTATATCAGCAATAAATGGCCCCAGACTAAACACCTGCATTTTCTCTAGATACAGCCGTCCATCAAAATACAGCCTGACAACAGGCAAAGAATAAACACCATGCTGCGCACAATTTTCTTGATGTTTTCCACAGTCAATATAGTGCAGTTTCAAACTTGACCAGCGCTCATCCAGCGCAACTAGCAATTGTGGCCAGATCACTTGGCACACTCCACAGTGCTCTGCACCAAACATCACAAGGTGCGCTCCTTTATCTAAAGCAAAACTAAGACTTTGATCGTCACATCTTGTTTGATTTTTACTCACTGAAACCTCGTGATTCATTTTTAACATTATTTATCATCACACCTAAAAACGACTTACTCATCAAATAATTATAACTTCATATCATAAACATATTATTGAATATCCATAGTTAGTAAGTTCATTAACACAAACAAAGACTTTTGTATGACTCACCGTAAAAAACCTAATTCTAAGCCAATACCAGCATAAAACGAACGTTTGCATAAGCTATTGAATCAGAGTATAGATTTATACAAAGGAAATTTTATGGACTCGGATTCCTTCTAAAAGTAGTAATACCTGACGGCCTCCGTGCATAAAGAACTAAAGCCACCTATACCAATAATAATGCGGTAGGTTTTATTATGTGCCAGCTAAAAGTACCTCTATCAATTGATACTTATACATACTCTACGCAATCTTATGCGCATGTGTGTTATTTACAGAAAAACCGACCGCGCTCTAGCGTAAATAAAATAATACCCTCCCTTTACTCAATACTATTCAACCATATCTACTCTTTCATTAGGTCAACTAACCTTCTTTATTCTTTTGATAAAACGCTACTAAAACGCTGCCCTTTTTCATCTATCTATCGACTCAGAAATGTCTTTAATAATGCCTTAAATGGAGCAGGCTAATGGAAACTGAAATCATTGAACAAACCATGGAGTTAAAAGCTGAATACATTGTTGGTCTATCAGTACTGGCAACCATAGGCATAGTCACAATGTGGGGTATGTTCTGGAACGCGGTTGCTAAGTCTGATGAGAAAATCATGGATATCTTAAAAAGTTCATCATTTTTCAAAACCGTTACGGTCATCGGTGTAATTGCCGCCACCGTAGTGCTTAGCTTGGCAGGACGATTAGACGGAAATATTACCGGTGCGATTCTGAGCGGTATAGCTGGATATGTTTTAGGGCAACTGTCCGGAAAAACCGAAACTACAAAAGAGAAGTAAAAACGATAACAAGGGGAATATTATGAGCTACGGATTATTTGGAGATGATGTGCTCTTTTTCCAACGATTTTTAAAAACCGAAGGACCATACAGTAAAAATCTCAACGGAATTTGGGGGAATTCACAGAGAAATCGATAGAGTTACTGAGTGTATTCTGGAACAAACTATTAGAGTTTTGGGAAACATTACTCGTTAGTATTTTCGGGATTATCTTATTTATAGCCAAAGATAAGCTGAAACGCCTATTTGGAAAAAAGAGTGATGTATAAATGGAAATAGAAACACTAAAAGACTTTTTCATGTGGTGTTCGGTTATTAATGGCGCACTTCTTGTTCTATGGACAAGTATATTTATGCTTGCGCCAGATCTTGCCTACCGCACCCAACGCCATTTTTTTGCCCTTTCTCGCCAGCAATTCGACATAGTTTTTTACGCTTTCCTAGGGTTATTTAAACTACTTTTTATTATCTTCAGCCTAGTTCCTTATTTAGCGCTGTTAATACTCACCTAAGAAGCTGCCTGAACAAAATAAAGATGCCCCATTCACCTAATAGAAAGCACTAAAGAAGGTGCTTTTTAACACTTCAGGTCAACAGTAGCTCGCCTCCCTACCATGCTAGATTTCAGATACAACAAACCCAACACAATCAATAATAAAATGATGATAAGGTGAACACCATGGGAAAATGTTACAACTCAACTGTTATCAATGCACCCATAGAAAAAGTTTGGGATACCGTAAATAACTTTCATGACTTACCCTGGGGAACGGCTGTTGTTACCTCTACTGAGAAAGTGGGAGATAAACAAAGCAATGAGGTCGGTGCGCGGCGCATTCTTAATGATGCATTTCATGAAACGCTTTTGTCTATCGACAATGATGAATTCACTTTCACATACCGTATTGATGATGGCCCAGGCCCTGTCGCTAAAGATTGTGTGCAGAACTATTTTGGTGCCGTGAAGTTATCGCCTATCACAGACTCAGGCGAAACCTTTATTGAATGGTCATCAAGCTTTGATTCAGATAATAGCAGCGATGTAAGTGAGTTTTGCAATCCTATTTACGCAGGACTTTTAGCCTCTTTAAAAGCTTACTTAGCTTAGAAGACTAATATTTCAGTAGAGGTTCAGGCACTTGGCGCAACACTACCTCCACAATCAAGGAGGTTGTTATGAAAAAGTATATTGCGGAATCTTTCGGAACATTTTGGCTAGTACTGGGTGGTTGCGGTAGCGCGGTACTGGCTGCTGCTTTTCCTGATGTAGGCATCGGCCTACTCGGCGTATCATTCGCTTTTGGGTTAACTGTGTTAACGATGGCCTTTGCTATCGGGCATATTTCTGGCTGTCACCTTAATCCAGCGGTCTCTATAGGACTATGGGCAGGCGGGCGTTTTCCAGCCAACCAGTTACTTCCCTATATTGCAGCGCAAGTCATTGGTGGTTTAGTTGCCGGTGGGGCTTTATTCTTGATTGCTAGTGGACAAGCGGGATTTGATGTCAGCGCAGGGTTTGCTTCTAATGGCTACGCAGAACACTCACCTGGTGGCTACTCACTACTGTCTGCTTTTATTACTGAAGTGGTAATGACGATGATGTTCTTGCTCGTCATCATGGGTGCAACGGATGAGCGCGCACCAAAGGGCTTAGCACCTATCGCAATTGGACTATGTCTAACCTTAATCCATCTCATTAGTATTCCTGTCACTAACACTTCTGTAAACCCTGCACGTAGTACAGGTGTTGCTCTGTATGTTGGTGATTGGGCTATTTCTCAATTATGGCTATTCTGGATAGCGCCAGTGATTGGTGCCATCTTGGGTGCGGGCGTCTATCGTTACATCGGCAGCGAAGATAAGTAATATCAATTGCTTAGCAAGTGATGCAGACCGTAAGGGTACAGGCTATAGACCTAGCCTGACCCTTTCATCTGGAACAGTTTATTAAATACTCATGACTCTGCGGGTAACAACTGAGTAACAACCTGAAGATTACTGTGTAATGTTTTATGTACTGGGCACTTATCCGCTATCTCTAGCAAACGCTGTCGCTGCTCTTGCGTTAAGTTACCCACTAAGGTTAATTTTCGCTCGATAACTTCCATCGACTGCGGCGTTACATCACATCCTTCACAATCGCGGTGGTAATCACGACTATGACTCAACTCAACACGCACATGCTGTAACGCCAGCTTTTTTCTACTCGCATACATTCGAACTGTCATAGAGGTACAAGCGCCTAGCCCTGCCAATAAATGCTCATACGGATCAGGACCACTGTTTGCCCCGCCTACTGCTGTCGGCTCATCTGCCAACCAATAGTGGCTATCGCTGCTCACATGCTGGGTGAAAACATGGTTCTTTTCTTCCACAATGACGTGCCCTTTTTTAACCGGGACTCGGTGCTGTACTACTTTAGGAATGTAGCGACTAGCCCAACCTGCTATGGTTTCTGCAACATACTCAGAATCAGCACGCTTAGTTAGCAAATGGTCAGCACTATCCAAGCTAACGAAACTTTTTGGATGCTTGGCATTACGATAAATTTTTTCTGCCTCAGAAATAGGCACCGTGGCATCCGTCGGCGAGTGCATCACTAACAATGCCTTTTTTAACTTGCCTATATCATGGTCAGCGTGTGTATCAATATCATCTAAAAACTGTTTCTTAATAAGAAATTTTCGAGCGCCTAAACACACTTCTGCTTCGCCATTTTCAATAATCTTATCAATTGAAGCTGAAAAGTTATGCACGACATGTTTTGCATGGTGTGGTGCACCGATAGTCACGACTGCCTGAACTTCTTTAACCTTTGCAGCCATCGCTAATACTGCCGCACCTCCTAAGCTATGCCCAATCAATATTGTTGGTGCTTGATACTCCTGACGCAAGAAATCTGCGGCGGCCAATAGGTCTTGAATGTTTGATGAAAAGTGCGTATTTGCAAAATCGCCATCGCTATTACCCAACCCCGTAAAATCAAATCGAAGCACAGCAATGCCTTTTGCCATCAGAGCCCGTGCAATATGAGAGGCCGCTGCTATATCTTTTCCACAAGTGAAGCAATGAGCAAATAAAGCATAACAACGTATATCTGTGTCAGGTGTTTCCAGCATCCCAGCTAGCATCTGCCCATTACTCTCAAACTGAACCTTTACACGCATACAAAAACTCTCCTTAAAATCATTTCAATACAATGCAAATATCAGCTACAAATACCTTTAACCGTGCACACTTATAGAGCCTTATGCGACCCATCACACACCGGAGCATTTACTGTTTGCTTACAGCCACATAGGTATATTGTCTCTGTTTTTTCCGCCGTGAATGACACAGGTTTAAAGTCAGTACCTTTATGTGAGCCATCACATAAAGGCTGGCGGTTACTTAAACCACAAGCGCACCAACGATAACGTTCACCTGCGACTACATCGGTTGCATACGGGGTTTTTTGCGCAATAACGGCTTTATCACTCATGACTTCTCTTCCTTACAATTAATGAAGATAGCTATTCGTTACCATTCATTAATACCATACGCATGTGTGTGCGACTAATACATTGACCTCTAAAAAACACGATGGCTCTCTCAAGTGGGCATAAAAAAGCCGAATCACATGGATTCGGCTTAACGATTACTAGCAGCTATAAACAATGGCAACCAAGAGTTATTAACTGAGCAGTTATCCTGAGTAAATCATGAGAACTGAACGTATTAAGTCAATTATAAAGAACTCTTACTTCTCTTCTTTAAGCATTCCTAAGGCGTGCGTTAAACCTTCTTGTTCAACGTTGTCGCCAAACCATGCTAACTGCTCTTGCAAAGCCACCACTTCACCTACAATGATAAGCGCTGGTGCTACTAGCTTCGCTTCCTCTTGCTTAGCAGCAATGTCAGCCAAGGTACCCGTCAGAACCTTTTGATCAGGTGCTGTTCCCTTAGACACAATAGCGACTGGCGTATCGGCAGGCTTACCATGCTCGATTAAGCTTTCGGCAAGAGTTGGCAATGTATGCAACCCCATATAAAACACAACGGTTTGGTTAGGGTGCACTAACTCAGAGAAATTCAGTTTATCTTTACGGTTTTTAAGCTGCCCTGTTACAAACTTAACCGACTGCGCATAACCGCGGTGTGTTAGCGGTATACCGGCATAAGTTGAACAAGCACTCGCAGCGGTTATCCCCGGCACCACCTGAAATGGAATGCCGTGTGATTTCAGAGTTTCTAGCTCTTCTCCACCTCGACCAAAAATGAATGGATCTCCACCTTTTAAGCGAACAACACGTTTACCTTGCTGCGCATGCTGCACTAATAGTGCATTAATCCCCTCTTGAGGAACCGCATGATCATCACGCTTTTTGCCAACATAGATCAAGTCGGCATCACGACGGCATAGGTCCAGCACTTCTGCCGATACCAAGTTGTCATAAAACACCACATCCGCTTGCTGCATCAAGCGCAACGCTTTAAACGTTAATAGCTCAGGGTCACCGGGCCCCGCTCCAACCAAGTATACTTCGCCTACTTGATGACTGTTTTCACCTTTATCAATGGCAGCTTTTAGTAATGTTTCGGCTTCCTCGTTACGCCCAGAAAAAACCTTTTCTGCAATCTGTCCTTCTAACACATGCTCCCAAAAACGGCGGCGCTCATTAACCGAACCAAATGTCGCTTTTACCTGATTACGAAAGCGTCCGACTAATGAGCCGAGGCGGCTATAACCATTAGGGATCAGTGTTTCTAGCCGCGCCCTTAGCAACCGAGCCAAAACGGGCGACTCACCACCTGAAGAGATACCAATAACAATAGGTGAGCGGTCAACAATAGCAGGAAAAATAAAGGTACAAAGGGAGGGAGTATCAACGACATTCACAGGGATATTTAGCGCCACTGCATCATAATGAACACGCTCATGCAGGCCTTTGTCATCAGTAGCAGCAACCACTAATGTTTTGCCTTCTAATAACGCTGCATGGTATTCACCAATGACTATCTGATCGTTAGCATTAACCAACAGTGCTTTGAGCTCATCATCCACGGCATGCGATACTACCGTGAGATAAACACCGGCACGCTTCAGTAGACGGGCTTTGCGTAAAGCGATATCACCGCCACCAATGAGTAATACTTGGCGAGACTTTAGATTAAAAAAGAGAGGTAAAAAATCCACAATGAGCCCCCAGTCAGTTCATGAACCCAGATTAACATAATCCGGTCAAAAACCACTGATTAGATCGGGCCCACTGCTTGAATTCTTATATTAACAAAGCAATTTATAGCTGAGTGTGCAAACCGCACTCACGTGTTTCTAGCGCTTTAGTCGGATCAAAATAGTCATGCTCATTTGGCAAGTTATGCTCAAGCAAATATGCCTCTAGGTCGGCCTCACTCCAATTGAACAAGGGTGCAACCTTAATAATGCCATCTTTACTAACAGACACAATTTCCAAGGACTGGCGAAACTCGGTCTGATCTTTACGAATAGCATTCAACCACAAATCTGGGCTCATCTGCGCTAATGCGCGTTGAAACGGCTCTAGCTTAACTTGGCGGGTAAACTCATCATGTAAAGGATCATCAATATCAGGAATACCTTTCATCAACACATTCCGACGAGCAGATGTCTGTTGAGGAATATACGTTTCGACATTGAGGTTAAAGTCCTGAATCATTTTTTCTGCAAACCGATAAGTGGCAGACGTGTTATAACCTGAATCAACCCACAAGACTTTAATATCCGGCTTAGCTTGCACCGCCATATGTAAAATGACAGATTCGTAAGGGCGAAAATTAGTCGTCACTAGAGGATTATCAGACTGAGCAATAGCCCATGCAACTATCTCTTGTGGTGACTTACCTTCTAACGCCTTATTCGCAGCAACCAAATCAATACTCATCGTTATTCTCTCTCCTTTGTGAGCTAAAACCCGTAGGCTTTAGCTCTGTCAATAGAATTAGCGGCGAAAAATAGGCCGTGGGTCAGCCGCCGTTCCCTGATAATTCACGCTTACTTCAGTAAATGCGTTAAGATCTTCTTCAGAAAAACGATCTTCAGGGATTAAAAATGCATTAAAGCCTGAGCTTTGCATCAATGCTAAACGATCGCGTGCTACATCACCTATCGCTCGAATTTCGCCGTTAAAGCCTGTTCTAACAAGATGTTTAGCGATACTAAAACCACGCCCATCACGAAAGATTGGAAACTCAACGGCAACCAAAGCAATATTGTCCTGTTCAGCATACAAAGCCTGAAGATCATCATCCCCATTTACTTGTATACCTAGCTGGCCATCACGACCCAGAAGGTCGTCACGGTTTTCAAGGTAAAAAGACAGCGGTACGATGATATCGCCACTAGGAAGCGCTTGAGCCTGCTCTAGGCTTTCTACATCAATCGACTGCCAATTATCGTTAGCAACGATCTTTTTATTAATGAGCAAGGGCATAAACATTCTCCTTAAACGGGTCCATACCGATACGCTTATAGGTATCGCGGAACAATTCTTCTTCCTGGCGGTGCTCTACAAACACGTCCAGAATTTTTTCGAGCGTATTAGCAACATCATCAGCAGCAACTGACTTACCTAATACTTTGCCTAATACAGCATCTTCACGTGAAGAACCACCCAGAGTAATCTGGTACCAATCTTCACCTTTCTTATCGACACCTAAAATACCGATATCTGCAACATGGTGATGGCCACAAGCATTAATACAACCCGACATGTTCAACTGAATATCACCCAAATCATAGAGGTGATCTAGATCGTCAAACCGCTCATTAATCTGATCTGCAATGTTCAATGTTTTGGCATTTGCTAATGCACAGAAATCAAACCCTGGGCAAACGATCATATCCGCCAATGTGCCAATATTTGGACGAGCCAGGTTGCTAGCCTCCAACCCTTGCCACACGCTATACAAATCTGCTTTTTTCACATCAGCCAGTACCAAGTTCTGATCATGAGTGGAGCGAATTTCACCAAAGCTGTATTTTTCAGCCAGATCAGCCACGAGGTCCATCTGCGCATCAGTGATATCACCCGCCGGTTTTAGATGCGGCTTTAAAGATACAATCGCGATACGATACCCTTCAACACGATGGTCGACTGTATTACGCTCATACCAGGTTTTAAAGGCACGATCTTCAGCAATTTTTTGATCAAACGACGTATCTGCGGCTGCATTCACATCATAATCAAACGGTGTAAAGAAACCTTTAGCGCGCTCAATTTCAGCACTGGTTAACGTTAACTCACCGTCGCGAGAGTATTCCCACTCTTCTTCAACCAAGCGGCTAAACTCTTCGACGCCCAGAGCATTGACTAGGATCTTGATACGCGCTTTGTACTTGTTATCTCGACGACCATTAAGGTTATAAACACGCAAGATAGCATCTAAATACGAAAGCAAATGCTCTTTAGGCAAGAAGTCACGAACCACCTTACCAATAACAGGTGTACGACCTAAACCACCGCCGACTAGTACTTCAAAACCAATCTCACCGGCATCATTTTTTACTAGATGCAAACCAATATCATGCACCTGAGATGCGGCACGGTCTTCGGTACTACCCGTCACTGCAATTTTAAATTTACGTGGTAAGTAAGCAAACTCAGGATGCAGTGTCGACCATTGACGAATGATTTCACAGTAAGCACGTGGGTCTTCTAATTCATTAGCATAGACTCCGGAATACGGGTCCGTTGTCGTATTACGAATACAGTTACCCGACGTCTGAATAGCGTGCATCTGCACTTGAGCCAATTCAGCCAAGATATCAGGTACTTCTTCAAGCTTAGGCCAGTTAAACTGAAGGTTTGTACGGGTTGTGAAGTGTCCATAGCCTTTATCATATGTACGAGCAATATGAGCTAATTTGCGCAACTGTTCCGAAGACATCAATCCATAAGGAATCGCTACACGCAGCATCGGTGCAAACCGTTGAATATAAAGACCATTCATCAATCGCAAGACAAGAAACTCATCCTCTGGCAGATCTCCTGCCAAGTAGCGACGTGTCTGATCACGGTACTGTTCGACGCGCTCGTCAACCAGGGTTTGGTCGACTTCATTATACTGATACATGAATGTTTCACCCGTTTAGCAGCTCAACTGCCCTTTTACGATTCTAGAAAATTTAAATTGTTCGTTAATAATTATTATTTCAACCAGCCAGTACGAAACGTACACCGATAACCAGCAATATTGAGCCCATTATCGGCTGCATCACCTTAGGTGACAATTTCGCACCGATGTGGCTGCCTACAAATACACCAGGCAACGACCCCAGTAATAAATAAGCAAGCAAAGATAAATCCACACTTCCCATACTATAATGCCCAGCACCGGCAATCCCGGTTAGCACCACGGCATGCACAAGGTCAGTACCAACAATCGCTGGCATACTCATGCGTGGGTAAAGCGTAATTAACATCGCCGTACCTAACGCACCTGCACCAACAGAGGACAGCGTAACTAAGCCCCCCAATACAACACCGGTTAACAAGGTAACTGCAGGGCGAACTTTCTTCGCTTTCGCCACCCAAGGACGCCCTTCTACTTTCAGGGCGAACTTACGAATTTTGTTACGACCAAACACCGCTATAGAGGTCAGTATTAGTGAAATACCTAACGTCAGATTCATCAGATGCTCGATATCATCTAAAGCAGCAAGACCTTTAAGGTATTCCAGCGTCAACAAGCTGCCGGGGATACTACCAGACAACAGTAAAATAACGATTCGCCATTCAATTAATTTTTTACGAGCATACGCAAAAACCCCACCAAACTTGGTGACGGAGGCGTAAAGAAGGTCTGTGCTCACGGCAATAATAGGAGGGATACCGAACACAACAATCAGAATCGGCGTCATTAATGCACCACCACCAATTCCTGTGAGCCCGACAATAAACCCTACAACCAGCCCAGCAAAGCTGTAAGCAAATTCCATACAATGAGTACCCATTACCCTAAATGAATCAGAACGCCATCATACTTATTTTTTTATATAACAGAAAATAATAATTTATCACCTTGTTATTCTTTTTTGAAATATAAAGAGAACTCCCTCTTATTCCAAAAACGAATAAACAGATTTCTATTTATTACTTTTAATAAGAAAAACTCTCTGTAATAATGCACCGCAACATATGACAGATGGGCAGCCTCAAGCAGCCTATCTGCTTAACCAAGCTATAAATCGAGCAGGCATAAACAGATGACATCTATACCAGAGCGCCGTCTTACCCATTTAAAACAGCTGGAAGCCGAAAGCATCCAGATAATTCGCGAAGTGGCTGCTGAGTTTGATAACCCAGTAATGCTTTACTCCATTGGGAAGGACTCCGCCGTGATGCTTCACCTGGCTCGTAAAGCTTTCTATCCTGGCAAGCCGCCTTTCCCCTTGATGCATGTAGACACCACATGGAAATTCAAGGAGATGATCTCTTTTCGTGACAAAATGGCAGAAGAAGCCGGTATGGATTTGATTGTTCATGTCAACAAAGAAGGCGTAGACATGGGAGTTGGGCCATTTACACACGGCTCTTCCAAGCACACCGACATAATGAAAACCCAGGGGCTTAAACAAGCCCTAAACAAGTACAAATTTGATGCGGCTTTTGGCGGTGCACGTCGTGACGAAGAAAAATCGCGTGCAAAAGAGCGCGTATTTTCGTTCCGTGACAAATTTCACCGCTGGGATCCAAAAAATCAACGCCCGGAGCTGTGGAATATTTTTAATACCCGCGTTGATCAAGGCGAGAGCATTCGTGTATTTCCATTATCCAACTGGACTGAGTTAGATATCTGGCAGTACATCTATTTAGAAAGCATCCCGATTGTACCCCTGTATCTAGCACAAGAGCGCCCAGTCGTTGAGCGTAATGGCATGATGATCATGGTTGATGATGAGCGCCTACCACTGGAAGAAGGCGAGCATCCAGTAATGCGTAAAGTTCGCTTTAGAACACTAGGCTGTTACCCGCTAACAGGGGCAGTAGAGTCTGATGCAAGCTCTTTACAGGAAATTATTCAGGAGATGTTGCTAACCACAACATCTGAGCGCCAGGGTCGTGCCATCGATCATGACTCTTCCGGCTCAATGGAGAAAAAGAAAATGGAAGGTTATTTCTAACATCTATTTTTTTAACCATTATCTGATACTGAATGAGAGACCAATACCATGAGCCACCAGTCTGAACTGATTTCGACCGACATTGAAGCGTATCTTCATCAACACGAAAACAAAGAACTACTCCGTTTTTTAACATGTGGCAGTGTTGATGATGGGAAGTCCACCCTAATTGGGCGCCTATTACACGATTCAAAAATGATTTATGAAGATCAACTTGCTGCTATTCAAAGTGAAAACGCACGCGTAGGTAACGCCGGTGAAGAACTTGACCTTGCATTGCTTGTTGATGGCTTACAAGCAGAACGTGAGCAAGGCATTACCATTGATGTCGCTTACCGCTACTTCTCTACTGCTGAACGTAAATTTATTATTGCTGATACTCCAGGCCATGAGCAGTACACTCGCAATATGGCAACGGGTGCATCAACGTGTGATCTTGCGATTATCCTGATTGATGCTCGCCATGGCGTACAAGTACAAACTAAACGACATAGCTTTATTGTGTCGCTTTTAGGACTTAAGCACACTATTGTCGCCATCAATAAAATGGACTTGGTCGACTTCAGCGAAGAGCGCTATGAACAGATAAAAGCTGATTACTTAGCGTTTACAGCGGACTTAAACCTGCCTGATATTCAGTTTGTGCCATTATCTGCACTCAAGGGCGACAATGTTGTAAACCCTTCTGAGCACATGCCTTGGTACACAGGTCTTCCTTTAATGGAAACGCTGAATACCGTTAAAATTGCACGCGACAAAAATTTCGACGAGTTACGCTTCCCAGTGCAGTACGTCAACCGCCCTAATCTCGATTTTCGAGGATATTGCGGTACGCTAACATCCGGTATCGTAAAACCTGGTGATGCAGTTACCGTATTACCTTCTGGTAAGTCTTCACGCGTTAAGTCTATTGTCACTTTTGATGGCGAACTTCAAGAAGCATTTCCGCCGATGTCTATTACGCTGACGCTGGAAGATGAGATTGATATTTCCCGTGGCGATATCATCGTTCACAGCGACAACATCCCTAAAGCGACCAACCGCTTTGATGCAACGCTAGTTTGGATGGATGAACAACCCCTGACACAAGGTAAGACATACGACATCAAGCTGTTAACGAGCCGTACAGCCGGGTCTGTCACCGCCATTCGCCATCAAATTGATGTCAATACGCTTGAAAAATCAGATACGAATATGCTTGAGTTAAATGAGATCGGCCAGTGCGAAATTACACTAGAGCGTCCTATTCTTGCGGATAACTACACAGCATTTCGTGGCACAGGCTCGTTTATTGTTGTTGATCGCTTGAGCAACACAACGGTTGCTGCCGGCATGATCATAGATGCTGAAACAGATACCAAGCTAACGCTGTCAAGCTCGCCGCAAGTGAGTGCAGAACAAAAAGCACGTCGCTTTGGTCAACAACCGACCATCATTAAAGTAGAAGGCTCTGCAGACTCTGCACAAACGCTAATCTTTTCTCTAGAACAAGCACTGTTTAAAGCAGGGCGTAGCGTAGCAACACTAACGAAAAATACGTTACCTGCTGCTTTACTACAAAACTCAAGCACTGTAGCCGAACTGTTAAAACAAAATGGCTTGTTGGTACTTACTGATACTGACCTTGAAACGGCTGACCTGACTATTCAAACGGATAAATTACCGCAAGGTAACGAGCAGATCTCTGTGGTAATGCAGCAATTACAGGAACTGAAGCTAATATAATACGAACCAATAAGAGCGGTCGTTAAGACGACCCTCTCATTGAGTTAAATCAAGCCTTAAACTGTGCCTAACATCGCAGTTTAAGGTACACTTCAGCTTTTGTTAATTTCGAAGATCTATCAGGGAAACCTAGATGGATTTTCGCATTTTGATGCAGTGATCATGACAGATTTTCTTCTCATTTTAATCAGCACCGTGCTGGTGAATAACTTTGTACTGGTTCAGTTTCTTGGCCTTTGCCCGTTTATGGGCGTGTCCAACAAACTCGAAACAGCTATGGGTATGTCACTAGCAACTACCTTTGTACTGACATTATCGTCAGTATGTAGCTATTTGGTTTATACCTACCTGCTCTTACCATTTGAGCTGGGCTACTTAAGGACCATCTCATTTATCTTAGTAATTGCTGTTGTCGTACAGTTCACTGAAATGGTCGTTAAGAAAACCAGCCCCTTGCTGCATAAAGTCTTAGGCATATTTCTACCCCTTATCACTACAAATTGCGCTGTACTCGGTGTTGCTCTGTTAAACATCAAAAAACAAAACGGCTTTATGGAATCAATTTTCTATGGTTTTGGTGGCGCTGTAGGGTTCTCGTTGGCGCTGATACTCTTTTCGGCCATTCGTGAACGTGTCGCTGTTGCCGATGTTCCAACACCTTTTCGAGGTGCTGCAATAGGCATGGTTACTGCTGGCCTTATGTCTCTCGCTTTTATGGGTTTCACTGGCTTGGTTAAATTTTGAGCAGGTTGTATTGATGAGCGCTGTATTAATTGCCATTCTAGTTCTTCTCAGCTTAGCCGTTGTTTTTGGCTTAGTACTAGGTTTTGCTGCTGTAAAGTTCAAAGTTGAAGGCAATCCCATTGTCGATCAAATAGATGATCTTTTACCGCAAACACAGTGTGGCCAATGCGGTCACCCGGGTTGCCGCCCCTATGCAGAAGCCATTGCTAATGGAGAGCAGATCAACAAATGCCCTCCTGGCGGCCAAAGCACCATTGAAGCCCTTGCAGATCTCTTAGATGTTGAAGCGGTTCCGCTTGACGCCGAACATGGTGAAGAGAGCATCAAGACAGTGGCGTATATCCGAGAAGATGAATGCATTGGTTGTACCAAATGCATTCAAGCATGCCCGGTAGATGCCATTCTTGGTGCTGCAAAACAGATGCATACCGTTATTGTTTCTGAGTGCACCGGATGCGATCTGTGTGTTGAACCCTGCCCTGTTGATTGTATAGATATGCTACCCATTGAAACCACATTGAATAACTGGAAGTGGACGCCACCGGTACCCGGCATAGAACTGATCGCGACTGATACGGGACGCACTATTACTCACGCATCAAACAAAGAGGGAACGCCTTCATGAGTAAGATTTTTGCTTTTCATGGCGGCATTCATCCACCTGAGAATAAAAAACAATCAACGCGTGCACCTATTCGCTTAGCGCCCATACCTGAACAATTGACTATACCTATACAGCAACATATTGGCGCGCCTGCCAAGCCATGCGTTCAGGTTGGGGAGCAGGTATTAAAAGGTCAAATGATTGCTGAAGCACAAGGCAGAATCAGTGTTTCTATACATGCCTCAAGCTCAGGCACCATTACAGATATCAGCCCACAGGCGGTACCTCATCCCTCTGGCTTAGAAGCACCTTGTATCCGCATAAAAACCGACGGTCAAGATCAGTGGGCTCCCCATCAAGGATTAGCGGACTATCGCTCCCTCCCACAACTAGAGCTGATCGACTACATTCGCAATCACGGTATTGCTGGCATGGGCGGTGCTGGTTTCCCTACGGATGTTAAGTTACACCTAGGTGACGACCATATTGTTAACACTCTGATCATCAATGCCGCAGAGTGCGAGCCTTACATTACAGCTGACGACATGCTCATTCGCGAACGCGCTGAGCAAATTGTCGGCGGTATTGAGATTATCAATTACTTGCTCAACCCTACCCATATTTTAATTGGTATCGAAGACAACAAGGCACATGCTATTCGTGTGCTTGAAGATGCACTGCGTCACACAGAATTAAATATAGATATTGTCGTCGTACCCACTAAGTACCCCTCGGGTGGTGAAAAGCAGCTGGTGCGCTTATTAACAGGCGTGGAAGTCCCCAGCGGTCGTATTCCTGCGGATGTCGGCATCGTGTGTCAAAACATTGGAACAGTGGCTGCAATTAACCAAGCTGTATTTCACGGCACGCCTCTGATATCTCGTATCGTTACCGTCACGGGCGGTGCCGCTGGCAAACCACAAAATCTTGAAGCCCTTATTGGTACTCCAATTAGCGACTTGCTTGAAACAGCCCAAGTTAACCATAAGACACTCAGTAGACTGGTTATGGGTGGCCCAATGATGGGCTTCACGATTGAAGACGATGCTATTCCTATCATCAAAACGTCAAACTGCATTATTGCCGCCGTCAAAGAAGAGATGCCACCAGCGCCGCCTTCTCAGGCCTGTATACGATGCGGCTTATGCGAACAAGCATGCCCGGCAGAATTACTACCTCAGCAACTCTTTTGGTTCTCTAAAAGCCGTGAATTTGAAAAAGCAAAACACCACAACTTATTTGATTGCATAGAATGCGGCGCGTGTTCTTACGTTTGCCCAAGTAATATACCTCTTGTTCAGTACTATCGTTTTGCTAAAAATGAAATAAGAGCCGAAGAAGCAGAACAACGAAAATCAGACCAAGCACGACAACGCTTTGAAGCAAGACAAGCTCGTTTAGAGCAAGCGGTTCTTGATAAAGAAATACGCCGCAAAGAGCGTGCAGAACAGGCTGCAAAAACTCAAGCAGCTAAGAAAGCAAGCAATGAAACTGCAGCAAAAACGCCTGAAGATAATATAAAACAACTGAAAACAGCAGCAGCGATTACACGCACCAAACTTAAAAAAGCACTATCAGCATTGGAAGTTGCAAAAGCAGACAGTAGCGATAACATTGCTCAGCTCGACCTGCAGTATAAACAGGCCGATCATGCGGCCGAAGAGGCACAAAAGGCACTTGAGCTAGCACAGTCAGGCCCACAGGTACCGACAACCTCTGCAGCTCCAGATATCAAACAGCTTAAAACTCAAGCAGCTGTGGCCAGAACCAAGTTAAAGAAAGCACAACAGGCATTAAAAATAGCAGAAGACAAAGGCCACGATGGCGCTGACACTTTGCGCGCTACCGTTGTACAGCTGGAAGAGAAATCTGCTGCGGCACAACTCGCCTTTGCCAGTGCAGAGACAAGTACTGCCAGTTCTGGTAGCCCACTACTCGCCTTGAAAGAATCTACGGATAAAGCGCTAGGAACATTAAAAAAAGCAGAAGCAGCACTGGAAACTGCCATTGCTAATAACAGCCCCGCCGCCGAAAAAATGAAAGCGGGCGTTGTAAAGCTAAAAGCAAAATACACAGAAGCACTTGCTGCTCAAAAATCAGCTGAACTAAACACTCAGACAACTAGCGCCCCTAAAGCAACTGAAGTACCTGCACAAAACGTCGAGCAACAGCCGACGGCACGAACACCCGCTGACTTAAAAGCACTTAAGCAAAATGTTTCAATTATGCGCACCAAGCTCAAAAAAGCGGAAACCTTGTTTGCCTCAGCTGAAGCAGACTCAGAGCAGGCAGGCGAGCTACAGCAAGAAATAGTTCGACTGACACAACTTCACAAAGATGCTAAAGCACAACTAGATGCCGAAGAAGCAGGCAAAATTAAGGCGGCTGCGGCTCAAGGCATTGACCTTAAAAAATTAAAAATAGACGCAGCCCTCGCTCGTGCAGCGGTGACTAAGCTTGAGCGTAGCATTAAAAAAGCACAAGAAGCTGAATCTGCCGAACTGAATGCGTTACAGAACGAGTTACTCGCCGCTCAGCAGCAAGCAACTCAATTTAACAATACTCTTAGCCAATTTGAATAGGATATGCGATAGATTATGGCACTGATTCGCATCACATCGCCCCACGTACATAAGCCAACAAGCACTGCGGGCATTATGCGCTTGGTTATTTTAGCCACGCTGCCCGGCATACTGGCGATGACATTCTTCTTTGGCTGGGGAACCCTGATTAATATTATTTGGGCGTCTGCTTTAGCGGTCACTTTTGAAGCACTTTGCATTAAAGCACGTCACCGTCCGCTATCTTTTTACTTGAAAGATAACAGTGCCATTTTGACAGCAGTGTTAATTGCTCTAGCACTACCACCTTTTGCGCCTTGGTGGCTAACCGCCATTGCCGTATTTGTTGCTATCGTTATTGCCAAGCAACTTTATGGCGGCATTGGACAAAACCCCTTCAACCCAGCCATGGTTGCTTATGCCTTGGTACTGATATCATTCCCAGTTGAAATGACCCGCTGGACTGCCCCTTTTATGCTGTATGGCGAAGGCTGGAATATATTAGCCTTCACTGACACTCTATCACTCATTTTTGGCAGCTGGGCAGAACATGCCGACGCTTTTACGTCTGCCACCCCCCTTGATGAAATGCGCCACCGCGGCGGACTCACAACTGAAGAAGCTTGGAGAGCATCAGACGTGCTTGCCAATGTAGGTGCATGGCATGCCGTTAGCGCAGCCTATGCAATGGGCGGTGTTCTACTACTTTATAAAAAGATTTTTTCTTGGCACACGCCAGCTGCTTTCTTATTATCTTTAGGCGGCATAGCAACCTTCTTTTATATTATCTCACCTGACACCTATGCTGACCCGTTCTTTCATTTAACCGTAGGCGGCACCATGCTTGGGGCCTTTTTTATAGCGACTGATCCAGTATCATCGGCTACGAGTAATAAAGGGAAAATCTGGTTTGGTATCGGTATTGGTTGTTTAATTTATATTATTCGCACCTGGGGTAATTACCCAGATGCTGTCGCGTTTAGCATCTTATTAATGAATCTTGCGGCGCCTTTTATTGACCAATACACACAACCGCGCGCTTATGGGCATAAAGCCCCTAAACGCGGCATGAAGGGGAAAGCTTGATGGAACTCCTGACTTCATTGCGAAAAAATACGCTAGGCATCTCTATATTTGCCATTGTGACAGCAGGGCTTATTGCTATTACTCAAGTATCTACTAAAGATCAAATTCTTGAGAACGAGCGAGCACAACAAGCAAAAGCGTTATATGAAATAATTTCACGAGACAGTATTGATAACGACCTTTTAGAAGATGTTATCCATATTGAAGTACCAGAGTTAGGATACCCACTTGCAAAGATCTATCAAGCAAAGCGCGGTAACAAAGTGAAAGCGGTAATTATTCCCGTCATATCACCTGATGGCTATTCTGGTGATATAACATTGATTGTCGGCATTAATGCAGATAACTCTGTAGCCGGAGTGCGCGTTCTATCCCATAAAGAGACACCAGGGCTAGGTGATAAAATCGATCTTAGAAAATCTGACTGGATCCTGAGCTTTGACGACAAAAGCATGACAAGCTCAAACGATTCAAGCTGGGCGGTCAAAAAAGATGGCGGTCAATTTGATCAATTCACCGGAGCAACCATCACGCCACGCGCCATCGTTAATGCTGTAAGCCAAGCACTACGCTTTTTCAAACTAAACCGTGATCTACTGTTAAGTCCAAAGCCCGTAAAGGAGGCTTCATGAACATCGATTATCGTAAAATCACGTTAGATGGACTTTGGCACAACAACCCTGCTCTGGTGCAACTATTAGGCTTGTGCCCACTACTGGCTGTGACAGCATCGGTAGTTAACTCGATCAGCCTCGGCATTGCCAGCACTTTAGTGTTAATTGGTTCAAACCTAACTATTTCCACATTCAGGAAGTTTGTCCCCGATGCGGTTCGACTGCCTGTTTTTGTGATGATTATCGCCTCTTTTGTTACTTGCATAGAACTACTCATGCAGGCCGTTACTTACGAGTTATATCAAATCCTGGGCATCTTCATCCCTTTAATTGTGACTAACTGTGTCATCATGGGGCGTGCCGATGCTTTTGCATCAAAAAATCCGGTCTCAGCATCATTACTGGATGGTGCAATGATGGGAATTGGCTTTACTGTCGTATTAGTCATATTAGGCGGTCTACGTGAAGCGCTGGGCTCAGGAACGTTATTTGCTGACATGCACCTCCTATTTGGCCCCATGGCAGAAAACTGGACGATCACTCTTGTAGAGGATTACAAAGGCTTCCTGTTCGCAATTTTGCCCCCTGGCGCATTTGTTGGATTAGGGTTACTCATCGCACTGAAAAACATTATTGATAAACGTCTTAAAGATCGCCAGCTAGCTAACGCTCCGATCATTGACCAAGACTCTGGCACTAAACGTGTCCGCGTGACAGGTCTCATCAGCTAACGACAAATATGCAGCCTTACCCCTTGGTTCACTTGAACCAAGGGGTAAGCAAACTCTTGATATACACTCTAGTGCCTTCCTCTTAAGCTAACTCTCTTCAACTAACTACCTCCCGCACACCTTCTCAATTCACACCCAGCTTTGGAGCAACAGCTCACAGCTGAAGAAGCACTTATGAGCATTTTATTTTCCCGCCAAGGTCGCTACTATAGCTAACTCCCTTACAGAACAGATACTTTCATGAATAAAGTAATACGGCACGAAATTTTTACACGCTGGCAGAACGACAACCCAAACCCGAGAACAGAGCTTGAGTACAGCACGCCGTTTGAATTACTGATTGCTGTTCTACTTTCGGCACAATCGACAGATGTGGGGGTAAATAAAGCAACGCGCAAACTCTACCCTGTCGCCAATACCCCACAAGCAATTATTGACCTTGGCATAGATAAACTAAAAAGCTACGTCAAAACTATTGGCCTGTATAACACCAAGGCTGAGAATATTATCAAAACATGTAATATGCTTGTGGAACTGCATAACTCCATTATTCCAGATGACAGAGAAGCACTTGAAGCCTTGCCAGGTGTAGGAAGGAAAACAGCTAACGTTGTCTTAAACACCGCTTTTGGACACCCTGTCATGGCAGTTGATACACATATCTTCAGGGTAGGAAATCGCACTAAGATTGCGCCCGGTAAGAATGTGCTAGAAGTTGAAAAAAAACTACTAAAAGCCATTCCTAAAGAGTTTCTTGTTGATGCCCACCACTGGATGATTTTACATGGCAGATATGTGTGCACCGCACGTAAACCAAAATGCGGAAGCTGTTTGATTGAAGATTTATGTGAGTTCAAAGAAAAAACTGAAATTGACAGTTATTAATATAAAAATGGACACTTTCTAAGATGAAAAGTTACCCACAAAATCTGTGGATAATTCTGTGGAAATGTTTTGAGTAGATACCTGTAAGGCCCGTCATACCTCACTCTATGTTAAATTGTCCGAATTTCAAGCAAAAACAAAATATCAAACAAAAACAATGAGTTATATATTACAATAGTTAAATATCAATTTTATACGTTGTTTTTATGATTAATACTTACCAGCAAAATTTGCATGTAGATGATATAAAAAAACACACAAATAATTCTACTATTTACAATATTTTTTGCTTATATCGATTATGCCGCGAATAAAGTCGTATCCCCTCTCTTCCCAAGTAATCGATTACTGAAAGAGAGGAGGTAACATCAGGAAGGGGACTATCTACACAGACTCAAGACTCGGAAATTTCTATCTCTATATGTGTCTTAGGAACACAGCAACATGTCAAAATTTCACCTTCATCCATATCGAGTAAAGTTTCTCGAACATACTCAACTTCACCATCAATCAAACGAACCTTACAACACCCACAATAACCTCCTCGGCAATTGTAGGGCGCTGGAATTTCTTGAACTTCCAACGCATCTAACAAAGTTGATTCATACTGATAATAGAAAGTATGAAAGTGATTAACTTTGATTCTAGGAATGGCCATTGGTTATCCCTTACAGGTCAAAATCATCGAAGTCAGAATCATCGACTTGGTTATCTATTTGGCCCACCAGATAAGAGCTAATCTCTGACTCTTGTGGTGCAACCTGGACGTTATCACTACTTAACCAAGCATTCATCCACGGTAATGGGTTTTGTGCTGCAGGAAACATATCCTCAAATCCTAGCGCACGCATACGCACATTAGTAATGTACTCAACATAGTCACTCAGGATTTTTGCATTTAAACCAATCATTGAACCATCACGGAACAAATAAGAAGACCACTCTTTCTCTTGTTGCGCAGCTTCAGCAAAGATGGCAATAGCCTCATCCTTACACTCAAGAGCAATCTCTTTAAAGTCTGGGTCATCAGCGCCTGACGCTAGAATGTTCAAAATATGCTGGGTGCCAGTCAGATGCAATGCTTCATCACGCGCAATCAATTTAATGATCTTGGCATTACCTTCCATAATGGCACGCTCTGCAAAAGCAAATGAGCAAGCAAAACTGACATAAAAACGAATAGCTTCCAGCACATTGACTGAAACCATTGTTAAATAAAGCTTTTTCTTCAAGTTACGCATACTGACATCATAGGTCTTTCCAGCAATAACATGCTGGCCGGCACCATGAACAGAGAAAACACTTGTCAGTTCTATTAGCTCATCATATAAACGTGTTACCGCTGCTGCACGCTTAACTATCTCTTCATTCGTAACGATCTGATCGAATACTTCAGAAGGCTCAGTAATGATATTCCTAATAATGTGCGTATATGAACGGCTATGGATAGTCTCACTGAAAGCCCAGGTTTCGAACCAAGTTTCTAACTCTGGCAAGGAAACAATCGGCAAAAAAGCAACGTTAGGCGAGCGCCCCTGAACAGAATCCAGTAACGTTTGATATTTAAGATTACTCAAAAATATATGCTGCTCGTGCTCAGGCATGTTCATGAAATCTTTTCGGTCAGTCGACAGATCAACTTCTTCTGGACGCCAGAAAAAAGACAATTGCTTTTCGATCAGCTTTTCAAAAATAGGATATTTTTGCTTGTCGTAGCGCGCCACATTGACGCTTCGACCAAAAAACATCGGTTCAAGGGTTGCGTCGTGAGCACTCGGGTTAAACGTAGAGTAAGACATTCGTTAGTAATCTGCTAATTCATTCCACAGGAGATTCAGCAGTTGCCGGTCGCAAAAACGCCCGACACCTGCCACTCAGAGCTTTATTAAAGCTTATAGCTTGCAGGCACCGCCTTCACAGCCGTCATCATCCTGCTGATCCTTAGCACCGTCACGCGTGTTATGGTAATACAATGTTTTAACACCGTATTTATACGCGGTAAGCAAGTCTTTCAAAAGCTGCTTCATCGGTACTTTATCACCCGGATAGTTACTTGGGTCATAATTAGTGTTCGCCGATATAGATTGATCGACAAACTTTTGCATGATGCCGACTAGCTGTAAATAACCTTCATTGCTAGGGATATCCCAAAGCAGCTCATAGTTATCTTTAAGCTCAGTATAATCAGGCACAACTTGCTTCATGATACCGTCTTTACTCGCCTTCACTGATACATAACCACGTGGAGGCTCAATACCATTAGTGGAGTTTGTGATCTGCGAAGATGTTTCACAAGGCATCAGTGCCGTGAGGGTGCTGTTACGTAAACCAAACTCACGAATATCTTCGCGTAACGTTTCCCAGAAATAATGCAATGGTTCTTCACAGAATTCATCTACTTCTCGCTTATAGGTATCAATAGGTAAAATACCTTTAGCATAAGTAGTCTCTTGGAACTTAAGACAAGGGCCTTTCTCTTTAGCTAACTGATTCGATGCTTTAAGCATGTAATACTGAACAGCTTCAAACGTGCGGTGCACTAAACCATTTGCAGAACCATCAGAGTAGCGAGTTTGGTTCTTAGCCAAGTAGTAAGCAAAGTTTGTTACACCTACGCCGAGCGTACGGCGATTATCTGTTGCATTTTTAGCTGCCCGAATCGGATAATCCTGATAATCCAACAAGTTATCTAAAGCTCTAACAATTAAGTCAGACAGCTCTTCAAGCTCATCAAGATTATCTAAAGCTCCTAAGTTGAATGCTGATAAAGTACACAGGGCAATTTCACCCTCCTCATCATTAATATCATTCATTTCTTTAGTAGGTAGCGCGATTTCCAAACACAGGTTGGACTGCCTTACCGGCGCAACAGCAGGATCAAACGGGCTATGAGTATTACAGTGATCAACATTCTGTATATAGATACGCCCTGTAGAAGCGCGTTCTGACGCTAATAGGCCAAACAGCTCAACGGCCTTAATCGTACTTTTTCTAATAGTTGGGTCCTGCTCATACATTTCATATAAGCGTTCGAACTCACTTTGATCAGCAAAGAAAGCATCATACAAACCTGGCACTTCGTGCGGGCTAAATAGAGTGATGTTTCCGCCTTTAATAAGACGTTGATACATCAATTTGTTCAGCTGTACGCCGTAGTCCAAGTGACGAACTCGGTTCTCTTCCACTCCACGGTTATTTTTCAATACCAACAGAGTTTCTACTTCCAAATGCCAAATTGGGTAAAACAGCGTTGCTGCACCACCTCTTACGCCACCTTGAGAACAAGACTTAACCGCTGTCTGGAAATGCTTATAGAAAGGAATACAGCCCGTATGAAAAGCTTCACCATTACGAATAGGGCTGCCGATGGCACGAATACGCCCTGCATTAATACCAATACCAGCACGCTGAGAAACATACTTAACAATAGAGCTTGCCGTCGCATTAATTGAATCAAGGCTGTCGCCGCACTCAATAAGTACACACGAGCTAAACTGACGTGTTGGCGTACGTACACCTGCCATAATCGGCGTAGGCAAAGATAACTTAAATAAAGAAGTCGCATCATAAAAACGCTGAACATATCCTAAGCGAGTCTCTTTAGGATAAGAAGCAAATAAGCATGCAGCCACCAGCATATAGAGAATCTGAGGGCTTTCATAAATTTCACCAGAAACACGGTTTTGTACTAGGTACTTACCTTCAAGCTGTTTCACTGCCGCGTAACTGAAATTCATATCACGCGAATGATCAATGTAATCATTCAGTTGATTAAGCTCTTCACGGCTGTAATCATCTATCAAATGCCTGTCGTAACGGCCCATTTCGACCATATTAGTCACATGATCAAACAAATTTGGTGCATCAAAACTATCAAAAGCACGCTTGCGCAGGTGGAAAATAGCAAGCCTAGCAGCTAAGTACTGATAATCAGGCGCTGTTTCTGAAATTAAATCAGCTGCAGATTTGATCAATGTCTCATGAATATCAGAAGTTTTGATGCCATCGTAAAATTGTATGTGTGCTTTTAACTCAACTTCAGAAGG
This sequence comes from Neptunomonas japonica DSM 18939, assembly GCF_000422765.1. Taxonomy (GTDB): domain Bacteria; phylum Pseudomonadota; class Gammaproteobacteria; order Pseudomonadales; family Balneatricaceae; genus Neptunomonas; species Neptunomonas japonica. Next base: position 100,187 of record NZ_AUGR01000013.1, on the reverse strand, counting down.
TGAAACTTGATCCAAGCCGCTCGCTGCCCAAATAACTACCCTATGAATTTTTTCCAGATCAATTTTTTCACGACGCCCGTCACGTTTAGTGACCATCAAATCTTGCTGCATAAGAGGCTCTTTTGTTCCGACTAAGATAATAATTATTAAATGAAGATTCTGTATGGTTTTTCATGGACCAAAAGTAGTAGAGTCGCAAAAAAGATACTACATCTGGTGCACCAACTGCCAACTGACACTAAATATAGACGTATCCATCTTTATTTCAAGCTTATTTCAGTCTTGATTTTAGTCATCTATTGTGCCGAGTTTTAGCATATAAGACGCAAGTACAGGCACCATGCGGTAGCGCTAAAAATCAAGCCTATAAAAAATAATTTTAAGATAAATTTCAAATATGAAATATTACTTTTAGATGAAAAAAATATGTCATTAAGTCGTATTTAATCGTTTACAAATCCATTTGATCGGTCTATTATTCGCGCCTCGTTGTGGTGAGGTTCCCGAGTGGCTAAAGGGATCAGACTGTAAATCTGACGCGCGAGCTTCGGTGGTTCGAATCCACCCCTCACTACCATTTCTCTATCAAGTTCAAACATGCCTATCTTAAAGTAATCGTTAAAAATCTCTTCATAGCAGTAACGCCCTTACTTACACATATCCAAGTTCTACCCTGCCAGCTTCACCTAATTATTTCTTTATCCAAAAAATCATATTACCCGTCTAATTTTTCTGTAATCAGCTATCTAGATTAAAATTCTATATACCCTTTTACTTTGAAGGGGTATTATCCACAACTCTGCTTGTCTCCATTTAGATACATTAATAATATCTACTTTAGCAGTATCAAAAACACACACTACAAAGCATTTACTTAGCAGGAATAGCTAAACAATAAAGAGCGCTACGCATGGTCAATAGTTTTATTGAAATCACTTGGGCAAATAACATTGCACTGTTACTCGCAATGATCGTGATCTTCAATTATTTGCTAGCCGTTCCCACGGCATCGTCATTGATATCAAAACTTATTGCAGGCTCAGCCTTAAGTGGCATAGCCCTCATTATAATGATGACACCGTGGCACTTCTCAGAAGGTATTATTTTTGACACCCGGTCTATTTTACTCAGTGCAACCGGTTTATTTTTTGGTGCGATCCCAACACTCATCGTATGCATTGTTGCTGCGGTTTATCGTTTTACACTGGGAGGGGCATTTTTCACTGGCATTCTAGTTATTATCACAACGGCATCTATTGGGCTTATATGGAGACATTACAGACATTTATACTTAGATAAGCTGTCGTTTTATGAATTGTTTATTTTTGGGCTAGTAACTCATATAGCAACGCTACTGCTAATGCTGACCCTTCCAAGAGGAGTTGGGTATGAAGTCTTGCAGCAAATAACACTGCCCCTATTAACGATATTTCCGCTAACTACGGCGCTACTGTGTTGCTTCTTTGTCAATAACATAAGACAACACTCTGTATCAGAAAATTTAAAAATAAACGAAGCTAGGTTAGATAGCTTATATCAGCATGCACCTATTGGCCTGTGGGAAGAGGACTGGTCAGAAGCCAAAAAGACTTTTGATACAATTCCAAAAAAATCACTTGTTGAGCTACAAGAGTACTTTGTAAACAACCCTCGTTTATGCAGAGAGCTAGCCACAAAAATTAAAGTAGTGAACGCCAATAAAGCAGCCATACAACAAGCAGCTGCAAATGATATTACAAAGATAGAAGGCCCACTAAGCCCATTTATTAATGACTCTGCGTTAGCAGGTTTTGCACTTGAGTTAGCCGAAATTGCTTCGGGGGAACTGTCTTTTAGCCACCAAAGCTCTTTTGCAGGTGCAAATAAACCCAACAAAACCTTGTCGATAAAAGTCGCTGTACTACCCGAGCACCGAGAAACACTTTCTCACGTTATTATCACTACACTAGATATCACCGCTCAAATAAAATCCGAAGAGTCCATTCGCTTGGCTGAAGGAGTATATGAATACAGCAACGAAGCTGTTCTTATTACTGATGCGACATCGAAGATTATTCATACTAATAGAGCATTCGCTGAGATCACTGGATACTCTTACGAGGAGAGCATAGGTAAGACGCCTTCCATTTTGAGTTCAGGCAAGCACGATAAAGCATTTTATCAACAGATGAGGGATGCATTACTCGAGAGCGGTGTGTGGGAAGGTGAAATTTGGAATAGACGAAAAAATGGTGAGCTTTACCTTGAATGGCTGACAATCAATGCAATGAAAAGCAACAGCGAAGGATTTGTGGATAGGTATATAGGTTTATTCACCGATATTTCACAGAAAAAAGCATCTGAAGAGAAGTTATGGGAACAAGCGAACTTTGATCCCCTCACTGGACTACCTAATCGGAAAATGCTTCGCGACCGCATCGTGGTCGATGTTGCTAACACACTTAAATCTGATAGTAGCTTGGCTCTGTTATATATCAACCTTGATAGGTTTAAAGTTATTAACGACTTACTCAGCCATGAAGCTGGGGACCTTTTAATTTACCAAGCGTCACAACGACTCAATAAAATTATCCGCAACACCGATATGCTCGCGCGTTTAGGGGGAGATGAGTTTGCGATATTGATTAATGACCTCGGCAGCACAAGTGTAATCGAACGTATCGCACAAAAAGTACTAGACAGCCTTAGCTTACCCTTCAATATTAATAATGAAGAGCTATTCATTACCGCATCTATCGGTATTGCTATTTGTCCAGATGATGCAAAAAATGCATCAACACTTATTCAAAATGCCGATCATGCGCTATTTTCTGCAAAACGAAAAGGACGCGGACGCTACCAGTACTTCATACCCTCCATGCAAGAACAGGCAATGGCAAGGTCGATTCTTGAACGTGACCTGCGTGCCGCCATTGAACATGAGCAGTTCGAACTTTATTATCAACCTATCGTCGAGCTAAACACAGGAAAAACGTTTAAAGCAGAAGCGCTGATTCGCTGGCACCATCCATCAAGAGGACTGATTTCTCCTGCTGAATTCATTCCTATTGCTGAAGATAGCGGACTCATTACCCATATTGGCGACTGGATATTTCGTGACGCCGCACGCCAAACATCCCTATGGCAAAACCAATATAATCCGAGCTTTAGTGTCAGTATAAATACATCACCTTTCCAGTTTCACGACCCGACTCATGATGTTTTCTCATGGCTACAGTTTATGGAACAGCTCGGCTTATCCGCTCGCTCAGTCGTTATAGAGATCACTGAATCCATGATGATTGAACCCAGTGACGAAGTTCAGCAGAAAATGCACCTGTTTCGCGAAGCAGGTGTGCAAATAGCACTTGATGATTTTGGGACGGGTTACTCATCTTTATCTTATTTGAAAAATTTTGATGTAGACTTCATTAAAATTGATCAAAGTTTCGTAAGAGGTCTCACTCCCCATTCCGATGATAAAGTACTGTGTGAAGCAATTATCATGATTGCCCACAAATTAGGCATGCAGGTGATAGCCGAAGGGATAGAAACAGAAGAAGAATATAAACTACTAACGAAAGCAGGCTGTGATTATGGGCAAGGATTCTATTTTGACAAGCCTATGCCGAGTCACCAGTTTGAAAAGGTGTTTAGCGAAGCTTAATTTAACATGAACATTAAATACCAATATCTTCTATAATATTTATAACGCTATGATAGCTGTATTGCTTTGAACTATAGTTTTCACCTAGTTTGAAGTGCAGCTCACTAAGCCACTATGGATTGAGGCATCAATGTCCGACGAATCATTAGAAAAAAAATCCACATCTAATTTGGAAAAAATTACTCGTCACATTGACCAGCTCCCGATGTTGCCTGGTGTATTATTCCAGCTAATGAAATTAAACTCGGATGATGATGAGTTCTACGATCACGTCTACGCTCTAGCAAAAACAGACCCACCTTTAGCCACATTCATACTCGGTTACGCTAACTCTGCCGCCTCCTCACCCAACACTCCCATTAACAGCCTACAAACAGCGCTTACACGTGTAGGCTCTCAAACGATTGTTGATCTTATTACCACGCTCTCTGTGTCGAAAGTTTTCGTACCTTCGCTCCCCGAACACAAAGCCATCTGGAAGCACTCGATAGAGACAGCGACAATTGCATCATTTATCACTAAAATTACACACCATCATGAAGTTGATCCTGATTTGGCTTACATGTGCGGATTACTACATGATATCGGTCGTTTCGTTTTGTTCCAGTTTGCGCCAAAAGCCCTCGATGAAACAGACGCTGTCGGGTGGGCAGCACCTGACGAGCTACCTTTAGTAGAACAGAAGATACTAGGTACTTCTCATGCTGAAATTGGCTACATTGCCTGCCAAAAACTACACCTGCCAAATGTTGTATCCAGTGTAGCGAGACACCATCACAACTATAATATTTGTCGTAACAATAAAGCGCCAAAAACCTTTAGAGAACTTGTCCTGATTATACAGTTTGCAGACTTTCTTAGTGTGATGGCTATTAAAGTGCCCGATTGGAAACAGCTAAAGACTAATGAGCTTAAAACATATATTAATAACCACTGCATCATGAAAAGCTGGGGAGATCACAAACTACCTATCGATATGATAGCCGAAGCACTTCCCATGCTTATAGACAAAAGTGACAAGCTCGCTGAAAGCTTAGGGGTTTAACCTAGAAAATCCTATCACTAATCCCCTGCAAACCGTAATTCTAAAGCTTGCTCGAAAATTAAGCAGCTTTTACGTATAATACCGCGCAACTTCTTCACTCATATTTGGTTTTTATCCTATGCGCCTAGCTGATATCGAAGGTCTGATGTTAAACATCGGCATTGTTGTTTTTTCCTGTTTTATATTTTTTATCATCTATGATTTAGCAAAGCGCTCTAATGCCGGCAAATTCGGAACTTTTGTGCTATTTTTTGCATTAGGTTTAGGGCTTGCTGCTTTTATCATTAAAACCATTGCCGTCGAAATGATTGAAGGTAATGTGTAGCAGCCATTCCACTATCATTATTGTTCGGGCTGGCTGGAGAGATCTCACAAATGGAACCAAGCACACTGATTTTTATTGTTGCTATAGCAGTAGCCACTTTTTATATAATCTCACTGTATAACAACTTGGTCCGCCTAAAACACAATGTCTCACAAGCTTGGTCAAATATTGATATTTTACTCAAGCAGCGCCATGACGAACTACCTAAGTTAGTCGATACTTGCCGAGAATATATGCAGTATGAGCAAGAAACACTTAGCCGTGTCATTGCAGCCCGCTCGCAAGTATCTAACGCTCGTGAAAAACAAGATTTAAAAGGACTTGGCCAAGCAGAGTCGCAGCTTCGATTAGGGCTAGGTAACTTATTTGCACTGGCTGAAGATTACCCAGAGCTTAAAGCGAACGAATCATTTCAACACCTTCAAAACAGAATATCGGGTATAGAAAACTCAATTGCTGACCGTCGTGAGTTCTATAATGCATCAGTGAATATTTACAATGTTCGCATTGAGCAATTTCCAGATGTACTCATAGCCAAACAAATGAACTTTATATCTCGAGACCTACTTGAGTTCAAAGAAGCTGAGTTAACCGACGTAAATATTGGGCAACTGTTTAAAAGCCATTAATTTAGTACCCCTAAATGAATATAGATACAGCTTTTGTTTTCTTCATATTAGTTGCGGCTATTGTAGTGACTCTTTGGAAAGGCTTTGCACTTCTCAAACGCTACCGTTTAATTACAGGCACCCCTACTTCTAAAATACGCTCGGCACACCAAGGTTATGTTGAAGTGATTGGGCATATTATTGAAGGAGAATGCGGCCCGCTAACCGCCCCACTTTCAGGAAGGAAGTGTGTTTGGTACAGCTATAATATTTCGCGCCTTAAAAGTAGCGGCAAAACCAAGAGTTGGCATATTGAAGATAGCGGAAAATCAGATGCTTGGTTCCAGATAAACGACAATACAGCAATAGGACTAGTAGACCCAGCAGGAGCTATCGTTCGTACTGACAACAAACGAACATGGTATGGCGACACGCCTCACCCTAATCAATCAATGAATCAAACATCAGGCTTTGACTTAAGTGCCCTTTTCACAAAAGACCTAGGCGGGTCTCGTTATAGATACCAAGAAACCTTATTATTCACCCATGAACAAATCTATGCTTTGGGGCAGTTTCAGAGCGTTGGTGGCGGACGACATTTACCTCCCATAAAGAAACTATCTGGAGAGGTCGTTCGAGAGTGGAAACAATCCTATGATGATTTGTTGCAGCGCTTTGATAGCAACAGTGATCAAAAGCTTGATATGCAAGAATGGAGTAATGTTCAAAAAGCAGCCCACCAAGAAGCAAGTAAGCGACGTAGAGCGATGGAAGCAGCTCCCACTATGCATGTGCTTTCCTGTCCTAGTGAAAAAGAGCACCCCTATTTACTTTCAACACTCGACGAAGAAAAATTGGCCACACGTTATGGCTGGTATAGCGTAGGAGCACTTCTCTTATTAATCGGTGAAAGTTATTTACTCTTCCACTTACTCGCTTTCTAACACTCAACGCTCAGCAAGTTTTTCAGCACTCACATGCATTAATTCATTATGCTTCAAATCTAATTCAAACGCCTTACCGAAACCCGCTATATAACGCGCCTCCTCGGCTGTCAGTTTGAACAAAACAAAGTCAGGTAAAGTTCTTAATAACGCCATAGTTTTTCCTAACTCAACTTCCATTTGGTCGAGAATACTGCCTGTTGTATCAGGTGCTAGCGCTTCTACAGACACACTGGCAGTACAGCGTTCGCGCGCGAATATATTTCGACAGTCTGCTTCATCTTTGATGATCATTATGCTGGCATTAGGAACATCTGTTAGATGCTGCGTATGGCTTGCCAGCTGACTCACAAAGATAAAAAAATGCTCACTTTGTCGAATAAATGGCGCATAACTCAGATGCGGCATACCACTTTTATCGATAGTGGCTAGCTGTAATGAGCTACATGACTGCAATAATGCTAGGCAAGCCTCTAAATATTCACTCGTTTGTACATTCATAAAAGCACTCATTTATAAACTGTAGGCAATGGCGTGCATTATTTTATCAAAGCTTCACGTATAATGCCGGTTTTAAGCTTTTGTCAGGTTATAAATCATGGAACAGAAAGTCGTTCAAGTAGGCGCCCTAGAAATCTCGAATGATAAACCAATGGTTTTATTCGGTGGTATGAATGTACTGGAATCAAGGGACCTTGCACTGCGTATTGCAGAGCACTATGTAACCGTTACTGATAAGTTAAACATCCCTTATGTCTTTAAAGCCTCTTTTGATAAGGCAAACCGCTCTTCACTCACCTCTTTTCGTGGACCAGGCTTAGATGAAGGGTTAAAAATTCTTGAAGAGATTAAGAACACATTTAATGTTCCACTGATTACTGACGTACACGAGCCTGACCAAGCAGCGGCAGCGGCACAGGTATGCGATATTATCCAGTTACCTGCTTTCCTTTCACGCCAGACTGATCTTGTCCAAGCAATGGCTGAAACAGGTGCTGTTATTAACATTAAAAAAGCGCAGTTCTTAGCACCTCACGAAATGAAGCATATTTTGCACAAATGCCGTGAAGCGGGTAATGACCGTCTCATTCTTTGTGAACGAGGAAGCACTTTCGGTTACAACAACTTAGTTGTTGATATGCTTGGTTTCTCTATTATGAAAGAGTTTGGTTACCCCATTATGTTTGATGCAACACATGCATTGCAGGTTCCTGGTGGTCGTTCAGACTCTGCAGATGGGCGAAGAGGGCTCGTAGCACAGTTATCACGTGCTGGAATATCTCAAGGGATAGCAGGACTATTCTTAGAAGCTCATCCGAATCCAGCAGAAGCGAAATGCGACGGCCCTTGTGCACTACCCTTGGATAAACTAGAACCTTACCTCGCTCAATTGAAAGCAGTTGATGATCTAGTTAAGAACTTTGAACCTTTACAAACCGATTAGATAAACCGCTGATTCTACTTAAAAGTTTGTCCATTCTTGTCTATTATAAATAACGGATATATAGGCAGGAATGGGCAATGGAAAAGCAACAACAATCACGTGCGCTGAATGATGGTCAGGTCATTGGCCCTGAACATCACAAATTTAAGTTAAAAGGATCGGCAACAGCGCACCCTCTAGGGCAATTTTGGCAAGCTGAAGATATCAGCACACCCAGCCCTACACCCGTTTCGATTATTGTTATTGCCCCAGAACTAACCAGGCACAAAGGCTTGCTTGCTGCCTTTAAACAGCAAATTATCCAGGCCAAGAACCTACACCATAAGCATATTGTTTCAATTTACGGTTATTTTGTTGAGCGTGGTGGAATTTTATTTTTTGCCTGTGAGGCATTAGATGGACTCACACTAGACACTCTTATAAAAACAAAAAAAGTGACAAAGCTAAAAGCCAACCATTTACGCGGCTTACTCCTACAAACAGCTGTTGCAGTGGATATATTTACCAGCAAAGTCCGTCAACCCCACGGTGCTTTAGCTCCAGATTTAATCTATATTAATCGTCAGGGCGGTGTGAAGTTATTACCTATAAGCCCACGCACTCTTTTACAAGAAACCAGTTTCACGTTACAGCCGGCTTTTCAGTTTCCAGCCTATCAGTCTCCCGAAGCCTTTCACGCTAATCTATTACCTACAGCTGCCGACGTTTACTCTATGGGTTGCATAGCGTATGCCGCACTATCAGGTACTGCGCCCTTCTCACTAACAGATGATGAAGAGCTACATGTTCGCAAGGAACTAAAACACCCATCTAAGACCAGTAAAGATCAGTGGGCAGAACTCCAACAAGCATTATCCACTGACCCTGAAGAGCGCCAAACTAATGCTATAACGCTAATCCAAGCACTTTTTAAAGAGCAAGAAGAAAAAGAAACTAACTCACTCAACAGCGCTACAGCACATCAAGGTGACGACGAAACAATCGAATACAACCCAAACATTACAGATGCAAAGCGCCCTTCCAAATTTACTATTCGATTGCTTTTATGGGCCAGCTTATTTACCGCCGGTGTTCTCGTTGGTTTTACGGCAAGCCTTTATTTAGCACAAGAGCAGCAAGCAGCCACTAATAACCATGTGGCCGCGTGGAAAGAACAAGCTCAAATCTGGAAAACGTCCGCTGATAATCATGAACAAACCATTCAACGACTAAAAAAGAAACTCGAAGAGCAACCTGAAATATCAACACTCGCTGCAACAACGTCAGCAAAGAACACCGCCGCGGTATTACCTCGTGAAGAGGCCAAGCTAGAAGAGAACTTTGGTGTATTTCAAGATGCTCTAGAGAATGGCTCATATGGCCCACAAATGATTAGCTTACCAGCAGGCACATTCCAACTGGGCGACCTTAACCAGCAAGGTGATGATAACGAAAAGCCGATTCAAACCATTACACTTATCCACCCTTTTGCTCTTTCTCGCTTTGAAGTGACCTTTGCCCAATACGATCATTTTGCCAAGATTACTGGGAGAGAGCTTCCTAACGATGAAGGCTGGGGAAGAGACTCACAACCGGTCATAAACGTCTCTTGGCAAGATGCGACGGCCTATGCCGCATGGCTTAGTGCTGAAACAGGAGAAAAGTACCGCCTTCCATCAGAAGCTGAGTGGGAGTACGCCGCACGCAGTGGTTCGCAATCTGCTTTTTGGTGGGGTAATGAATTATCCCCGCAACGTGCAGTTTGTGACGAGTGCGGCTCGTTATGGGATGGTAAACACCCAGCGCCTATAGGATCACTTGCGGCAAATCCTTGGGGCTTCCATGACTTAAACGGTAATGTGGATGAATGGGTTCAAGACTGCTATTCAGATACCTACCTAGGCCACCCATCAGACGGCTCCGCTCGAACACAGGCTAGCTGTAACTTTCGCTCTATGCGCGGCGGCTCATGGTTTGACATTAGTAGGGTTATTCGTTCTGCCAGCCGCTACCGACATCCACCCAACGCTTCAAGAAACACCTGGGGTTTTAGGGTTGCTGTAGATTTAAAGTAAGATAGTAAAGATTAATTATCTTACTTATTTCAATCATATCTCTGTCATGTGAGCTCCGTAGAATGCGCAAGTTAACTTGCCTTTCTACGGAGAAAAACATGCCAGCTCATTTATTTCGAAAGTCTCTTCTTGCACTAACCATTGCAGCAACGACCTCCGTTGCGCAAGCAGAGTCCTTCAATCGCATCGCCAGTTTTAATACCACAAAAAACCTTCCTGCATCTGTAGATACTCAACAAGAGACATCTCCTGAAATAATTGCCGCCAGTAAAGACGGAAACACGCTGATCTATTCTGATAGCCCTTTTGGTGCGATTGGTTTTATCGATATTAGTGATGCTCGAGAACCCAAAGCGTTAGGTATCGTTAAAACCGCTGGTGAGCCAACGTCCGTGGCCGTCGGTGATAATTATGTATTAGCGGCTGTAAATACATCAGAAAGTTTTCTTAAGCCAAGCGGTTATTTAGCGGCTATTCAACTTAATAATCAATCAATAACAAACCGTTGCGAGTTGGGAGGGCAACCTGATTCAATTGCCATCTCCAAAGACGGTAAATTTGCTGCCATTGCTATTGAAAACGAACGTGACGAAGACTTAAAAGACGGCATCTTGCCACAACTACCTGCGGGATGGCTGGCTATTGTAGAACTCAAGAAAGGCATCCCTAAGTGTAACAGTCTCAAGAAAGTAGAAATGACTGGCCTTGCTAATACAGGTGCTGATGACCCTGAACCTGAGTTTGTCGACTTTAACGACAACAACGAAATAGTAGTCACATTACAAGAAAACAACCATTTAGTTATTGTTTCTGCTGAGACAGGAAACATACTTAACCACTTCTCTGCAGGAAGTGTTGATCTGCAGAATATAGACACAGAAAAAGATAAGACTTTAAATTTTAGCGGCACCCAAACAAGACTTCGCGAACCTGATACAGTTAAATGGCTTGATAATGATCGTTTCGTCACTGCAAATGAAGGCGACTACAAAGGTGGGTCTCGTAGCTTTACCATTTTCCATAAAGATGGTCGTGTTCTTTATGAATCAGGAAGCTCATTTGAAGAGCAGGTCATCATGGCAGGCCACTACCCAGATAAGCGTTCAGGGAAAAAAGGTAACGAACCCGAAGGAATCGCCATCGGCCAGTATGGTGAAAACAGATACATTTTTGTGCTATCAGAAAGAGCATCCGTTATTGGTGTCTACCTAGATACAGGGGATGAGCCAAAATTCCAACAATTACTGCCCTCTGGTATTGGCCCTGAATCTGCCGTAACTATTCCAGCTCGCAACTTACTCGTGAGCGCAAATGAAAAAGACCTAATCGAAGATAAAGGCCCTCGAGCACACGTGATGATCTATGATTTGTCGGCAACAGAACCTGTTTACCCACAAATCACATCGGATTCAAGCAATAAATCAAACAGCTCACTCATTGGTTGGGGCGCATTGTCTGGTTTAGCGGCCCACCCATCCAAGGAAGGCAACCTATACGCTGTGAATGATAGCTTTTATGCGAACCAGCCAACAGTGTTTAGCATCGATGCAAAGCAAAAACCTGCCATTATAACTCATGCATTACCCGTTACTCGCAAGGGCAAGCCCGCCAAAAACCTCGACCTTGAAGGTATCACAAGCGACGGTAAAGATGGCTTCTGGCTAGCATCAGAGGGAAAGACTAAAAAAGAAATTCCTCACGCGATTTACCATATCAATTCTTTGGGCGAGATAGACCAAACAATCAATTTTCCGGACAATTTACTAAAACATGAGAGACGTTTTGGCGCAGAAGGCATCACTTTAATAGATGATACGCTCTGGATTGCTATTCAACGCCCTTGGAAAGATGACGCCAACAATCGAGTAAAATTATTAGCCTATAACCTAACAACAGCATCTTGGGGCGCGGTGCATTATCCATTAGATAAGGCAACACAAGGCTGGGTAGGCTTATCAGAAATCACTTATTATAATAACTCGGTTTATATCATCGAACGCGATAATCAATTAGGTGATAACGCCTCAATCAAGCGTTTATACAAGGTAAGTCAAGACGAGCTTAAACCAGTATCTATAGGTAATACTTTACCTGTGGTCAGCAAAACCTTGGTACGAGACTTCTTACCTGACTTAAAATCTCTAAATGGATATGTACAGGATAAAATCGAAGGCTTCAGTATTGATTCAAACGGTCACGGGTTTGCTGTAACCGATAATGATGGAGTCGATGATAGTTCAGGTGAAACCCTCTTCTTCAACATTGGAAAAATGTATCCTTGAATGTAAAACCTAATATCTAACCGTTAATAATCTATCGCTTCAAACAAATTATAGCTTCCACATTAGTAGCCACAAGTAGGTTGGTTGTGGCTACTTTTTTCTCCCCAGCTACAAATAACCTTTCCATGGTACTGTTGTGATAATAGCTGTTCTGGTCAGAGCCCTACTAACCACACACAATACCCAAAAAAAATGCACAAAAAAGCCAGGTTAAACCTGGCCCAAAATACTAGCGCGCTAAACACTTGAAGGGGACATTCAGCACGCTATCATTCGTTATTAGAATTTCAAACGCATACCCGCTAAGTAACCAATTTCAACATCATCTTCATCAGTGTCTGCAATTTCAGCAAAAACACTAACATTTTTCTGAGATGGGAACTTATACGTTACGTTAGCGTACCACTCAGTAACGTCATCACCTGCTTCAGGATTAATGCTGAGCATACCGACAGCAACTTTAGTTGTTTTAGCAACAGGAACAACTGCAGCCAAGTTATATTGGTCAGCAACATCCTCTGTTGTACTAAAATCAGCAGCTAACTTAGCAACACCAAAATCATATGCAGCGCTCACACCCCAAGTATCCTTAGAGTCTGAAGTAGGCGTTGCTTCCATAGTCTGATAAGCAGCAGCTAGCTCTACACCAGAAACCTCAGTAGATACAAACAAGTCAAATGACTGTCCATTTTCACTGCTTTCACCTTCAGCTTCTATTTCATATGAAGCTGCAATGTAAACATTATCCAAAGACGCATTCACACGAATAGTGTCATCACCATCAGTGCCTTGCTCTTCAAAACGATCGGCTTCTGATCTGAGTTCATAAGCAGCTTCAACACCAAATTCATCCGTAGCAAAATTTTGCTTACCGACTGATACCGCAACTTTACCAAAATCTAAACCGATATAAGCTTCTTCAAGATCACTACCATCCTGCTTATCTTCAGCAGCATTCTTAAAACCAAAATCTAGCTGACCAAACGCTTTCAACCCATTATTCAAGTCATAGACTACAGAGTTTTTAAGCTCAAGGTCGTCAAACTCTACATCCAAATTCTGGTCATCACCTACATCTTGGCGTAATTGTACCTGGAAATCCCCCTTCAGTTTATAGGTGAGTCCCTTGCCTTCATAAATTGTCGCAGCATTAGCAGAACCTGTTGCTATTGCCGCAATAGATGCAGCTAAAATCAGCTTTTTCATTTCTTTCTCCAGAGTAATATATAATAGTTTTAAATTTATTGACGAAATAAGGCTTACTTCCTTCAGACGAAAGAAATAAGAATTTTTATATAACAATTATTTAAATTGCAGTGGAGTTATTCCTTAGTCCACGCAATAAAGTCAGCTTTAACTTTTGGGCTTGCATTCAAGTACCAATACTTAAGCATTCTCCCAGAAAGATTAGGATCATTTAAAATAGGATTGGTATTTATAACAGAGGATCTCCTAATAGAAATCTCTTCATGTTTTTCAGAATAAACTTCAGATGAAAAATTCAACTCATTATATTCACGCAATTCACTTTCATAATCTCGGCTTAACTGAAAGCCCTCTTTAATTAACTCATCAACGCGTACATCTTTTACAACGTTATTAGAATCAAGCATTATCCATTTAGGGTTTTCTTTGAATTCAACAAAGTCTTTTCTGTTCTTTATAGTTGGTAAAACCAGCCTAAAACGTTCAGAAATAGCTTCAAATACAATAATATAAGTCCCTAAACTTTCTAAGTCTGACTCACTAGATGATGTCTTAATTTCAGCAGAAAACTCAACAAGGATTTGGTTAACACCATCCTTTAAGGAAATATCATTTTTATTATCCAGCCAACTAGCATCTGCCAATTCTTTACCATTTACAGCTAATAAATTTATATCATCATCTAGTTTCAAATAAACATCTGCAAAAGAATAAGAGCTAAATAAAAACACTAAAAAGGTAGCAATAGTGCTGACAATTTTCATATATATCCTCATAAATAAAACAAGCAACGTATATTCATACATGCTGCAACTAATTCAACTACTTTAATGCTAATTTATTACAATCACATTTCATGATTATTAAAGATAAAATAAAATAAAAAGATACAATAGATAAGAAATAAACCAACTATTACCCTTTAAGGGCCCATCAAACACTCCTCCAATCATGGAGGTTATTTCATGCTGAAGACTTAACCGTATGCTCCCTAAGAAATGGCTGAAATTCCATCCGCTCCAGCCATTTATCAGCTACCGATTACTTCATGTTGGCAAGGAATGTCTGGCCTTTAAGATTGGGGTTATCCATTGCCATTAGTAATGCTGTGTCATCGAACACATCAGTAATTGACTTATCGGCACCCGCCGCCAGTAAGAACTCAATCGTTGCACTATCTTTGCTCAACAGTGCCGCGTGCATCAATGCGGTGGTATCTTCACCGTCTTTGGCGTTGATATCTACACCAGCGTCAAGAATTTTTTGTAGCACAAAGACCGGCTGATTACCCTTAACAGCATAGGTTAAAGCCGTGCCACCTTTAGCATCTTTGGCCGCTAAGTCCGCGCCCTTTTCGATCAAACGCTCAATCACAGGAACGAATTCTTCCTCACGTAACATCGCTGCTAGCAGCGGGCTAACACCTTTTTGATTAACAGCTGTAACGTTGGCGCCCGCATCTAATAATGCTTCTACTACGCTTACCTCTTTAAAGCCAAACGCTAGGATGAGCGGCGTGTTACCACTGTTATCTTCAGCGTTAACATCGAAGTCGCGGCTCATCAAGGCATCGTAACCTTCTGCTTCCTCTTCGCGGCTGGCCATCAACATATGCAGTGCATTTTGGCCACGATCATTAGTAATTTTTAGATCGAAACCTTGATCTTCTAAAAATGCTAAACGCTCTTCCGAGGTTCCATCGTCTGATACTGTCAACAGCACCCCCGAATAACCGTAGTTATCTGTAACTTCTGGATCTTCACTCATCTTGTAGAACTTCTCTAGCATTTCTACATTGTCGTTTTTGGTTAACGCACGCATAAATAAATCGCGCCCCTCACCATCGATGTAGCCGGCGTCATAACCTTTGCCCTCAAGCAATTCATACATTTTTAAAGCGCGCTTGTTATAGGCGAAAGCTCCTAACGGGGTGATACCTAAGCGGCTTTGCTGATCAAAGTCTAAACCTATCTCTTCAAAGTATTCGACTATCCCCGGACGGAACTTCTTATTTTTAGACAACCAGTACTGCGGTGTCTCCCCCATGTAGTCTTTAACTTGATAGTCGGCACCGAACTCGGCAAACAGCTTGATCAGTTCCAAATCGCCATAGCGCGCTGCGTACAATTCTGCATACACACCTTTGCCCCCTTCTGGGCGGTAGGGAACACCTTGCTCAAGCAACCAGCGCATTACCTCGATAGAAGCACTGCCACGCAGTGCGTAGTGTAGTCCTTGACGGCCGATTTTTTGCTTTTCAAGTAAGCTGTATCCCTCAGCCATTTTGCTTTGCACATCTTGCACAGTTGCTTCTTTCCAAAACTTTTTAGTCAGGAAAGGGTTTTTAGCGTGGGCGCTAGTAGCTAGTAGCCCCGCAACCGCTATAGTGGAAATTAAGGTTCCAAGTTTCATTTGCTGGGTCCTCTATTAGTAAATGTCTTCAAGGTAACGCCCGCACGAACGCAGCTCATTGAGGCTGAGCCCTATGTTGGCTGAGATAATATCAATTTCTTGGGCGACAGCGCTGGCCATACGGGATGAACCGCACACCATCACTGTTGCGCCCTGATGTAAAAGTTGCGCTATAACATCTTCTGCAGCACGCAGTTTATCTTGCACGTAGGCACAGTCTTGATGACGTGAAAAAGCAGGATGAAAGCCACTCAATCTGCCATCACTGCACCACTGCATTATGGCATCACGATAATAAAAATCGTGATCAGCATGGCGCAGCCCAAAAAACAGCTCCATTGGTTGTTTGCTGTTTTTGCGAATCATACCGGCAAAAGGCGCTATCCCCGTGCCTGCTCCAATCATGATAGTCGGCGCACTGCGTGCAGGTCTAAAATCCGGGTTGTGTTCCACATAGGCATCGATGCGCTGCCCTAGTTCCAACCCAAGTAAATAGTTAGAACACACTCCACTTTCAACACTGGCTACGCAAAGCTCGGCCATCGCCTCCCCCTTAGACGAAGCCAAAGAATAAAGCCTGGCCACTGGGTCTTGTGGCGGTACTACACCGAGTAAATCTCCCGCTTGAAAGCCCGGCAAGCGACGCTTTTCCGGTGCTTTAAAACGCAGTATTGCCGAAGCAGTGCCGTCATAGCCGGTAAAGTCTTCACGCTCTACCAATACCAAATGACGGGTGCGCGGTCGCGGTGGGGTATAATCTAACAGTAGCTGGTGCAAGCCTATTGCAACACCGAGCTGATGCCCCCACCCGGTAAACGACTGTGCTGAGCGCCGATTGACATCGGCCATTTTCAATAAGCACTGCCTGCCTGACGCTTGCAGTGCATGCTGACAGGCAATAGCAAACGCACAATAGGCAGGAAACGCCTTATCACCAAAACCGAGTACTGCGAACTGCTTGGCGCCTTGGTAGCCCGGTAATCGATCTATGAACTGGCTCGCACCCAAAGGCGCAGTACCATCGCCGTATGTTGCTACGAGTACCAATAGAGTTGCATCATCCGGCATTTGATAGGTTTGGTTCATAGCACCTAAATGCACCGCTTTTCCCGCATCTCTCAGGCGCTGCGCTAAATGCAGTCCAAACCCCCAAGTCGTCCCTGTTTCCGAGCCAACGAGTATCACTACTTGTGCTTTTTCAGGCGCAACAGTACCGCGCAGTTTAGGGTGTCGACGGCGCAGCCAAATCAACACCCCTGTAAAGGTAAAAAATGGTACCGATAGAGAGACCAAGCCCGCTATAGCCCCCCATACAGAAGCTCCCTGCCCTGTGTGTAGCAATGTAAAAAGATCTAGGGAACGACTCATAAACGGAGCACTAGCTTGACTCAAAACAGCCCCGGATTGACGATCAATAAAGCTCAACTGACCGTCTTGGCGCAATACGTAAACATCCCACCAATCCGACCAAATCGGAAAGTTTAGCTCGCTTAAATCGCTCAGTTTAATACTTGAAAATACCGCCAGCTCATCCGCCGGAACTGGTTCTGCTTCTATCAGAGTTTCAGGATAACTAGGCCCATCATCCACCCCAGAGGGTAGTAAGCCATTCGACACCAACGACATCCAAGTGCCTGACACTAAAGTAACCAGCAAGGGAATCAGTAACAGGCGACCTAGCCAGCTATGCCACTTATCTACCCCGCGCCCTTTTACAGGCCGCAACAAATGAGAGAAACCTCCGAGACGCCGCGCTAACAAAAAAGCCCCACTTATAACTAGCCCAAGCATGATAATCACTGCAACTAAAGTGATAGGTCGTCCTGTGGGCCCAAGCGCCAAGTTGCGATGTAAGTTATTGACTAAACCCATAACCGGCCGCGGTCTATCTTTGCGCGCCAAACGCCCGTTACGCGGATTGAACGGCACCTCCCGTGAGCCCGCTGCATCGGCTCCGCGCAGTAGCACTCTGCCCGAAAAATCAACGCGGATCCGGTCGATCTCAAAGTAAGGATTTTTGCGCGCAGACAACTTCAAAACGTCAGCCACAGTAAAGCCTTCAAGATCATGCACATTGCGATCAAAACGCTGCAATATAGGATCAACCGATAAAATAGAACCGGTCACTGACAGAAAAACTAATAGCAGCCCCAGTACTACTCCTTGCCAGCGGTGTACTTGTCTCCACATTGTTATTTAGAGCTTGTAGCGCAAGTAACGTACATAACCCGTGCCGGGGATTTTCTTGCGCTGATTATCACTCGTTAATTCTATCTCTGCATCCGCTTGTACGTTGTCTGCATTTTCCACTGAGGTTTCTACACGCAGTTTGTAACCCGCATCGACCAGCGCTTCATCAATTTTAACCTGCATTACAGAGCGAGCCCCCCCTGCTGTAGATGCTCCAGTTATCCCATCGACATTTTCACGGGTGCGGCTGTGGTAACCAAACCAGCGCTTAGAATCAGGCCACCAAATTTTTTCCGGCCCTGAAACCCACAAAGTGCGATCAAACTTGCCTTTTGGATTAACCAGATAGAGATGGAAATAAGCTTCCGGACCTTTGTATTCGTTTAGCTGAACTAACACCACAGCTTCTTTAGCTTGGCTAGGCGCAGCAAGCGCTAGTAAAGATGCCAAAATAAGCAAGCGTGCGCGCAAATGCGCTAGGAATGATAACGACATTTCAGGTCTCCAGTGGAAGTAGAATTAATGCACGCCCCAACACATTGAATGGGAATGGTGCGATACAAATAAATAGCTCAAGAAAACAATTAGTTATCATGAAAATATCTAATAATCATTTCCAACTATTTAATGATAATAATAATGCGAACCATTATCGACAACTAGAAATCAATGTCAATAAGATTTGAATTATTAAT
The DNA here is from genome assembly GCF_000422765.1 of Neptunomonas japonica DSM 18939. Classification (GTDB taxonomy): domain Bacteria; phylum Pseudomonadota; class Gammaproteobacteria; order Pseudomonadales; family Balneatricaceae; genus Neptunomonas; species Neptunomonas japonica. Next base: position 81,336 of record NZ_AUGR01000013.1, on the reverse strand, counting down.
AACTTACTCGTGAATTCAACTTCCAATAGCGATCACTGACAGCAAAGGTAAGCAACAGAAAATATCTCTATAACGACATGATGGCGCCCTTCGAAGAATTTTTCTCGCTAGCCAGGCCCAGCCAATATTTAAAGCCAAGCAGCACCTTAAAACAGCTGAATGCATTCGCCAGCCAAATGGGCGATAATGCTACTGATTAACTTAGCAAGAGGTACTCAATTCAAACAACTCCATGAGCAACATAAAATGAGGGCTTAACACCCTCGACCTTCAGGCTCATTTCTGGATTGTATAATGCTGAGGTATACACTGTTAAAAATATAATTACTGCACATAAATTACCAGTTGATACTTTTCCAAAGAGCACAGTTACAAAAGGACTACCGAATATGCTGCCAAAACTTCTACCCATTGCAATACTCACTGCGTTGCTCAGCCCCAACATTGCACATGCAGCCCCTGTAACTATTACCGATAAAGAACAAACAGATTTAGCAGTCACCTTGTATACGCATAACCTCGGCTTAATTCAGGACAGCCGAACTATTCCGGCTCTAACCACAAAAGATACTGTTGTCATCAGCGATGTTAGTAAGCAAATGCAAACAGAAACCTTGCAAATCAGGGGCGCCGGAAGCATTAAGGAACAAACGCTCAATAAGGCTTCACTCAACTACTATACGTTGCTAGAACACCATATCGGAAAAAACGTAATACTGGCTCACAATCAGCCAAATGGACAAGAACTACAACAAACCGTGCAACTCTTAAATGTTGAAGGTAACACCGCGTTAGTCGACAATAGCGGCCGTATTGAATCTATTCCTCTATCATCAGACTGGCGAATTATTTTTCCATCAAGACCTCCCGAGTTATTGTTAAAGCCCAGCTTAACGTTTCGCAGCAAAGGAACAAACAAAGCCGGAACGGCTCAGTTGAGCTACCTTACCCAAGGGCTTAGTTGGCAGATGGACTACGTAATGACTCTATCAGAAGATAATAATTCGCTGGTTGTCGACGGCCTTGCTTCTTTAGTGAACGATACTGGCACCTTACTAAAAAATGCTCGAGTACGTTTACTGGCAGGGGATGTATATCAGGATAGAAACCCTAGGCACCGAGCTAAAACTGTCATGATGGCGCAAGCAATGGCAGAAGATACCGGCGCACCGCCTCCTCAAGCGTTAAGTGATTATCAGCTATATACATTAAAAGCCCCAGTCACACTCCAGCACCAGCAACGCACTCAAGTTCCGTTACTGCATGCAGATAAGGTCAATGTTGACTCACTTCAACGTTACCAGTTTTACATTAGCCCTCGTGTCGGCAACCAAACTTTAAAAGTTAAGCCCGAATCTTTCATTCGCTTTACAAATAATAAAAAGCAGGGGCTTGGCACTCCATTACCTGCTGGGCAAGTACGCTTTTTCTCACCTGATAAGACTCAGGAGTTACATTATGTAGGAAGCGCTCACTTAAACCAGACAGCGATAGGTGAAGAAGTTGAATTAGCCATGGGGAAAGCATTTGATGTGACTATTACACAACATCAAACTGATTTTCAAACAGCATTTGATGGTACCGTTGTTGCTTATGAACTACGCATCAAAAACAGCGCACTAAAAAGCCGAGATGTAGAGCTTAGCAGCTTATTTTCTCAACCGTGGAAGCTCATCAGTAGCACACTACAACCTATTGAAAAGAATGCCGGTATGGCTAAGTGGAAAGTAACAGTACCAGGTAATAGCGAATCACTGCTAACAATACGTGCACGTCTTAAAAAGAAATAATAAATAGACGGAGTAACTCAAAGCGCTGGCTGCAAAGACTGCCAGTGCTTTACCTCGTCTACGTTAGATTCCTCACCTAACTGACCTTCTTTATAAACCTTAATCATTCGACTGATAGCCAATGAGTGCCCTTGTGATGCAGCTAAGCGGTAGTAATGCAGAGACTTTTCATCTGATACAGAAAAATAACTTTCGTATCCCATTTCATAAACCTTACCCATCTGGTATTGCGATTTCATATCACCCTTATCAGCAGCTCGTTGTATATAAATAGCACCTTGAATGCGATTCTGAACATCTTCTCCACGAAAATGCAGCAAATGCCCATATACAGATAGCGCCTTACAGCTATCATTATCAGCCGTAAAACGAAAAACTCGCATAACCCATTGATGCTTACGTGGCGACTTTTGAAACAAAGAAGAGCGAAACACAAAAAAGGCTAGCGAAAAAATGCTAGGCGCTAGAAGCTTGATGAGAGCACGCATGGTCAGGACACCTAAAAATTAGAGGATGTTAATATAGCATTTTCATAATCATGTGTCGGGTATTAACCCAAAGATTTACCACTTTTTAGTAATGCATCAAAAGCCTGACCATCTACTGGTTTCGAATATAGAAAACCCTGAAATTCATCACACTGTTTTTCGAGTAAAAACTCAGCTTGGGCCTGTGTTTCAATGCCTTCAGCAACGACATGTAAGCTGAGCGAACGAGCCATTGCAATAATCGCGGAGGTAAGGGATCGATCACTACTATTACCTGGAAGCTCACTGACAAATGTTCTATCCACTTTCAGTGTATCCAATGGAAAACTGCGCAGATAACCTAAAGACGAATACCCCGTGCCAAAATCATCAACCGCCAGTTGAACACCAATCTCTTTTAATAAAGCCAGAGTCGCTTGTGTTTGAGCTACGTCTTCCATGATCGCAGTTTCTGTCAGTTCAAACTCCAAATATTCAGGTGTAATACCCGTACGACTTATGACAGCACCAATCTCTTGAGCTAAACGTATATCTCGAAATTGCACAGCACTTAAGTTCACAGAAAGAACAAAATCACTGAACCCACAGTTGTGCCAAGTTTTTAATTGATGGCAAGCAGCCTCCATCACCCAAGCACCGACTTCATGAATTAAGCCCATCTCTTCTAGAACGGGAATAAACTCAACAGGGGACAGGCTACCTAAAATTGGATGCTCCCAACGCAATAATGCTTCAGCCCCTACAATGCACTTCGTTTTTGCATTAATCCGCGGCTGATAGTGCAATTTAAACTGCTCATTTGGCAGCGCTTTACGCAGCTCGACTTCTAGCGTCATGCGACGCTCAGTGAGCTCGAGCATACTGTCATCATAACAACGTACAATATTGCGTCCTTGACGTTTAGCATTACGCATAGCGTTTTCAGCATTACGAAGCAATGTACCTAAATCCAAGTTTGTATCAACAACTCGTGCGTATCCAATACACGAGGTCAAAGACACCTCATGGCCATTGACTCGAAACGGAGCAGAAATACAATCCATCAACCGAGTCGTCACATCGACATTACAATCCAAACTAGAAGAACAACAGATTGCTAAGCCAAACTTATCGCCCCCCCAGCGGCAAACTTCACTTCTCAAGTCTCCAACTTCCTGGCGAAGTTGATCAACAAAAGCAGTAATTCGCCGACTAACCTCAAGCAACACTTCATCACCTGTCCGGTGACCATAAATATCATTAATACGCACAAAACGATCAATATCGATTAATACTAAAGCAATACAACCATCTCTTCTTATACACTCACCTATCAGGCTATACATAACTCGAGTAAACGATTCCCGGTTTTGAAATCCTGTAAGCCTGTCAAAGCGAGATAAAAACTGAATTCGAGCTTCAGCCTCTTTACGCTCTGTAATATCTTGCAACGTGCCCTCTATCGCGACAAGAGCACCTTGAGTATCATACTCAAGCTCTGACTGTACTCTAAATACTTTATATTCTTCAGTGTCACTACGATGATCCAGTGTTACTTCAAAATCAGCGGGAATAGATGTGGGATCATTAGAGCATTGTAAAATTTGTGTCACACGCGGACGGTCCGCCTCAGCGACTCTATCAACCAGCTGCTGTACAGTTATGCTATTAACATTGAAATTGAAACGCTCAGCCAGCTTGTCAGAGAATATCATTTTCTCCCGAACCAGATCCCAACGCCAGTAATCAAGTCCAGCGATAGATTGTGCCTTAGCTAGCCTCGATTCACTTTCTACAAGATCACTCATTGCGTTAACAGCACGTAACATAAACCGCAAACGCTGCTTTAATAACGTCCAATTAACCGGCTTTGCTATAAAGTCAGTGGCACCAGCCTCGTAAGCTTCCTCAATAGAGTTATCGCCCTCAAGACCCGTCATCATTAATACGGGGACTGCTTTTCCTGAGTGTAAGCTCCTCAGTTGCCGACAAGCTGAAAATCCGTCCAATACTGGCATATCAACATCTAGCAAAATTAAATCTGGATTTATATCCTGAAGGATCTCAAGAAAAACGGCACCATTTTCTGCTAATGCAACAGCATAACCTTCCTTGCGGAGGTGTGCAGCAGCCACCATTCTTGCGACGGGGTCATCATCAACTATAAGTATCGTCTGGCTTTCAACGTGGTCAATCACAGATTATCACTCCCTAACATCTTATGAAATCCATTAATTTCTGCTGTGCCGATAGATTTGCCTCTACTAGTAATTGATATAACGTACCCATATTATCTGTATTTGATAACCTGCACCCATGCTCAATTTCCCGACTTAATGCATGCACCTTATCTAACCCTATCGTCCCACTCGATGATTTTAATACGTGAGCCAAACGGCGCGTTTCATCAAAATCTTTTCGATCAATAGCCGCAGACAACTCTTGCATGATTTGACTACTGGTTTCAGTATAGATGCAAATGAGATTATTCAAGAGTGGCTGACCATTTTCATCCAATAAATCACGCAAATTATTCAATTGCACTATGTTTAAATCACTTTCAGCAGCACTCTCCATCACGCTCTGTTCCACCTTGTCATCGGCTAACGATCTATCAGAATGTTTTTTTAGCCAACGACCTAGCATTTGATGCAAACTTTGGCGGCTGAAAGGTTTGCTCAAGTAATCATCCATTCCTCGGCTTAAATAAAGTTCTTTATCTCCATCCATTGCATTCGCGGTAACGGCAACAATAGGTGTACTAGGCAATTGTTGGTGCCTTTCATCTTTCCTTATTGATGTTGTTGCTGTTATGCCATCCAGTACAGGCATTTCAATATCCATCAAGATCAAATCATAGGCGTGCGTACGCCACATTTCTATGGCATCAAGACCATTATCAGCTGCATCTACTGTACAGCCCATCAACCTTAACAACCCCATCGCCACCTGTTGGTTAACGGCATTATCTTCTACTAGAAGAATATGACCTCGGTAATTAGACAACGTAGCAGGCTTATCACTCATCACTGATGCAGGAGTTACTTTTACCTTTTTTTGTGACGCTAAAATATCGCAGAGCTGATCCAATAATAAAGAAGGTCTGATATGTCCTTCTTTTTCACGAATAACACAAACATACTCAGGCAAACGCATGGTCGATATAGCACCTGAAGCAACAACCATAAACTTAGTCGCAAATTGACTATAACGGTAGTTCAACGAGTGTATAAATTTTGATAATTCTCTTTCTTGTCCCCAATGCTCAAACAGAACGAGACTAAAGTTTTTATGTAAAGAAGCTGCTTCTTGTATTTGAGCTTCAGCGTCATCCGGTGAATTGACAACCGTAAGCACAACACCCCAATCAACTAATAATTGGGACACATAGCTACTGGTGCTCTCGTGCTGCCTAATGAGCAAAATTCGTGAGCCATTCAGTAACGTTTTCCCAACATCAGAACCATGTGCACCCCGTGTATGTAAAGGCAGCTCAAACCAAAAAATTGAACCTTTTCCTTCTATACTTTGTACACCGATCTCCCCTTCCATTAATCCGACAAGTTGCTGACAAATGGCAAGGCCCAACCCCGTACCACCATATTTACGTGTTATGGAAGAGTCTTCCTGTGAGAACGACTCAAATATTTTCCCTATGGCCGTTTCTGAAATGCCAGGACCACTATCTTGAATCTCTATTCGTAAGAATGGAGCGTTTTCTAAAAGCAACGCTGAGACTTTTACATTCACACGACCTACCTGTGTAAATTTCAGAGCATTTCCTATTAAGTTCATAAGAATTTGCCTGAGTCGTACAGGGTCACCCGTCATCAGCCCATTAAAATCAGGGTCAAATTGATGTGATATTGCTAACTTTTTACCATTCACTGTTTCATTTAGTAGAAGCATTACTTCTTCAATTTGTTCATATAAGTCAAACGATACTGATTCTAATATCAACTGGCCCGCTTCAATTTTTGAATAATCAAGAATGTCATTAATAATACTCAGTAAAGAACCACCTGAGCGGTGGATTATTTCAGCATTACGCCTCTGCTCACTCGTTAACTCCGAATTCAAAAGTAGCTCAGCCATACCTAAAACACCGTTCATAGGCGTTCTTATCTCATGGCTCATTGTGGCTAAAAAACGAGACTTCGCCTTATTGGCTTCTTCTGCTATATCTTTTGCGTGCTTTAACGCTTCATCTCGCTCCTGAATTTGCCCAATCATGGTGTTAAAGCCCTTCACCATCACACCAAATTCATCTGATGAATGATTTTCTACCCTTCGTGAATAGTCATTCACTTCTGAAACAACTCGCATGGTATGAATCAGTTTATCGATAGGATTTATAATGACTTTTTTTAAACGAGATGAGATAAAAAAACCGATGAATAACACACCCATAACCACAAGCAAGCCAAAGAGTATCCATTGATTAACCATCTCTTTATAACTTGCAAGGCTAACACGAACCCCCAAACTTCCTATTAGCCGATCTTTCTCTTTAATCTGCTGCTCAAGCACTAAATAGTCATCGTAAAACTCATACCCCCAATCATCAGCGTTACTATCGTTAGAGGCATCACGCAAACGCTGAAGCACATTAACGCTACGCTCAACAGGTACCAAGAGTCCGTATTCAGCAAAGACATCACCTTCAATACTTCGTAATACAGCATATTCAATATCTTTATTCGCACTTAACGTACTCAATAACTCTGTAGCTGTTAACTCATCATCGAACACCAATGCCGCTGTTGTATTAATGCTGACAGCTTTGGTTAACGTGTGTACCGAACCCACTAACTGCTCTCTGCTGTTAAACCAAAAATTCGCGATAAAAAACACATAAGATATGATCAACACAATTAGCGATGTCACCATCACAATAGCGGTCAATTTGTGGCGAACAGGCAAGTCCCGCAGAAATTGCTTCAAAATAAATACCTATATAAACAAGATATTAAAACTACATTTAAGACATAACAGTTTAGAACAGGTCTTCAAGAATGGCATTGTCGCAGCTAAAATTTTCATTCCTAACACCCTAAGTATGATTAACAATAAACATATAGCAAAGGAATCTGTGAAATCCTTACCATCAGCAGTACACTTCAGTAAGTTCTCTCATTTAGAATAAGGTGAAAAAATGCAGGTTTTTGAAGATAACTCACTCTCTATTGGCAACACCCCATTAATTAAGCTATCTAGACTTGCTCCTAATGCAACTATCTATGCAAAGATTGAATCACGTAACCCTGCCGGTTCTATCAAGTGTCGTATTGGCGCGAGCATGGTATGGACAGCTGAAAAATCTGGCCAGCTAAAATCAGGAATGACGCTTGTGGAGCCCACCAGCGGTAATACAGGAATAGCGCTAGCTTTTGTTGCAGCCTCACGTGGTTACAAACTTATACTAACTATGCCAGCGTCAATGAGTATCGAAAGACGTAAACTGATGAAAGCACTGGGAGCAGAGATCATTCTCACCCCTGCTGAAAAAGGCATGAAAGGAGCGATTGATAAAGCCCAGGAAATAGTTGATACCGACCCTGATAACATCTTAATGCTGCAGCAATTCCAAAACCCTGCAAACCCAAAGATCCATGAAGAAACAACAGGACCTGAGATCTGGCGGGATACCGATGGAACTGTGGATGTACTCGTTGCTGGAGTAGGCACTGGCGGTACTATCAGCGGAGTTTCTCGTTATATTAAAAATACACAAGGCAAAGCCATCACTAGCGTTGCTGTCGAGCCCGTTGATTCACCTGTTATTACTCAGACAATCAACAACGACACAGTCCAACCAGCCCCGCATAAAATACAAGGAATCGGCGCTGGCTTCATACCTGGCAACCTTGATCTTGATCTCGTAGACCTTGTTGAAACAGTCACAAATGATGAAGCAATCGCTACAGCACAAAGGTTAATGAAAGAAGAAGGGATTCTTGCAGGTATTTCTTGCGGGGCAGCAACCGCTGCGGCATTACGTCTTGCATCGTTACCGGAATATCAAGGTAAAACTATTGTTGTTATTTTGCCGGACTCTGGTGAACGCTATCTTTCAACTGTGTTATACGACGGTATGTTCACTGAGAATGAACAAGTTCAATAAGTGTATTTCCACACAGGTCACTCTCATTGAGTGACCTTTTACTTTTACCTTACAATTCTAACAACTCTAAGAAGCTTTGAACTTACTTTAAAACCCGCTTCTTTCAACCGAGTAAGGTTAACTGCCACACGTACTTTACGTCCACGTGTCTCAAAGCCTACCATTCCTAGGCCTTTCGAGTTAAGACTTTTAGCATCACCTATAAGCAAAGTTCCAGACTGAAAAGCCTCACGTAATAAAACCGAGGACACCTCTCTATTACCTTGTATATAAAGAAGGTGACAGCCAGTTATAAGGTTATTATCGGAGAGCAAGGTAACTATTATGGGCAAGCCATTCATCAGTTCACCCACAACAACACTCTTGAGTTTCTGTATGATCTCTTGATCAGCAATCATACATAACTGATATTCCGTCATTGGTACCTTAGGCTCAGGCCACTGAATGAACGACAAGAAATTATAAATATAGACTGATTTTATTTTATCGATAACATTATCATCTGCTAACGCTAGGGAAGCTGAAGAGATCAACCAAACGCTGATAAAAACGGATCTAAAAAGAGACATATGCCTGAATAAGAATACTGGCATCTTCAAAACCTAACCGTCAATTTAGCAGAAATACTACGGTTTATTTCAGTATTTTCTGGGAAACCAGCGACATTTAACGGAGATGAATTAAATTCTTGGTGCGTTTTATTCAACAGATTTTGACCAATAATGCTCAGCTCTGCCTCAGGTGATATTTGCCACCCCACGCGAAGATCAGTTCTTACATATTCATCTACACCATAATCACCAAAAACCAGAAAGTCAGACCCGGTAGGAAACAGGGCGGACACATAATACACCCCCAAATCTACTTCCACATTTGAGGTTAAATCCCAGCTTGAACGCAGTGAAAACTGGTGTACAGGCGCTTTACTTGTACTTAGCAGAGGCTCTGTTAACGAAGGTAAATGTTCAAGTGATTGTTGCAACCAACTATAAGAAGCCTGAATATCCCAGCCTGGACGAACTAGCCACCTAGCTGATAACTCAGCACCATAGGAATCAGCATCGGCGTCATTACCAATGCTTAACACACCGGCATCACTGGTACTTATAAAGGGATTAAATGGGCGTTCAATTTTTATCGTTGTCAGATCACTATACCAATAACGGAAAGCCGTTATATCAAACGATAAAGTGCTGCTTGGTGTGTACCGCAACCCAAGCTCCCATGAAGTCAGCTTCTCTGAATCATGATCAGGGTTACCAGTAAACTCATAGGCGTTTTTTGCACTGACATTTGAGGTCTCTGCCCTTGATGGAACACGAGAAGAGTATGATACCGAGCTCCAAAACTGTGTTTCAGGATTAACAGACCAAATCCCTCTTATAGTTGGCTGTATTTGACTTCCCGATACTGAAGAGTACTCGTAACCTGCCCCCGTTAACAACTTAACATCAGGTAATAAATTTAATTCACTCTGTATAAAAGCATTAAGTATGTTATTACGTTGAGACGCTGGCCCAAAGGAAAGCACCGACGTCGGAGACAAATTTGCTTTCAAATCATCAGCTGCACTCCTAAGCCCCACTCCCCAAGCAAATTTACCTCTTTGGTTTTGCCAACCACGCTCATAATCCAGATCTAAAGCAATCGCTTGCTGGTCAAGCTGGTAATCCTCGCGCTGCGTATAATCCAGATACGCTTGTATCGTTTGCCAACGGTCATCATTCACCTGCTTCCAGCGTGAAAGTATATGGCCCCCTTTATATTTCTGCTTATCCCTAATGTCCATCATACAAAATGTACATAAACCAAATTCAGGAAACGCCAATGCTGCAAAAACTTGCTCTTGAGAAGCACCGTTTGCAATCAGGCTATTAATTGCAGGTGCTACTACTGTATTAAAATCAGGAGCAGAAGCTACCTTCTCTGATGCAAAAAGCCGTTGATCTGATTCACCACTGAATAACCCCATATCAACTAAAAGCGACTCACCTTCACCAAAATCAGTATCTGTTCGAAAAGATAAACGAGCATGCTTTCCATCATCATTAGCGATAGCACCTTGGCTGTTAAAACCAGAATAGGGTGTTGGTGAGTTTTCATTATTGATGAGTGCTTTCAAGCTCAATCGATAACTGCTTCTTTCATTTACCTCTCCACCATAACGAAAGCCAACTTCCTTATGCTGGTTACCCACTAAGCTGACAACTTCTCCGCCTTGTGTTGCATATGAGGAGCGCGTGATAATGTTAATAACACCATTCATCGCATTAGCTCCCCATACAGCGGAGCCAGGCCCTCGAATGACTTCTATACGCTCAACATCCTCCATACGGACATCTTGCATATCCCAATACACACCACCAAAAGTATTGTTATATAGACTTCGGCCATCCAATAATACTAAGAATTTATTAGCGAATGTTTCATTAAAACCACGAGAGTTAACCGCCCAAGCACTGCCACTAACAGAGCCAACATTTAACCCCGGCACCATTCGCAAAGCTTCAGGTACGCTTCGAACTCCCGAGCGTCTAATACCTTCAGCGGTAAGTACAAACACGGCAGCAGGTGTTTCATTAATTCGAGAAGGAATTTTTGAAGCAATACCCACTTCGAGCGAAGAGAGTTCATCAATAGGTAAAGCTTTCAAGTCATCAATTGTTAAGTCGCCTGAAGCCTCGGCACTGCTATTAAAAAGCAACGCTCCTGCCAAGATAAACGTCCTGTAATTACAAATTCCTAGCATAAGTTTTCCGACTAGAATAGAGTGAGCAAAGCATAAAAAAAGTTTTTACGTTATTTTAAAATGATTGCTATCTGAGTATAGACCCTCTTTTACAAACATGTGAAAGTCCTGAAAAACAACAGCTATGCGTAGAAAAGTAGTTTACCGGCAATCATGTTGAATCTCATCTGAAATAACATGGCACCTTAAAAAACCTGAAATGCTACCTCGCTTAAAATCAAGACAAACACCTCAGCTTACAACAATACGTTTCTATCTTTTAACTTAAAATAAGCAGCCCGCAGCTCTTTCATAGAGTGACGAATACTATCAGTACTATAAGGCGCGTAACCAAAAACAATTCCTTCTTTAGCAGGCTCTTTAAAACTGAATAATGAAGTGGATATTAATTCTATTTCAACGTTTGCGGCAGCTGCGAGCACATCTTTTTGTACAACACCCACCTGAAGCCAACCTATCAAATGCAGGCCACCATCTAGAGGGGGAACATCAAGAATCCCTACTAAATACTCTTTCGCTGCGTCAAGTAGAGCTTTTTGTCGCTCAGCATAAAGCACCCTCATCCGCCTTATGTGTCGAGAAAAATGCCCTTGATTAATAAAGTCGGTAAGCACAATCTGCTCCAAAGCGGGAGAGTGGCGGTCTAACAACCAACGAATGCTACTAAGAGGCTCTATCAATTGATGCGAAACAACCATATAACCTAGCCTGAGTGCTGGAAATAATAATTTACTGAAACTGCCGATGTAAATGACTCGTCCTTCGCTAGCCATCGTATGTAGAGTGGGTAATGGTCGACCTCTATAGCGATACTCGCCATTATAATCATCCTCCAGAATGATTGCGCCTGTTTCTTTAGCCCACTGCAGCAAAGCCTGTCGTCTTGATTGTGATAAAGTTACACACAAAGGGAAGTGATTAGCAGGCGTTACATAAATCAATTTTGCTTTGCTCACGGTTTTTCTTAACTCATCGACATCCAAACCATCTTCATCAACAGGAACGGTAACAACCTTAGCTCCGGCCAACTCAAAAACCATCGCTGCATGGGTATACCCGGGGTCTTCAAAGCAAACGATATCACCGGGGTTTATCAATAGTTTTGCGAGTAGTTCGATAGCCTGTTGCGCCCCAGCCGTTACGATCACTTGTTCGCCAGTCGTACTCAGCCCCCTCGCAGCACCAAGATAGCTAGCAATCGCCGCCCTTAAAGGCTCATAGCCACATGGATGAACTTTCTCCATCCAGCTAGCGGTTTTCTGGCGTAACCGTTTGGTGACCAGTTGGGCCCATTGGGCTTTAGGAAATTCAAAATAGTTTGGTATGTTAGCTCTGAAGGGACGAGTGGCACCACTACCTCCTTGTGATATTGAAACATTATGGCTTACTAACCTTTGGTAGCGTGTAGAAAAGTCGAAAGGCTCTATCGACACCGTCAGCTCGTTACTTTTCTTTTTTAAAATACTATCTCGCTGAGGAAAATTATCTGTTACATGAGTGCCAGAGCCGTGCCTAGTAACAATAAAACCTTCTACCGTAAGCTGCTCATAAGCATTAATAACAGTGTTACGGGCAATACCTAGCTGCTTAGCCAAGTGACGAGTTGAAGGAAGCCTTTCTCCAGCACTTAAACGCTCCTGCCAAATAGCCTCACGTATTTGATTTTCAAGCTGACGAAAAAGAGCAGTAGAGTCACTCAGATCCACCGATAACGCTTCAAACTGAAAACGTAACTGTTTGATTGCCACAATAGTGGTTCCTATAAAAACAAGAAAGCGGCTCCTTTAAGCTGAACCACTATAGTCTATGATGCACATCAATAACAAACGCGGAATAGGCAACGCATGAAAACTCTCTTAGTAATTCAATGCACTCCGAGAAATGAAAACTCCAATACTATGCCGTTAGCTGAACACTTTATTACAAGCCTACAAAGCAGTGGCCCTAGCTGGAACATTGATAAATTAAACCTGTGGGACGAATCATTTCCTGAAATGAATGGTGAAATTTTAACGGCAAAATATGCTTTTTTTGAGGGGCAACCGTTAAATGATGAACAGGCACATGGCTGGTCACAAGTAAGACAGCATCTAGAACGATTCAGTCGTGCTGATGCTGTTGTAGTAGTAATGCCAATCTGGAACCTTAATGTTCCCTACGTACTGAAACATTATATTGATGTGATCACCCAACCAGGCCTGTGTTTTAGCTGGAGCCAAGAAACTGGCTACCAATCGCTATTGCAGAATAAAACAGCACTGGTACTAAGCTCTAGCGGACAAGGTTTTCATCCAGGTTCGGGCAATGAAAATGATGATTTCGGGCTTAATTATATTGAGCGCTGGCTGGTAACTTTCATGAACTGTCATGTACAAAAAATTGCTTCCGCACCAACCGAAGCGGATGAAAGCAGAGTTCTAACTGCAAAAAGACAAGCCTATGACCAAGCCAGCTTGCTCGCCAAAAATTTCAAATAAAATGTGGAGTTATACGATGAAAAACTATATACAAAAACGTCATAACCTTATCTGGCAGTCAATTCTTGTCTGCCTACTCTTAACGTTAAATATTCATGCTCATGCGGCCAATGCCAAAATCGGTATTATTGTTTATGACGGGGTATTAACGAGCGATGTAACAGCCCCTATAGAAGTTTTTGGTGCTGCTAGCAAAAAATCCTGGTTCTCTGAATATGAAGTTGTCGTTGTATCTGCAACAAAGAACAAGACAATTAAGACGGAAGAAGGGCTCGTCATAACTGCAGATAAAACGATTTATGACCCACTGACTTTGGATGTCGTAATCGTAGCAAGTTCATATGATATGGACTCGGTGATTAACAACAAAAAACTAATTACATTTGTTGAAACCCAACACCGTCAGGCAAGCTGGATGGCAAGTAACTGCTCTGGTGCACTTATTTTGGCCGAAGCAGGCGTTCTCGATGGTAAGAAAGCAACAACATGGGCTGGTGGCGAAAAAGATTTCGCTAGTGCTTACCCAAAAGTAAAAGTTCAATTCGACCAAAACGTTGTTATTGACGACGGAGTATTAACATCAAATGGCGGTCCAGTCAGTTATCAAGCCGCATTTTCTTTACTAGAGAAACTTAGTTCTGAAAATTTCTCTAAAGAAATCTCAGAACTAATACAGTTTAACCGGCTGGAAACAGCATTTTAGAATGCTTAAGCGCTTTATTGGCTGATGACTCACAGAGTTGTCAGCTATAATTTTCTATGAGAGTTTAATGGTGAACATATGCGCAACGTGAAGAGAATAAAGCTGCTCAAACGGTGGCTATCCATTTTACGACATAGATAACCACCCACTTATGCACTGTAAAACACTTACGATAACTTGTTGAACCAGTCTAAAGGCGGAGCAAAAAAAGATTGTCCAGTAACGGCTGTAGTGAATTGCATCAAATGGTCTGTATGACCATGTGCATCACCTTCAACCATACTTTTAAGCATCAAGGTGAAGTTTTCAGGTGTCCGGCAATAGCTAGCAAACAGCAACCCTGCTTCCGATAAGCTTCCGTAAGGCATACTATGACGCAGTATTTCGAGGGAGTTGCCTTCTCTATCTTTTAAAGAAGCTCGTTTTGTATGTGCATTTAATGACTTTTCTGCAGACGGATACTCAATATTATCTTTTTTCGTCCGCCCATAAGTATCTTCCTGCTCCTTGAGCGACAGTCTTTCCCAATGATTCAAGTCATGTACGTAACGCTGTAGATGTATATAGGAGCCTTGCGAAAAAATTGCATCTTCTTCCCCCACCAAAGCCACCGCTTTTTTATGATCGCCTTGTGGGTTTTCAGTGCCATCAACAAAGCCTGTAAGATCACGAGCATCTAGGTAACGAAAACAAGAAACTTCTTCTACTATTTCCACAGCATCAGGCAACTCGCCCAACAGCTCACGCGCAAGTTCATAGGTAATATCACGCCGATTAGAGCGTAAGTGCAATAATAGATCAGTAGGTGTAGACGGCATATTTACAGCGCCATGTAGCTGCGGAAAAGAGGTTAGTAGTGCGGGTTTAGAGGTATCTCCTTCAGAGAAGTTTAGTCTGTCCCAATACTCGCTACCAATCGCAATAACTGCATGTAAAGATTGCCCGGAAAATTTCTCTTGATACGTAGCGACGGTCTTCTGGCTTTGCTTAAGCGCTTGGCTAACTTGATACTCATAACCCGGCTTAACGTTAAGAGTAATGAATAATGCATCACTCGTCGCATCGGCAACAGTGCCCGACTGGTAGTTGGCTGGCATATTTCATCTCCCTAAAAGTATACCTTGATCATAACGAGGAACGAGGTATCTACACCAATGACTAAAATCAAATGAGTTGATAGTCTTTTTTTATAAGCACATTACAAACGACTAACAGGCCTCTGACTGTCACGAATCCATTCGCTCCACGACCCGGCATACAATACTGTGTTAGTCATACCTGCATGCATCATCGCTAATATATTATGGCAAGCCGTCACACCCGAACCACACATATGCACTACTGATTTATCAACGTCAACTAATGCAGACCACTCTTTGGCTAATTGATCAGCAGGTTTGAAAATGCCGGCAGCTGTCAGATTATCGACAAAAGGTCGATTCAATGCTCCAGGAACGTGCCCAGCAACAGGATCAATCGGCTCAACCTCCCCATTAAATCGAGGGGCGACTCTTGCATCAACCAACTGAACATCCGCCAAAGATCGGAACAGTTTCTCACTGCTAATAACTGACATTGCTAGGTTTTTCCAGCCATCATGCAAGTCAGTATTCACACCAACCTCTTGATAAACTTCTTTTACAGGCAAGAATACATTTGTTGAGATCTCTCCTACCTGCTGCTTCCACACAGGAAAACCACCATCTAAGACAGCAACAGCTTCGTGACCTAAGCAACGTAATAGCCACCAAAGACGCGAAGCCATTGCTCCTGAACAATCATCATAAATCACGACCTGCGATCTAGCAGTGATACCTGCCTTGCCGAGTTTTTCTTTAAATTTCTGTAAATCAGGTAAAGGGTGCCGGCCTGAAGTGCTAGCAATAGGCGAAGATAAATCTTCTTCAAGATCCATGAACTGAGCATGGGGAATGTGACCTTCTCGATACAGCTGATAACCTTTTGACGGGTCGGCTAGATCAAAACGACAATCAACCACTACCCAACCTTGGGATGAACTATTCTGCTGTAATTCTTCAACACTTATTAACGTTTGGTACATGCCCACACCCCCAACTCATAACCTACCGACCTAGCTTCAAAGCCAGCACTCAATATCACAAGTATTGAGCTAACTCTTCAGCTAAAACGTCTAATTCATTTTGTGCTTTTTGCTTTTGCTTTTTCTTTAACTGCTCAACTTCAGCTGACTTTTCAGCCAAAACCTGTTTAGCCATTTCAGCTTTATCATCAGCCGCCGTTACTCGTTCAAACAGAGGCTTAAGTTGCATCATAATAGCCCTACGACGCCCTTGTTCAACACGCGCAAGCTCCTCCACACTTTTCTCTTTTTTAGCAGGAACATCAGCTTGCGGTTTTGCTGGCACGTAAGTTAAAGGGCGAATACCTGCGGCTATACGCACATTATCCATGAAAGGTGCTGATTTTTCGCGCGCCTTAACTCCTCCTTTTTGCAGTACATCCTCAACTGTTCCAAGGTCACTCATCAACTCATTATAACGAGCTCGCGGCTCACTCAATTGATTATCAAGACATTCGAACAGTGCAGATTTCGCCTCACTCCAGGCAATACCTTCAAAGTATCTCTGCCGCATGTCTGTTGCCTGCTCTGGAGAAGCGAAGCTACTGTAAAGCTGAAATAAAGTACTACCTTCAGGGTCTTTGGGTTCACCAGGGCCACGCGTATCTGTAACTATTTGGCTGACTAGCTTACGCAACTCGTCTGTTGAGCAGAAAAGAGGAATAGTATTATCGTAGCTTTTTGACATCTTCCGGCCATCAAGCCCAGGAATTAACTGCGATGATTCATCCACTTGTGCATTGGGTAAGGTAAATAAAGGCTCATATGTATGATTGAAACGTCCAGCGATATCTCGTGCCATTTCAATATGTTGAATCTGATCTTTCCCTACCGGAATAATATCTGCGTTAAACATAAGGATATCTGCAGCCATCAATATAGGGTAGCCAAATAACCCCATCGTCACGCCGTCGTCTACATCGTCTTTTCCTGCCTCACGGTTAGCATCTACCGATGCTTTGTATGCATGAGAGCGATTCATCAAACCTTTTGAAGTCATACAGGTTAGCAACCAGGTTAACTCTGTAATCTCGGGAATATCTGTTTGACGATAGAATGTCGCTTTATCTGTATCTAACCCTAATGCTAACCACGTCGCTGCAATCTCTTGAGATGAGCGAGCAACGCGCGCTGGATCATGACATTTGATCAGTGCGTGATAATCAGCCAGAAAGAAAAAGCTATTATAACGAGCATCTTCACTCGCCTGTATGGCTGGCTTAATAGCACCAAGATAGTTACCAATATGCGGTGTACCGGTTGTAGTGATTCCGGTGAGTACAGTCTTTTTCGACATTGCAAATAAACCCTAAGACAAAACAGAGAAAAATCAGATTAATAATACACAAATTCAAACGGTTATTCGCCCTTAGCTAACTTATCTCTCCCATCAAATGAACTTTATCCAATAACTTCCCCGGACCATCAATGAATGGTAAAAAGAGAATCTATTTATAGGCAACACTTAAGAAATTAATGTCATACTCTTCTTATTGGCTAACCACTTAAAGTAACAACGGAATACTATGCTGACAGTTATCTCACCTGCAAAAACGCTAGATTACGAAACACCGCCGCATATCGAGCAATCTACGCAGCCTCGTTTTTTATCGAACTCTGCTGAGCTGATCAATGTTTTAGACACTTTATCTGTGCAAGGCGTCGCTGAATTGATGAAACTCAGTGACAAACTCGCTAGCTTAAATGTGGCACGTTATAACTCTTGGCCAACCGATCTTACGAGCGACAACTCCAAACAAGCTATCTTTGCTTTTAAAGGCGATGTCTACACAGGATTGGATGCCTCCACATTATCTGAAGCCCAGCTAAATTATGCCCAACAACACTTGCGTATATTATCTGGTCTATACGGTGTATTACGACCACTAGACCTTATGTATCCGTACCGTTTAGAAATGGGTACCAAATTAGCAACACCCCGCGGCACTAATCTCTACCAGTTCTGGGATCTTCAGTTAACTGAGTCACTGAATGAAGAACTAAGCCAAGATGATCATCCGACAATTATCAATCTTGCATCCAACGAGTACTTTAAAGCAATCAAGCCCAAAGCGCTCAATGCAAGAGTAGTAATGCCTATCTTTAAAGATTGGAAATCAGGGCAATACAAAATCATCAGCTTTTACGCGAAGAAAGCCCGTGGCCTTATGGCACGCTATATTCTTGAAAACCAAATTAACGAACCAGACGCCTTAAAAAACTTTGACTATGAAGGCTACCGCTTTGCAGAGTCGATGTCCGAAGGCGACTCATGGGTATTTATCCGTGATCATGAAGAGTAGATTTTAATAGCTAAAACAATGGCGTCCTAGGACGCCATTTTTATCTGTTTAATTCAAGCAACGATTGATTAAGGTTGCTCAATCCCAACAATGTGCCATGAAGCATTTTCTTCAGCCATATTTCGTGTCAGGTGCCAGATCTCATTAAATTCGCTTGTTTGTTGATCGCCAGATTCTTTAAGCCATCCATAAAAATTAATACTAGCAACCACATGATCCTGATTATCAATAAAGTTAATTAATTCAGACATGACAGAAACAACTTCGGTATGTTGCTGAGCAGGATATTTTGAACGTTCTTGTTTAAGCTGTTCCAGCAACTCTTCTGATGTATACGTTGCTAAATCATCCCAATCTTGCTTATCCCAAGAAGACTGCAAATGAGTAAAGTGCTCGCGTGCACCATCAAGAAAAGTCACTTTATTAAACCATTTTGGTAATACCAAGTCTGGTTGAGATAACTGCGTATTCGCAGCAGACATAGGTGTAAAGTGATGCGTCTCTGAAGGCTCCATTGAACGATGCTGTGCACCGGCATAACTTGGTGTCACTTGGCTCTTTCGCATCATTGAAAATAGTTTAAAAGCGATAAATGCAAAAGCTGCAATCATCAAGATATCCATCATTTGAATACCATCAAACGCGCCACCCATGAACAAAGAAGCAAGAAGACCACCCGCCAAAAGCCCTCCTAGCATACCGCCCATTCCACCAAAGCCTGATTTTTTAGCACTGCTACCCGACGTATTTTGCGCAGGTGCTTTTTGCTGAGTAGGTGATGGACTAACTTTCTTAGGTGATGAAAATGACTTTCCGAGGCTAAACCCTCCACCTAATCGTTTTGCTTGTACCTCTGACGCAACAATACTCAGTGTAAAAAACATCATAAAAACTGCTAAAAGAACATTTCGCATCAACTACCTCAATTTTGTTGAGAAATCCGTTTCATTACATTAGAAACTACTGCAAGGTAAATTCCAATGAATATCAATATCATACCAGTCAGGTGGTAAGTGTGAATCTCTTCTCCCAAAAAAACTGTTGAAAGCAACATACCAAATAATGGCATAAGATGGATAAATAAGCCCGCTTTAGCTGCCCCCAATTCTGCCACACCTCGATTCCAGAACAAGTGAGCTAGGATGGATGGAAAGATAGCCATATATAAAACTGAGCCTAGCGCTTCAGGCTTTAGCTCAAAACTGGGGACCTCACTAAGCTCAAATAATGCAAAGGGTAATAACACAACAACACCAATCACAACGGTTGTTCCAAAAAATGTAAAACCATCTAACTCTGCAGGGCGCCAACGTAACAATATTGAATACCCTGACCAACAAAGCACCGCAGCGAGTATCCAAAGATCGCCTTTATTAATATCCAAACTAAATAACTGACTTAGATCTCCTAATGAGACCAAGGTAAGCACCCCGAACAAAGAGCACACCACTCCCAGCCATTGCCGAGTACTTACAACTTCTTTTAGAAAAAAACCTGTAATAACCAAAATCAAAATAGGAATAGCTGACTGTAAAAGAGTTGCATTGGTTGCACCCGTCATCGTTAAGCCAATATATATAAAAGTATTGAAACTGCCGACACTCAACATACCCATTGGCAGTAACCACTTCCAATGCTTTAAGATGACTCGCCAATGTGCTTTTAGCTTAGGTAACAAAAATGGCAATATAAGTATTAATGCCAGCCCCCAGCGCATCTCGGCCATCACAACCGGAGGCAGTACATCGTTCATCGCGCGCCCAAGAACAAAGTTACCGGCCCAGAAAAGTGTTGTTAGTGTGAGTAAAAGATAAGCCATTACAATCCTTTATTAATCGGCATTAAACCAGCGGGACAAAAGTGTGTTGTTTGCATCTTTACCTGTCAAAATATATTGCAATACATTGTAGTTATTAACCGTCCACTCGACTTGGGTAAACGCTTTACTCAAACCACAGAAAAGAATTTCATCTCCCAGTTGCAGCTCAGTGAGCTCGCCGGGTAAAATTTTAATGTCATCACCTCTACGCAACATTAAAGGAAAACCTGGCAACATCTGGCTGCGGTCGCGAGGATCCTTAAGGAAAATTTTCATTTTAATGATCGTCTCCTCTTCCAGTGCCATCCTAATTGCTGGCGTTTCTTCCTCACCGAGAACAAAAGCCCAGCTCTCTAATTCATCTTCTCCTACAACACTACTCATACGATTTAACAATGTATGAGCCCATACATCATCGTATTCTTTTAATGCCTCAATAAATGCAGGTAAAAGGGGTGTCTTGATTTGCGCCATTATTTGATTAGCGATTATTCGACCAGGTTCCATGACAAAATCAGCGCCCGAGTGACGAAAAACTAAGCGGTTTGCATCTAGATTCTGTCTAACAACCGTTACCAGTTTGGGTTTAATACCTCTCGCGGTCATAATAATAGAGAGGTTATCAGCATCATTATCAGTGCCTGCAACAATGCCCACTGCATCATGTATATTGGCCTCTTCAAGCGTTCTAGCCTCGGTTCCAATGCCCCAGATTTGTTGCTCTGTCTGGTTTACATTTTGTTCTTTGGAATCAATAACCGTAATAAAAACATCATCCGCTTTAAAGGCCTTATAAAGTGCTCGCCCAAAACGACCAAAGCCGCAAATAATCCAACGACCCTGTTTTTGCTGATAAACACTGGAAAGTGGTCGATGGTAAGGGTTTACTAGCCAGTCATACACCAGATGTTTATAAGGTGTATGTATAGCCATAGACAAGTAGCCGGCATAGGCTTCAAAAGGATCAACGACCTGGTTTGTACCAAAGGAAAGTAAATTAGCCGTCGTAACTTCTGCCTCCGTACGGCTTATCACCATCCGGTTAGGCATTAACAGTTTGCTGGCAATAGAAACGGACAAGTTAGAATTATCATCATCAGTAAGTGCCAGTACGCCTATGCAATGCGGATGCTGTAATCCTGCATCATCCAACACATCGGGTAACCCTGCATCTGCACATAAACCCGGGACACGAATAGGTAAGCTATCCATTTCTAAATCATCAATACGGTCTTGGCTTATATCTATAACCACCGCTCTGATATCTCTATTAGCTAATTTATGGACGATGAGACGACCCGTCACCCCATACCCACAAATCAAATAGAAAGGCTCGGCGAAACCGGCCACTTCACTGGTAAAAGAACGACGCCGTAATAAGCGACCAAAAACAGGCTCTTGTAAAAGCGCTAACATAGACCCAATACCATATAACCATGCAACCACGGTTGCGTAGATCATCAGTAGAGTCCACATCCTTTGCGCATCAGTAAAGGCAAAAGGAATTTCACCAAAACCGATAGTGGTTCCCATAAAGGACACAAAGTAAACGGCATGGAAAAAATCCATTCTCCACACATTACCCACATCATCTTGGCCCGGTATTAGTACAAAGCCAAGAATAGAAATCGAATAGACCACGATCATCGTGATAAAAGGAACACGAAGCCGCCGTAAAAGCAGATAAAAGACGTTATTCATGATTTAACGACGAACAACAATCGTCTCAACCACGAGAAGTATTACAGAGATAACGTTAGCTAAAAGCGCACCACCTGAAAGAGATACGACACTCGACATCATCGAGTCAGTCATGCCGCCACTAATTTGTTCGGCAAAACCCCAAAGGATAGCTGCAATTACTAATTGCAAATCGGCCACTAAGCTAGTTGCCAACATTAAAGCACCTAGGTGAGTTCGATCCCCAAATTTCAATACCGTACAGATCATACTGACAACCAACGCCGCGAATAGCTCGAAAACATTATGATGAATTTCTTTATCTATCTCACCGAGAAAAAAACCAAAATTCAGCGTCAATGCCAATACGATAAAGAAAGCAAAAATCACTTTTTCACGATTCATCAGAACATCCCTTATTTCACTAAAACAAAGCTATCATGCACACTTACCAGCCGATTGTATCGACTGTTGGTAAATATGGCTATGCTGATTCACGGAACCAGCCAGATAAGTTAATGTCTATTGGCTGATTATCCCAAGCAGGGGTAGCTATTTGATTTCATTCTGAGTTTTGAGGACTGTTTAATGCGTACAGAGCATTTTTCACTAGGAAAGTTACTTACTTCATTAGTTGTTGTTTTTTGCGCGGCGTCTTATTCCTATGCCTCTGATATCACAAAAAGCCAGAATGATATGCGTGATTATCAGTCCATCACACTAGAGAACGGTTTAAGTGTATTGCTTGTATCAGACCCCAATACAGACAAAGCAGCAGCATCGCTTAATGTAAGCGTAGGCTCTGCAGCCAACCCAAAAAACCGTGCAGGATTAGCGCATTTTCTTGAGCATATGCTATTTCTGGGTACTGATAAGTACCCAGAAGCAGGAGAATACCAAGCATTTATCCAATCTCATGGCGGCTCACATAATGCTTTTACTGCATTAAAAAACACCAACTACTTTTTCGATATCAACGCTGACGACCTTGAACCGGCTCTTGACCGCTTCTCTCAATTCTTTATTGCACCGCTCTTTTCTAAAGAGTATACCGACCGAGAAAGACACGCCGTCAACTCTGAATACAGCGCTAAAATAAGAGACGATGGACGCAGGGCTTACGCTGCTAGCCAGCAAGCGATGAACCCCTCTCATCCTGCAAGCCGATTTGCTGTCGGCAATCTTGATACACTGCCTAACGATAAAGAGGGAAGCTTGCGAAGCGATTTAATCAATTTTTATCAGCAGTATTACTCTGCGAACCAGATGAATCTTGTCATTATAGGTAAACAACCGCTGAGTCAGCTTGAGTCGATTACAAAGCAATATTTCTCAACCATAAAGAACACTAAAGCACAGACTTTTGTTATCAAAGAACCTCAGTTCAAACCCGAAGACCTCCCTCTTGAGTTAGCCATCAAGACACTCAAAGACACCCAGTCTCTAAGCTTAAGTTTCCCTACTCAAGCCAACTTACCCTTTTGGAAAAGCAAACCCCTTTACCTACTGAGCAGCCTAATTGGTTACGAAGGAGAAGGAAGTCTTTTGGCTTTGCTTAAAGAAAAAGGTTGGGCAACTGGGCTAGGCGCTTCTCCGGGGCAAAATTTCGTATCCGAGTCGAGTTTTCATATTCAAGTAAGCTTAACGCCAGAAGGCCTCAAGCATACAGACGATATAGTTAGTCTATTTTTCTCATTTATTCAGAGCATTAAAAAAGAAGGTATTAGCCAAGCGATCTATAACGAAGAAAAGCTACTCAATGCGCAACAATTTCGTTTTTTAGCTGAACAAGAGCCTATACATTACGTCACACAGCTAACCCAAAGCATGCAGGATTACCCGCAAGAAAACTGGTTGAATGCACCCTATATACTTGAACAATATGACCTTGATGCCATCACTCAATTTATTCAAGCTATTCGCCCTAACAATATGGTGCTATCGGTTAAGGCCAAAAACCTAGAAACGAATATGACTGAGCCCTACTATGATAGCGAATATAGCATTAATCAGATTAGTGCTAGCCGCATCAAGCACTGGCAACAAGCAGAACTAATTAACAACCTGCATATTCGAAACCCCAACCCTTTTATTGCCGAAAACACTAATCTACAGCCTTTGACTGAAGACCTGCTAAAGCCTATACAATTAGATACAGGTAAACTTGGAGTAACCTTATGGCAACTCCAAGATACAACATTTAAAGTCCCAAAGGCAGATCTATACTTTACACTTTTAACGCCACTGGCTAGGAATGGTGCTGAGGTAACAACGGGGCTAAACCTATATACAGACATGGTTAGCGACGAGTTAAATAAATCTCTTTATGACGCAGGAACAGCCGGGTTAAGCGCACGTATTTACGCCCACCAACGTGGCATCAGCGTACGCATTTCTGGCTTTGATGATAAAATTGAAGTGCTAAGCAAGCTAATAGCTAAAACTCTGAGAAAACCCGAGTTGTCACAAGCGCGTTTTAACCGAGTACTACAAGCCTACCAAGAGCAGCTAAATAACTCAGATAAAGACAAACCCTACAACCAGCTTTTTCGTGTCGGCTATGAAGTGTTGATGCATAACGCTAGATTGGGCGAACTGCAAAAAGCAGCCAACGATTATTCATTAGATCAACTTTCATCGCTAATAGAGCAGTTATTTAAGTCAACAGAAGTGCGGGTACTGTCTCACGGAAATTTAACCGCCTCTCAAGCTAAAAAACTCACAAACTCTCTACTCCAAGAGCTACAACCAATACAAACTGCTCAGGTAGCACCACAAGTAGATATACTTCGCTTAAAAGAAGATAGCGTATTAACAAAAACGTTAGATATTGAGCACAACGACTCCGCGACTATTTTGTACCTTCAAGGCAATGACCTATCCACTCAAACGCGGGCAGCAACCGCTTTATTAAGTGAGATTTTATCTGCTCCTTTTTATACACAGCTACGCACTGAGCAACAACTCGGATACATCGTATTTGCGACACCTATGCCGCTTAGAAAAGTTCCTGGCATAGCTTTTATTGTTCAATCTCCCGCATCTAGCCCTGAAGCAATTTTAGAAAGCATTCGCAATTTCTTAAATAATTTCAGAAGCAAACTAGAAAAAATACCAAAGCAACAAATGGCACAATTTAAAAGCAGTCTAGTGGCTAGAATTAACGCCCAAGAGCGACAACTCCAAGAACTGAGTAACCGCTTTTGGCAAGAAATTGATCAAAACAATACTAAATTTGATACTCAAGAGAAGCTAACTAAAGCAATTAATCAGTTGGATAATAGTGATTTAGTTAACATTTATAACAAGCTACTATCTCGACAGCTTGTACTACAAAACACGGGAGCTGGTGCTAAGCAAAACCTCATATCCGATGCAACAGCACTCGAGAGTACAAAATAGGGAGTTAATGTATAGATGAGTTGTTCATAGTGTAAATACTTATGAAAGGAAGCGGCTTTAGTAACGAGCCGCTTTATTGGCTTGATTAGGGCTTGGGGACCACAAACTGACGGCGTTGCTGAGCGCCTTTAGCAAGCTCGCAAGACTCAGGCTCCCATAAGCACTTTTCTGCTTCTTTATCATCGTAGATGCGCTGGAACACGGCATCTTCACCTTTAAGATCCGACTTAGAAAGCACTTTCCCCGCTCTATACTCTCTTACCAGCGGTAATGGCGAAGGAGCAATTACCGTCGGCGGGGGTAAATCAGAAGGCTTATTAATGTAAGCAACCTCATACATAGGCTCAGTATCAAATACGCCGCGTTTTTTCCTGTGGTAAGCAGTTTTACCATTATCCACGCCTTCAGCATAACCACGAGGTGAAACAACTTCGTACGCAATAAGGCTATTCTCTGAAACAACAAGACCTTGTGCTTGCGAGGTTTGAGTCAACAAAGCCAAACCTACAGCCAAACCTGAGAACCAGATCTGTTTCACCACGTCATCTCCATTGGGTAGATAGATTCAGCGTAAATTGCTAACTCTTCAAGAATCTCGCGTTGCGCGGCAGCGAGATTCTGATCTTGATACAAGCTATTCAAGTGCTCGTAAAATTCTTTCATGGTTAACAACCTCCGCTTATCTGTCACTAGCAACTTATCACTACGGTATTGTTCCCATTGTGATTGCTGCTCATCATTAAGTGTCCAAGGATAATTACGAGCACGGTAGCGAAGCAGCATCTCTTCTAATCGCGGGTCTTGAAAAGCAAACTCCAATTCAGCCAGTGTATTAGGGTCGCTTTCCCTCACCTGCTGCATCATTTTCTTATCGGTGTCATTAAAGAAACCACCCGAGTACAACATATGGTCAGGATCACCATCCGACTCAAAACTATCTTCACTTATTACATCGGCTAGTTTTGATTTTAATTCAGGATAATTTCTTAAAATAGCCAAATGAGCTCGGCACTCATCACCGTTAATACCAAATCGAGCAGCCTCATCTTTATTCAACATACCGGCTGGAGCCAAAATCGGACACTTGTTAGCATGTACCTGCTTTAAAGCAATGGCTGGATCACTCTCTGTCCGTTCGTGGCGAGGCAGGTACATATAATGACGAATATCTTCCACCGATAAGGTCAGCAGTGGTGTAGGATCTACCCGCAAGTCCCACACTAACGTGCTATTTTTATTAATAGGGTGCTGCACCATTGGAGCGACTACCGCTAAGTTACCCAATGATGCTGAATATCTTGATGAAACGTGGAGTACCGGCTTCATTGAAAGCACATCTAACATACGCTGAGCTGAAGCTTTACCTTTATTAGACAATACAAATTCGTATAACTTTGGCTGCTTTTCTTTAATCAATTTCGCCATCGCAATCGTGGCATAAACATCCGAAAGCGCATCATGCGCATGCCCATGATCAATACCATTTGCTTTGGTCAAATCTTCAAGCCGTAAACTAGGAGTGCCATCATCATGATCCGGCCAAACAATACCTTCAGGACGTAAGGCACGCGTTAATCGCAACATATCGATAATATCCCACCGTGAACAAGCATTTTGCCATTCTCGCGCATAAGGATCGAAAAAATTACGATACAAGGTATAACGCGTCACTTCATCATCAAAGCGAATACTGTTGTAACCCACCCCACATGTACCAGGCTTAGCAAACTCAGCATGAATTTGGGAAATAAACTCCGCCTCGCATAGCCCTTCACGTATCGCTTTTTGCGGTGTAATACCTGTTATTAAGCAAGCTTGAGGGTGTGGCAAAATATCGTCAGCAGGCTTGCAGTACAACATAATAGGTTCATCAATGATATTCAGGTTTTCATCAGTACGAATACCAGCAAATTGCACCGGGCGATCTCTTTTAGGATCGATACCAAAGGTTTCATAATCGTGCCAAAAAAAAGTACGTTCCGCAGTCATTGTTTTCAAATATCCGTGATAAATGCTAAGTAAGCAGGCTATAATAACAGTCAAATAGTACCAAGTATGATAGGGAGGATTACATATGCTGACCAGTCAAACAACAGAACATCGTTGCCCATGTGGATCAGGAAAGCCATTTGCATTTTGTTGCGAGCCCTATATTGAAGGCCAAAAACTAGCACCCACTGCCGAACAGTTGATGCGTAGTCGTTATACCGCTTTTGCGCTAGGCGCCATTGATTATCTTATAGAGACTACTGCTCCTGAAAAGCGCGAGTTAATAGATCGCGCAATTATTGCCGAGCAGATTCAGTTTACGACATGGACTGGCCTAACAATACTCGAGAAAGAGGCAGGACATAAAGAAGACTCCCAAGGCATGATCGAGTTTGAAGCAGCATTTGAAACCGAAGAAGAACAATGTGTTTTACACGAACGCTCAAACTTCTACGCGAAAGATGGCCAGTGGTTCTATCTAGACGGCGAGGTTGAAGTCAGACCCGCCGTTTGATGAAAGACAGCATCAGCACAACAGTTTAATCAGGTGATTATAAACTTCCCTGGTTAAACTTACTCGTCAAGGCTTTTACTGGTTGCTTCAAGCCCTTAGAATAAGCCTCCCCCATTCACCTGGATAACCATCATCCAGTTTTGCTAATACAAGAAACCGTTCATGTTATCGAATTTTTTTAAGCCTAAGTGGCAACATACCAACCCAGTCATTCGTTTGAACGCCGTTAAAAGTTTAAGTGACGAATCTAATGATCAATATCTTATTTTATCGGGGCTAGCTATTCGAGACCCTGATGTTAGCGTCAGGCAAGCAGCGATAGCTCAGATTATGAGCATCAACAACCTCATCCAGCTTTTGAAAGAGCCTGATGTAAACTCTTTAGCAATAGAAACGCGCTTAGCTCATAAACTGAGTAATGACGCTAACCCACAAACACTGTTCGAACAGCTATCAAGCAAGCTCGAAACTACAGTCATGTGGCGAATCATCAACCAAACATCATACCCAAAATTACAAATAACGCTGATTAACGATATTGAAGATCAGAGTTTACTAGTAGAAATTGCGACCTCTTCTGCTCCTGTTAACACTCGAAAAGTCGCCGCCGAACGAATTTCAAACCCGGCATTGCTTGAGCAGTTGCTAAAAGCAACAAAGCAAAATGATAAAGCCATTTACCGCATCATGCGCGATAAATGCAATGAACTACGCGAACACACAAAGCGACAACAGGCTTTACGTGATCGTGCGATGAGCGTGATTGAGCAAGTCACAAGCCTTTCTAAAGGCGAGTGGTTCCCTCTTTACCCTGCGAAATTTGAAGCATTGACTCAAGAATGGAATAGCTTTTCATCTTCTGTAACGGAAGAGTTCCAACAACCATTCTCTAATGCCTACGATACATGCCAAAAGCGAATACAAGCCATCGCTGCGGAAGAAGCTGAAAAAGCTCAAGAGCAACTCAATATTAAGCTTGCCCGCGAGAAAGCTGAAACCATATTGCAGCAGCTCCAAGACTTTGCTACTAGCGCAGAAGCAACTTCATATTCGCAACAAGATGGAAGTATTTCTGAATTAGTAAAAGCACAAGAAAACTTCCAAACTCAGTGGACGAGCATTAGTAACACAGCGTCTGCCAATCAACTGAAAACTTACAATCGGCTTACTCAAATACTCAGTAGAGTTCACTCACATGCCGTATCTGTAGATAGTAAGCTAAACGATATCAGAGAATTTTTATCATTTTGCGAACAGAACAGCTTCAAGAAAAAAGCAGTCCCAGAACAACTAAAACAAGCGAGTAAAATTCTTACAAAAACAGCCTGGCCTATAAACCTAGAGCGTCCAGATACATTACAACAACTTGATAACCTAATAGCCAAGCTTACAAACGAAAAGCAGTTACTTACTCAAAAATCACTAGAGCTAACTGAGAAACTACGACTACAACTTGCTCAATTGGAATGCTTTATCGAGAAAGGTGAAGTTAAAACTGCTGAGAAAGAATCACGTAAAACAGTCGAGTTATTAACACAAATTAAAGGCACTGCCAGAGACTCTTTCGAGCAGCAATATAAAGGCTTAAATACTCGTCTTGAAGAGCTTAAAGACTGGCAGGGTTATGCAGTAACCCCGAAAAAAGAACAACTTTGCGCAGATATGGAGAGTCTCATTAATGCAGAGGCCCTTCCTCAAGAACAAGCCAAGAAAATAAAACAACTTCAGCAACAATGGAAGCTACTCGACGCTACCGACCCATTCCACTCTCAGGCTATCTGGAAGCGTTTTAAAACCGCTTCCGATAAGGCGTACGAGCCTTGTGAAGTGTATTTTGCATCACAAAACGAGTCGCGTCGTTATAACTTGCAACAAAAAGAGCTCATCTATCAAGAAGTCGCCGCCTATCTTCAACAGATAGATTGGCAAACATGTGACTGGCGTGCGGTTGAACAGATCATTCAAACGGCTAAGCAAGAATGGAGACGTTTCACTCCCGTTGATAGGAACCCTGGACAAGCATTACAAATCAAATTTAATGAATTACTGCTTGATGCAGAAAACCACTTCCAGGCCGCTAAAGAAGACTCAATGGCGGCTAAAGAGAAGCTCATTGCTGATGCACAAGCACTAACAACTGCAGATGATATTATCGACGCAGCAGAGCAAGCTAAAAAACTACAAAAAGACTGGAAGGAATGCGGGCCCACTTTCCATAGCCAGGAACGTAAGCTTTGGAAAGCATTTAGAGTTCACTGTGATGTTATCTTCCAGCGCCTTCACGACCAAACTCCTTCACGCGAGGCTGCACACGCAGCCAAAGTAACGCTAAACCAAGTGACAGATGATCTTTTAAGCTTTGAAGAAGTCCCATTACATACGGCACAAAAAATAAAAAGTATTATCGAAGCTCGTCAACTCGTTGAAACATTTAAAGAGAGCCTTACTGCTAAAGATATGGAGCGGTTCAGTAAAGCCGCACGCTATGTTGAACAGCAAGCAAACGCGCTCCAACGCTTTGCAGATCACGCCGATAATATTCAACTCCGAGAACATTCTGTCTTGTGTGACCAGCTTGAAACGCACTTGCTCAACAACCCAACAACTGAACCCAATCAAGATTTTTTTGCGCACTGGAATCTTCAGCAGAGTAGCGACTTACATAAGAAAATTCACAACCGCCGTAGCTTAATTGAATCAATAGCCGCAGGGGAAAGTGAACTAGGCGCTTTGTTAATCAATGCCGATAAAGAGCTGCGTGAAATATGCATACGCCTTGAAATAGCGCTTAACTTGCCGTCCCCTAGCTATGACCAAGCACTGCGGATGGAGTACCAAATGCAGCGACTGCAAAAAGCATTGGAGCAACAGCAGCAAGCAGTGAACTTAACAGATATTAAGAAGCTAGAATTAGAATCTCTCAGCATTCCTTTTCGTAAAGCCAATGAGCCACTTAATGAGCGCTTTCAGGATTTGGTAAGTACTGTATTCAATTGAACCCATTACCAATAAAAAAACCCGCTATAGAGCGGGTTTTTTTATTCTACCGATATGTCATTAAGACATATGAAGACCACCGTTGATAGACATATCAGCACCTGTGATATATCCAGACTGCTCTTCAGCCAAGAAGGTTACAATACGACCAATCTCTTCAGGTGTACCAAAGCGTCCTACAGGAATAGTAGAGCAGATTTTCTGCTGAACTTCGACAGCAATTTTAGCTACCATCGGCGTCATCACATAACCTGGAGAAACCGTATTAACAGTCACACCTTTAGAAGCAACCTCTTGAGCTAGAGCCTTTGTAAAACCGTGAATGCCGGCTTTAGCAGCAGAGTAGTTACACTGACCGAATTGACCTTTCTGTGCATTTACAGAAGAAATATTGATAACGCGCCCAAAGCCTTTTTCTAGCATTGGATTAATGACCAAACGAGTCATATGGAACATTGAATCCAAGTTTGCTGTTAGTACTTCGTCCCACTGATCCCAGCTCATTTTCTTGAACTGACCATCACGGGTAATACCTGCATTGTTCACTAGTACATCAACTGAACCACCCGTTAGTTCTTGTACTGTTGCAATACACGCTTCGCAAGAAGCTGTATTAGTCACATCACCATAAGCTACATGAATATCATATCCATCAGCTTTTTGTGCTGCTTGCCATGCTTTAGCTTTTTCGTGATTACCACCACTGTTATAACCTGCTACTACTGTAAACCCATTATCTGCTAGAGTCCGGCATATTGAAGCACCCAGTCCACCAGTACCACCTGTTACAAGAGCAACCAACTTACCCATATTCACATCCCTTTTCTTTCAATTTATTGTGTTTTATGTGACTTGCTTTTTTATTTTTCTAAGCAGCCTTAAGATCGATCATAGACCTAAGACTGCCATTTAATAATATGACTTTTGGTTTATAGTCTTTAGGATAGTAGCTGATTGTTAATGATTAATGATAGGCCCGATTTACCTTAATCTTCATTGATGTACCGCACTTTTCACTGCTAAGACCTTACTAACGCTACGATATGCAACCCATGACGCCGCACTGTTAGCTAACACGAAAGCTATAAACATTGCCTGCAACCCCCATAATTCATTAGCGATCCATGCCATGGGTATAAAAAACACAAACAAGCGTAATATACTGATACGCATAGCTATTAATGGTTGGTGTAATGCATTTAATGTTGATGCACTCAAAAAGATAACTGCTTGCATCCCAAATCCAAGAGGCACAATGCCAAGCCACATAATCAAAGGGCCTTTGATTAAATCAGAAGCTGCAAACAAGTCAGCAATGGCATCTTTAAATATCCATAACATCATAAAAACTAAGAACTGCCAGATCAGAGCAAATTTAATAGCACCTTTATAGGCAGACACTACACGCTGAATCTGTCCAGCACCAAAGTTCTGACTAACAAAAGGCGGCAACGTCATGGATAGAGCGAGACACACCAGTAAAGATAACGATTCAAGCCTATTACCCACACCAAATGCCGCTACAGCTTCAGCACCGTGCTGCGCAACCATTGCGGTGAGCACCCCTCCTGCCAACGGAGTCATCATGTTCGACAACGCTGCAGGCAAGCCAATTTTCATAACTTTAAGCCAATGATCAACGATTCTTCTAGCAACAGGCTTCATGAGTATAATTAAGTTATATCGCCGATAAAGAATGTAAATTACAATCACAAAAACACAGGACCAGGAGATAACACTGGCCATCGCCGCCCCTCGAATACCGAATGCAGGTACAGAGCCCCAACCAAAAATTAATAACGGATCCAGCAGCATATTCAAAACGGAGGATCCAGCCATCACCAATGCAGGAGTTTTGGTATCACCTCTGGCACGTAATGCGCTGTTTGCCACCATATTAGTCACAAGAAAAACAGCACCGAACCACCATATATCCATATACTCTAAAATATAGGGTAGTTGTTGTTCAGTAGCTCCCATTAACGTGAACAAAGGCACCATAAATAACTGCACAACCAAACTAATGCTTAACACCAATAAAAGCGTCATCATCAAATTATCTGTTGCTAGCTCTGCCGCTTTTTCCTGCTGCCCCTCACCAATTAATTTAGCTAAAATCGCCGATGTTCCGATCCCAAAACCAATAGCTAAACTAACAACAGAAAACGTCACTGGAAAAGTAAATGCTAAAGCAGCCATGGGGGCTGTACCCAAAAGGGACACAAAATAGATATCTGCAAGGTTAAACAGCATTAAACTGACAATCCCAACCATCATTGGAACGGTCATACGAAGGAGCGTCGGACGAATTGTGTCCTTAAGTAAATCAGGCGTTGCCATAAAGAACTCGATTCAAAGTAAGCAGCTATCCTAACGGCTGATAAGCAAAAGAAAAACCGTCATAATGGAAGAATATGTTCCCAAGATGCAATCAAGCGAATAATTAATGAATCTTATTCTTTTTACAGACAGTGATTTTTGCAGCACTCAACATATTTGTTTACGTGATAGACGCCATAAACACATTGCCGATATTCATAAAGCGCAGCCGAACTCTTTATTACGTATAGGACAAATCAACGGTCACAAAGGTATAGGAGAGGTCGTCAGTATTGACGATCAACAAGTCACCCTACATGTGAGTCTGTCCGAACCACCTCCAGTAGCATTACCGCTTACACTACTTTTAGCACTGCCTAGACCAAAGATGTTAAAACGTATTTTACAAACCATCAGCACAATGGGCGTCAAAGAACTCTACCTATTAAATAGTTATAGGGTAGACAAAAGCTATTGGTCCACTCCTTTACTATCGGAAGACTCGATTAAGGAACAGCTTCAATTAGGTTTAGAGCAGGCGGGCGATACACAAATGCCTTGCGTACATATAAGAAAGCGCTTCAAACCCTTTGTAGAAGACGAACTCCCTTCTATTAGCCTAAATACTAGAGGTTTAGTTGCGCACCCCTACGACGCCATTACTTGTCCAGAACCCACTATAGACCCTACTACATTAGCAATTGGTCCTGAAGGTGGTTTCATTCCTTACGAAGTTGAGAAACTTCAACAAGCAGGTCTCACCCCTTTTCATGTTGGTGAACGCATTTTACGGGTTGAAACCGCTATTCCGGCCATCATTTCACGGATATTTCCAATTATTTGATCTCATAAAATATTAGCACTATTACCCACAGGGATATGATCTGAATCAAGGAATATAAACTTATAAGAGAATCGTATTGAGAATTATACTCATCCGCATTGACTTTGTATGTCTTAACGATAATAATTCGCGTTATCTTTTCATGTTTCACTTTTTCAATCATTTTATTCATTAATAAGTAGGGTAAAAACTATGTTACGCAAGTCTCTGTTTGCATTTGCCACTCTCACAACAGCGCTGAGCTTCAACTCCATGGCGCAGGCAGAAGAAGTAAATATTTACTCTTACCGTCAACCCTTCCTGATTGAACCTTTATTGAAAGCGTTCTCAGAAGAGACTGGCATTAAAACTAATGTTGTTTTTGCAAAGAAAGGATTACTAGAACGCTTAGAGCATGAAGGCCGTAATTCACCAGCTGACATTCTATTAACCTCTGATATCGGCCCTCTATTTGATGCGACCGAAAAAGGTCTGTTTTCATCATTTACAAGTGAAGTAGTTAATAAGAACGTACCTCAGCAGTTCCGTGATCCTGAAGGTCGCTGGGTAGGACTAACATCACGTGCACGCCTAGTCTATGCATCTAAAGAGCGCGTTAAAGAGGGTGAAATCACCTCTTATGAAGAGATGGCTGATCCAAAGTGGAAAGGACGCATCTGTACACGTAGCGGTAAGCATACGTACAACCTTTCTCTTATTGGTAGCATGATCGCTCACCATGGCGAAGCAAAAGCTGAAAACTGGTTAAACGCTGTTAAAGAAAACCTTGCGCGCAAACCTCAAGGTAACGATCGCGCTCAAGTTAAAGCGGTAAAAGAAGGTGTATGTGACCTTGCACTAGGTAACTCTTATTACTTCGGAAAGATGTTAACAAACGAGAAAAATCCAGAGCAAAAAGAGTGGGCGAAATCTGTTAATTTGATTTTCCCTAACCAAGCAGACCGCGGTACGCACATGAATATTTCAGGTGCAGGGATCACTAAAAATGCCCCTCACCCAGCTGCGGCACAAAAACTAATTGAGTTCTTAACAAAGAAAGAATCTCAAAAGTTTTATGCTGATGTTAACTTCGAATTCCCTGTACGCCCGAACACTCCACGCTCAGAATTGGTCGAGAAATTCATGGGTGAATTTAAAGGCGATTCGATCAACTTACAAAAAGTATCTGCACAACGTGCTGCAGCAGCGAAACTGGTTGATAAAGTTGGTTTTGATAACTAAGGAATGGGGTCTTTTAATTAACTAATACACTAGTGACATTAATAAGTTAAAACGGTAGTCTTCGCGGCTATCGTTTTATTGCTTTGGCTAATGAATACAAACACTATTACACGCCCAATACGCGCTAGTAACACTACCGGTTGGTACATCAGTAGCTGGGGAGCGGCATTATTCGTTGCGCTTCCTGTTCTTTCGGTGTTCTACCTGGCTTTCTTTCCAGAAGAAAATATCTGGCGACATCTCGCCGACACTATTTTACCTGTTTATATTAGTACAACCTTAAAGCTAATGGTTGGTGTCGCCTCTCTTTCTGTCATTATCGGCGTAAGTACTGCTTGGCTAGTAACTATGTGCCAATTTCCAGGAAAGCGTTTTTTTGAATGGGCTTTATTACTCCCTTTTGCAGTTCCCGCCTATGTTATTGCTTATATCTATACGGACATCCTTGAGTTTGCAGGACCCGTTCAAGTATTTATAAGAGACATTTTTGGTTGGCAAACCGCTAAAGATTATTGGTTTCCTGAGATCAGATCGCTATCAGGAGCAATTTCGATGCTCACCTTAGTGCTTTATCCCTATGTGTACTTGATGTCTAGAGCGGCATTTTTAGAACAATCTATGAGCCTAAAAGATGCTAGCCGTTTGATGGGCTGTACTCCTTGGCAAAGTTTTTACCGCATCTCATTACCTATCGCTCGCCCTTCTATTGCTGTCGGCTTGTCATTGGTTTCAATGGAAACGCTTAATGACTTTGGAACAGTCGACTATTTTGCGGTACAAAGCATGAGTGCTGGCATTTATGATACATGGCTCAATATGGGAAACTTGGGCGGCGCTGCCCAAATAGCAACCATGATGATGATCTTTGTTGTTGTTCTTATTGCCCTAGAGCGCATAGCTCGCGCTAAACAAAAGCAATTTCATAGCACCGATCGATTCAAAGCTATTCAAGCCTACCCTTTAAACCGCACCCGCAGCATACTCGCCTTTATTGCCTGCTTACTACCGATACTATTAGGTTTCATTATTCCGGTCGCTTTGCTAATTACATATTCAATCAGCCATCTCGATCAATTTTTCACTACAGATTTTTTAAAACATGCCAGCCACAGCTTTTTACTCTCAGGTGGTGCAGCACTACTATGCCTAATACTGGCCGTATTACTAACTTACGCCAAACGCTTAAATCCAAACCGCTTAGGACTTACATCTGCAGTACGCTTCTCTAGTCTTGGGTACGCTCTTCCTGGGGCTGTATTGGCTATAGGAGTCATCATTCCACTGGCTGCGTTTGACAATAGAGTGGACGCTTGGATGCGTGAACAATTTGATATATCGACGGGATTGTTACTTAGCGGAACTGTTTTTGCCGTTATTTTTGCTTACTGTGTACGCTTTTTAGCTGTAGCAACAGGCGCTGTTGATAGCTCACTCAATAAAGTCACTCCAACCATGGACATGGCGGCTCGCTCATTAGGCATGTCACCTGGAAAGACATTAGTGAAAGTTCACTTCCCGTTGATTAAAGGTGGCCTATTAACTGCCATGCTAGTTGTATTTGTGGACTGTATGAAAGAACTGCCAGCAACACTGATTTTAAGACCCTTTAATTACGACACATTGGCCACTTTTGTGTACCAATATGCATCAGATGAGCAACTAGAAGAATGCGCGTTAGCGGCACTATTAATAGTTTTGGTAGGCATTATTCCAGTAATAATGCTGAGCAAATCTATTACAGGAACTCGTTCAGCGCATTGAGATAGCTCAGCGTTTTCTATAACCTTAGTTTATTTATCTTTAGATAGCACCTCATCAACAACGCTCAACAATAAAGGCTGATCAGGAAAAAGGTAAAGTGAACGCTTAATCGTCACTATCATTCGCTCAAAATCTCCCAGATAACTATAAACTCGGATCAAGTCTACAAATATCCCCGCATTAGGTTTATTTTTAAGATAGGTTTCCATCCATTGAGCATAATTTAGTGTTATAGCTGAACCCTTTGATAACTGCTCAGTTCTTGAAAGGCTAGCCAACATGTAGCGAGTCGCCACATCAGAAAAGTAGGGATGTTTACTCATTGAGCTTAAGTCCGATACTTTAGCTTCGCCTGAATAAACTATGTAAGTTATTTGGTATGAGTAATATAGTGATGTTCCACAAAAACCAAGAACAACTATTAGCAATACACCTGACAAACCTTTAATCAATCGCTCTGAAAATGAGCTCAAGTTCAGAGAAAAACTCTTACATCCTGGCTGAAATAGAACAAATAACAAAAATAAAAATACACACCAATGATAAGCAGAGATATAAAAGGGGTGCTCAACCTGTGTATGTAAAGCTATTGGTAGCAATAGCCCTGCCATTGCCCCCCCTCTCTGCCAGCCCAAACATAGTAATTGTCGTATAACAGCACCTATAGCAAACCCAAAAGCCAATAGTCCAACAATACCGCCTTCAATCCCCCATAAAAGCAATTCATTATGGGGATGGCTAAAGCTTACACCAAGATTAAAATTACTGTCTTCAGCTTGATACTCAGCAGCCTTATCATGAAAGACCCGCTGAAAGCTACCAATCCCATGACCTAAAAGCGGCTTATCGCTAATAATATCTAAACCAATACGATAGATATACTTTCTAACATCTTGACCATCAGCACCAAGCTGTTCCATTTTAGAATACGCGCGCACCACTCCATCATTAACTATTAACCCCGAGCCTCCTCCAATCAGCAACGCAACCAGCATTCCTAATGCCCATTGCCGGCGACGTTTGAGCAAACGATAACGTGCCGATAATATAAGAACCAA
This sequence comes from Neptunomonas japonica DSM 18939, assembly GCF_000422765.1. Lineage (GTDB taxonomy): Bacteria > Pseudomonadota > Gammaproteobacteria > Pseudomonadales > Balneatricaceae > Neptunomonas > Neptunomonas japonica. Next base: position 43,018 of record NZ_AUGR01000013.1, on the reverse strand, counting down.
TCCAACCGAACCACCGATTAGACCAACACGTGAGCTGGCACTAAGTAATACAAAAGAAGAGAGCAATAAACAGACTATTGGCAGTAATTTAACCCATGTGGAACGACCATGAAAATCAGGCGCGCTCAAAAGATAGACTGATAAACTAAGGGCGGTAGCCATAAGACTAGCTTGTAAATTAGGCTGCTGGAACATACCTATTGGTATTTGGCTTCCTACATTCGGAATTAATGTCGAAAGTAGTGAGCCAGGTAATAATTGAACAATTCCAATAAAAGCATGAACAATAAACGCCGAACAAAGAAGATACAACGAACCATGAATATCTCGGCGCGAAATATTGAACTGGAAAAACAAATAAAAGACTGAAAACCCTAGTAATATAGCCAATATGCGCATCATCCAAGAGAGAGGTTGCTCCATACCAACAACAAAACCTGCTAATAAGATTAATAAAGGCATAGCTAGAATCAAACTAGTAAAAGCAGGCACCCGAACAATCTGTTGCTCCAACATTTTCCAAATAGCCAGCGGAATAACCAACGCCATAGCTATCCACACTACAGAATTATAAGGAAAAAATAGCCCTTCACCTCCCATATTAGGATGATAATAAAAAGCAGAAAAAAATAAAAAAGTGCACGCAAACCAAAAGGATGCATTTGTATACGAGAACAAATATGTAAAACGCAAAGAGAAATCCTTATTTGTATCGGCCGCACACTCTTTAGCATGCTTATTCTAACCGTCGGAATTAAATAATAGGATAGGATTGATTGTTTTGCGCTTAAGCAAAAACAATTGGCCGATGTACAGCCACTTTGATCCCGACTACATCATCAATTTTAAACGGTAGTAACTCTCTTACTAATGCTGAAATAATTCTTCCTGATTCAAGCTTTAAAAGGTAGCGTGTGGCTTCTCCCATAAACTCTCTGCTAAGCACTTGCGCTGTTGCGTGACCGCTATTATCAGCTATAGGAAAGATATCTGCGGGGCGGATAAACAGGCTTACTGCTTGCTGTAGCTCCAATAAAAGCGGTTCTGCGAACTCCAAAAGCCCAAGCTCGGTCTGCACTTTAGTTTCAGATAGACAAACCCCTTCAAACAGCTCGCCTTCACCAACAAATTTAGCAACCTGTACAGTTTGCGGTGTGTAATAAAGAGACTCAGCAGTACCCCACTGCTGCAGCTTCCCATCTGCCAAAATACCCAGTACATCGCTGATAACAAATGCTTCCTCTTGGTCATGTGTTACAACAACCGCTGCTATTCCTTGCTGTTTTATAATGTCACGAACTTCTAACGAAAGTTCTTTACGCATCTCTGTATCTAAATTTGAGAAAGGTTCGTCCATTAACAATAGACGAGGGCGAGACGCTAGAGCCCGAGCTAATGCCACGCGCTGCTGCTGTCCTCCTGAGAGCTCATGAGGGTAACGTTTAGATAAGTCCGGCAACCTGACTAGTTGCAGCATAGATTGAATAATGGCGGCCTTATCAGCTTTTGAGCTTTTTTTAAGACCAAAAGCAATATTATCAGCAACGCTTAAATGAGGGAAAAGTGCATAGTCTTGAAACACCATGCCCATTTGGCGTTTTTCAGGTGGCAACGTAGTATTTTTAGATGAGACTTCCTGCCCTTGCATATAGATAGAGCCCGAAGTTACCGTATTAAAACCAGCCAATGCACGCAGCAATGTCGTCTTACCGCAACCACTGGGGCCTAACAAACAAGCAATCTCTCCTTCATTGATTGAAAAACTAACACCTTCAACAATCAATTGATTGGCATACGAGCAGGAAAGAGACTCAACAGATAACAATGAAGACATGTAAAAACAACCAAGTATGCTGATATTCGAAAACGTATAATAGATGAAAACAATTATCAGTTATAGCGTTAATGCGTCGAGAAAACTGTACTTAAGAATAACGTTCACCTCTAATAAAGTACCCAAACAGGGCCTCTAAGGATTCGGCTATAATTCACAAAGTAGCTGCTTAAAATAAGGCCAATTGAACGATTCTCCAGGATCAGTCTTTCTTCCCGGCGCAATATCAACATGACCAACAATCGACCGCCGGCTAATCTGAGGATAAGCTTCAATAAGCGAGTTTGTTACACTAACAAGCACTTGATACTGTTGATAGGTATAGGGTAAATCATCAGTACCTTCCATCTCTATACCTATAGAAAAATCATTGCAGTTATTTCTCCCTTCAAAGCAAGACTCTCCCGCATGCCAGGCTCTGTCATTCAAATTAACGAACTGGATCACACCACCATTGCGTGTAATTAAAAGATGAGCCGACACCTGTAACTCAGCAATTTCAGTGAAGTATGAGTGCTCATTTGTAGGCAAACGATTTTGAAAAAATGCCTCAATATAGCCATTACAAAACTGTGCAGGAGGCAAACTAATATTGTGAATGACCAACACATCAACACTGACTTGTTGCGCTCGCTCATTATAATTAGGCGAAGGGCACCACTTACTGCCTTGCAATCGGCCACCATGAACTTTATAAGCTGTTTTCAGCACTTTACCTACTCGCCTTGATACTATTCAGTTAAAATCGTCATTGCTTCAATTTACGTATTTTACCACGTAAAATTTATACAACCCTTTATTTAAAAGGCCGGACCTTCATGCTAACTACCACTGACCTTAAACCTGTTATTTTCGCAAACGTCACTGCCGCATTAGCTGAAGATGTCGGCACCGGCGATATCACTGCCATGTTAATTTCTCAAACAGAGCAAGCAACTGCACGTGTTATTTCACGCGAGTCTGCAGTGATCAGCGGTTCCGCATGGGTTGATGAGGTATTTCATCAAGTAGATCCTGATATGCAAATTCAATGGCAAGTAAAAGACGGCGACCGAATAAAACCCGATCAAGTTCTCTTTACTGCTACAGGAGCGGCTCGCTCACTACTAACAGCAGAACGCTGTGCTCTTAATTTTTTACAAACACTTTCTGGTACCGCAACTATTAGCCAGCAATATGCAGATAAAGTGGCCAGCACTTCAGTACGCTTACTTGATACCCGAAAAACCATACCCGGACTACGTATGGCTCAAAAATATGCTGTTACTTGTGGTGGGTGTTACAACCACCGTATCGGTCTTTATGATGCATTTTTGATTAAAGAAAATCACATCATGGCTTGCGGTGGTATAGCTCAAGCTATTGAAACAGCAAAAAAGAATGCTCCTAATAAAAAAGTTGAAGTTGAAGTTGAAACTCTTGAACAGTTCCACCAAGCGCTTAAGGCTAGAGCCGATATTATAATGCTCGATAATTTCACAGAAGATGAAATGCGCGAAGCCGTGTCTATCAATCAGGCACTAGCAAAAGACTCCCAAGCTAAATTAGAAGCATCAGGTAACATTACAGATGAAACTCTACTGCCAATAGCTCAGACCGGTGTTGACTACATATCAATTGGCGCACTAACAAAGCACTGTCGTGCAACTGACTTGTCCATGCGTCTGATCTAACTATTCACCTTAAGGACAAGAATCAATAGTGAGCGACTCTTTTATAAACGGTTTGAAAGAACGATTACCTGATGATCTGAAAGAGTCTTTTAGCCAAGAACAGCTATCTGCCCTCAAAGTAGCCTTTGGCGCAAGAAAATGGGGGCAGCACAAAGTAGACCTGCGCGGTACTCTTCGTATCTGGCGCTGGCGTTATTATTTTGTTTTTCTTGCAGGTAGAAACAAACGCGATCTAACAAGACGTGAACAGGAGCTATCCCGCATGGCTACGACATTTGCGATAGCTCTTTTTTTGGCTTTTGCTACATTGCTAGGACTTATTGTTCTTTATTTAATAAAGTCTGCAATGGGTATAGATCTATTCCCAAATTACTCTTTAGGACTGTGGGGTTGGTTTAAGAACCAGTTCTTAATGTAAATACGATATGCAGCCATTAATAAGAAATGGCTGCACTTTATATCATTTTAGTACGTCGTTTTACAGTATAAAAATCTACCTTACGGGCACTTTCCTGAGCCTAACAGGCTCCAGTCATCGGCCTTTTGAATTTTAATCACATCGTAAACTTCAATAATTAACCCGGAGATAGGCAATGAACGGTTTTTAAGTAACTGACATGCTTTCTCAGCTGCGGCATTACCCGTCATGCTTTCTGATGCGATACCCACTGCAAGAATTTTATCATCGCTCCACCATACAGGACGTGCAGGAAACAAAACATCATCCAACAAAGTCTGCTCAACCTTTGCCTTAACCTCAGGGGGTATTAGTTTTTTTGTCTGGTTGATATATAGAGTGACAGCTACGCAAGCAGCGATAAGAAGAATAATGATTGTGCGTTTCATATATGTCCATTGATTCAAAAAATTTTGTATTTATATACGACACTCCGAAGGAACAAATTTATTGTTCGCCGCTGTATCAACCAAACAATCCCATGTAACTGAACCAGTGATATCTAATGTAGGCTGAAGGCGTAGTGTAATACTGCCCGCTTTTACTGTCGTATTATAAACGAGCGTACCTGTTAATGCATCGCATGAAGATGAAAGAATATTAGCAGTACTACTGGCTACTGCAACTATGTGTACACCCGAACAAGAACCCGAATTTATGGCATTATTCAGTGAAATATTTTCACCGACAGTAACTTTATCCATCCCAGCAAAAATCAATGCCTCTGAAATTCTCGATCGTATAGTGAAGTTTTGATAGGCAGGAATTGAAATAGCAGACAACAAACCAATAATAGCCACAACAATCATTAACTCAATTAATGTAAAGCCAGTTTGTTTTAACATCATTTTTTATCGCTTTAAATTAAAAATGCCACGCTCTTGGTTAAGAGCACGGCATTTAAGTTAGAGCATTTACGCTAAATCAGTTACGACACTCACCAGGAACAAAGCGCTGATCAGTTGTAGTACTACACGCCCAAGTAATCGGAGTTCCTGCAGCAGCTGTAGGAGTTAGCAGCAGCACAGCACTATTAGCATTAGCAGCCATAGTTGCTGTAATAATCCCAGTCGCATCAGCACATGTAACAGAAGCTACAGCACCTGTTGCACCAAGATCTGTAACGCCAGCACACTGACCACCAGAAGCATTTATTACTCCACCATTTGATGAGATATTCTCACCTACCGTCGCTTTAAAACCACTGGCTAAAGACAAGCCTTCAGTTACACGGGCACGTGTTGTGTAGTCTTGGTACGCAGGCAAAGCAATCGCTGCCAAAATACCGATAATCGCAACTACAATCATCAGCTCGATCAATGTAAAACCTTGTTGTTTTTTCATATTTCTCATTTGTACTTCTCCAGCGATTTTTCGAAACTCAAATTAAGTTGGTAAATCCGTATTCCCTTGTATCGATTCCTCTGTACAAGTGCTACTTACTGACCAGTGTAGACCAGCTTTTTGTAATTACCACAGACACAAGAAAAAAATTGATTAAATCTAATATAAAAACTCCACCTTTATTTATACGCTTTAGTTAATGATGTTGCTGCCAGTATTTTAGCCTATAATTATTTACGGCTTGTGAAGGGGGGGATCCAAATTAAAACTATTATTATGTGCAACCTCTATTATAGCTCTCAAGAGCTATAATAATTACGACAGTGATGGAACTAGCAATTACAGTAGAACTAAGGAGAGATCATGCAGGTTCAGCAACCTTTAAGCGGTTTAGCAAGAAGACTGGTTAAAGATGGAGTTTTTTCAGCGGATGTAGCGCGCAACGCCATTGAAAAAGCCCGCGCTTCTCAAAAACCTTTTATCAGTCATATAATTGATGAACGTTTAGTCACCGCTCACCGTGCAGCAAGTGCTGCTTCTGATGAATTTGGTCTCCCCTTACTCGACCTAAACTGTGTTAATACAGAATCTATTCCCCAAGGAGTCGTTGCTGATAATTTGATTTCTAAGCACCATGCCCTGCCTTTGGTAAAGCGTGATAACCGGCTATATGTTGCTTTAGCAGACCCAACCAATATTCAAGCACTTGATGAGTTTAAATTCCACACTGGAATAACGACCGAGGGCGTTATTGTTGAAGAAGACAAACTCAAACAACTTATTGAGGCATTCCTTGATGACCAAGGCTCAGCCCTTGAAGAGCTAGATGATACCGATTTAGACTCTCTAGAAATTGATGATGGCAGCAGCAAAGAAGAAGAAGAGGAACAAACCAGCGAGGATGCTTCTAAAGACGCTCCTATCGTGCGGTTTGTAAATAAGATATTACTAGACTGCATAAAAAAAGGCGCTTCGGATATTCACTTTGAGCCATATGAAAAAAGCTACCGTATCCGTAGCCGCATCGATGGCATATTACAAGAAATTGCCAAGCCACCAAACAACCTTGCTAAACGTTTATCAGCCCGTTTAAAAGTCATGTCACAAATGGATATTTCTGAACGGCGTATGCCTCAAGATGGGCGTATTAAAATGAAAATCTCAAAAAATCGCGCCATTGATTTTCGTGTTAATACCCTGCCTACGCTATGGGGAGAAAAAATAGTATTACGTATACTGGACCCTTCCAGTGCGAAAATGGGGGTAGATGCTTTAGGTTTTAGCCAAGTCCAAAATGATCTGTATATGAGCACACTGCATAAGCCGCAAGGGATGATACTAGTTACAGGCCCTACTGGTAGCGGTAAAACAGTAACACTCTATACCGGGCTTAATATTCTGAACACCCCTGAATTAAACATATCTACTGCTGAAGACCCCGTCGAGATAAACCTTGAGGGGATAAACCAGGTACATGTTAATGCAAAAGTAGGTTTAAACTTTGCAGAAGCCTTACGCTCGTTCTTACGTCAAGACCCGGATGTAGTTATGGTAGGGGAAATTCGTGATTTGGAAACAGCCGAAATTGCTATTAAAGCGGCTCAAACTGGCCATATGGTTTTATCAACCCTGCACACTAACAGCGCCCCTGAGACATTAACACGTTTGCGTAATATGGGCGTTGCATCATTCAACATTGCCACCTCTGTTAGCTTAATTATTGCACAGCGCCTCGCACGACGCTTATGCGAGCCTTGTAAAAAACCTGCATCTGTACCAGAAGCTGCTTTAATAGAAGAAGGGTTTTCTCCAGAACAGCTTCGTAGTATTGATCTATATGAAGCAAACCCTGATGGTTGCCCTAAATGCACTAGAGGCTATAAAGGTCGTGTTGGTATCTATGAAATGTTACCCATGACGCCAGAAATAGCTGAAGTCATTATGAACAACGGCTCCTCTATTGATATTATCCGCATTGCTCAAGAACAAGGCTTCAGACCACTTCGTCAAACCGGGTTAGACAAAGTTGCACAAGGGCTTACTAGCCTAGATGAAATGAATCGCGTTATTAAGACCTAATAGCTTTAACTTAATGGCTTGAGAGAGATCAATTGACATGGCTGCAAAACAAAAAAAATCCATCACTTATAATTGGCAAGGCAAAGATAAAAGCGGCAATACCAGTAAAGGTAAAATTGATGCCAGTGATGTAGCAAATGCTAAAGCACTATTGCGCAAGCAAGGAATTTTACCCAAGAAACTTACTAGAGAATCGTCAATATCTCTATTCAGCGATAAGAACAAGCCAATAAAGCCATTAGATATTGCTTACTTCACCCGACAAATAGCCACTATGATGCGTGCAGGGGTCCCCCTACTTCAAGGCATGGATATTGTTGCCAATGGCGTTGAAAAGACTAAAGTTAAAGAATTAATCTATGACATACGCTCCTCCGTCAATGGCGGACAAGATTTTGCCGTATCTTTAGCCGACCACCCTAAATACTTTGATGACCTATATTGCAGTTTAGTTAGTGCTGGCGAACAGTCAGGGGCACTAGAGACAATGCTTGACCGTATCGCCACTTACAAAGAAAAAGTTGAATCATTAAAGAAAAAAATCAAGAAAGCAATGACCTACCCTGCAGCAGTGCTATTTGTTGGTATTATTGTTTCCGCTATCTTGTTGGTTAAAGTAGTACCTCAGTTTGAAAGTGTTTTCTCAAGTTTTGGTGCAGAACTGCCTGCATTTACTCAGTTTGTACTCAAGCTTTCGGTATTTGCCCAATCCTACTGGTTTATAGCCCTTGTAGGATTCATATTAATCGGCTATACCTTCGTCAAAGTAAAAGAGAAATCACAAAAGTTTGCGGATTTTATCGATAGAGCAGTATTAAAATTACCCGTGCTTGGTGAAATACTTCACAAAGCTGCCATAGCTCGTTTCACTCGTACGCTTTCTACCACGTTTGCTGCCGGCGTACCTCTGGTCAACGCGTTAGATTCTGCTTCAGGAGCTGCCGGCAATGTCGTCTATCGTACGGCAATCATTCAGATCCGTAACGGCGTATCGACTGGCCAATCCCTGCAAAACGCAGTCACTATGACAGGTATCTTTCCTAATATGGCTATTCAGATGATCGCTATAGGGGAAGAAGCTGGCTCACTAGACATGATGCTCGATAAGGTGGCAGCTTTCTATGAAGAAGAAGTCGACAATGCAGTAGATAATCTTTCTAGCCTTATGGAACCAATGATTATGGCTGTTCTAGGCGTCTTAGTTGGTGGTTTGGTTATTGCTATGTATTTACCAATATTCCAGCTAGGTAACGTCGTTTAGCTTAGCTAAGTCAAAATTACTAACGTTTCATTTTAAGGGGGCTATTCCACTACAGCCCCCTTTTTTATTATCTTTCAGGCACCTCCTTCTTTTTAGGCTCCAAAATAAAACGTTTCATTTAATATAAAAAATTTACGTTAGTCGTATGCCATAACTATCGTTTCATTATTTTGTTGGCTTTCTCAAAACCCTATCCTAAAATAGATAAGTCGCAGGACTTAAAAAGTGTTTCATTTTGAGCAATACTTATGAATATACAAGTTGCCAGTACTAAGTTTGATAAATTAGCCAATCAGCATCTTCCTTTAGTGATAATCGAAGGATCTGTGGATCTCACAGCAGCGAGCTACACCATGCAGCGCTACGATGAGGGGCACCCTTATAAAACACTCAAAGCCGAAGCAGATGTTATCAAGAAGCTTTACGAGTTCTGTGCCAATAGAGGATTTAGTCTCAGTGCTCGATTCGCCGCTGGCGACCATTTACAGATAGGTGAAATAGAGGGTCTAAGTGCTTTCTACTCTGCACGTGTGGATACTGGAGAAATAGTTGCCTCAGGCACATTTAAACTTCGGTGGATCGTAACCAAAGCTTTTGTGAAGTTTGTTTGGAGCTTTTATCAGGGACGACTTAAAGACCCTCTTCAAATTAAGGCTGCCAGCGCCAAGCTTGAAACGATGCTAACTTCATTTGGCCTCCACGGAAAAACACCGTATTTAGGAAATAAGTCCGATAAGATCGGTTTGGATGAAGAGCAAAAAGTAAAGTTTCTATCGATCATCAATCCGCTTGAAGAGAACAAGCTCAATCCGTGGAAAAGTAACTATGTTCGTTGGCGCAATTATTGTCTTTTCCTCACAATGATTCTCGGCGGAAATCGCAAAGGGGAATCTCTTGGCTTAAAAACCGCTGACTTTAACCTGGTTGGCCCTAAGCAAGCGCGTAAATACTTCCAAATCCGCAAAGATGAACATCAAGGCTATGCACGTAAAGAACGCCCTTCTGTAAAGACCAAAGAGCGGGATGTACACCTAAACGATGTGCTTGTTGAAATCTTTACCTATTACATCACTCAGGTGCTTCCAACTCTTAAAAACGCCAAATACTCAGACTATGTGTTTTTATCATTCGATGATCACAAACCTATGAGTGTACAAGCCCCTAATGATGCTTTAAATGCACTGATCAAAAAGCACCCCGAATTTAAAGGAAAGCTCAGTCCACACCGTTTACGCAATACCTATTTTGATACGTTACGTGATGAAATTGATAAGGAGCATGAGGCAGAAGGCCCGATTGCTAAGCAAGGCATCATGGCACAACTAATGGAGTACTCAGGTGGCTGGGCTAAAGGCAGCGCAATGCCTGATCACTATGCCAAAGGTTCAATTCAGCGCAAGGTTTGCGATTTTACCCTTTCCGTACAATCACGAGTTTTAAAAGGCGACTCAAATAATGAGTAATGAATTAGCTGAAGAGTTGATCGAAGTAGAAGCGTTACACAACGACAGCAGACAAGACTACCTCCAGCCAGTTAGCCCTGAATCTGAGCGCTACATGAGCAGCCGTCATGAGTATCGGATTGAGATCAAGGATTACTCAGGCTCGTGGCTAAAGGAAATTCAATGGCCCGATGATAACGGCAGGGTTACTAGAGTAAAAACCACACCTTTCTTTACTGGTGATGAAGAGCTAGATCGCATTACTTCTGCCATGTTGTTTCACATGCTCCAACACTACATGCCCAGCAGTGTTAATTACTATGGCGAAGGCATTGAGCTTATAACCTCCCGCGTTATACAAGGTGAGAGTATTGTTGATGCCTTTCAAGCAGCTATTTTAGATATTAGAAAAGATAGCGACCTGACTGCAATTAAAACCCTATCCAAATGGCTGATCGCATACGAACATGAAGAATATCCATACGACTTTCACGCTGAAGTTATAAAACTCTCACGTGGTGGCACTCAGAATGCATATTCAACACTCTTTACCCTAGATGCAGAGATGGGGCCGTTTGTTCGGGAGGAGATGTTAATCATTCAAGAAGCAGTGAATAATCCATATATTCATCTTGAAGACCGTGTAATTCTAGCCCTCAGCATCGTCTTCGGAATGCGACCTATTCAAATCTCATTGATGAAACAATCAGACTTTGTGGGTAGTGATAAGGTTGGAATAGCCTACCTTAATGTACCCCGTGTTAAACAGCGGCAGAAACTTAGAAGAATGCAATTCACGAAACGTATTTTAAGTGATGAGCTTGCGGGGATGATTCGTCGTTTGATAGAAGTACATGGAGAGGTTTATGGAGAATTAGATCTGAAAGATCCACCTCTGATTATGCGTAGAACCAAACTTTTCTACTCCCAGCTACACCCCTATATGCTGCGTCACGAAAACTCTTTTTATAGCGAGAATGCAGATGAAGCTGGTGTACATACTAATCACACAGTCCAGCCATATCAGGACTTGTACGATGACAGCGAAAAAACCGATGAAGGCCATCACCTCAGTTCCAACGGTATCTATTACCGTCTAAATTGCATCGCAAACTTCATCCCGCGATCCCCTCGAACATGTATGCGCTTTCACTTAAATCCTTATCGATTCCGTTACACGCTTGGCACCAACGCAGTTTCAGAAGGTAAGACAGAAGCAGAGGTGGCGGATCTTCTGGATCATAGCAATACAGGCTCAGTGAAGCATTATTTTCGATATACCCAGGAGATGTTTGAAATTCTCAATGACGCAACTAACAAGCGTGTCGAGCAACGCCACTTCGTTGCAGCTTGGACTCGTGAAGGCGACCAGACGGGAAACATATATGGTGAAGAGATAATTGAACTTAAATACTTCACCGTTATCGGTAAGTGCCATAAAGGTTCTCTCTGTATGCTTGAGCCTGCTGTAGCTTGCTATCAATGCGACCGATTCTGCCCGAACAAAGATACGAAGGCGCATAAGAACGCACTAGAGAATCTACTTGAAAAGACTGACAAACTGGAGAGAACATCTACTGGGCCAGCCGTTCACCAATTAGATGAAGCAGTTGCTGGGTGTAAAGCCGCTATCGCTTTCTCCGAAGGTGAAGCAGTTATGTTTATTGAAAATGGTGAGACCTCAACAGCAACCCCTATCATCGGCAGTCAGCATGAATAACATTATTAATTTAAACGATAAGCGCGAACGTTCTATTGAGTCGAACTATCAAATTCTTTGTGAGCAAGCACGTGATCGTTTCTCAAAGCTCGATGTATTTAAAGGCCAAAGCTACGATTCAAGCGTATGGAGATACCTTGGAGAAAATCTCTATTTTTCAGATAATAGCAAAGGCAAAAAACGCACACACTGGCCGACTGAAGTCGAAGAAACCATCAAGCTGCTAACCTTAGGGCACCTTTGGGACTTACGTGTTCGAGCAACCCCACTTTCATTTAGTCGGGCGTCATCTTTTAGAAATATTACTCCATTTCTTATCAAAGCTGGAATGACCAAGCTTGAAGATTTGACATATGATGTCTATTACCAAGCATTCCAGATGATGACAGATCATTACGCTCAACCTGCACATCCTCTTCAAGACCTAAATGCGTATGTTAAATTTCTTCAAAATGAATACCTTCTATCTGGAACAATAGATACGCTCAGCCCCACGAAAAACAAGGCAGTACAGGAGAAGCAAGGACTTCCTGCACTAAAGGAAAAGATGCCAATTCCTGAACTTGTAAGGGCAGTAATTCAACTGAAGTGGAAAGTCGAAGAAGAGTTTGAACAAAACCCAAACAATCATCGCATTATCTCAGACCTTCTGTCGATCTACACACAATCCTTTCAGTACGGACTAGGGCTGCGAATTGGCGAAGTTTTGAGGCTACCACATGACTGCATACAAGAGGTCAATGGTGAACTTTTCTGTAAGGTCTGGACTGAAAAGGGCATGACGCCTCACTCACGCTATATTCCAAAGGTCTGGCGTTCACTTTTAACTGATATTGTTAAACAGATAAATACGTTAACAGAGCCGTATCGCAAGCACGCCATCGAGCTTGAAGAAAATAAGTATCTATCAGCTATCAGAACCCGTTTAGAGAAGTTTAAAGTGGAGCGTCGTGCAGATGCGAAAATACTCACTAACGACTTAGAAACATTTCTAGAACTCAAGAACATAGAAGCTCAAACCGCATGGACGCTGAAGAAAACTGTTGATCCTTTACGTGAATATACACTTGATGAGTTAAACGATATTCTCCCAATTTACAGTACAGCTAAGGCAACACCATCAAAAGTAAAAGCCTATGAAAAGTGGGAATTACGACTTACTGTTACACCGCTTGGAGCTAGGAAAAATCAATATTCAGTAGGCGGCAAGGCAATTCTTGATTTTGTTGCGCATCAAATCCAACTTCGCACATCTTCAATCACAGAACAGGAGTTTTTGACTTTACTTCATGGCCGTGACGTTCACAGGCAAAATTCTGGTGATAAATCTATCTCAGCGCTCACCAAGGCAGCTGAAGGAAGTACTGCGAGCTGCTATACGTTTAATCCTGCTGGATTCGAAGGAAAGGGTCGCGCTCCCGCCCTAATGAGCAAGGACGATGCCATTGCAAAGCTAACTAGTTATGCGTATGGAAGCTACGATATTACTACTCATATCGATGTTCTGACATTCAGAAAGCTGTTTCCAGAAATAACTCTTATGTCTTCTAATAGCGATAAAAGCTTCATAGAGCTTAACCAAGACTTCGATATCACTGGCAAGCAAAAGATTACAGTTAAAGTAAAAACTGAAGATCAGTATGTTCGTTACTCAGTCAGCTCTGCATTTATCATCAGTCACAGCTCTATCGATAGATATGTCTACAATCGCTTTACTGATAATAATTTCGCATTAGAGAAGGAGCTATACGAAGCCGACCTTAGAGATGCAAACGAAGATCGAAAGGAAGCAAAAGAGAAAGGTTTTGAAGCAAAAGCCCTAACAATCCAGTCAAAATCTTTCAAAGTTGAGCAAAAGGTATCTGAGCATCTATTCCTACGTTCAGATCTTGGAACTGGAGGCACTGAGCCGAACCCTCTTGCCCCAGAAATACTAGGATATAATGCCGTTAGATACTTTTTTACTGGCAATGATCGCTATCATAATGGCTTTATTAAATATGAAGTTAACACCCCTCTGCATGTGACTGAGACCTGGCAATCACACAAAGGACGGCATTGGCGTACAACCTCTCTCTTCAGAGCAGGTGTTTCAGATGCCATTGTTAACCGCTGGATGGGCCGTACAGAGCTTCAAGGCCGTCACTATGATCACAACACTGGCTCAGAGAGAGCGAAAGCTGTCGGGGAGCTAATGCTAGAAGATTCGAATAGATTCGCTGGCAATATTCCTCAAAAAATACGCCAATTTCAGCATGATAAGATTCCAGTGACGGACATTACTGAATATCTTGATGCAAATATGCAGACAGCGCAGCACACCCCTATTGGCTACTGTATTCGCTCATTGAATCTCAAACCATGCGAACTGAACATGATGTGTCTAGTGGGTTCTGATGGTGATGGCTGCAAACATTACATTTTTGACTTGAAAGATGAGTATCAGCGAGAAACTTTGATCGCCGAGCGCGACAAGACAGCTGTTGAATTAGAACGACTCATAGAAGTCTATGAAAATGGACTTAAAGCAGCGAAATTACACATAGATCGCCACCTTATCATATACAAAAATGCAAACACGACATTAGAAATGGCGGATACATTATTGGGCACGTCATTTGCCGAAACAAAGCATGAGTTTATGCCATTTCAAAAGAATGGCTCTTACCCAGACGACTGCCCCTTTCAGTGTGGAGATGACTAATGGCTGTTAGTAAAGAGCAATGGAATAAAGCTTTTGATTTACTCTCTCAGTTCGAGCGCCAAATCTTAGAACCTTCGTCATTTAAATGGGATTACTTCATCGAAAAGGTTGGCGCAAGCAAGCCTACGATGTGGCGAAATAAAGAGTTTAAATCAGAATTCAATCGCATCCAGACGCTTGTCAAAAGCTACAAAAACAAAGGTTTGGTGTACTCACTAGAGCGCTCAAAAGTAAGCGAGCTCGAATCTCAAATAGAAAAGCTAAAGCTGCGCATCAAAAATGTTGAAGATGAAAGAGATCGAGCGCGAGAATCACTTGCTTACGCTGCAATGGTCGCACGGCGCAGAAACATAGACCCAGAAGAGTTCACTGAAAAATCTCCATTACTTAAAGCGAACCGTAAGAAAAAAGATGACAACATTCTCGACTTTAATGATCCAGTTATTGCTATGCTAAGGAACAAGAAAAAATGAATAATCAGCAGAAACTATAATAGCTGTAGACAGTATTCAGAAGTAGATTGCAGGATAATTCCCAAAGACAACTCGATATAGCTTGACCGTTAGAATTGATAAGTAGGTATTAAACTTGCTAAGATTCTATTGATGGAACATAATAAATCGCTTGTGGTGGTAGGAACATCCCCACGTTAAAAACTCAAATTCCTTGTATTACCTACTAAAACCTCAGTCCTTGTACTGGGGTTTTTCGTATAAAGACGGCACGGAATGAAAAAAACTAAATAGCTCTGCTAATGGACGTTTCGTTCAGCCTATTGATAGCTTTTTTAAAATTGTTCAACACAGTGTCTCAATGCTAAAGCGTCCAGTCCACTCATCTTCAAATGCATCGCTGATCTAGACAGATAACCGCCCCTCCCCCCCTGCGCTGGTACATAAACCACTTCAAATATTGCGTACTTGAAAAATGTTTAGTTCGGTCAAGCAGTCAACCCAAATGGGAACGTACACAATGCAGTAAATTAATCAATTCAGGCTGCATGTACTGATAAATATCCTCAATATTGAGGCACTGAATTTTATCAATATACATGCATCCAGTATGCTTTTTAATACGTTCAAAGTGCATCGCCTCAAACACATAGACCCTATCCGCCCATTTCAGCATTTCTTCGTTACAAATAGTCGTACCATTTTTTCGACATTCTTTTTCACTTAAGCCTGCTGATTTAAAATGATGTTGGGGCATTTCACACGAAAAAATATCTTCTGCTGTGCGTGAGCGGTGAATGTTAGATGTACACAAAAACAGTATTTTCATAAGTGTGATTCCATATCGCCTGGAAATATGAGTCGTACGAAAATAGACTAACCCGTAATACAAGAAACAGGCTAAGCCATTTCACTGTTTCGATTTTGATAACAATATATTGATCGCTTCATTAGTTGATAGCTCACCCACTTTCACTCTATCGAGAAGCTCTAACGTTAGAGCGCTTAGATTCAAACCTGAAAGACGACAATTAGCGATAGCAAACGCTCGAGACTTTTGTGCATCTAGCCCTTTTAAAATATCGAGCTTGATTTTATTTTGAGAGCAAAAACACTCTAAATCACACAAACGAATATACTGATTTCCATTTGGCATATAGATATGGATTTCACTAGAAATGAACTGAAGCCAGTAATTATCAAGATCTAGCCATTTCATCTGAACAAGAACGTCGATATCTCTCACCAGTGGCTCAGAATGAGGAGCCAAATAAATATATACAGAAATTTTCATACAAGTTGACTACAAACGTAATCTTGCACTTTCTTCAGGCCATTCGAATCGCTAATCATAATTTCCAGAGCGATAATTCCGCCAAAAGCCTTATTGGATTTATGAATCCAACTGTCAGCTTGTTGCTCATTCTGAAATAATTCTCTTAATGCCCTATATATATTAAAAACCCTTGAGATAACAATCACTTCTTCTTCAAAAAAAAAGAGATCTTCAATCTGTCTTTCTGAAAGACTCCAGTGATTTTGCAGAATACGTGATACGATTTTTCTTGCTGTAATAAGGTCTTGTTCTGCAATGTTGCTCAACTCAAACATAGTCATAACAGACAGCTAATTAATGAACATTTTATCGATGAGCTTGTAAAGCTCCCGATCATCAGGGTCTCCAAAGAACTCAGAAACACAAATAACATGATTAGAAAAGTCGACCTGCTCAGGCTTATGATCAATAAGCCAAATATCATTGATTCCGCTATCAAAAAATTCTGAGAGTGTACCAAGCGACTTCCTATATCCCTCCTTCGCCTCAATACACTGATCTCTAGACCATACGTCAAGATTGTAATATGCCTCTGCTCTAGCATATTCCAAATCAGTACAGTTATCTGGATCACCCTGGACTATCGATAGTTGCAACAATGCCTCGTCAATAAACTCGGAGGTCTGTGACGAGTAAACCATCAAACTAACATGTTTACTCAACTCAACGAGCAGGTCAGCAGCCCCAGGCCGTTGAATTAGAATATTTTTTTCTACTTGATCAGCTTGCGAATAAGTTATTTCGATAGCACCATCAAGCCATTGCTTTGGAGTTGAAGAGATATTTGATGGCCTTATTTTACGAAAAAGTGTTCCTTCTAAACTAATACAAACCAACGGGCCTGCTTCACTGAAGTCATCTTTCAAGCTACTTAGGTCAACAATTAAGCTTTTTTTCTCTGTTAACTCCATTGGTTTATTAGTTTTTGTGCAGATATACACTTAACACCTCAGTAAATATCGTGGTTCCAATTTCGAACCACGGTATCACGTCCCCATATAAAAACTCAATGATTAAAAGTGTTCATCACCCCAAATATAGAGCCTTAGTTAAATGGCTGATTTCTGCTCGTAAGAGGCAAGGATTAACTGTGCGCGACCTAGCAGAGTTACTCAATGAACGACACTCAGTGATCGTTAAAATTGAAACAAGATCGAGGAAGCTCAGCGCTCTTGAATATTATCAATACTGTAAGGCGCTCAAACTTGAGCCAATTGATGGAATTCAGATTTTAGAAAATACCGAAGAATAGACTTCTATAAGCTAAATATTTTATAACGAATCCGATTGAAAAGCTTTGTCTCAAAAAATTTCCAATTTTAATCATCAGGCTTCAACCAGATTTGCCTCCTGATGTCATTCGGGGTTAAACGATAGGCTATATTATATAAAGCTTTAGAGACCGCATTCTGCATAGTGTGAAGCTGGTCATGACAATCACTGCATAGAGAAATTAAGTCTAGATCATTCTCTCTACCAAGACGGTCGTACACTATGTGGTGGACGATTTCTGCTTTTGATCTGCAGGCTTGGCATATGCAATCATCCCTATAAAAAATACGCTGTCGTGTTCGCGACCACTCCTCAGATGAATAGTATTGCTCAAATGTTCGAACAGGCTGGCTGTTTTCGTTGCAGGCGTTACGATAAAGACCACCCCAGTATTTATCCAAACTTCTAACTCTCGATTGCCATAGAGCTAACTCGGGCTCTCTAAGCTTTTCAATTTCCTCATCAAAAAGGGGAAGACAGCCTATATCTTCTGTTTTGTTTTTGGAAATAGCCTTAAGATGATGACCACAACTAAGACACTGTTGAACAACCTGCTTTCCTGAAGAAAGGAGCCGAATAGTAACGTCTGTACTACTGTGATCACAGTTATCACGGTGGATGGGCTCTGGAAAGTCTTGAAGAAGCTTTTCCTTTGCATGTTTATGTTGATCTTTAATGAGCTCAAGTACCGCTTGTCCTGTGGGTGTAAATTTTGGATACTTTTCCATAAGCATTTGATAATGCTCGCTCTTTATTTCCCGCCAATATCTATATTCCTTTGCAATCGGATCTTTGAATCGCAACTCATAATCAAATTCACTGCATTGTTTCCAATTTGGATAATCTGACCGTTTAAGTGTTTTCAATGAATTACCACACTCTAGGCATTGCACTACTATATGAAGTGAGCCATTAGAGTGATACTTGGATCTCGGCTCACTCAAATTATGAAGACACAACGAAGGTTCAGGAGGTTGAGGAAATTCTTTCAGGAATGCCTGCCACTCAAGATCAAAACCCGTGCCAAAGAAGTCAAAAGACCTAGGCTCCAAATGTAGCTTTTTTATTAGTTTAGCTTCAATGTCACTTAGCTGTTTTAACTCTGCTACTAGTAGAGGGCGAGCTAGACTATTTTTTAAAAGATCGACAGAATTAGCCACTGTTCTTTTAAGTAGTAATACCCGTTGGAGAGAGTGCAAATGGGTATCAAAGGGGTTGCAGTCAAAGGGGTATCCCATCAGAGGCTCTACCTAAACAATGATTTATTTTATCTGTTATTCATATTAATGAAGTATCTTAAGAAAACACCTACCATGATATTCTTGAAAGGCGTCGAATATAGGCTGTTTTCGAAGCAGCGTATTATATTAAACTAGACTTTTGATAAAACTCTATACTTTAGTTAGGTTATTTAAAGGATAGAGAATACATAGATAGGTTGCGGACGGGTGATGGATTAAAATCTGCTCCTAGGTTAACGATAGATCAGTGCGTTCAAACCCTGCGATACCCGCTTGAGCTTTTAATGGAATGAAAGTTGGCATGCAAAAACCATATACTGTTTATACACACAGAATAAGAGATTTATTAATTTATCTGTTATGGTTTGATATGGCATGCGGGCTAAGTTTATATTGATTTATGGATATAAGGACTCTACAAACAAGAATGTTGAGAAATGCTGATTTTCACGCTAGAAAATGGAGGTTCTTTGATGGTCGGTGATGATGTCACCGTCACAATTTTAGCAATAGCAGGCAAAGAGGTGCGCCTTGGTACTGAAGCACCTAAAGACATACCCGTTCATCGTGAAGAGCTTTATCAACGTATACATGGGCATACTCTAGACAGTGATAAGTTTGATGATGCTAGGGAATGTAGAGCCACAAAAACTGTATTAAGATTGTTATCCAATAAGTTACATAGATAATCAAACATTAAGTACTTCCTTTGATTCACACCATTATCTGAATCAAAGTATACGTATGCTCTTAATGTATCAGAGTAAATATTGATACTGCATTGTTTATACACGTCAAGGGAACTGATCAGTGGTAGAAAAACTGTCTTATAAATCTCATTGGTTAGGAAAGTACTTCGGTAATCGATTTGAAGAAATACGCCTAGAAGACACAGGCGTCATATTGATCAGTACCGATCAAAAGCAAACCGTACTTGACTGGAAAGACGTAAGCAGTGCCTGCAAACTATCCCCGAGTCTATTTTTTGACAAGGTTGGATTTGAATGGAGTGGAAAGGCAATCTCTGTCGGATGGCTAAATCAATCCGACGCATTAACTTTGTCGACGTTATTTACTGAAAAATATTACACTTATCATTCCGCCCAAGCTGCGAAGGCACTCGCCAAAATATCTAGCCATCTTCAAAAAATAGGCTACCTAAGAAGTAGTCACTGTATCACTATTAGTCGATTCATCACTAAGGCGTTGGGGACGATACAAATGCCCTCTGACGAGGTAATTCTGCCTAGCGCTATCAAAGAGATTTTTTATGAACTTACGCGTTGGGCTGAACTAGATACCTCTATGATTCAGGGAATGAGGTCGAAGTATGTCTTTGAGCAGAAACATTGCTATCAAAAACTATTCGACAATATTGAATCAAATCCGTTAACAGAGCGGCAACGTGAAGCCTGTATCATCGATGAAGACAACAACCTTGTTTTAGCAGGCGCAGGGACAGGCAAAACAAGCACGATGGTCGGTAGAGTTGCTTACTTATTAGAGAGTAAGCAGGCGCTTGGGCAAGAAATATTGATGTTAGCTTTTGGTAATAAAGCTGCCCAGGAAATGCGTGACCGTGTCACTGAGAAGCTGGGGACTACCGCAGTAAGTGCATGGACATTTCATATATTAGGTCAAAAGATAATTTCCAGTGTAGAAGGTGAGAAACCGTCTATTTCGCCTTTAGCTACGGATGAAAAACTTCTGAATAGCCATGTAAACCAATGGTTTTCAGATTTACTGGAAGTGCCAGGATACAAAGAAATAACTCTTAAATATTTTGAAAACTACCTTTTTCCTGAGGCCAACCCCTTCGACTTTAAAAACCAGGGTGAGTACTACGAATACATCCGAGAAAATGAAATAAGAACGCTAAAAGGCGAAAATGTTAAGAGCTTTGAAGAGTGTCTCATTGCCAATTGGTTGTTTGCGATGGGGATTGAGTACAAATACGAGCCATCTTATCTTGAAAGTAACACCAGAACGCCTGACTTCAGGCAGTATCAACCTGATTTTTATCTAACAGAGTTTGGTATTTATATTGAGCACTTCGGTATAGATAGAAATGGAAACACGGCTCCATATATAGATAAAGAAAGCTATAACGCAGGAATACAGTGGAAACGACAACTGCATAGCGAACACTCAACCCGTCTCGTTGAGACTTACCACTATGAACAACGCGAAAGGTGTTTGTTATCTAGCCTAGAATCAAAGTTAGCGAGCGCGGGTGTTCAGTTCAAGCCTTTACCCGCTGATGCTGTTTTACATACATTGCGTGAGTTCGGGGCAATCACTCATTTTTCCGTTCTGCTATCCAGTCTTTTAAAACGATATCGCGCAAATTGTTATGCTCCAGGTGAGTTAGAGCGGTTAGAGGGCTATTCAGAAAGAGCAGGCCAGTTGAAAGCAGCCATGGATTTACTAAGGCCAATTATTGAGCGTTATGAAGCCTTACTGAAGTCAAATAACGAAATCGATTTTGAGGATATGATTGCTAAGGCCATTGGATATATTGACGATGGGTCATTCAATTCATCATGGTCTTATATTTTGGTTGATGAGTTTCAGGATATTTCCGAACCTCGTGCACGATTGGTCAAAGCATTAAGAGACTCCAGAAAGAACTCTTCCATCTTCTGTGTAGGAGATGATTGGCAAGCCATTTATCGTTTTACTGGCAGTGATGTAGGCCTTACAACAGGCTTTGAGTCATTGTTTGGTCCTACACAAATAACATCATTAGATAAAACATTCAGATTTAACAACAGCATTAATGATGTGGCTTCGCAGTTTGTCATGAAGAACCCATCGCAGGTAAAGAAACGAATCACGACACATACATTTGTGCAGGAGCCTGCTGTTTCTTTGGTCATGAAGCCTATTTCAAATAAAGAAGTATTCAAGCACACTTTAGAAATACTTCAGAAACTAGCAGTAATATCTAAGCAAGGTGATACTGTATACCTGTTGGCTAGATATCACTTCAGGCTTTTAGAATCTAACGAACTGGCGCAGTTAAAGCGTTCAGTTCCTACGCTTAAAATCGAACAACATTCATTCCACGCGTCAAAAGGAAAGGAAGCTGATTACGTCGTCATCCTGGGATTAGATAACAGTAAAAATGGATTTCCTTCACGTAAAATTACAGATCCGCTATTAGATTTGTTGTTACCTAAAGCCGAACCATATCCAGATGCCGAAGAAAGGCGTTTGTTCTATGTAGCAATGACGCGTGCTAAGCATCGATGCTACCTGCTCACAGACATAAACAAAAAGTCCGACTTCGTAAAAGAGCTGTTAAAAGATAACTACGATATTGAACTCAATGAATTCGACACTGAAGTATCTCAGTTAGCGGTTTCCGAATATGAATGTCCATCTTGTGTATCAGGAATACTGGTGAAGAAAAAAGGACAGTATGGTTCATTTTTAGCGTGCACCAATTACCCTCTTTGTGCTCATAAAGAAAGCACTTGCCCACAGTGTAACAGCAACATGAAGCAGTCAGGTAGATATAGAGTCTGTTCAAGTGATAATTGTGACGGGTGGATACCAACATGTCCTGAATGTCATGGTGATTTAAAGAGTCGGGACGGGCGTTATGGTAAATTCTGGGGATGTAGCAGCTATAGATCTAAAGGCCCTAGCTGTGGCCACAAAGAAAAGATTATTTCTTCCCCCTCAAAGTTAAGGAGTTAAGGAGTTAAGGAGTTAAGGAGTTAAGGAGTTAAGAAACCGCAGCCTAAGCTTAAATGGCACATAGTCAGGCGACTCGTTGAATTATTACCAAACCCTCATGGAAGAATTCTCTTACAGGCCTACCAAGAGTGTTGTAATAAATTACGTTGACCAATAACTTATATATTCTGGAAATATATTTGAATATACCTCTGCCCTATTCAACAGAAAATATTAATGGCCGAATCTGAAAATTTAGTATTTCCAAAGAATTAAAAAACAAAATTAACTTTGTAACTACTACAATAATTTCCAGCAGATTCGTCTGCAAAGTTACTACCAAATTCTCAACTTCAAAAATTAGCTAGGAAGCGACAAGTGAAATCTCATTCCTAGCTAATTTATAAGTCCATACTCATCGATAAGCTCTTTATCTACTAATTTAAAATTATCAAGTTTTAGATTCTTCCAATGAGATTCGGAAATATGCTCCATGAGGATAACCTGAATACCGCCTTTTTCTTTCATGCTCTCTACAAATATATTTAACTCTTGAAGAGCTAGGTCAAGGCTGGATATGTCATCAGGGATTTCAAGTGTATAAGGTGTACTAACTTGATCAAAAACTAAAAAATGAGGCATCCAAGAAACTTTCTTCTCACGTGCGACTTCATGTAATGCCATGAAGTAAGATAAATGTATATATAAATAATTAGAAGCACTACCAATATCAATCATCTTCTCTACTGAGAGCCCATTATCAAGGATCAGGTTTATAGCTTTTTCACTCTCTAAGAAAACGGCCTGACTTGCTTCATAACCTTTTAGTTTTAGTCGGCTTAAGTGCTCATTGACTTTGTCGTTGAGCCTTCCTATCGCAAACTCTCGTTTCGACTCTATGTCTTGAACAACACCATCTAGTTGAGCAATTTTAGCATCTATTTCAGACAGCTTATCGGTATAATCTAGTGGGGTAGCCTTATCCGAATAAAGCTCAACTTTAACTTCTAGCTTACCTTGGTAACGATATATTTCTTTAGGTGAAGATAAACGTGCAGATAACCCTCTAAGCTCTCTGAGCTTAATGGAAAGGTCATTGAGTTCTGCTTTCAGAGTCTTAGTTTGATCAGAAATATCAACATACAATAAAGAATCGTAACGTTTCTTCCAACTTTCCTTCGCTAAAGCTAATTCATTCTCTAATGCTTGTAGAACTTCACTAGTTTTAGTCCCTGGCAAAATTTCTCTATACTTATCAACTAGGTATGACACAGGGCGAATTGAATCATCACTTTCTTTGAGAACAGATTGATATTTTTTATAGCCCTCATTAAAATTTTTGAATCGTCGTAGCTTTCTGGTGATTTCAAACTCCCTTGATTCAAGCGCTTTGACTTTCTCACCTATATTATCAAATTGATCAATTGGAGAGTTCGCAATTCTTCCTAAAGCTTCTAACGTTAACAGGATATCATTATTAGTTTTTTCTAAAAGCCCCAAAGAAATAGCTTCTTCTTCAAGAAGAAAAACATCTTCTTCAAACTCTAGCCGTTTCTTTCCGATAACCTCTGAACGACGCTTCATGCTTAGGTGCTCCAATCTCAACTTAGCGAGCCTTTCGCTTACAATTGCACCTTTAACGTCAACGATGCCCAAAGCCATTCTAAACGTACGTTCAATTCTCTCAGTAACTTTTAGATCACTAGGCTTATTATATAAATAATCTGGAGCAACTATGGCGTTTTGGTCTTGATAGCAGAAGCTTAAAAAATGCCTGAAAGAAACTCTTGAACCAGCCGCTATAGTTTTACCACCATACGGAATTCTAAGGTCACTATCTAAACCAAATTCCTTATCTAAAACCTTTTTTAAGCTCGCGACCTTCAGATTCTGTATAGGGAAGTCAGGAATTTCACCGTTATCAGAAAAATAAACTGTATCCATCTCTCCAACATGATAAGCAGTGCGAGCAATAGTAACTAGGCCTTTACTAGTATATAACCTTAGTCCGTACCAACTGGATTTATCATCAATATTTGCCTTTGATATTCCATTTGCTGTAGACGAGAGCAAACAGTAATCAATGATATGAAGAATAGATGATTTTCCCTTTCCAGATCCCCCAGTGATGACGTTTACAGAGTTACGTTTTAACTCCAAGTTTCGAAGAACACCACTTTTCTGCCAAATCAATATATTTTTAATCTGCACAGTCATACTTCTATCCTCAATAACGCATAAAGTGATACTGGTGGTTCGGATAACATCTTTGAAACATTTTCAGAAGCTAGGAGAATGTCATTAACTTTGCGCCCAGCCTCCCCTTTTTCTATAGAAGGTGGCACCACTTCAATCAAATAACGGCCTTCCAAGTCGAATAACTTAAGCTCTAAACCCATTGCGATAGCATTTGTACTAACTATCAATGAGTCAATAAATTTCTCATTAAATCCAATAAAGTAGTCATTCCGTGCTGTCACTATTTCTTGAGCAGATAGAACATTTGTAGTTTTACGCTTGAGATACCCGCGTATTTTTTTGTCAAACAGAAGAGGGGCTATTATGTAAGAATTTGCAATATTAAGGCGTGGTTTTACTGCCAAGACAGACTGTATTGCGATCAAACCTAGTGCTTCATTATTCAGAATCCCGATCATTTTTTATTTCCATATATATATTCCCAGTCTTTCCTCCATCCGATACGGCACATATCGGACAATTCAACTCCTTTTCCTACTACCATTGCTCGAGACAGTGACGAATTTGCAACAACTACAGGTGTATCTCCAATACTACGAAAGCACCTTCTTGCAACGCGATTATGTTCCTTAGTGCCATCTATTCCACCTTGGTCATACAGTGTGTCATGCAAAGATTTCCACCCATAAAAAACCTCTTCATTAATAGATTCATTCTCAGACTCACTAAACTGACCGTCAATAATTAGTTTTTGTATATACATATTGGTCGCAGCATATTCAATTGCGTGTTCAGTTATATCTTCTAGCGAAATATCAATATCAGAAAGCTGTTTTGCAAACAAACCATCTTTGGGATCAATGTTATTTACATTTTTGAATTGATGATATCGACTAAAATCTATCTTTCTATCTTGCGATATTTGTATGATTCGATCAAATTGAAATAGTTTTCTGAATGTAGCGTAGTCTATTGAAACTTTCTTATTAGATTTTATTAATTTATATTTTTGCTCTTTAAAGGCACCAATGAGGAGATATACGACATTTAATGTCTGATCCTTCCTAATAGAAAAGAACTGTATTTTCTGGGCCAAACGAGAAATAATATCCTCAGTCGAGAAAATAATATTAATCTTACTGAATAAATTTTTCTTGCTTATTTCATTCAAACCATCAATATAATCTACATATTTTTTTATTGGATTTTCTGCCTCACCAGCCTTCTTTTCATTCTCCTTCAGGTTAATACCTGCTTTAGTTTCAGAAATAAACCTAACTAAATCAGGTATATTCGGCTGCTTAGCATCCAATATTTGAATAATCCCACTCTGTTTTGTTTTCTTTTTGTTAGTAAAGAAGATAAATTCAATACCACTTGGACCGAGCTCCTCTAAAGCCTTACTCCAGTTATGTAGTGTTTTCCAAAGATCTATATCTCTGTTTGTAAGAGTACTACCACCATTAACGGAATGCTTTACTTGAATAAGGGCATTGCCACCACAAACTCTTTCATGATGAACATCATCAAACACTTCAAGACCAACTGTTTCACCTGGTTTCAGATCGATTAGGTACTCGAGACAAACAAAGTCTTGGTAGTCAAACCCTAGCTGTGTTTTGTCGGCCGCAACTTTCTCAAAAAATCCCTTTGACATACGAGTCTCAATTACCTTCTCTATTAAAGCATACGGTCTGGATGTCCTTGTAAAAGAGCCTTAACATCCAAATCCGTGGTGTTGTTATATGCCCCTTTCCTTCGTATTATAATAAAGGTTCAGATCATCAGAGAAGAGGCTTTCCTGATATAATCTTCTATTAAAATTTCGCCTTGTTTTTCTCCAACACTTTAAAATACATTCTCTAATACTCAAACTGTTATTTGGAGGGCCTGTCCAAAACCCTTACACCGACCCCACTAGTCTCTTATAGTAAGAGTAAGCCGCCTGTAAGGGCTTAATTGCAAATAAATACATTGACCCAACGAAAACATTAGGAATGTTACTCCGCAAGTTAATATCCATGAACTCCAATAATCGCATAGGTTTTTCCAGCCCTAGTTATGCGGGTTACTATACCATTTCTAGAGTCTTCTAAAATTTTCCGTGCTTCGCGCTTAGCTCTAGATCTTGCAACAACAGGCTTCACCAAATGAGGCTTAACAAGTGCATTAAAACCATTTATTGAGCACAGTTTTCGAAATTCTATATCTAGACCTGCGTCTAGAAAACTTTCGTACCTTCCTTGAGACATCCAACTTATTGTTTCTAGAATTTCATTGTATTGCTTTGCAAGAATGGTTATAGATGCATTTAGACCATAAATAGGCTTTGAGTAATCGGGTGACCCGTTTGGTTTATTGCTGTAAAATTTCCAAACGGGTTCGTGGTGTGACATACGATTGCGGAGATCCTTGATCCACCCTAGCCTTTCTGAAACTTTATCAAGACTTACCTTTCCTGGACAGTTGGGAAAAACAGAAGTAAGTAAGTTTGGCCAAAGAAGATTTTTATTTGTTACATCTTCGTAGTCTTTATGAATAAATGCCAACCAATAACCAAAAGTAGGTCTACTTAGAACATCATCATGAAAAACTGGTACTCGACCTTCCTTTGTTAGATCATTAATAGCCTTCTTAATTGCAGCTTCCTGATACCCTTGTTTTTTCCTGTTTCCATCTGGTTTAAGCCATTTTGTCTTGCTATAAGCGCTCATGTTCTTTATTTTCTTGTCCTGAACTTTGATCGCTATATGTTCAAACCACCAATCATTTCCTTTATATGTACCTGCCCCATTGCTTTTTACTGATTCGTTAAGGGCGTTTCTTAGAGTAATCTCCAAGGCCTGCATAGCAGGATAGAGAGCTGCACACAATCGTTTGTTCCAGTAGTATGCTTTCAGCTGTTTATCAGCAGTGGATAAAGATAGTATTCTTTCATAGGTTCTTAACCTAGAATTAGAAATAAACGTTTCCATTATGTCGACAGTCCATGTAATACAATATACCGTGATAATATCCTATATAACTCCTTAAATTAACTACCTAAGAAGTATCATGCGCTGCCTTTACTATCTTGACAACCGCTAAGTATTACTAGATACTAATCAGCATATACACGTTTTGCGTTCCCTCCCAATTGGTTACATTTATTGGTGATAAACATGACGTAATAGTTTCAGGAAGCCACCTTCGGGTGGCTTTTCTCGTTCTTAAGCAGATATTTTTTTCTGTTGTAGATAATAAGCTATTTTCAACCAATCTAGCCTAGGCATGTCTTGACAACCACTAACACCTACTAGATAATTACCTCATATACACGTTTTGCGTTCCCTCCCAGTTGGCTACATTTATTGGTGATAAACAAGACGTAATAGTTTCAGGAAGCCACCTTCGGGTGGCTTTTCTCGTTTTAGAACAAGTGATTTTTCGTTCTGCTAGGAGTGAAATCCTAATCAGCTAGACTAAATGTCAAAAAGACGGTCTTATTCATAAGTCATCTAGCAAACTCTGACTATTATTATCCAAGTAGACAGCATATGGGATGCCATCTTTTTTTGAAATCAACGTGCTTAGCAACTTAATAACTTCTAAAGCTGAGTTTTCGCCTACCTATTGGTTCTGCCGCATGTTCGATACAACCTACATGGGTGGATCATTGGTACTAAATTTGGCTGCAAGTAGCAAAAAAGAAAACATACGCCCTTCATCCCAACAAACACCAAAACTTAAAAGAAATATAGATATTTGAAAGAAACATCCCGTGAATAAATAGAGCACAATAAGGGGTAAGGTATAGTTACTCAGAATTGACCTTAAAATCTTTCATTTCAAAGCTGCTTTCGTTGCTCATTTTAGCCAAGAACTAACTATTGTTTACCCTTTCAACCTCATAGGCAGAAGGATTACTTCCCCCACAGAGAAGTTTAAATATGAAGTAAAAGGCTCCATTCATTGTGAGCATCTCACACTCTCCCCTGCATAATAGATATTGCCTGTCCTTCAAAGCAAGTCTGCTTGTAGTGGCATAGTGAATTTGGCCACCTGATTAGAGGTGATATCATCACCTCTTGATAATACAGGTAAGCAAAATGACTACCCGAAGTAAACGTAATTTCTCACCTGAGTTTCGACTCGAATGTGCTCAGCTCATTGTTGATCAAGGCTACTCCGTACGAGAAGCCGCTGAGGCAATGAAC
Source organism: Neptunomonas japonica DSM 18939 (assembly GCF_000422765.1). Lineage (GTDB taxonomy): Bacteria > Pseudomonadota > Gammaproteobacteria > Pseudomonadales > Balneatricaceae > Neptunomonas > Neptunomonas japonica. The sequence goes on along the minus strand of NZ_AUGR01000013.1, from coordinate 14,124 downwards.
GTAGGGAAATCTACAATCGATAAGTGGGCTAGATTGTTACGCGCAGAACGTGATGGCAAGCCTAGTTCTGGCGTACCACTCACGCCTGATCAACAACGTATTAAAGAGCTGGAGAAGCAACTTAAGCGTGTTGAGATGGAGAAAGAGATACTAAAAAAGGCTACGGCTCTCTTGATGTCAGACTCGGTGAACGGTTTACGTTAATTCATCAATTACAAGAGAGCTTTTCGGTAGCGTTGGCTTGTAGAGTGTTCAATGTTAATCGCAGTAGTTATCGTTACTGGGTTAATCATAAGGATACAATCGATCTAGCGAACGAACAGCTTAAAGTTCAAGTTAATCAAGCGTTTGAACTCAGTAATAGCTCTGCTGGCGCAAGAAGCATTGCGGGAATTTTAACGAATGAAGGCACTAAGCTAAGCCGTTATCGAGCAGCTAAGCTGATGAAAAAGCTGGGATTACACAGTAGTCAGCCGCCACATCCAAGGTATACAAAAGCAACGAAGCCACACAGGGTGATTCCTAATACGTTGAATCGTGAATTCTCACCTACACAGCCCAACCAGATATGGCGCGGTGATGTAACTTACATCTGGGCGGGCCAACACTGGGCTTATCTCGCAGTGGTGATGGATTTATTTAGCCGTAAACCTGTGAGGTGGGCTATCTCTCGATCACCTGATAGTGAGCTGACTGTCAGGGCGTTGAAAATGGCTTACGAGACACGCGGGCAGCCCGCCGATGTTATGTTTCATTCTGACCAGGGGTGTCATTACACCAGTCTTAAATTTAGACAGACATTGTGGCGTTATCGCATAAAGCAAAGCATGAGTCTCCGAGGAAACTGTTGGGATAATGCGCCCATGGAGCGATTTTTTAGAAGCTTAAAAACAGAATGGGTACCCAAGCTAGGTTACCGTTCACTGGCTGAAGCCAAGTGTTCAATAGTTGAATATATCATTGGCTACTACAGCCAGACTAGACCGCATCAATTTAACGGGGGTGTTTCACCTAACGTAGTCGAAGCTCGTTACTGGAATACCTCTCAAAACGTGGCTAGTTTTACTTGACCACTACACAGAGCATCGATTAGCTTTGATAAGCATTCTTTTAATTCAATTTTTCCTCGAAGATCAAACCACTTATTATAGCTTTTACTGTAAGGGTCTAGCAGCTTAATTACATATTCTTTAAAATACCAAGTCTCATCAACACTGAGCATTTTTTTGCTTGCCATATATATTCCTAAGTATGCCAATTTTCGTCACGAAGAGTAGAGAACACGATGGAAGAACTTTAGAACAAAATCATTCTAAATACATATTTTGTAGTTTTTTTAAAATTGCTCATGTTTCACCACTAGCTGTAAACCAACATTTCTTTGAAAAGCCTTAGACAGTGCTTTAACAGCATCTTTTTGATGCCTGGTAATCACTCACCGAGTTTCGCGTTGTTAGTAAAGATTCATACCCATCGCTGGTAAAAAAGCATTTGGCGTTACAACGGGATCACTATATCGATCTCTCACTATTTTCGTGCACCCAACCTACTATAGCTTTTGCTCTACCCCTCTCATTTGAAACCTTTATCGATCATGCAGTGATCAGTACGAATGAGTGGTAATTTTTATAGCTGTGCACAAAACCTATGCACTGTATTATCTTATGAATGTCACGTTCAGTCACTCTTGCTTTAGTGGATATAATTCACCTAAGAAGCTACTTTATATTAGCAGACTTGTAATCGACTCTCAGTCTGGATTTATCCCACCAAACAGTACTTAAGGATTCTCAGGTGGGTACTTGTGAGCACAATCCAAGATAGTCTTTCTCATAATTTGAGTTCGTTGGGGGGTAAACTTGAAGGCACAGGAGTTATGTGTTCTTCAAGGTAGGAAGGACCCATGTTATTCGCGCGTTGTATTCCATGCTTATTTAATTTGTTACGACGTAACACAAATTTTCCGTTAAATTTACTAATAATATGTTACCCAATAACTGGCCTTTGTAGGAATGCTTAACAGATACCGATGTTTTAACTCACCACTATCTCTAATCATGGATAAGCAAACACGAGCTCAAAGTACAGGAGCTTGGGGGGCAGTCGAATACCTAGGTTATTCTGACTTAACAATTCAGCTGATAATCACCAGAAAGACAGCTAGTTCGCGTCAACTCTGCCCTTTTATGAAATAATCAAGTAGAAGTAAGTGCTGATACAAGATTATATGGGTAACCCCTAGCTCAAATACCCTGGGGCCATGAGTGCGTTGGAGACATCATAGAGTGTCTGAGGATTATTAAGTGAAAGCTGGTAATGTTTCCCCTTAAGTGAGGAATCTTTCGAGCAATCTACATTCCATAACCTTAACCAGTAGCCCGCTACCGCAGCCCTTACAGTATGAATTAATAATCCCTCTTCCATTCCATATTCAAGCATAAGCGCTTCAGCATTAGGCAGATTCTCTTTGTTCGGATGTGGAATTAACTCAAGACGTACTTGCCTGTTCCATTGAGTGTCATTTTCAATTGTTTCATGGAGTTGGAGCTTTCCGTTTATTAGCTCTGCACTACTAACTCGCCCTAATACAAAATCCCAATACCTATTATTTGTTCGATCATATGATCGAACATGCCACCTTAATCCGTTATCCACTAATGAGTGAGGAACTATTTCAGCGAACTCTGAAACTCTAGAAGCTGCAACATATACTATTCTTACTGCCGACTTTAATGCTATCGCTCGTGTTATTACAGCAAGCGTCTCAGTATCAGGGAATGAAAGGCGCGGAGGGCTTAGAGCATAGTCTCCAATACCAAGGCCTACTGCCTCGCTCAGTTGTGGATTTCTAAGCTTGGCAAACACTGTTGATGACGTAAGTGGAAATCGAGGGATAAAAGTCTCTGCCTGTAATTCCCATTTTTTGCTGCTTTTATTTAGCGCCATATTCTCTGGGCATAGATCTTTATAATGTCGGAAATCCCTAGTCGCAGCAGCCTCCCCAATCTCGAAGTAATCAATTAAGTCGCTTCTGTTAACCCAGCCCCTAAACTGCAGAAGGAATTCAATATGCTTGAAACGCTCTAGAGTTGCTTTAGGAAAGTTCATAGCACTGCCTTAATTATAATAGTTATGATTATAACAATAGCACTATTTTGACTTATTGACATAATCAATATGATCGGTATAGTATGATTAATATCCACTAAAAGTTTGGCGGATATTGTTAAATCTTAACGATAAAGAGGTATTAAACAATGGCTACAAATGCACCTTATGGTGATGGACATAGACAAGGAGCCGTTCGCAAGCGCTCTCAATTCCAAACACCTGCAGGAAATTGGGCAAAGAGGGATTCAGATACAGGGAGAATTATGGATGTAAAACAGGATGGGAAGCCGTATAAGGGAGTACGCAAAGAAAAATAGACATTGACTCCACATCAATGCCTATTCATCAGTTCGACAAGTAATAAGCTCTAAAGAAGCTTGCTACTGGTATTATGTAAGGAGGTCTCATACCAACTCATTTAATACTCATGCCTACGTAACAGTATGAAGACTAGATGGAAGCGTCGAATATTTCAAGAGATTCCTTCTCAACTTTTAGTTAAGAGGTCTCATTATGGTTAAACCGAAGATTGTCCATGTGTGTGGTTACTTGCGTTTTCGCTTAGGTCGCTGGGAAGAAGTAGGTACACATTTTCGTTCTATGCCAGACTAACTAACAAAAGAGATCTTAAGGAAAAGATCTCTTTTTATTTATAAAAGCTCAACAGATGCTAGTATCTATTAGTGCATAACTTTAAGATAATCTCGGCAATGACTGGCTGCTACAATGGCCACACATGAGCCAATCTAAGCTTAACATCATCAAACTTTTGCGAGGATTGTATTAGAGCCCCGATCAACCATTTTGCTTTTTTTTGTTTCTTGGCTAATCTTAAGATTGTTTCGCTGGACTACTTATTAAGCGAAGCAATCGTTTCATAAACTCTAATTCTTTACAGAAATCCTATTATTTTTGAATGATTTTGAAACAAATATAATTACTAACAATATGAAAGAGGTGTAAGAGATTGAATATTAAGGATTTTAATTCAAAAACAACACAATGAAACATTTTTTTACTGCTTTAATATGAAGAACCATCCGAGTTTTATATTCTTTGTAACTTAAGTTCTGGTATTACACACAATATGACCCCATTAATAAACTGGTTAAGCTCAGAACCGCTATATGCGGCCATCTTTACTTTTACTTTCTCTCTATTAGTAGGCAGCTTTCTTAATGTCGTTATTTACCGCATTCCGGTAATGATGGAGCGTGAGTGGCAAGAAAGCATACGAGAAGGCAGTGACGAAGAATCTGAACACAAAACTGATACATTTAATTTATCGAAACCCGATTCAACCTGCCCTTCTTGCCAGCATAAAATCCGCTGGTATGAAAACATTCCTGTTGTTAGCTATATCGTACTACGTGGAAAGTGTTCTTCATGCAAAAACCACATACCTCTACGCTACCCTTTAATTGAGTTATTAACTGCAATGTTAAGCGTTGTTGCCATGTATCAATTCGGCTTCAATGCTTACGGACTGGCAGCGGTATTTTTCACATGGTGTTTAATTTCACTCACATTTATTGATGTTGACCATCAACTCCTCCCAGATAGAATCACATTGCCATTGCTATGGTTAGGCCTGTTGATTAATACACAAAATAGCTTTGCATCTTTGGAAGCGGCTGTATGGGGAGCCACACTTGGGTACCTATCTCTTTGGTCAGTCTACTGGGCATTCAAATTGCTGACTGGCAAAGAAGGCATGGGGTATGGGGACTTCAAATTATTAGCGGCTTTAGGCGCATGGTGTGGCGCGGCAGCACTTCCGTTAATAATTTTACTCTCTTCCGTGGCCGGTGTTATTCTTGCAGTTATGCTGATGTCATTTAAACGACACGAAGCCCAAAACCCGCTTCCTTTTGGGCCCTATCTTGCTATTGCCGGCTGGGTAGCACTACTTTGGGGTGATCAGATAACCGCGGCTTATCTTTTAATGTTATAAATAGTGCCTATATAGTAAACAGTTTTAGTTCTAAAAATATTTTCCCAAGGTTCATTAGGTCCTTATTATGTTAGTGGTTGGTTTAACTGGCGGTATTGGTAGCGGAAAAAGTGCAGCATCTTCGCAGTTCGAACTATTGGGAAGACCTATAATTGATGCTGATATTGTAGCCCGTGAAGTGGTGGAGCCGGGCGAGGCAGCACTAACAAAAATAGTTGAACAATTTGGTTCACACATGCTGTCAGAGAACGGAAAATTAGATCGAGCCAGCTTAAGGGAAACTGTTTTTTCTGATATTAAATCACGAGAGTGGCTTGAGCAGTTGCTGCATCCCATCATTCGTAACCGAATTATGGAAAAGATAGAGAGCTATCAAGGAACTGCACCTTTTGTCATTTTAGCTTCTCCTCTCTTGCTTGAAACAGATCAACATAAAATGGTTGATCATATTATTGTTATTGATGTCCCTGAAAGCTTACAAGTTGAGCGGGTTATATCGCGTGATCAAAACAATAAAGAGCAGGTACAACGTATTATGAAAGCACAGCTAAGTCGCGAGGCTAGGCTCGAGCTTGCTGATACTGTAGTAGATAACAGCACCAATCTAGGCAATCTAATAAACCAAATAAAGCTACTCGACATAAAATTACGTGAGTTAGCAGTAAACGAGTACCGCACATGAAAAAGATAAAATGCCCTCAATGTTCCGGCCCATCAATATGGGATGAAACTAATAGTTCGCGCCCTTTTTGTAGTGATCGTTGTAAGCTTATTGATTTAGGTGCATGGGCAAGTGAGGAATACCAACTACCGGTGTCACCATCTGTCGATGACTATGATGACCAGCCCAGTAGCGACAGCCACAACTTTACGAGCACCATGCATTAATAGCAGCGATACCTTGAGCACCAATACTCTTAGCTTGTATTAAATCGTTCTGATTCATGCCTCCCAATAAAAACACCGGTAAAGCTGCATGAGCAATGATGCTTGAGGCGGCTTCCCAGCCTAATGCAGGTGTATCAGGATGACTTTTAGTTGGATTGATCGGCGACAAGGTCGCATAGTCACACTGCATTAATTGCGCTTTATTAAGCTCTTCTTGCGTATGGCAGGAAGCCCCTAAAAAGCGCCCAGAAAACTCTTCTCGACCAGACATTTCCATCAAGCGCTGAGAAGTCAAATGCAAGGCGTCTGCTTTTAAGCTATTGGCAAGTCCTACCGAACAGCTCAGCATCAAACGCTTACTATTTAACGGGGAAACTTCACGCATACCCCTTACCCATTGAACATATTCCTCTTCAGATAGTTGCTTTTGCCGAAGCATAAACCAACTTAAAGAGAAATTATTTATCGCACCTTCAGTCCCAGAAATACACTCGGACAAAGAATTATAAACCTTCGTAATTAAAAGCTTATCAGGTAGTAAAACAGCATTGAGAATAGGCTTGTTTGCCGCAGGAAAAGGATAACTATCAAGCTCATTGAGCGGTACCCAACGGACTTCCTGACCTTCCTTCCCCCATGCCTCGCCAGAAAATCCAGTGACACGAAATACATCTAGAAAAACAGACTTGTCTGAATAGTGATAAGGGATCTGTATTAGAGGCTCAACCTGATTAACCTTAATACCAATCTCTTCATCTAGCTCTCTTGCCAGCGCTACTTCGGAAGACTCTCCCTGTTCAACTTTACCGCCTGGAAATTCCCACAAACCACCCTGATGTTTATCATCAGGGCGTTTTGCCAGAAAAATATTACCTTCGCCATCGTCAATGACAGCAGCGGCAACATGTATCATTTTTTTCTCTGAATGAAGCATCAGCTGCGATAGTCAGCATTAATGGTGACATAGTCATGAGAAAGATCAGTGGTCCATACCGTTTCATTGATAGGTCCACGATTTAAAACAATCTTAATCAGTATGTTCTCCTGACTCATAACCCTTTTACCCGCTTCTTCCGTATAGCTATCAGCACGACCGCCATTCTCAACAATACATACTTCATCTAGGTAGATCTGTAGGTCATTCAATTGTAAATTTTCTACACCTGCACGACCTACTGCAGCTAAGATACGCCCCCAGTTTGGATCACTTGCAAAAAGTGCAGTCTTTACTAGTGGCGAGTGTGCAACAGTATAAGCGGTCGCTAACGCCTCCTCCTGAGTGGCGGCTTGCTCCACACGAATAGTTACTAACTTAGTAGCCCCTTCTCCATCTCTCACGATGGCTAGCGATAGCTCCAACATAACTTGGTGAAGTGCATCTTTAAAGAGGCGATAAAGCGCTTCATTTTCTTGCGTAAGAACAGCGCCAGATTGCCCAGTCGCTATCAACATACATGAGTCATTTGTTGAAGTATCACCATCAACCGTTATACGATTAAACGTTAAATCTGCGGCTTCAACAAGTAAGGACTGCAATAACTCAGTACTAATAGCAGCATCTGTTGCAACAAAACCTAACATAGTAGCCATGTTAGGCATAATCATACCGGAGCCTTTAGAAATACCCGTAATGGTTATCGTCTGGCCATCATGTATGAACTGAACACAGGCTCCTTTAGGACGTGTATCAGTGGTTAAAATGCCTTCAGCAGCTTCTGCCCAATGACTCTCATCTAGATTATCCAAAGCAGCAGGGAAAACATTAATGATCTTATCAACAGGAAGTGGCTCACCAATAACACCTGTCGAAAAAGGCATGATATCCGCTTGCTTCACATGGGCGGCATCAGCTAAAGCACTACAGCATGCATAAGCATCTTTTAAGCCTTTTTCACCAGTGCCAGCATTTGCATTGCCCGTGTTAATTAATAGAAAGCGGTTTTTACCTTGATTTAAATGCTCCTTAGAAACAATAACCGGAGCGGCACAGAAAGCATTTTTAGTAAAAACCCCAGCCAGGGTAGACTTTTTAGCCATTTCGATAACGACTACATCTTTACGTCCTGCTGTCTTAACACCTGCAGATGCCACACCTAAACGCACACCGTTCACCGGGTGTAGTACTGGTAATGTAGCGGGTCCGATTGCCATTTTCTTATCCTCTCTCAACATAAAGAAAGCAGCCAAGGCTGCTTTCTTTTATAATATATTATTAAAAAGTTTACTTAACCGTCTTAATTTAATTGTCCGTGACACTGCTTGTATTTTTTCCCCGAGCCACATGGGCATGGTTCATTCCGGCCAACTTTACGCTCGTCTCGTACAAATGTTTCAGGTAATTCAGGCGCTTCATTTTTGCTTGTGTCTTCAGCCGAATCTTCAGCAAAACCAGAATTACTTTGATGCTCAAAATTCATTTGCTGCTGTGCTAATTGCTCACGACGCTGTTGCTCAATCACTTCAACCTCTTCAGGCATTTGCACTTTCACGTGGCTGAGAATTTTTACTACATCACGCTTAATGTTTTCTAAAAGCTCTTGGAACAATGAGAACGACTCACGTTTATATTCCTGCTTAGGGTTTTTCTGAGCGTAACCACGCAAATGAATACCTTGGCGCAGATGATCCATTGTTTGTAGGTGCTCTTTCCATAGGGTATCCAGCACTTGAAGCATGACCTGCTTCTCAAATAAGCGGATACTTTCATCGCCAGCAATGGCTTCTTTCGCATCATATGCGCCAGTAATTTCTGCTTGAATTTTATCTCTTAACGTTTCTTCGTGTAGAGAACTATCTTCATCAAGCCACTGCTTAACAGGCATATTTAATGAAAACTCAGCTTCTAGCGCTCGCTCTAAGCCTGCAACATCCCACTGCTCAGCGAGGCTTTGGGGAGGAATGTAGTTACTAATAGAATTATCAACAACTTCTTCACGAATCGCTTTCATCGTGTCTGAAATATCATCTGAAGCCATTAATTCATTTCGCTGATTGTAAATAACTGTACGCTGATCGTTCGCTACATCATCATATTCCAACAAAGACTTACGAATATCAAAGTTACGACCTTCTACTTTACGCTGCGCTTTCTCAATCGCATTTGAAACCATTTTATGTTCAATGGCTTCACCCTTCTCCATACCCAAGGCCTGCATAAAACCACGCACACGGTCGGATGCAAAGATACGCATTAAGTCATCTTCTAATGACAGGAAGAAACGGGAAGAACCTGGGTCACCCTGTCGACCAGAACGTCCACGTAACTGATTATCGATACGGCGCGACTCATGGCGCTCTGTACCAATAATGTGTAAACCACCTGCAGCAAGTACTTGCTCGTGACGCTTTCCCCAATCAGCTTTAGCTAATTCAATATCAGATTCCGTTGGATCAACCAAGTTCTCTAGCTCTAGCTCTAACTTACCGCCAAGCTTAATATCAGTACCACGCCCAGCCATGTTAGTCGCAATAGTAACTGCGCCCGGGCTTCCTGCTTCAGCAATAATGGTCGCTTCGCGCTCATGATTCTTAGCGTTAAGTACGTTGTGCTCGACCTTGGCTTTATTCAGATAACTAGAGATTAATTCAGATGATTCAACAGATGCAGTTCCTACCAATACAGGTTGTCCGCGCTCACGACAATCAGCTATCTCTTTAACGATTGCATCATATTTTTCTTCCATCGTTAGAAAAATAATATCGTTAGAATCTTTTCGGGCTACCTCTCTGTTCGTCGGTATTACAAGAACATCCAACCCATAGATTTGATTCAACTCAAATGCTTCAGTATCTGCGGTACCCGTCATACCCGCTAACTTACCGTAAAGACGGAAGTAGTTCTGGAACGTCGTCGATGCTAGAGTCTGGCTTTCTAATTGAATAGAAACGCCCTCTTTAGCCTCAACGGCTTGGTGAAGACCTTCTGACCAGCGACGCCCAGGCATAATACGGCCCGTATGTTCATCAACAATAACAACCTGATCATCTTGAACAATATAATCTTTATCGCGGATGAAGAGATTGTGTGCACGAAGGGCCGCTAATACATGATGCAAACGGTTAAGGTTATGAGGTGCGTAAAGGCTTTCACCTTCTTCCAGAATCCCTTCTTTAGTCAGTAGCTCTTCTATAACCTGATGACCCGCCTCCGTTAGCTCAACCGTGCGGTTCTTTTCATCAACAACAAAGTGCTCATTAATTTCTTGCTCCGTATCTTTAGGATCTATCTCACCATCAAAGCGTAACAAGTTAGGGATGAGCAGATTTACCTTATGGTACATCGCAGAGCTGTCTTCAGCTGGACCTGAGATAATTAAAGGGGTACGCGCCTCATCAATAAGGATGGAATCAACTTCATCCACTACCGCGTAATGAAACTCTCTCTGCACTTTCTCTGCAAGGCTAAAGGCCATGTTATCGCGCAGATAATCAAAGCCAAATTCATTGTTAGTTCCATAAGTGATATCCGCTGCGTAGGCAGCACGCTTTACATCCGGATCTTGGCGGGATAAAACAACACCGACGCTTAACCCCAATGCTTCGTATAAAGGGCGCATCCATTCCGCATCACGGCTTGCTAGATAATCATTCACCGTAACAAGGTGAACCCCCTTCCCTTCAAGTGCATTCAAATAAACGGCTAGCGTTGCTACAAGCGTTTTACCCTCACCTGTTCGCATCTCAGCTACGTTACCTTCATGCAGCGTGATACCACCGATCAACTGTACATCAAAATGGCGCAGCTCCATTGAGCGCTTAGACGCTTCACGTACCAGTGCAAATGCTTCAGGAAGAATAGCCTCCAAAGAAGTACCATTCGCTACTTGCTGCTTAAAATCTTCAGTTTTGGCAATTATTTCAGAATCTGATAATTTTTCGATCTCTTCTTCAAACGCATTGATCAGCTTAACTAGCTTCCCCATACGTTTTAACTCTCGATCGTTCTTATTACCAAAGACTTTTTTAAACAATGAGGTAAACATATATTGATTATCTTTCCGTGAGTCCCAGAAGCCGAAAGCAACTGCACTTTTATGATTAAGGTAAATAACAAAGTGAATGTCTTTTCTATTAGGGTTGATTTATAAATTTCAACCACTTAACTCACAATCTTATAACTCAGATCGCTTTATATTAAAAAGCCGGGCAAAGCCCGGCATTCTAATGTTCTAATAATCTAATCTGCCAAAACTGGCTTTTGATAAGAGATTGGAGCAGTCTGCTCATGGTCTTCAAAAGTAACCACTTCCCAAGCATCTTTAGTTTCTAATAACTTATTTAATAGTAAGTTATTCAAAGAATGCCCTGACTTGAAACCAATAAACTCACCTATTAAACTTTTTCCTAACAGGTAAAGATCACCAACGGCATCAAGTACTTTATGCTTTACAAACTCATCGTCGTAACGTAAACCATCATCATTTAAAATACGATAGTCATCCACAACGATAGCATTCTCTAAACTGCCGCCTAGAGCTAGGTTTTGTGAACGCAGGTATTCAAAATCACGCATAAAACCGAAAGTTCTTGCACGACTCACTTCTTTTACAAACGAGGTACTAGAAAAATCCAATGTCGTTTCTTTATTACGGCCTTCAAAAGCGGGGTGTTCAAACTCAATACAAAAACCCACTTTAAAACCTTCAAAAGGACGGAATGTCGCAGACTTACCATCAGCACTAACCGTTATCTCTTTTTTAATGCGAATAAACTGTTTAGGCGCATCTTGCTCATCAATACCCGCTGACTGAATCAAGAACACAAACGGTGCTGCACTACCGTCCATGATAGGCACCTCTTCAGAGCTCAATTCAATAACAACGTTATCAATACCCAAACCTGCCAAAGCAGATAATAGATGCTCTACAGTAGCTACACGCACACCGTCTTTACCCAAATTAGTTGACAGTGTGGTATCAACAACGTTTTCGGTGCAAGCAGCAATATCAATGACTGGCTCTATATCAGTACGACGGAAAACAATACCCGTATTTACGGCGGCTGGCAGGAGAGTCAGATACACTTTTTGTCCGGTGTGCAGACCAATTCCGGTAGCCTTAATACTGTTCTTCAGTGTTCGTTGTCTGATCATGCGTCCGCCAATATTTTAATTGTCTCAATAACCCAAAATGGTAACAAAATAGCGTCAAATCGGCAACACAAGCCGTTAACGCAAAACCATCTTAATCCGCTTGTCGACGAATATAAGTTGGGATATCTAACATCTCAACATCTTGCTGCTTATCCGACTTCAACTCTTGGCCTGATGAGGGCTCAAGTAATGCTTCCTGCTTCTGTCGTCGTAACACCGTTGGCAACTCAATTTGGTTAAAATTAACTGAGCCATCGTTACGCTGATGCGTTGGCGTTACAACCTTGATCGGCTCTGCACGCTTATCAAAACCTGTTGCAACGACTGTTACTTTAATGTCATCAGTCATTTCAGGATCTATAACGGTGCCGACAACAATTGTTGCATCGTCAGAGGCATATTCTTCGACAATGTTACCAACTTCAGTAAACTCACCCAGACTCAAATCCAAGCCTGCTGTAATGTTAACTAAAATACCGCTCGCACCTTTTAGGTCGACATCTTCCAAAAGTGGGCTATTAATCGCTGCTTCAGCAGCAACCGTCGCACGGTCTTCACCTTTCGCTGACCCAGTACCCATCATCGCCATGCCCATTTTGGACATTACTGTACGCACGTCTGCAAAATCGACGTTAATCATACCAGGACGAGTAATCAAATCAGCGATTCCCTGCACAGCACCGCGTAGAACATCATTGGCTGTGTTAAACGCGTTAATCAGGCTGCAATTACGCCCCAGTACTTTCATTAACTTTTCATTAGGAATGATAATTAAAGAATCTACATTTTCACGTAACTCAGCAATCCCTTCATCGGCCAACTTCATTCGCTTACGGCCTTCAAACGGGAATGGCTTAGTAACAACAGCAACCGTTAGGATACCAAGCTCTTTAGCTACATCAGCAACAATAGGAGCTGCACCTGTTCCGGTGCCTCCGCCCATGCCTGCTGTGATAAAGACCATATCAGCACCTTCCAACAGCTCAGCAATATGCTCTCTATCTTCTACTGCAGCCAAGCGCCCTACTTCAGGATCAGCACCCGCGCCCAAGCCTTTTGTTGTTTCACTACCCAGCTGCAACAACCCCTTAGCAGACATCTTAGCTAGCGCTTGAGCATCAGTGTTAACACACATAAACTCAACACCATCAAGCTCAGTCTTAACCATATGCTCAACGGCATTTCCACCACCGCCACCTACACCGATCACTTTGATCACGGCATTCTGTGGATCACTGTCTAATAGCTCAAACATTTCATTCTCCTGTCGGACTCAACGCCTTTACAGCAATCCGACGATACATATTGACCCCATCCCAGGGTATCAAATAAATTAAAAGTTGCCTTTAAACCAGTCTTTAACCCGACTAAACAGCCCAGGGCCTTGCTTTACTGGTTTTAAAATTTCTTGTTTACTTTCTCTTTTCTCACCAGCTAAAACTGCTGATTTGGAAGGCATATGTACTGATGATGCACTTCCTACTTGACCGCCTTGGCTCGCATAGTGCAACAGGCCAATGCCGGTTGCAAAAATAGGGTTTTGTAAAATATCATCCATGCCACGTACACCGTGTGGCATCGCCAAACGTACCGGCATATGGAAAATCTCTTCAGCAAGCTCAACAACGCCTTCCATTTTTGCTGTGCCGCCCGTCAAAACAATGCCCGCGGCCACGAGGTCTTCAAAACCACTGCGGCGCAGTTCGGCCTGTACCAGCGAGATCAGTTCGTCATAACGTGGCTCAACCACTTCCGCCAATGCTTGGCGTGATAGGTCACGAGGAGGACGATCACCGACACTCGGCACTTTAATGGTTTCATCTATGCTGGCTAATTGCGCTAAGGCACAGGCGTATTTCATCTTCAGCTGCTCGGCATGCTGAGTCGGTGTGCGCAACGCCATTGCAATGTCATTGGTGACCTGATCACCCGCAATAGGGATCACACCGGTGTGGCGAATAGAGCCGCCGGTAAAAATAGCAATATCTGTGGTACCGCCACCGATATCCACCATGCAGACACCAAGGTCTTTTTCATCTTCGGTCAATACGGCATAACTAGAGGCCAATTGCTCTAGCAC
>NZ_KE383917.1:97095-194935 GCF_000422765.1 Neptunomonas japonica DSM 18939 | reverse complement strand
TAACAGGTTTCTCGCTCGCTCATCTTCAAGCTCCCTCTCTAGGCGCTTAATTTTCTGGGCTGGCGTTTCTTTGCTTTGGGGTGATTTAGTCATAATTCTATGCGTTGGCTGGGACCAATCTAGCTTGCCGTGCTTTCTTAACCAAGTCAGAACGGTAGATCGCCCTTGAATACCATATATCTTTTGAGCTTGTTTATAGGTCATGTCGCCTTTTTCAACTGCAATTTAAAGCCCATTGTGTAATCGCACTGACTGCGCTTATGATGCGTGGGGGTTGATGTGTCCATAATAGGTCCTCAATATGTAAACCTATTTCAGGACGGGACAGTTTGAGCAATAAAAAAAGCGGCTTAGTTGCCGCTTTTTTTATATCTGACTTTTGCCCTTGCTATACGCTCTCTGTATTGTGAAGACAGTTCCCACCTTGTAAATGAGCTTTGGATACCGCTTTTAAGCTTTTAAGAACAAAGGCGTCCATATTGGTATCGCTTCGCGCTGATTGAGTTGATGTATGGGTTGTCGCTATGCCGACACTTGCTGTTATTATTTTTGCTGATTCTGACCCTGTATGCTCAATTTGCAGTTCTTCTATGTCTTTACGAATTTTATCTGCTATTGATAACGCAATGTTATTGGGTGTGATGGGCAGTAAAATCGCAAATGTGTCTTCATCGTAGCGTGCAACAAAGTCGCGCGTTTTGCGCTTGTGGCTTTGCAATATCGGGCTTATGCGGGCAAGTAGCCAATCACCACGTTCGGGACCGAAAGTGTCAACGAAACGTTTAAAGTAATCCACTTCTAGCAGTATCAAGGATAAAGGTGTGTGTTTTCGCAGACTTTGTTCCCATTCTAACTTTAAGGTTTCTTCAAACATCCGGTGGTTAGAAAGGTCTGTAATATTATCGTTGCGTCGTTGTATGCCTGCACTATTTAGCATCCTTGAAATAAGCATGACAACAACCAAAGTTATGCCGCCAACAGCAGGTGCTATTGGTAACCAGTAGCCATAATTGACTGCTACTACAGGTAACATGAGTAAGCCTATGCCTACCACAATCGCTATGTACCGAACGACTGGGAAACGTTTTAAAAAGAACAGAATGCTGTAACTTAATGCGGTAATTAGGACTGCGTAAGATACTCCCCAGATTGATAGAATCGGGGTTAATAGTGAGCTGTCATTAAGTGCAGTATATAAGTTTGCTTGTAACGCCGTACCGGATAACATTTCTCGGTTATTTTTGATCGGCACTAAAAATGTTGGCTCCAGACCTGTTGCTTCAATACCAACGAATATTGTTTTGTTAGCAAAGGTGTTTTTAAAATCAGTACCTTCTAAAACATCGATAAAGCTGAAATGCTGATAAGATTTTGGGTTGCGGTGAAAAGGTACTAAAACTTCTAAATCTCGCATCCATTTGCTATTAATACCGACACGAGAGGATGGGCTACGGGTGCCAGGTAAAAAACCAGAGTAGGTTGATAGTCCATGTAGTGCGGCTAACCCAAACGCAGGCCACTGCGGTGTGTCTATACCCGCTTTTAGGTAAGTACGTCGTACATAGCCATCATTATCCACTTCTACATCAACATGCCCAAGCGAGCTACCAGAGATAGCAGTTTTTCCTCTGAAGGGGTAGACCAGAGAGCCGCGCTCAGCAAACACAGGTAATATTACCTTGCCGTGCTCAGCAATAGCTTGCTTGAGTATAGGATCGTCAGAGTTAGGTGTGTTATCTGGTTCAACAAAGGCGATGTTATAGCCGATAACAGCAGCGCCTTCTGTGTCTAGTTTTTGGATCATTTCAGCGTGCAAATAACGAGGCCAAGGCCAACGACCTAATGCTTCTAGGCTTTTGTCATCGATATCAATGATGACAAGCTCATTAGAAGCGTAGTTTAGTTCTTTTTGGCTGAATAAATCGTAGAGAAAGTTTTCAAATGAGGCCTGTACAGGCATAAATGCAATGATGAGCACAAATGCCTGACAGAGTAGAAAGCCTATATCCTTTTGGCGGAAAAGATTCATGTGGTAGCAGTTTTCACTTACAACAGAATAATAAGAGCAAGAGTGCTCCAAATAATAGCAGGCATATAGCTATCAACAGGTACTTCTATTTTCTGTGCACTTGACCAGCTTCCCGCATAATTATCGCTATCAAAACCACGAACACGCATGAAGTAAGTTCCTGCAGCAGGTTTCTTTAACAATGCCTCAGCTGTACCGACTTCTTTATCAGCAATGATGTTGGTAAAGTCTTTATTGTTAGCTAGTTGAATCTGGTAGTGAGTTGAGGTTTCATCCTCTTTCCAGGAAAATCCCAGTTCAGTTTTGCTTGTTGTCGGCTCTCTAAGATCTGGCGTAGCGGGTGTAGGTCTAACCGTTATTTGATTGACTTGGCCACTAGGGCCTACTTTGCCTTCTGCATTAATGCTGGTCACTCGCCAGAAGTAAACGCCAGCTTGTGCAATGCTGGTTGTTAGCTGCTGATCGCTCAGTGTGCTGGCAGGCTGGATCAAATTATCGAAACTTTTCTCTGTAGAGATTTCAAAACGGTACTCTTTAGCTTCTTCTGGCTGAGTCCAAACAAACGTTGTTTCTCCCTCGTATACAGGATCTTTAGGACGCGGCGACTGGATGCTTGGTGGGAATGGTCTTGCGTCAATCGTAAAGCTTTGTAATGACTCTAAGCCTTGTAGTCCATTGGCATCAGCGGCTTTCACGCGAAGCCAGTATTGACCATCTTTTAGCGAAGCAGGGATGTTTAGTTTTGCTGGCTTACCTAAGTTGTCTAAAATTATACGCGAAAACGCTTCTTGGTCTGATAGCTGACTACGGTATGAAACGGCGCCCGTAATTATATTCCAGCTAACACGAGCTGGTAAATAACGAATAGTTTTAATCGTTGGGACAGCCGGTGCCGCTAATAATCGTTTTGGTTTTTGTGGTGCTGCATTTTTTGTAGTTAAGGTTCCAAATTTTTGACGTACTTTCGTGCTGCCCAAGGTATTAGCAACATCGATTCTGCCTTGTGTTACCTCAGCAGCTGTTTGGTTTTTGTCGGCTCGAATACGGTATACCGTGCCACGCGTTGTTGCAAAAGCGGAAGGAGTCTCAATGACAAAGCGAGAGCCCTGCGATTTAGCAGGGTTAGCTCGAATTTCAGCTTCGCCTGCTTTTAGGAGCACGTTGATATCAATAACATTTCGATTAGAACCAATAATACTCGCTTGGTTGATAACGAACTCGCTTTCAGCGTTCAGTAAAATTTGAGTATTATCTTCAAACTTCAATAAAGCACTGGCATTGCTTCCTGTTTTTATTAAATCACCCACCTGAAGCGTTTGGTTTGTAAGTGACTGCTCAGATTTATCTGCAGCGCTAATTAAGGTGACAGGGCCTGAGACTTCAATAAGTTGAATACTCGCTTGGCGGCGCTGAATCATTGAGGTTGGAATACGCAAAACGGTACCAGCAGCCATCAAGCGATCATTGTTTACATTATTTAAACGTTCTACTTCTTGCCAGCTGCGCCAGTCAGTGAGCAATTCATGCGCAATTTTCCAGATATTATCTCCGGGTTGCATCTCATATTCCCACACGGACTCTTCAGCACGTGACACGTTACTCAATAGTAGAGTGAGTAATGTCATGATAGTGATTAGTTTTGGAATACGTCGCTTATTGGCAGCAAGATGTAGCATTTTTTGAACCTGTTAGCATATTAGACGCGAATTATATCAGCCTTTTCTGATAGGGGGCAGCCGAGAGGTTGATTATTCATTAGGCATTAAGATGGCTGCTTTTTTATGATGCTGATTAGCGTGTTTTCAATTTCACTCCAGTCGAGCTGTGTTTGTGTAATAAGCTCTAGTCTTGAGTCTCGTCGCCATGCAATCGGTTGTGTTGTCGTTTCATCAAGTACTCGGTTATACAAAACTCTTGCATGCCCTATTCTAAAGACACCTTTTAAGCGCCAAATATTGTTTAGTGAGTTCAAGAACTCTAGTAAACGGTCATGTTCAAATTGGTCGTCAGGATGAAAAACCCAACCACAGCTAAACGCATCTTGATTAGAGCCTGTTTTTCTTACCGGCTTTCCTGGCTGGGCAAGGAATAATGAGGGAGGAGTTGCTTTTGCTGTTTGGTGTTTGTGTGCATCTGGGTAGCTTGATACAAGCGCCGTATTACGTGCAAGGTCAAGTAATTGGATATTAAATGAGCTTTGAGTTGCTTGAATTACCTGCTGTTTTGGTGGGAACATCTGTTCAGAGAGTTGTTGTGCTTCATTTACCTGCTCTGATGTAGCAAGGTCGCATTTATTTAAAACAACGACATCGGCAAGATTTAATTGATCAATAAAAGCTTGATGACGTAACACTTCAGGCTGCTCTAAGACACGCGGGTCTAATAAACAAATAATACTGCGCAGTGACAAGACATCTTTAAATGATTCGCTTTGGAGTATGTCGATTAAGCCTTCGGGGTGACCTAGTCCAGTAGGTTCTATAATGATGCGGTCAGGTTGTGTACGACGTATTAGCATTGCTAAACTGATTGTTAGCGCAGGGCCTAAAGCACAACAGACACAGCCCCCGGCTATCTCTTTTATCTGCAAGCCCGATTCTTCAGGCAGCAATGTTTGATCGACGCCTACTTGTCCAAATTCGTTAACGACAATGGCCCACGTTTCATTTGCTGGTTTTTGAGCTATAAGCTGGTTAAGGGCCGTTGTTTTACCAACACCTAAGAAGCCAGTAATAATATTGGTAGGAATGTTTGTGAGCATGAAAAATAGACCGGAATGTTATAAAGTAACAATTCTCGATGATCATACTCATTAATACAATACTTTATCCACTAAACTATTTCTTTAATAGACGCTTTTGGGCAGCTAAATATTCAGGCATTGGGCCGGTGTCCTGAAAAATTTCATCACCATCTTCAATTCGAATAACTTTTTTTCCGGGTACATAAGGCATCTTTGCTTCAAGTTCATTGAGTGCTTCGTGGATGAGTGTTGAAATGATGTCGTTTTCAGGAAGCTTATATACTTCAGCAAGTGCCGCTAACCTAACAACATCAGTTTGGTTTATGGAAACGCTGACCTCTGTTTGTTGACTGACTTTGGATGCGTGGTCTTCCCAGGATTGAAGAAGTTTGGACAGGCTTTGGCTTCCCATGTAAATACTCCGACAGACGATGAATGTGAAATCAGTATAGCGTTATCTACTGGTATCGCTAACGCTAAAAATAAGTTTCCTCATAAAATACGGGTGTTTAGTCAGGTCTATTTTATTTATAGTGTGTCGCAACGGCATATATGAAGAGCAGGTATTGGTAAATGGCAAGTGTTAAGTTTTTAGTGGGGTCAACATATGGAAATGCGCAACAGGTGGCTGAAGACGCTTCTGATCAATTCGCTGATTTAGGGCATTTCGTTAAAGTGGTTAGCCGTCCGACGATTGATGATATTCTGGCCCCTGACACTGAGGTGGTTATTATCTGCTCGGCTACGATTGGTGAGGGGGAGATCCCCGATAATTTATTACCGTTTCATAGCCAATTGAACGATCAGTTTCCGTTACTTCCACATATAAAGTATGGGGTAATAGCTTTGGGTGACAGTTCGTATGATAATTTTGCGGACGGTGGTCGCCAGATGGATGAATTGATGACCGAACTACAGGCAGTAGCAATACAAGATATGTTAGTAATTGATGCCTGTGAAACGCCAGATCCAGAAGAAGCTGTTATCGAGTGGATGAGTTTGTTACACCAGAAAATCTAGAGTACTTCAACCTGCCTATCTTGTTGGTCTAGCCAGAGGTTAAGATCGTCTGCTGAGATAGGTTTGCTGATAAGGTAGCCCTGTAATTGATCACAGTGCTCACCGCTCAAAAACTCCCTTTGTTCTTCTGTTTCAACCCCTTCGGCGCAAACACTCAAATTTAAGCTATGGCTAAGTGCGATAATGGCTCTAGCGATAGCTTCATCGTTAGGATCATCGGGAATATCTCTAACCAAAGATTGGTCTATTTTAACTTTTTGAACAGGTAGCATCTTAAGATAACTAAGAGATGAATAACCTGTTCCAAAGTCGTCTAATGCTAAGCGTACACCGAGATTGCGTAACTCATTAAGTACGGGCTGAGCAGCATCGGCATGTTTCATAACTATGTTTTCAACAATTTCGAGCTCTAGCTGATCGGGGTGTATATCATGCTTTTCAAGCAGTTCTTTAACAATATCAACTAATCGATGGCTTAAGATTTGTTGCCCCGCAATGTTTACCGCAATACGAAAGCTTGGATATCCTGCGTTTTTCCATTTTTCTGCTTGTGCACAAGCTTGCTCTAGCACCCAGTTGCCGACCTGGTTCATCAGACCGATCTCTTCAACAATAGGAAGAAACATACCTGGAGGAATTAAGCCCTCTATTGGATGTTGCCAGCGTAGCAGGGCTTCAACACCAGAAATCTTGCCGGTTTCAGCATTTATTTGTGGCTGGTAAAAAACTCTAAATTGATCTAATGCCAGCGCTCTTCTAAGCTCCGGTTCCAAACGAACCCACTGTTCAATAAACTGTGATTGCTCTGGCTGGTAGAATGCATAGATGTTACGTCCGTCATCTTTAGCTTGGTGGACTGCTGTATCTGCATTTTTAATCAAGGTTTCACTGTCAAAACCGTGTTCGGGGTACAAGGAAATACCAATACTGGCCGTAGTGAAAAAGTTATGTCCATCAAGGTCAACGGCGCCCTCTAAGGCGCTCACAATACGCATTGCTATTCTTTCTACTTCCCCTTGATGGGAGCAGTTTTCGATCATAATGGCGAACTCATCCCCTCCCACTCGGGCTAACAGGTTGTTATCTGCTAAGACATTTCGTAAACGGCGGGCAACTTGAATGAGCAATTGATCCCCTGCTTGGTGGCCCATGGTTTCATTTACGTATTTAAAGCGGTCAAGATCGATCATGAGCACTGCTGTATGTTGCTCATCTTTTGTGTGTTCAATAGCATGGTCTAGCAGTATCTTGAATAGTTGCCTATTGGGTAAATCCGTAAGCGCATCATGTTGGCTCATGTGACGCAGTTTTGCTTCTGATTCTTTAATATTCGTTACATCAGCAGCGACGCTTACATAGTGGGTGAGTTCACCTTGTGTGTTATGGACGGCATTAATATTTAACCACTGAGGATACACTGCTCCATTACTTCGACGATTCCAAAGCTCACCCTGCCAAAAACCCTGCTTTCCAATTGTCTCGTAAATGCTTTCGAAAAACTGAGTTTCATGGCGGCCTGAATTAAGTAGAGAGGGTGTTTTACCGAGTAATTCTTCTCTGGAGAAACCTGTCATTTCGCAGTATGCGCGGTTAACGTCAACAATAAGATTATTGTTATCTGCAACCATTATTCCTTCATTGGTCGATGCAAAAGCAATCCCCGCTAGCTCCAGTTGAGCATTGGCTTCTTTTTCACTAGTGATATCTAAAACTATGCTATTAATGCGTTTTAATTGCTTGTGTTGATCCCATTCTGGTGTCGATGCCAAATGTATCCATTTCATCTGTCCTTCTTTTTCAAATATTCGACACTCGGTTGTCCAAAATGAGTCAGTAGCGCAGTGGCTGGTTAAGCACTTAGCGACATTGCTTCGATCATCTTCATGTAAGCATTTCCATACACTTTTAAAATTCAACATCGCTTCTTTTGCGGTGATTCCGCAAAGGTTTTCTATACCCTCGCTCACATAAGTAAAATATGGGTTGTTCTTTAGATCGAACTCGGTTTGTAGAACAACACCAGGGATTGAGGAAACAATATGTGAAAAACGCTGCTCGGAATTTTTCAGATTTGCATGGCTAATATGGCGTGAAATAGCGATACCAGCAATATGCGCTGCGCTTTCAAGCAAGCGTGCATGGAAGGTAGAAGGGCTTCGTGGTGATGAGCTGGCAATAGAGATGCTACCAATAGGTTTGCTGGCCGATTCATGTAATGGATAAGACCAGCACGCGCCAATATTGTGTTTGTTAGCTAATGTTTGGTGTTTTTTCCAACGATTATCAGTGAAAGTATTTATTACAAAGACAGGTTGATCAGAAAAAACAGCAGTACCGCTGGACCTAGCGTCAGGCCCGGGTTGTAAGTGGTTATAAAGTAGAGCTTGCTCTTCTGATACGTTAGGTGCGCTGAGTAAGTCTAAGTAGCCACGGTTATTCAGTAACATAATGAACACATGGCATGATCCCACGATCTGTTCTATTTCTAGGCAAAGACCATCTAGCACCGTTTTCAGTGGTAAGTTCAGCGTGATTTTTTCAAGTAAATCTCGCTGTAAAAGAAGTAAGCGATTCAAGTCCGGAACAGTAGGCTGTGAATCGCTGCTTGCTATTGTTGGCTCTGGAGAATAATTAATCTTCAGATTGTTTAATACGTCCATTAATGCTCACTGATAAAAGTACCCTCATACCAATGCAGTATAGTCTGGAATTATAGCTGCTAAGGAATACTGTAATTTATTTAAGTAGGTAGCCACGAGCTTTTAAAAATTCAAGCATGTGTGGTCGAGCTTCTTTTACCAGCATCCCTGCAATCTGTTCGCTCCAACTCATATCTTTATTGCCACCCGTTCGTGAAAGGTAATAATCGCGAATGACTTTATCGTAATCGGCCAAGAGTTCAGAATCTTGAACGTTTGAATAAGAATCTTTTTTTAATACGATAGGTAGTGGTAGACGAGGTTTAACTTCTGGTGATTGATCTGGGTAACCAATACACATGCCAAATACAGGATAAACAAGATCTGGAAGATCGAGCAGATCACTCACGTCATTTACCTTGTTACGAATGCCTCCGATATAAACAACCCCTAGATCCAAAGACTCAGCTGCAATGGCCACATTTTGCGCAAATAGAGCGCAATCAACGGTGGCAGTGATAAATTGCTCGGTAAAGCCACTTTGCATCTGTTCATTATGCAGGTTACAAGCCATTTCATGGCGTTTCATGTCGGCACAAAAAACCAAGAAAGTCGGAGCGGTTTGAACATACTTTTGGTTACCGGCGTACTCAGCCAGTTTTTCTCTTTTAGATGAGTCTTCCACCTGGATAACGGTGCATGCTTGAATAAAGCTAGAAGTTGCCGCAGCTTGTCCGCACGATACTAGGGTGTTGATTGTCTCTTGGCTAACAGCTTGTTCTTTAAAAGCGCGAATAGATCGGTGGTTATTGAGTAAGTCGATGGTAGGGTTCATATAATGTGTGCTCTATTTTTGAAGTCTATAGTGAAAGGTTAAGTTTATTCTTTTTCTGAACATAGGCATAAAGAGGAACAGTGTGTTGCTTAAAGTAAGTCTACGTATTAGCAATATTTTTATTTATTAATAAAAGCGTAGCTTTGGCCAATGCGGGGGCGATATCAATATTGTTACTCGAATGGGGGATGCACTGAGTAGTTATCACGTTAGCAAACTGTTGTAGTTGTGAGAAAGCACCTTCAGCAAAAATACCATGAACTCCTATGCATACGGGGCGTTTCATATTGGCCAATGTGAGATGGTTGATAGTCTCTAACATGGTATTACCGCTTGAAATAATGTCATCGATAAGAACGGGTGTTTTGTTTTTATAGGGCGCTAGTTCAGGGGGCGATATTTCAACGAGGGTATCTCCATGGCGTATTTTCTCTAGTATTTGAAAAGGTGCATCGGCTAAGCGGGCAACTTCAGAAACCCATTGTTCACTCTCCATGTCTGGGCCAATTAACAGTGGGTTGGGAATATGTTGTTGGATCCAATGTGCAATTAAAGGCGCGGCAGAGACCACACAAGACTTTAATGTGTATATCTCATCAAGCGAGTCATATCGATGTAAATGCGGGTCCATTGTTATCAAGAAATCTAATGAAGCTGATAAGAGCTTGGCAAAAGGGCGTGAGCTAACACACTCCCCGTGATTAAACTGTTTATCTTGTCGCATGTAAGGAAGGTAGGGAGTGATGAGTCCAACCTGTGTTGCGCCCATCTCTTTTAATACTGTTGTTAAAAAGAGCAATCTTAAAATTTTTAAATCTGGTTGATAAAGATTACAAAAAATAATGACATCTTGATGGCTGCAATCAGAGTGAACACGAAGATAGGATTCACCATCAGGAAATCTTCGTTGTTCTAACTCACCTTTCTTGGCAAGCAGCGCTTGAGCTAGTTCATCAAAAAGAGACGGATCAGAATCTAAGTTGAAAATTATCAATGGCGTACCTCTTTTTCAGGTTCTATCAGGATCATATCTTTGTGTTCTTCAAGGAACTCAACGGCGTAGTTTAACTCTCCAATATTGGCTGCATGAATGGTTAATAGGATTTGGTTAATACTAACTTTGTGACCTATTTTGACAAATAACTCAACGCCCGCTTCAGGATCAGCAGGGGCGCCTGCTAATTTGGCTGTTTGCGCTAATTTTCTATTATCTATGGATACGACCGTCCCTGATGTATGGCACACAATATTATAGCGGTATGGCGCAATAGGTGGGATATGAAATTCACCTTGGGCATAGCAAATCGCTTGGAATTTACGCCAAGCCCCCCCGTTTTCTAAAACTTGCTGGGCTTTGGCCAGTCCTTTACCAGGCTTTACGTGTTCAATCATTTCCAGCATGGTGCCAGCAAGCATACAAGCACGCTTTTTTAGATCTTGAGGTGCATCTGACCTGTTTTGTAAGACCGCAAGGATGTCATAAGCTTCTAAGGCTGGGCCAATGCCTTTGCCGACAGGTTGAGAGCCATCAGATAGTAATACTTGCAGTGAAAGTCCAAGGTTTTTTGCCACACTCCTAAAGCTGTCTGCTAGTTGCTCTGCGGCTTCTGGGGTCCGTATTTTGGCTGTAGTTCCAACGGGAATATCAATTAAGACATGAGTTGCTCCAGCCGCAATTTTCTTGGAAAGAACGGAGGCTATTAATTGTCCTTCACTATCGATATCAAGCGCACGTTCCACTTGAATGAGTAAGTCGTCAGCCGGACTGAGTCGCATCGAACCTCCCCATGCTAAACACGCTCCTTGCTGTTTTACCACGTTACGCATCATGTCTTGGGATAAACAGACATTGGTGAGCGTTTCCATCGTATCTGCTGTGCCTGCGGGTGAGGTAATGGCACGTGATGATGTTTTGGGCATTGTTAGCCCACATGCCGCTAGAATAGGAACGATAATAGGGGTGGTTCTGTTTCCTGGTAAGCCGCCTACGCAATGCTTGTCCACGACTAAGGGTAGGTTCCAATCAATGGTACTTCCGGCCTTGATCATGGCATGAGTTAAGGCCGTTATTTCATCATTACTAAGGTTCTTATCACCACATGCCGTCACAAATGCAGCGACATGAACATCGGCATATCGGCCATCAACAATGTCATTGATAATGCTTTGGAAAGCTATTTCATCCAGTTTGTGGCCGTATACTTTGGCTCTGACGTAGGACATCGACTGAACGGGTTTGGGGTGTGATAGCCATATTGGATTATCGTTTTGTAAGTACAAACGCTGCCAAGCGGGTTCTGAAAAGCCAATTTGTCCTTTTTTTAATAGGTCACCGGTAACGATATTAAGTGTGGCAATTGCATGGTGCTCTTCTGATGATACTAGTACTCGTGACATCGCAGAGAAGCCTTCCGAGCGGCATACTGGGCAATCCGCACGAAGATAAATGATCAACTCATGGTGGGTGTCAATACCCAGACGGAGGGCTTTTAAAGGTGTCATACGCTCGGGGATGAAGTGCATCAGCTACTAGCTCCAGTACATATGTATATTCTTATCATAGCTAGAAAAACTAAAAAAAGCAGAGTTGCTCTAAGAGTTGGAATGTCTCGATCATAGATTCAACCAAGAGTGGATGCCCGCAGGGCAGTTAAGCTGCTATTATTGTTATTATTTTTTAATCTTTATTGGGATGTAAAAACAATGGAACGTCGATATCGATTGGTGCTGGCTTGTCCCGATAGAGTGGGTGTTGTCGCGATGGTGAGTAATTTCATCTCTAGCCATGGTGGTTCAATTACCGATGCCAATCAGCATTCAGATCCTTCAATTGGCTGGTTTTTTATGCGAGTTGAAATTGTTGCGAGTTCTTTGCCTTTTGAATTAGAGGGGTTAAGAGAGGCATTCTCACCTATTGCTCAGTCTTTTCAGATGGAGTGGCGTATTACCGATTCTGCTGTCCCTAAGCGTGTATTGTTGATGGCTAGCCGAGAGTCACACTGTTTAGCAGACCTATTATATCGCTTTCATTCCAAAGAATTGTTTTGTGATATTCCCTGCGTAATTTCGAACCATGATGACTTAAGAACAATGGTGGAGTGGCACGATATTCCATACCATCATGTTCCGGTGGATAAAGATAACAAACAAAATCACTTTGATGGGGTCAAATCTCTTATCAATGAATATAACGCTGACGTGATTGTTCTGGCGCGCTATATGCAGATTTTGCCGCATGAGTTATGTGATACATACACACATCAGATCATCAATATTCACCATAGTTTTCTACCATCGTTTGCTGGAGCAAAGCCTTATCACCAAGCGCATGATCGTGGAGTTAAATTAATCGGTGCAACGTGTCATTACGTTACGCAGGATCTCGATGAAGGCCCAATTATTGATCAAGATGTTATTCGTATAAGCCATCAAGACCAACCCGAAGAAATGGTTAGGTTGGGGCGCGATGTAGAAAAGAATGTATTGTCACGTGGCTTGCGCTGGCATCTGGAAGACCGGATATTGGTGCGTGGAAATAAAACTGTAGTTTTTAACTGAAATCAATACTTGTTGTCTGCTAGCTGCATTACTATATAAACAGGTAAAGTAATGCAGGTAAGGGAAGATTGGTATCAGGTAGGAGGATGTAGCATGTTAAAATCTGTGAAAGTTCAGGATTATATGGCAACAGGACTGGTAACTTTCCATCCTGAGACCGATCTTTTTGAAGCGATCAATAGTTTGTTAAGATATAAGATATCAGGTGCGCCGGTAACTAATGAGCAAGGTGAGCTTGTAGGTCTTATCTCAGAGGTTGATTGCCTGAAAGCTATTTTGACCCTTACCTATCATGAAGAAGAAGTAGGTGGATGTGTTGCGGACTGTATGGCGAAAAATGTAGAAACAGTTAATTACGATGCAAATATCATCGAAGTAGCAAGAATTTTCATCGATAAAGGGCGCCGTCGATTACCCGTTATACGAGAAGGTAAGCTGGTGGGGCAGATTAGTCGCAGTGATATTTTGCGAGCAGTAGAAGAGTTCGCACAAAACAGTTAATGATACGCTGAACATCGCCGATGAGGGTTGTTGTTCAGCAGCAACCCTTTTTGGTACTTGAATGTCGATTACGATCCCTGAAAAACCGTTGTTTATTTACCCATCGCTAGCACGACAACTTGGCGTAGAAGCGGCTTTATTGTTTTATCTTTGTCACGAGCAGCTCAGTGTTGCAGGTATCGCAGATCAGTCGGGCAACACCTCAGTTGTTCTTTCTACTCAGCAATGGCGGCGCGTTACTGAGTTTTGGTCAGTAGAAAAAACAGATGAATTACTTGCTGTTTTATCTGCACAAACCCCCATTCAAGTGATTAAGAATAACACTGGCTCGGTTCGTGTTACGCAAGTGTCAGCCCATGGGGCACGTGCAGTTCCCCCCGTTATTGATGTTCCCGAGCAGTCTATTCAAGCAAAGGTAACAGCGCCTTCTGTCGTACCGTCTGTAACGAGAGAGTATCCACTAGATAACCAATCAAATAACCAGACGGAAAGTCCTCCAACGTCTACGTTGCCTGTATTGGACACGCCTCCTCCGTATCCACGGCGTCCTTTACCATCACGCAATACCATGCGAGATCGTGGGCCAGCGCCTGCTTTTGGTGGTAGTATCGGGTGGAAGAAGCAGAAAGATGAACTGGAACAATTATTTGACCGACATGAAGAGAGAAACCAGCAACTGCACATGATGCATATGGGCTGGACTCCTTCGGAAATGTTTTATTCTATTCTGCCGCGACATCAAATTCCGCGCGAGTTTGTTGAAACATGTTTAGATGAGTTTATTCTTTACTACATCGATAAAGAACGTAAAGAGAGTAATTGGGATCAGAAGTTTTTGGCATGGATAAAGCGCGAATGGGTTCAAAAGCAAACGCGTGATGCCAGAGAGCAGCGTAACGCACAGCAACGTAACGAACAGCAACGATACACTTCAGGTTCAGGTAAAAATGATGAAAACACCCGCACAGATACTAGGGAAAAACGCAAACGGGTTACAGCAGCCATCATGGATATCAAAGACACCGACTGGTGAATTGCAATCTACAGCGAAGCAGAAAAAAACAGCAGACCCTATTGGTGTTGAAACCAAGGCGCTGGTAAATATGATATTTGCTCGGTTTATGGCGATTTATGGGCATAAATTTAAGAGCTGCTTTGAAACCCAAGATGAAATCAGAATAGCTAAAAGAGAATGGGCCCTGAGTATTGTTGCTTTCTCTGAGCCTCAGCTTGTGGCGGCTGTTGACCGCTGTAAAGAAACACTTGCGTGGATGCCTACTATCTCTGAGTTTCTTAAAATTCTCGAAACCATTGGTGCTGGAGATGGAGTGCCGAGCGTTAGGCAGGCCTATATGGAGGCGTGCCGTTATGCGGGTCAGCCAACACAGCATGCTTGGAGTCACCCGGTTGTTTATCATGCTGGACGGGAAACCGAATGGTTTCGTTTACGTTCAGAAGAGGAACGAGTCGTTTATCCTGTATTTGCTTATCATTATGAAATGGTTGCACGTCGATTTAGAGAGGGGGAGGTGCTTGATCAGCCTCATGCCCAAGGAATCACGGATAACCGAGATGCGACTTTATATGCTTTCATTAAACAATGGAGTCAGTCTCAATCTGTCAGTGAAGAGAAGGCGTCTTCATTGCTGTATTATTTGACTAAGCCCGAAGGCTCTCGTGCTCGAGCTTCCTATAAAAAGAAAGCCGAACAAAAAATTCAAGATGAAGGCCTAGATGTGACTCTGCCTGAGAGTGTCGATATTAAAGGCTAGCCTATTTAGGCGAGCTATTAGTATCGCTCTCAAATGAAGCGCCAAACATTTCACCAATAGCTTTTGCCAAGCTGTCGCTACGCTCTGGGTTTCTGAAAGCTTGTAGAATCAGTACTCGCATCACTGGAATAAACATCAGGTCTGCCAGTATACGTGAAAACCCAGTTTGGCCCGCTTCAGAAATGGCTAGTTTTTCAAGGTATAAGCTTAGCAGTTCTGGATATTGCAGTGATAAGTTGCACCGCGTAGCGATGGCTACAAGTACTTCTGCTTTAAGGGCATGGGGAGAAGTGAGCGTTTTTTGAATGGCAGCTTTTTTAAGTTCTTCGCTGTGGCTGTTGGATAGACCGCGTAATAAGGAGGCTAGCAAGTTAACGTTACCATCTTGCTCTTGTTGTAAGAGTTGCTCTATACGTTTTGATAACGCTTGTGCAACTCGGTGGTCTATCTCAATGTGTTCAAGGCAAGTGCAAAGGGCGCTGAGAGGCTCTACTGGTAATTCAGGTATAGCATTGAGTATGTAGGCGCTGTTATTACCATCTTCTAAGCGAGCTGTTAAATCCGCAATTCCTTGATAACCAATGGAAGACCAGTTTTCCCAACCCAGATCGCCACTAAAATAGGCTTTCGTATCCGTATAAAACTGGCTAGGAGGTTGGTTAATAATGACAGCTGATTGCGCATGGAACATTGCCATTTTCTCTTGCTCCGGTGTAAAAGAAAATGGATTGTCTTTTAGTGCGTCATTGGTTTGGTCTAGGTTCTCTTTTTGTAGCATCTGGCTGATGTTTTGCATTAAGCGATTTAAAAAGTCATCGCGAACGGCTTGCACTAAAAAGCCTTGTTCATCTAGTGGAAATTTTAGAAACCAAACAACGTTTTGTTGTTTGTCCTTGGTGTTCCAAAGCATCAGTGCTAGCCAAGCATGGTGTAGATAAGGTGTTGGGTAAGGAATCATTCCTTGTTCTAGTTTTTCAAACTGGCCACTGCTGATTTTTGAAATACGACGCCCCATATCAAAAATACGAAATTGTGCTCCGCTATTACACAAGAGATCACTGATGCTATTGAATTGGGACATGCGGGCCTCGTTACATATAATAAAAAGCGCTATTTTATCAGTAACAAGACGGATGGTCAGCCGCCTATAAGGGTTACCTTTTGAGAGTTCTTGTTAATTTGCGTAATTAAGGTTCATCTCTTAGTTATTTGGTGTTTTTAACAGGCTGTTATATTAAGTCGATCTGTGGTGAATATAAGCTTGATGAAGATGTAGCGCGCCCCTAAAGTAAGTAATCGTTATGATGGCGGTGAGTGGGATGATTAAACATTACAGTAAAGCTGTGCTCCATTACTAATGGTCCTAGTTAGAAGCGTCAGAGTGTCATTTTCGTTGGTATAATGAGAATTACGCAGAGAATAGAATAACAGTACGAATAGTGTGTTTTTTTTCTGTTGAATCGATACGAGCTGACAAAAAAAAGCTAAACTAAACAATGTATTAGTCTTAAGGACGAGTTAAGGGAATTGAAAGTAGGAATGATTGCACTTTTTCGCTCAATGTTAGGCAGTTTAAGAGATCTGCTGCCTATTATTCTTGTTATTGCCTTTTT
Source organism: Neptunomonas japonica DSM 18939 (assembly GCF_000422765.1). Classification (GTDB taxonomy): domain Bacteria; phylum Pseudomonadota; class Gammaproteobacteria; order Pseudomonadales; family Balneatricaceae; genus Neptunomonas; species Neptunomonas japonica. The sequence goes on along the minus strand of NZ_KE383917.1, from coordinate 178,225 downwards.
TCAGCTATTTGTGCTGCAACAGCCCATCCCTGATTTTTTAGGGTTAGTGATTGGCCTGTTATGTGTAGTGTTGGGGCTGACATTCTTTATTTTCGGCTTAGAAATGGGATTGTTTCCGATAGGTGAAACAATGGCTCATGCCTTTGCTAGAAAAGGCAGTGTTTTCTGGTTACTCGCTTTTGCTTTTGCATTGGGGTTTGGTACTACCATAGCAGAACCCGCGTTAATAGCCGTGGCCGCTGAGGCGGCTACTGTTGCTGCAAACGGTGGGATGATAGCAACCGATGATGCTTCTCAAGAAAGCTATGCATCGGGTTTGCGCTTAACAGTTGCCTTTTCTGTGGGGCTAGCGATTGTTTTAGGAGTCCTTAGAATACTAAAAGGCTGGTCTATTCAATGGATGATTATTGGGGGCTACCTGTTAGTTGTCATTATGACTGGGTTAGCACCCAAAGAAATTATTGGTATTGCTTATGACTCCGGAGGTGTAACGACCTCTACTATTACTGTGCCTCTGGTAACCGCATTGGGAGTTGGGTTAGCGTCTGCTATTGAAGGGCGTAACCCGATGATTGATGGCTTTGGTTTGATCGCATTTGCTTCATTAACGCCGATGATTTTTGTCATGGCTTACGGCATGGTGATTTGATGTTGAGCTTATTAAATGAGTTTTGGGTTGTACTTCAATCGACTGTTAGAGATGTTATCCCTATTGCGGTGATACTGTTTGGTTTTCAATTTTTAGTTATTCGCCGCCGTATCCCCAACCTTAAAAAAGTTATTATTGGTTTTGCCTACGTTTTGGTCGGCTTGGCTTTGTTCTTGTTGGGGCTCGAAAAAGCGTTATTTCCTATCGGTCGCCTTATGGCTGAGCAGCTTACAAACCCAGACTTTCTTCGCCAATGGGGTTCATCAGTAGGTGATGTTCTGCACTGGAGCGATTATTACTGGGTGTATATTTTTGCCTTTGCTATTGGTGCTAGTACAACAATAGCTGAGCCTTCTTTAATTGCTGTTGCGATTAAAGCTAATGAGGTGTCCGGTGGTGCAATTGGCGTCTGGGGGCTGCGTTTAGCGGTTGCTTTGGGCGTGGCTATAGGGATTTCATTGGGCTCTTGGCGGATTGTCACGGGTTATCCAATTCACTGGTTCATTATTAGTGGTTATATTGTGGTAGTGCTGCAAACTCTGTGTGCTCCTAAGTTAATTATCCCACTGGCTTATGACTCTGGTGGCGTAACAACCTCTACGGTTACTGTGCCTTTGGTGGCTGCGTTAGGTCTTGGGTTGGCTGAAACTGTGCCGGGACGTAGTGCTTTAATTGATGGTTTTGGTTTAATTGCTTTTGCTAGTTTGTTTCCTATTATTACAGTAATGGGTTACGCGCAAATAATTGAATGGATAGAAAAACGTGCGAAGAAAAATGAGTCTGCTAGCTTGGCTGGCAGCAAGGAGTAAATAGATGCATTTCAAACTGTTGTTGGTGTTTGTAGAAGATAGTAAAACCGATACTGTGATGAAGGCTGCACGTGAGGCCGGTGCGACTGGAGCAACAATCATTAATAATGCCAGAGGAGAGGGGGTCGTTAAGACCAAGACTTTTTTTGGCTTATCGCTGGAAACTCAGCGTGATGTATTGTTGTTCATTGTTGAAGAACACTTGAGTCGTAAGATTCTAGAAACTATTTCTGATGTGGCAGGTTTTGATGAGGCACCAGGGCGAGGCATTGCGATTCAGCTAGATGTTGAAGATGCAGTGGGCGTGGCGCATCAGATAGAAGCATTAACCGATGCGGTGGAGGAGGAGCTATGAGTGGTGAGCAGGCCATTGTGCGCGTACGTGATGTAATGACGCAGGATTACGGAATGGTTGATGGGCTGACAACTATTCGCGAGGCGTTGGATATTTTCAAGGCTCGTGATGCTTCGGTCCTCATTATTAATAAGCGTCATGATGATGACGAATATGGGATTTTATTGATATCCGATATCGCTAAACAGGTTGTTGCCAAAAATCGTGCTCCTGAGCGTGTTAACGTATACGAAGTGATGGCAAAACCTGTAGTGGCGGTTGATCCACAGATGGATGTAAAGTATTGCGCCAGACTATTTGATAGCTTTGGTTTGTCTACTGCCCCGGTTATTCAAGAGGGTGCTGTGATGGGTGTGATTAGCTACAACGAGATTGTTTTGGAAGGTTTACGTCTGTAATTTATGCAAAAGTATTGTTGATGTAAGCTTAAAAATTACAGCGGACAAACGTTAGTTGTCCGCTGTAATCGTCTTCGTATTAATGAGTTAAACGCAAGCAATGATCTAGTTTTAATACTAGGCTAAGTAACGCTTTCGTATCGACTTCAACGCGTTTGAACGCCTCTCCTGCCATCGAAAACATATCACTGTTATTCGGTAGTGCAGCCTGTGATTTTGCCATCTTTTCTAATTTAGGAAGCATGATCCATTGCATCCACTCGCAAAAAGTTAACGTATCAACACAAAAGGGCTGAGTGCTACTCAGTGCTTCGTCAGAAGGTGCTGTCGACTGCCATAAGTCCTTAAGTACCATCTCTTTCGAAATAGCATTAAGGATGTCTAAGAGTTCGCTGTGCTGGCTCATGATGCTTGGTTTCTAGCTGCTTTCATTGTGTCGGTTATCATGAAGGCTAGTTCCAACGCTTGCTCGCCATTGAGCCTCGGGTCACAGAAAGTATCGTATTGATGAGCTAAGCCTTCTTCTGTGATCTGGAATGCACCACCGATGCATTCAGTAACGTTATTGCCTGTCATCTCTAAGTGAACACCGCCAGCGTGTGTGCCTTCTGCACGATGAACCGCAAAGAACCCTTGGATTTCAGCCAAAATAGCATCCACGCTGCGAGTCTTATAGCCGCTGGTGGCTGTTATAGTGTTGCCATGCATTGGATCTGAACTCCATACTACATGCCTACCTTCACTTTTAACGGTACGAACCAGCGGTGCTAATTTTTCAGTGATCTGTTTAGCACCCATGCGAGCAATTAATGTTATGCGCCCTGGTAGGTTGTTAGGGTTCAATATATCTAAGAGCTGAATGAGGTCATCCGGTGCAGTGGTTGGGCCTACTTTTATACCGATTGGGTTCTGAACGCCACGTAGGAACTCAACATGAGCATGGTCTGCTTGGCGTGTTCTGTCTCCAATCCATAGCATATGGGCTGAGCAGTCATACCAATCCTGACTAATGCTATCTTGGCGCGTGAGGGCTTGTTCATAGCCAAGCAAGAGTGCTTCATGAGATGTGTAGACGGCTGTTTCGTTGATCTGCGAAGTGTTTTCAGCATGAATGCCGCACGCTTCCATAAAGGCAAGTGTCTGATCTATTTGATCAGCCATGTGTTGGTATTTTTCACCCAATGGGCTTTGTTCAACAAAACCTAAGTTCCAGCGGTGTACCTGGTGTAAGTCAGCAAAGCCGCCTTGTGCAAAAGCACGTAGTAGGTTTAGCGTGGCTGCAGATTGGTTGTACGCTTTTAATAAGCGCTCTGGATCTGGGATGCGTGCTTCAGGTGTAAATGCATTATCGTTGATGATATCGCCGCGATAAGTGGGCAGTGTGACGCCATCTTTTGTCTCTGTATCTGAAGAGCGTGGTTTGGCAAACTGCCCGGCCATGCGACCCACTTTAATGACAGGTACGCTGCCTGCAAAAGTCATTACGACAGCCATTTGCAGTAGTACTTTAAACGTATCACGAATTTTGTTGGCATTGAATTCTGTAAATGTTTCGGCGCAATCGCCACCTTGAAGTAAAAATGCTTTGCCTTGCGATACCTGTTCAAGCTTTTTGTGTAATGAGCGGATTTCACCCGCAAACACCAAAGGAGGAAAGTCAGACAACTGCTGTTCAACCTGACGAACCTTATCGGCGTCAGCGTAAGCAGGTTGTTGTACAATAGGTTTGTTTCTCCAGCTGTTTGGGGTCCAGATAGTCATGGTGATCCGTCTATATATCAGTGTTTATAAGAGCATCACAGTGTAAGGAATCATCACTAATAAACAAGTGTTGAAGTCATGAAATATGTTTGTGGTCAGTGGATAGTGTAAATAGTCAGTGTTTGTAGGAGTCTAAAGCGTATTTTAAGGGTCACATAGGATGACCTATGGAATGCTTTAGCAAATTAATTATCATTAATAATAGTGCAGCGAGGGTAGTGGCATGTCGAGAGAAGACTACGATAACGGACTAAAAGTACGTACAGAAGTGATGGGTGAGGAGTTTGTTCAGCGTGCTATCGACAATACCACCGAATTGACCCAACCCGTCCAAGACTGGATAAATGAGCATGCTTGGGGTTCCACATGGCAGCGTGACGGGTTGTCGCGCAGTACTCGTTCTCTCGTCACAATCGGGATGCTGGCAGCGTTAAAGGCGCCGGCAGAATTAAAAGGGCATGTGCGAGGCGCATTAAATAACGGTTGTACGCCAGAAGAGATCCAAGAAGTATTATTACACTCTATCGTTTATTGTGGCGCGCCGGCGGCTCAAGAGGCTTTCAGGGCCGCTAAAGAAGTTATAGAAGAACATTTGGCGAATAATAAGTAAGGCTGTTTAATGAATTAGCTTCCAATAACTCTTCAGAAAAATTCAGAGTTATTGGAAGAGTTATGACTGTAGGTATGAGGAGCCTGCTCAGGCTGATTTGATCCCCGTTAATGTGCTAAAAGATACCTCTTTTGCTGTGCTTAAAAAATCTACCATGAACTCGGCATTTTTCTGATCTTCGCGAATGGCTGCATAAAGCGTGCACCACACGCCTTTCTCGCCTAGTGGTCTTGCGGCAACATACTCACGCTGTAAATACTCATGTAGAGCCCAGTTAGGTAGGGCGGCAACACCCCGGCCGCTAGCTACTAGCTGCAGAATCATTAAAGTAAGCTCCGCTGTACGAATGGCGTGAGGCTCAATGGAAGCGGGATCGAGAAAGCGAGTAAACAGATCGAGCCTATTTTGGTCAACGGGATAGGTGATGACCGTTTCTTGAGCTAAATCTTGTGCTTGTATGTATTTACGAGCAATCAATTTGTGGCGTTTGCTGAGCGCTAGCACTGACTCGTAGCTGAAAAGAGGGATATAGGTAATCCCATTGCGCTTTTCAGGATCGGAGGTGATAACTAAATCTAGATCGCCACGTGCTAGTGCTGGTAATGGTTGGAATGTGAATCCACTTGAAAGGTCCATTTCTACTTCTGGCCAGTTTTGGCGGAAGCTATCTATGGTCGGCATTAACCAGTCAAAACAGCTATGGCAGTCAATGCTTATATTAAGTCGCCCTGTTTCACCGCCAGCTAGCCTTGCTATATCTCGTTCAGAGTTGCGTATCATGGGCAAAACTTCGTCAGCCAGCGTGAGTAAACGCTGCCCGGCAGAAGTGAAGCAGATAGGTTTTGTTTTGCGAATGAATAGCGAGCAATTTAGCCGGTCTTCCAGATCTTTGATTTGGTGAGAGAGAGCAGACTGCGTGAGGTGAACACGTTCGGCTGCTTCTACTAAGCTGCCAGCATCCCTTAAAGCGGAAAGTGTCTTGAGATGTCTTAATTCAATCATGCATCAGTCCTGAAATAGAGCTGTACGAAGCGCCAGATATTCACAGTGTAGACGGAAAAGGGGGGGCGCGGCCAATCTTCGTGAAGGTTGGCCGTCCATTTTTACTTAACTAGTAAGAACTCTATGAGTGCTTTTTGAGCATGTAGACGGTTTTCAGCTTCATCAAACACTACTGATCTTGGATCATCCATCATCTCGTGACTGACTTCTTCTCCCCTATGAGCAGGCAGGCAATGCATGAAGATGGCATCTTCGTGTGCTGTATCCATCAATGCTGAATTGACTTGATAGCCCTCGAAGCTTTTCATGCGAGCTTCTTGCTCATCTTCTTGTCCCATGGATGCCCAGACATCAGTGACTAAAAGGTGTGAGCCTTTGACCGCTTCTTTCGGGTCTCTGAAGATATTGACTCTGTCTTGGTGTTTTTCAACCAAGGTCATGTCAGGATCAAATCCTTCAGGGCAGGCAATATTAAGAGTAAAGTCCAGTAATGCCGCGGCGTTAATATAGGAGTGGCACATGTTATTACCATCGCCAATCCACGTTACTGTTTTGCCTGTAATGTCACCGCGATGCTCAAGGAAGCACTGCATGTCAGCGAGTAGCTGGCATGGGTGATAATCATCAGTCAGTGCGTTGATGACGGGTACTTTAGAATGCTTTGCAAAGGTTTCAATGATGTCATGACCAAATGTGCGAATCATCACTATATCGACCATGCTTGAAATCACACGCGCTGAATCTTCGATAGGTTCTCCACGGCCCAGCTGAGTGTCTCGTGAAGATAGAAACATAGCGTGTCCACCTAGTTGAGACATACCCGCTTCGAAAGAAACGCGGGTACGTGTCGAAGACTTTTCAAAAATCATGGCCATGACTTTATTGTTAAGAGGTGCATAAACTTCACCTCTATTGCGCATGGCTTTTAGTTCTATAGCACGATGCATTATCTGCTTTAGCTCTTCAGAAGAAAGGTCCTGAAGTGTTAAAAAATGTCTTGTATTCATATACCATAATGCCGCAGAAGCGGCTTTCCATGTTGTAATTGCGCTAACCTTTAATTTCTTGGTTTAGAGCGCTCATCAGCAGCGTAAATTTTAATTAGCTTAGACAGGGTGTTAACCATTAAATCAGCTTCTGTATCTGTCATGACCAGTGGTGGTAGTAAGCGAACCACATGCCCACCGCCTGTGATATTCAATAAGATGCCTTTTACTTTGGCTAGGATAGCGAGTTCAGAACCGGCTTCATTCAATTCGATAGCAATCATTAGGCCTTTACCGCGAATTTCTTTAATGTAATTCGTGCCGCCTAATTGTTCTTGAAAGCCATCCAGTATGCGCTTGCCGAGTGTTGCTGCACGCTCGCATAAATTCTCGTTCATGATGGTATCGGTAACCGCTAAACCTACAGCGCATGCTAGAGGTGAGCCACCAAATGTAGAGCCGTGAGAGCCAGGCTGGAAGGTGGTTGCTGCGCGACCTTTTGCAAGGCAGGCGCCAATTGGGAAACCATTTCCTAAGCCTTTCGCTGTTGTGACAACATCAGGGATAATATAAGTGTGTTGGTAGGCGAAATAGCGGCCTGTACGTCCATTACCTGTTTGTACTTCATCCAGCATTAATAGCCAGTCGTTGTCATCACAGATAGCTCTTAGTTCTGCAAGGTAGTCGTCAGCAGGAATTTCTACGCCACCTTCCCCAAGAATAGGCTCAACGAGTATGGCAACAACATCTTTGTTGTTGGCAGCGATGGAGCGAATTGCTTCTACATCATCGTAAGGTGCACGGACAAAACCATTAAGCAGCGGCTCGAAGCCAGCTTGTGCAGCTCGGTTGCCTGTTGCGCTAAGTGTTGCAACGGTACGGCCGTGGAAAGAGCTTTCCATTACGATAATAGACGGTTTGTCGATGCCTTTTGCATGACCAAATTTGCGAGCTATTTTGATAGCTGCTTCGTTTGCTTCAGCACCTGAGTTGCAAAAGAAAACTTTATCCATACCTGAAATATTTGTTAAGCGTGAAGCAAGCTCTTCCTGGAGTGGAATGTTATACAGGTTAGAGGTGTGAACTAACTGACCGGCCTGCTCACAAATCGCGTGAGTCACAGCTGGGTGTGCATGCCCTAATCCACAAACAGCTATACCAGACAGAGCATCTAGATATTTATTGCCATCAGTATCGAAAAGCCAGCAGCCTTCCCCGCGCTCAAAACTTACGGAGAGTCGTTTGTAAGTATTCATTAAAGGCTGTTGCGCCATATTGTTTACTCCCTACAACGAAAAAAGGCAGCCATGGCTGCCGTTTAAAGAACAACATTCTATTGATAGTAGTCTTTTTTCGCAACTATGCAGGATGATCAGCTTGAAATCCATTGAAGTAAGCACCATAAAAGGTCTAAGAGTAGAAAAAAGTCGCATATTAGGCGTTGTTTTTTTTACCATCTTATCCGAGTAATTTAGTTGGGTATGTGGTAAGATTTTGCGAATTTTATAGTGATTAGTCTTAATAACACCAGCGTCTTCAGAAGGTAGCCAGATGAGCGTAATTGATACTATTAAAGAACAGATCGAGAGCAATGCAATCCTGTTATACATGAAGGGGACTCCTCGTTTCCCTCAGTGCGGGTTCTCATCAAAATCATCAGAAGCGCTGATGGCATGCGGCGAGAAATTTGCATTTGTAAATATTTTGGAAAACCAGGAGATTCGTTCTGAGTTACCAAAATATGCTAATTGGCCTACTTTTCCTCAGCTGTGGATTAACGGTGAATTAGTAGGCGGATGCGATATCATTTGTGAGCTAGCTGAGTCAGGTGAACTAGATACTCTAGTGAAAGCTGCTGCTGAAGCTGATGATAGCGCTGCAAGCGAATAAGGATTTTTAAGGGTAGTAATTTTTGCTATCCTTATTTTTGAATATTAAACCGGACGATATCGGAGAGAACAATGGGCGTACTTGTAGGAAAACAGGCTCCTGACTTTACTGCTGCAGCAGTATTGGGTAATGGTGAGATTGTAGATGGTTTCAATCTTAAAGAAGCGATCAATGGAAAATGTGGTTTGCTATTCTTTTACCCACTGGATTTCACTTTCGTTTGTCCTTCAGAGCTGATCGCACTTGATCACCGTATGGACGCGTTCACAGAACGTGGTGTTGAGGTTATCGGTGTTTCTATCGACTCTCAGTTCACGCATAACGCATGGCGTAACACACCTATCAACGATGGCGGGATTGGTCCTGTTAAGTATACGTTGGTAGCTGATGTTAAGCATGAAATCTGCAAAGCTTACGACGTTGAGCATGATGCAGGTGTTGCATTTCGTGGCGTATTCTTGATCGATAAAGAAGGTAATGTTCGTTCGCAGATCGTTAACGACCTGCCATTAGGACGTAACATGGATGAGTTGATCCGTTTAGTTGATGCGTTGCAGTTCCATGAAGAGCACGGTGAAGTTTGCCCCGCTGGTTGGAATAAAGGCGATAAAGGTATGAATGCTTCTCCAGATGGCGTTGCTGCATATCTAGCCGCAGAGTCTGACAAGCTGTAATAAGTTAGTGATAACAAAAAAACCCGCGCTGTTACAGCGGCGGGTTTTTTTATGTCTTGCTTTAATCAATGGCAGTCATTAGTTTCGAGATTGCCGTTCATTTAGCTAGTCGTCGTGGTCTTGTAAAGCTAATACCATGTCCCAGCCGCCAAGGTCTTTCCAGCGGTTTACAATCCCACAGAATAACTCAGCTGTTTTTTCTGTGTCATATAATGCGGAATGCGCTAGTTTTCCATCAAAAGGAATGCCGGCAACATCGCATGCTTTAGCTAAAACAGTCTGACCGTAAGCAAGCCCTGATAGCGCCGCAGTATCAAATGTGGAGAAAGGGTGGAAAGGGTTACGCTTCATATCTACTCGGGAAGCAGCAGCACTAACAAACCCATGATCAAAAGAGGCATTGTGGCCGACTAAAATTGCCCGCTTGCATCCGTGAGCTTTGACCGCACGCCTTATAGGCTTAAAAATCTGTTCCATCGCTTGGATCTCAGGAATTGATTCACGGTTAGGGTCGTAAGGGTCAATACCTGTAAAGTCTAAAGCTGCTTGCTCTAGATTGGCACCTTCAAAAGGCTCAACCTCAGCGACAAAGCTTTGATCAATGATCAAGTATCCCTGCTCATCCATAGTTAGGGTTACTGCCGCAATTTCCAGTAATGCATCTGTACGAGCATTAAAGCCTGCCGTTTCTACATCAATGACAACCGGTAGATAACCGCGAAAGCGCTCAGACATTAACTGAGAGATTGTATTATTACTCAAAAGGTATCCTTAATAATGACTGCTTGAAATGTTCTTTCATTCGGGACATTCTAGCAGCCAGAATTGATGTTAGCCAAACAGAAGTGTCTTGAATCAGCATTAGAGCTTATAGTTGTTCTAATGCTGTTGGAAGTTTTCTCTTAAATTGTTGCCTGGATTATGACGCTAAGAATTAAGCTGTTCTTTTTAATGCTCTTTATGCTGCCTGTACAGGTAGTGCATGCTGTGACTTTTATGGTTGCTATCGACCAGTCCAGCTGGGATGTAGAAGCATCTCAATTTTCTTGTCGATTGGAGCAGGTTGTTCCCTCTTATGGTATCGCTCGTTTTTTTCATGAGGCGGGAGAGAAAGCTGTTTTTCAGTTGCTGCCTACGCAAAAGGGCGTCCTGTCAGGAAAGGTTAAATTGGTTGCTGAGGCGTCGGCATGGCAGCCTGGTGTCGCGCCTGAGATGATTGGCGTTGTTAAAGTCAGAGCTGGTGATCGTCAGGTTAATGTTAAATCTGACTATGCTGGTGAGATGCTGGTTGCTCTGTACCGGGGCATGTCGCCCACTTTTACCATGCCTGGTTGGATGGGGTCGAATGAGGTGTTGCGTGTTGGTTTGTCTGCCGCAAACTTTCAAAAATCTTATAATAACTATGTCGAATGTGTTGATCAGTTATTACCGGTTAACTACCGACAAGTAGCAAGAACGGCTGTGCTTTTTCCGCCAGCGCAATGGCGTTTGTCTGATTCAACAAAAGCACGCATGGATCTCATCGTAGAGTATATCAAAGCAGATGAGCGTGTCTCATCTGTCTATGTAGATGGTCATTCGGATAATGCTGGGCGCAGGTTGTTAAATCGCGATTTGTCAAAGCAGCGTGCAGAAGAAGTGACGCGTTATTTGGTCTCTAAAGGGGTGGATGAAAAAATACTGACCACGCGCTATCATGGCGAGCGTTACCCTGTTGTTGCAAATTCCTCTACCAAGAATCGAGCCCGTAATCGTCGTGTGACAATTCGTCTTGAGCGCTAATGATGGAAGTGTTTCTTCTGCCTAAGAGCTGCTATAATATCGCGCTTTAAAATATATATTCTCATAGTTGTGGTTTTGCACAACTGTTATTCAGTGGAGCTCTTTGTTGATGTCCGATATTAAAAAAGTAGTACTGGCTTATTCTGGTGGATTGGATACATCGGTTATCGTCCGCTGGTTACAGGAAACTTATAACTGTGAAGTGGTTACATTTACAGCAGACTTGGGGCAAGGCGAAGAAGTAGAGCCTGCTCGTGCGAAAGCTGAAGCGCTAGGTGTTAAAGAGATCTACATTGATGACTTGCGTGAAGAGTTTGTGCGTGATTTTGTTTTCCCAATGTTCCGTGCAAACACTGTTTACGAAGGTGAGTACCTGTTAGGTACATCAATCGCTAGGCCTCTTATTTCTAAGCGCTTGATTGAAATTGCTAATGAGACCGGTGCTGATGCCATTTCTCATGGTGCTACTGGTAAAGGTAATGACCAAGTTCGTTTCGAGCTGGGTGCTTATGCACTGAAGCCTGGGGTTACTGTTATTGCTCCTTGGCGTGAATGGGACCTGACTTCGCGTGAAACACTGATGGCGTATTGTGAAGAGCATGATATTCCTGTTGATTTCTCAACGAGCAAGAAAAAATCGCCGTATTCAATGGATGCCAACCTGCTTCATATTTCTTATGAGGGTGGTGTTCTAGAAGAGCCGTGGGCTGAAGCTGAAGACGACATGTGGCGTTGGTCTGTTTCTCCTGAAACTGCGCCGGATGAGCCGACATATATTGAATTGACTTACGCTAATGGTGATATTACAGCGATTGATGGTGTAGAGCTTTCTCCAGCAACTATACTAGAAAACCTGAACACAATCGGTGGTGCAAATGGTATAGGTCGTTTGGATATCGTAGAAAACCGCTTTGTGGGTATGAAAGCACGTGGTTGCTATGAAACACCGGGTGGCACAATTATGTTGAAAGCTCATCGTGCTATTGAGTCTATTACCCTAGATCGCGAAGCTGCACATTTGAAAGACGAGTTAATGCCTCGTTACGCTAAGCTTATCTATAACGGTTTCTGGTGGTCTGAAGAGCGTAAGATGCTTCAGCAGATGATCGATTACAGTCAGCGTAATGTGAACGGTGATGTTCGTCTGAAACTTTATAAAGGTAACGTCGTTGTTGTTGGGCGCCGCTCGGATGACAGCTTGTTTGATGAAAGCATTGCAACATTTGAAGATGATGCTGGTTCGTATGATCAGAAAGATGCAGAAGGTTTTATTAAGTTAAATGCTTTACGCATGCGTATTGCAGCAGGTAAAGGTCGTAATTTACTTGAAGATTAATTTTCAAATGTAAAATACGAAAAAAACCCGCTTATTAGCGGGTTTTTTTGTATAACGAGTGTTTTTCTAATAGGCTGATTTATATTGGTTTATGTTTTTTAAGATGCGAGTGCATGTCAAATAGCCGTTTCGGAAAATCAGTCCTGATTGTCGATTATAAGCTGGATGAATTATCTAGGCTTAGAGATATCGTATCGGGTTTAGGCTTTGAGCAAGTTGAAGCGGCGTCGTCGGTAAATATGGCTGTAAGTTATCTGCGTGAGATGGAATTTGATATTGTTCTTGTTGCTTATGATATGGGCAAGGCGGAGAAAAATGGCCTGCAAGTTGTGCAGGAGGCATTCGCTGAAAAACTACGCCTCTTTCAAACACGATTTTTGCTTATTATTGATTCTGCTTCGTCCTCTTTGCTTGTTGGTTCTTTAGAAAGCGCACCTGATGCTTATATTACTCGCCCGTATGATCGTGCAAAAATTCAGAATCTCCTAGAAAAGCTACAGCGAGTTAAAAAAGCAGTCTATCGTGTAGAAGAGTCGATGGATAGCGGTAAGTGGAGTGATGCATTAGAGTATTGTGCGCGTTTGATTGATGTTTATCCCGGACTTAAAATTTACTTGGAGCGTCTTCAAGGGGTTTGTTTGCTAGAGTCCAAAAGGTACCAGGAAGCTGAAGTGTTGTTTGGCCAGTTAGTCGCTTCTAGAAAGCAGGTCTGGGCGCAGGTCGGGCAGGGAATGTCCTTTTATTTTTTGGGGCGTCATCAAGATGCGATTAAGATTTTGCAGCAGGTTGTTGATCAGCAGCATATTTCTGTTGAAGCGTTTTCATGGTTGGCAAGAAGCATGCATGTTTGTGGTGACTTGTCGCAGTCTATTATTCTTATGCGTAAAGCTGTGATGCTACAGCCCGCCGTTCCGCAGTTGCAGTCGGAAATGGGCAATTTGGCTGCCTGCGCGCAAGAATGGGGTTTGGCTATTGATGCATTTCGGGCGGTGCTGAAATATTCACGTTATTCGGTTTTTCAAGATCCTGATCACTATTTTTCATTGGTACGTTGTCTTATTGCTCAATACCAAGTGAAGAAAGAAAAACAAGAAGAGCTTGAGCTCGAAGCGATCAGGGCAATGGAAGATGTGATGAGGGATTTCTCGGGGGATATTTCGGTGCAGTTTAGGGCTCACGTAATTATCTCAGAGCTGAGAAAGGTGCTCGGTAATGCTGAGCTAGAAGAGGCTGAGTTACTGCAAGCGATAGAGCTCTTTAGTGAAATGAGTGTTTCTGAGCAGTGGCGATGGATGGATTGGGTTATTGATGCCACTGAAGGTGGTCCTGTAGCAGATAAAGTTAAGCTGATTAGATCGCAATTGCTGCAAGCCGAGACGGTGCCTTCATGGGTTACGTTTATGAAAAGTGGCTTACAAAAATATAAAAAAGGCGATGTAGTGAGTGCTGTAGCGTTCTTTAGGCGAGCTGAATCGGCGGATGCGCAAAGCGTGGCTATTGTTCTGAATTTAGCTCAAATGGAAATTGAGTTGAAGCTGCAAGCTAGCAATGAGCTCTCGTTACAACACTGGGTTAGTTGTTTATTGCGCTTGAACCGGCTTAACTTCGGCGCTTTTTCAATAAAGCAGCATAAGCGCTTTAAAGTATTGTTGCAGCGCTACTCTGATATTCAGATGAAGATGGAAGCAGTGGATTAGATCCACGGTTCATCATCAGATAAAATTGATGCGCTCTCGCTACTTTCTTCTGTTTCATCACCTTGATTAATTAACTTCCTAGCTAGTTTTCTTGTTAGTAATTTTCGTTGGGCTGCATCAGGTAAATCAGTGAAAATAATAAGATTGCGAGACACCATCAGCTCTACCAAATCCTCAACGATACGGGCTATTCCCGTGTCTGAGCTATCTAGGTAAGCATCGGGCGTCATTTTGTCATCGTTGAGCGACAGGAACGCTAGAACGTCTGGGTTTTTCAGGTCAACAGCTTCTGCACCGTCTTGTAGAGTCTCTGATAAGCCTGTAATGCGGCCTTCATTGTTACGTAGGGCGTATAACATAAACCATTCTTCTTTCAGTTACTTAGATACATGCTAGTATGTAGGCTTTAGTGGATATTGGTCAAGAAAATGGATGTAGTACAAGACCCTCTTCTTAATTGTTTAGTACATTTAACCCAGCAGAACCATCGCCCTATGTCGGCGGATGTTCTTCGAGAAGGGTTGCCGCTCATTAATCATAGGCTTACCCCTAAACTGTTTGTCAGGGCAGCGAAAAGAGCCGGTTTCTCCTCGCGGATAGTTAAACGAGACCTCTCGGGTATATCTGCTTTAACCTTGCCTGTGGTGCTTATTCTTAATGATGATCAAGCCTGTATTTTTCAAGAAGTTGATGCTCAGACAGGTGAGGCTGTTATTATCCAGCCTGAAAGCGGTGGTGCTCATCGGTTATCCTTGGAGGACTTAGAGAGCAGTTACTCTGGCCATGCTATCTTTGTGCGCTTGGAGTATCGCTTTACCGAGCGTGTCTCTCGGGTTTTAGATCAGCAGGAAGGGCACTGGTTCTGGGGAACCATTTGGCGCTCTGCAAAAATTTATAGAGACGTATTAATTGCCTCGTTCCTAATAAATTTATTTGTTTTAGCGAACCCTTTATTTGTTATGAACGTTTATGACCGTGTAGTACCCAATAATGCAATAGAGACATTATGGGTGCTCGCTTTTGGTGTCTTCATTGTTTATGTGTTTGATTTTGGCTTAAAGATGTTGCGCGCTTATTTTATTGAGCTAGCAGGTAAAAAGACGGATATATTATTATCTTCGATGCTTTTTGAAAAAGTCATGTCATTACAATATGCCGTTATGCCGCGTTCAGTTGGCGCCTTTTCAAATAACTTGCGTGAGTTTGAAAGCATTCGTGGTTTTTTAAGCTCTACTACTAACTCTATTTTGATTGATCTGCCGTTTGCCGTCATTTTTCTTATTGTTATTGGTATGATTGGTGGGCCATTAGTCGTTGTGCCGTTGGTCGGCGTCCCTGTTATTATTATTTATTCACTGTTTATTAGTGGCAAGCTTAAAGCTGCAGTAGAAAAAACATTTGAGTCTTCAGCGCAAAAAAACTCGACCTTGGTGGAGTGCTTGACGGCGATGGAGACAGTCAAGACGCAACGAGCAGCATCCTCATTGCAGCTGCGTTGGGAGCAAGCCGTCGGATATATTGCGAAATGGGGCATGCAGGCCAAAATGTTATCTAACTCGGTAATGAACTTTGCCGGCTTGGTAACTCAGTTATGCTCTGTATCGCTGGTTATTTATGGTGTTTATCTAATATCAGAGCGCGAGCTATCAATGGGGGCTCTTATTGCCTGTGTCATATTAGCAGGGCGAGTACTTCAGCCAATGGCGCAAGTGGCTAGCTTGATCACTAATTTTCACCAATCTCGTACGGCGCTAGAAACACTTGATAGCATTATGCAGTTGCCTGATGAGAGGGATAAGGATCGACAGTTTGTACATCGTCCTGAGTTAGCTGGGAAAATTGAATTTAAAGACGTGCATTTCAAATATCCAGGTACCGAGCAGGCATCCTTAGAAAAGGCTTCATTTACACTAAATCCGGGTGAAAAAGTTGCTTTGATTGGACGTATTGGCTCCGGTAAAACAACCATCGAGAAGCTCATTATGGGGTTATATAAACCTGATAGTGGCTCGATTCGTTTGGATGATATTGATTTAAACCAGATTGATCCAATTGATCTGCGCCGGCATATTGGTTATGTCCCGCAAGATATTATGCTCTTTGATGGAACTGTCAGAGATAATATTGTTATGGGTTCCCCGGAAGTTGATGATGAAGTGTTGGTAGAAGTTGCTGGGCTAGCTGGTGTCGATAGCTTCGTACATAGACACCCTTTAGGCTTTGACTTGCCAGTGGGAGAGCGAGGTGCTGCACTATCAGGTGGGCAGCGCCAGGCCGTTGCAATAGCTAGAGCGCTTATTCATAAGCCATCTATTCTTATTTTAGATGAGCCTACAAACTCAATGGATAACGCTTCAGAAGAGTATATCCGAGGCCAATTAGAGACATACGGTAAAGGACGTTCAGTTATTTTAGTGACACACAAAATGTCGCTGTTGTCGTTAGTGGATAGAATTATTGTAATGGACGGTGGCTTAGTGGTGGCTGACGGTCCTAAAGCAGTAGTTTTGGATGCCCTTAAGCAGGGGCGCCTGCACATTCAGCGTTAAGGAAATGTTATGAGTCAAAAATTATCCACAGATGATTTGTTATATATGCCGAGTGTGAGCGAAGCCATGCTGGAGCAAACGCCTAAAGGCGCTCGATTGCTGCTTTGGAGTATGCTGGCTTTTGTATGTATTGCCATTGCTTGGGCTAGTTGGGCCACGCTGGATGAAATAAGCAGAGGTGAGGGAGAAATAATCCCTTCTAAGCAGCTGCAAGTGGTTCAGAATCTAGAAGGCGGGATTGTTTCCGAAATCCTTGTATCAGAGGGAGACCTTGTAGAGAGGGGGCAGATCTTATTACGTATAGATGACACACGCTTTGCTAGCTCCTTTAAAGAGAATAAGGTGCGCGAACTAGAGCTGTTGGCAAAGGCGGCTAGATTAAAAGCTGAAGCTGCCTCGCAAGCGTTTTCTATTCCTGAGGGCTTTCCGCCTGAATATAATTCTTTAATCACCCAAGAGCAGACTCTTTACGTAGCAAGAAATAACGAACTAAAAGCGACGTTGGATATTCTTGGGCAGCAAGTCGATCAAAAGCGCCAGGAGTTACGTCAAGCTGAATCAAAGAAAACTCAATTATCTCGTAGTTATGGATTATTAAATAGAGAAGTAAAAATTACTCAGCCGTTGGTTGCAGAAGGTGTTATTTCTGAAGTCGAATTTTTGCGTTTAAGGCGTCAAGTTAATGACTTGCGCGGTGAGCTGGATGGTATTCGTCTTAGTATTCCGCGTATTACATCATCGTTAAATGAAACCAAGAAAAAGTTGGATGAAGCGGAGTTGCAGTTTATTAGTGTAGCTAGGGCTGAGTTGAATGAGGTTTTATCTGAAGCGGCACGCTTAAAAGAGTCTCTGGGAGGCATGCAGGATAAAATTACACGTACTGAAGTGCGTGCGCCTGTTAAAGGAACGGTTAAGCAGTTGCTAATAAATACAGTTGAAGGAGTTATCCAGCCGGGGGATGAACTCATTAATATTATCCCATGGGAAGATACTCTTTTAGTTGAAGCTAAATTAAAACCTTCTGATATTGCCAAAGTTAATGCGGGGCAAAGAGCAGTCATTAAAGTATCGGCCTATGATTTTAGTATATATGGTGGGGTTGATGCAGAAGTAAGTTTTGTGTCCCCGAGTACTATATTAGATGAAGATGGTGAACCGCACTATATTGTGCGCCTAAAAACAGATAAGCCTTATATTGGTAAGAATGAAGCCTTATTACCGCTTATTAGTGGTATGACGGTGAGCGTGGATATTATGACAGGCAAGAAGACGGTAATGGATTATCTACTCAAACCTATTCTAAAAGGTAAAAGCCGTGCATTAACCGAGCGTTAATTTTACTAGACTATTATCAGTGATTTTATCTATTGGTCTTATATTCAAAGGTATATTTAAAGATGGCGAATATCAGTTTTTCAACTATGCTTTTGTGATAGTTGTAGTTAACGGAATATTAAGATGAAACTGTATATTGTTTCCGCCAATAAGGAAGTCGTGGCTCGCTGGACTGCATATGCAGGGAAGAACAGTGTTGAAGTGCTTGAGTTAGATCAACTACTATTGCATAGGGTTAGTCAGCCCGGTTGTGGTCTTGTGCACATTGGTGCTTTAAGTGGTGATACTGCTGATAAGTTATGTGTGCTAAACCCGCATATTAAATGGGTCGCAATGAGTGACTATCCGAGTGATGCTGAAGGGCTTCAGTATTTAGAAAAAGGTTTTCGCGGCTACATTAACACTTATGTGGCACAATCGTTATTTAATGAGCTGCTTAATGTTGTAGAGAATAATGATATTTGGGCTGGCCCCTCAATAACACAAGTGTTGCTTAAACAATACTTAGGTAACGCTTCTAAGCCAAAGCCTGCCTCTAATGTAAGCGGCTCTGTAAGTTATGGTTTCACAGACCGAGAAGAAGAAGTACTCAATAGTTTGATTACTGGTGCTTCAAATAAAGAGATAGCTCGTATATTAGGCATTACAGAACGAACTGTGAAAGCGCATGTGGCTGCACTTTTAAAGAAAACTGGAACAAAAGATCGCTTGTTACTCGTTTTAAAGTTAACGCATCAAGTAGCATAAATAATTATTCTGGAGAGTAGTGTGATACTAAAAAGGACCTTGCTTGCTTTCGCTGTTGTCGTTGGTTCAGTGCAAAATGCCTATGCGAGTCAGTTAGAAGAAGTTGTAACCAGTGCTGTTTTGTCTAACCCTGAAGTGAAGCGTAGCATGGATGCACGTAACGCTGTTTTTGAAGAGGTGCGTCAGGCAAGAGGAGGCTTTTATCCCAAAATTGATATTGCTGCTGGTGTGGGGTACGAGTGGACAAAAAATACGGCGACGGTAAACGCCATCGGTGGTGATGTGGAGTTAAAAAGACGAGAAGCGAGCGTTAGCCTTCGGCAAATGCTATTTGATGGCTTTTTGACTGGTAGTGAAGTTGATCGTCATGCTTTTCGTCTTGAGGCAGGTAATCATAGATTGAGAGAGGTGGCTGAAGAAAAAGCTTTGGAAGCCACTCGGGCTTATATCGAAGTGATCAAGCGTAATGAATTACGCAATCAGGCAAACGTGACATTGTATAACCATGTCAAAGTATATGAACAAATTCGTAAGCGTTCAGAATCAGGGTTAGGGACTAGGGCTTCTTTGCAACAAGCAAAAGGCCGTCTTGCTCTGGCGGAAGTAAATGTGCTCTCTGCTGAGAATAATATGCGTGATGCTCAGGCATCTTATCTGCGTGTAGTGGGGCAAAAAGCACCTGAAGAGCTTGAAGTGCCTGAGTTTAGTCTTGAGTCTTTACCTGAAAATGAAGAAGCTACCATTAAAAGGGCTATCGTTAATCATCCTACTTTAAAGCTAGCGCATGCTGACGTGCAGGCCGCAGAAGCTCAATATGATTCTGCGCGTAGTTTGCTGTATCCAAAGTTGAACTTTGAAGTTGATCGTAACTGGAACAGTAACATTGATGGTGTTGAAGGCGATAATGAAGACTTAACGGCGATGTTTCGAGTACGTTATAACCTTTATAATGGTGGCAGTGATAAAGCGAGAATTCGCCAAACACGTCATCAGATCAATGAAGCAAAAGATATTAAGAACAATGCTGAGCGCCAAACGGTTGAGAGCGTCGGGCTTTCTTGGAACGCTTACGAAATTCTGGGTCGCCAGTTAGTCTTCTTTAGGCAGCATGTTGATTCAAGCACTCAAACGCGTGATTCATATTTGAAGCAGTTTAATATTGGCCAGCGCTCATTGCTTGATCTTCTTGATACAGAAAATGAAGTGTTCTCCTCTAAGAACTCGATGATAGCGGCGAAGTATGATTACTTGATTGCGCAATACCGTTTACTCAATGGAATGGGTGAAATGTTAGAGCTGCTTAAAGTTGACCTGGAGCCTTTAGCGTCAACTTCGCTGGAAGGCGATGATACGCGGGTTATCCCCCCGCGTGATGCTGAAAAAAAGCTGCTATATAGATAGGGATCACATGCCTCATCATTAAGTGCGTTTGCAATATAAAGGTATCGTCGATAAAATCGCGCGTGCTTGAAGTCTTTGGAAGGGTTGCTGCGAAGCAACCCTTTTTCGTTTATATAGGTCATTATGAAATCACATAAAATTTTACAGGCGCCTGTACCAATGCGCTGGGTTGGGCCTCTGAAAATATCAGGGCATGTCTTAAATGAGAAGCTATCTATACCTCTAGCAACTTATGAAACTCCGCTGTGGCACTCTGTTGGTCGTGGTGCGCGAGTATCTGTGTTGACAGAAGGCATTAAAACGACAGTGATTGATGAGCGTATGACCCGTTCAGTATTGCTGGAAGCAGATGATGCGTTAGCCGCACACTTGGCGATAGAGTCGATTAAATCCAGACGTGATGATCTAAATGGGGTGGTATCCACATCGAGTCGCTTTGCAAAACTAATAGACATGCATAGCCAGATAGTCGGTAATTTAATTTATCTACGCCTCGAATTTAATACCGGAGACGCATCGGGCCATAACATGGTGACCAATGCAGCTGATAAGATTATTCCTTGGTTACTGAGTGAGTATCCTCAATTACGTTATTCTTCGATTTCTGGGAATTACTGCTCAGATAAAAAAGCCACAGCGGTTAACGGTATCCTTGGGCGTGGTAAGTATGTTGTAAGCGAAATCATTATCTCGCGGGAGTTATGCGAGCGTCGTTTATTAACTACGCCAGAAAAAATTGTTGATCTGAATATTAAAAAGAACCTGATCGGTACAATGATCGCAGGTGGTTTGCGCAGTGCAAATGCCCATTTTGCAAATATGTTATTGGGTTTTTATCTGGCAACAGGGCAGGATGCAGCGAATATTATTGAAGGTTCTCAAGGTATTGTTCATGCCGAAGTGCGTGAGGGTGATCTGTATTTTTCCTGCACATTGCCTAATATAATTGTGGGTAGTGTCGGTAATGGTAAAGGTTTGGAGTTTGTTGAAGAAAACCTCACCAAACTTGGTTGTAAAGACTCTCGCGAAGCCGGTGAAAATGCCCGTCGCTTAGCGGCTATTTGTGCTGCTACTGTGTTGTGTGGCGAGCTCTCATTACTAGCAGCTCAAACCAATCCTGGTGAATTGATGGAAGCACACCTGAAGTTGGAGCGGTGATGACTGATTCAACGAATGACAGAAAGATTGAGCACATTCGTGCGTTCGATCGTGACCCAGCGATAGAGCGAAATGCGCACTATTTTGATCGGATTCATTTGTTGCATCGGGCTTTGCCTGAAATTGACCTCGCTGATGTTGACTCATCTGTACAGATGTTCGGGAAAACGTTGAGTTTCCCATTGCTGATATCCTCCATGACCGGAGGTAATCATGACCTTGTTAGAAAAATTAATACTAATTTGGCCATTGCTGCTGAGCATTGTGGTGTTGCGCTCGCTGTAGGCTCTCAGCGAGTTATGTTCGTTGATGAGTTAGCAGGTAGTAGCTTTGAATTACGCCAGCATGCCCCGACAACGGTATTGATTAGCAATGTTGGCGCAGTGCAGCTTAATTACGGCTTTGCTGTGAAAGAATGTCAGCAGGCCATTGATGTTTTAGGTGCAGATGCGTTATATCTGCATTTGAACCCTTTGCAAGAAGCTGTGCAGCCTGAAGGCGATACTAATTTTAAAAACCTAGCGGCAAAAATAGCTAAAGTGCGTGCGGATGTATCAGTACCAATCATGCTTAAAGAGGTCGGCGCTGGGTTGTCTCCTGCTGATGTGCAACTTGGCTTGCAAGCGGGTGTTGAGTATTTTGATATCGCTGGTAGTGGTGGTACTTCGTGGAGCCGTATTGAGCATCAGCGTCGACTAAATAAGCAGGATGATCTTGGGCTTGCCTTTCAAGATTGGGGGATTCCAACACCATTAGCGCTTAAGTTAATGGCTCCATATCAAGCGCAAGCTACTTTTGTATCGAGTGGTGGTGTAAGGGATGGGATTGATATGGTGAAATCTGTTATACTCGGCGCCTCAATTTGTGGAGTGGCGGCTCCGTTATTACATCCCGCCATGGAGTCGGCAGAAGCTGTTATAAATGTGATCGAGCGTTTACGCCGCGAATTTGTAACAGCGATGTTTTTACTGGGAATGCCTGATGTGGCGTCGTTATTCAGGAACGAGTCTCTTATTCTTGAAGAGCGTTGAGGAACATATTCAAATATGTCATCTGTTGGTATCGATCAAATTAGTTTTTATACGTCAAATTATTTTCTTGATTTGAGAACGCTGGCTAAGGTCCAAGAGACCGACCCTGATAAGTATTATCAAGGCATTGGCCAAGAGAAAATGAGTATGGCTGCTCACGATGAAGATATCGTGACCATGGCTGCAAACGCCGCTTACCCGCTTGTACAGAATGGTGAGGCGGAGCAGGTTTCTACCTTGTTATTTGCAACTGAAACAGGCATAGATCAGTCTAAAGCGGCGGGTATTTATGTTCATCGCCTTTTGGGCTTGAATAATAACTGCCGAGTAGTTGAGCTGAAGCAAGCGTGCTACAGCGCGACAGCAGCTATCCAAATGGCATGTGCACTTGTTGCTAGACAACCAGAAAAGAAAGTTTTGGTTATCGCATCAGATATTGCGCGCTATGATCTTAATACGCCAGGTGAAGCAACGCAGGGATGTGGTGCTGTTGCTATGATGGTGACGTCTCAGCCGCGAGTGTTGGCAATAGACCCTGAAGTGGGTAATTATGCTGAAGATGTCATGGATTTCTGGCGACCAAACTACCGTAAAACTGCATTAGTAGATGGTAAGTACTCGACAAAAATTTATCTTAAAGCATTGAAAAAAGCATGGGAAGACTTTCGAGAGAACAGCTCTTTAACGTTCAATGATTTTACGCATTTTTGTTATCACCTTCCTTTTAGCCGCATGGCGCAAAAAGCGCATCAACATTTGGCCAAAGCAAACAAAAGTGAACTGGATGCCAGTGGCTTAGAGCAGCAAATAACTGATACCTTGTCTTATAATCGGATCATTGGTAATAGCTATACCGCCTCCATGTATATTGGTTTGTCATCGTTGTTGGAGAATTGCCAGCAAGATTTAGCCGATAAACGGGTTGGTTTTTTCAGTTATGGTTCGGGGTGCGTCTCTGAGTTTTTCTCAGGAAAAGTTGTTGAAGGTTACCAGCAGTTTTTGTTTACAGACCTGCATCGAGCAATGCTAGATAAACGTCAAGAAGTGAGTTATGACGAATATCTAAACCTTTATAAAGCACCGGATCCTAGAGATGGTGAAGTTCATACTATATCGGCGGATACACAAGGGCGTTTTCGTCTTGCCGCTATTTCTCATCATAAGCGTGAATATGTAGCTATTTGATGCGTGCTTGTGCTCCAGGGAAAATTATACTGAGTGGCGAACACTCTGTTGTCTACGGAGCACAGGCGGTTGCCGTAGCCATTCAAAAACATACCACGGTTAGCTTTAAACCATTAACAGAAAGTAACACCATAAATACTCTTTTTGCTGGTATATCTTCAGGTGTTCACTACCCTTTGCATGCGCTTGGCTCGTTAAAAGAAAAGCTCGACTCTCGTTTTGAGTCCTTTGCGCAGGGCTTACTACCTATCCAGAATATTCTAACAAAGCCTGATGATCTGTTGATGTATACCTTGTCTTCGTTGGTACATCATTTACCGGTTCCTGGGCGTGCTTCCACTCAAAGCTATTTACCGTTGCCGGGGCGTTTATCTAGTACAACCGAGTTGCCATTGGGTTCTGGTATGGGGTCTTCTGCTTCAGCAATAGCGGCAACCCTGGTACTTTTTGAGCATTTGCTTGAAAAGCCATTAGGTATAGATCAGCGTTTTGAAATGGTAAGGTTTTGTGAAAGGTTACAGCATGGGCGTGGTAGTGCTATTGATGCCGCTGCGGTTACCTATGGTGGCATGAATCATATTCATCACGGTAATGTAAGTCAGCTTGATGTTAGTTTAGGTGATGGTTGGTACTGGATATTTACAGGTAAACCTCAGGTAAGTACCGGTGAATGTGTTCAGCATGTAAGAAGCCGATTTGAGGATGATAATCAGCTGTGGAATGATTTTTCACATGTGACGACTAGCTTGATCAGTCATCTGGCTGATCAAGCTACGGTAATCGATTGTGTTAAAGAAAATCATCGTTTGTTATGTCAAATAGGTGTTGTTCCCGATTCAGCAAAAGCATTGGTTGAGCGCATAGAGGCGAGTGGTGGTGCGGCGAAAATAAGTGGAGCGGGAGCGCATAAAGGGGGAACTGGTGGTTTAGTGCTGGCTTTTCTTCCTGAACAGGTGGTAAATACGTTGATGGATGACTTTCCTCAATATCTTTGGGGGAAAGTTGAGGAGGATAAGTTAGGTGCACGCTACATCGGTGATTAAAGTTACAGCGCCCGGCAGTATTATGCTGATGGGTGAGCATGCGGTGTTGTTTGGCCATAGAGCAATCGCGTGTGCAGTTGATAAGCGTATACAGGTCACACTCATTCCTCGATCAGATAGATCGGTGTTGATCCGCTCTAGTCTGGCTGATTACTGTTCTACTCTTGATGATTTGGAAACCGATTCAAGGCTAAGCTTTGTGTTGTTTGCTATTGGGCAGGTAGTTGAAGAGCTGCAATATGGTTTTGAGTTGGATATTCAGTCTGAATTTTCACATACGGTGGGTTTGGGTTCTTCTGCGGCGGTTACCACAGCGGTAGTGAAAGCGGTTTCTGAATATTGCCAAGAGAACCTAACAAAACGACAGTTGTTTGATCGAGCTTTAGCGGTTGTTCATGGCGTGCAAGGGCGAGGTTCTGGTACAGACTTAGCGGCAAGTGTGTATGGTGGCCTTATCGGTTACACGGTTGAGCCACGACATATCTCGGCGCTTAATGGTTTGCCGCCTATTTCATTATTTTATGCTGGCTATAAAACGAAAACACCTGACGTGTTAGCAA
Organism: Neptunomonas japonica DSM 18939; assembly: GCF_000422765.1. Classification (GTDB taxonomy): domain Bacteria; phylum Pseudomonadota; class Gammaproteobacteria; order Pseudomonadales; family Balneatricaceae; genus Neptunomonas; species Neptunomonas japonica. The sequence goes on along the minus strand of NZ_KE383917.1, from coordinate 153,267 downwards.
TTGTGGCACAAAAGACAGAAGCTTTACCGGAGCTTTATACCGCTATTTATCAGCTCATGAATGAAACTACCATTAAAGCAGAAGATGCGATTCAGAAACAAAACTGGGAAGAACTCGGTTTGTTAATGGATATGTATCAAGGACTAATGGACGCACTAGGAGTGAACGATTCGGTGCTGTCCGACATTATCTACTCGTTACGAAAATCTGAGGCTGTCCTTGGTGCAAAAATTTCGGGTTCGGGTTTGGGGGATTGTGTGATTGCATTGGGCACAGACGATTCTTTAACCTTACCATACGAAATGATACCCGTTGCTGTCAGTGGCGTAGGAGTTGAGTGTTATGTTGAATGAGAACTTTACAAAAGCTGATATCGTCGCTCGCTATTTGCCTAAAAAATTAATAGCCGCTGGCCAAGCAGAAGCGTTTGCGCCTAGTAATATTGCCTTATGTAAGTATTGGGGTAAAAGACAGAGCGAGCTAAACTTGCCGGTCAATTCGAGCTTATCGATTTCATTGGCGCATTTGGGAACGCGTACTCAAATACACCCGTCTCAAACAGGTGAAGATCAGGTTATGCTTAATGGGCAGTTGTTACCTGTCGAGTCTCCTTTTGCCCGTAAAGTAGTCTCCTTTGTTGGTTTATTTCGAAGAGATCAGTCTTATCCGGTGATTATCGATACGCGAAATAATATCCCAACAGCGGCAGGTTTAGCCTCGTCTGCTTCTGGGTTTGCTGCTTTGACTCTAGCCATTAATCAGTATTTTCAATTACAGTTCCCTGATACTGTGCTTTCAGCATTTGCACGTATGGGCAGTGGTAGTGCCTCTCGCTCTATTTATAGTGGTTTTGTTGAGTGGCGTATGGGGCTGCAAGAAGATGGTATGGATAGCCATGCGTTTCCTTTAGATGTGAACTGGCCAGATTTGAGAGTGGGTTTAGTTAAGGTCAGCACTGCTGTGAAGGCCGTGGATTCTCGTTCTGGAATGAAGCGAACAGTAGAAACCGCTAGTTTGTACCAGAGCTGGCCTGCGCAGGCCGCTCAAGATCTAGAAAAAATACATCAGGCACTCAGTGATGGGAGCTTCTCTGAGCTAGGTGCTGTTGCAGAGCATAACGCCATGTCGATGCATGCCACTATGATTGCTTCATGGCCTCCATTGCTTTATTGGCAGCCCGACTCAGTTGCCGCGATGCAGAAAATATGGGCCTTACGTGAGGCAGGTGTTGAGGTGTACTTCACTATGGATGCTGGGCCAAATTTAAAACTACTTTTCCAAGAGAAAAACCAAGCACTTCTTGAAACTGAATTCCCTGGGCTTGAAGTTGTTGCTCCTTTCGAAGCGAGTGAGTCAGGTGCTTCAACAACGGTTAAAGAGCCATCGTAGCTCTATAGATGAGCACTTTTACTGGTTTCGTTTTAACGCGTCATCAACAAGACCAGCCCAGTGGTATTGAGCTCAGGTACTGGGTTAAAACTGCGCAAGGGGCTTCTCTTGTTACTATTCCCGCACAAGAGTCAGTATTCTTTGTACATGATGAATCCATTGAGGTAATTAACGACTGCCTTAGTACATTAGTTGGTTGGCGGCTTGATAAAGTTAAATTAAATGACCTTGAGCAACGCGGTGTTCACGGTCTTTATTGCTTCTCTTTAAAAGTACAACGTGAAGTGATTGAGCGCTTAACGCTGGCGTCTATTCCTATGATGGAAGAAGATATTCGCCCGGTGGACCGTTTCCTCATGGAGCGTTTTATCTTTGGTGGTGTAGAAGTTATCCGCAACTCAGCTTCTTTATCTCTTTCATCTTCAGTACCCCGTTTAAAGCCTTATGACTTCCCCGTTCAATTAAAAGTTTTGTCAGTCGATCTGGAAACCACTATGCAAGCAGACTGTATTCATTCAATTGGCCTGTATGGCGCTGATCTGTCTTTAGTGTTGATGCGAGGAAAGGGTGAAGATACTGACACACTACGATTTTACCCGGATGAAAGAACGCTGCTACAGGCATTTGTCCGTCAAGTTATTCGATATGACCCTGATATTTTTATCGGCTGGGATGTGGTGGGTTTTGATTTTCGTGTGCTGTCAGAGCGTGCTGGTAAGCTTAAAGTGCCTTTGCGTTTAGGGCGTGATGAGCAATCGTTGCGAGTAGTTCAGTCTGAGCTGGGTAAATGGTATGTCAGGCTGGAAGGGCGTTTGGTGATTGATGGCATCGATACGCTTAAAGGTGCTACGTACCACTTTGAAAGTTACTCCCTTGAGTATGTATCACAGAAATTATTTAAGCGTGGTAAATTGATTCATCAGGCCAATGATAGAGGGGCTGAAATTCAGCGCCTTTATCGTGAAGATAAGCCTGCGCTAGCGCGTTACAACTTAGAAGATTGTAAGTTAGTTCAGGATATTTTTGACGAAACAAGACTCATGGAATACCTGATAGAGCGGACCCGTTTAACGGGACTGTCTTTAGATAAGGTGGGTGGTTCTGCGGCGGCTTTTGACTTTCAGTACCTCCCACGATTGCACAGGCGAGGCTATGTGGCACCTGAGTATGCCTCGGGAGCGCGTGGTATGGATGTTCCAGGTGGTTATGTGATGGATTCACAACCCGGTCTATATCAGCATGTTCTAGTCTTGGATTTTAAAAGTCTATACCCGAGCATCATACGTACCTTTAAAATTGATCCGGCAGGCTTGGCTGAGGGCTTTAAGTCCCAGGCTGATGATGATCTTATTCCAGGGTTTAACGGTGCGATCTTCAGTAAAAGTACCGCAATTTTACCGACTATTATCGAAGAGTTATGGGCTGCTCGTGATCAGGCTAAAAAGAATAATAACAAGTCCTTATCTCAAGCGATAAAAATCATTATGAATTCTTTTTATGGTGTATTGGGATCTAACGTTTGTCGGTTTTTTGATCAGCGTTTGGCGGGCTCTATCACATTGCGTGGCCATCAGATATTGCAGCAAACACGTGATGAAATTGAGCGTGTTTTTGGTTACCGAGTGATTTATGGAGATACTGATTCAGTATTTGTTTTACTGGGTGAGGGCTGCTCAGATGCCGATGTGAAAGGCAAAGCGCTGGCTGAGTATTTAAATAACTGGTGGTCCGAACAAGTTCAACAGCGTTTTCATACAGAAAACTATCTTGAGCTAGAGTACGAAACCCATTTTAGTCGTTTTCTTATGCCGCGAATGAGGCATTCGGAAAAGGGCAGTAAGAAGCGTTATGCGGGTTTGCAACAGTTACCCGGTGGTGAGTCGCTATTGGTGTTTAAAGGGTTAGAGAATGTGCGCTCTGATTGGACACCTTTGGCACGTGATATTCAGCAGCGTTTATATGAAGCGATATTTCGTGATCAGCCTTATCAGATCTTTTTGAAGCAGCTCGTTGTCGATCTGCGAGAAGGGCGTTTAGATGATCAGCTGGTGTATAGGCGCCGTTTGCGCCAGCCCTTAGATGCTTATGTGCGAATGAAACCGCCACATGTTCAGGCGGCTCTAAAAGCAGAAAAGTATTGGCAGCAACGTGGCCTTAAAAGCCCATATCAGCCGGGGCATCATGTTAGTTATGTGATGACCGTCAGTGGGCCTGAACCGGTTGAACAGGTGCGCTCGCCGATTGATTATGAGCACTATGTTGAGAAACAGTTAGTGCCTGTAGTCGATGCTATTTTGTGTTTTAAAGAAGATTCACTTGGTGCCTTAATTGATACGCAGCAAGACTTGTTTAGCTGACGTTCAACCACTTTAATAATGTATCAGCACAGCTTTTTCGTACCAATATTTCATAATTATCAGCTGTTTCTACTGATTGGATTTGGATATCGCCTTGCTGAAGATGCTCCAAGCTTACTTGGCGGTAGTCCGTGCTGTCGGTGCGAAACTCTTGTGTATTACTGGAGTTGAGTAAATAGATAAGCGCGGCCTCGTTAAGGCGGGCGGTGAGCTTATTATCATGCTCACCGAGTGTTATATCTTGTCCCCATATTTGAACTAATAACTGTTCAAGAGGAGCTTGCTCGCCTGGGGAGCGTAAAACTAACCAGCGGTTGTGATCTAGCCATAAAATAACGAGTTGCCCAAGGCAGCTGATACGGCATGCGCTTAGGGGTTGTTTAACACCTAGCATATCGCCGACAGCAATTAGTAGCGCTGTATTATCAGGGTCAGAATCTAATTGTAGTTCGCCAATAAATGAGCGTTCATGTACAACAATACTTTGTAAGCGGTTCTCCTGATTAACGTGTGTTCCTATGGTGATATGCACTAAAGGATTCGTTGGCGTAGGGCTCGTGCTTTCATGCATGTTGCTCTCCAGGAAGATGCTGATTTGGATTTGATTTATACAAGGTGTGTTGAAAAGAGTCGCGGTAGAACTTACCGCGACCTGTTTTTATAACTGTTAAAAGGTTAACGGTTATAAAGAGTTACGTTATTAAAGCTTATCCGCGGAAGTAGCGCTGTTCTATAAACGGCATACGTGAAACACTCATTGGTAATTTTTTACCACGTACTTCAGCAAAGACCTGAGTATCTAGTTTGCTAAATGCTGTTTCTACATAGCCCATAGCAACGGGAGCTTCGATCGTAGGGCCGTAAGTACCACTAGTTACAATACCGATCTTGTTACCTTCAGCGTCAAATAGTTCGGCACCTTCACGAATGGGGGCACGTCCTTCACCTAATAAACCAACACGTTTGCGCGTCCAGTTTTTATTGGTGATTTGATCCAAGATTTTATCTGCACCAGGGAAGCCGCCGGCACGCTCACCAGTAGCGCGGCGACAAGGTGAGATAGCCCAAATCAAGCTACCTTCTAATGGCGTTGTAGAGTTGTCTAAATCGTGGCCGTACAAGCAAAGACCAGACTCTAAACGTAATGAGTCACGAGCGCCTAAGCCAATCGCTTCAATTTCCGGTTGATCTAAAAATAAGCGTACTAAACGATCAGTATCAGCAGAGGGGATGGAGATTTCGTATCCATCTTCACCGGTATAGCCTGAGCGTGAAATAATACAGTCAACGCCATCGATGCTTATTTCACGAGAATCCATAAATACCATACTAGCAACTTCTGGCTGAATACGTGCCAGTGCCGCCGCCGCTGTGGGGCCTTGAATAGCAATAAGTTCGCGATCATCTAATACCTCTAGTTCGATGCCATCGCCTAGGTTGGCGCGCATATGAGCAATATCTTGCTCTTTACAAGCCGCGTTAACAACGACATAGATCCAGTCGCCGTAGTTGGCAACCATGAGGTCATCCATGATGCCGCCATCGGTATTGGTGAACAGAGCATAACGCTGTTTACCTACAGGTAAATCAATAATATCAACAGGAACGAGTGTTTCTAGGGCGGCCGCAGCATTAGTGCCGGTCAGCTTTACCTGGCCCATGTGTGAAACATCAAATAAACCTGCTTGAGTGCGTGTGTGGAGATGTTCTTTTTTGACACCTAGCGGGTATTGAACAGGCATTTCGTAGCCCGCAAATGGCACCATTTTTGCGCCGAGCTCAACATGTAGGTCAAACAGAGCCGTTTTATTTAGATCACCTGATTGAATCTCAGCCATTTTATTTCTCCACAAATCTTTTAGTAAACAATATTGGGTTTATATAAGGGTATTGCTAAGTCGTCATTTGAATTGTTGCTTTAAGAGTAGTTAGCTGCCCCTTAAGCGTCTGCCATTGTTTGGCAGGAAAGTAGAGGGAGTGTGTGCTCCCTCTATGTATCATTTATAGCGAGTTAGCTGCTTTGCCGCGATTAAAAAACTCACGAGTCAGCTTGAACACAACTGGGCTAAGCAGTGCTAGCGCAATTAAGTTCGGGATAGCCATCATGGCATTCAATGTATCTGCTAGTAGCCAGATAAAATCTAGGCTTACACCTGCACCAATTGGTACAGCAAGGATCCAAAGAACACGGTATGGAGTAATTGCTTTAACACCAAATAGGAACTCAATACAGCGTTCGCCGTAGAAAGACCAACCGATAATGGTAGTGAAAGCAAAAATAGCCAGAGCAATAGCAACTAAGTAGTTACCTAAACCTGGTAGAGCCTGAGCGAATGCTGCGGAGGTTAATGCTGCCCCTGATACACCGGAAGTCCACTCACCTGATGTGATAATGACCAAACCAGTGATAGAGCAGATGATAAGTGTATCAATAAACGTACCCAGCATTGCTACCAAACCCTGACGAACTGGGTCTTTTGTTTGCGCTGCTGCGTGAGCGATAGGGGCAGAACCCAAACCTGCTTCGTTAGAGAAGATACCGCGAGCCACACCAAAACGGATAGCCATCCAAACAGCAGCACCTGCAAAACCACCTTCAGCGGCAGTACCTGTAAACGCATGAGTAAATACCAGGTCAAGAGCAGCCGGGATTGCGTCAGCGTTAATAGCCAAAACAACCAAGCCAGCACCTAGATAAGCGATAGCCATTAAAGGTACTAAAGCACCCGCAACACTACCAATACGCTTGATACCACCCACCAGTACTGCGCCTACCAGCACCATCATGATGATACCTGTTACCCAAATATTAACACCGAAGTTAGCATGTAAGACGTCGGCAACAGAGTTGGACTGTACCGTGTTGCCAATACCAAAGGCCGCAACAGCACCAAAGATAGCAAACATCGTACCTAACCAAGCCCATTTAGCCCCTAAGCCGTTTTTGATGTAGTACATCGGACCACCAACGTGACGGCCTTCTTCATCTACTTCACGGTATTTAACAGCGAGAACGGCTTCGGAGTATTTAGTAGCCATACCTACAAGTGCGGTGCACCACATCCAGAATAGAGCACCAGGTCCACCAAGGAATACGGCTGTTGCCACACCTGCGATGTTACCTGTACCTACGGTTGCAGAAAGAGCGGTCATAAGAGCTTGGAATGGTGATATTTCACCTTCTTTCTCTTCGCCTTTCTTAGTATTACGGCCCTCGAAAAGCAGCTTGAAGCCCGTTCCGAGTTTTAGGATAGGCATTAAACGCAACCCAAGCATCAGAAATAATCCGACACCTAGAATAAGAACCAACATCATTGGTCCCCATACGATGCTATTAATATCACCTATAAAGGAAGTTAGCATTTCCATCGATTTGTCACCTCACAATTTATTTTTATAGTCGACTGGTGAGTCCAGTTCTTTATTTGGAAACATATCTCTGTTTAGTGAAATAAGTTTCCAATAAGAAACGAATTTATCTTATCGGGATCGTGCATGCAACACTCAAATAGCAAACACGAGTGTTTGATTACGACCTTGATTTACCTATTTGCGGAGATAATCACGAAAAACTTAGATAAATCATATAGATGCTACATAAGAAAAAAAACATAAGTTTCCAATAGGAAATTTATTTTGATTTCAGGAAACAAAGTTGCTAATCTAAATTGAAATCAGTGGTTCAGAACCCCTTGTTGTTGGTATAACGATAAAAATAAAAGTGGAGACAGCACGATGGCGTTGAGTATTTTTGATCTGTTTAAAATTGGTATCGGGCCATCTTCTTCTCATACGGTAGGTCCGGTGGTTGCGGCTAATAGGTTTCTTGCAGAACTGCAAGAGCGCGCACAGCTAGATCAGGTAAGTTCTATTAAAGTCGGCTTGTATGGCTCGTTAGCTATGACAGGCAAGGGGCACGCGACAGATACCGCGGTAATGATCGGCTTGATGGGTGAGAAGCCAGATTTGGTTGACCCAAATAAAGTCTCTGACTATATAGAAGAGATTCGTACTTCTGGTGAGCTCAAGCTAGCAGGCCATAAAGTCATTCCTTTTGATAAAGAACAACATATCCCTTTTCATTTTGGGCTTTCACTGCCTAAGCATCCTAATGGTATGCGCTTTCAGGCGTTTGATGATGCCGGCATTATTCTACATGAAGGTATTTTCTATTCAGTAGGTGGTGGCTTTGTTCTCAGTGATGCTGAAACAGACGACAACGGCAAGGGTAATGCCGCTGTTGCGGTGAATTTGAAATACCCATTTGAGAACAGCTCACAACTTGTTACCTATGCTGAAGAAGCCGGTATAACGATTGCTGACGTTGTTATTCAGAACGAAGCGGCATGGCGCACCGAACAGGAGATCCATGATGGATTGATGCGCCTGTGGCAAGTAATGAATGACTGCATTAAACGTGGTTGCGAGCAAACCGGTGAGTTACCCGGAGGCTTAGGCATTAAGCGCCGGGCTCACGGTATGCGTCAAGAGCTGATTGAGAATCCGGAAAATAGCTTAAAAGATCAGCTAACCGTCATTGATTGGATCAACCTTTATGCAATGGCTGTTAATGAAGAAAATGCTGCCGGTGGCCGAGTAGTTACAGCACCAACTAATGGTGCGGCGGGTGTGATCCCAGCTGTTTTGGCTTACTACGTGCGTTTTGTGCCGGGTAGTAATGATGAAGGAATTAAGAAGTTCTTAGCCACGGCTGCTGCTATCGGCATGCTTTATAAGAAAAATGCTTCTATCTCTGCAGCAGAAGTCGGTTGTCAGGGTGAAATTGGCGTTGCTTGCTCTATGGCCGCTGGTGCTTTATGTGCAGTCATGGGTGGTGACAATCATCAAGTAGAAAATGCTGCTGAAATTGGCATGGAGCATAACCTCGGATTAACGTGTGACCCAATTGGCGGTTTAGTACAAGTACCTTGTATTGAGCGCAACACCATGGGGGCGCTTAAAGCAGTAAACGCATCGCGTTTAGCACTTCGGGGTACAGGTGAACAGCATGTCTCTTTGGATAGCGTTATCGAAACGATGCGCCAAACCGGGGTCGACATGCAGGATAAATACAAAGAAACATCGACAGGCGGTTTAGCTGTCAATGTCGTAGCGTGTTAATTAAAAACTTCAAACAAGAGAATAAAAATATGAGCCTTACTGATTTGTACAGCGATGCTGCACATGCTGACTTTTTTACTCGCGATCTTGCACAGAGCGATAGCGCTATTACGGCGGCAATCGATGAAGAGTTTCACCGTCAAGATAACCAGATTGAATTGATTGCTTCAGAAAATATCGTATCCAAAGCGGTTATGCAGGCACAAGGTACCGTACTGACTAACAAATACGCTGAAGGTTACCCGGGGCGTCGTTACTACGGTGGTTGTGAGTTTGTAGATAAAGTAGAAGCTTTGGCGATTGATCGCGCAAAACAATTATTTAACTGTGAATACATTAATGTGCAGCCTCATTCAGGTGCACAGGCTAATGGCGCGGTCTTTATGGCGCTATTACAGCCAGGCGATACTATTTTAGGCATGTCTTTAGATGCTGGTGGACACTTGACGCATGGTGCACGTCCGGCTCAATCTGGCAAATGGTTTAACGCTGTTCAGTACGGTGTTGCTGAAAATACTCTGCGAATCGATTATGATGCGGTTGAAAAATTAGCAGTTGAGTGTCAGCCAAAACTTATCGTTGCTGGTGGCTCTGCTATTCCACGTGAAATCGACTTCGCACGTTTTCGTGAAATAGCTGATAAAGTCGGTGCATACCTGATGGTAGACATGGCTCACATTGCTGGTTTAGTAGCGAGTGGCGCTCATCCTAGCCCGTTGCCACATGCGCATGTGGTAACAACAACTACGCATAAAACTTTGCGTGGGCCGCGTGGTGGTATGGTGCTATCGAACGACCTTGATTTAGGTAAGAAAATTAATTCTGCTGTTTTCCCAGGATTACAGGGCGGACCACTGATGCACGTTATCGCGGCTAAAGCGGTTGCTTTTGGTGAAGCGCTACAGCCTGAGTTTTCTGCTTATATTGATCGTGTCGTCGCTAACGCTAAAGTGTTGGCGCAAGTGATGATTGAGCGCGGTTGCGCTGTTGTAACTGACGGAACAGATACTCACTTGATGTTGGTTGACCTTCGCCCTAAAGGCTTGAAAGGTAATCAGGTTGAGGATGCACTAGAGCGTGCCGGCATTACGTGTAACAAAAATGGTATTCCGTTTGATTCTGAAAAACCGATGGTAACGTCGGGTATTCGTATAGGAACACCCGCAGGTACAACACGTGGTTTTGGTATAGAAGAATTTCGTCTGATTGGTAACCTGATCAATGACGTGCTGGATGGCCTTGTTGCCAACCCAGAAGGTAATGCAGAAGTAGAAGCGGCGGTATGTGCCCAGGTAACTGAGTTGTGCCAGCGTTTCCCGCTTTACCGTTAATAGCAGCATCACTAAGTAAGCATAAATTATTTAATAGACAGATGGGCTGGATAGGCAGCCCATTTGATACTGATTATTAAGATAGGAAATATCATCATGAGTAGTGTTCCAGCAAACTTAAAATATACAGCTTCACACGAATGGATTCTGGATAATGGTGACGGTACCGTGACTATCGGTATTACAGACCATGCTCAAGAATTATTAGGTGATGTCGTTTTTGTTGAAGTTCCTGAAGTTGGCCGCGCTGTTGAAAAAGGCGAAGAGTTCTCTTTGGTTGAATCCGTAAAAGCTGCATCTGATATTTATTCTCCTGTCACTGGTGAAGTAGTAGCCGTCAATGAATTACTGGAAGACTCACCTGAAACAATCAACGAATCTGCATTTGAAGATGGCTGGATAGCTAAAGTTAAGCTTTCTGACACATCTGAACTAGACGATATGCTAGATGCTGTAGCGTATGAAGCTAATGTAGGCGAAGAGGGGTAAGACGCACGTGGAAAAACGTACTCTGAGTGAACTCGAACAGAAAAATGATTTTACACGCCGTCATATTGGCCTTCAAGGTGAAGACCAGCAAGCGATGCTTGAAAGTCTTGGTGTCTCTTCTCTGGAAGAATTGATCACGCAAACCGTGCCTGATTCAATTCGTCTAGATGATGCGCTAGATATGGCTGATTCTGAAACAGAAGTAGAAGCACTGGCTTACCTGAAGTCATTAGCGGTGCAGAATAAGGTTAATAAATCTTACATTGGTATGGGCTATCACAATACGCTAGTACCGAATGTTATTCTGCGTAATGTGTTGGAAAATCCAGGTTGGTACACGGCTTACACGCCTTATCAGCCAGAGATCGCTCAGGGCCGTTTGGAATCATTGCTTAACTTCCAGCAAGTAGTAATGGATTTGACGGGTATGGACTTGGCAAATGCCTCCATGCTTGACGAAGCTACTGCTGCCGCTGAAGCAATGGCACTGTGCAAACGCTCTAACCGTAAGAAAACAAATACCTACTTTGTGGCTGACGATGTTCACCCGCAAACGATTGACGTTATCAAAACTCGTGCTGAATACTTTGGTTTTGATGTGGTGGTTGCACCGCATTCTGAACTGTCTGAGCATGATGTATTTGGTGCTCAGCTACAATACCCAGGTACGTTTGGTGACATTACAGATATCCAGTCACTGATCGCTAAAGCGAAAGAGCAAAAAGCGATGGTAGCGGTTGCCGCTGATCCTATGGCATTGGTTCTGCTTAAGTCACCTGGCGAGTTAGGTGCAGACGTTGTGTTGGGCTCTACTCAGCGCTTTGGCGTACCAATGGGCTTTGGTGGTCCGCACGCTGCCTTCTTTGCCTCTAGCGATAAGCTAAAGCGCTCTGTACCTGGTCGTATTATTGGTGTATCCGTTGATTCACGCGGTAACCAAGCACTACGTATGGCGATGCAAACACGCGAGCAGCACATACGCCGTGACAAAGCGACGTCAAACATCTGTACAGCACAAGCACTGCTAGCCAACATGGCAAGCTTCTACACGGTTTATCATGGCCCAGATGGCTTGAAAACTATTGCAGAGCGCATCCATCGTTTGACGGCTATTTTAGCCACTGGCTTAAAAAGTAAAGGTGTTCAGGGTAACGACAGCTACTTTGATACATTAACGCTGAACGTTGCTGGTAAGCAGGATGCTATTTATCAGTTAGCACTCGATAAAGGCTGTAACTTGCGCCGTATCGGTACTGATAAGTTAGGCGTTAGCTTGGACGAAACAACGACAGCTGCTGATGTAGCTGAGTTGTTTGATATCTTCCTAGGTGATGGCCACGGCCTAGAGGTTGCTGCTATTGATGCAGGTGTTGCCGCTGATGATACAGGTATTATTGATGCACAGCGTCGTGAAGATGCCATCTTGACGCATCCGGTATTTAACAGCTATCACTCTGAAACAGATATGCTGCGTTACCTGAAAAAGCTAGAAAACAAAGATTACTCATTGGTTCACGGTATGATCCCACTGGGTTCTTGTACCATGAAACTAAACGCAACTGCTGAGATGCTTCCTATCACATGGCCTGAATTTGCGAACATCCATCCGTTCGCACCTGATGATCAAGTACAGGGCTATCATGCAATGTTGCAGGAGCTTGAAGAGCAGCTAGTAGAAATTACGGGCTACGATAAAGTTTCTTTACAGCCTAACTCGGGTGCATCAGGCGAATACGCTGGCTTGCTAGCTATTCGTAAGTATCAGGAGTCTATTGGTGAAGGGCATCGTAATGTTTGCCTAATCCCATCATCAGCTCACGGTACTAACCCAGCCTCTGCTGCCATGATGGATATGAAAATCGTCGTCACTAAGTGTGATGAAAAAGGTAACGTTGATGTTGCTGATCTAGCTGAAAAAGCTGAACTGCATGCAGAAAACCTATCTACTCTGATGATTACATACCCATCAACTCACGGTATCTATGAAGAAGATATCGTTGAGATCTGCTCACTCATCCATAAGTTTGGTGGTCAGGTATACATGGACGGCGCCAACATGAACGCGCAGGTAGGTATTTCTAAGCCTGGCGTTATCGGCTCTGATGTATCACATCTAAACTTACATAAAACCTTTGCTATCCCACATGGCGGTGGTGGTCCTGGTATGGGTCCTATTGGCGTTAAAAGCCATTTGGCACCTTTCCTGCCAAACCATAAGGTAACAGCAGTACAGGGTTCTGAGTCTAACGTGGGTGCTGTTTCTGCTACTCCGTATGGTTCAGGTGCAATCTTGCCAATCAGCTATATGTATAACCGTATGCTGGGTAAATCAGGTCTTAAAGCGTCCACAGAGAATGCCATTCTGGGTGCAAACTATATGACCGAGAAGCTGGCTGAGCATTATCCGATTCTTTTCCGTGGCCGTAATAACAAAGTTGCACATGAATGTATCGTTGATATTCGCCCAATCAAAGAAGCATCGGGTATCACAGAAGAAGATATCGCTAAGCGTCTGATGGACTATGGTTTCCATGCGCCAACGATGTCTTTCCCAGTGGCAGGCACCTTGATGATTGAACCAACTGAATCCGAATCTAAGGCTGAGCTGGACCGCTTCATTGAAGCCATGGTCATGATTCGTCAGGAAGTTGAAAAAGTACAAAGCGGTGAGTGGACATTAGAAGATAATCCGCTGCACAACGCACCACATACAATGGCTGATATCACAGCTGCTGAGTGGGGCCGTGCATACTCTCGCGAAGAGGCTGTATTCCCTACGGCATCAACACGCCAGAACAAGTTCTGGCCTGCTGTAAACCGTGTGGATAACGTATACGGCGATCGTAACTTTATCTGCTCTTGCCCAGGTATTGAAACATACCAGGACTAAGCGCAAACCGATTACTTGTTTTGTTCCATTTCAAGTAACCATCGGGAGCGATGTAAAATACTTTTAAAGCAAAAGACCTTTAGCGGCTATCACCTTTGGTGATAGCCGTTTTTTTATATGAAAGGCGCAATGTTTTTTATAGCACGCTCTACGTATTCTTCTTTCTCACCTACAGGTGCTACATAGTGAATCGCATCTTTTGCGGCTTCTAGCCCTTCTAAGCGAGCAATCATCCACACCGCAAGGTATTGTGATGCAAGGCATCCGCCTGCAGTTGCGATATTTCCTTTTGCAAAAAATGCCTGATTCAACACCTCAATGCCGGCTTCTTGTACCCAGGGTTTAGTGGTTAGGTCGGTACATGCCGGTATCTCATTTAACAGACCTAGCTTGGCGAGGAGCAGGGTGCCAGAGCATTGTGCTGCTAACAGCTGTCTTGATGGATCTAGTTGTAGTTGTGCCATGAGTGATTCATCAGCAGCAACATCACGTGTTTTCATACCGCTGCCAATAATAACGGCATCAGCAGAGCTTGCCTCACTCAGCGATACGTGGCGCTCAATGATTACGCCATTCATCGATTCAACATGCGGCGTTGGGCTGGCAATAGATACACGCCAGTCTGGTTTTTTAATGCGATTTAAGATGCCAAGAGCAATCAGTGAGTCGAGTTCGTTATAGCCATCAAACGTTAGAATTGCGATATGCATAGTGTGGTTACCTCGTTTAACAATAGTTATTTATTATTTTGAACAAGTAGCGATGAGGTATTGTATCGCCTAGAATCATGACAATAAAATTATTGTCATGGATACATTTTTAATGGCTAACGCAAAATATAAACGCTTGGTGGATGCTTTTGCTGTTGATATCCGAACCGGTGATCTTCCCCCTGGCTCACGCTTGCCGACTCACCGCCAGCTTGCCGCCAAAGAGAGCATCGCCTTAGTGACAGCCTCGCGGGTGTATGCTGAGTTAGAAAGTATGGGCTTGGTGAGTGGCGAAACGGGTCGCGGGACGTTTGTAAGAGAAACCGCATTAGCGCTGAGTAACGGTATAGATCAGCCATCCTCAACAGAAGGTATGATCGACCTTAATTTCAACTCAGCATCGTTACCTAGCCAGGCAGAGCTATTGCGTGGCGCCTTGCGACAGCTGGCATCATCCGGTGATTTGGAAGCATTATTGCACTATCAGCCGCATGCCGGACGTAAGCATGAACGTGCAACTGTAGCGCGTCACTTGGAGTGTAGAGGGCTTTCGGTTGATGCTGAGCAGGTGTTAATTGTGAGCGGCGCGCAACATGGGCTGGCGGCAACGGTCATGACATTATTAAATCCTGGCGATGTGGTTGCTACAGATGCTCTTATTTACCCTGGTTTTAAAGTGCTGGCAGATGTGCACCGGCTAGAGCTTTTGTCTATTCCTGTATCTGATCCAGAGCAAGGCTTAGGTTACGGCCCTGATCTGGACGCATTAGAACAGCTCTGCCAGAGCCGGCGAGTTCGGGCTGTCTATGCCATGCCGACACTACACAATCCTCTTGGGTGGGTGATGAGCTTGGCACAGCGTAAGAGATTGATCTCTATTGCCCGCCAGCACGACTTGCTTATCATCGAAGATGCTGCTTATGCTTTTCTGGCTGAGAATCCGCCCGCGCCTTTAGCTACATTAGCTCCAGATATCACTGTTTATGTTTCTGGAATTTCGAAAAGTATTGCTACCGGTTTGCGCGTAGGTTTTGTGACAGCACCATTAAAATGGGTGCCTAAAATAGAACGCACTATTCGAGCAACCACCTGGAATACTCCAGGGCTGATGACAGCACTGGCTTGTGGTTGGATAACCGACGGTACGGTCATGCGTTTAGAATCAGAAAAGCGCCAAGATGCAATGCTCAGGCAGGCAATGGCCAGAGAAATTCTGCAAGGGATGGATTACGTCAGTCATCCTGCTTCCTATTTTATCTGGCTGCCACTGCCTGAAGAGGTGAGGGCAGATCAAATAGTGATGGAGCTACTGCGATCAAATATCTCTGTTTCTACAGCAGAGCCATTTGCTACTTCAGAGCATGTGCCACATGCGATACGCTTAGCTCTTGGTTCCGTTGATCTGGATGTGCTGCAGGTGGCATTAACGAAAGTACGTGAGGTGATTGATAATTATGCCTACTGAGTGCTGTAAGCTACAGCGCGTCAATCCCGGCGTGCTTGTCCTGGGCCAATGCCCATTACACGCTTAAATGCCTTGGAAAAAGATGACTCGCTTTCATAACCGCAGCGTAAAGCGGCATCTAAGGTGGTGATTCCATCATCAGCGAGCCAGCGATAGGCTTGAGTCATGCGCCACTGTGTTAAGTAGTCCATCGGTGATTGTTCAACAACCTCTTTAAACAGATTAGAAAAGGCCGAACGCGACATAGAGGCTGCACTGGCAAGATCATCCAAACTTAAACGTTGGCTGCAGTCTTGCTGGTGTATTAATTCCATAGCGATATTAAGCTGGGGATGAGCAAAGGCTGCAAATACACCGTTGCTAACATCAAGATGGCTTCTCACCAATAAATAAAACAGGCAGTCAGCTAGGCGGTTTAGAAGCACATTAGTATGCTGGTTTGATCCGCGTGACTCCTCCAAAATTAATTCAACAATGCGGCCCATAGCATCCTTGTCATTGTGTCGTACCACAATTAACTTGGGCATTTGCGTCACTAGCTTTTCAAATACGGGGTGCTGGTGTGCAAAGTTTCCGCAGACCAAACCCGTCGATTCATCCTCTACGGCTTGTGTCATGGGCAAGGCTTGGCTTGTGTTTACCGTAAGGTTGCTGCTGAGTAGGTTAGTGACACAGTGCTGCGCATCAGAGGGCATAAATACGGCATCGCCTTCGTTTAGCTCAATAGCCTCGCCATCAAACTTAAAAAAGCACTTTCCTTTAGAAACCACATGAAATGTCATTTTCTGTGATCCCGAGGTATCTACCGCCCAGTCGCCGCAGTACTGGCCATTGTGATGCACATTAGCTTCAATTTTTAAGGTATCAAGTAATTGGTTTATAGCATTCATAGACGATCGGACATAACTCTTGGTAAATCGAACCTATTGATTGATGCAGGATTCTTTAAAATTCAGTTCATCAAGACTGTGTGCTTGTTTAGCAAAAACTAACTCTAACTCACAATGCAAAATAGGACTACAACAATGAAACTCTCATCTATCCTAGCTCCACTCAAAACCCTAGCATTGCTAGCTGCTTTCTCTATCAGTAGCATCAGTTTTGCGGGTGTCGAAGTTCAAACGGACGAAAACAACGTAACGCTAGCAGGGCACGATGCTGTTGCCTATTTTACTGAAAATGCACCTGTCGAAGGTAGCTCAAACATCAGTTCAATCCACAACGGCGCTATCTACCATTTCTCATCAGTAGCAAACCGCGATACGTTTAACGCTAACCCAGAGAAATATGCTCCACAGTTTGGCGGTTACTGCGCATATGGTACATCACTAGGTAAAAAGTTCGCGATTGATGGTAAAGCGTTTGAATTGATTGACGGTAAATTGTACGTACAGAAAAGTGAAGTAGTACAAGAAGTGTGGTCTGAAAACACCAATGCTAATTTGGCAGCCGCTAACAAAAACTGGCCAAAAATCAAAAATGTAGCAGCTAACGAACTATAAGCTTTCAATACCTTTATAGATCAGCTAAAACTGAAGCGGCATACGGTATAAATCGTGTGCCGCTTTTTTAATAAGAAGAATTAGGTGTATTGTCAGGATCTATCTCGCCATACACCTCTTCAGGATCAACATCGTTGATCAGCAAAGTCTCTCTCACTTTTTCAATATGTTCCAGCACCGCTTCATAGCGATCACCGTATTCATACTTAGTCACTTCAATTGCTTTAGGCATATAGGTAAAAGCAATCTTGAGTGCTAGCAAAGCATCTTCATTTATTTTATCGGTCATAGTGATTTCCGTTTATTGTAGTCGTAAATAATGTATCATTTATCTGTTAAGTCGGCTCAATTTTTACGATCTTGATTATCATAGGTTAATCGATAATTTCTATTGTTCAGCAGGCCTAATAAAAAGAGTGTTGTGAAGGCTTTCTGAAAAACTTTGAATAAAAGCTTTTAGTAGGGCATGAAATATATTTAAACAGCCTCTATCTGCAACAACCCTCTACCACGCTCTTGCACTTGCTGTGTGAGCTCGTGAACCGCCGTTGCCGTGATGCTAATTTTAAGCGTTACGGATTCTGCATATTGGCTGTCGATTACTAGTGTATCAAAGCTATGTAATATGGCATCCACTGTTGATGAGAGCGTATAGGGGTAGGTAAGCTCAACAGTTGCTCTGGGGTGTACTTCTTCAAATTTTGCCTGTGCTATCGCTTCTTTTACGCTGGTGGAGTAGGCGCGTACCAAGCCGCCGGTGCCCAGCTTTATGCCACCAAAAAAGCGTGTAACGATTACACAGGCTTCGCCCACGTTATTGCCTTGCAGGACATTAAACATCGGCTTGCCTGCCGTGCCGGAAGGCTCTCCGTCATCACTGTAACCAAAGCCATCTTCTGCGTGGGGTGTGCTGGTAATAAATGCGCTGCAGTGGTGGTTAGCAGATGGGGTGGTTGCTTTTGCTAGCTGTATACAAGCGCGCGCTGCTGCCACAGTCGATAGCGGTGTGATAGATACATAAAATCGGCTCTTTTTAATTTCATATAGCGTTTCGGTGGTTGCTATGGGTTTTAGGTAAAAAGAGTCAGCCAATGCAAGATTCCATCTGGTTGATCACTAAGGTTATAGAAGTAAGCGCTTAAATATAGTGGTTAATGATATCAGAGTCTTTCTTGTTACTTGGTATGTGACGCTCGCTTTAAATGAATTTATGCGCCTTGCTACGGTCTAATTTTGCATCCTTGGTATTGCACGATGTTTGAAAAACATTTGTAAAGGTTTTATGAAGAGCTGGATAAGGAGTGAAGCATGGATACGGTAAAGCACAATCTTACTAATCTGTTTCTTCAGCTGGGTTTGGCTGCAGAAGAAAATGATATTGAATTATTTATTAGTAGCCACTCTGTGGATGAAGGTATCTCCCTTGAAGAGGCTGTTTTCTGGACACAAGGACAGGCCCAGTTTATAAAAGAGAGCCGGGAAAATGATGCGGATTGGTCAGATATGGTTGATGAGCTTGATGCGTTGTTGCGTGAAGACAGGTAGCAGGTTAAGGTTTGTTGAGTTACGCATGATTGTTTAGAAAGTTGTTTGAAATATCGCTTGGAATACAGTGTTAAATATTAGGACAGTGAATGAATAAGATATATATCGCTCTAGTGGCTATCGTTTTAACGGCTGCTGTGTCGGGTTGTAGCACGGTTGAAGGGATTGGTAAGGATCTCAAAAAAGGCGGAGCTGCAATCGAGAAAGCTTCTAAAAGCTAGCCAGTATTGTTAATAAAAAGGGTGCCTGTTGGCACCCTTTTTTTGTGGCAAATTCAAGACTCACCGTTAAGGGTTAAAGCTCAGTCATTAATCAACAAGATGACTAGGTCTTTAGGTCCGTGAGCACCCATTTGTAGTGTTTGTTCAATATCGGCACTACGTGAAGGGCCAGTAATCATATTAACGGTACGTGGTAGGTCGCCTTTGGTTTTATCACGTAGTTTTTGCCAAGCATCTTCGTAGGGTCCAACAATGTCAGATCTTTTCAAAATGACAAAATGGTTGTCAGGTAAAAAGTTCAGTGTGGTTGGGCTGGTTGCTCCTGAATGCAGCATAAGTGTGCCTGTTTCAGCAATGCCAGCAAAGCTGGTGGTTAAGCTGGCAGCATCGCCTATTTCTGCAACGCGCTGTACGCAAGTAAGATTGGTAGCACTGCTCCAGTCAAGTGAAGTGATTTCTTCATCGCTGGCGGTTACTAGCGTGTCGATCTGCTGGTCTTGTAACCAATTAGCACAGGTTTTAGGAACGTCGTTAATGCTCTCTAATTGATATATCTGGGCGGCGGCTTCTGTCGCCATTTCAACAAAGAGGGCTATCTGTTGTTCGTGTGGTAGCTGCGCGCGTTGTGGCACTATGTTACGCGCATGTTTGTTGATCCGGTTGGTAACGGCTTGTTTTTGGTCTTGTGTGGCTTCACCACGTTTTAGGCCACGGCGAATGTTGCCAAGAATTTCTGTTCTACTCATAACATATCCTCCGTTAGCGCTGTTTACGTGATTTATATTGAGACATAAAGGTTTTGCCTCTGGGTGCTGGCATATCTCGGCCATCGGTCCAGCCGCCTGCCAGAGGAATTTTCTTGATATGGCCTTTTTTACCAGCCATAACACGTAAAAATAGATTGGAGCTAATAGAGAGTAGGCGGTACAGCGTTGGACGTTTAGCAAAGAACGCCCAGCCGCCAATACCCCAGCGTACTGCTTTAGGGCTCAAATGCTTGGAGAACTCATCTTCACGCCAATGGCGCATCAGCTTAGGCAAAGGGATACGTACCGGGCAGACCGATTCGCATTTTCCGCAAAATGTTGAGGCGTTAGGCAGTAACCCTGCCTCTTCAATACCAATCATTTTCGGGGTTAGCACTGAACCCATTGGACCAGGGTAAACCCATCCGTAGCTGTGCCCACCAATAGCACCGTAAACCGGGCAGTGGTTCATACAAGCTGAGCAGCGAATACAGCGCAGCATCTCTTGGAACTCACTACCTACCATTTCACTACGGCCGTTATCGACTAGGACCACGTGGAAGTTTTCGGGTCCGTCCTGATCTCCTGCTCTACGTGGTCCTGTCGATAAGGTGTTGTACACGGTAAATTCTTGCCCGGTTGCTGAGCGAGCTAGCAAGCGCAGGAAGAGTGTCATGTCTTCAAGTGTTGGAACTACTTTTTCAATAGAGGTCACAACAATGTGTGTTTTAGGTAATGTTTGCGTTAAGTCGCCGTTACCTTCATTGGTGACAATAATGGTGGAGCCGGTTTCGGCGACTAAAAAGTTAGCACCGGTAATGCCGACATCAGCGCCGGCAAATTTCTCGCGAAGCATTTCGCGCGCTTCTTGCATCAATACTTTAGGGTCGCTCGATTTAGGGCGCTTGTGCTTTTCATGAAAGATTTCAGATACATCTTCCAAATTCAGATGAATGGCTGGGGCGATAATGTGACTAGGGTGATCGCCACGTAGCTGTAAAATATATTCACCTAAATCTGTCTCGATAGGCTCTACGCCGTTCTTTTCTAAGTAGTCGTTAAGGTTGATCTCTTCAGAGACCATCGACTTGCCTTTGGTGACTGTTTTTGCGTCTACTTCTTCACAGATATCTAAAATCTTTTTGCAGGCATCTTCAGGTGTACGACACCAATGCACATGCCCACCATTTTTGATGACGTTCGCTTCAAACTGTTCTAAATATATGTCTAGGTTTTCAAGTATGTGGTTTTTTAGAGCGGTACCTTCATCACGGAGTTGTTCAAACTCAGGCATGCGGGCAACGGCAGTCGAGCGTTTAACAGGAAAACCTTCTTTAAGGTTGCCTAATGCTTTTTGTAAGCCGGCATCGTGTAAGGCAATGCGCGCGTTTTCTTTAAATGCAGGGCTAGTGATTTGCATGACTGTATCTCCTATGCCGGTTGGCCAAGTTCGTAATCGGCATCGCCAATAGCGGGCTCATCAGTCATGCCTGCAAGTACTTCTACGATGTGACGTGTTTCAATTTTGTGGCCTTGGCGTTTGAGCTTACCTGCCATGTTGAGTAAACAGCCTAAATCACCACCTAATAAGGTAGTAGCACCAGAATCAACAATGTTTGATGTTTTGTTTTCTACCATGCGGTTGGAAATATCAGGGTATTTGACGCAAAAAGTACCGCCAAAACCACAGCACGTCTCGGACTCTTCCATCTCGTTAAGCGTTAAGTTAGCAACCTTGGCGAGTAGTTTACGCGGTTGCTGTTTAACGCCAAGTTCACGTAAACCTGCGCAAGAATCGTGATAGGTGGCTTTTGCATCGTATTTGCTAAGAATCGTGTTGAAGTCCAGCACATCTGTAAGAAACGAGGTGATCTCAAATGCTCGCTTTTTTAGATCTTCAGCTCGGGCTTTCCAAGGGTCGCTCTCATCAAAGAGTTCAGTGTAGTGATGCAGCATACCAATGCACGATCCTGATGGACCGACAACATATTCGTAACCATCAAAGGCTTGGATTGTCTGACGGGCAATGTCTTGTGTTGATTTCTTATCACCCGAGTTAAAAGCGGGTTGTCCGCAGCAGGTTTGTGCTTCTGGAACAGAGACTTTGCAGCCAGCGTTTTCGAGAAGTTTAATGGTTGCAAAACCGATGCTAGGGCGAAACATGTCGACCAGACAAGTGACAAACAGGCCAACCTTAATTGGCTTTTCGGGTGCGTGCATGGTGTTTACCTGAGGTTCTTGTTCGTTAATTTTTATATTTAATACGGTGCTTGTATGCCTACAAAGATAGGCAAAGTACTGTACAAAATATATGCTACGTTAAGAACTGGTCTGACCAAGGATGTGCTTGGTATATTAAAGAGGTAAAGATGGGCGAAGAACTAGCTAGCAAGGAGTCGCTAATAACTGTGCTCACTAAAAAGCAGCAACTCGACCGCTTTCTGCGACAAGAAATTGTCTCGGGCAGTATTATCCCGGGTCAGGTGTTGCCATCTCAGCGCCAGTTGGTTGATGAGTTTTCCTTGGCTCGCTCCAGCGTCAGAGAGGTCGTTCAGCAGTTGGAATTAGACGGCTTAATTTCAACAGCACACGGCGGTAGAAGCATTTGTCAAAATGTAATGGCGCAATATATTGATATGCCAGTAGAAGGGGTGGGGGATAATCTCGCTTTTCAGCTTCAGGTAATGGAAGCGCGCGCTTTTCTAGAAGGAGAGGCTGCATACTTTGCAGCGTTACGTGCCACTGATCAGCAGTTAGAGGATATTGCCCGAGAATTTGAAAGGATGCAGGTTCGTAGTAAAGGGCTCACTACATTAGATAAAGCTAAAGCGGATTTGCGTTTTCATACGATGATTGCGGAGTCTAGCCACCATGTATTGATTACATCCTTTAGTCAGCTATTTTATAACCGCTATTTTAATGCCATTTATGGGGTGCTCAATCGAACCTTAATCAAATTTGGCCGTTACCCAGATGGGATTCGCATGCAGCATGAGCTTATTTATCAGGCACTGCATAAAAGAGACGCCGAGCAAGCTAAAAAAATGGCTTCTGAGCATGTCCTTTACACGAGAAATTTGCTCGAAAGTACTGATTAGTAGAGTTTTTAAGCGTTTGTGCATAGCAATATTAGTTAAATTTGATAAAATGCGCGTCCAGCGTTGCGTACCTAGTTTGTACGATACGTTTAACACATTGATATAGAAGTGACCTGTCGTAGGGGTCACCACTGATAAACAAGGAAAAAAGATGCCTGTTATTACTCTCCCTGATGGAAGCAAACGCGAGTTTGCTAACCCTGTTTCTGTATTTGACGTTGCTGCCGATATCGGTGCTGGGCTCGCGAAAGCGGCTTTGGCTGGTAAGGTAAATGGTCAACCTGTTGATAGCTCATTTGTCATTAATGATGATTCAGACTTAGCTATTATTACCGCACGCGATGAAGAAGGTGTAGAAGTTATCCGCCATTCTTGCGCACATTTGATGGCGATGGCAGTGCAGGCCTTGTTTCCTGGCGCACAGGTGACAATTGGCCCGGTTATTGAAAACGGTTTTTATTACGACTTTGCATATGAGCGTCCATTTACCTCTGAAGATCTAGAAAAGATCGAAAAGAAAATGAGCGAGCTAACCAAGCAAAATCTGCCAATTAGCCGTTCTGTGATGAATCGTGATGAAAGTATCGCCATGTTTGAGAAAATGGGTGAGACTTATAAGGTGGAGCTGTTGAGTGCTATTCCAGCTGACCAAGATCTTTCTTTTTACTCGCAAGGCGACTTTATCGATCTATGCCGTGGCCCTCATGTCCCTTCAACAGGTCACATTAAAGCCTTTAAGTTGATGAAGGTTGCAGGTGCATACTGGCGTGGTGATTCAAGCAATGCGATGTTGCAGCGTATCTACGGCACGGCGTGGGGCGATAAAAAAGAACTTAAAGCTTATTTGCATCGTTTAGAAGAAGCAGAGAAGCGTGATCACCGTAAATTAGGTAAGCAGCTTAACTTGTTCCATTTGCAGGAAGAAGCACCGGGTATGGTGTTCTGGCATCCGCATGGTTGGACGCTATATCAGCAGATCGAACAGTACATGCGTGATAAGCAGATTAAGCACGGCTATCAAGAAATTAAAACACCGCAAGTCGTTGAACGTACCTTGTGGGAAAAGTCAGGTCATTGGGATAAGTTTTCTGATCAGATGTTTACAACACACTCTGAAAGCAAAGATTTTGCTATTAAGCCAATGAACTGCCCATGTCATATCCAAGTATTTAACCAAGGGTTGCGTTCTTACCGTGACCTTCCGTTGCGTTTGGCTGAGTTTGGTTCGTGTCACCGTAATGAGCCATCAGGTGCTTTGCATGGCATTATGCGTGTACGTGGATTCGTGCAGGATGATGCGCATATATTCTGTGCTGAAAATGCAATCCAGTCTGAAGTGGCCAACTTTATCGTATTTTTGCATGAGGTTTATGCTGATTTTGGTTTCACTGAGATTATCTACAAGCTTTCTACTCGTCCTGAACAGCGCGTGGGTTCTGATGAAGTATGGGATAAAGCTGAGAAAGCACTCGCTGATGCGCTGGATGCTGCTGAGCTTGACTGGCAAGAACTACCAGGCGAAGGCGCCTTTTATGGCCCTAAAATTGAGTTTTCTTTGAAAGATTGCCTCGGACGTGTCTGGCAGTGTGGTACAATTCAGGTCGATTTCTCAATGCCGGGGCGTTTGGAAGCTCAGTTTGTTAATGAAGCTAACGAACGTGAAACACCGGTAATGTTACATCGTGCAATTCTAGGTTCTTTTGAGCGATTTATTGGTATTCTGATTGAAAACTATGCAGGTGCATTACCGGCTTGGCTTTCTCCAGTGCAGGCTGTTGTGATGAATATCACGGACAAACAGGCTGATTATTGTCAGGATGTAGTAAAAACACTGCAAAATAATGGATTTAGAGCCATTTCGGACTTGAGAAACGAGAAGATCGGCTTTAAAATTCGTGAGCGAACTCTTCAGAAGGTTCCTTTCCTTTTGGTAGTTGGTGACAAAGAGGTCGAGACTGGCTGTGTTGCAGTAAGAACGCGCACAGGTGAAGATCTGGGCTCAATGAGTATCGAAGCATTCACCAACTTTCTGACAAAAGATGTGGATCAGAAGGGTTACGAATAATTTTTAGGAGATATAACAATTAAGCGCGATAATAAAAGAGGTGCGCGTCGTGATAATCGCACACCCATTAACGAACATATTAAAGCTCATGAACTACGCCTAATCGGTGCTGATGGTGAGCAAGTAGGTGTCGTATCAATTAATCAGGCTCTTGACATGGCGCAAGAGGCTGAACTTGACCTGGTACAGATTTCTGACTCGGATCCAATTGTTTGTAAATTGATGGATTTTGGTAAACACCAATACGAAGTTAAGAAACAGCAGGCTGAAGCTAAAAAGAAACAGCATCAGACTCAGGTTAAGGAAATGAAATTCCGTCCTGCGACGGAAGATGGAGATTATCAGGTAAAACTACGCAACCTGGTACGTTTCCTAGAAGCAGGGGATAAGGCTAAGGTAACTTTACGTTTCCGCGGCCGTGAGATGGCTCATCAGGAACTGGGCATGAACTTGCTATTACGGATCGAAAAAGATCTGGAAGAGCAAGGGGTTGTTGAACAGCGTCCTAAGATGGAAGGCCGTCAAATGATCATGGTGATCGCCCCGAAGAAAAAGAAGTAATTTGTAAAGCAGCTTAACCCGTATCTGCCTTTTAGGTAGGAACGGGTTTTGTCGTTTCTCAAATGAAAAAAACTAACGAATGCGTGGAGATTTGTAATGCCTAAGATTAAATCTTGCCGCGGTGCGGCAAAGCGTTTCAAAAAGACTGCAAATGGCTTCAAGCACAAGCAGGCCTTCAAAAGTCACATTCTGACCAAGAAAAGCACTAAGCGTAAGCGTCAGCTTCGCCCGATGCTACAGGTTCATGCTGCAGACCGCGCTTTGGTCCGTCGTATGTTGCCGTACATCTAAGTCGTTTTTTCACTAACAGAATTGAATATAGGAAGGTAAAGAATGGCTCGTGTAAAACGTGGTGTTCAGGCTCGTCGCCGTCACAAGAAAATATTAAAGCAGGCTAAAGGTTATTACGGAGCACGTAGCCGTGTATTCCGCGTAGCTAAACAGGCTGTTATTAAAGCTGGTCAATATGCATACCGTGACCGTCGTCAAAGAAAACGTCAGTTCCGCGCTCTGTGGATTGCACGTATCAATGCTGCGGCACGCTTGAATGGTTTGTCTTATAGCCGTTTGATCGCTGGAATGAAAAAAGCTAGCGTTGAGATCGACCGTAAAGTACTTGCTGATCTTGCTGTTCACGAACAGGCTGCATTTACTGCTGTTGTTGAGCAAGCGAAAGCAGCTCTAGCATAAGGCACCCGCCTCTTTCGAGGGGTAGCTATTCATTGAAATAGCCGCAATATTTTAAATAGGGGACGGGTGCAAACTCTTCCCCTATTTTTTCGGTTATTGTGCTGAGTTTTGGTCGCTGATTCGCTTCAGGATAATTCAGCAGAATAACTGTATTTTCGAGTATTACACTCTCATATTCCTCCCAATCAATTGGAGCCGGAAATGGAAAACATGACAAGCCTTCTGGAACAAGCTAGTGCCGCCGTTGCCGCAGCGAATAGTGTTCAGGAGCTAGATCAGGTACGTGTTGATTACCTGGGTAAAAAAGGTCCACTTACCGCATTGCGTAAAGGTTTGGGCAAGCTAACAGCTGAAGAGCGTCCAGTTGCAGGTGCCAAGATTAATGAATTGGTACAGCAGGTCACTGAGCAAATAAATGCGCGTAAAGAGCTTCTTGAAAGCGCTGCACTAGAGTTAAAGCTGGCATCTGAAACTATCGATGTCACTATGCCTGGCCGTGGTCAAAACTTAGGTGGGTTACACCCCGTTACTAAAACGTTGGAACGTATTGAGTCTTTCTTCGCAGGTATTGGTTACAGCGTCGCAGAAGGTCCAGAGATCGAAGATGATTATCATAACTTTGAAGCACTGAATATTCCTTCGCACCATCCGGCGCGTGCAATGCACGATACTTTCTATTTCAACGCTAATACCCTGTTGCGCACACACACTTCGGGCGTGCAGGTGCGTACCATGGAGACTCAACAGCCGCCTATTCGTATTATCTGTCCTGGGCGTGTTTACCGTTGTGATTACGATCAGACGCATTCGCCTATGTTCCATCAGGTGGAAGGTTTGTTGATTGATAAGAATATTAGCTTTGCTGACCTTAAAGGCACTCTAGAGCAGTTTTTGCGTGAGTTCTTTGAGGAAGACGTAAAAGTTCGCTTCCGTCCTTCTTACTTCCCGTTTACAGAGCCTTCGATTGAAGTCGATATTGATCGCGGTGATGGTAAATGGCTGGAAGTACTCGGATGTGGAATGGTGCATCCTAAAGTATTTGAAATGTCTGGTATCGATCCTGAAGAATATACCGGATTTGCATTCGGTATGGGTGTGGAGCGATTAGCAATGCTGCGATATGGCGTGAACGACTTACGTCTTTTCTTTGAAAATGACCTGCGTTTCTTGAATCAGTTTAACTGATTCAAGCGGGTTAATTTAATTATTGAGCAGTGAACTAAAGACTTTCGGGATAGTAGCATGAAATTCAGTGAAAAATGGTTACGTGAGCTGGTAAATCCAGCCATTCAAACGCAAGCGCTGGTAGATCAAATTACCATGGCGGGGCTTGAAGTCGATGAAGTGGCATCAGTTGCTCATGATTTCTCTAATGTCATAGTGGCTGAAATATTGACCGCTGAGCCACACCCTAATGCCGATAAGCTTCAAGTCTGTACAGTGAGTGATGGCACAGAAGTCCATCAGGTTGTATGTGGTGCACCGAATGCGCGTGCCGGTCTTAAAACTGCTTATGCTCAAGTGGGTGCATTATTGCCAACACCTGAGGGTGGTGAGTTTAAAATCAAAAAAGCGAAACTTCGCCAAGTTGAATCTTTTGGTATGTTGTGTGCCGAAGATGAACTAGGAATGTCTGAAGACCATGCTGGCATCATGGAGTTGGCTGCTGATGCGCCTACTGGTGTTTGTCTACGTGAATATTTGAATCTAGACGATAAAATTATTGATGTCGATTTGACACCTAACCGCGGTGATTGCCTAAGCATTAAAGGGCTAGCGCGTGAAGTAGGAGTGTTGAATAAAGCACCGGTTACCTTTGTTGACATACAGCCTGTAGCGCCGACGATCGATGATACCTTTTCTGTAACTTTGGAAGCGCCTGCTGCTTGTCCTCGTTATCTTGGGCGTGTGATTCGTAATGTGAACATGGCAGCAGCGTCACCGTTATGGATGGTTGAAAAACTACGCCGTTCGGGTATTCGTTCTATCGACCCTGTGGTTGATGTTACTAACTATGTTTTGCTTGAACTAGGCCAGCCACTTCATGCTTTTGACCTTAATAAGCTTCAGGGCAGCATTCAAGTCCGTATGCCTGAAGCAGGTGAAAAGCTGACATTGCTTGATGGTAACGAAGTTGAATTAAACGCGGATACCTTGGTTATCGCGGATAACAACGGCCCTGTTGCAATGGCTGGAATCTTTGGCGGTGAAAGTACGGGTGTTACATCAGAATCTAAGGATATTTTCTTAGAATGTGCTTTCTTTGACCAAATCGCTATTGCCGGTAAGGCGCGTGCTTATGGATTACATACGGATGCCTCGCATCGTTATGAGCGTGGCGTTGATTGGCAGCTTCAGCATGACGCGATTGAGCGTACGACGCAGCTATTGCTTGATATCGTAGGCGGCGACGCAGGGCCTATTTCTGAAGCGATTAGCGAAGAGCATTTGCCTAAGGCGCGTTCAGTTAAATTACGCCATAACAAAGTAAACGCTATGTTGGCATTCGAAATGCCTGCAGCTGAAATTGAAGAGATTCTTACGCGTTTAGGTATGCAGATTGAAACTACTGAAGATGCTAGCTGGCAAGTAGCTATTCCATCTTATCGTTTTGATATTAGTATCGAAGTCGATTTGATAGAAGAGCTAGCCAGAGTTTATGGGTACAATAATTTACCGGTAAAACTGCCAACGGCAGCCCTACCTTTTACATCTAATGATGAATCCAAAGTAGCGATTCATGATGTGCGCCGTACCTTGATCTCGTTTGGTTATCAGGAAGCAATTACGTATAGTTTCATTGAAACCGGTTTGCAAAAACTCTTTGATAATCAATACGAAGCCTTGGCATTAGCGAACCCTATCTCTGCTGAGATGGCCGTCATGCGAACTACGATCTGGCCTGGTTTGGTTAAAGCTTTGCAATATAACCAGAACCGTCAGCAGTCTCGTGTACGCTTGTTCGAAACGGGTCAAAGGTTTTTACCAATCAATGATGAGCTTGTACAGGAAAATGTATTGGCAGGTCTGTTGTCGGGCACGCGTGATCCTGAGTCTTGGACAGGTAAATCGCAGTCTGTAGATTTCTACGATATTAAACGTGACATCGAAGCAGTGCTTAACCTTGGCGGTGCAGGTGAGCACTTTACCTTCGTTGCGGATAAGCATGTTGCATTGCACCCAGGTCAGACTGCTCGTATTGAGCGCGGTGGTGAGGTTGTCGGTATTGTTGGGGCGTTGCACCCGTCATTGGCTAAGAAATTAGATGTAAGTGGACCGGTTTATCTATTTGAAATTAGCTTGGAAAGCCTGCTGCAGGGGCATATTGCACGTTTCTCTGAATTGTCTAAGTTCCCTGAGTCAAGACGTGATTTAGCACTGATTGTTGATGAAGCTGTCGCGTATGAAAGCATACGTAAAATAGCGGAAGATAATGCGGGTGAGTACCTAAAACAGATCACCTTGTTTGACGTATACCAGGGCCAAGGTATTGAAGCAGGACGAAAAAGTATTGCTTTGGGCTTGACCTGGCAGCATCCATCGCGCACTCTTAATGAAGAAGAAATTAGTACAGCTGTACAATCTGTGCTTGCAGCACTGGAGAGCGGTGCCGGAGCGACACTAAGAGATTAAATAGCAAAGGTAGAGTTCATGAGTTCTTTAACGAAGGCAGACATGGCAGAACGTTTGTGTGATGAGTTAGGTCTTAACAAGCGCGAAGCCAAGGATATGGTTGAATCCTTTTTTGATGAAATACGTGAAAGCCTCGCAACGAACGAGCAGGTTAAGTTATCAGGCTTTGGTAATTTTGACCTGCGCGATAAACGCCAGCGTCCCGGTCGTAACCCTAAAACGGGTGATGAAGTGCCTATTTCGGCACGTCGGGTTGTTACATTTCGTCCAGGACAAAAACTTAAGGACCGTGTAGACGCCTATGCAGACACCAGGTCCGAACCAGCCTGATCTGCCTGCAATACCCACTAAACGATACTTCACTATTGGTGAAGTATCAGTACTATGTGATGTAAAAGCGCATGTGCTGAGATATTGGGAGCAGGAGTTTGAGCAGATAAATCCAGTGAAGCGTAATAACCGGCGTTATTATCAGCAACAAGATGTGTTGTTGATTCGCCAGATTAAAAGCTTACTGCATGAGCAGGGATATACTATCAGTGGTGCCAAACAATGGTTTGGAAGCCAGCAAGGGAATGATGAAAATCTTCGCTACAAACAGCTGTTAAGGCAAACGATTAGTGGCCTCGAAGATATTTTAAAAACCCTGAAATCGAGTCGTTAAAAAACTTCACAGAATCATCACCTTAGGGTAATATATCGATCCTCTTCAAAGCACAGCTAGAAGGGGTTGCAGGTCTCATCCTGCTGAAAAGAGTTAGTATAGTTTTCGGAATGTAGCGCAGCCTGGTAGCGCACTTCGCTGGGGGTGAAGGGGTCGTAGGTTCGAATCCTATCATTCCGACCATTATACTAACGGTTTTTTTATCTCCACAGTATTGCCTCTGTAATTCCTAGCTTAATCATTTCAAGCATCTGATTTTACCAATACGTGATCTTGTTAAGATGTGCCGATATTGACGCAACTTATTCTCTTTTGTTTTTTACGTTTTAATAATGTATCTGCGCATTGCTCATCGCTGTTTAAGATCACAATACATTCTAGGCACTGTACACACTCGTTGTAGTCAATCTCGCCGTCTCGTTTGATAGCTTTGATCTCACAGCGGTTATGGCATGTTTGGCAGGGTGTCCCGCAGAAGGGAATGCGCTTTAGCCATTCAAAGCGTCGTAAAGCGCCTAGTATTGCCAGCCCTGCGCCAAGCGCGCAAAGATAGCGACAATAGAACTTGTGGATAAACATTCCACCAACCAGTAGTGCAAGCGCATAGAGTACAAATGGCCAGTGCCGGACAAACACTAAAGTAATACTTGTTTTGAAGGGTTCCACTTCAGCGAGCCTTTCAGCCAGACTTAGCTCATAGAAAGAAACGGCGACTAATCCAATCAGTATTGGGTATTTAAGGTAGATTAATTTTCTGTGCTTATTTTCTGATACTCGAATTTGTTTAATACCGAGCTTTTTCCCACACCACGATGCCATCTCCTGAAGTGCACCAAAAGGGCATAGCCAGCCACAAAATAAACCACGACCAATAATAAATAGGCTAATGAAAGTGACGACCCAAAGAATAAAAATGATGGGATCGAGTAAGAAGATGGTTATATCAAAGCCATCACCAATAGCATGAAGTAGTGTGAATATATTGACGACAGAAAGCTGCCCCTGAGCGTAGTAGCCAGTAAACAAAAGCGTAAACCAAAGGTAAGCCCAGCGAAACTGATGAAACCTTACCGCATTACGGCTGATTTTATCTTGTTTGATGGAGGCTACGAATATGATGATCAATGATGTTAATAAAATAACAATTTGTGGTATTCGATCTTGCCAGATTCTTATCCACAAAGGTGTTTGAATCTGCTGTTCAACTTCCACCGCTATCCATTGGGAATTGGGAAGCTGAGCAGTGTGGGTGAGCGATAAAGAATCAGTGATGAGGTGGTTGCGAGGGAGGTTAATATTCATCCCTAAAACGATCTCACCGCCTAAGTCAAAATTGGCTATATCTCTAATTTTAAAAATTGCACTTTGAGTAATGTGAGGTGCATTCGTACTGACTAGTGTTTTCTCTTCATCAGGTGCGTTGGTGTCTTTAATTTCGATATTGAGGCCGCCTTGATGAATTGACAATCGAGAAGGAACGCTTCCCGGCATAAAATCGTCAGCAAGGTGCCTATATAAGCCATTAGAGCCTATCCAGACAAGGTGGCCTCCCGGTGATAGCTCCTTCATGAGCTTCCCATACGTCACTTTACCCAATAAGTTGCTGCCAATGTCAGGTGCATTTAAATAGGCGTAATAGAGCTCAGTGAAAGTATCGGGGCTGCTATTCGAACTACTAGCAGAGTCATCACCTGAATCAAAGAGGTGGCCATAATCTGAGTATTGTCTTCCTAATGAGTTAAATACATCATCACTGGCAATATTCCATCGATGAACTAGCCCGTTAGCAATAAGTGTTGACCAGTCCATGCTTTCTACTGGGTCTGTGCTTTTTTTACGTAGAGCTGACTGGGATGGAAGAGAGAAGCCTGCAAGCTTGTCACGCGCTACCTGTAGTGCTGTCGCTAGAACGACATCGTTGACAATCATGACCGATATAGTGGCTTTTGTTACACCATCAAAGAAGGCTGCCCCAGCGGAATCAGAGGTTGCTTTGCTTTTTTTAGCGCTGGATATAATGACTTGTTTTTTTATTGAGTGTCCTGCGTACTGATCTGTAAATTGATCTAGAGCTTCATTTCCTAGACCGTGTAAGAACACCGGTTCATGGTGTTCCATTACTTTTACTCTGCTGAATACCCCATTAGCTTGTAGGCCTATTAATAATTTAATCGGTTGGCCAGAGAACCCAGGCAGGTTGTTGATTTCATGGGATAGCCAAACGTAACCGAGTAGCTGGTCGAGTTGATAAACTGGGTAT
This sequence comes from Neptunomonas japonica DSM 18939, assembly GCF_000422765.1. GTDB lineage: Bacteria > Pseudomonadota > Gammaproteobacteria > Pseudomonadales > Balneatricaceae > Neptunomonas > Neptunomonas japonica. Next base: position 120,530 of record NZ_KE383917.1, on the reverse strand, counting down.
ACAGGAAGGCCTGTTTGCTTTTCGCCAACACGTGTTGCTTTAGGAAAGATAGTGCGAATGGGGAGTGAATGAGCAAGCGGTGATTTTTCTGGGTTTTTCGCTAAGCTACTTTTCTGCTCTTGTGAGGCTGCATACGTGTTAGCAGGGTACAGTGCGAATAATAGTGTAACTAATAGGGTTGTCAGTAACGCGACTAGCAGCATAGCTAAGAAGTTAGCAGGTGTGCTTGGCTGAGGTGCTGAATTTTTGTTGTGCTGTATTGGGCTGAAAAACCTCATTCGGTTGTGCTCGATGAGTCAGAATAATACAGATTAATTTGACGGGTTATCTGTTTGTGAACAATCCTTCTGTAGGTGTGTTTTTATAGGTCTAAAGTGGTGCTTTGTGTTGGTACACGTAATGCTTGCCATGCTGCAAACTGGCTGAGAAATACTTGGCCGGTAAGGTCATCTAAAAAGTGGCTGCGCTTTAGTTTATCCATGACCGGCCCCTTTACTTCTGAAAGGTGAAAAGTAACGCCACTATCTTTAAGGCGTGCATTAATCGCTTCTAAGCTTTCTAATGCAGATGCATCAATGAGGTTTACAGCAGGGCACATGAGTATGAGATGTTTAATAGCAGGGCTCTGTGAAATTAGCTCATAGACCCGGTCTTCTAAGTAGCGAGCATTAGCAAAATACAGGCTTTCATCTATGCGTAGAGTCAGAATGTGTTCGTCCGTATTTACTTCGTGGCGGTCAATATTCCTGAAATGCTCAGTCCCTGGGACTTTACCGACTAAAGCGCTATGAGGTTTGCTGGTACGGTGCAAATGCAAAAATATGGAGAGGCCTACGCCGGCAATAATACCTAGCTCAACACCTTGTACCAGTGTGACTAGTATTGTGACCAGCATGGCTGAGAAGTCACTACGTGAGTAGGTCCACGTGCGCTTTAACGCAGCAATATCTACCAGTGATAATACGGCAACGATAATGGTGGCTGCGAGTGTAGCCTTAGGTAAAAAAAAGATTAAAGGCGTGAGTAGTAGTGTTGCAATGGCAATACCAATGGCGGTAAATGCACCGGCAGCGGGTGTTTCTGCGCCCGCATCAAAATTTACAACAGAGCGAGAAAACCCTCCGGTAACAGGAAAGCCGCCAGAAAATGATGAGGCGAGATTAGAGGTCCCTAGGCCTATAAGTTCTTGGTCAGGAGAAATTCGTTGGCGACGTTTTGCGGCGAGCGTCTGTGCTACTGAAACAGATTCTACAAAGCCAACAACACTAATCAGTAAAGCCGATACAAAGAGCTGCTGCCAAAGATCAGGGTCAAATGAGGGAAGTGCCAGTGAGGGTAAGCCCTGGGGGATATCTCCAATGACTTTCACGCCTTGGCTTTGTAAGTTTCCTCCCCAGGTAACGAGCGTTGTAATGATTACAACAAAGACGGGCCCGGCTTTAGCGATAAGGTCTGAAAGTCGGGCGTTTAATCCACAACTGAGTAGTAAGTTCTTAAGATGCTTTCTTGCCCAAAATAGGAATGTGATGGCGCCGACACCAATCAATAATGTGGCTAGATTGGTCTGGGTTATATGGCTGCTCAGTGCTAATACTATATCGAGTAAATTATGCCCGCTCGCCTCAACACCTAGAATGTGTTTTAACTGGCTGGCAGCAATGATAAGCCCTGACGCGGTAATAAACCCTGAAATAACCGGGTGGCTCAAAAAATTTGCGAACAAGCCTAGTTTAAAAATACCCATTAGAATTAACATAGCCCCAGAAATAAAAGCCAAGGCTATCGCTGCTGTTAAATACTGCTCTGTTCCTTGAACAGCAATATTACCAATAGCGGCGGCTGTCATTAGAGAAACGACAGCAACGGGACCGACGGCTAGGGTGCGGCTGGTGCCAAAAATGGTATAAGCAATCAATGGTAAAATACTGGCATATAAGCCTACTTCTGCAGGCAGTCCTGCCAGCAAAGCGTAAGCAAGGGATTGTGGAATCAGCATAATCGTTACAATGACAGCAGCAATGGCATCACTACTGAACATTTGGCGATCGTAAATTTTCATCCACTCTAAAATCGGCAAATAACGTTTAAACATACTCTTGATCCTTAGCTGTTGCGCCAACTATATGGATGACTATTACAAAAGGTTAATAGGTACTTTCAGATAAGTGTGGCCATTCTCTTCTGCTGGCATGTGGCCTGCGCGCATGTTGACTTGAACGGACGGTATCATTAGCTGAGGTGTTCCTAAGCCTTTATCTCGTGCAGTGCGCATAGCGGTAAAATCGGCTTCGCTGGTGCCTGCATTTATATGAATGTTATTAAGACGTTGGTCGCTCACACTGCTTTGGTTGGCGTAGCTATTTCGCCCTGGGGCTTTGTAGTCGTGACACATGAACAAGCGAGTGGTATCAGGTAGGGCATATATTTTCTGAATTGATTGATATAAATGTGCCGCATCTCCGCCTGGAAAATCACAGCGTGCAGTGCCATAGTCCGGCATAAATAAGGTATCACCAACAAAAGCAGCATTGCCAAACAAATAGGTAATGCAAGCCGGTGTGTGGCCCGGTGTATGGATCACTTTGCCTTCTAGTGAGCCTATCGTGATTAAGTCTTGGTCATTAAAAACCTGGTCAAACTGACTAGCATCTCTTGCGAACTCTTTACCGGCGTTGAATATGTCACCAAAAGTACGTTGCACGAGAGGTGTATGCGCGCCAATGCCGGTACGCCCGCCTGTTTTTTTCTGTAGGTATGCGCTGGCAGATAGGTGGTCTGCGTGTACATGTGTCTCTAGTATCCAATCAACTGTCAGTGAGTTTTCTACTATGAACTTAAGAATGGCGTCTGCTGATCGAGTAAATGTGTGCCCACTTGAGTAATCAAAATTGAGAACTGAGTCGATAATTGCGCAGCGCGTAGAATCAGTAGCATGAACGACATAGCTGAAGGTAAATGTATCTTCATCAAAGAAAGGTGTGACAACTGGAGACATGATCAAAATCCCGAAATGTGATTTTTATTATAATAATATAATTATTTGGAATAAGCTTGTTTTTAGTGTTTTTCATGAAGATTTATGGGTTTTGTGTGTTGCTCTAAGGAGCTTAAGACTCCTGTTTCTTCGTAAATCTAAAGGCCGCATAAGTACGACCTCATTCAGATCAGATGTTTCTAAAAACTAATGTGTGTCTTTTGGTTGCCATCCCGGTGGTTTAATTAAGTAGTTTATAAAGGTTGCTGTGTTTTTTATTTCTCTTAGGTCTTTATACAGACGAGGAAATTCATAAAACTGAACGGTGATTGGGTTCTTACTCGTCATCTGCGTGGTCAGTTCGTAAGTTGGAAGCTCTTCTTCTTTCTGGAATGTCCCGAATAGGCGATCCCAAATAATTAGAATTCCAGCAAAGTTTTTATCGATGTATTTACTGTCTGAGCCATGATGAACTCGGTGATGAGATGGCGTATTTAGAAACCACTCCAATGGGCCAAGTTTGCCTATCATCTCATTGTGAATCCAAAATTGGTAAGTCTGAACTAAGACCTCTGCGGCAAAGATGAGAATAGGGTTAAAGCCCATCAGCAGCAAAGGTAGATGGAATATCACTGACACGACAGGGTCAAATAGGCTAAAACGAAAAGCGGTAGCCGTGTTGTAAACACCAGAGCTATGATGCACTGAGTGGGCTAGCCAGAATAGACGAATACGGTGAATTGCGTAATGTTCAATGTAATAGGTTAGGTCGGCAAGCAATAATACTAATAATGCACTGTAGCCGTTAACAGGGATCTTCCAAGGAATGAATTCATAGATAGTAAAGTAGAGATAGACTGCACTACCAAATATTAATATTTCGGAAAAGTAGTAAGGCACTTGGGTAAATGCGCTGGAAAGAGTCTCCATCATACGAGAGTGGCTAAAGCGACGAGTTACAGCGTCGTTTAATATTTCTAAGCATAGAAATAGGCCAGCAAAGACGAGCACCCAGTCATAAATGTTAAAGGACATAAATTCTAAATATTCTAACCAATTAGCTTCACTCATTGTTCAATGTCCTTACTTTGTTCCAAGGTATGCAATAACAGATACGGGTTGGTAATCTTCATCCAGTTGCCAACGTTCAAAGTCATTCTGGTAAGAATAGCGTCGATTGTTATTCGCTATTTTTTGCCACGCTTCAAGTACGGTTGTATCGATAAACTTTTGGTATCGTCCAGCATTAATACTAATAGGCTACAAACCGCTTATTTGCTTGGTTACTCCCAGCGTTAAAATGATCGTGTTATTGCGGCTATCGTAATCTCGGTACACAGCGTATATCGGCTGCAAAGAATTGATTTGTTGAGCAAGTGTTGAGTTGGTTAACGTGTTCCAATGTTGACTGATCTGTTGCTCTATATCGCTTTTCAGGTTGATATGCTTGCTTATGCCTGAAATCTGGTAGCGGGTTACTTTTTCAGTATTAAATGGGTTTAACTGCTCCGTTTTCGCTGGCTTTCTTGGCTGCACGTATGCTGCTGTAGAGGCAGTAGAAAGGGTGTTATTTGTTTTGTTTTGATAAGCCTCTGCGACCAGCTCTGTTGTCGGTAACCAAGACTGCCAAGCCAAGAAGACAAACATAGAAATTATCGCTATACCATAGGTGACACGTATCAATAGGTTGCGTGAAGGCAATGCCATCGTTTTAGACCTCCTAGAAGAAGCAGGACAGGGCAACCAATAGCCACAGCAGTAAAGTACTCCAATAAGCTAAAGGTTCTTGTGCACGAAAAAACTCCCGGTGTAGCCACACACCTCCTCTGAACAGGTCATAAGTAACCCATAGCAATAGGATCACGCCCAAAACATAAGTCATCGACATAGGTAAACCTCTCAGTATATTAAATAGTTACTTCTCAGCACTTAATGAGTCAATCAGGTATCGCGCAGCGATACGAGCGGGTTGGCGATAGCGTTGATTCATGCCAAGGGGCGCAAGGGAGTCAAGGTTGAAGTAAAGGGAAATAAGACCGAAGGAAGCCGCTTCCAGAGAGTCGTTATCTGCTCGGGAATACTCTTGTCGAAGCACTAAGGTTAGATCATCAGTGAAGCGTTGCATCCACTCTTGCATCCGAAGGCGCAATGCTTCATCTCGACCGGCGCAGAAGATCAGAGACTCGATAACAAGAATATATTCTGCGTCGCTATATTGGTCACTAAACAGGCCTTCCAGTAGATATTCTGATCCGTTTTTAGTGGGTATAGCGTCGATGAAAGTACTCCATTGCTGGAATGATTGCTCGAGTACCCGGTCAACCAGTAGGGTTTCTAGTGCTTCACGGTTGCCAACAAAGTGCCGAACCAAGCTACGCTTTAAGCCTGACTCTTCTGCTATTCGCTCCAAAGTACTGCCTTCCATGCCATAGCGTGCAACGCAGCGGTAAAAGGCGTTCAGTATTTCTTCGGTGCGTTCTTCTTTTTTACTGGGGCGTCCCATCTGTTGAATCTCATATATTGTCAATATTGACAGTTTAGTTTAATATTCTATTTATTGTCAATCATGACAATAAATAGAATATGTGTGATTAGGGCTTTTTATTCAATTTGTACACAAGGTAATTGAGAGGGGAAATATGAAGCAGACGCTGATGAGTACTTACAAAGAATCCGCCAGTAGTACCTTAGAGCAGGCCACTTGTTTGCCTCTAGCTGTTTATCATGATCCCTCAGTATTTGATGCCGAGATGAGGGGTGTGTTTCTAAACGACTGGGTTTTTGCCTGTGCAGAAACTACGCTTGTGAACGCCGGAGACTATTTCGCCTTGGATATTGCCGGCGAGCCTATCGCTATCATTAGAGGGCAAGATACTGAGCTACGGGCGTTGTCGAATATTTGCCGCCACCGTGGAACGCCGTTATTAGACTTGGGGTTTGGTCAGATCGCCAAAAATATTGCCTGCCCTTATCATGCTTGGACATTTGACGATACTGGGACTTTCAAAGGGGCACCATTGACAGGCGATATTATTATCGACAAGCAAGAGCACTGCCTCCCAAGCTTTGCGATAGCGTCATGGAATGGATTGGTTTTTGTGAATCTATCAGACTCGCCTCGTCCTTTCAGTGAAAAAATCGAGGGTCTGGATGGCTACTTATCGCTGTTTGAATTGGAGCGTTTCTCACATGCTCATCAGATGTCTGCTGAGCATTGGAATAGCAATTGGAAGTTAGCAGTAGAAAACGGTATTGAAAGCTACCACTTGTTTAAAGTTCATAAAGAAACATTGGAAACCTCTACACCTAGTAAACAAGCCTACTATGTTTCCGGCAATGCTGAATGGTCATTAACGGGTGGTGCAATAAAGGATGACCGAGGTGCTTTGAGCAAGTGGTTAAGTGGTAGTTATCCAGAAGCTTATAATCACTATTTGTTACTTTTTCTTCCTCCTTCGCTTATTGCTGTTGTTACTTATGAGGGTTTGAATTGGATACAGGTTTTACCAGAGGGGCCTGAACATTGCGCGATAACTCCTGGAGGGTTATCAGAGCAGCCAGTAAAAGATTTTAAATCATCAGAATTTCAGTTTACGGAAGCTTTTCTTAGTGAAGATCGAGAGATTTGCGAGCGGGTACAACGTGGCATGCATTCTCGTATGAGCAAGGGTGGCAAATTGGTTCGCCTAGAAAAAATATTGGTGGATTTTCATCAGTACCTTGCTAATCGTTTGTTTCAGACAGCTACTGATGAGTTTGTAGAGACAGTGCAAGCAGCACGCTTTTATAGAGAGCAGGAGGATTAGCGAGGTAAGGGTATTATAAAAATAAGGTCAGTCGATGTGAGCTGGCCTTATTTTATAGGGGCGATATCGAGTTAAGCTGATATTAACTGCTTTTCATGTCCGGCATATTTCGACCATAAAAAATCTCGTTCATCTCTTTGAAAAGACGCTCGGCTACCTCTTCTGCTTCATTGTCTTTTAGATCATTAACCGTAGTACCGAATAGGTATTGATCTAGATCGTAATCATTCAGCATCATTTTCGTGTGGAAAATATTTTCCTGATACACGTTTACGTCCAGCATTTGATACTGCTCACGGATATCTTGACTCATGAAGTTCTGGATAGAGTTAATATCATGATCGATATAGTGTTTTACACCTTTGACGTCACGGGTAAACCCACGTACTCGATAATCGATTGTAACGATATCGGATTCTAATTTGTGTATTAGATAGTTAAGTGCTTTTAGTGGAGAGATAATGCCACAGGTAGACACTTCTATATCGGCCCTAAAGGTACAAATACCATCATCAGGGTGGCTTTCTGGATAAGTATGAACACAGATGTGGCTCTTATCTAAGTGAGCAACAACTGAGTCAGGTAATGGGCCTGGTTGTTCTGTCTTATCAACATCATCAGAGTCTTTTAAGGCCTCTTCAGCAACCAAGATAGTAACGCTGGCACCTTGGGGCTCATAGTCTTGACGAGCTACGTTAAGGATATTCGCACCAATGATGTCGCAAACTTCACTTAAGATCTCAGTGAGTCGGTCGGCATTGTACTGCTCATCAATATATTCAATATACTCAGCTTTCTGCTCGGCCGTTTGGGCATAGCAAACATCGTAGATACAGAAGCTCAAGCTCTTCGTTAGGTTGTTAAACCCTTGTAATGTAATTTTACCGTTCGATGACAACGTCGTAAGTCTCCAACCGTTGCAGACCGCGTAAATAACGCACTGAATGATAGTTCAATCCCGCATGGATTGAAGGCGAGCTTTATTTTATTCGAGCCTAGCCTAAACACAAAGAATAATTTTTGCTTAGTCGGTATTTTTGAGAAAATAAAATTTATTGTTCATTTATTTACTCGTTATTTTTAATGTTTTATTTTTTTAAAATGTTGATATGTAATAGTTATTTTTGTATTTCTTGTATCGTCATATCAATAATCAATTTTGGCTGATTATTGGACAATATATTCGCCTAAATCAATGCTGAAGTATTAATGATCACGCTACTCTGCTGGTATAGCCATTGTGATATTAGATGTTGAGCTATAGCAGTTTCAAGTAAGTAGGCAGGTGTACTATGTTAGATAGTTTCACATTATTGGCAGATTGGTTGGTGTACGACCTATGGGGCTTGAGCGCTTCGACTAAATTGGGCGACGCACTGCATTTTTTTATTGAAGATACCACTAAGATTTTTGCGCTGTTGGTGGTAATGATTTACCTGATCGCGTTACTGCGAGCTTCAATGAATGTTGAATCGGTGCGTAGCTGGCTAGTAGGAAAGAGCCGTTTTGTTGGTTACCTCATGGGGTCATTCTTTGGTGCGGTAACTCCCTTTTGTTCTTGTTCTAGTATCCCTCTTTTTCTGGGGTTCACATCGGCGGGGATCCCTGTTGGAATTACTATGTCATTTTTACTGACATCTCCATTAATTAATGAAGTCGCGATTGTGTTACTTGGTAGCTTGTTGGGGTGGAAGTTTACGTTGATATATATAGCGGTCGGCATCTCTGTTGGCGTTATCGGTGGTATTTTTCTGGATCTCATTAAGGCAGAAAAAATGCTGCAACCTTTTGCTGCAAAAGCTTACATTGAAGCAAAACAGGCGGCGGTTAAGAGAGAGCGTCGGCGCTTAAGCTTGGCTCAGCGGCATCAGTTTGCAAAAGATGAATTGGTCGATATTTTTAGCAGAGTCTGGAAGTGGGTTATCGTGGGTGTTGGGCTGGGTGCTGCACTGCACGGGTTTGTCCCCGAAGGTTGGTTTGCTCAGAACTTAGGTCAAGGGCAGTGGTGGTCTGTTCCGGCTGCAGTTGGTTTAGGTATTCCTTTGTACTCAAATGCAACCGGTGTTATTCCCGTGATGGAGAGCCTCATTACTAAAGGCTTGCCTATTGGGACTACGTTAGCATTTTGTATGAGTACTGTAGCGGCAAGCTTTCCTGAGTTTATTTTGCTAAAACAGGTGATGCAGTGGAAACTGTTAGCTATTTTATTTTGTTTGCTGCTCTTTGCTTTTACATTGGTAGGTTGGATTTTTAATGGCGTAGGGTTGTTTTTACTCGCCGCTTGAAGTCATACCTTTAAACGTGACTGGAGAGCATGATTGAAGAGGGTCGTGATATGAAAATTATTAAAGTATTAGGTTCTGGTTGCACTAAGTGTGAAAAAACAGCAGAAATTCTGACACGTTTGGCGGCAGAAGCCGGTGTCGATGTGACTGTCATTAAAGAGACAGATCCTGCTGCTATTATGGGTTATGGTGTGATGAGTACTCCGGCTGTTGTTATTGATGAACAACTGGTACATTCCGGATCTATTCCGCATAGGGCAGATGTTGAGGCCTGGTTAGCGAGCGCATAACTCAATGTTAAGCCAGTGTTTAAAAAAGTACTAAGGATTACAAAATGACGATTAAAGTGGGTATTAATGGTTTTGGGCGTATCGGGCGTCTGGCAATGCGTGCAGCATGGGACTGGCCTGAAATTGAGTTTGTGCATGTTAATGATCCGGGTGGTGATGCTCCAACACTTGCCCACTTATTGAATTTTGATTCTGTACATGGGCGCTGGCAGCATGATGCACAGGCCGAAGGTTATCGTATCTTGGTGGGTGATAAGTCTTTAACCGTGAGCCATAACCGAGCGATCTCGGATACTGATTGGTCGGGCTGCGATATTGTTATTGAAGCATCGGGGAAAATGAAGACCAAAGCACTGTTGCAGGGTTATTTAGATCAAGGAATAACGCGCGTGGTGGTGAGTGCTCCTGTTAAAGAAGAGGGTGTACTTAATGTGGTGCTAGGTGTGAATGATGATCTTTATGATCCTGAGCTTCATAGTATTGTAACGGCGGCTTCTTGTACTACCAACTGCTTGGCTCCAGTGGTGAAGGTGATTCATGAAAATCTAAAAATTCGCCATGGTTCGATGACCACCATTCATGATGTGACAAATACACAAACTATTTTGGATGCGCCCCATAAAGATTTACGTAGGGCACGTGCCTGCGGAATGAGCTTGATTCCAACAACTACGGGCTCGGCGACGGCAATCACTCATATTTTTCCTGAGCTAAAAGGTCGCTTAAATGGCCATGCTGTTCGTGTACCACTGGCCAATGCTTCTCTAACTGATTGTGTTTTTGAAGTTGAAAAAACAACCACAGAAGCAGAAGTAAACGAGTTGTTTAAAGACGCGGCAGAAGGGGAGTTAAAAGGGATTCTTGGCTACGAAGAGCGTCCACTCGTCTCTATTGATTACAAGACAGACCCTCGCTCAGGCATTATTGATGCCTTATCCACTATGGTTGTGAATGGCACACAGGTAAAAGTATATATCTGGTATGACAATGAGTGGGGTTACGCGAACCGGACGGCTGAACTGGTTAAAAAGGTGGGGTTGATTGATCAGCAGTAATTATTCCATGTTTGCATCAATCTCTTCTGAGATTCGCCAGTACTTGCTAATTACCGCTAACTACTGGGCTTTTACATTGACTGATGGAGCGCTACGCATGTTGGTAGTGCTCCACTTTCATGCCTTGGGTTATTCCCCGTTAGATATCGCGTTTTTGTTCCTCTTTTACGAAGTTTTTGGTGTGGTAACTAACCTAGTAGGCGGCTGGTTGGGCGCTCGCCTTGGTTTGAATAAGACAATGAATATCGGGCTGATACTGCAAGTAGGGGCGCTTATTATGTTAGCTGCTCCCGCTGCGTGGTTAACGGTTCCGTGGGTCATGGCCGCGCAGGCATTATCGGGTATCGCGAAAGATCTTAATAAAATGAGCGCCAAGAGTGCTATTAAATTACTTGTACCAGAAGATGCTCAGGGTAAGCTGTATCAATGGGTAGCGCTGTTAACTGGTTCTAAAAATACCTTAAAAGGTGTGGGCTTTTTTCTGGGTGGTGTATTACTGACATTGTTTGGTTTTACTTCGTCTGTTTTGATGATGGCTGTTGGTTTATTTGTTGTCTGGATGATATCGATTTTCTGCCTGAAAAAATCATTAGGTAAAACCAAAACTAAGCCGAAATTTAAAGAAATATTCTCAAAAAGCCGAGCTGTAAACGTTTTATCTGCTGCACGATTATTTCTTTTTGCCGCCAGAGATGTTTGGTTTGTCGTGGCGATTCCTGTGTTTTTTGCTGAGACCCTTGGTTGGGATCATTGGTCGGTCGGTAGTTTTATGGCGTGCTGGGTGGTTGGCTATGGTGTTATTCAGTCGCTGGCTCCTTATGTAACAGGCAAGCGATCTGGAGCAGTACCGGATGGAAGGGCGGCTGTTGCCTGGTTGCTTCCACTCTTAATGATCCCTGCATTTATGGCTGTTACTCTCAACTCGACTACGCAGATGCCGTTTGCTTCTGAATGGTTACAGCCCTGTTTGATTGGTGGATTAATGCTGTTTGGGGCTTTCTTTGCCGTGAACTCGTCATTGCACAGTTATCTCATTGTAAGTTACGCCAAAGAAAACGGCGTATCGCTCGATGTCGGTTTTTACTACATGGCAAATGCAATGGGGCGGTTGGTGGGCACTTTGCTTTCAGGGGGTGTGTATCAGCTCTATGGATTGGAGGCGTGTTTGTGGATATCGTCGCTATTCCTGCTTTTGGCGTGGCTTATCTCATTTAAATTGCCTCAAAAGATTTAAATTTCATTTTCGTTTCAGCTTGAGATGTCACGATAGTCTTCGTTGTTTTTTAATAGATAAAATAATATTTAAAAGAAATGTAAGGTTTAGGTATTTCATTCGACTAACCTTAATAAATCAAAAAGTGAAAGAGAACCTCATATGCATGAAATGCTGCCACACCTGATTCAGACAGATTTCCCCTCTATTACACGTACTAAATTAGATACGTTACAGGCAAATTTGGGCTATCGCTGCAATCAATCTTGTCTCCATTGCCATGTGGCGGCTAGCCCAAAACGCACTGAAGAGATGGATTGGGAAACGATGCAGTTGATGTTGGACTTTATTGAAAAGTACGATATCACCACACTCGATTTAACGGGTGGTGCGCCGGAGATGAATCAGCATTTTAAGCGCTTAGTTATTGAGGCACGTAAGTTAGGTGTAAAGGTCATAGACCGTTGTAACCTGACCATTCTGTGTGAGCCTGGTTATGAAGATTTCGCGGAGTTTTTAGCTGAACATGATGTTGAAGTCGTAGCATCATTGCCTTGTTATTTAGAAGATAATGTTGATGCTCAACGCGGTGATGGTGTTTTCTTGGCGAGCATAGAAGGGTTAACAAAACTCAACAAGCTTGGATATGCACAAGAAGGTTCAGGCAAAGTACTTAATCTTGTTTATAACCCGCAAGGTCCAGTTTTACCGCCGGAGCAGGTGGCTTTAGAAATTTCTTATAAATCCGAATTAGATGCCCGCTATGGTGTGCAGTTTTCTAATTTATTTACGCTAGCGAATATGCCTATTCAACGTTTTGGCAGTATGCTCATTTCTAAAAAGACCTTTCTTCCTTATATGGATCTATTACGTGCTTCTTTTAATGAAGCAACGTTGGATAGTCTTATGTGCCGCTCATTGATTTCGGTCGATTGGCAAGGCTTTGTGCATGACTGTGATTTTAATCAACAGCTAAAAATGCCTTTAGGTAGTAGTCGTGAGCCTATTCATTTAGAGGCTTTACTCAAAGAAGGCCTGCAAGAAAGCGCAATACGGATTGGTGACCACTGTTACGGCTGTACAGCGGGTCAAGGGTCTAGCTGTGGTGGAGCGCTGAGTTAATTCCGCATATTTTCATTAAGTATCTAGTTAATAGCGTGGGCTTACTAAAACGAAGTTGTTAGGTAGGCTCTAGCCTGAATCACTATTATCGGGAGTAACCGATGAAGCGTTTGTTAGTCGTATTAGTCATTATTGTTGCGTTGCTGATTACTTGGCAGTCCGGCGGTTTTTCATTGTTGACGCTGGAGAATCTTAAATTTCAACAGACAGAGTTGGCATCATGGCGAGATCTTAACCCTGTTGTTGCTAGTGTTACCTTTTTCCTTATTTACGTTCTGGTAACGGCCCTGTCGATCCCTGGTGCAGTTATTATGACGCTGGCGGGTGGTGCGCTTTTTGGACTGTTATGGGGAGGTATTTTGATCTCTTTCGCTTCAACGTTAGGGGCTACCTTGGCAATGCTGGCTTCTCGTTATCTGATTAGTGACTGGGTACGTGGTAAATTTGCTTCATCTATCGCACCAATTGATGAGGGTGTTGAAAAAGACGGCCCTTTCTATTTGTTTACGTTACGTCTGATTCCTATCTTCCCTTTCTTTATGATCAACTTGTTGATGGGACTTACGCGTATGCCTGCCAAAACATTTTGGTGGGTGAGTCAGTTAGGAATGTTAGCGGGTACTTTAGTGTTCGTTAATGCCGGTACACAATTGGCTAAAATTGATTCATTGTCAGGAATTTTGACGATAGAGATTATTGGTGCATTCGCTTTACTGGGAATATTCCCTCTCATTGCTAGAAAAATTGTAGAACTTGTTCAGGCTCGTAAAGTGTATGAAGGCTGGAATAAACCGAAAAAATTCGATACAAATCTGATTGTTATTGGCGCGGGTAGTGGTGGCTTAGTGAGTGCTTATATTGCTGCGGCGGTAAAAGCTAAAGTGACACTCATAGAAAAGCATCAGATGGGTGGGGACTGCTTGAATACGGGCTGCGTACCTTCTAAAGCAATAATTCGCTCGGCTAGGCAAGCGTATGAAATGCGCCAAGCTGATCAGTTTGGAATTCAGTCGGTTGAACCCCAAGTTGATTTCGCAGCAGTTATGGGGCGTGTTAAGAATGTTATCGAAAAGATAGAACCGCATGATTCCATTGAGCGTTATACGAACCTCGGTGTGGATGTCATCCAAGGTACCGCTAGCATTGTTTCTCCTTGGGAAGTATCCGTCACGAAAGAGAATGGTGAGCAGCAAACCTTATCTGCAAAATCAGTCATCATTGCCACGGGCGCGCGTCCACGCGTTCCTAACATTTCTGGGCTGGATCAAGTCGATTATCTGACGTCTGACACCTTGTGGGAACTTGAAGAATTACCAAAGCGTTTTATTGTATTAGGTGGCGGGCCAATAGGGTGTGAATTATCCCAAGCATTTTCCCGGTTAGGCAGTGACGTGAGCATTGTGCAACGCGCACCTCATTTGATGCCAAGAGAAGACGAAGATGCTCAAGTGTTAGTCGAACAGCAGTTTACAGATGAAGGTATTGCTCTTCATTTGTCTAGTACGGCTAAAGAAGTCGCTGTGCGAGAAGGGCAGGCTTACCTGCTTGTGGAACAGGCAGGAGAAACTGTCGAGCTACCATTTGATAAATTGCTGTTAGCACTAGGGCGAGAAGCGAACACTGGTGGGTTTGGTCTTGAAGCTCTTGGCATAGAAACACGTGAAAACGGAACACTGGACTGTAATGGTTTTATGCAAACTCGTTTTCCAAATGTATATGTGTGTGGTGATGTTACTGGGCCTTTCCAGTTTACCCACGTTGCAGCACATCAAGCATGGTTCGCAGCAGTTAATGCGCTGTTCAGTGGTTTTAAGCGCTTTAAAGTGGACTACCGTGTTATCCCTTGGGTGACCTTTACTGACCCTGAAGTGGCACGCGTTGGCGTGAGTGAAAGCGAAGCGAAAGCGCAAGGTCTAGCTTATGAGGTAACGCGTTATGGCATTGATGATCTTGACCGTGCTATTGCTGATGGTGATGATCACGGCTTTGTTAAGGTCATTACGGTTGCTGGTAAAGATAAAATCTTAGGTGTAACCATTGTTGGCAAGCACAGTGCTGAGTTATTAGCTGAGTTTGTCTTGGCGATGAAGTACGGTTTAGGTATGAATAAGCTGCTAGGAACTATCCATACTTATCCCACTTTTTCAGAGGCCAATAAATATGCTGCTGGTGAGTGGAAGCGCGCACATGTGTCACCAAAAGTCATGGTATGGCTGGCGCGTTTTCATACATGGCGTAGGAGCTAGACGTGCAAGATGAAGCTACATTTAGGCTAGTTTTTTTTCTGGGTGCTTTTGTGGTGTGTGCCGGTATTGAATGGATACGTCCAAAACGCGCTTGGCGCGAGTCCCGACTAACTCGTTGGCGTATAAATTTAGCCATTATTTTGATGAATACTCTTATTGTACGACTGACTGTTGGGGCTATTGCGGTGACCACTGCCGTGTGGGCCCAGCAGGAACAAGTCGGCCTGTTTTATTGGTTGCAATTACCGGCAGTTATCTCGTCGGTAGTTGGATTTTTACTGCTGGATATGGCTATTTGGGGCCAGCACTGGGTTACACATAAGTGGTCTGTGCTGTGGCGTTTACATCAAGTGCACCACACCGACCTTGATCTAGACGTGACTTCTGCTTTGCGGTTTCATCCAGTAGAAATCGTATTGTCTCTGATCTATAAGGCCCTAATAATTGTAGTGTTAGGCATTGATCCTTTGGTCGTTATTACGTTTGAAATTGTACTCAATGCTTCAGCCATTTTTACGCATGCTAATATCCGCTTGCCGTCGAGGCTAGACAGCGCTCTTCGTTGGGTCGTTTGTACTCCCGATATGCATCGTATCCACCATTCTGTCTACCAAGAAGAAACAGACAGCAACTATGGTTTTTTTCTGTCTATTTGGGATCGCCTTTTTGCAACCTACACGGTTGAACCTAAGGATAATCACCAGCAGATGCGGTTAGGCTTGTCTGAGCACCGACAGCAACCGGCGTTAGGCTTTTTAGCATTGCTTAAGTTGCCTTTGCAAAAGCTGATCTCTTCTCGTCAGGTGCCTTAATAGTGCCTCTAAATAGCCCTGCTGTTTCAATCATCATTCCTATCTTGAATGAATCAGCAATTATTGTTTCAAAGTTGCAATCGCTGCAATATTTAAGGCCCCAGTGTGAACTTATTCTTGTTGATGGCGGGAGTAGGGATGACAGTGTTGATCTGGCCCGCTCATGGGTTGATAAACTTGTTGAGTCACCATCTGGGCGGGCCAGACAGATGAATGCGGGCGCTGCAGCGGCATCAGCTGGACTGCTTTTTTTCTTGCACTTGGATACTGAAGTGCCCGCTAATCTAAAGGAGCTATTGCTGGTTAATCGCGATTGTTGTGATTTTTGGGGACGCTTTGATGTAAGCATTGAGGGAGCGCATTGGATGCTACCTGTTATTGCGCTTTTCATGAATGCTCGTTCCAGAGCAACCGGCATCGCTACCGGTGATCAGGGAATGTTTATTAGCCGCTCGCTGTTCGATAAAGTGCGAGGCTTTCCTGAGCAGCCATTGATGGAAGATATCGAAATCTCCCGAAGGCTTCTTCAAGAAAAAAAACCGCACTGTCTTAAGCAAAAGGTAAAGACGTCTGGCCGTCGATGGGAAGAGAAGGGTGCTTATAAAACGATTTGGTTAATGTGGTCGCTAAGGTGGGCATATTGGTGTGGGGAAGCGCCTGAAAAGCTTGCGAAGCGTTATGGTTATCAAGTAGAGAAACAAAGTAAATGAGTACAGCTTTAATTATTTTCGCTAAGGCGCCAGTCGCTGGAGTGGCCAAAACACGCTTAATACCTGCGCTAGGGGCTGAAGGTGCTGCACAATTGCATTCGCGCTTATTGGAGCACACGGTTCAACGGGCAATGGAGTCGGCCTGCTTTCCTATTTACCTCTTCACGCCTGAGGGTAGCGCCCACCCTTTTATTGCTGACTTGTTGGCTCGTTATCCTTTGGTGCATAAACTTCAGGAAGGCGTAGACCTGGGTGAGCGGATGAAAAATGCGATCACCAGTGTTTTGCTGAACAATGATAAAGGTACATTGCTAATAGGTAGCGATTGCCCAGCCATAGATGCCGCACTGATAGAAGAGTGTGCCTGCGTACTTGAGAGTAATGATGCCGTTTTTTTACCTGCTGATGATGGTGGCTATACGCTGGTGGGCTTTAAAAAAAATCATGAGGCACTCAGTAATGTATTTTCGAGTGTAGAGTGGGGCACTGAAAGAGTCATGCAGCAAACCCGAGATAAGTTAAGGCAGCTAAGTGTAAAGTGGTGCGAACCTGCTTGCTTGTGGGATGTTGATCGCCCCGAAGACCTAGATAGGCTTAAGCAGCAGTTTCCTTTGTTATATTAAATTTTCATAATGCACTGAAAATTCTCTGTATCTGCTCTATTCTTCATTATATAAACAATGATGGGTAGGGCTTAATATGGATTTAAAGCCAGAGGTTAGTAAGGGCGCTGGTTATAAAAGAGGGTTCATATATCTTCTTTTTATATGCTTTATGGGTCTATCCGCCAGTGCCAAAGCGGATGTACATGAAGGGGCTCGCAATGAGTTTAAATACCTCATCGACCAAGTGTATTTACTCCCCGTTGTAAAACAGAAAGAAGAGGTCAAAATTGCAGTTGTTTATCCAGGGCTGCAGGCATCCGATTATTGGCAGCGTAGCTTAACTGCACTTAGAGGCAGGTTGGATGACTTAGGTATTTTATATAAGCTCGATATTCGCTTTTCCCAACCTCATACTCAGCTGGATCTTCAAGAAGCGCACATTCTTGAAATGCTGGAACATGAACCAGACTACTTGGTTTATACCATTAACTCACTCCGCCAACAGCGCATGGTAGAAGCCTTACTGCAAAGAAAAGAGCCTAAACTTATTATCCAAAATTTGACTCGACCTATAGCTGATTGGTACGACATTCAACCGTTAATTTATATCGGATTTGATCATGTTGAAGGTGCAGATAAGTTAGCACAGTACTTTAAACAGCGTTTTTCAAAGGGTAGTGAGTACGGTATTATTTTTTGGGGGAAAGGTGTCCTCAGTGATCAGCGTGGGCTAACGTTTGAGCGCAATGTAGGCAGCTATCATAAGTTAAAAGCGAGCTACTACACGCAAAGTAGAGCACAAGCTAAGCGCTCAACATTGCTTATGCTTAAGAACAGCCCTGGGCTCAAATATATTTATGCATGCTCAACGGATGCTGCGTTGGGTGCAGTGGATGCTCTTAAAGAATTACAGCGATCCGATGTGGCAATTAATGGCTGGGGAGGAGGTCGAGCTGAGTTAGATGCTTTTCAAGAAGGCTTGTTGGATGTAGTGCTCATGCGTGTGAACGACCAGAATGGTATCGCCATGGCTGAAGCGATAAGGTTAGATATGTTAGATCAGCCAATACCTAATGTATATGCAGGTGATTTTAGAGTGCTGACCCAAGGTATGGATGTAAGTTTGATTAATCGATATATAAAGGAAGCCTTTATTTATTCTGGAGACGTGCGTAAATGATTTTACGGTTTCGCACACTTACTTTTTTACTTTTCTTAATTACTTTATCAGGCTTTCTCTCTGTCTTTGCTTTCAATGCTTATCATGCAACTGAGAAAGTCTTAAAAGAAGAGACGCTGGCATCTTTATCGCAAAGTGCGGGCGCTATTCGTCACGAACTCAATACTTATTTGCGGTTAATTGATCAAGAACTACATAACCTAAAGTCAATGCCTGAGTTACAGGTGGCTATGGAGGAAGGTGGTGAGATTGAATTACGCCAGCTCATAATGGAAGGAGAGCGTCCTTCTTCTATGCAGCGTTATCAGTTCATCATATTGAGTTCATTAGACAGTAAGCAGTGCTATTTGATTAAAAGTCGCTTAATCAATATCGGGAGCGAAATTTGTCATGATCTTTATCAAAGCTATACACGGGTAATGACTCAGGAGTGGAATATTTATCGTAACGGGCCGCAGGTATTGCTTGCTAAAGATTACTTGGTGACTAATAGCGAGCAAAAAGTTATTGGTCGGATGATTGGTGGCATTAAATTATCGAGTAACATCTTGCTATTAAGTCAATTGGTTAACCGGTCAGTTGTTGATCTTGATGGCGCCCAATTAAGGCTTGCTGGTAAGTCTATTAATTCATATAGGCCTTTAGGGAAGGCTTTGACAGTTAATGAAAAGAAATGGTTAGAAGATAATACACTAGAGAAGTATACCGAAGATTTTGGGCAGTTTGGTGCTGGTTTAGAATTAGAGTTAACCGCTTCACAACAAGATACGCGCTCTCTTGCTATCCAGTTTATCAAGTTATTGGGTAGCGGGGCGCTCATCGGTTTGTTGGTGAGTGCTGCTGTAGCCTTTCTACTCTCATTAGCACTTGATAAGCAGCTTCAAAAGTTAATTCTGTATATTCGTGATTTGGCAAATAAGGGTAAAGATGTAGGCTGGGATGTTGGCGGTATTCATGAGTTTAATCGGATTGGTGAAGAGATCGATCTCATTGTGAAAGAGTTATTTGAACGTCGTTTTGAGCTCAAAGATACCAATGCAAAGCTTGAGACAACGTTGCAGGAAAAGCGCACTATCTTATATCAGTTAATTCAGAGCCAAGAACAAGAAAGAAGCCATCTCGCACAGGAACTACATGATGAGCTAGGACAGTTACTGACTGCAGTTAGAGTTGAGACTGTGTTGCTTGAACATCAGATTCCGCTTAACAGTCCATCGTTAGGCCACAGCTTCAAAATTAAACAGCTAGTCTCAGATATGTATTCTACGGTTTATGATCGGATTATGTCACTAAGGCCCGTAGAGCTAGATACATTAGGTTTGAGCCAATCTATACAGCAGATCCCCACGTTGAATAGCCTACGGCAGACCGGCGTTAAAGTAGCGCTTGATATTGATGAAATAAAAATGCCACCAGGCACTGATATTCATCTGTATCGAATTATTCAGGAAGCGTTGACCAATATTATGAAGCACGCACTAGCAACGGAAGTTTCTATTTCTTTATACAGCGATGACAACCAAATACTGCTGAGCATCATCGACAATGGGCAGGGGTTGGATGAATCCCAGCATTATAAGAAAGAACATACTGGGTTTGGTTTGCTAGGAATAAAAGAGCGGTGCGAGTATATCGGAGCTAAATTATCAATTTTATCCGATGATGGCGTCAGTTTGCGAGTTGCTGTGCCTTTAGATAGGAATGGTGATTAGTTTTGAATATTACCTGTATTGGTTGTTTTTTGATCTGTGGCAACGCTAAATAACGGGTAAAACTTTATGATACTTACCTAATATAAGACTTCTCGGGTTATGAGAGGTCTTTTTTATAAGCGAAATTTTATATAAGTTATTGTTATATATAAATTCCAAATGCTTAGATTTATTGGGTGTTATGATGGATTTTGAGTTTCTTATTTCTTTGCTTGGCGAGTCAGGTAGCAATGCCTTTGGCGGCTTGTTATTGGGTTGCATGTTTGGCGTGTTTGCGCAAAGAAGCCAGTTTTGTTTACGTGCTGCGGTGGTTGAGTTTGCTCGAGGTGCTATCGGTAAAAAAGTGGCTATCTGGTTACTGACATTCTCTGCTGCTGTAGGAGGGACTCAGATTCTTATTACCTTGGGTGAGCTGGATATCACTGATTCTAGAATGCTGGCCAGCTATGGAAGCCTATCTGGTGCTATTGTAGGTGGTTTGCTATTTGGTGCGGGTATGATTTTAGCGCGAGGATGTGGGTCTCGACTTTTAGTACTTGCAGCTACAGGTAACTTAAGGGCGCTATTCTCTGGTTTATTGTTTGCAGCAGTAGCGCAAGCTTCGTTGAAAGGAGTCTTGGCTCCGGTGCGGGATAGCATTGCTGGAGCGTGGGTGCTGCATAATGATGGCGGTTTGGAGCTGATTTCTTTTTTAGGGTGGGGGTCATACACAGGTATCTATCTAGGTGTAGTTTGTATGGTCATCGCTATTTTTTACGGTATAAAGAACAAACTAACCCCTTGGGCATGGATTGGCTCGGTAGGCGTAGGTGCAATGGTGGTTGGAGGCTGGTGGTTCACTTATCATTTATCTTATCAAACGTTTGATCCCACCCAAGTTGAAAGCATGACTTTTACTGGTCCATCTGCCGATACGCTTATGTATTTATTAACACCTGATAATGTGGCATTGGATTTTGATGTTGGTCTAGTTCCTGGTGTGTTTTTAGGGTCCTTTCTGGCAGCTTTTTTATCTCGTGAGCTAAAACTACAGGGGTTCCAAGAAGGCCGCAGTATGATTCGTTATATTGTAGGGGCTTCTTTTATGGGAATGGGAGGGATGTTAGCGGGCGGTTGTGCTGTAGGTGCTGGGTTGACCGGAGGGTCTGCTTTTTCAATCACCGCATGGGTCGCTTTAGCGTCTATGTGGGCCGGTGCTGCATTGACAGATGCGGCAGTCGATCGTGAATGGAAAACGAGAAAGGGCGAAGTGTCGCCTGTTGGCGTTAAAGAGCAGCCTGCGCTATCTTAAAATAGTTATCTCACTCTTTTAAGGAGTGAAGAAAAAGCCAGTTAGGATCAGCGGCCTAACTATATCGAACGCCTTACATCAAGGAAGATGGAGTGTTTATGCGTAAATTACTTGTTTTACTCGCGTTGCTTGTTAGTAGTCAGGCATCTGCTTTGCGGTTATCTAATGGGCAGCTATTATCCTCTGGAGATGAGTTGTCCAAAGTCTACGAAAACCTCGGTAAGCCTATTGCAAAATACAAAGCTAAAACTCGATGTGGATCTGGTCGTACCTGCTCAGTAACCCGTATGGTTTATCGCTTTGATGGCCGTAAATGGTTTATTGATATGAAAAGTGGTCAGGTAGTCAATATTGAGTGGACCTATCGCTAGTAAGCGTGTCGTTAAGTTATGCACGGTTAGTCTGGATTGGTCGATGCTGTATTAATGGGTAGGCGAAATATTAGTGAGTCAGCCAAACAATAATGGGTGACTCATCTTTTTGAATTCTTCTACTAAGCGCCTAGTATTTTCTTGAGCATGACTTTTTCAGATGATACAACCTGCTCAACAATCGTTTGTTGTTTAAAGTGCTGGTAGAGCTGCGCAAGTTTTGGCCATTTGTCATCAGGTACCGTTTCGTTGGCATGTTCATAAGAGATAAGCTGGCTGGCTACGCTAATGTCGGCAAGCGTGAGCTCATCTGCAATGAAATGTAGACCGTTTAGTTGTGATTCCAAATAGTCAAAGAGGGGTGGAAGCTTTTCGTGAATGGCTTTTTGAACAATCTCTTCGTTAGGTTTCTTGCCTGCAATACGGTTTAAAATTCTTTGGCTAAATACGGTAAAAGTTGTATGAGCTGAGAGTTCATAATCTGCGTACTTTTCAAGCCACTCGCAACGAGCTTTTAGTAAAAGGTCATTGGGTATTAGTTTCTTTTCTGGATAGTGGGCATCCAAAAAATGTGCGATAACGGCAGAATCTGCCAGCACATTATCTCCTAAAATAAGCGCGGGGACTCTTTTTAGAGGGTTGAGGGCTTCGTATCCTTCGGGTGTGGCGTAAGGAATGATCATCTTTGAATCGTAATCAACTCCTTTAAAATCAAGTAATAATCTAACTTTGCGCACAAAAGGTGATAGTGGAGCTCCATAGAGTACTGGCTTCATAAACGTTTTCCCAAATTAAGAAAATGATAGCTCATGATAAGGGGAAACCCTTTGTTTGTGCTAGTGGCTTGTTTGCTTAGAGCCTTTGCTGGTTTCTTATTGATCAGTTTCATCTGCTTGATTTAATAGTGTTTCAATATGACTGCTTAGCTCGAACACTTGTCTGTCATGCTTCTGGAAGTAGTGCATATTATTCAATGAGTTCAGACAATTTTTATACTGATGAATAGATACTCTTGCCCCTTTCATTTGCTCACATTCTATGGCATCAAATATCATGCAATCTATGTTGGCTTGAGCATGGCTGTACTGAAGATGGGACAAAAGGTCGTTAATGATTTGTGCTGAAATGCTACTTTTTTTCAAGGTTTGTAACCATTGAGATAATTCTCGGGCGGCTTGCGTTGTCTTTTGAGCCTCGTTTTTATCATTCAGTAGCGTTAACGAACCTGCTGGATAAGTATTATCGGGTGAAAAACCTGATAACTTTTGAAGGCTTTCCTGAGCCGCTTTTTGTAAAGCTGCATTATTATCCAGCAGCAATAAATTTTTCCATTGAGAGTTAATATGTTGGCTGATAAGGTGATTTAGTGGCTCTGATACCAAGCAGCTAGGAAGCGCGCCATAGAGTTGTTCAGTGTTGCGTATGGTGTTACGAATGGCTTGCATGCGTGTACGCTTTTGTTGACGCTGATGTTCAATGCTCTGAATAATAATAGCGACGCCTATCAAAACACCAATCACAATGACGATGATAATAGCGGTTCCAGTAGAAGACATAAGTACGTTATTTCTCAAATAATGAAGTAATTGATTTTATAGGAAAATCATTTAAAAATAATGCTTGACGTAATCTGATCCCAGGCATAATATACGCCCCGCATTTGAGGTAAAGCTTTGAGTGTTTTAGCGTCCCATTCGTCTAGTGGTCTAGGACACCGCCCTTTCACGGCGGTAACAGGGGTTCGAACCCCCTATGGGACGCCA
>NZ_KE383917.1:0-96860 GCF_000422765.1 Neptunomonas japonica DSM 18939 | reverse complement strand
GCGGGAATAGCTCAGTTGGTAGAGCACGACCTTGCCAAGGTCGGGGTCGCGAGTTCGAATCTCGTTTCCCGCTCCAAAAATCATATCCTTCATCTATACTTATTCACATCTTTGAGATTCGACTATTAGCGTCGATGTTTTACCTTTTTGGTATCAAAAATGGAGTAAGTGTGCAGTTCATGAAAAGTCTCATTTGGGGCCTCCTCAGTTTTTTTGTTTTTTTCTCGTTACACGCCAATGCTGAAAACATGTGTTCTTCGGTTTCTACGTCAGCAGCGTCGGGCAGTTTGTTTGATTCGGGAGGTAGTAGTGGTCAGTATTCGAGCCGAGAAGATTGCACTTTTTTGATTCAACCTTCAGGGGCTTCTAGCGTAACACTTACGTTTTCAGGCTTTGCGCTTGAGAGCGGTTACGACTATGTCTATTTATATGACGGTACCAGTGCATCCTCACCTCAGATAGCGCGCTTAAGTGGCTCAGCCGCAGGGACCTATACTGCTAATTCTGGGGCTATGCTAGTTCGTTTTACAAGTGATAGTTCTGTTACTGATAGTGGTTTTTCAGCAACGTGGTCAGCAGCGACCAGTAGTTGTGCAGCACAAAGCGTAGGTGATAGTTTTCCTCGTGTCTCTTACAGCCAAAGTAGTGGTAGTGCTAATTGGGCGGGGAGCTGGGTTGAAATCGGCGAATCTGATGGTGTTAGTGCAGGTATTGCCAGAGTGCGTAGTGATTTATGTAGTAGCGGGAACTGCCTGCGTTTAGGTGTTCCATCCGGCAGTCGTGCACAAACCTTCAGTGACCTTGGTGTTTATCGAGAGGCTGATTTAAGTGGTGCTACCAGTGCCACTCTATCATTTGTCTATCGTAGAGGGGTTAATCAAGGTAATCAGACTGTAGTGCTCTCGGTTTCTAATAACGGCGGCAGTAGTTGGACCAATTTACAAAGCTACTATATCGATAGGAGTAATACATCGGTTGTATCCGCTTCTTTTGATATTTCCGCTTACGCAAGTAGCAATACAAAAATCCGCTTTTTGGCATCAGGTAACAGAGCTGTGGTTGGTATGTATATTGATGATATTAATATTCGTTACCAGCCCGCCTGTGAGCCTGAAGTGCAAGCCGCATGGTATTTTGATGAATACTCTTGGGCTGCGGTGGCTGATGAGGTGTTGGATTCTGGTGATAATGGCTATCACGGAACAGCAGGTAAGCCGATAACAAATTCTACCGATGGTGTTGTTTGTAGTGCAGCAGACTTGCGTGAAGATGGTGTTAGTGATTATGTGTCATTAAACGGTTCTGCGCTTAACGGTCTTGATGACTTTTCAATCTCTGTTTGGGGGAAGTTAGATTCTACACGTGGTGGAGCTCAAGCTCTTTTTGCTGCAGCCTCTAGCTCGCATATAAACGGTGTGTTGATGTATTTCAACAGCGTAAGCTCTCTGCAATTATATTTTCGAAACGCAATAGTAGCAACATACTCATTACCGGCCATTAATGATGATCTTTGGCATCATTATGTGTGGACGCGCAGTGAAGGAAAGCACTGTCTGTTTATGGATGGTGTTAGTAAGGGGTGTCAGACTGACACCTATACGGGGGCTATATCAGTATCTTCTAATGGTTTGATTGTTGGTCAAGAACAGGACTCTGTCGGTGGTGGGTTTGCTGCTTATCAAGATTGGGAGGGCTTGGTTGATGAGCTTATGGTTTTTGGTGGTGAGCTTTCTGCGCTGAGTGTGCGTTCAATTTATACCAACCAATTGGCGGGAAGTAATTGGGACGGTACTTCAAGGATCTGTCCGGACCCTCCTCTTCCGCCTGACGGGACTCTCCCGCTGCCTAATGCTGATTGGCATCTTGATGAGGCCATTTGGGAAGCGGAGCCTGGTGAAATAAAAGATTATAGTGCTAACTCGTTTCATGGGGTGGCTAGTCAGTCCATGGCAACGAGTAGTGATGGTGTTGTGTGTCGTGCAGCAGATCTTAGTCGTGATGGTATTAGTGACTATTTATCGTTGGATAATGCGGCTCTTGATAATTCAAATGACTTTTCTATCTCTGTTTGGGGCAAGCTGGACTCTGCGCGTAGTGGAGCTCAAGCTATTTTTTCTGCAGCATCTAGTACGCATACAAATGGTGTGCTGATGTTTTTCTCTAGTACAAGCAGTCTGCAATTATATTTTAGGGATTCAATAGTAGCGTCATATTCACTGTCACCTATAAACGATGATCAATGGCATCATTATGTGTGGACACGTAGTGCAGGGCAGCATTGTTTGTATCGCGATGGTGTGGCTCAAGGCTGTCAAAGCTCATCTTATACGGGTGTTATTGATGTAGATGCTAATGGGCTGATAATCGGTCAGGAGCAAGATGCTCTGGGAGGGCGTTTTGATTCTTCCCAGGACTGGGAAGGGCTGGTAGATGAGCCTATGATCTTTTCCTCTAAGCTAAATTACGCGCAGGTTTCTACTTTATATGATAACCAACTAGCCGGTAAAAACTATGACGGTACGGAGCGGCGTTGTGAGTTGCCTTCTCCTGTCGTTAATTATCGATTCGATAGTTGTAATTGGTCTGGTGGGCAAGATGTTGTGGATAGCGGCCCTAATGGTTTAGATGCTTATGCGGTTAATGGCGTGCTCTCTACCATTGATGGGCAAGTATGCGGTTTAGCTCAGTTTGATAGTGAGGATGATTACATCAACCTAGCTGACTCAAATTTGGTTGGTTTGCCAGCCGCAATGACAGCGATGGCCTGGATTCGTCTGAGCAGTACACCGACTGAATTAAAGACCTTTATATCAAAAGATAGTAATTATGAAGTACACATTAATAGCAGTCGCCAAGTGTATTGGTGGTGGCAGGACTCCAATAATGTGACACGTAGCTTTACATCTGGAAGTACTATTAATTTGGGGCAGTGGCATCATGTTGCTGTTACTTACAAAGATGGGCTTCAGGTTATGTATATCGATGGGCAAGAAACAGCCCGTCAAACCCATGCGGGGCTGTTGAAAACAAATAGTAATGCCCTGCAGATTGGCCAGGATCACAATGTTGCTGCCAGATTTTTTGATGGTGACGTTGATGAAGTGAAAATTTTTGATGTTGACCTAACGGCTTTTGAAATTGAAAGTATGGTTGCTAATGAAGCTGCAGGTAGGAGCTATGACGGAGCTTTGCGCCCTTGTAACTGTACTGAGCCGGTGGCAGTAGATCATTATGCGATTACGCATGATGAGTCGATGGTTAGCTGTTTGGCAGAAGAGATTACCTTTACTGCTCATGATAATACAGATACGGCTGTTGATGCTAAAGATGCGTCATTGCAAATATCGACCTCGACAGGAAAAGGTGAGTGGTTGTCCGTTGTTGTTGGATCAGGAGTACTAAGCAATTCAGGCGGTGGGCAGGCGACTTATCAGTTTCCCGATAATGGTGAAACGAGTGTGACGCTGCGTTTCTCTTATCCGGATTTGATTTCAGACCCTGAGGTGCTGAATTTTAATGTAACGGATGGTGTTTCTTCTGATAAAGGCGATGCATCCCATGCTGAAGATAAAAACTTGTCAGTATCGGATACAGGTTTGGTATTTTCTATTCCGGATACGCAGTCATGCCAATCTTCAGGGGGGGTTGTTGTACGTGCAGTGAAAAAATCTGATAGTTCGGCTAGTTGTGAAAGTGCGGTTGCGGGTGATCAAAACGTTAACTTTTATAGTCGTTATGTGGCCCCAGCGACAGGTACTAAATCTGTGCTTTTGAGTACAGAGGGCGGTGGTGATTATTCGTTGGCGTCTACTGCCCCCGGGACGCCAGTCTCAATGAGCTTTAATGCTCAGGGAGAGGCTGAGATGACTGTCCAGTATTCTGATGCGGGTGAAGTGGAGTTAAATGCTGAGCTTACCGTTGATGGTAAAACCTTATATGGGGCGGATACATTTGTTGCATATCCTGCAGGGCTGTCTTTAGTGGCGGACAATGGGCTGGCGTCTCCTGAGACGCTGAATAATACGGGTGTTTCTGGTGGGGCTGTGTGGTCTGCTGCAAGGCCCTTTACTGTACGTGTGTCTGGGCAGTGTGCAAATGGTGATGTGACGCCTAATTATCAGCCATCAAATACAGAGCTGGGTTCTGCTTTGCGTATACCCACTTTATCTGAAGGTGGCTCTAGTGGTGTGATGACGGTTACTGCAGGGAGCTTATCTGTAAACGATTCTTTGGGTTGGCTAAATATTTCGGCCGACTTTAGTGATGGTGTTTTTAAAGATGAAGATGCTCGTTATTCGGAAGTAGGGGTGATTAATTTGTATGCCCGAGATACTAATTATTATGGGCATAGCTTGGGGCAAGCTAGTACGCCAGTAGGGCGCTTTATTCCGGGGTATTTTAAGGTGGTAGCCAATACTCCAGAATGGGATACGCATTGTTCCTCAGGTACGTTCTCTTATATGAATGAAGAGGTTGATTATGCCGCAGCGCCAGAGGTTGCTGTGAGTGCTTTCAATGCAGCAGGAGGGGCTATTAAAAACTATGGTAAAGATCTTTGGAAGTTGTCTGAGAAGCGGTCAGGGCGCTCTTATGCAGATGTGAGTATGGCTGTATCAGCAGCATTAGTGGAAGATATTGATTTATCTGCAGATACGTGGAGCGGTTCTGAAGATGATTATGATGGAGAGGCTACTAATACTCTAGGTGGTGATTCGATTCTGTATGACCGTGTTGCGCTAGAGGCGCCGTTTGAGGGGCTTGTGGATCTGTCTTTTACTGTGGCTGATTTTACTGACGCGGATGGCGCGTGTTACCGCATTGATTCTGATGGTGATGGTGACTTGTTGGAAGAGGTCTGTAGTGGTTTTAGTATAGAAAATATTTCCGCTAAGGAGATGCGTCTTGGTCGTCTTAATGTAGTGGATGCGTATGGGCCTGAAACTGAGTCTTTGGCTTTTCCTTGGCTTGCTGAGTACTATGATGGAGCTAACTTTATAACCAATACAGATGATAGCTGTAGTGCTTGGTTAGAGTCTGACGTAACTTATGCTGACGTTGAAGGCTCGTTAATAGCGTCTGGGCTTACAGCGCCTAGCTATGCATTTGCGGCGACTCCGGTGACTACTTTTAGAGTGGATAAAGGCGATGCTGGCGCTATGATGAGTGCTCCGGGTGCGGGTAATACGGGGGTTGTGAATGTGTCCGTTGACTTAGCGGCGGCTCCTTACTTTAAATTTGATTGGGATGGTGATGGCAGCTTTGAAGAGGAGCCTTCTGCGAATATTGTCTTCGGGCAGTTCCGTAGTAATGATAAAGTAATATTTCAGCGACAATGGTGATATTTATCCTTGACATAGGTCCTTGGAATCACTAAGATTTGCGCCTCTTTAAAGGGTACTGCCTTTAAGAAGAAGTCCCATTCGTCTAGTGGTCTAGGACACCGCCCTTTCACGGCGGTAACAGGGGTTCGAACCCCCTATGGGACGCCATATTTTGGCTGATAATTGGCTAAAATAATGTTGCGGGAATAGCTCAGTTGGTAGAGCACGACCTTGCCAAGGTCGGGGTCGCGAGTTCGAATCTCGTTTCCCGCTCCATATTTACAGTAAGCTTTAAAAGTGCTTTTTCTAAAAAGTACTTATGATATGTCCCATTCGTCTAGTGGTCTAGGACACCGCCCTTTCACGGCGGTAACAGGGGTTCGAACCCCCTATGGGACGCCATTTTTTCTTCTTGAAACGCTCACATTTTTTCTATTTTTCGTATATAATCAGTCGCTTATATGGGATTTTTATCTGCTTTGTCGCCTTACGAGGGACCGTAGTGACGCGCAATTTACGAAAACACCTGGCTATAATGTTACTGGCGCTACCGCAGGTATCGCAAGCAGGTATCGTTATCGCGCACCCAGGTGTCGCTATTAGTAGTATCTCTTCGCAAGGATTGCGGTCGGTTTTTTCTATGCGTTCCTCTCGTTGGCCTGACCAAAAGCCAATACGTGTTTTTGTGTTAACAGATAAGCACCCACTTCATCGATCCTTCGTAAAATCTAATCTCGGTATGTTTCCGTATCAGTTGCGGATGATCTGGGATCGTTCTGTTTTCAGTGGCGCTGGCTTTCCTCCAATACTGGTTTCTTCACCTCAGGAAATGCTTTTACGTGTTCAAAGTTCCGAAGGCGCTGTGGGTTACATGGATGACAATAGCTTGCCTTTGTTGAAAGGAGTAAAGATCATTGAAGTACAGTAGATGGTTATCTTTATGGGGTTTCTTATTTATCTCCTGTAATGCGTTGGCACAAGAGGGTTTGTCTGATTGGTATTGGGGTGGCTTTCTGACTCAGGGGCTGTCACTCTCGGACAGTAATAACTTTGCTGGAAAGAGTAGCGAGAAAGTAAGTTCTGATTTTCGAGAGTTTGCTGTTAATGCAACATGGCGTGCTACAAGCCAGTTACATCTTGCAGGCCAAGTGATGTCTCGAAAATTTGGGGCCGTGGACGATGGCGAGTTACAGTTTGATTATTTGTTGGCTGACTTTGGCTTATCTTCCGATGTTTCTCGTGAATATGGCGTACGTATTGGCAGGGTTAAATTGCCTTATGGTTTTTATAATGAAACACGGGATGTTGCTTTTACAAGACCATCTATCGCCTTGCCCCAATCAATATATTTTAATACCACAAGAGAGCTACAGCTTTCAGCTGATGGAATGGTGCTCTATGGTAACTTTCCTGTTGCAGATATGCGATTGGATATAGATGTTCTTATAGGTAGGCCAAGAGGGAGCGTTAATACTGAGTATGCTTACTTTCGAACAGATTTTTCTGGAAAATTTGAAGATGATCTCGGAATCCTGTCACGTGTTTCACTCGTAGATAGCGCTGATGCGTGGCTAGTGGGTATTACTCTAGGTCAGTTTGATTTGGTCTATCACCCTGGAGTATTGGGTGAGTTGGGGCTTGAAGAAGGGGGGGGTAGTATTGATGTTGCTATTTTGGGTGGGCAATATAATACCGAAAGTTTATCCTTTACTGCGGAATATATGCTTTTACGCGTAGATAGAAGTGACTTGGGTGGTGCTTTTGAAAGAAATGGAAAAAGCACCTCGAAATCTTATTATTTACAAACAGAGTATCGCTTCGCTAAAAATTGGGATTTGATGCTGCGTTATGATGTGTTCTTTCTTAATAAAAATGACCGCAACGGTTTCAAAGCTGAGCAGCGTTCAGGCCGTCCCGCTTATGCTCAGTGGGCAAAAGACTATTCGTTAGGCATTGGGTGGCAGGCCTCGTCTAATATGAGTTTTCGTGCTGAATGGCATAGTATTAAGGGCACGGGTTGGTTGGCGATACAGGATAACTTGGATGCTAGTAAGCTCGAAAAAGACTGGAATCTTTATCTTTTGCAGGCGGCTTATCGTTTTTAAGAAAGGAGTTAAGCAAGGATGATTGTGCGACCTGCTTTTGTGAGCCTGCGTTGGAAAATACTCGTTCCGTTAGTATTCTTAGTTGTTGTGATTAATGTGCTGCTTTATGGCTACATTAATCAACAGCTATTACTCCAATATGAAGCAACGCGTAGCGAGTCCCATGCCGCAAACCTTAAAGCACTGAATGGATCATTGACTACCTCCTACCATAAGTTATTAGAAGTCGCACAAACCATTACGGCACTAACGCAAACGTCTGGTTCAGATCAAAACCAATATGTGCAGATAGTATTTGATTATGATTTTGCACAATTAGAAGCCCAGGGGGTATTAGACAGCGCTGTGTTGTTTAGCCCAGAGGGTGAGTTAATTATGACGTGGGGTGTAGCTACCTCCTCTTTTGATTTTATAGTGAAAAAAGCGATTGCTCAGGAATATCCTGTTCGGGATTTGGTTTGTCTTGAGCAGTGCTCGCATTATATTGCGATACCTTTGTTAAGTAATGGCCATGTCAGTGGTGTACTTGTCGTCGGACGGGTTATACAGGGAACCGTTTTAGATTTTAAGCAGTTAACCGGTGTAGACATCGGTATTGCTAAAAAGATTAAAGAAAGTGAATCTGCAGTTACCCATTGGCCATTACTTTTTACTCAAATGACACAAAAAAACCAAAACATCCAACTGTTAAATTTGTTAAGCCAGACGGAGCCTAAATTTGTACAGGATACCCTGTACTCGGTACGTGCGTTTGGCCATAGTTATGACGTCTTTTTTACTGTGCCTGATAGTATTGAGTCCGATGAAACCGTGTGGGTACTCATCGCTGACAAAACACAGAATGTGAATCGCTTAAAAGAAATCCAATTTAAGTATAAAGCAGGAATGATTGTTGCGAGTATGATGCTGATTTTGCTGATTGGCGTGTTGGTTGGATGTGTTATTAAGCGTTTAAAACTAATATTGAAGCAAGCACCGTCAAGGTCTTTGCTCAATACTCAGAATGTACTTACTAAGACTGCTTTTACTGATGAGATCGACCAAATACGCCAGTGTATTGTCAGAAATGAAGAGTACACTTCTTTAAGCAATCATGAACTACAAGTAATATCCCCCCAGCTTTTTGAAAAAGATATTATCGCAAATTTGATGGGTAACGCTAATAGTGTTGTGTTAACTCAGTGTATGGATGGGCGAGTGCTAACGGTGAATGAGCTTGCCAAGCAACTGTTCGGTGAGTTTAAAGATTGTCCAGAGCAAATGTTTTCTGATTCTTTCTTGGTTGGAGATCATAATAAAACGGCGTTAGATGATATTAATAAGCTTTACATCGGACGTGAAAATTTAGTTTGTTTTGAAGCAAGGTGCCTGGATATTAAAGGAGAAACTCGCTATTTATATTGGATACATACGAATATGGAAAGCAACTTGGATCACCCCGTCATCCTCTCTATTGGTATTGATATCACTTCGAATAAAAAAGCTGAAGAGCGACTGGCTTGGTTAGCCTTTCACGACCCGGTGACTGAGGTGGCTAATAAGCATCTTTTCTTGCAGCTGTTGCCTGAGATGATGGCAAGCAGTTTGGAAAATGAAAGTTCATTAGCTGTTATGTGTTGTGAAGTGAAAAAACTCACGGATAGTCATTTCTTGATGGATCCTGCTGATGGTAATGTAACGTTGTTTTCTGTTGTTGCTAAACGTGTTTCTAGTTGCCTGCGTGGTGATGACCTGGTTGCTCGCTTTGGTGATGATCTGTTTATGATCATTCTGAATAACATTAAAACTAAGGGCAATGCTGCGAGTGTTGCTAAGAAAATCATAACGGCTTTTGAGGAGCCCTTCTTCACTAATGGTTGTCATTTTAAGGTGAGTATTAATATTGGTATTAGTATTTTTCCAAACCAGTCTAGTGATGTTGCTGAGTTGGTTCAAAGTGCAGAAATGGCAATGTACTTATCAAAGGAAGAAGGGTTAAATAACTTTGAGTACTCTGTAGAAGAGCATTCATTGGCTTCTCATTAGTGTGTACTGATAATACAGAGGGCAGAAGCACTTCGTTTGAAGTTGTAGTATAAAAAACGGCTGAGAAAGGGAGTAAAGCGACTCCCATTTTTTGCTTGAAATCTGGACAGGTCTTTGCCAAAACGTTATTAGTTCTGGCCGAACACACTTGCTCTCTTATTGAGATAGTCGAACTCTTCACCTTTCTCTTGTGCTTCAAAACGAAGTTCATCAAGACGTTGGAAGCTCTCAATCTCATGATCCGGCATGTTGTGAAGACAGCTTCCACCGAAGTACCACAGTAAATCACGAGCGATCAAGTGTGCTATTTCAGGGTACATTCTGAAGGCCCGCTCAAGAGCCGCTTCACCGTTGGTGTATACCTCTTCAGAACCCTCTTCAAAGTCTTTAACGAGTTGCTGAAAATCCAGTATGAACTGCTCATCTTCTTTAGAGATGTTTTCGAGCGTGAATGGCTCTTGCTTAATGAAGTTGTTATAAGCAATTTTCAGGAAGTTAAGATGATGAAATTGATACGGTGTCATTTGTGTCTCCGGTAAATTCAGGGAGACATTGTAGCGAGAGAGAGGTTAATCAGCTAGAGGTAGTATTTCGCTACCTTGTATAGTTAGGCTAGGGTAGGAGTTGCAATATATAATTAGGTGTTTGTTTTAGTGGGGAGGTAGAGGTGAGAGAGATAACTATTTTACACTTGGGATAACTCTGTTGCGTTTTTCAAACTGCTGTTTTTACCTGATATAATATCAAATATGCTGAAAGTATCTTATTTACCCTCCCGTGCTGATTTAATAACTAGGATAATGAAAAATGACAATAGCGCTATCAATTAAAGATTTGCGTAAAGTCTATGGTAATGGCTTTGAAGCTCTTAAAGGAATTTCATTTGATGTTCAACAAGGTGATTTTTTTGCATTGCTTGGGCCTAATGGCGCAGGCAAGTCGACAACGCTGGGTATCGTTTCGTCTTTAGTCAATAAAACCAGTGGGCAGGTTGAAATTTTTGGGTTTGATCTTGAGAAAGATAAGGCTGCAGCTAAGCGTAGTTTAGGTGTGGTGCCACAAGAATTTAATTTTAACATGTTTGAAAAAGTGGGTGATATTGTGCGTACTCAAGCTGGGTACTATGGTATTCCGGTTGAGCTTGCAAAACAACGTGCTGAATTTTATCTAAAGAAACTTGGCTTATGGGATAAGCGCGACAGCCGTGCTCAGATGCTTTCTGGTGGTATGAAGAGACGTTTGATGATTGCTCGTGCGCTTGTACATGAGCCCAAACTGCTAATCTT
Source organism: Neptunomonas japonica DSM 18939 (assembly GCF_000422765.1). Taxonomy (GTDB): domain Bacteria; phylum Pseudomonadota; class Gammaproteobacteria; order Pseudomonadales; family Balneatricaceae; genus Neptunomonas; species Neptunomonas japonica. Next base: position 86,123 of record NZ_KE383917.1, on the reverse strand, counting down.
GGATGAGCCTACCGCAGGCGTTGATATTGAGTTGCGCCGTTCCATGTGGGCATTCTTGCAGGAAATAAACGAGGCTGGAACGACCATTATTTTGACAACGCATTATCTGGAAGAGGCTGAAAGCTTATGCCGGAATATAGCGATTATTGATCATGGGTCAATTATTCATAATACGTCTATCAAATCGCTTCTTCAGCAGCTAAGTACAGAAACTTTTATTTTGGATGTACAGCCTGATCAAGCAGAAAGTGTTGTTATTGACGGCTATTCAGTCCGCCTTGAGGACCCTCATACATTGGTTGTGCAAGTCAATAAAGGGCAAGGTTTGAACGGCTTATTTGCGCAGCTAAAAAACCAAAATATAGAGGTGACGAGTATGCGTAATAAATCGAATCGTCTGGAAGAGTTATTTGTTTCCATGGTTGAAAAAAATCTAGAGAAGAAAGACGCATGAGTCATCAAGAGTTATGGATTGCTTTTAGCACTATTGTTAGAAAAGAGATCAGACGTTTCACACGTATTTGGGCGCAGACCTTGCTTCCGCCAGCGATCACAATGACCTTGTATTTTATTATCTTTGGGAACTTGATTGGTAGTCGGATAGGTGAAATGGGAGGCTTCAATTATATGGAGTTTATCGTTCCCGGATTAATTATGATGTCGGTAATTACCAATTCATACGGGAATGTGGTTTCTTCATTTTTCAGTACTAAGTTTCAGAGAAACATTGAAGAGCTATTGGTGTCACCTACCCCTAATTGGGTGATTTTATCGGGTTATGTACTCGGTGGCGTTGCACGAGGTCTTGCCGTTGGCTTTATTGTTACGTTACTGTCTCTATTCTTCACCAAGTTACAGATTCATAGTTTTGGTGTGACTATAGCGACGGTGCTAATGACATCTATTTTGTTTTCATTGGGTGGCTTTATCAATGCGGTTTTTGCTAACTCATTTGATGATATTTCAATTATTCCTACTTTCATATTAACGCCGCTAACTTATCTAGGAGGGGTGTTTTATTCGATACAGTTACTGCCTGAATTTTGGCAGGGCGTTTCTCAATTAAACCCTATTTTATATATGGTTAATACGTTTCGTTACGGAATCCTAGGCGTCAGTGATATTAATGTTGGTTTCGCGTTTGCGGTCATAGTTCTATTTAATGTGGCGTTATTTTTGGTGGCGTTAAAGCTATTGAATATGGGTAAGGGGATTCGTCAATAATGAGTGAGCAAGATATTCTTGATCAGTCGCCGTTAGGCAATGGTACTGTTTATATTAACGAATATACACCAGACCTTTTGTTTCCCATTCAACGCGATTTGAACTGGAAAAATCGAGGAATTGAGAGAGCTTCGTTGCCATTTGTGGGTGAGGATATATGGAATGGTTATGAAGTTTCTTGGCTGAACCCCAAAGGGAAGCCCGTTGTTAGGGTAGCGAGCTTTTTTATCCCGGCGGACTCTCAAAGTATTGTTGAGTCAAAATCATTCAAATTGTATTTGAACTCCTTCAATTTGAGCCGATTTGATAGTGATGACAGTGTTATAAACCAGATGCAAAAGGATTTATCAGCATCGACTGGTGGTGCTGTAAGGGTAGAGCTGTATCATCCCGATCAAATGCCAGGCTTAAGCTGCTTTGAAGGGGAGTGTCTGGATGAGTTGGATATTACGGTTGATGATTACCAGCCGGCGCCACATTTGTTGAGTGTTGGTAAAAACAAGGTAACACAAGCGTTGTATAGTCATCTGCTTAAGTCAAATTGTCCTGTAACAGGGCAACCGGACTGGGCATCTATTCAAGTGCAATATACGGGTTTAGAAATTGATCGGGAAGGACTACTGAAGTACTTTATTTCTTATCGTGAGCACGGTGATTTTCATGAGCAATGCGTTGAAAATATCTTTATGGATATTTGGCAGCGTTGTCAGCCTGAGTCGTTAACGGTTTACGCTAGGTATGTGCGTCGTGGTGGGTTAGACATTAATCCTGTGCGTAGTAGTGAGCCTGTTAAACCTCTCAACCTTAGATTAAGTCGTCAATAAGGAACGAATATGGACGCTATTGAACTGTTGCATAACCGAGTATCTGCGCCGGTATTGTTTGAACCTGCTCCTTCTAAGGAGCAGTTAAATGTGATGTTTAATGCAGCACTAAGAGCACCGGACCATGCTGGGCTTCAACCATGGCGGTTTTTGATAATTGAAGGTGATGCTAGAAACAATTTGGGTGAGCTTTTTGTTAAAGCTATACGCACTAAAGGAAATGATCTTGCAGAGGACAAAGCGGCTAAGCTTCAAAAAAAGCCAATGCGTGCTCCAATGATTGTAGTGGCGATAGCTAATATACAGCAGCACCTTAAAGTTCCCGAAGTTGAGCAGGTGATAACAGCTGGATGCGCTGCTCATAGTTTGATATTAGCCGCTTATGCTCAGGGCTTGGGCGCTATGTGGAGAACCGGTGAAATGGCTTTTGATCCTGTTGTAAAGGCGGGGTTGGGGTTGCAGGCTCATGAGCAAGTCATAGGTTTTCTTTACCTAGGGACAGCAAAAAGAATGCGTGAAGTTAGCCAAGATAATGTAGGGCATGTCTTCTCTACTTGGAATGGAAATAGCTAATGCCTATTCAACATTCGGAAGGATTTCTTGAATGGCTTAAAACGCAAATACCCTTGTTAAACCATATGGGGTTAGGCCAGCTGACGTATGAAGGCAAGCAGCTAATTTTGCCGGCAGAGTTAGCGCCAAATGTTAACGATAAAGGAACAGGCTTTGGAGGATCGTTAGCCACATTAGCAACAATTTCTGGGTGGTGCCTAACAACATTATTGTTGAAAGAGCAAACGTTGGATTGTGATGTCATGATTCGCGATTGTGAAATGCGCTACCTTGCCCCGGTTACAGGTGATTTTCATGCACAAGTAGATACTCCATCTGTACTTGAGCTTGATAGCTTCCTATCGCGTTTAAAGGAAAAAGGGCGAGCCCGTCTAGCGCTTGAGGTGTTTATTGTTCAGGATGGGGTTACTGCGTTAAGCATGAAAGGCAATTATGTCGCCGTTATTCGTAACTAACAGGTGGCTATTGATCACCTAGTTTTTTTGACAAAGGTGATCAATACGTACATCAATACTTATATGTAACAGGGAAGAGCTAAAGGCGCTTAGCGCTTAAAATCAATATAGGGTCAACAGGTACGTTGCGGTAACGTGAGCGTGTGGTTGTTTTAACTTTTCCTATCTTGTCTATCACTTCTATACCCTGGCTTACTTCACCGAAAACTGTATATCCTGCACGATTTCCAACCTGATTAAGATTGAGGTTATCGACTAAATTGATAAAAAATTGGTTGGTTGCACTGTCAGGATCTTGAGTTCTAGCCATGGCAATGGTACCGCGTTTATTACTTAACCCGTTTGATGATTCATTCTTTATTGGCTCATGGTTTTGCTTTTTTTTCAGGTCCTTAGTGAACCCTCCTCCTTGAATCATAAATCCGCTGATCACTCTATGAAACTGCGTATCGACATATAGGCCTTCATCAATATAGCGCAAGAAGTTTTCTACCGTCACAGGCGCTTCGTTTGAGAATAGCTCTATCATAATGCTGCCAGCTGTTGTTTCAAGTGCAACCCTAGGGTTGGTCGTTGTGTCTTGAGCGTAGGCAAAATGGCTGAATAGAAAGATAAAAGTAATTAAGAGTAACTTATTGAGCTGAGTAAGCATGGCGTCAATCTGTCCTTTTAGATATGAATAAAAAAGCCAGTCTAAAATAAATAAGTGGTGCCGAATAGTAAGGATATGATCTTAGTCACTATAAAGTCTAATCTGTTTTATGTGTTTTATGTATTGTTGACTAAACTATTGATAAGAATTGTGAAAGCACGACTTACGTATTAAACAAAGGTCTGGTATAGGGGTGTTTTTAGATAGCCTGCTCCTACATCTTGGTTATTAGAGCATTTATGTCTTTGTGTGATTATTACAATCTTAATTAAAATAACAATGCGAGTTGAGGCTTACTACTATGAGTGCATTAAAGCTCAAACATAAAATGCTATTGCTAACGATTATCCCACTGGTTGTGGCCATTCTCGTCGTCATGCTAGTGGTAAAAGTAAAACTAGAAGAGATGGGTGTGCATGAAGTCGCTGCGATTCGCTCAACCATGATGCAAGCAAAGCAAGAAACGGCCAAAGCTTATATGGATATGGCATACACAGCGGTTAAGCCCATTACTGATAAAGCTTCTGGCCCAAACGATGTTGAGGCCAAGAAAAAAGCAGCAGAAATACTTAGATCAATCACTTATGGGAAGAAAAATGATGGCTATGTATTTGTGTATGACTACTCAGGTACAGCCATCGCTATGAGGCCTAAGCCTTCATTGGAGGGAAAAAATCTCATGGGGCTTACAGACCCCAATGGTGTCTATATTATTAGAGAGTTAATTGATAAGGCTAAGCAAGGTGGTGGCTATGTTACTTACTTTTGGAGCAAGCCTTCGAAAAACATGGATGTTGAAAAACTTAGTTATGCATTAGGCATCTCGAAATTTGGTTGGATGCTAGGAACGGGTTTTTATATAGATGATATTGATGATGCTGTAGCAGAGGCTCAGCAAAGTATTGATTCTAATATGGCAAAAACCCAAGTGTTTATTGCCGGAACAGGTATCGTGTTACTCATTTTCTTTGTGTTTATTGCTTTGTATATTGCGGGTAAGGTCACTCAGCCGTTACGTGATACTGCTGAAGCACTGACTGATATTAGCCAAGGCGAGGGAGATTTAACTCGTCGTTTGAAAGTTCTGTCTAATGATGAAGTAGGGCAGGTTTCGCAGGGCTTCAATGATTTTGCAGATAAAATTCAAGGCTTGGTGGTTGATTTAAAAGGCGGGATAGCGGACCTTTCAAAATCGACAGTGCAAATGAATAATGTAGTTACTAAAACACATACTGATGTTCAAAAGCAGAGACATGAAACGGCACAAGCTGCGGCTGCAGTACATCAGATGGCCGCTGCTGCACAAGAAGTGGCTGGAAATGCTGTTGGTGCCGCTTCCGCTGCGCAAGAAGCGGACAATGAAACTCAGAGTGGGCAAACAATAGTTGAGGACACCATCGTTGCTATTCAGGCTTTATCAGATGATGTGAATAAAGCATCGGATGTTATTGGCCAGCTAGATGTTGATGCCGACAAAATCGGTACTGTTGTGAATGTTATTAAAGAGATAGCAGGGCAAACTAATCTACTTGCGTTAAATGCCGCCATTGAAGCTGCTCGTGCTGGTGAATATGGGCGTGGTTTCTCTGTTGTTGCTGATGAAGTTCGAACGTTAGCAAACCGAACTCAGCAGAGCACACAAGAAATTCAAAGTATGATTGAGCGTTTGCAAACAGGAGCAAGAGAAGCTGTTGGCGTGATGGATACCAGTAAAGCCCAGAGTATTGCAACGGTAGAAAGAGCAGCGCAAGCCAGCGGGTCGTTAACGGTTATAACGGGTTCGGTCAGCACTATCACTCAGATGAATACTCAGATTGCCAGTGCTGCTGAGGAGCAAACGGCAGTTGCAGATGAAATTAGCCAAAATGTCCAGCAAGTTGCAGATATTGCAGAACACTCAGCTAGTAATGCCGATGCCCTATCAGCAACAACCAAAGAGATGTCTGCATTGGAGCAGCGCTTAATGAGAATTGTAAACCAGTTTAAAGTATAAATTTTATTTAAGAGAGACGATGCCGATAGCGTGACTTCACGCTATCGGTTTTTTTATGTCAATATAAGCCTTTGATAGCTACAGACAGGGAATAATGAAATGATGCGCTGGGATAAACTACTAACAGTAAAGCGTTATGGTCATGAGTCGATAGCTTCTCCTGAGGTAGGGCGTAGTCACTTTCATAAAGACCACGACCGTGTGGTGTTCTCCAGTGCGTTTAGACGGTTAGGGCGTAAAACCCAAGTGCACCCGCTAGTACTAAACGACCACATCCATACACGTTTAACTCATTCGATTGAAGTCGGAAGTGTCGGGCGTACACTGGGTATTAGAGTCGGTGAATTACTGACACCTGACCTGCCCGAATGGGTTAGCTCTCATGATATTGGGATGATTGTTCAGTCTGCCTGTCTGGCTCATGATATTGGTAACCCACCTTTTGGTCATGCTGGTGAGTATGCCATCAGGGATTGGTTCAAGCAGTCAAAAGGTGCTGAGTTCTTACAACCCTTATCATCGTTAGAATGCCTTGATCTTGAAACTTTTGAGGGAAATGCTCAAGGGTTTAGAGTGGTGACCTGTATTGAGAATCATCTTTATGATGGCGGGTTGCGTTTAACATACCCTACGTTAGGTACCTTACTTAAGTATCCTTGGACAGCGGAGCATGCAATAGGAAAAGGAAAATTCAGCTGCTACCTAACTGAAAGTGAAACACTCAATAAACTAGGCAATGAGCTAGGCCTAGTGCCTTTAGGAAAAAATCGTTGGTGCCGCCACCCACTTGCTTATTTAATGGAAGCTGCTGATGATATTTGTTATGCAATACTAGATCTAGAAGATGCGATTGAACTTAATATTCTTACTTTTGATGTGATTAAACCTATCTTATTGCAGTTGTGTGGTGATCTAGAGTTTGAAGATGGAATATTTTATAGCCAAGCATCTGCACGGCGTAAGGTCTCAGCGTTACGTGGTAAGGCCATGGAAAATATGGTTAATTCTGCGGTTGATGCTTTTAAGAATAATTATGCACAAATTATGGCAGGTCAGTATCAAGGAGAACTATTACTTGATGGTGATGTGGGTGTAAAAGAAGGGCTAAGTGCTGCTAAAGCTCTCGCAAAAAATAAAGTGTTTCCTGATACAAGAAAAACTGAACTTGAAGTAGGTGCCTATAGTTGCTTAGGGATTCTATTAGATGCTTTTTGCTATGCTGTTTATGAGCAGTACCAGAAAGGAAGTGCGGATAACTTAAGCTACCGAAGTGAAAAAATAATGAGTTTAATGGGGATTCATGCCCCGGATCCAAGTTGGTCGTTGTATCATGCCTATATTAGGGCACTGGATTTTATCAGTGGCATGACTGACAACTACGCCGCTTATTTGGCTAGACAAATAGGCGGGTTATCCCGTTAGGACCGAAAATATGGCCTCATTACAAAATCAACTAAGTCGACTGGTTTACTCAACTGAAGCGGGGGATGTTTGCCCGAATTGCAGAAAGCCTAAAGATGCATGCTGTTGCCAAGAAAATACCGATACTGATCGTATTGCTTCTTTAGATGGTGTTGTTCGTATTAGGCGAGAAACATCAGGACGAAAAGGCAAAGGTGTAACAACGATATCAGGTGTTCCGTTAGTTGATGCTGAACTGAAAAAGCTCACGAAGCGTCTCAAGCAGCATTGTGGAACAGGTGGAGCATTGAAGGGTGGTATTATCGAAATTCAGGGCGATCACCGAGAGAGTATCAAGTCTCTACTTGAACAGCTCAATTACACAGTGAAACTTGCCGGAGGTTAAATGCCTAAGAAAAAATGCAGGCGCTGTCAGCAAATAAGAATGGCCGCTATTTTATTGAGTATGATTGCTATTTTACTCCTTATGATGATGGGCAAGTCACAAGCAGAAATTTATAAATACACAGATGACAATGGCAAGCGCGTTTTTGTTGGCAGTCTAAGTCAGGTTCCTCAAAAATATAAAAACCAAATACAGCTCCAGATGCCTTCTGACGAAGTTAACAATACAAGTCACTTCTCTGAAAAAAACAAGAAAGCATCAGCTTCTATGAAAGTGCGCTCAGAAATTCGCAGGCTTGAGAGAATGCTAGCGCAGATGGAAACACCAGTGAAAATACAGAAAAATCAGATATTGATACCTGTTTCTGTGACTTATCACGGTAAGGAAGCCAAGGTACATATGCTGATGGATACGGGTGCCAGTGGTACCGTGTTTCATCGTGATGCTTTAGCGCGCCTTGATGCAATGAGTGAAGCTGCTGGTTATGCTCGTGTTGCTGGTGGCGGGGTTATTAAAGTTAGTAGTATAGAGTTTGATCGAATAAAAGTTGGGCCTTTTAAAGCACAGAATATCCGCTCTTTTGTGATTGATAATAAGTCGCCTGGAGGAAAATTTGACGGTCTATTAGGAATGGATTTTCTAATGAATGTTAAATATGAAGTCGATTTTGATAGAAAAGTTATTATATGGGATCCGAAACGTTACAAGGCAATGGAAGTGCTGCTAAAAGAAGCACAGTCCACGCCTTGAGTTTTTCTGCTATTAGCTTAGAGTGAATTCTCTGCTAGCTTCAAATCTAGTGTGGCTTTGAGTAGTTTGAAAAGACGAATAGCGGCATCGATCTCATCCTTCCGGTTAGTAAGGCTCTCAATATTTAATCCTAAAGGAATGCCTAAAGGGATACACGCTTCAATAATTTGTTCTAAGTTGCTGCGACAGATCCGAATTGATTCTGCTAACGGGTTATGTGCATCCAGAATGCGATAACTGGTTGCTTCTGGTACGGATATACCGAGCCACTCCATAAACTCTAATGTTTTAGCGCTACCACATGGTGTAAACGTCAGAATGACTCGCTGTGGTGTAATGCCTTGTTCTTTGCATTCACGAGCGTAGCGGCTCAGCATATCAACAGTTGCTTGTGGGTTATAGACGGCCTGCGAAACAAAAAATGAACACCCCTGAGCACTCTTTTTCAATAGTCTCTGATGCTCATCACCTTTTTTCGCATGCCTTTCTGCAATAGTGACACCGCCAAGATTATAATCTAGCTGGTGTTCTGTGAGCGCTTCATACGCATCATTCAGCGATAGCTGAACCTTGCCTTCGGAAGATGGGCTGCCTACCATGACAATATCGCGTATCCCGTAGTTGTTCCATGCCTCTTCTAGCCATTGTTCAAAGTCGTGTCGGTCTCGTTGCGAAACGCTTTTATAGGTAATAACAGGGTGCTGTGACTTTTCACGAATGAGTCGAGAGTAATCTCGTGGATCATGTGTTTGCATAAAGGGAAACGGGCGAGGTTTATCAATTCGGCTACTCTCATCCTGTATGTCATAGACAATAACACCATCAAAATCGATGGCAGAAAGACGCCCCAGTAGTTTATCAGCGATGTCGCTAACCTGATCAGAGGGTGTGTTATCCCTTGGTGGAGTCGTACCAATAAAGTAAACGCCACGCTGTGGATCTGAGAAACGGTCTTTCAATGATGAGTTCATAAGTGCCTAGCGTTTGATAATCGTTAATATGGAGCCAGTTTAACAGTGAATAGGATTCATGTGTTTGTATAAATGGATGAAATTTTTTCGATATAAGTTGAGATAATTTAATGGAGGATAGATGATGGCCTATATGTATTGAGTAGGAATAGCGAATAATGGACGTAACCAAACCAACTTTTGACTTTGCAGAAGTCAGTCGGCAAATTGATAAAGCATCGGGCAAGGGAGTGCCACCAGTGGATAAGTGGCATCCAGATTTTTGTGGCGATATAGATATGCGTATTTTACGAGATGGCCAGTGGCTGTATAACGGCTCGCCAATTGGTCGTCCTGCGATGGTTAAACTATTTTCGACTGTTTTATGGAAAGAAGATGAAGCTTATTATCTTAAAACGCCTGTCGAAAAAATCGGCATTCAAGTTGATGATGTGCCTTTTCACTTTATTCATGTAGAGACAGTCGCCCATGAACTTGGTGAGGCATTATGCTTTATAAGCCTTACAGGAGATAGAGTTATAGCCAGTGCTGATAACCCGATTCGAGTGGAGACAGATCCTATAACTGGAGAGCCGTCTCCTTATCTCTATGTGAGATTTGGTATGGAAGGCCTGATCACACGATCAGTTTTCTATACTCTTGTTGAAAAGGCTCATGAGGAGCAACGCGATGGTGTTACACAGGTGGTGATTAATAGCGCAGGGGAGACTTACGTTTTAGGCAATGTTGAGTAATTCTCGTGCTCTAAGGCCTTAACAGGGTAGTATCTTATCGTGCTTTAGCGAGTAAGCTATCTAGCTGATTAGCAAATGTTCTACGATCCTGCTCATTAAATGACTTCGGTCCACCTGTTTCAACGCCGGTGTTACGTAATGTGTCCATAAAGTCACGCATGGAAAGCAGTTGTCGAATATTTTCTAATGTATAGAGCTCCCCTCGTGGGTTTAAGGCTATACCTTTATTCTCAACTACTTCTGCAGCCAAGGGGATGTCGGCGGTAATAACTAAATCGCCTGCCGATAGCTTTTGCACAATGTAGTTATCGGCCACATCAAAGCCTGCAGGTACACGAATAGCATTAATCAATGGTGAGGGAGGAGTACTAATGAGTTGGTTCGCCACCAATGTCATTGTTGTATTAGTACGTTCTGCAGCTCTAAATAGAATATCTTTAATGACGCGTGGGCAAGCGTCTGCATCAACCCAAATGTGCATAATTACTCCGCTAATTTAATTATTATCAGGAATCATCATTCCTTTTTGAACAGCCTCTAATGTTAACATTCTTTGCATCCAGTTCTTTACATTAGGGTAATCTTCTAGAGCGATTTTTTGCCATGCATAACGTGCTGCCCAAGGGTAAATTGCAAAATCAGCGATGCTCAGTTGGTCAACGACATACTCTCTGTTACATAAGCGCTTATCGAGTACGCTCCATAATCTTTGTGCTTCGTTGTTGTAACGCTCTAGAGCATAAGGCACTTCTTCTGGGGCAAAGCGATTAAAGTGGTGTGCTTGGCCAAGAAAGGGGCCAAACCCGCCCATTTGCCACATTAGCCACTCCATCATCTCGTATCGTTTGATGAGTTCTGTGGGGATGAATTTTCCAGATTTTTCACCTAGATAAATTAGGATTGCTCCCGTTTCGAAAAGCGATATATGCTTGCCGTTCGGGCCTTCTGAATCGACAATGGCAGGGATCTTATTGTTAGGGCTGATTTTAATAAAATCAGGTAAGAACTGCTCATCTTTCAAAATATTAACAGTGAAAGTTTGATACTTGGCACCGATGGCTTCAAGCATAATCGAGACTTTTCTGCCGTTAGGTGTTCCCCAGGTATATAGGTCGATCATTCTGATTGGCCTTGTTGGCTATAGTGTTTATACACATTAAGTAGCTCATCTTCAGTAAAGGTCACAATAATCAATTGTTGCCCTGGCGTAATCAAATCTGGGTTCTGCCCAAGTAGGCCTTGCTGGAAATTATAGATGTGAGTAGTCGCTACTTTCTCATGAAGTAATTTGCCAAGAAAAGAACTCTTCTTATTTGTTAGGGTCTCGTCTGCCTCTTCTGGAATAGTCGCTTGAATGAGGGTTTTGTTATCCGATAATGTAATCCCTTTAGCAAACGTTTCTGTTAACCCATTTTGCATGATACCCCAAATGCCTTGCTCGTCTTTTTGATTAACTGCGTGTATATAAAACACTTTTTTTCCATTGCTATCTGATTGGTCCAAAAGCTCTTTTAATTTAATCTGAGTACCAATGGGTGTTGTATCAGTTATAGATGTTGGCTGCTCTTTGTCAGTCAACGTATTATTTTTTGGATTGAATACAGGGATGCTAACGCCAAAAGTTTGTGCCGTTTTGTTGTTACTGATGTCACCACTTTTTTTAACTAAAAGGCGAGCGTCTGCTGTATCTGGTAGCTTAATTAATTGATCCTCTGTGACAAAATGACTGGCTGTTGAGGCATCAATTGTTTTCTCAGAATGGTTGGTGATTTTTTTAATATGAGTGAGTGCTTGAGAACGTTCTTTGCTACTGACGGTTTTACTTGGATTGGCATTTTGTGCTGATTGCGTTTCAGTATTTAAGGCGTTATCGGTCGCACTTGGTACTGTAGGAGGTAAATAGAAATAGCCTGCTATGATGAGACCTAAAAGAACTAAAACTAGTACTGTACGAGTCATTTTTCCTATTCCTCATAGATGTAAAAATCCATTGTATTACATGACTCTAAATCAGTTTCGGTCTTGAATAAAGGGTGGCAACACAGAATAGTTATTTTAGCTGTATTGTTGATGAAACCTTATTAAGGTAAACATATAACATAAGTGCATGTATATTTTGCTTAGCAATGTACTTTTTATTTGGCAAAAGCTTATTTTGAAAAACCTATACGCTATTAATCGTTTTTCATCGGAGAAGGGGCATGAGAGTCGACATTGATGAGGTGTTACAGTTTTGGTTTGGCGATCTTGAAAATGGATTCCCTCTAATGAATAGGGAGTCCATTTGGTGGCAAGGTGGCGCTGAGCTTGATAGAGAAATTGACAAACTCTTTGGTGCCAAAGTTAATGCTGCATTACGGGGTGAGTTAGATAGTTGGAAAGGCACTCCAAGGGGGAGGCTTGCGTTAGTCATCTTGCTTGATCAATTTACACGTAATATGTATCGGGGCATGGCGGAAGCTTTTAAAGGAGATCATATTACTAGGGATATTGTTCTTGAGAGCCTTAGTTGTGGGCATGATGATGCATTAGAGTTTTCTGAGCGCATGTTCTTCTATATGCCATTGGAGCATAGCGAATCATTACAAGATCAGGATTTATGCATTAGCCGGTTAGAAAACTTATTGACTGAGGTGCCGCTAAAGGAGCGCCACAGAGTTGATTTTGCCATTGATTTTGCATCACAACATCGGGATATGATTATTCGTTTTGGCCGCTTTCCACACCGCAATCAAGTATTGGGGCGAGAGTCGACAGCAGAAGAGTTAGCATATTTGCACCAGTCTCATAACCGTTGGGGACAATAAGCATTTAGCACTAGTTATGAAGTAAGGGTATCTGCGTTATACTTGGCCTATATTGAATTGCAAAATAACGGGAACTGAATTGCCAAAAGTGCAAAATTTACAGCTTCATGAAATTGACGCCCACGCGCCAAAAAGCCAAAACGGTGTAATCAAGCCATTGGTGCTAGCAGTATGTATTATGGTTTGTCTTTTATTGGCAGTGCTAACTCTCCAGCTGGCATTAGTATCGTCTCAATCTTTGTTGTGGATTTTTTGGGGACTATCAGCGGCTTCTGGTGTTTTAGTTTTTCTATTAATAAGGTTTTTAAAGAAGTATAAAGAGCTTCAGGTGCGTCTTGATCTTATTAGTAGCGGAAAAGATTTAGTAACAGGCCTACCTGATCCTCATGAGTTTGGAGTGAGAGTTGATATAGAGTGTCGTCGCAGTGTAAGAGAGTTCACTCCCTTGACATTAATGTATGTCGGCTTTGATATAGAGGAGCTGGAAGAGCAGGATGCCGTTAAAGTGGCACAAAATCTTATTCATGCGGTTTGCCGCCCAGGCGATATGGTAGCGAAAGTGGATGCAACGACCTTTGGTCTTATCTTACCGGCTACGAATGAGTTAGTTTTACAGCTAGCTGACCGATGCTTGAAAGGACTTCAGCAGTTAGACATTAAGCACCCGGTGAGTATTGGCTTATGCACGTTTCAACCAACATCTGATTTAAACTGCGAAACAGCAACAGCTTGCGTTCAACAGCTATTGATTAATGCCAAAACCCGCGGTGGAAATCAGGTGTGCTCAGATGCAGAGCAGCATGTTAATCCTTCAGTAACTTATTCTTATTGATCTATATGTCTTGCTCAGCACCGAATAGTGTTCAAACGCTTCTTGCTCGGTTGATGTTTCAGGCAGAGCAAGGAAATATTCGTTACCCCTGTTGGTTAACAGGCTCTCCCGAATGGACAGCTGAACAAGCTCTTACCTATATTCAAAGCAATGATTCTCTGCGCTGTATTGTTATTTCATCTCGCGAGTGGGAAGGGCAGGTTACTTGCCCTATTCATCAAGCACATCGTTTATTAGGCCAGGAAGTAGACCTACTGATCTATGATGGTTTTAGTGGTATTAATCCTGATACGTTAGGCCAGATTTCGGGTTTGCTGAAAGGTGGCGGGCTATTCGTTTTTTTGAGCCCACCTCCTGAATTAGCTAGTTTTTTTGATGATCCCGAGAAGCAACGATTACGTGTTGAACCCTATACAAGTTTACAGGTGGGTAATTACTTTCTTGAGCATATGAAGCGTTGTTTTAATGAAGAGCGTTTCCTGTCGCGTTTTGATCAAGCCGGTGGTTTATTGTCACCGTTACCGTCTTCCTTACCTCATGTTTCAGCTGACGTGGGGCTATTTGATCAACATAAGGTTGTTGATCAAGTTACTCAGTATTTTGCTCTGTCTGGGCCGCAGTGTTGTGTTTTAACTGCAGCAAGAGGTAGGGGCAAGTCTGCTGCGCTGGGGATCATAGCGTGTCATTTGTTGGGTCAAGGGCGTAATGTGGTTGTGACAGCGCCTTCTGCTGATGCGCTTGATAGCTTGTTTCAACATGCATCGGCCGCTGAGGGCTTTCATCGGACGCGTTATCAAGTTATTGAAGAAAAACAGCAAATGCATTTAACATTCCAGCAACCTGTGGATGCTTGTTGTGAGCACAATGATGCTGATATTTTGTTAGTGGATGAAGCTGCCGGAATTCCAGTAAATCTATTAACTGGCTTTTTAGAGAAGTACTCAAAAATAGTATTCGCCACGACGACTCAAGGTTATGAAGGCACCGGGCAAGGGTTTGTTCTGCGGTTTTTATCTATTCTGAAGCGCCGAGCTAAAGCGCTGCATTGTTTTTCACTTGAGAAGCCAATTCGTTGGTCTGAGCACGATCCGTTAGAACCTTTTATTAACAAGCTTCTGCTTTTAGATACGGGTTATTTGAATCGTAAAATACCAGAAAAAACAGTGAAGCAAAGCCGTCCAGTAGTTCAGTATCGCTGTGTTGATTCTAAATGGCTTGTTGATAATCCAGACCAGCTACGAGCTTTGTTTGGTTTAATGATCAACGCGCATTACCGGACAACTCCAGGCGACCTAAGAATCATGCTGGATAGTCCTAATTTACAAATCTGGATTGCTGAAACAGTTGAGGGCATTGTTGGGGCTTGCCTTGTCGCCAAGGAGGGAGGGCTTGAAGGAGAGCTTGTACAGCATATATGGGAAGGGCGGCGCAGGCCTCGAGGGCATTTAATCCCCCAATTGCTGGTTGCTCAGGAGGGCTATTTAAATGCGACTGAGTTCACTGTGCTGCGAGTTGTGCGTATTGCTGTACGTGATCAATATCGGCGCAGCGGTATAGCTGCTGGTTTATTGCATGCAGTTGAGCACTCGATAGAAAACAGCCAATACCATATGATTGGGGCGTCGTTTGCCGCAACAGCGCCTCTGCTTGATTTTTGGCAAGCTGAAGGATATC
Organism: Neptunomonas japonica DSM 18939; assembly: GCF_000422765.1. Classification (GTDB taxonomy): domain Bacteria; phylum Pseudomonadota; class Gammaproteobacteria; order Pseudomonadales; family Balneatricaceae; genus Neptunomonas; species Neptunomonas japonica. Next base: position 70,827 of record NZ_KE383917.1, on the reverse strand, counting down.
AAGTTACTAGAGTTGGGACGCAGTGTGATCCTGTTAGTGGTTCTTATGCAACCCTTGTGCTTAAGGGGTTATCGGCTGATGCTAATAAGGCGATATGTGGATGGCAAAGTGAATTTCAAAAACGCTTTCTGTATTTGCAAGGCGAGTGGCTTCAGGCATTAGATAACAATATTTTAGCTCGCGTTCAGCGCCCCATGCTTGTTGAGTTTGCCCGCTTAGAGCATGAAGAGTGGTATGACTTATCCGGTTTTGCATTTCATTATCGCGCTTATGAAAGCAGTGCTTACATTTTTGCTCGGTTGGCAGAGCGATATCGATATCTTTGGGATATCGATTCAACAGGTAAGCAGATCAAATACTTGCTCGAAGAGCGCGTTATTCAACAAAAAAGTGAACAACAAATAATAGATGATATCGGTCTACAAAATCGTAAAGTACTATTGAACTCGCTTCGTTTAGCGGCAGGCTTCCTTTATCAGAAGGCTCAGCGAGAAGGTCTGCTTAACTAGTTGCTTAGGTAGCAACTTATATAGTTATCCATGCTTTTTCAAAATGAAGATTTCACCTGCAACGGGTTGGTTTTTTTCTAAGCGAAGATCGCATATGGTTGAGTGTTCTAACGAAAGATTATTTTTATTTAATAATGAGTGAATATAGTTTGCGCTGTGCTGGTAGCGTCCGGACTTGTCTAACCGCCAATGCGTAGAGCAAGATTCAACACTAAACGCAAAGATACCATTATCTTTTAGCGCATGGCTGACATATTTGAAGAGTGAGGTAAGCTCACCTATATAGATCAGCACATCGCCGGCCATAATGAGATCAGTATTTTTAGTGGCCTGTAGATTGCTCAGAACATCATCGTGTATGAGCTGATGATAGAGTTTAGTTTTACCTGCATGTTCGAGCATTACCTTCGAGACATCAACACCAGTGAGTGAAGAGATAGATGCTTTAGATGATAAAGCCTTACCTAATAATCCTGTCCCGCAACCAAGATCAACCACAGATATTGCAGTATTTGGTAAAAAACCGGCTAATTGTTTTACCATCTGTTCTGGCAAAGTGTACAGAAGCTGGTTTACTAGACGGTCTTCGAATTGGTCAGCACAACTGTTAAATAGTGATTCAATATATTCGCGTGGTGCTTGTGTGGAAGAAATGCCTTGTAATGCATTGAGTTGGTGATTAAGAGCTGCATGATTAGGGCGTTTCTTTTGCATTAACAAATAGAGCGCTTGTGCGATTTCAGGGTAGTTCTGCTCTAGTGCATAATCTCCAAGTGAAATCATGGCATCATCGCTGAGGTTTAAAATACTAAGTTGTTCCTCTACTTTATCTATACGGTTATTGATACCGCTCAATAAAGCCCACTCATTGAGCCAATCTTGTTCGGTATATTCAGGGCACTGCTCCAGTAACTCTAAGGCCGTATTCGAATCACCAAGGTGTCGTTTAGCTAGTGCTAAACTAATATAAGCCTCTGGAATATTAGGAGAGATCGAAATAGCTATCATCAGATCTTTCTGCATTTCTGACCAGCGCGAAAGTTGCTCAAAAATATTCGCACGGTTGCAGTAGAAAAGAGCTTGTTGTTTAAGGTTTAGCGCTTGATTAATATATTCTAAAGCTTCAAGAAACCGCTGCTGATAGCTCAATGACAAGGATAAGTTGCTAAGTGCTTGAGCTTTGTCGTGCTTACTTTTGGCGTTTTTCTGGGCAAGCTGTAAGTGCTTTTCTGCAATGCTGAGCTTATGGGTGTTGAGGGCAATCACACCTAGCAGTAAATTTGCTTGATAATGCAGTGGCGCACGAGCAATAATTCTTTTACAAATTTTATGTGCTGAGTCGTACTTGCCTTGATTTAGTAAAGTCATCGCTTTACTGATAGTTTGTTCGGTTTGTTTCATCGCGCATTATCAGAAGTGAATTTGGGATGCATTTTGTACTCAAAATTAGTGGATAGCAACGATACAACTTATGATGTCTTTTCAACCTCAACAGCTTAAAAAGCTGGCTACAATGAAAATGCCCTTTGGGAAATATGCTGGACGAATCTTAGTAGACCTTCCAGAACCTTATATATGTTGGTTTGAAAAGAAAGGGTTTCCATCTGGTGAGCTGGGTGATCTCTTACGTACATTATATGAAATTAAGCTCAACGGACTGGAGTATTTATTGCAACCATTGAAAGAGCCGTCATCAAGGTATGAGCGTTTCTCGTCAGAGAAAAAATCATGACGCCTGCGATTAATATTGTTAAAAAGGCGCAGGTTTTTTATAAGCTGCATGAGTATCAGCATAACCCTTCAAGTAGCTCTTATGGCGAAGAGGCGGCTGAACTATTGAACCAAGACTCAGCTCAAGTGTTTAAGACTTTGTTGGTAGCAGTAGAAGGGGATCAGAAGAAACTCGCGGTGGCTGTTGTTCCTGTGAGTGGGCAGCTGAATATAAAAGCAATGGCCACCGCTTTGAAAGTGAAGAAAGTTGTGATGGCTGAGGTTGCTGCGGCTGAGCGCATTACGGGTTATATCGCAGGAGGTATCAGCCCATTGGGGCAAAAAAGAGTGTTGCCGACTGTGATTGATGAGTCGGCAAATAGTTATGAAAGCATTTTTATGAGTGCTGGAAGAAGAGGTCTAGAGATTGAGATGTCTGCAGGGGACCTTGCCATCCTTACATCTGCTAGGTTTGCAAATATTAGCCGTTAAAATCAACTGGCTTGGCGAGACTTGATTAAATCAGCCTGGGCTTGGGCAGCAGCAATAGCTGCTGGCTTATATTCCGCTGCTTCGATGCTATGTCTATTGAGAAGTTTATAAAAATCGGTTCTATTTCGTTGAGCAATACGAGCCGCGTGTGTCACATTGCCTTCAGTAACTTGCATCAACTTAATCAGGTAGCGCTTTTCAAAGTCAGCTCGAGCTTCGTTGAAAGACGGTATGACAAGGTCTTGGTTAGACAGAGCATTTGCAACTAGGCCCTCTGATATGACTGGGCTAGCACTTAGTGCAACCACTTTCTCCATAACATTTTGAAGCTGCCTTACATTACCCGGCCAAGCTGCTTGGGCTAATAAGTGTAGGGCTCCTGGTGAAATGTTTCGTACTTTACGGTTATGTTGGTGTGTTGCTTTAGCGAGAAAGTGTCTTGCTAGTACAGGAATATCTTCAGGCCGGTCTCGTAAAGGAGGTAGCTCGATGTTAACGACATTCAAGCGATAGTATAAATCTTCTCTAAAATCTTCACTCTGCATCGCTTGATCCAAGTTGCGATGAGTTGCGGAGATAATACGCACGTCAATTTTGATATTATCGACAGATCCTACTGGGCGAATAACTCTTTCTTGTAATACCCTGAGTAGTTTTACCTGCAGGGGCTGTGGCATATCACCTATTTCATCAAGAAAAAGTGTGCCGCCATGAGCTGCTTGGAAAAGACCTTGATGGTTTGAAATAGCGCCAGTAAAAGAGCCTTTAGTATGTCCAAAAAGCTCAGATTCAAGCAATTGTTCAGGTAAGGCTCCACAGTTTATCGCTATAAACTTGCTACTTGCTCGTTGGCTAGCTTGATGAATAGCGCGGGCCATTAACTCTTTACCACTGCCGCTGGGGCCTGTGATAAGGACGCTCACATCAGATTCGGCCACTCGGTGCGCTTGATCTAGTAGATGTAGCATGATCGGGCTTTTGGTGATTATATCATCACGCCATTTTGTATTTCGTCGCCGCTCAGCCGAAACCAATGCCGCTTTTACTGTATCGAGTAACTGTGTCTTATCGATGGGTTTGGTTAAAAAGCCAAAAACACCTTGTTGAGTTGCCGCTACCGCGTCTGGAATAGAACCGTGGGCTGTAATGATAATGACAGGTAGCCCAGGCCAGTTCTGTTGCACATGCTTAAAAAGGTCAAGACCATCCATTTCGTCCATGCATAGATCAGTCAATACAAGGTCTACACGTTCAGTAGGTAATAGACGCAATGCTTCTTCGCCACTTGAGGCTGAAAGCACCTGGTATCCCGATGCTTCTAGGCGCATTGTTAGCAGCGATAGCACACCATTGTCGTCATCGACTAGAAGGATTCGTGGAAGTTGCGTCATGATTTAAGGTTCCTCACGTTGACGGGTAATGGCTTGTTCAATCTGAGTGAGAGCATCAATTTGCTGCTGTTGCTTTTCTATAGTGAGCTTTGCAGCGTTTAACCGAGCAGTAATAAAGTCTTTCTCTTCAATCGCGGCTAAGTTTGCCTGAACATGCCTGAACCTTAGATAAAGATAGCGATCTGCAGTGCAAGATTTATTAGGTAATAGTGGAATTTGTGCGAACAGAGGAAGTGACTGCTCTAATGTTACTTTATTCCTCGCAATGCTGAGTATGTTTGCTTGCCGTTCAAGAGAGTCTTTGGATGCGTCTAAAATTAATTTCTGTTGTGCCGTATCCGCTGTGATGAATTGGTGCTCATCTTCTAAAAATTGGTTTAGTGCTGTTTCTGGTAAAAAACAGTTAGGTTGAGGTACTTGGACTGGCTGAATAAATTTAGGCAGTGGGTGGCAGCCACCTAAAAAAAGTAGAGGAAATGTAAATAATAAAAAGTGCTTAGTCATATAAGTAGCTTGTTCAAAACGATAATTAAATTATATGGGTTTTAAAGGTAGTTCTAGGCGAAAAACGATTTCACCTTCTCTGTTCGTTCTTAGATTGAGCTCGCCATGCATGGCTTTACTTGCCTCCATTGCAATACTTAACCCTATACCAGAGCCTTTTAATGGACCTGAGCGTTTCTTTTTTCCTTGATAAAAAGGCTCAAAAATATTTTCTGCATCGCTTGCTGAGATTTGAGAGCCATTATTCTCGACATCAATGATTAGCTGTTTTTCAGATGCATAAGCGTCAATTGTGACATGTCCATCCTTGTCGGTATAGTAAATAGCATTAGAAACTAAGTTGCCTAGTACTCGGTGCAGCATGTCAGGGTCGAGTTGTACAGCTAAAGACGTTTTTGGAAGTGTTAGTGCTATCGATTTCTCCGAGATGAGTAGCTGTAACGGAGTGATCGCTTTCATTATTATGCTGCAGATATCCACATGCTGAATTTTTAAGGTGTGAGATTGTTGGAGCTTGTTATAGTCCAGTAGTTGTTCAATCAATCTTTGTAAGTTAATACTGCTACTTTGAAGAAGTGATACAACATGGTGCTGGCGCTCATTGAGTGTGCCTGGCACCTCTTCAGCCAATAGGTCCGCGCCTTCACGTAATGTTGTTAACGGTGTTTTTAGCTCATGAGAAATATGCTGAATAAATTCTCTTTTTAGTCGTTCTAGTTGCAGTAAATGCTGGTCTAACCAAAGAAGTTGATTGTTTAGTTGAACAATTTCTTTTGGTCCATTTATTGGGTTTTTGGGTAAATTTTCTCTGCGGCCTATAGCTTCTATACGACTCGTAAGTTTTGTTATTGGTCGCGTAATAGCGCTTGATAAAAATAGCATAAACAAGAATGTTGCCACAGCTAAGAAAGCTGTTTGCAACCACAGGTTTTCTCTGGTTATACGTGCTTGTTCCTGCAGGTTTGCTAACTCAATACCTGCTTTGTTAAAGCTCTCTTCTGCAAGCTCGCGTGTGAGTTGCGGTAACTCGTTAATTGTTTCATCGAAAGGGTCTTTTTGTATAGCCGCAAACAGGTTTTGAAACTTCTGTTGTTTTTGATTCTGTTCTGTAATAAACATTTGAATAGATAGGTGATTATTGAACCTTTCAATCTGATCAGTTAAACGTTCTTGTATCTCAGTTTTTTTGAGAATACGAAACTGTGTAGCAGCACGAACAATATCTTCAGCTAAACGTTCGAGTGAGTTATTTTGTTGGCTGAGCTCGAGCGAGATTTGCGCTAGCCTGTAACTCTGTTGTAATTGGTTTTCCAGAACCATGCTGCTTTTATACAGCATGAAGCCGATAGGCACATTAACCAGAAAGAAGGCAATAAACACCCATTGTTTTAGTGAGCGAAGCTGTAAGGCTCGTGTGAGGAGCGTCATATTACCTTGTTCTCTGTGCTATTGATGTGTTGATTATCCTTAATTTTTAGCCTTAGGTTAAGTATGTAGATGCTTAATAGTGATACCTATGTGCTTTCTTTTCCTCTAGATGCATTGAAGAGAGGCGAAGGTAAGCAATACTTTCAGTTGGTTGGCATCCATTTTCTTCGGTACTGACAACTCGTTTAAACTTAGGAAGCCATTTTTATTTGTATCCATTTGAAGAAAACGATCAGAAATTTCGCTATCGGCCATCGCTTCTAAATAGTTTAAGCGACCATCATTATTACTATCTAGGTTCTTCAAGAGAGCTTCAGGGTTTAAATATTCTTGTGGGACTGTTCTGTTTAACTGCGAAGATTCAGCTAATAGTGGCACGGTTGTCATGAACGAGATGGTAAGGGCAATAATTAAACGCATAGAAGGGTCTCCGCCAGTAAAGTTATGACAGAGATAGCAGATGTTGTGCCTATTGTTTGTTAGTTGTTAATTATCAATGATTTATGGGTTTTTTTAGTGGTTTAATAGAAAGAACATAAAGTGCTATGGATAAAAGTGTCTCTAATAAGAGTCTTTTTAGGATAGTGTGTTTAAATATATATATATTACAAGTACTTATGTTGTCTCTTTAAAAGGACGTTTTAATTTTCTAAGTACTGTATTTAACTGCATTTTATTTTTTCAGTACCTGGCTCCTTCAAGTGAAGCAAGCAAGTGGCTAATGATACCTTTGTAGATGACAGGGTCTGGTCGTGTGGTACTCATGACGCGTAGTCCCCAAATTCCAGTCATTAGCATTTTTGCTAAGCTATCACAGTCAGTATCTGACTTTATTTCACCTCGTAGGCGAGCATTTTCAAGTGAGAGATAAAAATGGTGTTCTATCCGGTTTAAGTATTCAGTGACTCTAACTCTGATGTCGTCGTCTTCTGTGGCAAGCTCTAGAAGTGTGTTTACCATCAGGCAGCCTTTACCTATTTCATCACATTCCATTTCTTTGCATATGCGGGAAAAAAAATGTGCAATAGCATCGATGGCAGAATCTGATTGTTCCATACATTCGCTGATGCGTGTTAAGCTGCGGTTCGCGTAATTATCGATAACTTCAAGAAAGAGCCCCCGTTTACTATTGAATGCTCCGTATAGGGATCCTGGTTTAAGACTAGTCGCATGCACAAGATCAGTAACCGATGTGGCGTTATACCCTGTGCGCCAAAAAACCTCCATGGCTTTATTGAGTACTTCGCTTCTATCAAACTCTGCTGGTCTTGCCATTTATCATGGTCCCTGAGTTAGTAGCGTGTTAGAAAAATTATTAAGTTTAATTTATGGTACATAGAAAGGGTTTCGTCAACCATGAATGGAATAAATAAGTCTTCTGTTTTATGTGTTTTCACTGCTTTTTTCTTATCAGGTTGTATAGATTCTCTTGGTATAAAACCCCAAAACACTGAGGTTGAGTTTGTAAGAGGAGTGGTAAGTAAAGACGGTGATGGATTTGCTATGACTCCTTGTTATAGCCAAGAGCGCCGCCGGTTAAATGACTCACGAGGGTTATTAGCTAAACGATTTTCTGCCCAGTCATCAAGTGTGGAGCTTCCTGTATATATGGAGGTAAAAGCTGAGCAGGGTGTTGATTTAGTATGGCGGGTGGATGATGTGATGATTGCAGGTGGTGGCAGTAAAATGTGTCATGTTAATTTATCTGCTATTCGCTTTCGTGCGCAAGGGGTTAATCCACCATGGTTAGCCGATATTTTGCCTGATCGAGTTCGCGTTCAATCTTATGAGACATTACAAACATTAAACTTCCCTATCGATGAATACGAAGGTGTTCAGGGTATTTGGGAAAGCTCACTTGAAAATACTAACGGCCAGTCTCACTCATTCCGTTTAGAAGTTCGTGATCAATCATGTACTGATGTTCTGAATATTTGGTATCGCTGGAGCGCAAGTATGACTTTGGATGGTAAGTCTTTTCAAGGTTGTGCTCGACAGGGTGATTTAACTAACCGAGCTTTATTGGGTCGCTATAGCAATGTTTTGACTGATAACGAAGCATTTGTTGTGTTGGATTTACTTCCTGAAAATGCCGTATTTATGTTGTTGGACTACCGTAATGGTCAGTCACTCATTGTCATGCAGGGAACTTGGCAATGGAAAAGCAGCGATAAATTAATACTTCATTTTACGCAGCAAGATGGTCGTAAGCAGGAGTCAGTTTTGTTATTGAAAAGAGCGCGCTCTGGTGAGTTTGTGCAAGAAGGCTTCTCTGCAGCATTTGGGCGAGCGGGTCTTTCACTCAAGCGCTCAGAGTAATTATTCTTCTAGGAGTAAGGATCTAGCTTCGTTAATTTGAGCCGCTAGGTAGTCGCTGCCACCTTGGTCGGGGTGAAGTTTTTGCATGAGTTTTCTATGCGCCTTAATAATATCTTCTTTAGTGCAGCCTTCAGCTAACCCCAGAATGTCTAGTGCATCCTGGCGAGTCATATTTGAACGGCTTTGTGAGCTTTCATTTTGGCGTTGATTTGGGCTTTTGAATAAGTGTTTTAGAAAAGGTAGCGCCCTGAAAATAAAATTATATTTTTTAAAGAGAAGAAAAAAACTGGCCAGTAATGCGCCTATCCAATGAAGACGCCCTGTGATTGTCAAAATCACAATGATGGCTATTAGTAGTAAAACCACTAGTTTAAAAAGAGCAAAACTGCGCCGTTGTGCAGGCAATGCTTTTATCCAGAGCATTCCTGTGATCAGAATTATTCCTAAAATGATAATAACTACAGGACTCATTATGTACTCAGCGTTTCTAATAGTTATTACAGAATATCGCGCAGTGCTCTCTTAGGGAAGTTTTAGGTTATGTTGTTACTGGTTTTTCATGCGCTGGTAGCCGAGCGCCTACATATCGTTGGTATTTTTTGTCTTTAACAAAATGCATATCGACCATTACTAAGCCATCGACGCAATAGTTAAAATCGGCATCAATACCAAAATCCATAAAGCAAACACCGCCAGCAGAGCAAAGTTCACTGTATTGTTTATAAAGTGTGGGGACTGATACACCTAAATAGTCCAGCTGTTCTTTAAGAATTTTAAAATCAGACTTGTAATCGTTACCAGAAAACAGGGTATGTAAGTTGTCTGTTTCTTCGCCTGATAATCTATAGGGCATATTGGCTTTTGCCAATTGGGCACTGGCAGCAAAATAATGTTGGTAAAACCAGACCAGCATATCTTTAGCGGGTTTTGGGTAGCTATTGCTTAGGCTCACTGGGCCGAACATATAGCGTACCTCAGGGTGTTTCTTCAAATATGCGCCGATACCATACCATAGATAATCTAAACTTCGCCTTCCCCAGTAACGAGGTTGTACAAAACTGCGTCCTAGCTCTATTCCTTGTTCAAAGTAGGGAACCATAGCATCATTGTATTGAAACAGGGTTTCGCTATAGAGAGGGCTTGCGGGGTCATGAATGAGCTTGTGTACTTCTGCTAACCTGTACGCCCCAGCGATCTCGAGATCTTCCTCGTCCCATAGAATCAGATGTCGGTAGTAGTGATCATACTTATCTAAATCTTTTTTCTCGCCGGTGCCTTCACCAACACAGCGAAAAGATATTTCTCGTAATCTTCCTACTTCTTGCATAACGGCTGAGTCGGGACGGTAGTCAAATAGGTATATTTTTTTTCCGTCAGCTGTTTCACCCAAAAGCTCTGATGATCTGAGTTCGTGTTTTAGTATACGTCGGTCTTGAGGGTGAGCAATAGTTTTTTCTGTGATAAAGAGAGGGCTTTTGCGTTTTGCTATACGGTATAAATGTTTACGTAAAAGCTTGGTCTTTTCGGCGGTAGAGACAGGAACGGCATCTATGTGGCTATACGGAATTGCTTGGCCTATACGAATCGGAATGATGACCGATTGCTTATTGAACATCTCTCTAGGTAAGAGCAGTGCGGATAGTGACTTATTAATATAAGACATGCCGTAAAAAAGAGGGGAGTTTTTTCCGCCTAAATAAACAGGTAAAATGGGTGCATTGGCTTTGCGTGCAAAGCGTAAAAATCCACTATTCCATTTTCCATCTTTAATGCCTGTCATGCCCGCTCTAGAAACTTCCCCCGCCGGGAAGACAATCACCGCTTCTTCGTTTTGCAGAGAGCCTGTAATGCGTTCAATGTCATTTTTTCGGGTACTTTGTCCCAAATTATCGACGGGTAAAAATAGCGAATGGAGCTGTTCAAAATTACTTAGCATATCATTGGCAACAATACGCACATCACGGCGAATCTCACCGATAAGTTTAAGCAGTGCTAAGCCATCTAAAGCACCTAAAGGATGATTTGCAACAATAACAACTCGGCCTGATGATGGGATATTCATTCTGTCAGCATGACTGAGACTGTAGCTGAAATTAAAATAATCTAGAACTTTATCAACAAACTCGAAACCTGTAGCTCCTTGGTTTTGAGTTAAGAATGTATTGATTTCATCTTCATGAACTAAACGGCGTAAGCAATAAACAGCTGAGCGGCGAAAGGGTGCTGGCTTTTGGGAAAAAGCAGGATATTTATGGGTTAAAACTTGCTCTACATTAATCACATGGTGACCCTGTCAAAAAACAATATGTAGAAAATAATATGGCAGTTATGTGGCAATTATTTGACGAGAAAATGACAAAGGTGTGACGAAAGAACTATGTTCACCTGACTCATATAACGGGCACTAGGCGGTATGTAAAGTTTTAGTTATACTGTTTTTATACACAGTTAATGTGTTCCGTTGTGCGAAAAATATATGAGAAAAATTATTCACTGTGATTGTGACTGCTTTTTTGCAGCTGTTGAAATGCGTGACAACCCTGAATATATAGATATTCCACTAGCGATTGGTGGGCGTGCTGATAGGCGAGGGGTCATAGCGACATGTAACTACCCAGCACGTGCATATGGTGTTCGTTCTGCTATGGCAACTGCACATGCGTTTAAACTTTGCCCTACATTGACGGTTATACCTGGGCAGATGGAAAAATACCGGAAAGTATCGGCTCAAATTATGGCCATTTATCGTGATGTCTCAAGCTGTATTGAGCCCTTATCTTTAGATGAAGCGTATTTGGATGTGACTGATAGTGAAGAGTATCAAGGAAGTGCAACTCGTATAGCGCAGATGCTGCGTGAAAGAGTCTTTGAGGAAACGGGAATCACTATTTCAGCAGGAGTTGCCCCTAATAAGTTTCTGGCCAAAATAGCCAGTGATTGGAATAAACCCAATGGTTTATTCGTAATAACACCCAATCAGGTAGATAGTTTTGTGCAAACCTTACCGGTTGGAAAGCTTTTTGGTGTGGGGCGTAAAACTGCGGAGAAACTAGAGTCAATTCATGTACAAACGTGTGGCGACTTGAGAGAGCTTTCAATAGTCCAATTAACTGAAAATTTTGGCCGTTTCGGACAAAGGCTTTATGAATTGAGCCGCGGTATTGATGAGCGTGAGATAATTACAGATAGGGTAAGAAAGTCTATTAGTGTTGAGCATACCTTTGCAAGTGACCTTCTTAGCTTGAATGAATGCTTATCTCATATCCCTGCGCTAAGTGACGAATTACTACAGCGCTTTGGTAAGCTTCAGCAACAACGGTCAATGCAAGGCTTGTTCGTTAAGCTTAAATTTAATGACTTTAGCCAAACAACCATTGAGCATCGTTCTTTAATACATAATGAAGAGCTGTGGTCAGCTCTTATGAGCCAAGGCTACCAACGGGTAAACAAACCTGTCAGGTTACTCGGTGTTGGCTTTCGCTTAAAAGGCCAAGAAGCCGAGTCGCTACAACAGTTAGATTTTTGGTCTTAAACTCTCGTATGAGCGCTATGAAATTTAGGGTAAGGATCGACTAAGAGTAAGGTAGAGATAATGGATATCGATGAACTGGTCCAACTCGTAAAAAAATATCAAATTAATCCACACTTTCGTGATGAAGAGGTTAGCTTTCGTTGTTGTGAATTAGCATTGAGTGCACTGCTATCAGGAAATTACGGTGTGGGTGCTGTGTTGTTAGATGCAGATGGTCAGGTTTTGATAGAAGAAAAGAACGCTGTTTTTTCTACTCAGTTTTGCTCTTCCGCGCATGCAGAGATGAGAGTGCTTGATCGGTATGAGGCCTGCTTTATAAAAGAGTACCCAGCGGCCCAGCTGAAGCTAGTTGTATCTTTGGAGCCTTGTCCTATGTGTCTGTCCCGCATATTGCTTAGTGGTATTGGTATCGTTAAGTATGTAGTAGAAGATGTTGCGGGTGGCATGGTGAGTCACATGAGCCGTATGCCACCTGCTTGGCAAAACTTAGCGAGTTTGCAATCGTTTTATCATGCCCATGTGAGTCCTGAGCTACGTCAGCTAGCAAAGGAACTCTCACAGCATAACCTTACCTACTTACGCACGGCTCTATTACAGCAGCGTAGTAACGGTGCGTAATTATACTTTGTAGCAGAGTTGGGTGGTGCCACAAAGTTGTCATGATTTTATGAGAGCCTAATGCTTTTAGATGCCGTATATGGTTGAGTCTTTTCTGACAGTGCTATGCATTTCTGTTAAAATTTGCGCCTTTTAAATTTCCCTAGAAATTATTTTTAATTTCAAACATCCCTTAAAAAATTCAATCGGGGCTATGAATGTTTCAACTGCTCGTATCTAAAACTCAAAGTATGAAAAACGATGTGCTTTCTGGGTTAACTGTGTCTCTGGCGTTGGTGCCTGAAGCCGTTGCCTTTGCTTTTGTTGCCGGCGTCGAGCCTTTGGTGGGGCTGTATGCCGCATTTCTTGTTGGTTTAATTACCGCGACTATAGGTGGCCGTCCAGGAATGATTTCGGGTGCCACAGGTGCTCTTGCTGTTGTTATGGTGAGCTTGGTTGCTCAGCATGGCGTTGAATATCTGTTTGCTACTGTGGTGTTGATGGGTATTTTACAAATGCTTGCAGGGGCGTTCCGATTAGGGAAATTTATCCGTTTAGTGCCTCACCCCGTTATGCTGGGTTTTGTAAACGGTTTAGCTATCGTTATCTTCTTAGCGCAGATGAAGCAGTTTAAATTTGCTGATGAAACGGGAGCGTTTCAATGGCTGCAGGGCAGTGAAATGGGCATGATGTTAGGGCTAGTCGCTTTAACCATGGCGATTATTCACTTTCTACCAAAATTAACACGTGCCATTCCATCGTCACTCGCTGCTATTTTAGTGGTCTCTTTGTTGGTTATTTTCCTCGATTTAGATACGCGGACGGTTCAGGATGTGTTGGCCAACATGACAGGTAATGCCGATGCTACGATAGCTGGTGGTTTACCTGCTTTTAGTATTCCAAGCGTACCAATGACGTTTGAAACGTTTTATATCATCTTGCCTTATGCTGTGATTTTAGCTGCGATTGGTTTGATTGAATCCTTACTAACATTGACCTTGATTGATGAAGTAACTGAAACCCGTGGGCGCGGTAATAAAGAGTGTGTGGGCCAGGGTGTTGCAAATATCGTTACAGGTTTCTTTGGCGGTATGGGTGGTTGTGCCATGATTGGTCAAAGTATGATCAATATTAATTCAGGTGGGCGAGGTCGTGCATCGGGTATTTCTGCCGCTCTGTTCTTGCTGGCGTTTATTGTCGTAGGTGCATCTCTTATAGAGATGATTCCTGTTGCTGCATTAGTTGGCGTGATGTTTATTGTTGTAATAGCAACGTTTGAGTGGGCTAGCTTTCGCTTGTGGGGCAAGGTGCCTAAAGCAGACTTACTGGTCGTCTTAACCGTAACTGTAGTTACTGTAATGAGTGATCTGGCTATTGCTGTTGTGGTGGGCGTTATCATGTCAGCTCTTATGTTTGCTTGGAAGCATGCTAAACATGTTGAGTTTGAAACATGGACTGAAAGCGAAGGACAAACAAAAGTTTACCTTTCTCACGGGCCGTTGTTTTTTGCGTCAGCGCAAAGCTTTAGAGATAACTTCAAACCTAAAAGTGATCCTGATGATGTGATTATTGACTTCAAAGACTCGCAGGTAATGGATCATTCGGGCATTGAGGCCATTGATGCGGTAGCTGAGCGTTATATGGCAGCAGGAAAAACGCTGCATTTACGTCACTTAAGCCAAGAATGTGTCGTGTTGCTTGAGAAGGCGGGGAGTCTGGTTGAGGTTAACTTGATAGAAGACCCTGATTATAAAATTGCAGACGACCGACTCGCATAGTTGTAAGTCGGTTGTATAAACGGGTGGGCGCTTACTTTTTAGTGAGCGCTTGTCCTTCAAAGCGAATGCCTTTCCAGCCATCACACATAAAGTTACGAATATTACCGTGGTCATCACCTTCAGGTGTGTTGAGAACATCCTGATAAAACCTACCAAAGCAGCGTAATGTCTGCTCTTCGCCAAGCTCTAATAGTTGTGAAAAAGCAAAGATTTTGCATGAGCCTTCATTCTTACCCGCTTCATTAGCTACTTTTTTGTCACTTAGACCGTTAGTAAAAGCGGTAGGCACATAATTAAAGTGCTCATTGATGACGGCCATGGTGTCTTCGAAATCAATTTTTCCTGATGTGCTAGATTGAGACATGAGTTGTGAAATAAAAATTTCAGGTGTCATAGGAGCTCCACTTTTAATGATTAATAACTATCTGTATGAAAATAAAGGCTGTTTGTAACATGGATAGGTTCGTTAATCACGGTTAAGAGGCATAAAAAAGCGACCTAATGGTCGCCTTTTAAAAATGTTACCCAGTTAATGTTGGATAATCTGGCTAAGGAAGAGCTGTGTACGTTCATGTTGCGGGTTGTTGAAGAACTCATGAGGCTCATTTTCTTCAATAATTTGTCCTGCATCCATGAAAATAACACGGTCGGCCACTGTTTTTGCAAAACCCATTTCATGAGTTACGCATAGCATGGTCATACCACCCTCATCTGCCAGTTCAATCATTACATCGAGCACTTCCTTAATCATTTCTGGGTCAAGTGCCGATGTAGGTTCATCAAAAAGCATTACGTCAGGGTTCATGCAAAGGGAGCGTGCAATGGCAACACGTTGTTGTTGCCCTCCTGATAATTGCCCTGGGAATTTTAAAGCCTGTTCCGGTATCTTTACGCGCTCTAGGTATTTCATCGCAGCGGCTTCTGCTTGTTTACGCGGCTCTTTCCTGACCCAAATAGGGGCTAAGCAGCAGTTTTCAAGAACCGTGAGATGTGGGAAAAGGTTGAAGTGCTGGAAGACCATGCCTACATCTTTACGGATCGTTTCAATGTTTTTTAGGTCGTTCGTTAGCTCCATTCCATTTACAATAATGTCACCTTTTTGATGTTCTTCTAGGCGGTTAATACAACGAATCATCGTTGATTTTCCTGAACCTGAAGGACCGCAAATAACAATACGTTCCCCTTTTTTAACCTGAAGATTTATATTTTTTAAGACGTGGAAATCGCCATACCACTTATTCATTTCTTTTAGTTCTATCATCAGTTGATCTGATGCTTCGTGTGTTTCTTGTGTACTCATAATAATCTCCACGTCTTTTAGCGCGTGTTGTGTCCGGTTTGTAAGCGTTTCTCAAGGTTTTGGCTATAACGAGACATACCAAAACAAAAGACCCAGAAAACAAAAGCAACAAAAATATAGCCTTCCGTTGAGAACCCGAGCCAAGCAGAATCACTATTCGCTGCTTGGACGATCGCAAGGATATCGAACAGGCCAATGATAAGTACTAGGCTGGTATCTTTGAACAGTGCAATAAAGGTGTTCACGATACCCGGAATCATCAGTTTAAGTGCTTGCGGAAGAATGATTAATGACATCGATTTCCAATAACCTAAACCTAATGCATCAGCTGCTTCATATTGACCTTTGGGTATTGCTTGAAGACCTCCACGAATAACCTCTGCCATATAAGCTGACTGGAAAAGTATGATGCCGATCAAAGCTCGTAGTAGTTTGTCGAAGGTGATCTCTTCAGGGACAAACAGAGGTAGCATGACCGAAGCCATAAACAGAACTGTGATTAGTGGAATACCGCGCCAAAACTCAATGTATATCACTGAAAAGGACTTCACGATTGGCATATTAGAGCGTCGACCTAACGCCAGCAGTATACCGAAGGGCATCGCTGCAACAATACCAATAACGGCAAGTACCAGTGTGAGGCTCAGGCCTCCCCATTTGTGAGTCTCCACCACCTCTAAGCCAAAGCTGCCACCATAAAGCAGGTAAAAAGCGATGATAGGGTAGATGAAAAGAACAAATACTGAGACATAGCCTTTGTAGGGTGTTTTATCAACAACCAGCCAGACAATAGCAACGGCAAAGATAAGGAAGGTAGTATTGATGCGCCAATATTCAGTATCAGGGTAAAACCCATACATGAATTGGTCCATACGGTAAGTGATAAATGCCCAACAAGCACCTCCACTGGTGCAGGCTGCAGGTGAATCACCAAACCAGTCTGAGTCTATAAATGTCCATTGTAATGCTGGACCAAGTAGTGTGACTAAAAAATAGCCAATAATAAGTGTGGCAATTGAGTTAGTCGCATTACTAAATAGATTTCTTTTTAGCCAGCCTAATACTCCCGTTGTACTGGGAGGTGCTGGTAGGGTGGGTTCTAAATCATATTTCATATTTTCTCTCCACCTATCGCTCAATCAAGGCTTTACGGCTGTTATACCAGTTCATAAAGATCGACGTCAGAATACTAAGCGTCAGGTATACGGCCATGGTCATGAAAATAACCTCAATGGCTTGTCCCGTTTGGTTTAGTGTTGTGCCTGCAAATACTGAAACCAGATCAGGGTAACCAATAGCGGTTGCTAGAGATGAGTTTTTTGTGAGGTTAAGGTATTGGCTAGTAAGCGGAGGTATTATGACGCGCAGTGCTTGAGGAAGAATAATGAACCTTAGTGTTCTTGCACGAGGAAGACCTAAAGCGCTTGCTGCTTCTAGCTGGCCGTTTGGCACAGAAAGAATACCACCACGTACTATTTCTGCGATAAAAGCGGCTGTGTAAATTGTGAGTGCAAGCCACAGAGCCATCAGCTCGGGAATTAATACCATCCCGCCTACAAAATTAAAGCCTTTAAGTGCTGGTTGCTCAATCTCTAATGGCATTCCCATAATGAGGAACACAACAAAAGGTAAGCCTATGATAAGCCCTAAACCTGCATATAAAGTAGGAAAATCCTGCCCAGTATCATCTTGGCGTTTATCTGCCCAGCGTTTTAGTAGCCATGTAGCAACTATGCCTAAGAAAAAGGCTATCCACACGTAATTGAATCCATCAGTCCCTATAGGTTCAGGCATATATATACCGCGAACGTTTATAAAGCTTCCTAGAAACTCAATACTTTGCCGTGGGCTTGGTAGTGTTCGAAGAACAGCGAAGTACCAAAAAAAGATTTGTAGTAAAAGAGGGATATTACGAAAAATTTCAATATAGACAGTACAAATTTTTGCGATTAGCCAGTTTTTTGATAGCCGGCCAACACCTAAGAAAAAACCTAGGAATGTCGCAGCAACTATACCCATTAAAGATACAAGAACAGTGTTTAACAAACCGACTAAGAATGTACGACCATAACTGTCTGTTTCAGTATAAGGGATGAGAGATTGTAGAATACCGAAACCCGCTTCCACATCAAGGAAAGCAAAGCCGGTAGTAATACCGCGTTGCTCAAGGTTACTTAGCGTATTGTTTATAATATAGAGGAAGAAGGCTGCAAGCCCCAAGACAAGTAATACTTGGAAAAACAGGGCGCGTTTATCCGGGTCGTTCCAGAAACGACCACTGCTTGGTTGAGTTGCAGAATTCTTTTGGTTTGATCGATCAAGTGTCGACATCGAATTCTCCACGGAACAGGTAGAAAGGGGTCTAAGAAGAACCCCTATCTGGAATCAACTATAGAGGGATATGGAACCTGAGCTCCATATCCAACTAAAAATGATTAACGCATAGGTGGTGCGTACTGTAGGCCACCATTTGTCCATAGTGCATTAATACCGCGACTTACTTTCAATGGTGAGTTAGCACCGACATTGTTTTCAAATGCTTCGCCGTAGTTACCTACTTGCTTAACAATTTGGTAAGCCCAGTCGTCATTAAGTCCAAGTCCTGTTCCTTTTGGTCCTTCAAGGCCTAGTAGGCGACGTACGTTTGGATTAGAAGACTTCAGCATTTCATCTGCATTTTCTGAAGTAATACCCAGCTCTTCTGCGTTTAGCATGGCATTGTGAGTCCATTTCACAACGTTAAACCACTGATCGTCACCTTGGCGTACGACAGGGCCGAGTGGTTCTTTAGAAATGACTTCTGGTAATACCATGGCAGCATCAGGTTTTTCTAGTTTGATGCGAATAGCATATAGCTGAGATTGGTCAGAGGTTAGTACGTCACAACGTCCTGCATCGAAACCTTTGGCCGTCTGATCAGATGTGTCGAATACAACAGGAGAGTATGTCATACCATTTTGGCGAAAATAGTCTGCTAAGTTTAGCTCTGTTGTTGTACCTGCCTGAATACAGAATGCTGCACCATCAAGCTCTGTTGCACTTTTAACACCCAGAGATTTAGCTACCATAAAGCCTTGGCCGTCATAGTAATTTACGCCGGCAAAGTTAAGGCCTAGTTGAGTATCACGAGTCTGCGTCCATGTAGTGTTACGAGATAGAACATCGATTTCACCAGATTGTAGAGCGGTAAAGCGTTCCTTAGCGGTTAGAGGAATATATTTAACTTTACTGGCATCACCTAACGCTGCTGCTGCAACTGCACGGCATAGATCAACATCTAAACCATTCCAGTTACCCTTTTCATCCGGATTAGAAAAGCCTGCGAGCCCAGTGGTAACCCCACACTGAACAACACCTCGGGCTTTAACTGCATCTAAAGTTCCTTCTGCCATAGCGTGGCCAGCAAAGCTTACTGTAAGAATTGCTGCTGTAATCAAACTCGTTTTCATCATTAGAGTAATCCTCCTAGGATCAGGGAAATTATTTTTATAGTGGTCTGTTGTGTGCTGCATTTAGATGCAGCACCCGTTGGAGAATAATGCAAAAGTCGTACCTATTTTTATTATTGTTGGTTTTATAGTTGTCAATTTCAGTGTAGTTGATATTTGATAAATTCCCCGCCTAAGGGTTTTTGCTTTATCTAGTGAATTATATTTCCAAAAATGAACAGCTAATACAACGCTTATACTACGTAGGGGTTATTACTTATTTTTTGTAAGGGCGTGTTTGAATTTGTTTATAGGGGCTTTGTCAGGTGAGTAAACTAGGTGCGCTGCACTGGTTTAGCGCATAATTAAGTCGTTTAAAAAGTCTGTAGTAATTAAGTCTTTAGGCGAAAAAAAGGCCCGTACGGGCCTTTTTATTGGAGTATTAGATAGCTATTTAATACGCATACCCGGTTGAGCTCCTTGATGAGGCTCTAAAATCCACAGCTCTTCACCGCCTGGACCTGCTGCTAATACCATACCCTCAGACATGCCAAACTTCATTTTACGAGGCGCTAGGTTAGCAACCATAACGGTTAGCTTCCCTTGCAGGTCTTCAGGTGCATAGGCTGATTTTATGCCAGCAAAGACGTTACGTGTCTCTCCACCTAGATCCAGTGTCAAGCGTAGTAGCTTCTTTGCACCATCGACATGCTCAGCTTTAGCTATCAGTGCTACTCGAAGATCAACTTTTGCAAAGTCATCAAAAGAAATAGTATCGCTGATAGGGTCATCACTTAGCGGTGATGATTCTGCTGGAGCTTGTACGGCAGGGGTTGCTTCCATTGTTTGACGGCTATCTTCAATCAGTGCTGCTATTTTATCTTCATCCACACGCTGCATCAGCGGTTTGAATTTATTAACAGTATGGCTGGTTAGCGGCTGTTTGACTGTATCCCATGCAAGCGAGTCCAGGTTTAGGAACGCTTTTACATCTTCAGAAACCTGAGGAAGTACAGGGGCTAAGTAGGTGCAGATAACGCGGAAGAGGTTAATACCCATGGAGCAGCAGTCTTGAACTTCTTGTTGTTTGTCTTCCTGCTTTGCGAGTACCCAGGGTTCAGCTGTATCAATGTATTGGTTGGCTTTATCAGCAATCGCCATGATTTCACGCATGGCTCGTCCAAATTCACGTTTCTCATAAGCATCGGCTATGGAGTCACCAGCAGTGACTGCTTCTTGGTATAGCTCAGGAGATGAAAGCTCTGCTGAAAGTTTCCCATCAAATTTCTTGTGAATAAAACCGGCACAACGAGATGCTATATTGACCACCTTATTAACTAAGTCTGCATTAACGCGCATGCGAAAGTCTTCAAGGTTTAGGTCAATATCGTCAATGCCTGAGCCCAGTTTAGCGGCAAAATAGTAACGCAGGTATTCTGGGCGAAGGTGATTAAGATATGTTTCCGCCATGATGAACGTGCCACGTGACTTCGACATCTTTTGGCCATCTACGGTCAAGAAGCCGTGGCAGAACACACCATCTGGCTTTTTAAAGCCTGCGCCTTCAAGCATTGCTGGCCAGAATAATGTATGGAAGTAAGCGATATCTTTACCAATAAAGTGATATAGCTCGGTGTTTGACGCTTCATCCCAGTATTCATCAAACTCTACACCCGTTTTATCGCACCAGTTCTTAAAGCTAGCCATGTAGCCAATAGGAGCGTCTAACCAAACGTAGAAATACTTACCCGGAGCATCTGGGATTTCAAAGCCCCAATAAGGAGCGTCACGGGAAATGTCCCAGTTCTGTAAACCAGACTCAAACCATTCATTTAGTTTATGAACCATCTGCGATTGAACATGCTTATCAACCCAGTTGCGTAGAAACTCTTCAAAATCTCCGAGTTTAAAGAAATAGTGCTCAGACTCTCTTTCTATTGGCTTAGCACCAGAAACAGCAGAATAAGCATTTTTTAGATCTACCGGGCTGTATGTAGCACCACATTTTTCACATGAGTCGCCATATTGGTCAAGAGCGCCACATTTAGGGCAGTCGCCTTTTACAAAGCGATCGGGTAGAAACATCTCTTTTTCAGGATCGTAAGCTTGTGTGATGGTCTTTTTAGAAATATGACCTTTATCGCGTAGTCGCGTGTAAATCAGCGATGCAAAATGCTTATTTTCTTCTGAGTGAGTCGAATAGTAATTATCGAATCCCACCATAAAACCCGAAAAATCTTTCTGGTGGTCTTGGCTGACTTTCTGGATCAGCTCTTCAGGGGTAATGCCTAGCTGGTCGGCTTTAAGCATAATGGGTGTGCCGTGCGCATCATCAGCACAAACGTACGTGCAATTATGGCCGCGTTGTTTTTGGAATCGCACCCAGATATCGGTCTGAATATATTCAACCAAATGGCCGAGATGAATAGGGCCGTTGGCATACGGCAGGGCGCTTGTAACGAGTATTTTTCGCTGAGTATCTGGCATGATTTTAAAGACGTAGCTACGTGAGTGAATATAAAAAGGATAGTTTACGGTGTTAAGTGAGGTTAATGAACCTAATTTGCATAAAATTAGTGGACAGTTTCCTTATGCTTGACTAAACCTTATACCAATAAGTGGTTAATATTGAGTTAAGGGGTTATGCATATGGATGCAAAAGTGAAGCTCACGCTGCATGACAAAAATATCTTGGTCTGTCGCTCAGCTTCGCTCAAGGATGAGGATATCAATACCGTAGCTGATCTTAACAATTGGTCAGTGTGTCGTGTAGATTCCGCTGAGAAAATGCTTGAACGTATTCAGCAGCAGCATTTTGATATTATCATTGTTGGGGTGTCTGATAATCCAGAGCAGATGCTGGCGGCGTTAATGTTGGTTATACAAAAAAGCCCAAATTCGATACGAATAGTAGTATCGGGAAATTTATCTCCGACTATTGCTGCTCGTGTTTCGGAAGTTGCACACTCTTCATTACCTGAAAATTGTACCGACGTTCAACTTTCTTTGTCGGTAGAGCAGGCCTTAAAAGTTGCTGGCCTGATTCACAAGCCAGAGATTAGGGACTTTATAGGCCGTATTGAACGTCTGCCGTCTTTGCCTGATATATATGAAGCCTTAAATAGGGCGCTTATGTCTGGCCAGTCCAGTGCTCGTGAGATAGCTCAAATTGTAGAGCGTGATCCTGTTATGTCGGCCAAAGTGTTGCAGCTGGTGAACTCGGCTTTTTTTGGTTTGGAAAGGCAAATCTATCGTTTGAATGAAGCTGTGACTATTTTAGGTGTTCGACTTATTCGTGATTTGACCTTAGCATCTCATCTTTTTGAGGCGTTTCCACAAAGCTCCGCATGGACTAGTTTTTCTTTTTCAGAAATACATAGCCGCTCAATGCTAGTCGCACGGTTCGCTCAAGATATTTGCCGGTCAGTAAAAGCTGATAGACATTTACAAGGGCAAGCCTTCCTGGCTGGCTTGTTACACGATTTTGGTATGATTGTTCTAGCCTCGCATGATCCTGAAAAATATCGAATTGTAATGAGTAAAGCGACTGAGTTATCTCAGCCACTGTATGTGGTAGAGAAAATGAACATCGGCGTATCTCATGCAGAAGCAGGGGCGTATATGTTGGGTTTATGGAATTTGCCGCCTAAGGTAATAGAAGCAGTACTGTTTCATCACTTTCCGGGAAGTAGCCCGTCCAATGACTTTCAGCCACTCACGGCAGTGCATATTGCTGATGCCTTGCTACCTTCCGTTGGTAATGGGATTGGTTGTTCTGTCTCTAGCCAGCTAGCGCTAAAGTATGTTGAGCGGTTAGGTTTGAAAAATCATTTGAATCAGTGGGAAATGATGGCCAACGAGTATGCAGTAAAAGTAGCTGATTAGCTTTGATTTCTTATGGTTATAAATAAAGAGGCTTTGAGCCTCTTTTTTTTCGATTGACCTCGATGTGATGACTGATAAAATGCGGCCTTCTTATTTACCCCCCCTTCCTATTTTTAAAAGTTTAGAGGTATTCAATGGCACTATCTGACATCCAGCCCGAACGCTATGATGAATTATTGGCTGAAAAGGTTGCAGGAGTGCGTGATAATTTTACTGCCTTTGAGCTTCCCGATATAGAAACCTTCGCATCACCTAAAACCCATTATCGATTACGTGCAGAGTTTCGGGTGTGGCATGAAGGAGATGATCTCTACTATGTGATGTTTGAGCCGGGTGATAATCGTAACCCTATTCGTGTTGATGAGTGTGCCATGGTGGCTCCTCGTATTCACGAAGTGATGTTTGATTTACTAGATGTAATTCGAGCAAATTCTTCGTTGCGCTTTAAGTTATTCCAAGTTGATTTTCTTAGCACCTTGTCTGGCGAGCTGTTAGTTAGCTTGCTATATCATCGTCCAATTGATAATAGTTGGGCTGAGGAAGTACAAGGGCTTCGTAAGCAGTTTAATATTGATATCGTTGGCCGTTCACGTAAGAAGAAACTGATTGTTGAGCGGGACTTTGTTATTGAAAACCTTGATATTAATGGTAGAACTTACGAGTTTAAACAGGTAGAGAATAGCTTCACACAGCCTAATGGGGAAGTATGTAAAGACATGATTCGCTGGGCTTTGGATGTAACTAAAGATGCCGGTGGTGATTTAGTTGAATTTTATTGTGGTAGTGGCAATTTTACTTTGCCTCTAGCGCAAAATTTTCGACGAGTGGTCGCAACTGAAATCTCTAAGACCTCGGTTCGGGCTGCTGAGTACAACATTGAGGTTAATGGGATAACTAATCTGGACGTACTGAGAATGCCCTCAGAAGACTTAACGTTAGTGCTTCAAGGGAAGAAAGAAACACGTAAAGTACAGGGGCTTGAATTAGAAACGTGTGAGTTTTCAACAGTCTTAGTAGATCCACCGCGTTCAGGGCTCGACGATGAAACTGTCGCGCAGATTACTGAATACGAAAATATTGTTTATATCAGCTGTAATCCAGATACATTGCATGACAATCTAATGTCGATAACTAATACCCATAAGATTGAGCGTTTCGCTGTGTTTGATCAATTCCCTTATACCCACCATCTTGAGTGTGGTGTTTACTTGACGCGAAAATAGAATTGATGCGACGCTTATGTTGAGCGTTAAGTTTGGGCACTTGGCTGTGTTGCTAAGTGCCTCACCATTTATAAATGGCTTCTTAAATTAGTGGTCTTTTAAGTAGGGGCATGTGTGCTAGCACTTTTAAGGGTTAAGGGTTTTTTAGCGTTTATAGGTGTCGCATTTATCAATGCTTTTGTTGATCTTGGCCATAAGATTATTGTTCAGAATACCTTGTTTAAGTCTTATGAAGGGCCTGAGCAGATTATCTTAACGGCTATTGTTAATAGCCTGATTCTATTGCCATTTATTCTACTACTCTCGCCAGCAGGGTTCATTAGTGATCGATTCTCAAAACCGATAGTGATGCGTTGGTCTGCGCGGTTAGCGGTGATCTTCACGCTCATTATTACGTTAAGTTATTATCAGGGGTGGTTTGAGTTAGCCTTTACTATGACGCTATTTTTGGCCTTGCAGAGCGCACTATATTCTCCTGCAAAATATGGATTTATTCGTGAATTAGTCGGCACGGATAATCTTTCCAAAGGTAATGCATGGATACAATCAGCAACCATGGTGGCTATATTGTCAGGCATTGTGGTTTTTTCATTACTTTTTGAAATACTATTGACTGACTTATATGTAACTGGAGAAGATCCTGCCGTTATTCTTCAGCATATAGCACCATTAGGCTGGGCTTTAGTGTTGGCAACAGTAATGGAGGCTGGATTAGCGCAACGCTTACCGGTTACATCTTACGCGAAGTCTTCGCTAGCGTTTGATTGGTCAGCTTATCGGCGTGCTGCTTTATTGAAGAGCAACATGAATGCCATTATTGAGCGCAAGTTGATTTTTAAATGTGTTCTTGGTCTGTCGATTTTTTGGACAATCAGCCAAGTGATGCTTGCTGTATTTCCCTCTTTTGCAGAAGAGACGCTAGCAGAACAGAATACTTTTGTGATTCAAGGAACTATGGCGTTAGCGGGTGTCGGTATAATGTTTGGCTCATTCTTAGTGGGGCGCTGGTCAAAACAGAGTATTAACCAAGGGCTGATTCCTTTAGGTGCTATCGGCGTGATGCTTGGGGTGTTTAGTTTACCTTTGGTGAGTTCATTACAATGGGCTAGCGTTGCTTTTTTGTTGATAGGCATTAGCGGCGCTTTAATGACGATCCCTTTAAATGCTTTGATCCAATTTCATGCACCCGTTGATAATATGGGCAAGGTACTAGCGGGAAGTAACTTTATTCAAAATATTTCCATGCTGTGTGGTTTAGTGCTGACCGTCATGTTTTCATTATTAAAGCTGGATGAAACGTGGTTGTTATATGCTATTGGCGTGCTTGCTATGATTGGTGCTTTTCATACAATATCGATGAAACGTAATGCTGCTTAGTCGTGCTCCAAATTAGTTGCTAAATAGCTTTGTATTCGGAGTGTGCGGAATAACCCCTTTCATGCCAAAATTAGTCATTGCCTGGTTCTAGTATGAATGCAGGTTGGTCATTGGCATTCAATCAAAATCTATGCATAATAACCAACTATAATACTGGGTTATTGGCGGCGATGTCGCCTTCAAGTGGAGAATATAATGCAAGCACCCGCAAAAGCTTCTGGTTTGCCAGGGGTTAAATACGTTATAGCTATAGCGTCCGGAAAAGGTGGCGTAGGCAAGTCAACAACGACTGCAAATCTAGCTTTAGCCTTGATGGCAGAAGGTCAAAATGTTGGTGTTTTGGATGCGGATATTTATGGTCCAAGCCAGGGGATGATGCTCGGTATACCTTCAGGCACACGACCCCAGCCTGTAGGCGAAAATGCCATGAAGCCGGTCTCTATTCATGGATTGCAGGCGATGTCGATTAGCTTGCTGATCGATGAGAATACACCGATGGTGTGGCGCGGCCCAATGGCCAGTGGTGCCTTGCAGCAGCTAATAACTCAAACACAGTGGGAAAACCTTGATTATCTATTGATCGACATGCCACCAGGAACGGGTGATATTCAGTTAACTCTTTCACAAAAAGTTGCTGTAGATGGGGCTGTTGTTGTTACTACGCCTCAGGATATTGCTTTGTTGGATGCTAAAAAAGGCATTGAAATGTTCAATAAAGTGAATATTCCCGTGTTAGGTGTTGTTGAAAACATGAGCACTCATATCTGTAGCGCATGTGGGCATGAAGAGCATGTTTTTGGCGCAGGAGGTGGGCAACGGATTGCGCGTGACTACGATACTGAATTACTCGGCTCGTTGCCATTAACTATGGAAATTTGCCAGCAGGCTGATTCGGGTACTCCTACTGTTGCAGCAGAGCCTGAAAGCGCGGTTTCTCTTATATATCGCGATGTTGCAAAAAAATTGATGGCAAAAGTACAGAGCCAGCCTGATGGTGCTTCTAAAATACCGCAGATCAATATTGTTGAAGATTAGCCTGCTGATAACAGCCTGATCACTTAAACCGCATTTTCTATTAGATAAATGCGGTTTTTTTTTATAAAAAACACTATAATTGCGTGCTTTTAATTTTTAGTTTGCGGAAGGTGTAATGGGCATTAAATCAGATAGCTGGATTCGTCGTATGGCGCAGGATCACGGGATGATCTCTCCGTTTGAGTCTAATCAGGTTCGCACGACTGAAAACGGGCCTATTGTCTCCTATGGTACTTCAAGCTATGGATATGATGTTCGTTGTGCAAGCGAGTTTAAAGTCTTTACTAATATCAACTCTACGATTGTTGATCCCAAAGACTTTGATGCGGGCAGTTTTGTTGATGTGCACTCTGATATTTGTATCATTCCGCCGAATTCTTTTGCGTTAGCACGTACTGTTGAGTACTTTAAAATTCCTCGTGATGTACTGACTATTTGTTTAGGTAAGAGTACTTATGCTCGTTGCGGTATTATTGTAAACGTAACGCCATTGGAGCCTGAATGGGAAGGTCACGTTACACTTGAATTTTCTAATACGACGCCGCTTCCTGCAAAAATTTATGCACATGAAGGCGTCGCTCAAATGCTATTTCTCGGTGCTGATGAAGTGTGTGAAACATCTTACCGTGATCGTAATGGCAAATATCAGGGCCAGACTGGCGTCGTAGTGCCACGTACTTGATGATGCAGCAAGACATTAAAAGAATTCAAGATTTCTGGCAGCAGTTAGAGCTGACAATTGATCAGTTGTTGAGTAGTCGGCAAGATAATCAATTTGATGCGGATAGTTTGTTGTCAGACTATCGAGATACATTGCAAAAAATTGATGAAAACCTGACATTTCATTTCGAACGAGATGAAGATGATGGGCCAGTAGAGATGATTTTTGGTTGTGATGGCTACCCCGAGTCTATCCATTCAGTCTTAAGCCTTGTAGGGGCTGCGCCTGACCTTAGCGGTATTCGCTTTACCGCGTTCAACCATCGTTACGACCCTATTCCAAATTATATCAATGTTGCTGATGAAGTTTGTGAGCTTTCAGATTACTGGTATTCACTACACACTATCGAGAACAAGCTCCACCTGAGTATCTATATGCATGATGTTTCTTTTATGCTGGATATCGACCCAAGAGTTGAGGCTGTCATGATCTTTCTTGACGCGTTGATTGGTGAATATGAGCTTATGACTCGTGTATGGTCATTGGATTGGTTGGAGCTGCCTACTGACCCAGTAGACTTTCATCTTAGGCCTTTGTCAGAATTACGCGAAGGCTTCGACCAGCTAAAGCATGCGGCTACACCGATTGGCATTACCGTCCACTGATTTTTCTGCAGCGATACGTTATTAAATTAAACATGGCGAAAGCCGCACTAAACTTCATGGCGTTGTTGTGCTTCAATAACAGTATGGACGTTTATTATTCTGAGAAAACCACATGAGCCAGATACTGAGCGATATTCTTGAAAATATTCGACAAGAATATCTGCAACTGATGGATGCTAGCCAGCGTACTCAGCCATTTTTGACGGCAGAAAAGCTCTGTCATGAGAAGCTTTATCTGGAAACAGACGTTTTAGCGCAAATAGTTGAAGAAGACCCTACCTTGCTGGCGACCCGTGCTAGTGATTTGATCGCTGACTCAAAAGAGAGAGACAATCCGGCTGTTGGCGCGATCATCAGTAGTAATATTGTGATGGCGGCTTTAGAGAGTTTGTTGGCATTAGCGGTCAGTAATAAATGGTTAGAAGTAGATGCTGAAGGGCATATTTTGGTAGAAGAGGCGGAGCTTAATCCGCATCGTGAATATAAGGTTTTGGCTGATTATAGCCAATCAGATACAGCAACGAAAAACTTGACTAAAAAAGGCGCTAGCCGATTAAGTTTGTTGCTGCAGGCAGCAGAAAGTGAATTTATGGAGCTGCTGGAAAGCGAAGTGCATGATGCTTACCAGTTGGCGTTGCAAGTATCAGGAAACTATGCAATTTTTGCACCTGAAGATATCGCGCCATTAGTCGCTGAAAACCCTCTGTTGTTAGGGCTAAGGCCGGACGATATGGTGGATGAGGAGCTGTTTGAGGGTGACCCTCCAGCGGGGATTATCATCAGTGGACACTTGACGCATATTCTACTGGATCAGTTGTTAGAGCTAGCAGAAAGTAAAGGGGCGTTGGCACGAGATGGCGCGGGGCATATTATCTTGCCAGAAGGCGATGACGATAGCCCAGTCATTCACTGACATTAGCTTTAATGGCAAAGTGAATAGCAGATATAAAAAAGCCCAGAATACCGGGCTTTTTTGTGTGTAAAAACAGGTTTATATAGTCAGAAATCAGTCTTCAGCTTTAACTTTCAATGACAAGCCATTTATCTAAACCAGATAGGTCTTCAGGGTTGAGTGTCCCTACCTGTTGCTTAAAAGTGAATAGGTTTAAAACGTAGTCAAATCGTGCCGTCGCATAGTCTCGTTTAGCTGTATAGAGTGCTTGTTCTGCCGCTAATACATCGACAACGTTACGGGTACCAACCGAAAAGCCTTCGCTGGTAGCATCAAGAGCTGCTTGGCTAGAAATAATGCTTTGCTGGCGCGCGTAAACGCTCTGTACATTGGTTTTAATGTTACGAAGCAGGCTACGTGTCGACTGTTTTACACCGCGTGCAGTGTCGTCATACGTTTGAGTGGCAGCATCAAGTTGGGCGTAAGCTTGGCGCGAACGTGAGCTTGTTGCACCGCCTTGATAAAGAGGTAGGCTAAACGTTAAGCCAACAACGTGGCCGTCATTCCAGTTATTACTGTTGGTGGTGCCTTTATCACGATCGTAGGTGGCATTAAGATCAAGCGTTGGGTAGTGGCCTGCTTTAGCTATTTGTGCACTCTTTCGGCTTACATTAATATCGGCTTTGACTACTTTTAGTGCGATATTGCTGGAAAGTGCTTTGGTCAGCCACTCTTCTGGCGCTGCGGGTGTTAGTTCCTGAATAGGATATTCTTCGCTTAGTAGGTCTGTTCTAGTGATGGTTTCACCTGTCAGGCGCTCTATCGCTTCATAACTATTATCCAGTGCGCCTTCCGCTTCAATTAGGTTAACACGAGCATTATCATAAGATGCCTGAGCTTCGTGTACGTCAGTAATGGCAATTAGCCCAACTTCAAATTGTGCGTTGACCTGGTCTAGGCGACGCTTGATGGCGCGCTCTTGCGACTCCGCTGTTTCTAGGTTGCTTTTGGCTCGTAGTACGTTGAGGTATGTTTCTACGGACTGAAGGATCAGATTTTGTTGCGCTAGGTCGAAACGTAATTGCGCCTGCTCATCAAGTGTTTCTCCTTGCTGGTAGGTAAACCATCGTGCTGCAGAAAAAACAGGTTGGACCAAGCTAACGGTGTAGCCATGGTTGTTAAAAGAGGCTAGATCAGAATCTGTATAGCTGGTGTTCGCTGTTGCGTTAATGTTAGGTAGCAATCCTGCACGCGCCTGCGGAAGCGCTTCTTTATTCGCACGAAACGTAGCTTCCGCAACTTTTAACTGAGCATCGTTGCTCAGTGCTTTTAGGTAGATATCTTCTAGGGCAGCGGCATTTGCTAGTGTTGCTGAGCCGCAAAGGCTGGCAAACATGGCTGCACGAATGGCATATGAGACAAATTTCATTGAGCTAATCCTTACTGTATCGTTTCTGCGTATGCTTGTTCAGTTGTGTTTGGGGTGCGTTTACCCAAGAAGCTGTAAACGGTCGGAATAACAAATAATGTCATCAAGGTACCAAATAACATTCCTCCGACAATAACCCAGCCGATCTGTTGGCGAGATTCTGCGCCTGCACCAACGGCCCATGCTAACGGTAATGCACCTAAAACGGTAGCACCGGTCGTCATTAAAATAGGGCGTAAACGCAATGTTGCGGCTTCCATTATGGCTTCGCGTACACTGTGTCCTTGCTCCTGAAGTTGGTTCGCAAACTCAACAATCAGAATACCATGTTTGGCGATCAAACCAATCAATGTAATGAGGCCAATCTGGCTATAAATACTCATGCTTCCTCCAGTGTAGTACAAAGCGAAGAGGGCGCCGAATATAGCGGGTGGAACAGAAAGTAAAATAATGAATGGGTTTCTAAAACTCTCAAATTGCGCGGCCATCACTAAGAAAATAAAGGTAAGAGCTAATACAAAAGTCATTTGTAGGCTATTGCTAGAATCTTTAAACTCTCGTGATTGCCCACCAAAGTCTTGTGATGCTTCAGGTGCTACTTCCTGGAGGGTTTTCTCTAAAAATTCGAGCGCTTCGCCAATACTAAAGCCTGGTGCTAACATGGCTTGCAGCTTAACGGCTTTCACCTTATCAAAGTGGTTTAGTTCTCGAGGCGCTACTGTTTCTGTGACACTTGTCAGGTTAGACATCTGGATCATGTCACCTCGATCACTGCGTACATACAGGTTGGATAAATCAGCAGGGTTATCACGTTGTTGTTTTTGAACCTGCACAATAACATCGTACTGATCACCTTCTTTTTTGAAGCGAGTCACATCACGACCTGCTATATAGCTTTCTAAAGTGCGACCTATACGCTCAATTGGAACGCCTATTTCAGATGCTTTATTACGATCAATGTCGATATGTAGCTCTGGCTTATTAAGCTTCAGGTCGGTATCTGGTTGAACAAACATCGGGCTTTGATAAACTTTGGCGAGCACTTTGTCAGTGATAGCTTTCAATTCGTCGTAAGTACCATTGGATTTGATAATGAACTCAACAGGGCGAGAAATAATGCTCTGTCCTAAGGAGGGGAGATTCATCGCAAACGACATATTGCCGGTAACGCCACCGAACAGTTTAGGGGTTAGTTCTGCCGCAATATCTTGTTGCTTCCTTTCGCGCTCATCCCATGGTTTTAAACCTAGGAATGCAAGGGAATTGGTTTCAGAAGGAAAGCCGACCACAGTAAAGTAGCGGTTATGTTCTGGCACGGTCGATATAATGCCTTCAACACCTTTAGAGTATCTATTTACATAATCAACAGATGCTCCATCAGGGTTGATTGAAAATGACATGATAGTACCGCGGTCTTCTACTGGTGCGAGCTCTTTTGGTAATAAATCATAGTAATACCAAGCACCAGAAGCGCTGGCTACCATGATGATGAGGGCCAAAAAACCGTTACGTAATAGCTTGTTAAGCAGTGCTTGGTAGCCATTAGTAATACTGTTGAGGAAGCGCTCAATAATATTAAAGATGAATGAATGCTTTTTCTCATGCTTCAGCATTTTTGAGCCCATCATGGGCGAAAGTGTTAAAGCAATGAATCCTGATATGAGTACAGCACCGGCGAGCGTTAAAGCAAATTCAGTAAACAGTTTTCCTGTTCTTCCTGGGGTGAGTGCTACGGGCACGTAAACAGCAACCAGTGTTAATGTGGTCGCAATAACGGCAAACCCTACTTCACGGCTTCCTACGAATGCTGCTTTAACGGGAGACATGCCGTTTTCGACATGCCGGAAGATATTCTCCAGCATGACGATGGCATCATCCACTACCAGTCCTATAGCTAACACCATTGCCAGTAATGTGAGTGTATTAATGGAGTAATCCAACACATACATGACAGCAAACGCGCCGACTAATGAGAGAGGAATAGTAACAACGGGAATCAAGGTAGCGCGTAGATTACGTAAGAAGAAGAATATAACGATAACAACGAGAATGCCGGCTTCAATCAATGTGGTAAACACGGAATCAATCGATGCTTGGATAAAGATAGATGAGTCATAAGCGACGTTAACTTGCATGCCTTCAGGCAAGACCTGTTTAATGCGCTCCATCTCGGCTTTAATACCATTAGATACGTCGAGAGGGTTCGCTGTAGATTGCTTAACGATACCCATCGCAACAGCATTTTTGCCATTATAGCGGCCTATAATACGCTCTGATTCAGGTGCTATTTCTACTGTCGCTACATCTTGGATACGAATAGGGTAGTTTGCATCATTACGAACGATAACCTGTTCGAACTGCTCAACCGTATTCAAATCGCTGTTAGTTAGCACGCTAAATTCACGTTCAGCGCTTTCGATTCTACCTGCGGGTACTTCAAGGTTTTGTGTTCGCAATGCCGATTCAACATCAACAGGCGTCATTCCATAAGACGTTAAGCGATCGGGATCCAGCCATACGCGCATAGAGTAGCGACGCTCGCCGGCGATACGGATACTGGCAACACCTGGTACAGTCTGCAGCGGATCTTTAACACGCTTATCAGCGAAAGAAGATACTTCCATTGGTGTGTGGCGATCAGATGAAAATGCCAGCCAGATAATGGGCTGAGCATCTGCTTCAGATTTAGCAACAATGGGTTCATCTATATCATCAGGTAATGCGCCGCGGACGCGGCCGACACGGTCTCGCACGTCACTGGCTGCTGCATCTGGATCGCGGTCGAGTTTGAAATTAATAGTAATTTGGCTCTTTTGCGAGCGGCTGATCGATGTCATGAAATCGATCCCCTCAATACCTGAGAGAGAGTCTTCAATAATCTGCGTGACCTGAGTTTCAATAATAGAGGCGCTGGCACCGGAGTAGTTTGTTTCTACGGTAATGACAGGTACATCAATTTTGGGGTACTCACGAACGGTAAGTTTGTCATAAGAGATAACGCCTATTAAAAGCAGCATCAGGCTCATGACCATAGCGAGCACCGGGCGTTTTATACTGATATCTGATAAAACCATGAGCGTTTAGCCTTCCTGCTTAGGAGTATTCTTGGGTTGTGGGAATATAGGAGTGATTGGCATACCCGGGCGTAGTTTTAAGTGTCCTGCAGTGACAATGACATCGTCTGCATTCAAGCCATTCAGTATTTGTACCTGGTCGCCTTGGCGTAAGCCTAGCGTGACAGGAACCATGGCAACGCTGTTATTTTTATCCATACGCATAACAAGAAAAGCACCGTTGTTTGGGATGATGGCTTCTTCGGGGACGAGCAGGGCGTTGTTATCAGCGCTTAATAAAACGCTAATTTTACTGAATAGTCCCGGACGTAATTGACCAGATTCATTGTTTACAATGGCTTTAATCTTAATGTTATGACTGCGGACATCAGCAACGGGAGAAATAGCATATATCTCACCACTGAATTTTGCCTGCGGGTAGGCCGCTACATTCAATGAAACGGTTTGGCCGGTTTTGATTTGGCTAAGTGTTGTTTCAGGCAGGCTGAATTCAACTTTCATTTTGCTAATGTCTGTCAGTTGAACCAGATCTTGACCTGAGGTTACATAATCACCGGGGCTTACATTTCTTAATCCGATGACTCCATTAAAAGGTGTTTTGATAGTCATTTTCTTTAAGAGTGTTCTGGCCACTTCCAGTTGTGCCTCATCAACACGTAATTGTGCCAGTGTTGTATCTCTATCATTGACAGATCCAACACGTTTTTTGAGCAGCTTTTCAGCCCGTTTAAACTCATTAAGGCTGAGGCTAACGCGTGCTTTCGCTTGAGATACCTCTGCACGATAAGAGTCGGCATTAAGCTCGAATAAGGTGTCGCCTTGCTTTACCGCATGGCTTTCTTTAAACAGAATTTTTGTAATGAGACCGTTTTGTTCTGGACGAATGACGACACTTTCCCATGCTTCTAGCGTACCGACTGCGTTTAGCTCATGACGAAGTGTTTCGGGTTGGATTTTGACAACCTCTGCTGGTAAACCACCTGGTTTTTCTGCCGCCGTGGCTAACATAGGTGCTGTAGAAATCAGTAGTAGCGTGGTGATCAACCACTTTTTTTTATGATTAAACATATGTTTTTGTTCCATTTTGTGGCGGTAGAATGTGATTCCAATAAAGGTCGAGCAATTCTCGTAGTGGCGCTGTTGAGCTTTCTACTTTCATGCGCAGTAGTGCGCCTTGCCAGCTATCCCAAAAAAGGTGTGCTAGCTGTTGCGCGCTAAGGTCAGCGCGGAGGTCCCCATCTGTTTGGCATTGTTGAAAATCCTTTTCTATGGCTTGTAATACATCAGATGTTGAGCGACGAATCGCTTCTTTAAATGCATGTGAGGCATTGCCCAACTCGCCAGATAGATTGGCAATTAGACAACCAAAATGTTCTTTTTCAGATTCAAATTCCTGAATTTCTCTTTCGAGCATTACGCGCATTTTTTCAAACTGCGGGCAATCCAGCTTAGATAGCTCCACTTCCCAGCGCTCACACTCTATTGAGTGATAATGATCGATAATCTCAACAGCAAACTCTTCTTTACTGCCAAAAAAGTTATAGAAGGAGCCTTTAGATACCTGGCAGGCTTTTAGAATGGCGGTTAAGCCAGTTCCGTGATAACCCTGTTGGTTAAAGAGTTCCATACCTTTTTCTAAGACTTGTTGGCGACTATGCTCTGGGCGTCTACCTTGAATCATATTTAACTAGACCGGTCGTTCTAAATTTGAATTGTATTGTACGCGGATAAGAATGAGACTCAAGTAGAGGGAAGGTGAAAATTGTTGTTTTTTTAGCAATAGACTGTTGATGATTGCGGAATTAAAAACGCCGGATAAATCCGGCGTTGAAGGTGGTTAACTATTAAGAAAGCATATTAGGCTTTGAGCGCTGCTTTTATACGGCCAATAGCATCTTCTAAAATGCTCATGCTGGTAGCAAAAGAAAGACGCATGTTACCAGGGGCACCAAAAGCAGAACCCGGCACCAGAGCAACACCCGCGTCGTTCAGCAAGAATTCGGCAAGCTCGATATCATTATTAAAGCGCTCGTCGTTATCAATTACTTGCTGAAAACTTGGGAAAGCGTAGAAAGTACCATCGGCAGGGATGCACTCAACACCTTTGATCTCGTTTAATGCAGACACAACATATTCATGACGCTCTTTAAAAGCGACCACCATTTTATCAACACAGGCATTACCGCCTTCAAGAGCTGCTTGCGAAGCTACTTGGGAGATAGATGTCGGGTTTGAGGTGCTTTGTGATTGCACTTTTTTCATGGCGCCAATCAGTTTAGCCGGGCCTGCTGCATAACCAATACGCCAGCCAGTCATCGAATAAGCTTTTGAAACACCGTTAAGCACGATGGTGCGATCATATAGCTCAGGGCAAGCGTTTAGAATGTTGCAAAATGGTAAGTCGTTAAAACGAATATGCTCGTACATGTCGTCAGTAACGACGAGTATATTAGGGAATCGTTTAAGTACTTCGCCAAGTTCTTTTAGCTCTTGTAGCGTATACGCAACCCCTGTTGGGTTGGATGGGCTGTTTAATACCACTAGACGGGTGCGATGAGTAATCGCTTCTTCCAGCTGAGCCGCAGTGATTTTGAAGCGCTGAGCTTGGGTTGTAGTAATAACCACTGGCTTGCCGTTAGCAACCAGTACCATATCAGGGTACGAGACCCAGTATGGTGCAGGGATAATAACTTCATCACCGTCATTGAGTAGCGCCAGAGACAGGTTGAAGAAGCTCTGCTTTCCACCGCAAGAAACCAAAATCTGATTAGCTTCGTAGTTTAAGCCATTATCATTCTTAAACTTGTTAATAATTGCATTTTTCAGACTCGGTGTACCATCAACAGCTGTGTACTTAGTGAAGCCATTATGAAGGGCTTCAATAGCAGCATCTTTAATATGCTCGGGAGTGTCGAAATCCGGCTCGCCAGCGCCTAGGCCAATAATATCTTTGCCTGCGGCGCGCAGTTCTGCTGCACGGTTGGTTACAGCTAATGTAGGAGAAGGTTTAATG
Organism: Neptunomonas japonica DSM 18939; assembly: GCF_000422765.1. Lineage (GTDB taxonomy): Bacteria > Pseudomonadota > Gammaproteobacteria > Pseudomonadales > Balneatricaceae > Neptunomonas > Neptunomonas japonica. The sequence continues at coordinate 34,585 of NZ_KE383917.1, read as the reverse complement.
CTGTTAACACGATCTGAAAGTTGGACGTCCAATTCATAGTCCTCTATGAAAAAATTAAGGAAAGTCGCTAAATAAAGCTGAAAAATTATACAGGATTAGGCATAAGCAAAACATCAAAAAACCTAATATTTAGTCGTAAAAATCTTCAAGTTTGAATTTATAAAAAAGAATGACTCACGAGCGTTTTTTAGAAGGGGTATAGGTTACAGCTTCAATAACCAAGACGTTAAGGATTTGAGTGGGTATACTAGCGCGTTCGATTCTTTGGCGCACGCGATCAACAGATAGCAGGGTATTATGAAAGAACGTTTCAAAGTTAATTCACCTTTTTCGCCTGCTGGCGATCAGCCAGAAGCTATTAAAGGGCTGGTTCAAGGGATCAACGACGGCTTGGCTGCACAAACCCTGTTAGGTGTGACCGGTTCAGGTAAGACATTTACCATTGCCAATGTAATCTCAGAAGTACAGCGACCTACTATTGTTTTAGCACATAATAAAACATTGGCGGCACAGTTATACGGTGAGTTTAAAGAGTTCTTTCCTGATAATGCCGTTGAGTATTTCGTATCTTACTACGACTATTATCAGCCAGAAGCTTATGTTCCTTCTTCAGATACCTTTATAGATAAAGATGCATCGATTAACGAGCATATTGAGCAGATGCGTTTGTCAGCTACCAAAGCGTTGCTGGAGCGTAGCGACGTTATTATCGTAGCAACGGTATCTTCTATTTATGGTCTGGGTGATCCTGAATCATATTTATCGATGATGTTACATCTAGATCGTGGTGATGTGGCTGACCAGCGTAAAATTTTGCGTCGCTTAGCCGAGCTGCAATACAAGCGCAATGATGTGGAATTACACCGTGGTACATATCGCGTACGTGGTGATGTTATTGACGTTTTTCCTGCCGAATCGGAAAGAGACGCACTACGCATTGAGCTGTTTGATGATGAAATTGAAAACTTAAGTTACTTCGACCCTTTAACAGGAGAAGTACTGCGTAAGGTTCCGCGCGCCACTGTTTATCCTAAATCGCATTACGTCACACCACGTGAAATATTGGTAGAAGCGGTCGAGAAAATAAAAGTTGAGCTACATGAACGCCTTACGTTTTTAAAAGAGATAGAGAAGCTAGTTGAGCTACAGCGCTTAGAGCAGCGCACCATGTACGACATGGAAATGATCATGGAGCTTGGTTACTGTTCAGGTATTGAAAACTATTCACGGTACTTGTCGGGACGCGAGCCAGGCGGAGCGCCACCTACTCTTTTTGATTATCTTCCTGATAATGCGCTGGTGGTGATTGATGAATCACATGTCACTATTCCGCAGCTAGGGGCAATGTATAAAGGTGACCGCTCACGTAAAGAAACACTGGTTGAGTATGGGTTCCGTTTGCCGTCTGCGTTGGATAACCGCCCTCTACGTTTTGAAGAGTGGGAAAGCCTCGCACCTCAAATGATCTTTGTTTCAGCTACGCCAAGTAGATATGAAGCGGCAAATGCCGGACAAATTGTAGAGCAGGTTGTACGTCCAACAGGCCTGATAGACCCTATTGTTGAGATACGTCCTGCTTCTACTCAGGTGGATGACCTGTTAGAAGAAATTAATAAGGTTGTTGTCGATAACTGCAGAGTTATTGTGACCGTATTAACCAAGCGCATGGCAGAAGACTTAACGGAGTATTTAGCTGAGCACGGTGTCAGGGTGCGATATGTGCATTCTGATATTGATACGGTTGAACGTGTAGAAATTATCCGTGACTTACGTATTGGTGAGTTCGATGTGCTGGTAGGTATTAACCTATTAAGAGAAGGTATTGATATGCCTGAGGTCGGGCTGGTGACGATTCTAGATGCTGATAAAGAAGGTTTCTTACGTTCAGATACTGCTTTGATTCAGACAATCGGACGTGCTGCTCGTAACATTAATGGGCGTGCAATTCTTTATGCAGACCGAGTTACAGGTTCAATGGAGCGTGCGATTGCAGAGACTGACAGGCGCCGCGAGAAGCAAGTCGCACATAATGAGCGACATGGAATTACACCAAAAGGGATTACTAAATCAGTTGCGGACATCATGGAAGGTGCTTCTACAATTCCTGGACGAAAGGCTGCACGTACGGCGAAGAAAGTAGCAGATAAAGCCGGTGATATTGAGTTTGATCCAAGTACTATGACATCCAAGCAGTTGGTTAAAGCGATGAATCAGCTGGAAGATAAGATGTATGAAGCATCTAAAAATCTTGAATTTGAACTGGCCGGCCATTACAGAGACCAGCTAGAACAGTTAAAACACGCCGCTATTTAATTTTTATTAAAGAACGACAAGTAGTGCTTACGAATGGACTGCTGAGTTTAGCTCGGGAAAGTCTTTAGCAAATCTTATAATCCATTCGTGAGCCGCATCTTCGCTACTTAATGTTCTGCCTTCATCGTGCTTTATCTCTTGTCGGTACTGCTCGATATGACAAATCTGCTCAATCATTCTTACGGCATAAGCGGTTGCCGGATCATCAAACACTAACCCGGTACGAAAGTTTCCATCTCTTTCAGGGATACACCATGCGACATACCCAGAAGCTTTGAAAGCGGGATCATTAATGGCAATTTCAATCTCAAGGGCGGTACCGATAGCGTAAAAGTTCTCTGTAGAGAGACTGACGCCTATTCTTCCTGAGTGACTGGCTGTATTTGAAGAAAGAATGTTCTGTGAACAGAGTGAGATCTGAGCGGGGATGTCATTAGGATGACGAATGTAACCGTGCGTTAGATCAGAAGCCATGATATGCACCTATATGCACTTAGATGTGGGCTAAAATTCGCTTGGTATTTGAAGCCAAACGTTTGAAACGATGACCACACATAGTAAATCGGCTATTTTTCATTCAACTTTAATACAAAATATAATACACCAGCTTAACGGATGATGAGCAGCACACTATAGTCTAAAATACAGCGTATTATAGGCGTACATGTTGCGGTAACTACGTAGTTTCCTCCTGATTACTACGTAAACCTGGATACAAAAGTGGAACAACAACCTAAGGTCAGGCAGGATACGCTGAGTTTTAAACACAAGGCGTTCATTATGCCACTTAAGCTCAAAATACTTACATTGGCTTTGTTACCGCTGTTATTGGTAACAGGCATCATCACCTTGATGAGCGTTAAGCAGTCGCAATCCCTCTCTGAGCTTGAAATCAAAACATTCGAACAAAACCTGCTGGCTTCCAAGCGAAGTGAATTGCAAAACTACGTTGGGTTGGCTTTAACCTCTATTGATCATGTTATGAATGCTCCATGGCTGCATGACTTTGAAGCGCAGGAAGAGGTGAAGCGGATTCTTGATAGTTTAACTTACGGCGAAGATGGTTACTTTTTTGTTTACGATGCCGATGGTGTTAACTTAGTTCACCCCGCGCAGCCTGAGCTGGTTGGGCAAAACCTGTTTGACCTTCAAGATGATAACGACACTTACGTATTTCGGGATCTATTTGCCGTTGCCAAGAAGGGCGGCGGCTTTCATCGTTATGTATGGCGTAAGCCTTCAAAAGGTGGCAATGAAGATAAGCTGAGTTATGTGGTTTTGTTGCCAGAGTGGGGTTGGATGGTAGGTACTGGCCTGTATGTTGATGACATCGCCAAAGAGGTGGCCAGGGCTCGGCAAGAAGTGACACTAAATATACGTAATACTTTTTTTACCGTATTGGTTATCACGGCAGCAACGGCGATTATTATCGTGATGATAGGTATCGCTATTAACGTGCATGAAAGCCGATTAGCCGATGCTCGTTTGCGTCACCTCGCGCATAAATCGGTGCAATTCCAAGTTAGCCAGCGGCGCCGCTTTGCCAGAGAACTTCACGACGGTATTAATCAGCTAATGGTCTCGGTTAAATTCCGTGTAGAGTTGGGTATTAATAAAATTAAAAAGGGTGACGAGAGTGCCATTCAAGACCTTTCAAAAGGGATGGATGTGCTCAATCAAGCGATACAAGAAGTGCGTTTGATCTCCCATGATCTGCGCCCCAGCCTGCTTGATGACATGGGGCTGACCTCTGCACTTAAAAGCTTACTCGATGAGTATGAATCACGAACGGGCATTATGGTAGAAACGGATCTGGATTTTCCGCAAGCACGTTTGCCCGATGATATAGAGATCACCTTGTATAGAGTTATTCAGGAAGCACTGTGTAATATAGATAAACATTCTGGTGCAGATGAAGTGCGTCTGAAAACATGGGTGCAAGGAAAGTACGTGTGGGTATCGCTAAAAGACAATGGAGATGGCTTTGATATCAAAGGCGCCGTGCTTAAAGAAGGCATTGGATTACGCAACATGCATGACCGAATAGAATTGTTAAGTGGTGAATTTGTACTAACCTCTGAGGTAGGTCAAGGCACTCAACTGCGGGTAAAGCTACCTTTAGTGTAAAGATGTTTGGGGAATAGGATGATACGGGTTTTACTGGTAGATGATCACCCCTTAGTACTGGACGGTATAAACGCCTGTTTATCCAGCCAAGAGGGTATAGAAGTAGTAGGCCAAGCAAACAATGGTCTTGAGGCATTAGAACTTGCAGAAGCACTAACGCCAGATGTTGTCTTGATGGATGTTTCTATGCCGGTCATGAACGGCTTAGAAGCGACTAAAGAGCTTAAAATACGCTTTCCGGATTTTCGGGTGTTGATACTATCAATGCATGAAAACCGTGAATATATTTTGCAACTGATTCAATCCGGTGCGGCAGGTTATGTGTTGAAAGATGTATCCTCTGAAGAGCTCGTAAAAGCGATTGAAGTGGTACATCAAGGCGGGACTTATTTTAGCTCACGTGCATCAGAAACGCTGGTAAAACATTTTGATTCAGGGCGCCGCCACTCAGTGACAGACGACTCGCGCCCGAACCTGACAAAGCGAGAAGAAACAGTACTTAAGCTATTAGCAGAAGGTGGCAGTAATAAAGATATAGCGCGTGAGCTTGATATTTCGGTGCGCACGGTTGAAACGCATCGCCAGAATATAAAACAGAAATTAAATATACAAACCGCTGCAGGTTTGGCGAAATATGCTATTGAAAATGACATCGTATAAAAAAAAGATGAAAAGTGAAAAGAAGCACTTGCGTCCGCCTCCCGCATCACTATAATACGCACCACACTTTAGGACTATAGCTCAGTTGGTTAGAGCGCTACCTTGACATGGTAGAGGTCGGCGATTCGAATTCGCCTAGTCCTACCAAATTACAGGGTTTCGACAGTAAGTAATCACTATCGGGACACCGCAGGGACACGAACGGGACACGGCTTAAGTGCTCGTTTTTGTCATCAGCTTCACTCAAAACCATCTCCTTCTAAGCAGTGCGCTATATAGTAGTCATACCAATCAAGCGGCTTGTTGTCACGTTTACATAATCCATCAATATTTTCACTACCGCCATCAGCCATAAATGGGCAAGAAGGGTCGCAATGAAAATCGCCCGTTATAATAGGCTCTAGCTTGTCGCTCATTAAAAGCTTCCTCCTAATTTCTTTAAACTCAACTCTTCAATTCCTATTTCAATATCTTCTATCTTGTGACCTGACTGGTAATGCTTAGTCATTTCAATATCACTGTGGGCCATAGCATTCATAAGCTTTGTTTGGTCGTCTTCGTCTTCATAAAGATGCGAACCAAGAGAGCGAACTTCATGTAACCCTGGGCGATTAGCTTTAGGTAATTTGTTGTATATACCGGTGTGGTCCCGCACTAAAGCGAAATCATCAGAAAGTCTGTCTGGTAGTATTTGGTGCTGGTGGATTTTCACATCACCCATAACAGAACGCTTTGACATATGAGACAGCAGGAAAGGGCACCGCTGGTGGCGCATTGATTTCTCTCTGCACCGTGAAACAATGCTTCTCAGTTCAGGCCACTGACTGAATAACCACCTTAAGCGGCGTGGCTTGCCCTGAGCTGTTGATTTACTAATTAGCTTCCATAGACTTTCGCCGTCCGAGTGTTCATCAAAGCGTAGGGCGCAGAGGTCGGCACGGCGCATAAATGTAAGTAAAGCGAGTGCCATAGCATCTTGAATGTAATCCAAGCCGACTTCAGGCGCAGCGTTATAGATTGTCCAATATTCTTTAAGCGTCATGCGTGGGCGTAGTTTAGCCCCAGCAGGCCGCATCATTAACAGGTTGAAAGGGTGCGGCTGTAAATTGTTTGCTACTTCTTCAGCTATCAGGTGATTGCAGAATCTATTTAGCTCTGATTTCTTATTACGCTGAGCGTTACCTGTTAGCGAGTCCCACCAAGGGCGTATATGTTTTAACGATAGGTGGTAAATTGGAACCCCGGCGAACTCTTTTGAAAATTCACGTATTGCTGAACGGTTTCTGGTTTTCCATGCGGCTTTATTTACTAAATTAGGGTCGATAGCTTCACGGTGAGTAATGTATTTTTCTGCCCAAAACTCACAAGCGTTTTCAGGTATGGCCGGATCAGCTAATTTCTCGCGCTGCTGATTGGCTTCCATTGCAAAATTGTTGGCTTCTTGTACCGTTTTGGCTTCAAAGTTCTGAAGAGAACCATCAGGCCAGCGATAACGCCACCGGCCTTCACGCTTCCTGTTATCTTGAAGCAGATTCTCAGCCAGTGGAACGCCATTAAAATACAATGTCTTAGCCATAACTCTTCCTTAACTAACAGCTCTTAATAACGGGTTTCTGCTTTTCTTCTCTGGTTGCCACGGCTCTTTGTTGTATAGAGCATCATCAGCAATCCAGACTTTCCCACAAACGATAGTGCCGCGCATTGTTCCAGACTCGACCGCTTGTTCTAGTTCGTCATCTGTTGGGCCTTTGCTCTCAAAGTAACGGCGACGAAATGCGTCTGTTTCTAGTAGCTTTGCCATAATTACCTCACTTCAATAACTGGTATTTTGCTTAACGCTTCGTTGCGCGGGACAGAGCCCGCGAACAGGGTTGTTACTTGGTGCTCAGTAGCACCCTTGAGAGTCAGTTAGAGCTGCATTAATCTGGTGATAATGCTTCATTCCTTCTGATCGTAAGCAATAAAAACAATCAACCTGGTCGCCATCGGTAGTTACTTCTTTTCTCACATACCCACAGGCCGCTTGATGAGAGTATTCAAATTCGGTTTGTCCTTGATTCCTGCAATCAACACCGATTACTTTGAAATGTTTTTTTGCCATACTTACCTCGCTTATCGCTTGCTTACATGCTGTATGAGAATTTAAACCAGCGGTCTATTGAAACTGGAATATAAACATCACCTGCATAGTCGTCGCCTGAATAGCCACCATTGCATACTTGGTTAACATGCCGATAACCATGCTCAAAGCCTTCTTCACAGTCTTGAATATCACCAGTAGGCTGAGAAACAATTTCAAACTGGTCTGTAAAGCCACCTTCTGAAAGCTCTTCAGTTATGTTTAAAAAGTCTTTAGCTGAAACCATGTCTTTTACTTGGCTTAGAATCTTTTGATTCTCTTGGCGCTCTACTTTCTGCTGTTCGCTAATTTGAAAAACTATGGATTTGCACTCTTCGGACTCGGTGTATTCTTTAAAGCTTTGCTCGCCCATACCTACCTCACTTATCGCTCATAACGTTTTTAATTGCGCTCAATCTCAACTTTCATCCCTGAATCAACACCCCATAGTGCAACGTTTATCTTGTCTAAAGCGGTAGCTAGCGCCCTTAGCTCATCGTATGCCTCGCCTTGCCAATAGCTTTCAAGATTACCATTGTGATAAAACCGGACCGTAAACGCGGTCATGATTCCTTCCCGTACTCTTCAACTTCTTTTGCTTGCTGCATGACCTCGAAAGACTGAGATAAATCACATGTGTATATTTCCTTTTCTTCATCCCATTCGCCGAACCAGTAGTCGCCACATACAGAGGTTTGTATCCAGGCAATCGAATAGCCATCTGGAATACTGTCTAAGCTTTTCTTGATCAGGTCTGCCTGATCTGAAATAGAGGAGTTCTCATTATTTTCGCCATATTCTTTAAAAGCAGTGAGTAAGCCATCGATTCCAGCTTTATCTACAATCGCTTTATCCATAGTTGACGCAAGAACTATTAGCTCAGCAGTGGTTAAAGGCTTCTCGTTTCCAGCGTTCCATACTCGGCGCTGCATGTCTTCATCAAAGTGCGGGAAGCTCTCAAGGCCGAAATAGCGCTTAGCAATATCGTTCCAAACATACATGGCGCCACGAAATGCGTTGCGGCATTCGCCTATTGAGATTGGCTCTTCATCCTGCTTAACCGCATAAATTAAAGTTGAACTCATGACTTCTTATCTCCCGCTGGTTTCTTTTTAGCTTTACGCTTTGGCTGCTCTAACAAATACAGCTGATCCATGCTTTTAATGATTCGCTTTTTCATAGGTAGAAACCTCTGATATCAGGCTGCAACCGGCTTCTGGAAAATTGTCTTCCCACCAATATTCAACGGTTACTAGATAATGGCCTTTGGGGAGATTGTCGATACCATCAATAACTTCCCAAGGGCTTTCGTCATTTAATAGCTGTACGATTTCCTGATCTGTTTTTTCCACATCAGTTACAGCCATGCATCCAAATCCATCAGAGAATGCCATAAGAGTTGTTTGCTTCACTTCTCACCCCCGAACATGTCAGGAGTGTCATCGCAACGCTCTGCTGTAGATTCAAAATGAGTACAGCGCACAACTTTAATACCAGGCTTAACTTTTTCGATTACTCGCATATCTGAGAACGGTAGGTCGCTGCAATTATCATTAGCCTTAGTGCAAGCGGCACACATAGAGCCTTTAGGTGTATGGCTCATGATTTAAGCTCCTGCTCTAGAGTTTCTTTAGCGAATTTACTCATCGCTTCATAATCAGCACCGCTAATAGCTGCATAACTCAAGCCGACTACAGCATTTGCACTGACCTCTTTCCATAATTCTTCAAACCCGGCCACCCGCGCCTTTAGGTCCAGACTTCCTGCTCGAGTAACACTTTCAAGGCTCTGCTTTGGCGTAGACTCTAAAACAGTCTCAGCAGACATAACCGCTTGCATTAAGCCTTCACCAGTTTTAGCGGCATGCGTAAAGTTCTTAAGTGATTCGGTGACCGCAAATAGATGAGCCTCTAGCTCTTTGACGCGTAGTCCTTGTTGATTAATGCGCCCACATGCCAATCTAGCGAGCTGAGTTATTGATACAGTCCAGCATCCTTCATTTCCATTAGCGTCTTCTCCGCATACCTCGATAGAATCATCTTCAATATCGGATGATTCATATGTAGCCAGAGTTAACAGCTCATAGTGCAGCAAGTCATCTTGTGTTGTTTTCACAGGTAGTTCTGCAGACTGGTTAGCGCCACGGTTTCCATAAACCGATACAGCGCCAAATACCTCATCTGAATTATTCATGCGCTCATCTCACCTAGATTGCTATCAATGCCACACTGCGGATCTCTACTAGAAAGCTGCGCATCTAAGCTTACTTTTTGGGCATCTGCGTGCCCTTTGCTTGCAGCAGCCTGCTCTTGCCAGCTGGGTGTTCTTATGCGCGGCCTTGCTGCGATTTTTACTGGCTCAAAATGGGCTTTGATTAATTCTTTCTTGCATATGACTAAAGATTTTCCATCTGTAGTTATGATTTTTTCTCTGTCTTTTACTATTGCAAGTATTCTGCGAGCGATCTCATCGGCAAAACCTAAGCGGTAGAAATTTCTTTCTGAGCGGCCTGTTATTTCTGTTTTTTCTAGCAATCGCTCGCACGCTTCTACTATGTAATCGTGCATATGCTTAGCCACAACAGCGTCTGCTTTAAATCCTCTGAAATTAAATGAAACAAACCCGCTCCGCTGCGTGATGCATTCACAGTCATTCAAGTAAGCAATGCTGGCGGCTATCTGCGCTAACCAGGAAGGCTTGTTTTTTGTTTGCTTGTGCCCAGTCGTTTCTCCAAACACCATACCTTCAGCCTTTAGCAGATCTTTTTTAGAGATCTGATGCTTATCCATCAAGCTACGCGCACGCCTTGCTGCAATTACTGCCTCGTTCGGGCTAGATAGATCGCCCGCCATTGCTAGAAGGTTTTTTATGCGCGATAAAATCTTTTCGTCGCTCATTTCACAATCCTCACTGAACTACCTACACCGAACCACTGAACCACAAGAGACTTAGCTGCTTCTTTGGTCATGCGAAGGGAGCTGATATTACCGATAGGCTTTCCGTCCTGGTTGAATATGGCGTAGTTCATGCTGGCTTTACTCCCATAACTACCCACCCATCAGAAAGACCGTAGCCGGACACGATCGATGTAATCTCTGTTACTAACTCGCTACCGGTATACTCAAGCGGTGCACCTTCTTGAATTCTGAAGCCTGTAGTGGTGGTTTCTTGAAGAACCAATATGTCACCTACAGCAAAATCACGGTCATTAAGGCGAATCTCAAAGGGCTTAAGCCCCGCAAGGTTTTGCTGAAATATTTGCGGGTCTGTTTTTAGGTGGTGCTTTTTCATGCTGCAATAACCCCCATCTTCCGCAAGCTTTCAAGGCTTACTAATTCATCAAAACGTGACTTGTCACAATCAAGCCACGCGTCCATGCTGTGAATAAGCACTGTTAGGACTTCAGCATCTTGCTCATAGCCACCAGCTTCTTTAATTCTGGCTAGTGCGTCGCTAGTGCCACGGAACATATCCATGTTGAAAGCCTTTGCGCCGACTGCTTCAAGGTGCTCTCTTTCGCCATCACGCTGTTTCTTCTTACGCTGATTGACTGTTAGGGCCATGGTTATTCGCCTCTACCGCTTTCAACGCGAAGATTGTCGCCATCTGGACCAGCTTTGCTTTCAGTGTTTTTCTCAGCCTGAATGCGCTCATAAATCTCTTCACGGTGCACAGCAACATCTTTAGGAGCATTAACACCAATACGCACTTGGTTGCCCTTAGTGCCCAACACAGTGACGGTCACCTCATCACCTACCATTAACGTTTCACCAACACGACGAGTAAGAATTAGCATTGTTCGGTTCCTTCCTTTTTGGGTTGAGTTTCATCAAATACTTTGCGGGCTTCTCTTTCGTATAGGCCCATTTCTAATATCAGGCGCTCTGTAGCTGGGACTTTATCCAGCAAATTTATGCCTGAAGGTGTTTTTATTGAGATAAGGTCAACGACGGTTTGGCCGCACCCATACTGGCCACCCATACGATCAGTGACGCTATAAGTCACATTGCACATAAGAGTGCTTGAAGGTAGGCAGACTAAACGTGCTGTTGTATGTGTGCCGATCATTAAAAGTTCCTCAAGCAGTGCATAACGGATGCAACAAAAGGCGCGCCGTGGTGATACTGAATAACGCCATGAATCACAGCAGTAACCGGGATGCACACAACCACCAGCGCTAAAAAACCAAATCCAAACATAAGTAGAGCGAAGTATTCAGGCAGCATAAGAGGCTCCAAAATCTGAACCGTTATAGAGGTCGTAAACAGCATCACCCACCAGCTTTTCAATATCGTCTAAGCGTGTGTTTCGTGTTCTGCTGGTGGTTCTTGTACGTCGACTGGTACGAGTGCGGCGGCTTAGTTCAATATCGGCGTCAGCGTCTATTTGCAGGGCTGGAAGCGTTAACCAGGTAAAACTCATAATCAGAATCAAACCAAGACGGTGAAGCGCTCCAAGATCCATTAATGAGTTGATAGCAAGTACCACATCGCTGGTGGAGGTTTTGAAGTAGATGGACTGCCACATTTGAACGATGTTGCTTTTACTGCAATGCATCTCTTGAGCTGCCTCTTTCTGAGAAAGTCCACCCATTCGGCATAAAACAGTACGAGCCTCTGTGGGTGTAAGATTGCGACCGTTGGGCAGTTTCATTGGTCGGCATTCCCACTTTGCTCGCGCATATCCTTCTGCTGTTCGTTCAATCATGATATGGAACCAATTGTTCTGTTTGTTGAGTGAATAATAGAACCGATAGTTCCATTAGTAAAGCTTTAATGGAATATTTGGTTCTTTATTTTTGCGGAGTATAGTTTGTGAGTGATAACGAAGTATTTTGAAAAGGGATTTATTAATGACGATAGGGAACGATGTTAATGGCCAGTCTGTAACCGCTCGGTTGCACGCCGCTAAACGCATGACTCGCGAAAAAAATGAGCTGTACGGCATATGTCGCGGGATTATCTTTGATGGTGAAGTAAATCAAGCTGAAGCCGAAAATCTTTTACTATGGCTGAACACCAACCCTGAGCTTACTCAGCATTGGCCGGCGAATGTTATTTATAAGCAGCTTACAGAAACCCTTTCTAACGGTGGGCTTAATCAAGAAAACGCCGCGGCTTTACTAAAGCTGTTGCGTGATGCTGTAGGGGATAAGCAAAAGCAAGAATGTATCGATACAAGTACCGGAGAGGTGCTGACGGACTCAATAAGTACCAGCTTGCCAGTCATAGAAATAGATGAGATTAAGACTGAAGGCGCGGCCTTTGTTTTGACGGGGAAGTTTGCATCAGGGACTAGAACAGAGTGCGAGGCAATGGTTATTTCTGGTGGTGGATCGTGCGCGAAAAGTCCAACTAAAAAGACCAATTATTTGATCATTGGCGATCTTGGCAGCAGGGATTGGGCAAGCACATCATCGGGCCGAAAGATAGAAAAAGCAGTGGCCATGCGAGAAGCTGGCCACCCTATAAAAATTATTAGTGAAAAGAACTGGGCTGAACTGCTATCTAGCTGAAGCGCCTATTTGCAACTCAGGGTAATCGAATTAATTGGTTTTTGCGCACACATACAATTGATATATTGTGTGCTCAAATACTCATCATCGCTGAATACTGCCTGCATTTGGTTGTCTTGAAAGCCAAAGAAATAAGCGCTTTTTCCTGCATAACCGCCGTAGCTGTTTTTCGCATTTACAGTTGCGCATACGAAGTAGCCGAATTTATCGCCAGAATAGTACCAGTGGCCTTTTTTAGGCTCGCCCGCGTATTTTACCCGCTTTGATTCAGGGTCTTTTAATGAGCCATCTAGATAGTCATTAATGGTTGCTTTGTAGGCAGTAGGCGGATGTCCGTAGGATGCGTTTTCAAGCTGCTCTTTTGTTACGTTTGGAGTGCAACCAGAAAGCAAGGTAAAAGCGGCCGCAAATATTAAAATCCCTTTTTTCATTTCTCTCTCTCGTTTATAGCAAGCTTCTCTCAACCACAAAAGCAGCCTGCCCAATAATTCTAAGTTGGTTGATGTTGTGTGCCGAAACAACTTCGTCACGATATAGGTTTTTATCTTCATTATCACTACTGATAAGCCACGATCCATCTAAGCGCTTATTAAAGCGCTTTATTCTAAGATCACCATCAAAATCGAACGCAAATATTTTACCACTTATAGGCTTGCGAACCGACGTATTGACTAGTAATAAGTCGCCTGAAATTAACGTTGGCTCCATCGACTCTCCTCGAATCGGAGCGATTGTTGCTGTGTTCTCGTTGATTTGGTACTTTTCCAGTCTATCGCGACCTATTTCCATATATTCACTTATTACATCTTCTGTTGCGTATGATCCAGCACCCGCAGCCAAAGATGCCTCAATGATAGGGATTTTTATAAATTTAGAATAAGGGCTGTAGAGCTGTGGATCTTCATGAGCCCCGCCTTCTGAGTCATCAGAGTATCTAGCCTCACCTCTGCCTGTTGCCAACCATTCTTGATTAACATCTAGAAGTTCGCAAATCACAGGAAACCTCTTTGTTTCACAAAAAGACTCTCCCTTACACCACTTTTCAACTGACTTGTAATTAAGGGACTCGTTTGCCTTTTTTACATACGCAACCGCGAATGCGTTGTGATCCGGCATCGTCTCGCCTTTATTTTTGCCACGACCAGGCTTTGAAAAACCATTTTCAATAAGTAGGGCGCTCATTCTTTTGCCGAATGCGGCTTTTTCTAAGCTTGAGTTCATTGTCATCAGACACCGGTTAGAACTTGAGGTTCTATTTTCTAGCAAATTAATGGAAGTATCAGTTCTTTACAATTGGAACTATTGGTTCTAATATATTTTCTGAATAATCAGGGGTAGTTATGAATAACAGCAAAGCAATACAGACATTGATTAAGAAAGCTATTACCGATGCTGGCGGCGTTGATGCTGTTGCAGCTCGCTTTAATGTCGGTGCTCGCTCAGTCCGCAAATGGTGGCAGGTTGGACGCGTTCCGAGTGACAACCTGTACACGCTCTGCGAAATGGGCTCTTTCAGCACTGATCCTAATCAGATCAACCCAAAAGCATTTCCTAAACCACTACCCCAAGCCACATAACCCATTATCCATATTTTCAATCGTTTTTTTATACAACGTGTTTCATGTGAATTTATACAGTACAGCGTGACCCTTGGCGTTTGCCGGTTCTTACCGGCTTTTTTTAAAGATCATTCAATGAGTGGTTTTTAAAAAGTTGTTCATAACAGCTAACGAGGTATCGGGATGATTGATCGAATTAAGCAGCACACTTTAAAAGCAGCGCAGTTTATCAAGCAGTTATTTTGCATTCATGATGATGAGTTTGTTGGGTTTGATCATCACATGAGCATTATGAGAACAAGATGCCCAAAGTGCGGCGCTTCTCAGTCTTACTGGGTTGGAACGTCGCCTAAGAAGATACAAGTTAAACCAAACGTGACATGTCACGATTTATAAGCAGGCAATAAAAAGCCCCGATATCTGTGGAGGACGCCGGGGCTAGTAACTCAAAAGTCGAGGTAATTATGAAACAGACACCGATTAAAAGCAATACAGGTTCCAGCGTATGAGTCGCTTGCTAGTCAATGAACACCCTTTGATTGTGTTGCCTTCTTTGGCTGCTGCTATTGGCTTAAACGAAGCTATGGTACTTCAGCAGGTACATTTTTGGGCTAACGTATCTGATAAGGAACATAAGGGTCATAAGTGGTTTTATCGCACAATGGAAGAGTGGCAAAGCACCTTTAGGTTTTGGTCGAAAAGCACGCTTGAGAGGGCTATTAAGTCATTAAAAGCACAGGGTTTAATAAAGGCTGAAAAGCTGGCAAAGCATTTCAATCGTACAAGTTTTGATCAAACCATTTACTACACCCCTAATTATGAAAATTTAGCCAAAATAGAGCTAGAGGCCAACAGCAACCCATACCGTCAAAATGATGGTATGGATACACCAGAAACAACCCGCTCCAGTGGTGGCCCATTACCTCAAATTGACGGTATGGGGAGTGGCAGTTTGACGGATTCTGAATGTCAAAATGACGGTATCAGATCACATCAAAATGACGGTATGTTAACAGAGAATACAACAGAGAAAACAACACACATCACAGCAGGCGAGATGGCCCCTGTTTTAGGATCTATTCCACAAATCGCACCACCAGATTTATTTAACACCTCGCTCACTGATCAACAACGCTTTTTCCCATTGCATGCCGACTGGCAACCAGACATCAAAAACCTGACTGAGCAATGCCGCTTAAATCGCGTCAATCTTTCCAAGTTTGATGATATGGATCGTGAAGATGCGTTGAGAGAGTTTGTTTCTCATTGGCTGGCCTCGGGCAAAGAGTTTACTCAGGCCCAGTGGGAGCAGCGATTTATTAAGCAGCTCAAGTATTTGCAGGATAAGCGCTCAGAACAGGTGCTAAGCCCTAAAAACAAGCGGGCTGAAGTGTCGGCGGCGGTCATGAACTTAGGGGATACAGACTGGTGAGTACTCAAGAGCGTGTCCGATTCAGCATAAGCAATCCTGATCGTCCTAAGAAAGAGACTCTTACAACTGCTGATCTGGGTGTAGATTTTGTTGCTATGCCAGTTAAAGGCCCAGCCCACAAATTAGCGCTGATTAATCAAAGCATCCAAATCATGGGCGAGCTCGCCGCCAAAGCGGAGAAAGAAGAGGCTTTGAAATCATGACCGCCTATAAGCCTGGACTAGAAGCCGTTGTTTTGCTGCCTTCTGCGCCAATGAGTCGCAAGGAAATCATCGAGATGATGCACGCAATAGTAATAGCGAACTATGCAATCAAAAAGATGATGGAGCAAACATTATGAATAGCACTACTCCTAACTCAATCACTCGATTTTGTGGATGCTGCGGAACCCCGCTGGCCCGTAAAACGTACAACGGCGGCAGGCTAGAAGCGCTAGCTATGTTTAAAGCCCGTAAAACCTGTGACCGAAAATGCACAGGTCTACTAAAGAGCAAGAATGAGAGTGAAAAGTCGTGTGAGCAATGCGACAAACCTTTGGTCAGGCGGAGCGATGAGCCCTCTGGAAATTTCAAAGTAAGAAAATTCTGCAACAACATATGCCGTGGTAAACACATGACAGGAAACAACAACTACAAGATGAAAAAGCCCGTAATTACGCCGGTTATTACTGCACCGCCTAAAGTTGTCAGTCCCGCCCACGCGATGCGCAGCAGCGTGTTAGTTCACTCTATTACAAAACCACAGAACGCGGCGTTTTCCGTCATGACGGTTATGAGTGGGTTAAATCAACCATGTCACTACAAAAGTTAAAGCGAGCGGCAGCGCGAGAAAAATCAGAACGGAGCTGTGTTTGATGAAAGATCCTGAAAAGGTCGTTGAATACGTACTGACAACGCAGCGCGATATTCCTGCTGTTCTGAATAAGGTCAGGCGCCAGATGGAGCTAGGGCTAAAAGATGGCCCGCTCGTTGTCCATATAGGCCGTCAAGTTGTTGATGGGTGCCGTTCTGGTGACCATAAAGACCACCAGCAGATTAAGGAAGTTTTAGAGCGCATAGCGGCTGAGGCAAACAATGGCAGCTAAACAGAAGGCATTCAGAAGCCCTAAGTATCTAAAGTGGGTTAAGTCTCTTCCTTGCTGCATGTGTTTCGGTAATGCGGACGATCCTCACCATATAAAAGGTGTCGGCCACCTTAGTGGGGGATCAATGACAGCTCCCGACAACTTCGTTATGCCTATGTGTCGAAATTGCCATGCTGAAATGCACCGAAATCCTGAGCTATGGCCCGACCAATGGGAATATGTCGCCCGTACCTTAGCGCAAGCAATTAGTGAAGGGGTGGAGGTATGAGCAAGAGAGAGCTGAAGGGTTTTAACATTACAGCGAGCGCAGCAGATTTTAATAAATCGATCAAAGCGGTGGCTTGCGCTTTTCAAGCATTAAAAGCGTCAATGGAGGTTGAAATACTCCCTGTTTCAGATGGTCGCCAGCGATGCAAAGCACCAGGACACTCGACGAGGTTAGCAACTCACTATACCGAGCATGGGCATTTCTGCCCCGAGTGCGTCCATAGGATTAAGCATCAACACCAATACGGCGGTCCGGCAATTATTCGGGAGATACAGCATTGAAAGAATTCATTATTGGTATTGATCCTGATTTAGAAAAAAGCGGTGTAGCAACTGTCTTGGATAACAAGATAGTTGCGCTCGATGCTATGTCATTCTTTGAGTTGATAACTTTCATTAACGAGCATATTAGAGTGGCTAGATTTGTTGTTGAAGATGTAGAGCACGACAAAGCCACGTACTACCGTCCTGGAACAACGCAAGCCGGCATGAGGAAGATTGCTCAGAACGTTGGTCAGGTTAAAGCTATTGGGCGCTTATTGGCTAATTACCTACGTGATAGTGATGCTGATTACATCTTGGTTAAGCCCCTAAAAGGTCACTTAAAGCGGGCTAAAAAGGATTCAGAATTCTTTAACCAATTAACGGGCTGGGTTGGTCGCACTAATGAAGATAAGCGCGATGCTGGGTTGCTGGCTCTGTATGGAGAGCCTCCAAGGAAGCTTGGCAGATGAAAGAAAAATCAAAACCTTTAGCCGTTGTTATCCCTGATCTAATCCGTTGTGATAACCCTGCATGTCATGGGGGCGTTATTAGCGGTTTGTTTGGCAGCAAAAACCCTTGTTATAAATGTAATGGTTCTGGTCTACTGGATAAAAACACAGTAGAGGCGGTTGATCCTGTTTTAATGGTCTACGCGCTAACGGAGCAGATAAAACAGCTACAGATAAAGATTAAAGCGTTAGAAGCAAACCAGAAGCCCGCGCCAGAGTTTAACCCTCATGCGGGCGCTTCAAAAAGGCATGGCGGTACATACAGGGGCGATTGATGGACAGCAAAGTAACAAATGTAGTTGATCGATATTTATCTGTAGTGCTGGTGGATGATCTTAATAAGGATGCTGGATGGAGACGTTCACACCAAATTGATCAGCTAATTGCTTATAAAGGCGACTTGCCGCGCTGTACTGGCGGCATTGGTGAGCATGACGATCAGATGATTAATCAAGTCTCGATGATGTTTGATCGAATTGTGAGCCCGTATAGCCAATGGTGCACTAAAGCAATGGAGCTACTCCAAAAGCAGAACAGCAAGCGCCATGATTGCCTAGTAGCTGATGTGTATTACTCTAAGCGTCCAAATATAGAGACTGGATCTGATTTTCACTCACAAGCAGAGATAGCCGCTATGGTTGGCTTAAGTCGTGCGGCGTACCAGGACAACGTATATAAGGGTGCTCAATACGTTAGAGACTTGGTTGATTTGCGGAATATTGAGGCCGCGTGAAACTTTATTTTGATTAATTGATATAGTGCCTTGATTAATCAAGGCAGAAAGAGTACCGTATTTTGTATTGTGGGACGGTTGCGAAAGCACTCCCTTATATTGTTTGTACACTGATTTTAGAGCCTCGCTTATGCGGGGCTTTTTTGTGCGCGTTGATAATTATGGATAGGGATATGAACCAGCATTCTACCGAGCAGATCGTTATTACAGGGAGTAGTTACTTCACGAAAGGCTCGGGGTTGGTTGCAGTTGCTGGCGGCGCATCGCAGAAATCAGCAAATGACTCGGCTGATGTTGCTAAAGGCATAGCAGAGAATGGCGTTGATGTAATTCAAAAAGCCGCCGATAGTGGTGTTGATGTAATGTCATTTGCTGATATGGGTGTTGTGTTTGGCATGATGGGCGTTGTGCTTGGCTTGATAGTGAATTCGTATGCGCTGGCGCGCCGCGATAAGCGTGAGAAGGAATTACACGCAATCAGGGTGAATACGCTTAAAACACATGGCAACTTGCCGAGCGAATATCATGAACCAGAATAGATTTGCTGTGTCGGCTTTAACGATAAGCGCTTTGGGGTTTGTCAGCATTACGGGCTACGAAGGATACCGAGAGAAAGCGTATATACCCGTTGTTGGCGATGTGCCCACGATAGGATTTGGCACAACCGAAGGTGTGAAAGCTGGCGACACCATAACGCCAGAGCGGGCACTTGCTAGAGCTCTTCATGATGTAACCAGATTCGAGGGCGCATTGCGCTCTTGTGTAAAGGTTCCGCTCCATCAGTATGAATACGACGCTTATATATCCCTCGCTTATAACATTGGTAGTAGTGCGTTCTGTAGATCAACTCTAGTTCGTAAGCTGAATGCGGGTGAATACTCGGCAGCATGTGAGCAAATCAAGCGATGGTCGTACTTCAAGGGGCGAAAGCTTAAAGGGTTAATCAAGCGGCGGAATTCTGAATATAAGCAGTGCATAGGAAATTAAGACGGGGTGAGTCATGGCAGCGTATAAAGCCGATTATCTATTGTTCGGAAGAACGACTGTTGAGAAGCGCTATTCTTGCCCTCACTGCTTCCGGTATGTGTTGAGGTATGACTTTGTTGATGAGTCCACTTTCACTGCCACCGTCACCGTTGAAGATAGACCGGCTGCTGATGATGGTAGTCGCACTATGTATGTGTGCATTGCTCTCTCTCAAAAGCCAGGTAACGGACACCTCACGCGAATGATTGCTGATACTCGTCAGTACTTTAAAGACGAGGGTTATACGCACGCTGAATATGTGATTGATAAAGAACAGCACCGGACAGAGTTATGACTGCTGATAATCGCTATCGTAGCCGTAAGTTCTGGCTGGCTGCCACTGCTGATTTGGTTTCTCATATCGCATTGTTTGCTGGGAAGTTAGACGGTGGAACATGGGTGGCAGCTCAAGCATTGATTCTTGCCATGTATAACGGCGCTAATGTTGGTGAGCTCTATGTTAGTAATGATAAGTAGGTTTCTAGCATCAAAGGTAGTGACTGTTGTGTTAGTGCTGATGATGGGTGGTGGTGCTTGGTTCATCTATTCAGAGCTGCAAGCCAAGGCCGTTATCGAGAAAGAACTTAAGGATATCAAAGACAACCAAGCGGTTGTTAATACTGCTGATCATGGCTTAGTGCAGGTTGAGGCAGCACTTAAACGTAATGCAGAACAGATCAAAGCGGCGGTACGGCATGCGACCAATACAAACACTAATGATCTTACTGATGAGTCTATCAGTATCATCCTGTGCTCTAACGGATTGGCTCACCCCTCGGCGTGTAGTGATCCCTGATCGATACCTAGCCGACTGCCACCAACCATTAGCAATGGGATTCAGTAAGCAGTTATTACTTGAGTGGGGATTAGACCAGCATGAAGCGAGTGATCTTTGTAATGCTCGTCTTCTATGTGCTCGGGAGATTAATAGCGGACGAATTAAAGACTGCAAAGTTAAGGAGTGAAAGCATGCCGCCACGGACGCCGAAAGCATGCAGGCTGCAAGGATGCCGCCACACCACACAGCATAAGCATGGCTACTGTGATGAACACGCGCACAAGGCAGAGCGCAAGGCATGGTCCAACTCAGGCAAAGGAAGAGGCGGCAGGCCTTGGCGACGTAAGCGCGACATAGTTAAAGCTAATGCTGATGGGTTGTGTGTCTTGTGTCGGTTGAAGGGAATTGTTTCGACAGGTTCTATCTGTGATCACATCGTGCCAGAGGCCGAAGGCGGCAGCTCAGACATGAGCAACCTTCAATGGTTGTGTGAGCCTTGCCACAACGAGAAAACCGCTAAGGAATCAAAGCGTGGAGTATCACGCACACCCACAAGGGGAGGGGCGGGGTAAATCTCTACAACCTACGCACACGGACACCGTCCCCCTTAGTCAATTTTTTACGTGTCTAGAATATAAATTTAAAACTGGGGAATTCAAATGGCTGGCGTCGCTGGAAAATCGGGCGCGAAGAAAAAGCCGAACGAGCAAAAATTATTATCTGGTAGTAGGAATGCGAACCCGGACGCAGTTGTTTTTGATCTCGTCGTAAATATTGATCCGCCCTGGTGGATGCAGGAAGAAGGCCGCGAACTTGCTCGCGAGATGTGGGAAAGGTTATGTCCTCATTTATGTAGTCAGAAAATATTAGCCGCTACCGATCTGCATAACCTTGAAATCTTTTGCTCTGCATACCAGACCTTTCGGGATGCAGATGCTCTTGCCTTAAAAGATGGAATTGTTGTAACGGGCGCCACAGGTGGTCCGATAAAAAACCCAGCGCTAACCGCAAAAAATGAAGCGATTCGACAAATTGACTCAATCGGGTCATCTCTTGGATTGTCTCCCGCAGCGCGCGGTCGCTTGATGGGCTCCACTGGTGGCAATAAGAAAGGGAATGCATTCGAGGAATTTTAATTAATGGCCAGCTATCCAAACGTCAATGCGGCCAATAAATACGCGCGCGATGTTGTAGCCGGTCGCATCCTAGTTTGTCGATACATTCAATTAGCATGCAAAAGACACCTTGACGATTTAAAAGAGTCAGAAAAGCGCTCTTATAAATACAAATTTGATAAGGCCGCAGGCGAGAGAGCTTGTCGATTTGTTCAAAAACTACCGCACACAAAAGGAAAGTGGGCACGGTCTAGGTTAAGTATAAAGCTTGAGCCTTGGCAGTTATTTCAATTCGCTTGTGTGTTCGGCTGGAAGATAAAGAAATCAGGATTTAGACGGTTTAGAGAGGCTTATTCAGAGATACCACGAAAGAACGGGAAGTCAGTAGTTGGGGCAGGTTCTGGTATCTATATGTTCGCTGCAGATGGAGAGGCTGGGGCCGAAGTTTACTCGGGTGCCACAACAGAAAAGCAAGCTTGGGAGGTGTTTCGCCCCGCGCGGTTAATGTGTACCAGAACGCCCGATCTGGTAGAGCGTTTTAGCATTGAGGTTAATGCTAAAAATATGAACATTGCTTCTGATGATTCGCGTTTTGAACCTCTGATTGGTGATCCTGGCGACGGTAGTTCGCCACACTTCGCCATAGTTGATGAGTATCACGAACATACTGACGACAAGCTATACGAAACAATGATTACCGGCATGGGTGCGCGGGAACAGCCTTTAATATGGGCGATAACGACAGCGGGCACTGATATCGCTGGACCTTGCTATGAGCATCGTCGCCGTGTGATTGAAATGCTAGAAGGCATAACGTTAGACGATGAGCTGTTTGGTGTTATCTATACCGTAGACAAAGAGGATGATTGGACTTCTGAAGCTGCTTTGCGCAAAGCTAACCCCAATATGGGTATCTCAGTTTTTGCAGAGTACCTTCTAGCCCGTCAAGAGAAAGCGATCAAAAACCCGCGTATGGCAAACGCGTTCAAAACAAAGCATTTAAACATATGGGTATCCAGTAAAAGCGCTTTCTTCAACATGGAAGAGTGGGCGAAGTGCGAAGATAAAACACTCACTGCTGAACAATTCAAAGGTGAAGACAGTTATTTAGGCGCCGATTTAGCCCGCAAGCTAGATATGAACTCGGTCCCGCGTGTGTTTGTACGCGATATTGATGGAAAGCTTCACTACTACTGTATAGCGCCTCGCTTCTTTGTTCCTTATGACACTGCCTTTGATACTGATAACCAGCGTATGGCCGACCGTTTTCAGGGTTGGTTTAACGAAAATCTGTTGATATTGACGGATGGCGCAGAGATTGATTACCGCGAAATACTTCATGAATGCCTTGGAATGCGCGAGCTCGCACCTATCCGAGCAATCGGTATCGACCCCGCTGGTGCAACTAGCTTATCTCATCATTTGCTTGATGAAGGACTAGAGCCGGTCACGATCACGCAGAACTTCACAAACATGTCAGACCCAATGAAAGAGCTTGAAGCCGCGATTAAAACCGGGCGCTTCCATCATGACGGCAACCCCATCATGACCTGGTGTATTTCTAACACCGTAGGCGCTCATGTTCGTGGCAATGACGACATAGTAAGACCTGTTAAAGAAGGCAATGACAACAAGATTGATGGAGCCGTTGCTTTAATCATGGCGATAGGTCGAGCGATGCTTGATCAGAACACGCCGCATGAAGATGACATTTCAGACCACCTTGAAACACACGGAATCAGGACTTTATAAATGGGCTTATTTTCTTGGTTTAGCCGTAAATCATCGGTAGAAATCATAGATACACCGGACAAGCTCGCCGCTGTTGTTGGCTATGGCCACGACACCTATACAGGTCGGGCCGTTTCAAGTAGTCAGGCGATGCAATTAACCACTGTTTTCGCGTGCGTTCGTGTGCTATCTGAATCAATGGGGATGCTTCCTTGTAAACTATTTGAACAAACAGACCGAATCCGTAAGCCTGCGACAAAGCACAAACTTTATTCACTGCTAACTATAGCGCCTAATGACTACATGACAGCCCAAGAGTTTTGGGAATTGCTTATGGTGTGCTTATGCTTACGTGGCAATTTTTACGCTTATAAAGTCAAAGTGATGGGTGAAGTGGTCGAGCTATTACCCATTGATCCGGGGGCGGTTACTCCAACGCTCGATACTGATTATGAGCCTAGTTACCAAGTTAAGTTTAAAAATGGCACTACTGAAACGCTAACACAAGATGATATTTGGCATGTTCGAGGATTAACGCTGGATGGGCTAACCGGATTAAATCCAGTGGCCTATGCGCGGGAAGCAATAGCGCTAGGGTTAGCGACAGAAGAGCATGGCGCCAGAATGTTCAAAAATGGCGCAACCCCAACAGGGATATTGAAAACAGCCGAATCTTTATCAGATACCGCATTTAATCGCTTAAAAGAACAATTCCAAGAAAACCATCAAGGCATGGCCAACAGTCATAAGCCAATGATTCTTGAAATGGGTTTGGACTGGAAGCCGATCAGTCTAAATGCCGAAGATTCGCAGTTCCTTGAAACCCGAAAATTTCAACGTGATGAAATATGCGCAATCTATCGAGTGCCGCCGCACCTTGTAGCCAACCTTGAAAAAGCATCTTTCAACAATATTGAAGAGCTTGGTTTGAGCTTTGTGAATTATGGGCTTGTTTCATACATGACCCGCATTGAAAGCCGTATAAATGTTGGATTACTTAAGCCCTCAGACCGTGGCCGGTATTACGCAAAGTTTAATGCGGCTGCTTTGTTACGCGGCAACCTAAAAGCGCGCTATGAATCATACGGCCAAGGTATTAACTGGGGAATCTTAAGCCCGAATGATTGCCGTGAACTGGAAGACATGAACCCGCGTGAAGGCGGCGACCACTACTTAACACCTCTTAACATGACCACAAACCCGGAGAGCAATAACAATGCTGACAAAGAAACGGCTTGATGTTGCCCTAAACATCAAGAGCGTAAGCGATACAGGCGAGTTTGAAGGTTATGGCTCTGTATTCGGTGTTAAAGATAGCCAGATGGATATCGTGGTACGCGGTGCATTTGAGAAAAGCTTAGCTGCCTGGAAAGAAAAAGGCCGCATGCCTGCACTGCTCTGGCAGCACAACATGAATGAGCCAATTGGTATTTATACCGAAATGAAAGAAGACGAAACCGGCTTGTATGTTAAAGGCCGGTTGCTGGTGGATGATGACCCATTAGCTAAGCGTGCACACGCCCACATGAAAGCGGGCTCTCTGTCAGGCATGTCTATCGGTTATATGCTGAATGATTACGACTACGACAGTGAAAAAGACGCCTTCATATTGAAAGAGCTCGATCTATGGGAGGTGTCGCTAGTTACTTTTCCATCTAACGATGAAGCCCGAATTTCTAACGTAAAAACCGCATTGGATCACGGAACAATTCCGCGTCCCAGTGAGATAGAGAGAACCCTGCGAGAGGTTGGGTTTTCACGTTCGCAAGCCAAAGGCTTTATGGCTCATGGCTTTAGTGCTCTCGATCTGCGAGAGGCAGAAACAGATAAAGCACTGCAATCCCTTAAAACAATTTCCAACCTCTTTACGGAGCAATAAATATGTCAGTTGAATTAAAAGATATTGAACAAGTCGCCGCCGAATTCAAAGGCAAGTTCGATGAATTTAAAGAAAAAAACGATAAGCGTTTTGATGCTATCGACGCAGAAAAAGGCAAGTTGGCAGAGCAGGTTGACGGGCTTAACGGCAAGCTGTCTGATCTGGATGAATACAAAACCGCGCTAGAAAAAGAATTGGCAGGCTTAAAGCGTCCAGGTGCAACGGGCGTGTCTAAAGAAGTGGAAGCGCACAAAACCGCATTCACTCAGTTCATGCGAAAAGGCAGTGATGATGGTCTTCTTGAGTTACAACAAAAAGCGCTGAATATCACAGCTGATGCAGATGGCGGTTTTGCTGTTCCTGAAGATCTAGACCGTACAATTATTGAGCTGATGCGCAATGAGTCGCCTATGCGACAAGTATGCAACACCATTACCATTTCAACAGCAGACCATAAAAAATTAGTGAACTTGGGGGGTGTAGGTTCTGGATGGGTAGGCGAAGAAGCTGCGCGACCTGCTACTGGCACACCAACACTGGCTCAGATCATCGCTACAATGGGTGAGATTTACGCTAACCCACAAGCCACACAAACGTCATTGGATGATGTGTTCTTTAATGTAGAGGCTTGGCTTAATGGTGAAGTAGCAATGGATTTTGCAGAAAAGGAAGGCTCTGCATTTCTTTTGGGTGATGGCACCAATAAGCCAAAAGGGATCTTGGCTCACACATTGACACTCACGGCTGATAATGTTCGCGCTTTCGGGCAGATTCAGAAAATTCATTCCGGCACATCAGGCGACTTTGATGGTGACGACCTGTTAAGCCTGATCTACGGATTGAAAAAAGGCTATCGCAACGGTTCTCAGTTCATGATGGCAGGTACGACATTGCATAAAGCCCGCACATTAAAAGATGCGCAGGGTAACTACTTGTGGGCGCCTGGCTTACAAGCCGATGAACCTTCGTCTTTACTTGGCTATTCAATCGCTGAAAACGACGATATGCCAGTGGTTGCCGCAGATGCAAACTCCATGATGTTCGGGCATTACAAGCGTGCTTACACCATTGTTGATCGAATCGGGACTCGAATCCTTCGTGACCCATACACCAACAAGCCTTATGTAGGCTTTTATACAACAAAACGAGTAGGCGGCATGCTGACCGACTCTAACGCGGTTAAAGTCCTGACTTTATCTGCATAAGAAGTAGTTTAATTAGTTAAATATAAGGCTCCTTCGGGAGCCTTTTTATTGGAGTAAATAAAATGCCTAAAGTAATCATTGCTGAAAAAGAGTTTCTACATTCAGAAGATGGCAACACTGTTACTGAATACGAAGCAGGCGAGCAGCTAGTAAGCGACCGCTGTGCTGAAGTTGCAATTAAGCAGCTTAAGGTAGCGAAGGAAAGCAAAACAAAGCCCGCAGATTTTATTGCCGCGCAAGAAAAGCAGGCCGCTGAACAGGCAGAATAACCATGCCAATCATTACCCTAGAACCTGCAACCACTGAGCCGGTATTGCTCGAAGAAGTGCGAGCTCAATGCCGTATCGATAGCGATATAACCGACGAAGACGCGTTATTGCAGGGGCTAATATCAACCGCGCGTGAGTATTGTGAAAAACATACAGGGCGTCACTTTGCTGCTAAAACACTGCATTACATCGGTAATTGGTGTGCTGGCAAGATTGAATTATCACCAAACCTTAAAACCGTTAGCTTTATTCAGTACCGCGACCATGACAACGAACAACAATCGTTTCCAGATACAGAATACTACGTTGATTCAGCCTCGCTGATGGGCGCAGTTATCCCGTTCAGTACTTGGCCTAGCACCTACCCGGCACACCCGCAGCCGGTCACTATCGAATTTGAAGTGGGTGACACCGACGAAAGCGGCAATTCATCATGCCCTTATGGGGTGAAGCAGGCCATTTTATTGCTGGTGGCTCATTGGTACGAAAACAGAAGTGCAGTTGCCTTTAGTGGCACCAGTAAAGAAGTTGAGTATTCCGTTTCTGCATTACTAGCACCCCACAGAGTTTTAAATGTATGAAGCGATTACATGCCGGGAAGCTAAACCAGCGCATAACGCTTTATAAGCCGGTCACAGGAAAAACCGCTTCAGGCGCACCCATTACTCATAAATTTGAAAAAGTAGGGGTAATGTGGGCGGCTGTTGAGTTGGTAGGTATTGCCGAAGACAACAGCGGCGAAAAAAATCAGGCGACAGGGAAGCACCTCATTACTTTTCGTTGGCGGCCGGTTGGCAAGAACTGGATATGCATTTGGCGTGATCAGATTTATAGAGTGATTGGCGTTGATGATACCGACCCACAAAAACGGCAAAAGCAGCTAACAGCAGAAACTGAAAACGCTGTTACAGAAATGTGGATCAACGAAAACACTCTGGTAGATGGCGCTATTACACAACTGAACTAAGTCGTGAATGAGGGTTAGTAATTATGATGAATGAGAGCTGGGAAATAACCGGCCTAGACGATCTTGAGCGGCAGCTCACTGCACTAGGTGGTAAAGACGGACTAACAGCCTTGCGCCGTGCGTCTCGTGCTGCCATGAAGCCAGTAAAAGAGCAGATGATAGCGAATGCTCCCTTTGATGATGACTCTCAAGCTGAGCATATGCGCGATAAAATCAGCATGACCACCAAAAAGACCGACAAACGCAAAGCCGGTAAAAATAATGCATTAGCGGTGCGGGTTGGTCCAACAAAAAAACACAGTCAAAAAGCTATAGCGGCAGAGTATGGTACCGAGAATCAAGAAGCCATCCCGTTTATGCGCCCCGCGCTTTACGATCAGCGTCACCGAGTCGTTGACGGTATGCGTACTAAATTAGCAGTTGAGATAGAACGCATCGTTAGGAAAAACGCCCAATGAGCATAGAGCAAGGGTTGCTCGTGTGGCTTCAGGCTGAACTCAGTCTTGATGCGTATTGGCTAGAGCGTCCGGAGGGAGTAAAGCGCTGCTGTGTTTATCGCTGTATTAGCCCCGGTACCATCAGCGGTAATCTAAAAAGCCCAGGTATAAAAGCCGATACGTATTCAATTACGGTTTACCACGACGACCCCGAAAAAGGCCGAATTGCTGCTGACATTATCAGAACAAAATTAAATGACTTCAACGGTGATTTAGGCAGCTATCCAGTCCAGCACATACAGCCAACAGGTGGCTTTGATCAGATACTCAATACAGAGGCCGGCATCAAAGTTTATCAGTTTAACCGTGACCTACTTATTAACCACTAAGGATAAATATCATGTCCGTTGCAGATCCTAGCACCTATGCAAAACTCCCCGCAGGGACGCGCACCCTCTGGGGGCCACTTGGTACACCAACCGTTGATCTAAAGCTTTTAAAGGATGCCAACGCGGTGGGTGCCACTGGTAAAAAAGGCGGCTTTGTTGAAGCCGATCGCCTGATTGATACTGAAAAAAAATACATCGCAGATATGAAAGACGGTGAAGACAAAGAGTTCGTCTTTCTGGACGACCCTACTGATGCTGATTTAAATGCATTTCTAGCAGCTGCAGAAGCAGAGCAAACAGTTATCGTGCGTATTGAGTTCCCTAATGGGCGTTTTGCAAATATGGATGTAGCTCTTAACGGTTGGTCTACCCAAGAGCTCGATAAAGGCAAGCCGATGATGTTGGTTGTCTCTGGAAAGCAGAACGCAATTTCCCGCGGCATGGTTTAGTCGCCTTTTACTAACATTTGGAATAGATCATGAAAACAAAATCATTAAAAGAAAGAGTACTAAACCCCGCTAAGTTGGCCCCTCATACGGTTTCTATTTTGGGTGATTCCTATCAAGTTGCACGTTTGTCAGCTGCTAAAGTGAATGCGGTTAATGGGGATCTACAAGGGAAAAAAGACCCTGATGAGTTGGCTAAAACTACAACTCAATTCATTCTTGATTCGATCATTGATGAAGACGGAGTTTCATTATCGAAAAGCATTGCATTAGAAGAGTTTCACCAGGTTTATGATCATTGCTCTATTCAAGAAGCATATACAAAAATAATGCAGGTTAATTTTGGTAATGTAGAAGGTATCGAAGAAGCAAAAAAAGACTAACCAGCACTCCAGCCTTAAGCTTTTGTTTTGAGCTGGGCGAAATGCTGGGCTTAGCCGATCCGCGCGATATCTATCATGCAGATGCAGAACTCCTCGCCTTATGGCGTGCTTATTTCAATCTGAAAAACAAACCACAAACCCCCATCGAAAACACCAATGATATCGATTCGCAGGTCGCTGCCTGTGAGCGTATTTTAGGGTAATAACGCGCAGGTATTTAAATGTCAGATATAGCAAAGCTAACGGTTGCGCTATATGCCAACTCTGCGCAGTTTGTTAGTGAACTGCAAAAATCACAGCGTAAATCTAATGAATGGAAGCGTGAAGTTTCAGCAGCCTATAACACGGTTAAAACAGCCGGAGCTGTAGCGGCAGCGGCAACCGTTGCAAGCCTTACCCTCATCTATAAGCAGCAATCAAAACTCATTGATCAAACCGCAAAGTTTGCCGACCGAATTGGCATTAGCACAGAGTCATTGAGCCAGTTTCGCTATGCGGCAGAATTAACGGGCGTAGGGCAAAAGTCACTTGATAACTCTCTTCAAGCAATGGTTCGTCGTCTTGCTGAAGCTGAGCAAGGAACGGGGGAGGCTGCAAAATCTCTTAGGCAGCTAGGGCTTGATGCTGAAGAGTTAGGACGGCTAACACCAGATGAGCAGCTCTATGTATTAGCTGATGCGTTCAAAGGCGTAGAGAGCCAATCAGAGCGCGTAAGAATTGCATTTAATCTGTTCGGGCGCGAAGGCGTAAGCATGGTTAACATGCTCGCTGGTGGCGCAGATGGTTTGCGCGCTATGGCAAAAGAGGCCGACGATCTAGGGCTTTCATTGTCGCGTGTCGATGCCGCCAAGGTTGAGATAGCTAACGATGCTTTTTTGCGGGCGACCAAGGCTAGCACCGCATTTGAGCAACAGATTACAACACAACTCGCGCCGGTTATCGCTGGCCTCTCTGATGAGTTTGTCAGAATGGCGAAAGAACACGGCGGCATGAGTAAAGTTGTGACTGATGGTATTTACTCAACAGCCAAAGGGGTTAGCTATGTTGGTGATGCTTATAGAGGCTGGACATTCATTTTAAAATCAGTAGAGGTTGCGTGGCTGCAATTAAAGCTCGTAGGAATGGAAGCCATGAACGCAATGGTGCGTGCCGCTTATGATTTCGGCACGTACATTGTTCAATATATGGTTTGGCCGACACTAAAAGCACTGGATGCTATGGGGCTTGTAAATGACTCAGCTAAAGAGATGGCCGACAGTTTACGTGAACTAACCACGATCAGTGGCCCGCCAATATTCAACCTAGAAGACACCTATCAAACGCGTAGCGAACTAAAGCGATCAGTAGATGAGTTTAGAGCGCTACTCTCTGAGCCTTTGCCCTCTGACAACATTGAAAATTGGTATCAAGAAAACAAAGCGCGAGTCGAAGCGTTAGCGCAGGATATGGCCAGCAGCGTTAACCGAAATTCAGCCTCAGCAGGAGCATTAACCCCTGAAGGCAAGCCAGCAAAAGAAGGCCCAACCGAGCAAGAAAAAGCACTAGAGCGCCACCGCTTAGAAATGGATCGAATCCGGCAGGGGTTTTTAGAAAAAGACCAGCTAGAGTATGAGCAATGGCAGGAGCGACAAAGCAAGCTAGCTGATTGGTTCCTTGCTGAATACGAGGCGTCAAAAAGTAATAAGGCTCAAATGGCTGCGTTAGAAGGTCAGTATCTAACGCTAAGCCAAAACAACCATAAAAAATACCAAGACAATATTAATAAGATTGAGTCAGCTCGAATGCAGACGCGGTATAAAGCCGCTTCTAGCATGTTCGGGTCAATGGCTGATCTCGCTAAAACATTTGGTGGCGAGCAAACCGGCGCATATAAAGCACTATTCGCTGTTAGCAAAGCTTTCTCTATTGCTGAATCAATCATGGCGATTCAAACCGGCGTAGCTAAAGCGGCCGCGCTGGGGTGGCCTGCTGGTATCCCTGCAATGGCGAGCGTGCTATCTGCAACATCAGGCATTATTTCAACAATTCAAGGCACAGCCATGCCGACTTATCACACAGGCGGTATGGCGGGTTATGGCTCAGATAACTTCAGTGACTCTTTAAAAAGAAACGAAGTCCCCGCGATATTAGAACGCGACGAAGAAATACTTCCAACCTACGACCCACGCCATCGCAGCAACCTACGGAAAAGTAGGGGGGCTGGTGGCGGTTTTGTCTGGACTGGCAACATCATCATGAACAACAACGGCGAACCAGTGAGAGCAGAGGCCAGCATGGACGATGAAGGCAATCTTCAAATGTGGTTAGAGCGCGCAGATGAATTTATTGCTCAAGGCTTTATTGAAGGAACGGGCCAAACCTCACAAGCAAACGATGCTGTTAATGGCAGTGGTCGCGCTAACACTGCAATTAGATAGGGTAAAAAATGGATATAACCGATTTAGAACCCTGGCCGCTTGAGCAGTTAGATTACCCTCTAAAGCGCGGCTACAGCTACGCGGTGCGAGACAATCGAGAAATGTCGAGCATGTATTCTGGCCCTGGTATCTCGCGCCTAATATCACGCTTTACCATTACCGATTATCAAGCCTCATTGCTGTTCTCGAAGGGCGAGGAGCTCTATTTCAGGTGGTGGATAGCTAATAAGCTAAACCACGGCAATGACTACTTTGCTATGCCGTTATTAACCGGCGCAGGAATTAATACCGTTGCAGCAATGTTTAGCAAAAAGGGTATAGGCGCAAGTGTCTTAGACGGTAATAGATACCGAATTAGCATTAAGCTCACGTCGTTTGCTCTTCCAGCGGAATTGCTAACAGAAGCAGAAGCGCTTAGTTTGCTATCAAGTGAGGTAGTTGCGGTTAATTCTGCACCAGTAGCAAGCAATATATCTAAAAGCGTTGATCAGGATGGTTCTGTTGTTATTGCTATTGTAGCAACTGACTACGACGGTTCTATTGACTACACAGCTACCGCCATTACTGCTGGCCCGAATCACGGCACGGTTTCTGTTCATCCTGTAACGGGCGCAGCCACTTATATTCCTACTACCAATTATTACGGGCCTGATGAGTTCAGATATACCGTTGCTGATAATAATGGTGCCGTCTCGAATGAGGGCATTGTATTGATCGCGGTTAATGAGCTGGGCGCGCCGGTTTATGATGTCGTTGGTGTTGTTGGCGAAACACTGATTGGCGGTATTGAGATCGATGCGGTAGGTGTGGTGGGTGAGACGATCATTGGCGGTATTGAGATCGATGCAGTGGGTGTTGTAGGTGAAACGATTTACGGCGGTATGAGTCCGCCGCCGCTCCCTGAGAGTTTTGAATTTTACCCTGACAGAGATGGTTCTGGTGTCGTGACTGCTGACAGCTTGCAGTCGTTACCTGTTAGGTCTGAATCTTCATTGGCAATGCACAAAATAGTCGGGCTTGACCCTGTTGCGCAGATCGATGCGGCTATTACCGCTACAGGTTTTAATTTAGCTACTCAGACGTTTGGTAACAGTGGTAGCAGTTCGCGCAACACATTTACTGCTTATGCAGGTCAGGTTTACGATCCTGTTTCTAAAATTGCATACAGAGCATGGCCGGGTGGTCATGCAGAGTCATCCCTCAATCATGTTGATAAGTTCGACGTTAACAAACTTGAATACGGGTTAGTTGCAGCGCCATCGAATCCAGATGCGCCTGGTCTTGAATGGTCGCAACCTTATCGCGATGTAGGTAAGGCGCGTCCGGGTGATCCATTTAATGGAGTGCCTGCGGATAGCGGGTCTTTTACGCCCTACGTTAGCGGTGCTACTGAAACCATTGATGGTTTTACGCAATACACGCGGGAGTATTACTTGCCCGACGGTCATCCGACATCAAGCCATCATTATGCAGGGACATTATTTCACGACAATAAATTGATCACTGTTCGAAACGTGCATTCGATGTATGACATAGATGCAGATTTGTTTACTGTTTCTGACTGGTCAGATGAAGATGGATACCTACGACCAGATATTAATCATTTCATGTTTGGGTATAACGGTGCGTTCTACGGCGTTATGAACAAGAAATATGATTCATATGGCTTCTACAAAGTGCCCGATCCTACGCAGCCGGTTGCCGTTCATATGCCGGGTGCTCCTTCTGGGGTTTACTTTAATGCAGAGCATTTGCTTGTCCAGCTTGATGAGCTTCGGATTTGCGCAATAAACAGCACGCATAAATTCGCAATTTTCAACATGAGTACTGAGACATGGGGGCCGGCGATTGATATGTCCGGAGATCTTCCGTCTTATGACTCAGTTCAAGAGTTACAGGTGGGAATCTCTATTCCTGAATGGGGCGCGGCTGGCAAGGTTCTGCGACAGTTTACTTATAGCTCAATGAGAGGTGACTGGTATTTATTAGACTTGGATACTGGTGTGCAAACCGCCGTGACATTTGGCGGGTATGACGCAAGCGCCCCTTGGTTAACATCAAACAAAGCATTCAGAGTGTCTGTTGGCGGTATTGAAGCAATTTTATACGTTAACGTAACGCCAGAAGGGCTATCGGAAGTTTATATAATGAGGATTGCATAATGTTGGATATGCTCATAGCGCCTAATAATACGTCGTTAGGGGCTTTGTCTGGTTGGACAAAGTGGATTGGCGCAAGTGATATTGTTATTAATAGCCAAAACGAGGCGCGTTCAGACGGCGGTATTGTAAAGTATTTGAATGATGTAGACCTCGGTTCGGGTGGTGTTGATGTATCTGTCCCGTTTCGCAATACCCTTGCTAATAATGGCATTGGCGGAGTCTTAATACATTCAGATCCCAGCAACCCATCTGATGGTTACTTTGCATATTATAGCGGTGGCACGTTGTCGCTATACAAAAGTGTATCTAATGTTTCAACGCTGTTGGGGTCTTCTCCGCTTTCTGTTCCTGCTCAAATTGTTGGCGAAGAAGACTATTTACGTTATACAGAAGATGGCGCCGGGAACCATGAAGTGTTCTTTGCGGGCGAATCCAAAATAACCGCAGTGGATACAACTTATACCAGCGGTCAAGTCGGTATTCGTTTAGATAATGCGGATTTTCGCGTTGCCTCTTTTGAAGCAATTCCCTTTGCTGGCGCTGGGGATACAGTAAAGCCTGTTATCACGCTAAACGCTCCCGCTATTGTTACGCTTGAGATTGGCGATACATACACGCAGGCGCCGGCAACAGCTACGGATAATGTTGATGGTAGTATTACGGTTGATGTGGGTGGTGATACGGTCGTTACAACAGGTGTAAATTCGTTCACAGCCACGTTTGACGCCACTGATGCAGCCGGTAATGTGGCCACACAAGTAACACAAACGATTAATGTTATCGAGCCCATCTCTGCTGA
>NZ_AUGR01000010.1 GCF_000422765.1 Neptunomonas japonica DSM 18939 | reverse complement strand
CATATAGCGACAAACCAAATACGCAACTCTGTGCGTGTTTTATCAAAAATAGTACCTGCTGTTACTGTGGTTTGGTGTTTACAAGAACGACACACCCAGCGTTTACGGCTTTAAAAACTAGCGTTACTCACGGCATTGCATTTAGGACAGATGATACCATCAGGCCACTTTAGTTTTTCAAGATAGGCACGACAAGCTTCTTCAGAATGGAACCAATCAAGAAATTGGCTTAAAGTTGTCGGGTAATCGGTGCCTGCAACAGGCATGTTGTTGTGATGATCCATATTGGAATTTTGGCAGACATGGAGCTAAGGGGATACCCCATATATTAAAACAGTAATTACAAGGAGGTAATTTCATGTCTCAGAGCCCATTTTTAATAAAAGTACGTAAAGAAATTCGACTACGCGGTTACAGCATTCGTACGGAAAAAACCTATATATACTGGATCAAACAGTACATATATTTTCATCATTACAAACACCCCGAGATAATGGGTGCGGAAGAAGTCAAAAGCTATCTTTCACATATGTCCGAAAATAGATCCGTAGCTATTAACACTCAAAAAGTGGCTTTAAATGCATTAGTTTTCCTTTATCACAAAGTACTTAACAAACCATTAGGTGATCTTAATTTTCGTTATGCGACTAAACAGCGACATATACCTACAGTCCTCTCCAAGACTGAAGTTCAGAAAATAATCAGCTGCACGAGCGGGCGAAATAAAACCATTTTTAAAATACTTTACGGTAGCGGGCTCAGATTAAATGAGTGCCTAAGGCTGCGAATTCAGGATATTGATTTAGTCCAACATTCACTGACAATAAGAGATGGCAAAGGAAATAAAGATAGAGTTACCCTACTCAGTCCTTCTTTAAAGATGGAACTAGAACAACTGATAGATAAAGCAAAGAAAACACAGGCTACCGATAATAAACAAGGTATTGGCCCTTCCTTACCTCATGGGCTTTGTAAGAAATATCCTAATGGTTTTCGCCAACATAAATGGATGTATATATTCCCTTCAAGTGGAGTATGTACTTATCCTGATTCCTCTACTCAATGCCGTCACCACTTACACGACAGTGTTATCGGCAAGGCTCTAAGAAAGGCAGTAGCCGCCTCAGGCATCACTGATAAACGAATTACTTGCCATACTTTTCGGCATTCATTTGCGACCCATTTACTCCAAGATGGGCGTGATATCAGGACAGTTCAAGAGCTGCTTGGCCATAATGATGTAAAAACAACACAGATTTATACTCATGTTATTGGATTACACTATGCAGGGGCAAGCAGCCCTCTTGATTCATTAGATTTATAACTTATCACCACAGGGTGTGCGGTTGGTAATAGATAACAACAATGAAACATCAGCTTTTAGAGCCACCTTTACATGTAGGTGAAGCCATTACTTCTCCGTTCTTCTTGGTCCATTCATCTTGAGTATAAAGATGCATTGATAATGCATGAATCGGGGTTTGTAATTCTTGGGCAAGAATTTTGTAGATCATTTGATGACGCTGCACTAAACGCTTTCCTGCAAAGTCATCCGACACAAGCACAAGCTTAAAGTGGCTGTCTGCTGCCGGCCCCGAATGCATATGGCTTTCATTAACGATTTGTAATTCACTTACGCTAATATCTGTACGCAATTTTTCTTCAACAACGATCGCAATACTCATATTATTTCTTCACCTTATCACGCACTTTTTCATCAGCCAGATCTGCATCTCGCTGCTCTTTTGCCAAAGCAAGAAAATGCTTATGGATTTTACGGGTAGCTAACCATACGCTACCGATAACAACAGGTACTGCTATGCCCAAGGCCATGCTTTTATTAAAGTCTAGGCCGCTATCATAGGCAGCATCCATTAATATTTTAACCAGACCAACAGAGTAATAACTAATGGCGGCAACCGATAAACCCTCAACGGTGTGCTGCATCATTAGTTGAATTTTTGAACGCCTGTCCATCGACGCAAGTAGCTGCTGATTTTGCGCCTGGATAGATAACTCAACACGCGTACGCATCATATCAGAGACTCTATCGATTCGCTTTGACATATCTTCTAGGCGCTCCCCCACTGCTTGGCATGTACGCACCGCGGGTGTTAAACGTCGTGTTAAAAACTCAGTCACGGTTAAATGCCCCGAGACTTCATCTTCACGCAGCTCAACTAAACGCTGCAAGACGAGTGCATGATAAGCCTTGGTTGCGGTAAAACGAAAAGTGGTTTTAGCCCGGTAATCTTCTACATGGGCGGCCATATCTGTAAGCTTGCACAAAACCTCTTGCTCATTCACTTCAATGCTTTCTGAGAGCTGATGGGTCAAATTGGCTAGCTGCCTATCCATAGAGCCTAAATGAGGGCCACACTCTCGCGCTAACGGTAACGCTATCAATGTCATTAAGCGATAGGTTTCGATCTCAATAATACGCTGGGCTAAACGTCCGAGCTGGCTATCACTCATACGCTTATTGTAAATTAGAAAACGTCCAAAGCCATCACTGTGCAAACGCAGTGTGGTCCAGACTCGGGCATCGCCTTGTTGCGGGCTGCTACCTACCAGACGCATCCCTTCAAAGTACTGTTTCACTAGCGGAATCATTACTTCATCGTCTTCAGATGATTCTTCTATGGATAAGTGGAATGCAGTGACCACTTCTCCCGGAATACTTTCTAACCAGCCAACGGGTAAAGCCGCAGCGCCTGTTGTATCAAATGGATCTGAGTCTTCAGGGATATCAAAATTTATAAAGGTGTAGGCCGTAAATTCCAGATGCTTTTCACGGCGGATTCTTAAACCACCTAGGTCATACTGAAGACAAACGTCATCCTGTTCAGGCGGCATCACAAAAAATTTGTTGAAGAGTATTTTAAGGTGCTCAAACTGCGCTTTCGACTGCTCTTCGTCACAAAATACAGCAAGGTGCGTTATGCGTGCAGGGCTAGGAATAACCTGAAACGGCCGCGAGTGCATCTCTTCATACAGCGCTTCACGAAGTGGATGAAACCTCATTTCGTTTTGCACTACTGGCTTAAGCTCATCATTCATACCAACATCATCATTCTGGCAAATTATCTAAAGGCGCCACTAACAAGACATCGTCTGATACATCAAACGCCATAATCTGGTTAGCACACTCGAACCATTCAACAAATAGGTCGTAAGTGAGCGCTTCAGGCCAGTGATCGCCAAACTCATCCCATGCGCCTAGCTCATTTTTAAAAATATCCTGCCAAGAGTCTTTTAAAATTTCAGCAAAGTCGGCTTCTTCTTCGACCTCATTGATCAGGTATACATTGCCTTCTTTTTGCAACTCATCCAACGAGACGGGCACACTCACCAACTCGCTCTCTAATGGCAGACTTGCCACCCATTGTGCGAACGGCGCGCGAGCTAACAAGGCAATAGCTGATCTATTCAATAGTTTCATGATGCGTTGTGTACCTATTCTCTTTATAATCTTGAAAAACTGACCCGACCTATAATGATGCATATTCCCGTTCTAAATCAATTAGAAACCCGTACTGAATGGATCTCCTTCTTTAGGAGGGAGCGCTCATACGCTTATTTGACCCAGCCTTTATGCCTAATTGATCTACAAACCACCTTTTTACAAATCACATTACTAGAAGAGGATATGCTGGACGGCCGCCAAGCTACTAAATATAGCCTAGGTTCAAAAAGTAGCATAGAGCCTATTTGGAAGATGATTAAGGCCTGCAACTGGCAACTATCAACCATTATTAACGGCCTTAATGAACTCTCTTTTGATAGCAACGCACGCGACAACGCATTTCCTGATATTCAAAGAGAGCTAACGGTCAGAAAGTTTTTTGCAAAAGATAAGCAGTTATTGGCGTCCTCGCTTATCGGGCCACTTAAGCCATTACTAGAAATACCAGAAATATGGGACCTTAAAGCCGTCTGCCGATTACTGAGCAACCAGCAGTTCAGTGAGCTTGAGTTTATCCTTGATGCGAAAAAATCAGACTCTCAAAAAACAGTGCCTATACGCAGTATTCTTCTTAAGATCTTAGACTCACCTACAGGGTGGTCTGTATCACTTCATGAGCAAGCGCTACTGCTTAGCTATTCAAGCAAGGTAATACTGCGTATCACCCCTTACTTGAAAAAACCGGCCCCTCGATTAAAAGAGACCGATTAAACATCACACTGTTTCTAATAGATCATCAGATAAAGCTGCTTGCTCCATGAGCTTACGCGGGTTATCTGAGTTAAGTAGCTCTTTGCCCTTTTGCGTTGGAAACTCCACATCAATATCAACAACACGGCCATCACGGCAAACATTGATAATGGTTTCCATGCAAGACGATAATAACGAGTACTTTTCATCTGGTGCTGCAATAATGGTTTGCAGCCCTAAGTCTGTCATAAAGCCTAGAGAAGTAATGGTGTTTTCTGAATCCAGCTTGTTAAAGGCTTCATCAAATACCGACAAGCTCATACCACCGACCGCTTGGCCATCTGGGCCTTCTTTAAGGCGATAAGCAGCACCCATAGCAGCCGCCATCGCCACATAGAATGGCACCTGGTGCTCACCACCAGAACCGGTTTTAATACGCTGAGTTAAGGTTGTTTTGCGGTGTCCGTTAAGGTCTTTAACCACCAGCTCAAAGTTATAAAAATTACGGTAATCCTGTAAAAGACTGCTTTCACCTTCATCTTTTAATACATCGTGAATCTTGGACAATGCATCTTGATGCGGTGTATCTTCATCAAACTTCAAGTCAAACAACGAGCCTACATTGGCCTGATCTAAGCGCGTATAGGCCTCTACTAGCTCAAGAATATCTTTAAGCTCTGGATTAGGCATCATCTCAAAGCTATACATTTCCTTGTGAAAGGGACGGTTCTTAAGATGATTATTCAGCTCACGAATGAGATCTTTAATGTTGTTAATTTGATCATTCAAATGTGCCACAAAATCTGACCTGAACGATGTTTCGGCTTCTAAGCGAGCACGCTCGGCTTTTTGCGTATACAAGGCCAATTCAGAATCAGTTAGCGCTTGAACCGTTTCATCAACATATTGCTCTAGTTCTTCATGAGTTGAGTCAGGGCCAATTTTATCTAAGCCCTGATGGCTCATACCGCCGCCATGGTACTTCGCTTTGTAGTTAGCGATAGCATCACGCACGGAGTACTTTTTCTTTTCATGTAGCGTCAGTTCAGACTGCGCCTTTTTAGCTGCTTCAAAAATAATACGTTCTAACTCGCCCGCACATGTTTCATCGAGGTAATCACGTTTTTCTTGAGCCGATTGGGCATCAAAGTCAGTTTTTGCTTCACAAACGTTACGTGCTTCAGAATGCTCCGTTAGCTCTTGATCCAGTACTTCCAATGCCGCCGAGTCTTTGATCATGTGTGTACGGATACGCTGTAACTTATCCATTAGCAGCTTATTTTTGTCTTCCGCTGCTTTTTGCTCTTCCGCTAAGTCTGCAATACGTTGCTGAATGCCCGTATCATCATGATTGCGCATATCAGTAATCGCTTGGCGATAACCTTCGATCTCGGTGCCTAGCTGTTCGCGCTGCTGCACTAGATCAAAGACTTTTTCACTCGTGCCTACCAAGCTAGTTGTTAGGTTAATCAAGCTATCACGTAATTTTTCTAGTGATTCATGACGTTTACCCAAGGTAGTGAATTCGACCAGCATTTCATCAACTTGTTTACCCTTAGAGGCAAGTTGATCACCACGGCGGCGAATCCCCATGATAGGCGACAATTCATTAATAGAGGTGGTTGAACCTTCTGTTTGCAACATGCAGTCGTACGTTAAGGCACGTTCTTGACGCAGTAGCTCGGCTTCGGTTTCAACCGCTATCACACCACCCAAGGCACGATTCATATACGCCTTAGCGTGTTCATTATCAGTATCAACAAAATGCGCCAGTGATTGGGGCTTAGTACGATTTAACCAATCGCGTGATTTTGTTGTATTGATAATACGGCAGCCTTTTAAATGACGACCTTTACGGCGATATAAGGTAATCGCTTCTTTTACATGGTCAGGATCAACAATCAAGGCTTCACGGCGTGCGCCAAGGAAAGACTCAATGGCAATGCGCCACTTATCTTCGTTGATATCAACCAGCTCGCATATAGGCGTTGATTCAATGCCATACTCAGCCAGTAACTCCATAAGTTCACGGGTGTTATGGCGTACGGGAGCACGGCCTTGCTTGAGCTGCTCAACCGCCCCTTTTTGGCTCTGGATGTTAGTGCGCAACTCGTTAATACGGATCACCGATTCTTCAAATTTACGGCCTATGTCGCGTCTTACTGAATCAACACTTTGCTTTAATTGCTCAATGGTATTATCAACCTCAACAGGCTCTGGCGGCCACACATCCGCCATCATATCTTCACCTGATCGCCATAGATCAACCGAACGTTTTACAAGCGGTAAAAATGATTCTGGCAATAACTGTTCGTAGTTAGAAAAGCCCACAGTAGTTCTAAACAAACTATAAACATTTTGAATCTTATCTTTTACGACACCTTCTTCATGCAAACGAGCCGTAATAGAGTTTTCTAATGCCTTAATTTGATGAGCCGCATTGGAGTTGTTTAGCTGAGCACGAGCATCTGCCAAGTGCTGCATTACGCTGCTCATGTCTGCTGCGTGACTTTCTAGCTCGCCCTGTACTTTGGCTTCTTTCGCTTGGTTGGCCTCTAAACGTTCCTGCGCATCTTCCTTTTTAAGATCCGCATTTTCAAAACGAGACTCGTGCACTACCCACTCATATTCTGCTGCGTTTTTGAGATTACGCTGCACACCTTTGCATTGCTCTTGAACCTTTTCCAACTCTGCTATTCGGTTAAATACTTCACGTGTTTTTTGTTCCATCGCACGATATTCATCAAGCGATTTACGAAACGCACCTACATGGACAATATTTTCATCGAGTACAAACTCACGTACAAAACGAGTTGGGCTATCAATCGGCACAAAACGCAGCGCATTTTTAAAGTTTTTAACAAACTTCTCATCGTCATTAGGCATCTGCGCATCATGACTCAGCGTTGTTGTTACTTCGCGAATAAACTTGCTGGCACGCTTTTCTAATACCATTTCAGGACACTGCTTAAGCAATTGCTCACGCACTTGTACCCAAGGTTTAGGCAAACGCCCATCGCCTTCAACAATAGAGAAGTCATCTAAGCCAACCGAAAAATCAGGCAGAATAAAGCGCCCGAGTATCTCTTCTTCAGGTGATGCAGTAGAGGCGTTAATCGCGATACCAATACAGGTTTCTTTAGCTGTTTCCGTATCAAAAAAGCTCAGCGCCATATAGGTTAAAGAATCTTCTCTGGCCATCGCTTTTTTGCTGCCATCATCTAGGTAACCTAGGCAATATGTACGCAGAGAGCGCTCACTCTTTTGGCCTGCTGATGCGTTAAAGCTTAGGTGGCGCTTATGCCCACCCATTAACACGGTTTGGATAGCATCCAACAAAGCCGACTTACCCGAACCGTTAGGGCCTACAATGGCAACATTGCCCTTAATAGGCACTTCAACAGCACCCAGCACATACCAATTAACTAAAACTATGCGATTAAGCTGTTTCATCAGCGCTCGCCTCCTCTGCTTCGGTCAGAGCATCTCGTGTATCTGGATCACACAATGCTTCTAATTGACCGATATAATCTTCTACTACAACCTGACGGATAGTCGGCTGAATGCTGAAAGGGACATTTTTAGGCTCTGTTTCGTTTGGCTTACCGCGCTCAATAACACCGTGGCGAGCGAATAACGAAAGAATCTCTTTCATTCGTGTTTCGTTCGGGATCTCTTTACCCGTTAAGTTCTCGTACAACGACAGCAAGTCATTAATGTTGGTGTAGGCCTTGCCGCTGTCTACTTCAAACTTTTCTAGCTTTTCTTCATATTGCTGGCGCATACACAGCAGTATAAGAGACTCATCTAAACGCAGTTTTAAGTTACGTTCACTGTCTTGCGGCAAGATACCCAAGTAAGCTTCATCGGGTTGGTAGATAAAAGACCAACCAATCGCAGCAAACAAGTTAGTAAAGTAATCGATATGTGAAGAGATAAGGAAGTAGCTATCCCTGTGTGATGAACGATCCGCATGCAAAAACTGGTTTGTCAGTAACAAATTAGCAGCGTGCGAAAAATCGGCAGCTTCATACTGATCGCTTCGGCTGATTATTTTTTGTAGATCACCAAGCATTAGCGTTTCCTATAAATAACAAAATCACGACACTCAACCATTCCGGTCACACTGGTGTATTGATCATTAAACTGGATATTGAACTGTTCAGCGGTTTTCTTGGCTTTTTTACCAAGCGAGGCCAAATGGCGGATATAACTGAAGCATATATAATCTTCAATACTATCAATCTCAAACTCATCTGCACGTAGCGTTTCTTTGCTACCCAAATGACGATCCAGATACGCATCTATACGATCTATTCTCACTTCTCGACGCTCTTTAAATTCTTTAAATAGCTGTCTTAACTCAAGCGCTTTAGGATCAATAATCTGTTGGCGTATAACCCGAGGCTCCGCCTGAATGCGGCGCTTAAACGGTGCGCGCACACTCGCAGGAGAGATGAAGTTCACCTCTTCAAGGGTATCAATCATAGGTAAAGCATCATCTTTGGCCGCTTCTTTTATTAAGCGGGACAAACGAGATGCCATTCCCGGTGTAGTTTTATCCATATAGCGGACAGTATCAGCAACACGTTTTTCTAGGCGATAGCGGAAGTCATCAATAGTATCCAGACGCTTATCTACTGAATCAAAAATACGCACAATACGATTTATATGCACATGCACCATTGCTTCAGCATCATCATATTCGGATTCAAACTGTTCTTGGTAGTGACGCGTCAAAGCATCTAACTTAATCGTATCAAACTGCAAATCGCGCAGTAGCGATAAAATCTGGCGCCTAAACCTAAAAGGGTTATTTTTAGTTTTCAGCGTTTTATAGTCAGATACCAATATCCGCTCAACAAAGCGATCAAAAAAACCACGCACCACATCTTGAGGGCTCTGCGCATGCGACAAGCTAATTTTTAGCTCTCGTAGCCCCAACATCATATCGGTCAGGTGGGCGCTAAAATCAGCCGATGTTTGTGCGGCTTCTGATAAAGTAATACCTCGCCCTGCGGGATCATTAACAGCTGACTCTAATGAGCTGAGCACATTCAATACGGCACCACCGTATGAGCGCTTCTCTAAATTAGAGATCGACACTAATGAGCGTAGCAAATAGCTGATAGATGGCGACATCAAAACAAAAGTACGGTAAATACGTTGCTCTTCTTCAACCCAACCCGTTTGCACAAGGCGCCTGTAGATACGATTTGTATACTCAGCCGTAGAACGAGGTAGCTCTTCTGCTTCAGAACCGTCTTCTTCCTCGGGCTCCCAGCGGCGTACACCCAAGCGAACTACAGCGTTTTCAATGGTTGAGCGCACCAAGTCCTTTGGAATAAATGGGTCTATTAAGTCTTCATCAAAAAACAGGTCTGCCAACTGCAGCAAAACGGCTTGATAGATATTACGGTTTTTACCCGAGAGGGGTAAAAAAAGATCATCAGGGAGCTTGTTAAAAAGCATTCAGCATCCAATATGAATTAGGCTACTTACTCTACAAGCAGCGCTTTGTTATAAATTTGTATCAGCACTGAATTTTAGCCTAGCTAGACATGACAAATCTATACATCTGAATTAAAGGTCGCATATTAAAAGTGTCAGAAAAACAAAACCCCGGCACATAGGCCAGGGCTTCTTATGTGCCGTATCAACAGCACAGGTTAAAATTGAATCAATTAGTCATTCGATGTTGACTCAATTTTATGAATACTTAAGTCAGCACCGTCAAACTCTTCCTCATCACTGAGACGAATACCGAACACCGCTTTAATACCACCGTAGACAATCGCTGCCCCCACAACAGCAACAAGAATGCCGGCAAGTGTTCCGATAATCTGAGACATCAAGCTAACACCACCTAAACCACCGAGTGCTTCGCTACCAAAGATTCCTGCAGCAATACCACCCCAAACGCCACATAACCCATGAAGCGGCCATACACCCAGCACATCATCAATT
Source organism: Neptunomonas japonica DSM 18939 (assembly GCF_000422765.1). Classification (GTDB taxonomy): domain Bacteria; phylum Pseudomonadota; class Gammaproteobacteria; order Pseudomonadales; family Balneatricaceae; genus Neptunomonas; species Neptunomonas japonica. The sequence goes on along the minus strand of NZ_AUGR01000010.1, from coordinate 185,295 downwards.
TTCCATTTGTTCTGCTGCAGTGTAAACATCCAAACAAAGACGACACCAGCAATCGCCCCAACCACCAGCGCACCAATTGGGTGCATCACATCAGACCCTGCACAAACCGCCACTAAGCCAGCTAACGGGCCGTTATGTATAAAGCCGGGATCATTTTTACCAACCACTAGTGCAGCAATAATACCGCCCACCATCGCCATCAATGAGTTCACCGCCACCAAGCCCGAAACACCATCCAATGTTTGCGCTGACATCACATTAAAGCCGAACCAACCAATAGATAGAATCCATGCACCTAATGCCAAGAATGGAATGTTAGAAGGCGGAAAAGCCACCAAACGACCATTACGGTAACGCCCTTTACGTATGCCTAAAAACAGCACGGCCACTAAAGCAATCCAGCCACCGACACCGTGTACAACAACGGATCCTGCGAAATCATGAAAACCGGCACCAAACGATGACTCTAACCACGCTTGAAAACCAAAATTCCCATTCCAGATAATGCCTTCAAACAGCGGATAAACAAAAGCAACCGTTAAGGTTGATGCAAAAAGAACAGGCCAGAATTTAGCACGCTCAGCAATACCACCTGACACAATCGCCGGAATAGCCGCAGCGAATGTCATCAAGAAGAAAAATTTAACTAATTCATAGCCACTACCTGCCGCTAGTGTTTCGGCATCTTGGAAAAAAGTAACGTCATACGCAATCCAGTAGCCGATAAAGAAATAAGCGACGGCAGAAAAGCCAAAGTCTGTCATGATTTTAACCAGTGCGTTCACCTGGTTTTTATGACGTACTGTTCCTACTTCGAGAAAGGCGAAGCCAGCATGCATGGCAAACACCATGATGGCTCCCATCAGAATAAACAGGGTATTAGAGCTTTGAACTAGCGTCTCAACGGCACTATTAACATTATCCACGAATATCTCCTCAGTTCATGCAGGTGCACACTTTTGCACTGTCTTGGTGCGCTTTCTTATATTTAATCCCAAAGAGGTGCGTTTATATCGATATCGCCTTACTTGAGCACAACATAGAAACTCAAAAATTGGAGCTAATACCTTGTTTTATATTAAGTAAACAACGAAACGCGCACATTTGGTGCAACAAGACCTCTAAAAGAGGTCTTGTGTCGCACTAATACAAAGCATGAACTATGCCAAGAAGAATCGGCGCACTAACTTAAGGCCAGCGTATTTCGAAACAGCTATGAATACGCGCATTACGCTTAAAATCAGGGTCGATGGTTTGCTGTGTGATTTCTTTAATCTCAAAGCCTGAAAGTAGCTCATAATCCAACTTAAAGCGGCGATAATTATTAGAGAAGATAAGCACACCACCTTTGCGCAGCAGTCGCATTGACAGCTTGATCAAATCAACATGATCACGCTGCACATCCAATACATCTAACATTTTCTTAGAATTTGAAAACGTCGGAGGATCCAAAAAGATCGTGTCGTAGGCAGGCTTGCGCTGCTTTTTCAGCCAGCTTAAACAGTCCGCTTCTATAAAGTGATGCTCTTTACTGTTAAAGCCATTCAACGCCATGTTCTTCATTGCCCACTGAAGATAGGTCGCCGACATATCCACACTGGTCGTTGATCTAGCACCACCAACCGCTGCATGAACGCTAGCTGATGCGGTATAGCAAAACAGGTTTAAGAAGTCTTTCCCATCTGCTTGCTGCTGAATCTGATGGCGTATAGGACGATGATCTAGGAACAAGCCGGTATCTAGGTAATCGTGTAAGTTAATTCTAAAACGACAGCCATGTTCTTGTACTTCAAAGAAGCGCCCAACACTCGCTTGCTTGTTGTACTGCCCTGTACCACTTTGGCGCTTACGCTGCTTTAATACGACCTTACGCGGGTTAACGTCAAGCGCTTCAGGGATGGCTGCCAACACATCTTTGATACGGTCAAATGCTTTTACCTTATCAACCGAAGCAGGAGCTGCGTATTCTTGTACATGCACCCAGTCATTATACAAATCAACAGCTACCGCATATTCAGGCATATCTGCATCGTATAAACGGTAGCACCCAATCTGCTGCTGTTTTTGCCACTTCTTTAAACTTTTGAGATTTTTCTTTAGACGATTGGCAAACATTTGAGCATTATCACTCAGCGCTGCCACAACTTCTTCTGGGCTCTCCTCACCAGGCTTAACGTCATTACGATCCGCATATAGGGTGTACAAAAACAAACGACCGTCGATTGGGCCATTATTTAAGCTATAGCTTTTATCTGCCTTAAGCCCCACTACCTGACATAGCTCAGGATTACCGGTAAAGATAGCCGCTTTCCAACCTGCAAAGTCCTGCTTTAAAGCATCACCAATATGACGATACAAGAACATTAGTTCAGACTCATCTCCCATACGCTCGCCATAAGGAGGGTTGGTAACGAGCAACCCAGGAGAGTTTTCTGGTACTACCATCTGCTCAATAGAAGCTCTTTTGAAGCTAATAACTTCACTAACACCAGCTCTTTCAGCATTATCTTTGGCTAACTCAAGTACTGAGCCGTCCTGATCAGATCCGTAAAAGCGCACGGTTAGATTCTCTAAACCTGCTTTTTTACGCGCATCCGCTTCATCTAACAGCGCCAACCAAAGCTCAGCCTTATGCTGCTTCCAACGCTCAAAACCAAACTGCTCTCGCAAGATACCCGGCGCAATATCTGCCGCCATTAAAGCACCCTCAATAACCAAGGTGCCTGAACCACACATAGGATCAAACAGAACCGGGCTATCTGCAGCCAATTTTGGCCATGACGCACGGCATAGTATCGCCGCTGCCAAGTTTTCTTTTAATGGCGCAGCCCCTGCACGTGTACGATAACCACGACGGTGTAAGCTACCCCCAGATAAATCCAAAGATAAGCTCAGCTTACCGCGATAGATATGTGCATGGATTCGCAAATCAGGGTTGTCACGGTCAATACTGGGGCGCATTCCCGTTTTATCTCGAACCTGATCAACTATCGCATCCTTAACTTTTAATGCACCGAAGTGAGTGTGGTTAATAGCATCTGTTTTACCGGTAAATGCCACCAGTATTGAAGCTTCTTCATGCATATGCTCCAACCAATCAACAGATTGCACCGCATCATAAAGCTGCTCTGCTGTTTCTACGTTCTCTTCAATAAGAGGCAATAAAATCCGATTAGCTAAACGCGACCATAAACACGCACGATATGCCTGTTCAATCTCGCCACTGAACTCAGCACCCGTTGCCGTTTGTTTGACCTCAGCTGCGCCTAACTCGGTTAGTTCAGTGACTAGCAGTAATTCCAGCCCTTTTGGACAGGTTGCAAAAAATTTCATATATATTCCAATTTAGGGGTACTGTCTGCAAAAAACCATGAGATCAAACAGTTACAATTTCATTCAATAAAAATCACTAAAAAATGATTTTTTTTCATACCTTTTTTCTGCATTAACAAACTGATCTAAGCTGCTGATAGCACACCTTTTTTGCAAATGCTTACTATTAAAAACAAATAACTAATAGATAATTCCAATCGCACTCTCTAACAAATTTCGTTATCTATAAGGGTCTGTGATGAGCCAAAAATGGAATATATCACAACCTTGAGAATATCCAGTCTCAGAGATTTACACTCTCATAATAACGTAACAGAGGCACTTTCTATATGAAGAGACAGAAACGCGATAAAGCTTCAACTCTTTTCAATCGCGGCTTTCAGGCAGGCCTAAGTGGGAAATCACACGATGATTGTCCTGTTAAAGTAATCGACTTACGCAGCCACTGGATGAGTGGATGGCGTGAAGGTCGAGAAGCACAATGGAATGGAATGGCAGGTGTATCAGCCATTCAGGCTCACCCAGCACTACATTAATGTTGCTCCCCCTTTACAGCAGACTAAGCTCCTCTACTTGAGGAGCTTCTTTTATCTTCGCCGTTATTTTATTGGCAACGCCTGAATCGCCTTAACAGAGTCACTAACTAAAGTGGGCCCTTTATAAATAAAGCCGGAGTACACCTGAACCAAACTAGCACCCGCTTCAATTTTTTCAGCCGCGTCAAAGCCTTCAGTAATGCCACCTACACCAATAATCGGTAAAGCACCATCAAGCGCTTTAGATAACGTTCGAATGACTTTAGTAGACTTATTCCGTACCGGCGCACCGCTAAGGCCACCAGCCTCTGCTTGCAGGGGTGAGCTTTCTACGCCTTCACGAGAAATTGTGGTGTTGGTCGCGATTACACCATCCATTTCATACGTTTTCAAAGATTCAGCAACCATCTCTGTCTCTTCTTCTGTCATATCTGGCGCTATTTTCACAGCGATGGGTACATAACGGTCATGCAGATTTGCTTGCTTGGCTTGCTCGTTTTTAAGCGCTTCAAGCAAGGTGTTTAAAGAGTCACCAAACTGTAGCGTTCTCAACCCAGGCGTATTTGGAGATGAAATATTAACCGCTATATATGATGCTCTTGAATACACCTTTCTTAAGCAGTAGATATAGTCGCTGTTAGCATCTTCATTACTGGTATCTTTATTCTTACCTATATTAATACCTAACACGCCGTTATAGCGCGCTCTATCAATATTCACGAGTAGCTCTTCGACACCATGATTATTAAAACCCATACGGTTTATGATGGCATTATGCTCAGGAATACGGAACAACCGCGGTTTTGGGTTACCAACTTGAGGGCGCGGAGTCACGGTACCCACCTCAATAAAACCAAAACCCATTGCCGCTAATCCATCAATAGCAGAGCCATTCTTATCCAACCCAGCCGCTAGACCAACAGGGTTCGCAAAACGAATACCCATAACCTCAGTCGGCGCATCAAGACATTCAGCGCCAAGAAGTGACGGAAGGCCAAGTGAAGCAGAGAGATTCATGCTACTTAAAGCAATATGATGCGAGCGCTCTGCATCCATGCTGAACATTAGGGATTTTGCTAAAGAATAGAGCATAACCGAACCGTTTTTGAAAAAAGATGGCGGCATTATAACGGTGCGACGACAGTTTTACATCCCGCCTATACAATTCGTATGATTGTTTTAAATTTACCTGCCGCATCGAAACTAATTTTGAAGCTACCAACAATACCGTTATGAAGTAGAAAAGGCTGCAAAATATCAGCTGGAAAGCGCACGGAACGCCCATCCCTAGCATAAGTTGAGACCATACAACTGGGGGCCCGATATTGCTTTACATACTCATCGGGAGAAATACGTATATCAACAATAATTTCATTCATAACTGCTTAATTGTCGCTCTCTTAACTCAAATTCTGCTGCTATTATACGCCCCAACACCCTAAGCAGTGAAGCAATCCAAAATCATGTATGAATGTAAACAGCCTATATTTTGCATACAGGCGCCACCCTAAAGAGATTTAGTACTTACTAATCAAGTCATTGATATTACAGGCTGCTTAATGAATAATGATTCTTCGTTTATCTACTTTCTGCTTGGATCACGAACTCGGAATGCGAACTTTCCTGCTCTTCATATTAACCATTGCCTCATCTGTTCACGCAGACGTTAACACTTACCTCAACAAATACAGCATTTCCACCAATGAAACTGTCCGCTTAACCATAGAATCGACTCAACAGGGGCAGCCTCAAAGGCCTGACTTATCTGTATTAAATCAAGACTTTGATTTGTTGGGCAGTAAAAAAATTACTATATCTAGCTTTCAGGGAAGTACTCGCCAAGCCACCACACGCTGGCAAGTACTCTTGCGCCCTAATAAGTCGGGTGAACTAAAAATACCCGCACTTTCTATCAACGGGAAACAAAGTTCACCTATTATTTTATTAGTAACGGGTAGCGTAAATACATTTCCAGGCTCACCTATAACATCTCCTCAAGCATCACGCGCTCCCATCTTTATTGAAACCTCTATTGACCATACTGAGGCCTATCAAGGTAGCCAGTTAATATATACCGTCAAACTTTTCCATAAAGACCCCTTAAATAAAAATGCAGCACTATCAGACCCATTCCTGAATCAAGCGTTGATTATTCCCGCTGATGATGTGAAACGTAGTGAAACATCAGTAAAGGGAAAACCTTATTTCCTTGAAGAAAGGCGTTACGTGATTTTCCCTGATGATCCGGGCACTCATTTTATTGAAGCCCCCCTTTTTTCAGGAACCTCTCAAACGGACCAATACGTTGAAACACAAGGAGGTGAAATTGAAATTGCCATCCTTCCTCAAGCCAACAGTAACTCACAAGGTTATTGGCTACCGCTCTCCTCTCTTCAATTAGAAGAGAGAATCGATAAGGAGACACCACTTGGGCCTGGTTCATCTTTAGTTCGGACATTGACACTAACAGCCCGCGGCCTCCCTGCAGCGCGCTTACCTTCTCTATCAGTGCTAAAAAACGAACTCGCTGATATTGAGCTCCTAAGCACAGAGCTCGATGAAAGCTTTGACGAGGAAGGCCTAACCAGTAAACGCACTGAAACGGTTAAAATCACAATGAAGGAGCGAGGAGAAATAACCCTGCCTCCTATTGATATACATTGGTGGGATACCTATGAAGACCGCAGCAAGATAGCATCACTACCTCCCGTTATTTTGTATATAAATGCAGCGCCGATACAAAACACACCGCCCAAAGCTGGCAGCCTGATAAAAGACAAAACAGCACCTATTAACAGTACGAAGATACCCCCGGCTGCCAACACAGAAGACACTGGGCATATTCCTCTGATTGTTTTCTTGGCCGGTGTTAGCATGATTTCATCTCTTGGATGGCTTTATAGCTACTGCCGTTTAAGAAAACTGAGAAACCATGCTCAAAAAAAACGCACAGCGGTAAATGAGCGTCAAAAAGAAAAGAAGAAACACACTCACTCCCTGGCTGAAAAAAATACATTTCAAGCACTCGCCATAGCGTGCCAACAGAACAATGTCGATATCAGCAAACTACGTTTAATCGAATGGGCACAGCATTTTTGGCCAGAAACATTTATCGAAAGCTCTAAAGACATTAGTTTGCTAGCAAAAAACCAAACGCTCGATTTTCTTATCATCGATTTAGAGCAACACCTCAACTCACATGAGAAGTCCTTATGGCAAGGAGATTTGCTTTTACAAGCGATAGAAGCGCTCCGCAAACGCCGACAAAAAGGAAAAGCATAACAAGGCAAAGACGATGACTTATCAAAAACATCAGGCCTTTCTTAGTAAGCTAGGGTTTGGTGGCGTAAACGAACAAGAAAACATTAAAGCAAAGCGTTGGTCTAGACGTCTTGAAGGACCAATGATGCTAGTAGCCCTTTGGATCATTGTAGACTGGTACCTTCGTGAAAAAGGGCTAACAGCGCCACACATCACATTTTTTACTGACTGGTTTATCTGGCTATGCTTCATCGCAGAAACCAGCATATTGCTGACACTCGTTGATAACAAGAAACAGTATTTACTCAGCAATTGGATGAACATCGTCATCATCATCGCGGGCCTACCCATCATTTGGGGAATGGAAGTTTTTTATGCGGGTATTTTAAGAAGCTTACGCTTGCTTATTATGTTCGGCATTTTTTTACGCATATCAACGGATGTACGGTCGGTACTCTCACGACACAGCTTAGGCTTAACGCTCTTCATTAGTTTTCTTTTCATGCTGTTTTCTGGATTTATCATCTCAGGCATAGACCCCGCCTTTGAAACTCCCTTAGATGGCATTTGGTGGGCCTGGGTTACTATTACCACGGTAGGATATGGGGACCTCGTTCCTAGTACCACCACAGGACGACTTTTTGGCGCTTTCCTTATTTTGATGGGAATAGGCCTATTCTCCATGCTAACAGCGAGCTTCTCTGTTTTTTTCATAGAACAAGACGAAAAAGATATGATGAAACGCGAAGATGAAAATATTCGTCGAATAAGCCGAATTGAAAACAAGCTTGAGCGCATTGAAGAGCAACTAGAAAAGACCTTATTTCATCTTACTCAAGCGCATGTTCACCCGCAAAATGCGGACTCTCAATTCGACATTGATCATACCACCAGCTCCGCCAATACAACCTCATCACCCAAGACAGGCATTAGCGAAAACTCCAGCAACAAACCTTTTAAAGGGAATGCTGTAGAGCCACCTCAAGATCAGGATAAGTAAACTCAAACCCTGCATCAAGTAAGCGTGCGGGGTACACCCTCTGTCCTTCTAGTAATAACTCACTGGCATCGCCCAACAATAACTTCATCACAAAACTTGGCATTCTTAGTTTTGCAGACTTATCTAAAACGCCACCTAAGGTTTGGCTAAATATCTCATTTGTGACCGCATTTGGAGAAGTCGCGTTAAAGCTTCCCAATAAAGTTTGGTGCTCCATCAAGAATCGAATGATTGATACTTCATCAGATAAGTGAACCCATGACATCCACTGCTGCCCACTACCAATAGGCCCACCCAGCCCAAAATTAAAAGGCGGCAACATTTTAGCTAGCGCTCCACCACCAGCTCCTAGTACAACACCGGTTCTCACTAAGCACACCCGCGCTCCCAAGACCTTCTCAGCCTCTAGAGCCTCAGCCTCCCAATCACGACATAAATCATGTGTAAATCCTGATATTGGATGACTCACCTCATTTAACGGTGCTCCTCCTTCATGCGACCCGTAAAAACCAATAGCTGAGCCGCTAATAAAAAACTCAGGCCGAGCAGAAGCCCGTTTTAACTGTGCAATTAGTTCTTTCGTAAAATCAACGCGACTTTCACGTAATAATTGCTTACGCGCCTCACTCCAGCGCTTATCAACGATGGGCTCTCCCGCCAAATTAATAACACCGTCAACCTTTTTAGCAATCTTGTTTACCTGTGCAAGAGCAACGCTTTGAGTTGCCCCTTTAAAAAGAAACGCCACTTTCTCTGGCGTCCGAGAAATGACCGTTATCTGATGCCCTTCTTCCAATAAAGCATGAATCAATGCAGACCCAATAAACCCTGTCCCACCACTGATCAGATAATGCATGCGAACCTCCTAAGGTGCAGGTATTTTACTTCTATATACGCTATCCTCTACGCTTCAGATTAATCGCAACACACAGGAAAGGTAAAGATGTTTACAGGTATTGTGCAAGGACTAGCCAAAGTCATCGCACTTAACAAGCGTGACCAATTTATGCAATTACGCCTCAGCTTACCCCAGCGCAACTCCTCAAACCTGCAAACAGGCGCGAGCATCGCCGTGAATGGTACCTGTTTAACGATTACCGAATTCGACCAAAACGAAGTTCAATTTGATGTTATCGAAGAAACATTACAAGTAACTAATCTGGGGAGCTTTAATGTTGGAGACACTGTCAATTTTGAACGCGCCGCACGTTATGGTGATGAAATCGGCGGCCATCAATTATCAGGGCATATTTCATCAGTCGTCACTATCGATGAAATTGTTAGCACAACTGACAATTGCACACTTTGGCTAAAAGCACCTGAACAGCTACTCCAGTACTTGCTGCCAAAAGGCTTTGTATCATTAAATGGATGCAGCCTAACGATAGGTGAGGTTATTGGCTCACGCTTTAGTATTCACCTGATTCCTGAAACGCTAGCTGTTACCACTTTTGGCAGCGCTCAACAGGGTGACAGAATCAATATGGAAGTAGACCCTCAAACTCAAGCTATTGTTGATACTGTTAATAGCTTTCTAAACAACCGTACCCTATAAACTGTCGTAGAAAAATTATTTATGAGCACTTTTGAATACCTTAGACAAAGCTTTTTCTTTTTCAAACAAAACTTCTCTGTCATTGCCAAGATACAGCTACCTTTCTTAGTTGTATTAAATGGACTAGCACTCTGGTTAGATATCAACGTAACTGATACTAATGAGTTTAGAGAAAAAACCGCCTATATCTCAATTTTGAGCCTAACGCTTTTACCGATTTATTGGGGCGCTACCATTTTACTCATGCAGTCTAAATTAGAAAACGCTCCGATCTCTGCGTCACAAGCCGTTTTTGCTAGTTTATCGTTTTGGCGCAGTTTGTTATTTACCTTTATTCTGACCTCATTTGCCGTATTTGGCGGGCTATTACTGTTCATCTTACCCGGTGTTTATATTGGTGTTCGCCTTGCTTTTGCTGATTACATTTGTGTTTTAGAGAAACAGTCGGCACTTAATAGCTTAAAGCAAAGCTGGAAAGATACTGCAGACTATTTCTGGACTCTACTACCCGGTTTAGCGATTCTTTTTACGGGGATCCAGCTCATAGAAATGCCGATAGCACACACACTGTCTAACATGGAAGAGCGCAGCATACTAATTGAGCTACCTATTGTTGCAGTAGTAGACCTCTTAGGTGCTTTAATCACTGTATTTGGCTTTAGAATCTATTGCGTTATGCGTGAGGACAACCGACCTCAAGAAATTAACTCCTCTAAGCCTGCTGATGATCTGCCCGATGATACAGATCAATAAGAGCAACTCGTTATTCTTGTTTACCTGATATTAGGCGATATCCGACCCGCAAGAGTGATAGCATAAAGTCTAATGCCGATATAATTTCTATCGGCTTTAGTGTACTCATAAAACGTTGAGTAATAATTGTGAACAACCTTTTGAGTAGCCATAGCTATGCCAGAGATACAAACTTCTACTGAAACCAACATCAAAATGATGTTGCTTGATCCTCATGGCGAATACCTTAACTGGCCAAAGCTCCTCCAAAAAACTCAAAAAAGCTGGGAAGTCTTCTGTATTGACGACCCAGAAGTACTTATCGCCCGTCTTAAAGTTAACCACTATGACGCCATTATCATAAGCAGCTCTGTGAAAGACTACACAGAGCTCAGTGTGTTACGTAGAGTTCAAGAAACGAGCCCTTCTATACTGCGCTTTCAACTGGGCAGTAAGCTTGAAACACCTAAAGAAATGGCTCAAAAATTAGAGTTAACACATCGCATTTTTTCTGACCCAGAAAACATTAAACAGATAGCTCAGACTATCGAATACTTATTCAAAATCACACGCTTAATAAACCGCCCAACACTCAAACACTTTATCAGCCAAAAACAACAACTTCCTGCAGCACCGGCAACGTATAAGGTACTCACTCAAGAGCTAAGCTCAGATACTACCGATGCCCGAAAAATTGCTGCTATCGTAGAATGTGACCCTGCTTTAAGTGCAAAAATAATCCAACTGGTTAACTCTTCATACTTTGGTCTGCCGCGCCAGATTAGTCATATACCAGAAGCTGTCTCAATGATCGGCATTCGCATGCTACGTGGACTGGCATTATCCAGCCAAACATCTGGCATCTACCCTCCTCATAAAAACTGGAAATATTTCTCATTTGAAAAAACCAACCAACGCTCTTTATTAGTAGCAAGGCTGGCACGGGATATTTGCCAAGATGTCGGTGTAGATAAAGGCATAATGGAGCAGGCATTTTTAGGAGGGCTGCTTCATGACGTAGGCATTCTAGTCATGGCCTCTCAAGACCCCGCCGCATACCTTAAAGTTTTGCAGTATGCCGTAAAAGAAGAAAAGCCTTTGCATGCAGCAGAAAGAAAAATCATGGGGGTTTATCATGGAGAGGTAGGAGCCGCTCTCATGGCTCTATGGGGCATTCCAGCCCTAACCGTTGAAGCGATACTATTTCATCCTATTCCCTTTCTATCAACAGACCTAAGCTTTCAGCCGCTGACGGCAGTACATGTTGCAGATGCCTTAATACCGCCGGTATGGCAACACAATACTTCTCAGATGAATAGCCAGTTATCAGAACCCTATTTAGAAAGAATAGACCACTTAAAAGATCTACATCGCTGGAAACTAATTGCGTATGACTACAAGCTTTTAATGAACTCCACCGAAACATAAGCTTTTTACTTCACACCTTCTAGCCTCGCCCCAACCTTCAAATCAATGAAGGTCAGGACGAACTAAAACACATCCTTTACACGCCCCTCTTAAACAGCAACGGTATTCGAGGAAGCCAAACGGCGGCTATAGATAAATATGGCCACAAAAACAGCTAATGATATTAAGCTGATGAATATTTGATGGTGCGGCCACAACAAGCCCAACCCTACTACTCCAGATATGAGTCGTAACACGGGTGATAACGGCCCTTCCAGATAGCCTTCCATAAAACCTACTAATGCATACATTCCAAAAAGAGAGAATGCAAAGATAGTCAAAACCTCTGTGGCGGTTCCACCAATAAAATTGGTATATGCAAACAAAATCGGCACAACATACATACCCTTAGCTATTTTCCAAGCAGTCATCCCCGTTGCCATCGGCGGGGTTCCTGCAATAGCCGCTGCAGCAAAAGCAGTCAAACACACGGGAGGGGTAACATTTGAATCTTGGGACAGCCAAAAAATGATCATATGAGCAGAAAGAAGCAACATAGCCAGAGAAGTAGGATCAATCGCTTGCTGTAACAATTGCCCCTTTAAATCAGTAGGAATCATATCAACCAGCGCTAATGCATCCACTTCAGACATCGGCGCAGCCAATAAAGCAACTTTATCCATATCGACTAGCATAAAGATCGTTTTTGCCACTTCGGGTAGAGTGCCATCCATAATTAACTGAACCAACTGCATTTCTGCCATCAGGCTATAAAGCGCTGGGGCCGATAGCGTCGCTAATACAATATAAGCAGCAGTAACGGGCAAACCCATCCCTAACACTAGGGATGCCAGCGCCACTAATACCAAGGTAATTAATAAGCTACCTCCCGCCCACTCAGTGACCATCAGAGAAAAAGTATTACCAATCCCTGTCATCGCCACAACATTCACAACTAAGCCTACAGCAATCAACAAGATAGCGGTTGTTGCCATATTTTTTGAGCCTTGCGCCAAGGCATCTAGGATATCCTTAATACCCATTGGGTTTTTCGATAACCAAGAAGAGACAATGACAGACAAAATAGAAATGCCCGCCGCGTAAGTCGGTGTAAAACCATAGATAAGCAAACCTACTAGAACACCTAGTGGTAGTAAGAAATGCCACCCTTCTTTTAATACATCTTTAACGGGTCGAGTATCTAACTCTACAGCTTGAGCGTGACTACGTTGCGCTTCAACACGCACGTAAAAACCTACTGACATAAAATATAACAACGCAGGTAAAGCAGCGATTGCAATAATGTCTACATAAGGAATTTGAGTATACGACGCCATAATAAAGGCACCAGCTCCCATCACTGGAGGCATTAACTGCCCGCCTGTAGAAGCAGCCGCTTCTACACCGGCAGCAAAACGTGCAGGAAAACCTGCCTTTCGCATTAGCGGGATAGTAATAACACCCGTTGATACTGTATTAGCAACAGAGGAGCCTGAAACAGAACCCATCAAACCCGAACCTAGAACAGCAACAAAACCAGGACCTCCAACAAAGCGTCCTGCAGCACAGCGGGATAATTCAATAATAAATTCTCCTGCGCCAGACTTTACTAAGAAGGCTCCAAAGAGAATGAACATGAAAACATAGGTCCATGAAATACGGGCAATCTGCCCAAACATCCCTTCTGATGAAAAATAACTACGATACATAACCGTTTCAAGGCTAAGCCCGGCAAAACCGAACATACCGTCAATGTACGGCCCCCACCAAAACACATAAGTGAGTGCAAACAAGATCATGCAAGGAATAAACCAACCTGTGGTTCTTCTTGTCAGCTCTAACGCAATACCGATAGCAAGAATTGAAAACACCCAATCCAAGTTTGAAAACTTCACACCACGCTCATACAACGCGTCTTCAAAGCCAATCAAATACAAAGCACAGACTACGGCAGCCACACCGATCAGAATATCCAAAAATAGAACTGATTTTTTAGCGCCACTAGGCCCTTTAACCATGGGAAACATCAGTGAGCAAAGTAAAGCAAAGCCACCAAAATGTAGGGCCGAAACCCACAATTCTGACAAGGTACCCAATGTATTAAAGTAGATATGAGCAATGGCAAAACATACACCTGCCCAGTAGATAAAGCGACCTATTGGGCTGGCATCATCCCGCTGCGCTAACTCCAGTTTTTTTAATTTTTCCGCAGTGTCCTGTGCAGAAACAGATGATGCCTGAGTCATAATTACTCACCTTGGTTTTATAAAGACAAAAGAAAAACCGGTGCGACAGAATAACAGCCGCACCTAATGAGATGATCAGTTAGCGATCAGGTGAGCAGGAATAGTTAGCCCCATCTCTTTGTAATAACGCGCAGCACCAGGATGCAAAGGCAATGGTAATCCAGCAATCGCTTTATCTAGCGCCATCGCTTTGGTTGCCTTGTGAATACCGTTTAAGAAGGGAAGATTTTCATAAAACGTTTTGGTCAACATATAAACATCATCTTCTGAGACATCATCGCGAACGGCCAAAAAATTAGGCTGTGCCATGGTATTGATCTCTTTTGTCTGACCTGGGTAAGTATTGGCAGGGATGTTAAACCGTGTCCAAAGCTTGTACCCACCATTTGCTTTTTCTATTTGTTCATCAGTAAAGTCAAGCACCGTGATATCACTACCCATCGCAGCATAAGCACGAGTGATCGCCGAAGTAGGCACACCTGATGGAATATTCATCCCTTCAATGGTTCCGTTTTGTAGTGCATCAGCTGATGACCCGTATCCCATGTAAGCAAAGTTGAATTTTTCGGCATCAGTTCCTAAGTTTTTCAATATTTCACGCCCAGAACCTTCTGTTCCTGAGTTCTTTTTACCTATTGAGAACTTCTCTCCATCCAATGCATTAAGGTCATCAATTGTGCCCGATTTTGCATACTGGCTCTTAACCACAAACTGCTCAACGTTTTGCCACAGCATGGAAACAGAGCGTAGATTTTTTTGTGGGCCATTCGCTTTCAGTTTACCTTCGCCCTCCCATGCCCACGCACCATATAAACCTTGAAGAATGGCAAACTGTGCTTCGTTCTCACCCAACAACTTAATATTTTCCCCAGATCCTGCTGAGTTGATAGCAGACATCGAAATCTTATGTTTTGGCTCCAATTTAACCTTTGCCAAGGTTGCTAAAGCCACACCAACTGGATAGTACGTCCCACCTGTTGAAGCCGTCGCTAAGATATAAGAGCGCTTCTCGGCTGCCTGAGCAAGGCCTGTGGCACCCGCTACCGTGCTAAGTGCAATCGCCATGGAAAGTGTTTTAACCAATGTACGTTTACTGATTTTCATTCTGTCACCTTTTTATGATTGTTATAAATGCAGCTTGGATACAAAACATATAAAGCAGGTAACAGGCCAAAAAACATAAGCTTTTGATTTTTAAATATATTTTTTATTTTTAATAGTTTTTTATTTAAAATGAGCATTTTATTGCTCATACTCCAACACCAATAGGCAATAAATGGCTTAGTGGGCAGAGCCCACGAAACTACAGGCTTTTACAAGAGTATTAGCCTGCGTAGAGAGCTACTTCTAGAACAATGCGCTATTTATTGCCTATTTTAGAAACCGGTTAAAAATACACTGGAGCTGGCCGTTTAGATCACGACTATAACGACTTACTTTTGAAATCATTACGGTTAATGCCATAACGAATCATTTTTTGATTAAGCGTACGACGTGGTAAATCCAACTGCTCCATTGTTAGTTTGATATTACCTTGATGAAAGCCTAGCGCATCACGAATAACGTCCGCTTCAAAATTGGCTACCTGTATTGCTAACGACAGTTGTTTAGAAAGAATTTCACTCCCATGAGACATTCCTTCAGACGCCATAAGAATATCAGCAACAGACAGGTCAGGATCCAACGAAAAACGAATGGCTATATTTTTCAGCTCCCGAACATTACCCGGCCACTGATAACTCATCAGAGTAGAGTGATCATGGACAGACAGCGTCCGTGGGTTTTTATCATGGTCTGAGGCAACGATTTTCAAATAGTGGTTAAACAACAGAGGCACATCTTCTAGCCGCTCTCGCAAAGGGGGGATATGTAACTGAGAAATACTTAAACGATAAAACAGATCCTCTCTAAAATTGTCATCATCTCTCAAATCAACTTTTGACGCAGCAATTACACGAAGGTCAACCTCAATAGCGGTATTTGATCCTAAGCGCTCAATAACACCTTCTTGGAAAGCACGCAGCAGCTTAATCTGCAAATTAGCAGGCATGCTCTCAATTTCATCAAGAAACAATGTACCCTTATCAGAATATTCAAACTTACCTACCCGCCTTTTTGCCGCACTGGTAAATGCTCCTGCCTCATGTCCAAATAACTCACTTTCAATCAACGACTCTGGAATTGCACCACAATTTATCGGAACAAAATTGTGTTTCTTACGATGGCTGTATTCATGCAAGCACTGGGCAACCAGCTCTTTACCAGTGCCGGTCTCACCATAAACAATGACATGTGTATCTTGCTCTGCCAATTTCACTAACTCGCGTTTTAAGCGTTGAATTGCGGGAGAAACACCAATGATTCTAGCGTCCACTCCTGATAGAGAGGCAAGGTTTTGTTGCAATTTGTTATTTTCTAATATCAGTCGGCGCTTTTCACAAGCACGCTGAACTGTTTCTGCTAAGCGCTCAGGAACATAAGGTTTTTCAATAAAATCATACGCACCTTTTCGCATAGCACTTATTGCCATATCAACATCACCGTGAGCAGTTAATAAAATAACCGGCATACCCGAGACTTTCATCAAGGCTTCACGCAATAATTCAAGCCCATCCATGCCTGGCATCTTCACATCAGTGACAACTACACCAGAAAAATTCTCATCGATTGCTTGCAAAGCGCTTTCGGCACAGGAAAAACTTTCTACTGAAAACCCACAAACCTTTAGCCACTGCTCTGTTGACTGGCGCACCATTGCCTCATCATCAACTAAAATCACATGCCCTCGAATATCCAATCAAACCTCCTCTGTGTTTTTAGCCAGCGGCAAGGACACTGTAAAACATAACCCCTGCTCTTGATTACGAACCACACCCACTACTCCACCTAAATCACGAACAATACCCTGTACAATAGACAAGCCCAAACCAAGACCATCCCCCATACTCTTTGTCGTATAAAATGGCTCAAACATGTGTGCTAACTGCTCATCGGTCGCGCCCTCTCCGGTATCACATATATCAAGCACCACCCAATTATGACAAGGGTTCTCCAAACCTTGTTCAGTATTTTGTCGGCCATGACAAAGCAAACGAAGAGCCATAGAAATCTTGCCAGAAGGTAACTGCAGCATGGCGTCACAGGCATTAGTAATCAAATTAACTAACACTTGTTCGATACGTACTTCATCACCATGGACCCAATAATGCGGTAACTCATGTTCAAAACAGCAATCAATGGACTGCTCTGCAAACCTTACTTGATACTGCCCAAGAATATGTTCAATTGAAAAAACCAACTCAACGAGACCTGCATTACCTGCACTTTTATAAGCAAAGGTTTTAAGTTGACCTGTAATCATCGCCATTTTATCGACTAAGCCATTCACCCTATTCAAATTTTCATTCTGCAAATCAGGCTGATCTACCAATCGACGTATTATTGCCAAGTAGTTACGCATAGCCGTTAAAGGCTGATTTAACTCATGCACCATAGCCGTCGACATTCTCCCCAAAGCGGCTAACTTTTCAGCTTGAATCAGCTCATTTTGTGCAGCCTCAAGAGCCTGTGTTCGCTGTAAAACTTTGGTCTCTAGCGATTCATTTACTTCTCGCAACTTGTATTCCAAACGCTTACGTCGGGTGATATCTATCATGGTCACCAGATAACTAACTTCAGGTGCGGCGGTCATCATCCTTATTGAAAAAAGCACAGGAAAAACCGAACCATCAGAGCGACGCCCAACTACTTCATACCCTGTTATAGGCGTAAACTCACCATGCGACAGACCTTCTAACCAACGCTTTAAAGGTGTGAACTGATCAATATCAGCAAACAATGCCGTTAATGGCCGCCCCATGATCAAGGATAAAGAAATACCAAACTGCTGCATAACCATCGGGTTAACAAAAACGATTGCGCCTTGTTTATCCACAGTGATCAAGCCAACCTGTGCTGTATTGATAATATAGCGCTGTCGCTGCTCACTATCTCGCTGTGCTCTAAGCACTAGGGCTTGGGAGCGCCGTTTTAATCGGTACTCTCGTAAATATAAAACTAGCAACGCAAATGCCAAACACCCACCCGCAACAGTAAAACCGGCATAAATAGCTCTTTGCTCAGCTGCTTTTATAGGGCTAAGAACACCCACTTCCCACTTAAGGTCATCGAGCACCACCGACTCATTTAGCTGCTCTTTACCTTCTAACCTCCAGATTGAAATTTCACGATCATCGAACAACTTTTCATCTATTACTGAGTCCTGCGGCCACACGCTTACCGTTTTTTTTAATTCAGAACCTGATATTTCAGAGTTTTTCAGTGCAGAACGAGGTAACCCAGATGCTTGTAATAATGACAAGCTAGTGAACAGTAACTGCCCATGTTGATCAGCAACATAAAATGCATACTCAAGAGAAAGCTGCTCTTTAAGCGCACTCACATCCAACTTCATAACAGACACACCAATCAACTCTTGTCTATGATAAATAGGGGCAGATAGATAGTAAGAAGGCTGAGTGGCGCTATCATCAAGCATAAAGTAACGCCCCTGCTCTCCCGCTAATGCTTGAAGAAAGAATGGTGCTTTTTGATAGTAACGCCGTGCTGTTACACCTCTTTCTCGCCAGTTGCTATAAGCAACCACTTCTCCTTTAAGGTCGAGGATAATCAACGCAGCAGAGCCCGCAACCAAGTTAGTTTGCTCTAAATAGCGGCTAACCTTGATCACTTTGTTGGGGTTAGATTGCACGAGAAGGTCTTTTACATCATGGTTTTGCGAGAGCAGAAAGGGTAAATACCGATACTGATCAATAGCTACACGTAACGCACTGATGGTATCTAACAATCTTGAAGATCCATGCTGATGGATTTGAACGAGGCCCCAACCACGCGTATAAATATATGCCTGCCAAGAAACGACCATGCTAAACAAAGCAGCAATAATAAATATGATAACTGATCGCTTTATCTGCAAACCTTTACCCCTATACGCTAATAATATCTTAGAAAACTCAATAGATTATCACTTAGAAAGATTCAACCTGTATACCAGCCTGTGACATAATGAGCGATTAACGGATCAACAACTGACTGACGGAAACTACACTATCATGAGTACCAATATCATCGCTTATCAGGGCCATAAAGGCGCCTACTCTCACTTATCATGCCACCATGTTTATCCAAAGATGGAAGCATTTGCCTGTGAGAGCTTTGCTGATGCGATGTTTATGGTTGAGCGCGGCGAAGCTCAACTTGCCATGATCCCTTTGGAAAATTCAACAGCTGGCCGAGTAGAAGAAATTTACCGTCTCATGCCTAAAACGCAGCTTCATATTATTAGCGAACATTTCGAGCCGGTAAACCACTGCCTAGTTGCCAAGAAAGGTACTAAAATATCAGATTTACGAACAGTTTCCTCACACCCCCAAGCACTGGCACAGTGTGACAGCAATATTAAAAGCTTAAATTTAGCGCAAGTTGCAAGCCTCGACACAGCAGGTGCAGCCGAAGCATTATTAAGCATCGAAGAGCCTGGTCATGCAGCGATTGCCTCTAGCCTTGCCGCAGAGCTTTATGATTTAGACATCCTCAGAGAAAACTTTCAAGACAAGACCGGCAATACCACTCGTTTTGTTATTTTGGCAAAAGATAGTCATATGCCGAAATTAGAGCCTGATATTACTTTTATAACCACGATCATGTTTACCGTTCGCAATTTACCAGCCGCCTTGTACAAAGGCTTAGGCGGCTTTGCAACGAATGGAGTCAACGCTGTCAAATTAGAAAGTTATATGGCTTCAGATACAATGCAAGCAACCAGCTTTCACTTGGACGTTGAAGGCCACCCTGAACAGAAAAAAATGCAATACGCACTTCAAGAGCTTGATTTTTTTGCGAAAGAAGTTCGTATCATAGGTACATATCCCGCTCATATTTTTCGCGTAAAACATAACGAAAGAACACAAGATTAACTGAATATAAATGCAATGCACAATTCACAACATTATTTAAATATTTATATATATCAACACCTTAATAACATTATACTAAAGTATAATTGTGCAGCGCACAATAAAAATCGATAGTGTTAACCGATAGAGACATTCGTGTTGCATTCACGAAACCACGTAGCTATCACATCCCTACTTTCAACTCTTTCCTATTGAGTTGTTTTTAGCCCCTGCTTGCAGGGGCTTTTTTTATGTGCATATATTAGCTAGCTCACTAGTATTATCTCGGCTGGCCAGCTAATGTTCAGATTCAATATGGAATCATAAGCATTAACTTATGCAACGCTTACAAAGGAATCTGTTATGAGCCTATTTGATTTTGCTTCAAACCTTGGGAAAAAACTCTTCGGTTCAGATGATGACCCTGCAGATGAAATCCAGAAACACATTGAGTCTGATAACCCAGGTGTTGAAGGCCTAACAGTGACGGTTGCCGATGGAGTAGCGACTGTATCAGGATCAGCAAAAGACCAAGCCGCGTATGAAAAAGCGATTTTAATGGCAGGTAATGTTCAAGGTATTCAAGAAGTAAAAGCCGATGCTTTGCAGCTCGAAGATAAAACCGCTGCTAATGTTGAGTACTACACCATCGAATCAGGTGACTCATTATGGGCTATCGCACAAAAATATTTAGGCAACGGTAACGACTACACAAAAATTTTTGAAGCGAACAAAGAAGTCATTAAAGACCCTGATCTCATTTACCCTGGCCAAAAAATCCGCATCCCACTCGAAAAATAATTCATTACATGGCGAATTGTTCTCTGTTTGAACAATTCGCTTATCTTACTAATTTATTTCGAGTTATTTTGTTTTAAGGGGTTGATCTCAACACTCCATCTCATTACTATACGTCCACTTCATGCAGTGCCGGTATAGCTCAGCTGGTAGAGCAACTGACTTGTAATCAGTAGGTCCCGAGTTCGACTCTTGGTGCCGGCACCACTCTTGAAGCTCCGCGTTAAAGAAATCTCTTTTTGTGAAATTCAACTATTACACTCTAGAAAGACTATGTATTGAGATAGCCTTCAACACTGCTACACTCATAACAAACTCGATGAGTGAGATAGCAATGCAGCAACCATCCGAAATAAATTTAGAAAAAAATATCCCTACCCTTTCATCGCTTTCTTTTAAGAAGTCCACTATTGCCTCCAAAAGCAAATATGAAAAAAACCTTAAAAAATGGCAACAAAGACTTCTTTATGTCCAGCAGGCTTACTTTCACACTAACAAGCGCGCCATCATTGTTTTTGAAGGCTGGGACGCCAGTGGCAAAGGCGGGGCTATTCGCCGACTAACAGAGCGACTCGACCCTCGCGGCTTCCAAGTACACCCTATTGGCGCACCTGAAAAAGAAGAACAAGGTAAACATTACCTTTATCGTTTCCAAACACGTCTACCCGCCCCTGGCGAAATCGCTATATTTGATCGCTCATGGTATGGCCGTGTATTAGTAGAAAGAGTTGAGGGCTTTGCTGAAGAGAATCAGTGGCAACGGGCGTATCAAGAGATCAACGAATTTGAACGCTTATTAACTGATGACGATGCAAGAATCATAAAAATATTCATGCACATATCACCCAAAGAGCAACTCAAACGATTTGCCGAACGACTCAGCAACCCTATCAAACGCTGGAAGCTAACCGAAGAAGACATCAGAAACCGTCAACGCTGGCCTGAATACGACAAAGCTATCAATCAAATGTTTGAAGAGACCTCAACAACCTCATCACCTTGGCACCCTATTGCCGCTAACCATAAATGGTATGCGCGCATAAAAGTCCTTAAAACCGTTGTTAAAGCACTGGAAAAGGATATAAACCTCTCTCCTCCAGAAGCCGACCCAGAAGTGCTTAAAGCAGCAAAAAAACATTTAAAACTTGAGGTTTAATACCTCACTAGAAATTGATGTGGTACCGTTTTGCAGCTAGGAAATATACTCTAGGCAGTGCTAATGCGCTATGGATAGACTGAAATCAGAGACAGCCTCGGTAGCAAACGAGAGGACAATTTTGCAGCACTCCCATCAGGCGACTACTGAGCCCGTCACTCATTATCTTAATTGCACCTTTCAGGAAGTGGTTATGCGTTTTATTTTTCTATTGGCTATATTGTTATCGATTACAAAGATAACTTGGGCTGTCGATTTTTCTACGAAGCTCTATCCTACAGTGAAGGGCGGAAACCTGAATGAGTGCTCTAAAAAACTAGAATCTCAGCTCGGCGGCTGGTGTGAGATTCGCTCCAACCAGCAACACCCTTCCATATCTGCAGCGTGGCCCCCCAAAGTTGAAAATAAAACACATATGGTGGTTGGGCCGCGATCGGTTCTGCAAGCATGGAATAGTGCTGCCTTTGATTCAGCTAGGTACAACTTTTATTTTATGGGGGGCGGCCATGCTGATTATGGAGGCAATGAGGTTTACGAATTCGATTTAAGTCTAGGCAAGTGGTCAAGGCTGACTGATTCATCACCTCTCGATAAACTGTATGTATTAACAGACTACAATGTAAGGAAAAAAAAGCCATGGCGACGCCTATGCTGGGTGCCCGATTTTCGCACTGTGCCAGCTAGTGCCCATAATTATGATGGATTGATATACAGCGCCCAAACAAGAACTCTATTCTTGTATGTCATGGGGGCAGCAAACGGGTCTTGTTTTGAGGACATAGAGGACAAGTTTAAAAATAGTCCAACAATATTGGGGAACAGAGCCACCACTTTCGGCTGGTATGAATTTAATCCCGATTTGTATAAGTCGAGAAACGGGGTTCCCGCTTTGACTTGGAGGAGGGTTTTTAATGCCAATGAACTTCGGGAAAAAAAAATACAACAAGGTTATCCGGCAACCGCACAACTTTCGAATGGAGACATTGTTTTTGGGTCCAGTTTTCGTACTCAAAAATATGCGCCAAAGGTAGCTGATTTATCCTCACTCAAACCTTTTACTTCACAGGCTGACTGGGGTGATGGAACAAAAGTATTCGATAAAAAGAGAGATATCGTATGGTCATTGCACAGCACAGCGTTATTAGCTTTTTCAAGCAGCACCGGCAAATTTTTAAGGAAATATAAAACAGGTTTTCCCAATGGGAAATCGCTTGCAATAGCAAACGACGGAAAGCTCTATTCTTGGAATGGCACTGCTGATGTGTCTGTATTTGATCCAGATGGCGATAAAGTATGGAGAACACTACCTTGGGGAGTTAACGGCCCATTAAAAGGGGACCACCGTGTCTACGGCAAATGGGTCTATTTAGAGAAGGAAGAGCTGTTTATTGGCCTATCCACCCATGAAACGGGAGTTTGGGCCTATAAACACCCGAATAAGCCAAAGTACTCCGAGTATTCAAAGCATGATGCTCAGAAGCTGATCAATAATGCAAAACCGGGCAGTAAAATAATTATCCCGCCAGGTATTTATCCTCAAGGTTTATTTGTCAATAAATCACTAACATTGGGGCTGAAAGGCGTTTCTCTCAGAGGCATTGCTAACTCCAAAGGAATTATCAATGTTTCCTGTAATCATTGCCGCGTGGTGATTGAGGACTTTCATGGTGAAGGTGTGAAGGCAAACTGCCAACGTGGCAACTGCGCGGGTATAAAAGCAGAAGGACGAGATTTCAACTTGGTCGTGAAACGTGCTCATATTGACCGTACCGTTATTGGGGTTCTTACAGATAATCGTGGAGGCGAGTTAATTTTAGAAGATAGCCTCATCGAGAATACTGGCTGGAAAGATAAGTCATCGACATTAGGCCATGGTTTTTATGCTGGATCTATTGATCGGGTCGTTATTCGTAACTCAATAATACGCCGGCCATTTGGTGATGGGCATATCGTCAAAAGCCGTGCGGTAGATACTTTGATAGAGGGAAGTGTTATTGCCGGTTTGAATGGGTATCACTCCCGTACAATCGACTTTCCTTGTGGAGGAAAGCTAGAAATAAAAGATAGCGTGCTGCAGCATGGAGCAAATGCCGACAATATTGATCTTATTAGTGTTGGTACTGAATCCAAGGCATGCGGCGATTCAGCACAGCCTTCCAGAGTGTCATTGACTGGCAACTGGATTGTGATAGACCGTGATCGATCCTCCGATGAGCGTTCAGCAAAATATGGATCTACACAGCTATTTACATGGCGAACTTCTGTAGACTCAGTCAGGGTCTCTGGGAATATTTTTGTAGAGCCAACGGGACAATTCAGTTTTGATCCGGAGAGACGTGTTCCAGATATGACCGATCAAAATCGTTTTTATCGCAGCCGGAGTGATGCCGGATTAACAGCAAATCAATTGCCTACGACTGGTAATTTGAGGATAAATTAACAGCAAGTTCAATTGATTTAGGGTGGCTTGTATATAGTACTTCGATTTACCCCCCGAGCAAACCTCATTGCACCTGTTCCTATAATATTACATTTGTTGTTGGTTTCTCGCTGGCTACAGATTTAGCTACCCATAATATAGGCATTACTTACTGTAATGGATTTTACCCCATGGGCGGGCTGCTTTATTGATGAGCTTCTCTTGTAATACCTAGAGCCACAATTACTCAGGGCCTGGCTAGGATTTAATAGCACTCAAGCTGCAGATCCTGTAAGCTTCAGCACCGCTTTTTAAAGTGGAAACAATCTGTAAACCAATCTGTAAAACACCAACAAGAGATAATCTATGAGCTTTGCCTCCCTGGGCCTATCCGCACCTTTACTAGAAGCTGTTGCTGAAAAAGGTTACACCACGCCATCTCCCATCCAAGCCCAGGCAATACCAGCCGTACTCGAAGGCAAAGATGTCATGGCCGCCGCACAAACAGGCACAGGTAAAACAGCAGGCTTTACATTACCCC
The DNA here is from genome assembly GCF_000422765.1 of Neptunomonas japonica DSM 18939. Taxonomy (GTDB): domain Bacteria; phylum Pseudomonadota; class Gammaproteobacteria; order Pseudomonadales; family Balneatricaceae; genus Neptunomonas; species Neptunomonas japonica. Next base: position 160,357 of record NZ_AUGR01000010.1, on the reverse strand, counting down.
TGCTGGAGCTGCTATCTAAGGGCAACCGCCCTCGCTCAAACCAAGTTCGCGCATTGGTTCTCACACCAACAAGAGAGCTGGCTGCACAGGTAAGCGAAAGTGTTGAGATGTACGGTAAAAACTTACCTCTACACTCCACCGTTGTTTTTGGCGGCGTTAAGATAAACCCGCAAATGATGAGATTGCGTAAAGGAGTCGATATACTTGTTGCAACTCCTGGCCGCCTCATGGACCTATACAACCAGAAAGCAGTTAAATTTGACCAACTCGAAGTACTAATTCTTGACGAAGCCGACCGAATGCTCGATATGGGTTTCATCAATGACATTCGCAAAATCATTGCCTTGTTACCCAAGAAGCGCCAAAATTTAATGTTTTCAGCGACCTTCTCTGACGAGATCCGCAGCCTCGCAAAAGGTTTAGTTAATAACCCTGTTGAGATCTCAGTCAGTCCACGCAATACAACGGCAACAACAGTAGAACAATGGGTCTCTCCTGTTGATAAAAACAGAAAAGCTGCTCTGCTTATACAGCTAATAAAAGAACATCAATGGAGCCAAGTGCTTGTTTTCACCAAAACAAAGCATGGTGCTAATAAGTTAACGAAGCAATTAGAAGCAGCCAAAATCAAGTCTGCAGCCATTCATGGCAACAAAAGCCAAGGGGCACGCACCAGAGCTTTGGCCGACTTTAAGGACTACTCAATTCAAGTACTTGTAGCCACTGATATCGCAGCCCGCGGACTTGATATAGATCAGCTACCACAGGTTGTAAATTACGACCTACCTAACGTTGCAGAAGATTACGTGCATCGTATTGGACGCACAGGCCGCGCAGGCGCCACGGGGCAAGCTATTTCGCTTGTCTGTGCAGATGAGTTCAAGCTGCTTGCTGCTATTGAACGATTGACTGGCGCTCTTCTAGAACGCAAAGAGATCCAAGGATTTAAACCAGTCAATGCATTGCCAACATCTCGCTTACAGCGCCCAGCACATCCTAAACGCCCAAAGAAACCTAAACCGGGCCATAGAGATGGACAACGTTCTGGTGAAAATGCCAGAGGCCATAAGCCTGCAACACAAAGAACCTGACAAAAGACAACAAACCCGGTACATGCCGGGTTTTTCATTTTTTTTAAACTTATAGCTCGCAATGGGCTTAATCTAACGATATGCAAACTCCAACACTAGCATTTTCATCACACCACGCCACCATCCCTTCCCACTCAAAATCATCTATAAAACATTAAACGAACTACCCAAAACAATCGAGTAGTGGAATACTGTACTAAAAGATAATAAATATCGGAGACACTGATGTCCCTCTTTATAGAAAAATCTCTTGAGCAGTGGGCCCAGATCCTAACGCCAAACCAAATCATTACAGACCAAAAAACACTAGAACAATATGAAACAGCAACATACGAAACAGAACAGCGTATCTCAGCCATACTAAAGCCGACAAATAGAGAACAAGTACAGCAGATTACAAAAATAGCCAACCAATATAACACCCCTCTATACCCAATCAGCACAGGAAAAAACTGGGGATATGGCTCAAGCGTACCCGTAACAGACGGATGTGTCATTGTAGATCTCAGCTCAATGAATCGTATTATCAAACTAAGTAAAGAGCTGGCATATGTAACACTTGAACCTGGTGTAACGCAAAAACAGCTTTATGAATTTCTTCAATCAGAACATGCCGATTTATGGATGGATGCAACCGGAGCCTCTGCTGAGTGTAGTATTATTGGTAATACACTAGAACGTGGGTTTGGACATACAGAATACGGCGATCATTTCAGTAAAGTATCAGGATTAGAAGTAGTACTAGCCAACGGAGAATGTTTCCATACTGGTTTTGGTCGTTTCCCAAATGCCCAAGCTTCTGAAGTATATCACTGGGGGGTTGGTGCATACCTTGACGGAATTTTCAGCCAATCTAATTTTGGCATTGTTACCCAAATGACTATTTGGTTAATGCCCGCTCCCGAGTATTCACAAGCCTTTTTTTGTAGCGTGGACAAAGTTGAACTGCCAAATTTAGTAGACTCTCTTAGGCCTTTACGCTTAGATGGCACCGTTAAAAGTGCTATGCATATTGTTAATGCCGATAAAGCCATTTCGGCCTTCGGACAATACCCATGGCATGAAGTAAACAACATCACTCCTCTACCCAGAGACTGGCTCGCGAAAAAAAGTAAGGAAAAAAACGTCGGCGGATGGAACGCATCTGGAGCCCTTTATGGCACACGCGCAGAAGTTGCACTTGCACGCAAAAAACTTAAAAGAGCGTTGCGCCACATACCCTCTAAAAAACTTCATTTTATTGACGATCGAACCCTTAAAATCGCAAGCTACATCGCACGCCCCTACCAATGGATTACCGGTATTGATTTAGAGAAAGCGTTAGAAATGATAATACCTGTTATTAACCTTAAACGCGGAGTGCCTAGCAATACATTTATACCGAGTACCTATTGGCGAAAAAAACACCCCGCACCCGCACCAGACCAAGCTGATCCAAACAAGGACCGCTGTGGTTTATTATGGTTGGCACCGATAGCCCCTATGACTGGTGAACACGCGAGTGCTCTTGAAGAAATAATAGAAACAACATTATTAAGCTTTGGTTTTGATCCGGCAATTTCCATGACACTATTGACCCAACGTTGTATCGATAGCGTTATCGCCATTGCTTATGATCGTGATTTTCCAGAAGAAGAAGAACGAGCACTCAAGTGTCACGATGAACTCTTAGAAAAGCTAATTGATAAAGGGTATTACCCCTACCGACTATCGACGCATGCTATGGGGAAATTACCAAAAGCAGAACCGGCCTACTCTGATGTAATAGCAAAATTTAAACATGCCATCGACCCTCAACACATTATCGCGCCAGGTCGATATGAAGAATATAAATAGTCACAGCTATTTTAATTGAATCACGGCAACGCCGTTTCAATTAGAAGAGTAGGCATTTTATAAGTAAAATTAATTTTAAAGCTTCGACTAATACGGGCTTCACTTATCCGTATTAGTCGAAACTTTGTTGATGCGAGAATGCGCTCTACAACATCATCGGAACTTTTCGGAACAACCGGAAAGATACCGCCCAGCAAACTCAATAGCTTTTTCTTTTAGGTTATCCCGTGTTCATAGCTATTGACCTTGATTAAAAGATCACCTATCTTTGCATCCAATGCTTCACAAGAGCAGCAAATATAAACCTGCCTACAGGCCGGATAAAAATAACAATAAGTGAACTAGTACTGAGATCCAGTATTTGTTTGAGGTATTAAAATGACAACCCAACCGCATCACTCTGCTTGCCATCCTTGCAAAGCACTATTCACATTTTCATCAAAGATCTCTAATCAAGCAGAGTCTCGACTCAGCTCGTGTTTAGTAATTAGCTCTCGAAATATATCGAACCAAACACTTTTTTCTTAACGTCTGGCTGCTTTCGGCTTTTGATCGTTTCTTTTTTGATTTTGACCTTAATCAAGGTCTAAGAAACGTCATTCGTCAATTCAGGCGTTAGCTCTGGTTGTTTCACTTGCTAATCACCAAGCAAGCGCAATACAGCCCTGCAAAATACGAATTGATGTGTGATGTTTCCGTATAAAGGGAGTACACCCATGAAAGATGTAACACTCAATGATAAGTGGGAATTAGATTCTGGACGCGTTTACCTAACAGGCAGCCAAGCCTTAGCACGCTTACCCATGCTGCAAGCACAGCGCGATAAGTTGCAAGGGTTGAACACTGCAGGGTTCATCTCAGGGTATCGCGGCTCCCCTCTAGGCGGTTTTGACAAAACACTGTGGCAAGCAAAAAAATACCTAGCAACACATAATATCTTTTTCCAGCCAGGTATCAATGAAGACCTAGGTGCGACATCCGTTTGGGGTTCTCAGCAAGTTAATGTATTTGAGGGTGCTAAATATGATGGTGTATTTGGTTTATGGTACGGAAAAGGCCCTGGTGTTGATCGCACTGGAGATGTACTAAAGCATGCCAATGCATTTGGCTCCTCGCAATTTGGCGGCGTACTGGCCGTAGCTGGAGATGACCACGCCTGCAAATCCTCAACACTCCCCCATCAGAGCGACTACGCTTTTGTCGATGCGATGATACCTGTGCTTTATCCTTCAGGCATTCAGGAAATGTTGGATTTTGGCTTGTATGGCTGGGCGATGTCTCGCTTTAGTGGCTGCTGGGTTGGCTTTAAGACATTAGCAGAACTACTCGATTCATCAGTATCTGCAGACCTAGACTTGGACCGCATCAATATAAAAACCCCTGATGATTTTGAATTACCTCCTGAAGGCATTAACGCTCGCTGGCCAGATAAGCCAATGCAACAAGAAGCCCGTTTACATACCTATAAGCTAAAAGCTGCACAAGAATTCTGCCGTATTAACCAGCTAGATAAGACAGTAATTACCAGCCAAGCACCGCGCTTAGGTATTGTCACGACTGGTAAATCTTACATGGATGTACTCCAAGCACTGGATGATCTGAGCATCACTCACGAGAAAGCCAGCGAACTAGGCATCAAACTCTATAAGGTAGGTATGGTTTGGCCACTAGAGCCCGTAGGTATTAGAGAGTTCGCCAAAGACGCCCCCGAACTGCTGTTAATTGAAGAAAAACGCGGCATCATTGAAGATCAGATTAAAGATTACTTATATAGCTGGCAGGACGATGCCCGCCCAAGGATTGTTGGCAAGCGCGATGAGAATGGCCAAGAGTTACTAACAACACTGGGCGAACTTACGCCTGCAATGATTGCCAGAGCTATCGCTTCGCGCATTGCGCCTTTTTACCAAAGTGAACAGGTTGCATCACGCTTAGCATTTCTATGCGCCAAAGAAGCCGAACTTGCCCAACCACGCTCACTGGTAGAACGCACCCCGCATTTTTGCTCGGGATGCCCGCACAATACATCGACTCGCGTACCTGAAGGCAGCAAAGCTTTAGGCGGCATAGGCTGCCACTATATGGCTACTTGGATGGACCGTGGCACTGAAACTTTTACTCAAATGGGCGGCGAAGGCGCTACCTGGATTGGCCAAGCACCTTTTACTAACAATCAACATGTTTTCCAAAACTTAGGTGATGGAACTTACTTCCATTCGGGGCTACTCGCAATACGCGCCTCGGTGGCTGCTGAAGTGAATATCACCTACAAAATCCTCTACAACGATGCGGTTGCTATGACCGGTGGCCAACCCGTAGATGGACAGCTAACTGTCCAACAAATCACCCACCAACTCTTTGGTGAAGGTGTTCGCCGCTTGGCTATTGTCAGTGATGAGCCATACAAATACACGAGCCGAGCAGACTTCGCCGATGGCGTCACCTTCCACCATCGTGATGATTTAGATGCCGTTCAACGCGAGTTTCGCGAAACCCAGGGCTGCACCGCTCTTATCTATGATCAAACTTGCGCCGCTGAAAAACGCCGACGCCGTAAACGCGGCCAAATGTCTGACCCTGAAAAACGCGTCGTTATTAACAGCGAAATATGTGAAGGCTGCGGCGACTGCGGTGTGCAATCAAACTGCTTATCAGTGCTACCCAAACAGACTGAACGCGGCCGCAAACGTCAAATAGACCAGTCATCATGCAACAAAGACTTCAGCTGCATCCGTGGTTTTTGTCCAAGCTTTGTTACCGTTAAAGGCGGAACTTTACGAAAAGCCGCAGGTTTGAATGCAACACCTCCAGCAGAGAACTTACCAGAACCAATTACAGCAGCCATCAACAAACCTTACAACATTCTACTGACAGGTGTAGGCGGAACCGGTGTAGTAACCGTCAGTGCATTACTGGGCATGGCTGCGCATTTAGAAGAAAAAGGAGTTGGTGTACTCGATCAAATCGGTCTGGCACAAAAATTTGGCGCCGTTATGAGCCACATTCGCATTGCACCTACACAAGCGCAACTACACACAGTACGTATCCCTGCAGGCGAAACAGATCTGCTGATAGGCTTTGATCTCATGGTCGGTGCCAGCGAAGAAGCTCTCGGTAAGCTAGACAGCAAACGTAGCTTTGCGATTGTTAATAACCACGACACTATGCCAGCTGCTTTTACCCGCGATCCTGACCTGCAAGTGCCAAATAAAGAGATGCAAGCTGTTATTGAAGCAACAGCGCGCCCTGAAGGCACCTTCTGCTTTGACGCTACCCAACTAGCAACAGACCTAATGGGCGACGGTATGGCAGTAAACCTCTTCACAATTGGTTATGCCTGTCAGAAAGGTCTATTACCTTTAAGCCGTGAATCAATAGAAGAAGCGATCAAGCTCAACGGTGCGTCTGTTGATACCAATCTCAAGGCTTTTTTATGGGGCCGTTGCGCTGCTCACGATTTAGATAATGTCACACAAGTCGTTAAGCCTGCTCCGACAGTACAAATGGTTCGCATGCTACCCTCTTTAGAAGAGCAAATAGAGAAAGAGCTCTTACACCTAACGCAATACCAAAATGCAGCGCTTGCGCAACGCTATCATAAGCGTCTTTCACAATTTAGCCGCACCGAAAAAAAGCACACCAAAAAAACTCACATAAGCCGCGCTATTGCAGAAAACTATAGCAAAGTACTTGCCTATAAAGATGAATATGAAGTTGCTCGACAGCTAACCTCTGAAGCATTCAAACATCAATTAGAAGAACAGTTCGAAGGAGGCTTTACGCTAGAGTTTAACCTTGCCCCGCCACTTATTGCTCGAAAAGACAAGCACACAGGACGGCCAAGAAAACGTGTTTTCAGCCAAAAAATCTTACCCGTCTTCCGCTTGCTCGCGCGGATGAAAAGCCTACGTGGCACGCCTATGGACATCTTTGCATGGAGCGAAGACCGCCGCTTAGAAAAACAGATCATTCGTGACTATGAAACCGATATAAACCTGATAGAAAAAGCGCTGAATACCAGTGACGGCCACAATTTCAACTACAGCGCAGCCCAACAACTAGCAGAGATCCCCGGCATGATTCGAGGATATGGCCCAGTAAAAGAAGAAAACTACCTTAAAGCCAAGGCTAAACGTCAAGCATTACATACAGAGCTGCAAACAGAAAAAAACAGCAAGGTTGATCTAATTAGCGCACAAGCCTGAGTACTAAAAAAACAGTTAAGGATACGAGGTAAATATGTCAGTTTTTAGCCACATTGAATTTGATCACCATGAGCAAGTTAACTTTTTCCACGACGAAGCTTCCGGTCTAAAAGCTATTGTCGCTGTACACAACTCCAACCGCGGCCCTGCTCTTGGCGGCTGCCGCATGTGGGACTATGCCTCTGATGAAGAAGCGCTAACAGACGCTTTACGCTTATCTAAAGGGATGACTTATAAATCAGCATTGGCGAACCTTGCATTAGGAGGCGGAAAGTCTGTCATTATTGGCAATCCACGCCAGCATAAAACCGAAGCCCTACTTGAGATGATGGGCCGCTGCCTAGAAAGCATCGGCGGCCGTTATATAGCAGCTGAAGACTCAGGCACCAGCGTCCCTGATCTTAAAGTCATGAGCCGTAACACAGAGTATGTTGCGGGTATTACCGAACGCCCAGGTATTGATGGGCAGCTATCAAACGGAGACCCGTCACCCGCCACAGCTTATGGTACTTTTATTGGCCTAAAAGCTGCAGTAAAACATCGCTTAGGAACAGACAGCCTAAAAGGCTTATCCGTCGCTATTCAAGGTGTAGGAAATGTTGGTTATCGCCTCGCTGAGCACTTACGCGAAGCAGGCGCGACGCTTTATGTGAACGACATTCATCAAGAATATGTTGACAAAGCAGTCAAGCAACTAGGTGCTACTGCTGTCTCGTCAAAAGAAATTCTAACCCTTGATGTTGACGTACTAGCGCCCTGCGCATTAGGCGCAGTCCTTAATGACGACAGCATACCCAATATTAAAGCGTCAGTTATTGCAGGTGCCTCTAACAACCAATTAGCAGCATCACGACATGACATGATGCTGAAAGAGCGCGGGATTTTATACGCACCTGACTTTGCTATTAATGCCGGTGGCATTATCGACATCTTCTATGATCGCGTTGGCCACACACCACAAAAGGTATCACAACATATAGAAAGCATTGCAGACACATTGAATGAAATATTTCTGCGCAGCGATACCAGCAACCTACCTACGGGCTTGATCGCCAATACGCTGGCAGAAGAACGCTTCCAAAGAAGATAACGGTATAAAAAAACAAAAACACAATAAAAATAAATTAGTGGAGAAAAAGTCGTGACACAAACTAGTCAAACCTACACGGAAGACGCTTCTGTTAGCGAAGCGCGTAAAGACAGCCCTATGTGGTCTTCGCGCCTTGCCTTTATTTTAGCCGCCAGTGGATCTGCTGTAGGCCTTGGTAACATCTGGAAATTCCCTTATATCACGGGCGAAAACGGTGGCGGTGCTTTTGTATTGGTATACCTACTGTGCATAGCGCTTATCGGTATGCCGATCATGATTGCAGAAGTAATGATTGGTCGCCGCGGCGGACGCAGCCCTATCAACTCCTTACGCATGCTGACTCAACGTGACGGTCTATCATCACGCTGGACCTGGATAGGCTGGCTGGGAATTACAGCATCGTTCTTGATTCTTTCTTTCTACTCGGTCATCGGCGGATGGGCATTATCCTACGTTGGCCAATCTGCAGGGGGTATTTTCACAGGCAGTAACGCCGATAGTATTGGTGCATTATTTGGCGGCTTACTTTCTGACCCGTGGACACTACTAATCTGGCACTCTGTCTTTATGGTGCTGGTTATCACTATTGTTGCTGGCGGTATTCGCTCTGGCATGGAAAAAGCCATCAACATCTTGATGCCAATACTTTTTATTCTATTACTAGTAATGGTTGGCTACGCATTAAGCAGCGGCGATTTTGCACAAGGCTTCGCTTTTCTATTTCAACCAGACTTCTCTAAATTAACTACCGAGGGCGTTTTAACGGCACTTGGGCATGCCTTCTTTACCTTAAGCCTTGGCATGGGTGTCATGATGGCATATGGCTCTTATCTTCCTAAAAATGTCTCCATCGTTAAAACAGCCGTTGCTGTTTCTGTCGTCGATACCGCAGTGGCTCTATTAGCAGGCCTAGCTATCTTCCCGTTAGTGTTCGCAAACGGCCTTGAGCCAGGATCTGGCCCTGGGTTGATTTTCCAAACACTTCCTCTTGCCTTCGGGCAAATGACAGGCGGCGTACTTTTCGGAACGCTGTTTTTTGCACTGCTCGTTGTCGCAGCGGTAACCTCTGCCATATCGCTGCTTGAGCCGGTAGTAGAGTGGCTAGAAGAACAAAAAGGTATTGGCCGTTTATCAGGCACGCTAATTGGCGGCATATCAATCTGGGTCTTAGGCTTATTTACAATCCTGTCATTCAATGAGTGGGCAGACGTGCACCCTCTTAATTTTATTCCAGTATTTGAAAATAAAACTATCTTTGACCTACTTGATTACGTGACAGCTAACTTAATGATGCCATTGGGCGGCCTATTCATTGCCATCTTTGTCGGTTGGTTTATGAATAAACAGGCTATTGAAAACCAATTAGATATACACAATGGCTTCGGCTTCAAGATCTTTATGTTTATATTGCGCTTTATCACGCCTGCCGCTGTAGCCACAGTTTTTATATACAACTTGATATAAATAACAAGCAATCGCACTGATTGACCAGTTAACAGCGCAAAATAAAAAAAGGAGCCTACAAGGCTCCTTTCTCATTTAATAAATACGAAACTTAACTCACGCCCTCGCGCTATTCATGTAAGTATTTTAAACGCTCAGATTGGTACTTCATTGACTCTGCAGAATCTGACAAAGACTCTATCAAGGTTCTATTTTGATCCACTAAAGAGCCCATATTACTAACCGACCCTTTTAACTGCTCAACACCTTCTAGCTGCTCCGATAACGAGCGACTAAACTCATCACTTTCTGCAACAGAGAATATTGATAACAATTCAAGAATAGAGGAGCTCCAAGCATCTGCATTTTCAATACCACTTTCTACGTGCTCAATATTACTATTAACATAAGATTTGATATCAGCTGCAGCTTTAGCAGCACGCATAGCTTGAACTCTCACTTCTGATGCAACTACCGCAAAGCTTTTTCCTTGCTCTCCTGCTCGCGCAGCTTCAACAGCGGCATTTAACGCCAGCAAGTTTGCTTGAAATGCTACTTGCTCGACCATATCAACCGCATCAGTAATGTTTACATTGGACTTATTCATTTGCTGATACGACTCAACAAGCCGTTCTATGAATTGCCTTGCCTGCTGCGCCTTTAACTCAGCTTGGTTAATTCCGCTATTAAGCGAAAGCGCTGATTTTTTTACTTTTTGAGTCAGGGCTAATAACTTTTCAGCTTCAAAACAAACAGGACCAACTGATCCAGACTGCTGTTGAGCATTACCTTGTAACTCTCGAGAAACCTTAAAAACACTCTGAGCATTAAAAGCAGCCCACTTAGAAAGCTCTTTTTTCTCTATTAACAGTATATTTAAATGATCAGATAACACACTGACACTCTCAGAAAGTTCACCAAACCTGCCAGGCAGCTCACTTTCAACGCTACCCTCTGTATGGCCCTCAATAAGCGAGCATAAAGAACCTTGCACCTCATCCACAGCCAGAGTGGCGATTTCCATAAGCTCATTTAGTTCACGACTCACATGACCAAGAAATGAGCGTGGGGCAAGTTCTTTTAAAGAGTCAGTGGAAACGCGTTTAGATAAGTCGCCTTTAGCGGCAGACGCCACCAATAACTTTATCTGCTGCTCAACTTTAAATTCATGCGTAACGTCTTGCCACTCAATCAAAAAGCCGGGCGAGCTTCCCGCACCTTCGAGTAACGTAACCACCAGCGTCATCATACGGTTAGACACAGGAATACGAGCCCGCATACGATGAGATAAGCGTCCTAACACTGCTGCACGCTTTTCTGGGTTACGACGAAATAGATCTAACTGCTTCCCTACTAAACTAACAGAATCAAGCTCACCAAATTCTGCTACGAAAGCCTTACGTTGATTTTGAAAAAGCTGAACCAATGAACTATTCGCATACAAGATGGTAAAACGCTCATCAGTCAACATAACACAAGCATGCGAAGCATCGAGTGCTTGGCGTACAAACGCCAAAGACTGCAGCTCTAGCTGCAAACTACCTAGCTTTTCATCATAATGTGACATTAGGTCATCAATAGCGGTATAAACCTTAGCGATGCTCTCATTGGTAAAATCATTAGGTTTTGCTAACGGAGCATTGATGCGGTTCTTTTGTATATCAGCAGTCAACGATGACAGGGAATCACCGAGCTGATTAACAGGCGTAACCCACCGCTTCCAAAAAAACAAACCACAGCGTACTAGAAGCAATATAAAAACAACGCCAAAAACGATACAAGTCCAAACATGAATTCGCGCGGCAAAAGCCGACTCAGCAAGGCTCTTTTCAGTACTTAACTGCAAGCGCTTAGCGATAGCACCTACTTTTACATTCATGGCATTAGCTGTCACACCAAACTGGCCGGAAAAAAGAACTGCAACCTCTGGCCCGCCATCAATATAGGCCCGAGCCATGTGTAACCCCACTCTATAAAACTCATGAAAAGTAGGTAATAAAGAATCGTACAAAAACGCATGCTCGCTATCTTGCATACGCATCTTTTGTGCTGCAATACGAAAATCAAGCGCCGTCTCAGCAGCCGTATTTAAACGCGTATCCCAATTTTGAGAACCCTTAATCGATCGAAAATCTGCTAGGTTATATTGAAGCTTAACAACAGACAGCTCTAAAACTTTAACTAACGACGCCAACTGTATTTCGCGTTCTTTTATGTTGATAGAGCGCTGGGCCATGTCATTGCTCTGATAAACAAGCACAGCCATCATAGACAGCACGACTATCGCTATCAGGAGAGTTGAGGTTTTTTGTATGGAGTGTACAACGCTGCCACCCATAAAATCTCCAGGGAAACAGCTTAAGGGCTTATTGTATAACTACGACGCAAATCACCAAAGGTTCTGATCCAATAGCCTGCCTTTTGAACCGCATCCGGCAATGTTTTTGCTATTTTTTTACTTGTTCGGTTATTCGGGTAGTTGCCATACAGCAATATGTAGCGGTACTGGCCATCCTGTAATGCATGGATGTAATATGAACTATCATCCAATTCATGTTTCTTAATGAATTTCACAATCCCACTAAGCTGGCTGGCTTGCACAAGCTGGATAGCATAACGCATATCCGGCTGCTTATTAACCCACTCAGAACCACGTACCAAGCTTGTAATATTTGCTTCAGATACTTTTGAGCCAGCCTTTTGAGCCGTAGGCTGGATCACATCAACGACTCTTGATTTATTCACCGCTGAAGAATTTTTCACTACAACTGCAGGCTGAGTTAGCTTAATTCGTTTATTCACAGACTCATTAGCAATTGCACTGTGAGTTTCACCCTGCTCTTTATTTGCTGCTTTTACCAACTGATCTTCTAGCTCTTTGTGTAAAGAAGGCTCTTTCTTACTTAAGCCTCCTCCATTTTCTGTCACTATTTTACCTGGAACAACTTTATTTTCAGCAACGGACTTATTTAAAGTAACAACATTCACTATAGGTGGCGCAGCCGTTATCACTGTAGCCTCTCTAACAACAGATGGCTTAACTATTACTGGGTTAACTAAGGCAACGTCGACCTGCTTTACTTGCTGTACGGAAACAGAGCTTGCTTCAGAGGTAATAACAGTTACCTCATTACCACCCGCCGTTGACGATTCAGTATTAAAATTAGGCAGTGACGGCAGGATGGCCAAAAAACTCTGCAATAAACTGTTACTTTTTTGTGACTCTTCTTTAAGCGCAGGTGGCTGTTTAATGAGAGCGACTGATTCAACAGAAGGCACAGGCTCTTGCGATTTAAACACCCCTGAAGTCTGCTTTATCTGTATCCGTGTTAGCAGCTCTTTACTTTTCTCAAACCCAGCAGCTACGCCAAGTTCAGATAACTCTTGAGCTTTACGGTAGTTCTGGGGCACTCCCATTCCATAATAATAGAGCTCTGCAAGGCGATGATTCGCATATAAATTACCGCCTGCAGCAGCTCGCTTAAAGAGAACCGCACTGCGAATAGCGTCTGTATCGACTAACAAAATCCCTAATGCTAACTCAGCATCGTGACTGCCATTATTAGCTGCAGTGTTTAGCCAGTACATTCCTTTGCTAACGTCTCTTTTAATACCTTTGCCTTCTAATAAAAGCAAAGCAGTCTTGAGCTGTGCGTCGGCATTTTTTTGCATTGCCGCATTACAGTACCATTCAAATGCTTGATTAATATCTCTATTAACACCCTCACCCTGCTCGTAATTTTTACCTAGTCGCAAGCTAGCAACAGAACCAACAGAGTTAACTATTTTGAACCCGCCATCGGCACGACAAGTTTGAGGCTTTGGCTGATAGGAGGCTGCTGACACATGAGTGGCGCACGCAAGAAGCGTACTAAGCAAAATAAGGCTCGTTTTGAAAGTTGACTGCACTACGCTCTATTCCATTTCCAGTCGAATGCTCGGATAAAATACTTATTCTCTAATCCTACAGGGAGTAGATTTACATGGCTACAATCCATAGAACAAAAGAGCATAAGTAGTTCCTGATATTACTAGTTAAGGACAGATTATAGCTAAACACAACTTACTATAAGAATCTGTTCTTAAAAAACAAAAAAAACGAAGTAAAATTCCTGTAATATTATAGGCTTTTACGTACAATTACGGTCAGATTTTTTTACCGAGGATAGAGCTTAAGTTATGGAAAAACGTATTGCTATTATTGGCGCATCATTTAGGTTTCCTAGCTCACCTGATAACTCTATCTGGAATAATCTTGTAGATAATAAAGACCTCGTTACACAAGTCGAAGAAGGCCGTTGGTCTTTTGATGCTTATCAGCACCCCGATAAAAAGCATCCAGGCACCAGTTATACGTTTGCAGCTGGTTCAATAGGTGACGTATCTGGCTTTGACGCTAGTTTTTTCGGTATATCCCCTCGGGAAGCATCGCTGATCGATCCTCAGCAAAGAATATTACTTGAGCTGGCATGGGAAGCAATTGAAAGCACTGGCCACTCTCCTTCAAGCATCAGAGGGAGCGACTGCGGTGTTTTTATTGGGATTTCTGGCTCTGATTACGCATACCGCTTCGCAGAAGATCTAACAATTGGTGATTCCTCTATCTCCACGGGTAACACCACAAGCATCGCTGCAAACCGCATATCCTACTTGCTAGATCTCCACGGCCCGAGCTTATCCATCGATACTGCCTGTTCTTCATCTATGGTTGCTTTTCACCAGGCATGCCAAGCAATTCGCGCAGGAGAAATTGAACAAGCATTAGCCGGCGGTATATCCCTTCACTTGCATCCTTATGGTTTTATCGCCTTCTCGAAAGCTACCATGCTTTCCCCCACTGGACGTTGCCAGGTTTTTGATGAAGCGGCTGATGGCTATGTTCGTTCTGAGGGAGGCGGGTTGTTCTTCCTCAAAGATCATGATGCTGCGCTAAGAGATGGCGATGACATTATGGCGGTGGTTGCTGGCTCTGGTGTTAATACAGACGGCTACAAGTCTGGATTAACGCTACCCAACCCAGATGCTCAAGCAAACTTAATGACGAAAACCTATGAAAATGCAGGTATTTCGGCTGAGCAAATAAATTATCTTGAAGCACACGGTACAGGTACTCCCGTTGGCGACCCCATCGAAACACGCGCGATAAGCCTTGCTTTAGGTGAACAAAGAAGCACTCCATTACCTATTGGCTCGGTAAAAAGTAATCTCGGTCATATGGAAACAGCTTCTGGAGTAGCAGGACTAGCTAAAGCTCTTTACTCGCTAAAGCATAGACTGGTACCTGCAACGATCAGTATGAAAAATCCCAACCCGAATATCCATTTTGATGAGTGGAATATTCGTGTTGTTACTGAAAACATGCCTTTACCAAAACAAGGTGTGCTCACTATCGGTGTTAACTCTTTTGGCTTTGGTGGCGCCAATGCACATGTCATATTACAGTCCCCACCACAAGTACCGACTACCACTAAGCACTTAATAGAAGCACTAGAACAGACATCAACTTTACCTCTGATTGTAAGTGCGCGCGACAGTCAGGCACTTCAAGACTCTCTCAAGCAAACAATTGCACTGCTTGAGTTAGACAGCACCTCTTTTTACGATACTGCCTACCATTACTTTTTCCGTAAAGAGCGGCACTCAATCGCACATGTAACGTGGGCTAGCGATAAACCAAGCGTTTTAAGAAAACTGCGTGCCTTGATAGCAGAAGAAACACCGCCTTTTTATCTAGACAAACCAAGCTCAGATATTGCATTCGTTTACTCAGGCAATGGTTGCCAATGGGAAACCATGGGCCGCACCCTCTTAAGCACCTCTGATACTTTTCGGGCGGCTGTTGAAAAAGTCGATTCTATATTCCAACCTCTTGCCGGCTACTCACTCAGCGACGAACTAGCAGGTAATAATGGAAGGGAACGCTTTGCACAAACCGAGATAGCACAACCCGCATTATTTGCACTTCAGGTAGGTATAACTGAAGTGCTTAGGGAACAGATGATTTTCCCTAAAGCCGTAACCGGGCACAGTGTTGGGGAAGTAGCTGCCGCTTGGGCAAGTGGAGCACTTTCTCTAGAAGATGCCGTCCATGTTATTTACTATCGCAGTAAATATCAGGGACTTACTGCTGGTTTAGGAGAAATGACAGCAGCGGGGCTAGATGCAAACACGGCAAGTGCATGGTTAAAAGAGCACAACCTTGAAAAAGTTGAGCTCGCAGGCGTCAATAGTTTTAAAGGTATTACCTTAGCGGGTAATCCCGAGCAGCTATCGACCTTCGAAGGTTTATTACAAGAGCACGATATCTTCTATCGTCGCCTAAACCTTAACTACGCATTTCATAGCTCCGCCATGGACAGTGTTAAATCACAAGTGATTGATAGCCTGACACAGGTTAATGCAAAAACCAGCACACTCCCCTTTTACTCCACTGTCACAGGTGGCCTTCTATCAGGCTCAAAATTAGGTGCAAGTTATTGGTGGGATAATATTAGAAAGCCGGTGCAGTTCCAGAACTCAATAGAAGGCCTTATTAACGAAGGTATTACTACTTTTATTGAAGTGGGAGCCCACCCTGTTCTTAAAAGCTATCTAAATGATGCACTAAAAAATACTGATCATGATGGTCTGGCGTTAGGAACTATCAATAAAAACAATGACTCCCTTGATAACATTGAACGTACATTATCAAGCGTCATCATTAACATGAGTGATGAGCAATCAATAGAAATAGCGAAGCTCTTCCCTGTGACTGGCGAGCTTATCGAAACACCTGCTTACCCATGGCAACGCGAACACTTCTGGCATAAAACCACAGCGGAAGCTAGTGGCATGCTAACGCGTCAGAAGCAACACCCTCTACTTGGTTACCCCACCAAACAGATGGAAAATACATGGGAAAATACACTCGATACTGGAGCGCACCCATGGTTAGTAGATCATGCGGTAGGGGATAATGTAGTCTTTCCTGGTGCGGGCTTTGCTGAGCTAATGTTTGCAGCAATCGATATAACAGCCAAAGCAGAAAACCCCGTCATTGAACTTGAAGAATTTGAAATCAAGACACCACTATTGCTCGATGATAATAGCTGTAAAAAGATACGTGTAGCGCTTCATCAGGATAGCGGGCATATCACCATTAATAGCCGCGAATACGTTAACGGTGAAGCATGGTCAGAGAACGCAACAGGGCGTTACCTTAAAGCGCCAACAACATTACATTTATCAGACCAAGCGCCTTCACTGCCGACACACGATGTTGATTTCTCCCTTAGTTCTCACCTTGAATTCAACCGTGCGGCAGGGCTCAACTACGGCCCTGCGTTTCAAACGATTAGCCATGGCTGGGTAAACAGCTCTGACGTTGTCGCGGTATTTACACCACAGCAGCATCCAGAATACATCTTGCATCCGGGGCAGCTCGATTGTGCTTTCCAGCTGATCATCCACTTTTTGAAAGACCAAATAGCAGCCAACCAAGGCATTGCTTATGTGCCAACAAGAATTGGGCGAATCTTTGTACGTACAGGTGAGCATAAACTACATATAGCAAAAGCCTCATTACTGAAGCGCTCACCTCATTCAATTACTGCTGAGTTCTCACTATTTGATGAAAATGGTGTTCAAATTGCTGCGCTAAAAGAAGCTCGCTTTAGAGCAGTACGCGTAAACAAGTCGGCCGCTCAACGGGTAGACTTTCTCGATTATCACTTAACAGCAGCGCCAGCCCATGTAGTAGGAAGCCTTACACTGCCAGATATTACGGCACAGATTAGCGATACACTAACAGCCGCCTCATCAGCTAAATCACAACAATACACTCAAGAGATAGAGCCACTATTTGAAGCACTAGGTTCTGCTTTTGTCTACGAAGCACTGAGTAAAATTGAGCAAGCAAATAATCTCACTCATGCCTATAAAGAACAACTCAGCCTATTAAGCCCTGATGCAGGGCAACTGTTTGCTTATATCATTCATTACGCCCTAGAAAGGGAGATGATAAAAGCAACTGAAGAACAATGGCAGGTTATTCATCAAAGTGCTGACGATACCATACCTGCCGACGTTATTTGGCAGATGATGGCGCGCGACTACCCAGATTACTTTTATATTACACAAACACTGGGACGTTTTGGTCTACATCTAGAAGAGCTACTCAACGCTGAACGCTCATGCGAACAATTGGGCCTTGATGTAACAACGTATGGAGAGCTGCTTAAAGCTCGCCAAAACTCACTGATTGTCCATGATATAAGCTCGCAGCTAGTCCAGCTAGTTGAGCAACTGAAAGAGCAGCAACTAGGGCAACGAGTAAGAATCCTCGAAGCGGGTATTGAATCTCCTGAATTTGCTCGCCACCTTTGCGCAAAGCTCGACTTTACACGCAGCGATTATACTTTTTGCAGCCTAAACTCAGATGCAATTGATAAAGCAGAGCACCTACAAGAAGATTATCCGTTATTCAGGACACAATCACTGTTAGATCTAGATACTGATAATAGCCTTTATCATCAATTAGTTATTATCAACCTTAATGGAGCATGCCAAAACGACCTAGGCATCTTCATGCGTCATCTACAGTTGCTCACAGACAGTAACGCTACGGTTCTATTGGTAGCACCAACACCTGCTGACTGGATTGACTTGTTAATGGCAGGCAACGCTCAATGGTGGCCTGAACACAACAGCCAGCAACACAGCGCTAACGAGTGGTTAGAATTTTTTGCAGCGTTTGACCTCCAAAACTTACATGTTGTTGAAAGTTACAATAACAGCTCGGTCAGTATTATTTGTGGGCAAGCTCCTGCAAAAGAGACAAATACAATAATAAGCGCATCAGCAGAAGCACAATCATGGTTAGTTATACATGACGAAGACAATACTCTTGTGAATGAAAGTAAAATGTTCTTAGCTTCACAAAGTTCTGCTTTACAACTGCAGAACCTCTCAACACAAGCCTTGGCAGAAACAACTCCTACGTCCCTCCTATCTACATGGGCGGAGCAAGACACAGCCAACCCCGAAAATATTCTATTCCTGTCAGGCTTAAATGAATGCAGTAGCATTGAGCAGATATCCTCTCGCTGCAAGGCACTAAACACGCTCTTTAATGCCACGCAAGGCGCTTCGCATCCAATTACCTTGTGGGTAATAACTCAGGGAGTTGCCAGTACTTATCCATGCGATGACGCGAACGCTCAGTTTAACAAATCTATGACTTCTGGTGATGCTGCTCTATGGGGCTTTACTCGCACCCTTATGAACGAAGCAACTCAGGCAAGTATCCGCCTGATCGACATCCCTTCATTACCTATTTCAGCTAACCAGCTTAATGCTCTACACGCTGAATACCTTAATCCAGGTGATGAGCACGAGCTTTTCCTCGATAAGCAGGGTTACCGCTACGCTCCTCGTTTGAGAAAAGAGTCAATTGGGCATGATGACCATGAGTCTCAGGCTACCAAACAAAAACAAGACTTCTATCTGGGCTTCGAACTTCCTGGCCAGTTAAAAAACCTTCACTGGTTTACCAAGCCAACACCCACTATTGGCGAACAAGATATCCGCGTCGACATCAAGGCAACCGGCCTGAACTTTCGCGATATTATGTACACGCTAGGTCTATTATCTGATGAAGCGATTGAAAATGGTTTTGCGGGCCCCACGTTAGGTTTTGAGTTTGCGGGTGAAGTCACAGAAGTAGGCAATAGCGTACAAGATTACAACGTAGGTGATCTAGTCGTCGGCTTTGGCCCTGCCAGCTTCAGTAACTCGGTAGTAACCCAAGCAAGCGCCATTGCTCATATCCCTCAGGGTATTAGCTTTGAAGCAGCAGCCACCATACCAAGCACCTTCTTTACCGTTTATTATGCGATGCATTATTTGGGTCGCGTAGAGCCTGGTGAAAAAGTACTTATTCATGGTGCTGCGGGTGGTGTCGGTATAGCGGCGATACAAATTGCTCAATGGCTTGGCGCTGAAATTTATGCCACCGTTGGTTCCGATAGTAAGCGCGACTTCCTTAAAATGATGGGTATTGAGCATATTTACGATTCTCGCTCCCTGACTTATGCCGAAGAGATTCTTCTTGAGACTGGCGAGCGTGGAGTAGATGTTGTTCTGAATTCATTAGCAGGAGAAGCGATAAATCAGAACTTTAGAGTATTAAAACCTTTCGGCCGTTTCCTTGAATTAGGTAAACGCGACTTTTATGAAAATACGCAAATAGGTTTGCGTCCGTTTCGTAATAACATCAGCTACTTCGGCATTGATGCCGACCAACTGATGCAAGAAAAACCAGTGTTAACGCACCGCCTATTTCAAGAGATGATGCAGCTCTTTAAAGATGAAATACTATTTCCTCTTCCTTATACAAGATTTGATGCTAACCATGTTGTTGATGCATTTAGATTTATGCAACAAGCTAAGCAGATCGGTAAAATTGTTGTTTCATATGAACAAGAAGTTCTAACGAAAGCATCTAATAAAGCGCCTCAAATAAAGCAGCTTAATTTATCTGAAAACGCCAGCTACCTTGTTACCGGAGGCCTGGGAGGCTTTGGCCTAAAAACAGCCCAATGGTTAGTATCTCGAGGGGCAAAAAATCTTGTATTAATTAGCCGCAGTGGCGCCAGTTCAGATGAAGCTAAAAACGCATTAGCTGAATTTAAGCAGCAAAACATTAACGTCATGGCTGCAGCATGTGACGTAAGTAACCGCGATGCGCTATCTACTTTACTGATAAAAGCTGCTGAAACAATGCCGCCGATTAAAGGCCTTGTTCATGCAGCTGCCGTTATAGAAGACAGCCTAGCAGCCAACTTAAGCAACGAGCAAATCGACCGAGTACTGACGCCTAAAATTGCAGGTGCTAAATGGCTAGACGAGTTAACTGACAATCTCGATCTTGAGTTCTTTGTACTCTATTCTTCTGCTACCACCTTACTGGGCAACCCTGGACAAAGTAGCTACGTGGCCGCCAATCACTGGCTAGAAGCCTTAACCGCAAACAGAATATTACGCGGTAAACCAGCTACCTGCCCTCGCTGGGGAGCCATTGACGATGTAGGCTTTCTTGCTCGTAACGAAAAAATAAAAGACGCTCTACAAAGCCGTATTGGTGGTAAAGCACTCGCTTCAGATATAGCACTGAATGCTCTTGAGCAAATGATCATCAATAATGTTGGCAGCATGGGAGTACTGGAGTTCGACTGGGGATCACTCAATCGCTTCTTGCCAACATCTGACCAAGCTAAATTCAGAGAAGTGGCATTAACTAGTAATGATAACGACAACGAAGATGACAACCGTCTAGAGTTATCTGAATTACTGGCAATGAGTGATGTAGAGCTAACCGATACGATTCTGGCGCTATTGACTTCAAAGTTGAGCCAAATTCTGATGATCTCGGAAGAGAAACTCGATATCAACCGCTCAATGTACGATATGGGCCTCGATTCATTAATGGGTGTTGAACTGATGTCTGCTATTGAGTCGCTATTAGGTGTAACCATTTCGGTTATGGCGCTTAGCGAAACACCAACACTGACGAAGCTAAGTGCACGCTTGGTTTCACAGCTACGGGGCGAACACCAAGAAAGTGACGATATGGCTAAACACGTACTCAGCCAACACTCGGCAGAGGGAGACAGCCAAGAATGAGCTCTATGAATTTGGCAAAAAGCCTAAAACAAAAGCTCATCCAACAAACACTGGATAAAAAATTAAAGAAAGCAGAGTCTGCTGGCTGGAAACCTGTCGCTTCCAAAGGCACAAATAGTAAGTTAAGTAAGTACACAAGCTTTGAGCAGCACCCTGGCTATAAACAGCTTCAAATAATTAAAAGCAGTGCAAAAACACTCGGTGTACCCAGCCCTTTTTTCAAAGTACACCAAGGTACAGCCGGGGCAACAACACTTATTGATGACAAGAGTGTTATAAACTTTGCCAGTTACAACTATCTTGATTTATCAGGGCACCCTGATGTAAACCAAGCAGCCATCGATGCAATCACTCAGTACGGTACATCTGTCTCTGCTAGCCGTATTGTTTCGGGCGAGCGCCCTATTCATCAAGAGTTAGAACACGCTATCGCCTCTACATATCAAGTAGAAGACGCGCTTGTGTATGTAAGTGGCCATGCGACCAATGTATCTACTATTGGATATTTATTCGGCCCTAAAGACCTCATCATCCATGATGAATATATCCACAACAGTTCTGTGGTTGGTTCTCAGCTTTCTGGTGCCAAGCGCATCCCTTTTGCACACAACAACCTGGATGCATTAGATAAGCTTTTAATCGAACATCGAGGCCAGTATGAGCAGGTGCTTATCGTCGTAGAAGGCCTCTATAGCATGGATGGAGACCATCCTGATCTTGCCCGCTTAGTTGAAATCAAACGCCAACATCAGGCCTTTTTGATGGTCGATGAAGCCCATTCGTTTGGCGTACTAGGAGAAACAGGAAAAGGACTACGTGAAGAAGCAGGCATTGCAGGCCAAGATGTCGACATCTGGATGGGCACGTTAAGTAAAACCTTATCCGGCTGTGGAGGCTATATTGCAGGCTCTGCTGCCTTAGTAGAAAACCTTCGCTATTTATCTCCTGGCTTCCTATACAGTGTTGGTTTACCGGCACCAACAGCCGCCGCCGCACTGGCTTCATTACAACTTATTCATAAAGAGCCACAACGGATACAGAAGCTCAGATCAATTTCACAAAGCTTTATTCAACAAGCCAAAGCCTTAGGGCTCAATACCGGTGAGAGTGTTGGCATAGCAATCATCCCTATAATTTTAGGTAGCTCAGTCAAAGCCGCAAATGCATCTGCTGCTATGCTTGAAAAAGGTATTAACGTTCAGCCTATTCTGTACCCTGCGGTACCAGAAAGAAGTGCCCGACTACGTTTCTTTTTATCATGCGAGCACAGCGAAGAACAAATCAAGTACACACTAGACACTTTAAAATCTCTTCTTTAACGCTTAGCGGGCTACTTATTCAGTGAAACACAGGACGTTCCTATTTCTTCAAGGCCCGACAAGCCCATTCTTTTCACGATTAACCGATAAAATTTTATCATTAGGTGCACAAGTACACCGGATAAACTTCAACGCGGGCGACTTTGTGTATTGGGGGAAAAACAAACCCGCGTGGAATTTTCGCGGGAATGCTTCTGAGCTGCCTGAGTATTTAGAAGACAAACTCAGCACTCATCAGATTACCGATATCATTATGGTAGGCGACACCCGCCCAGTGAACTCCCCCGCGGTATACCTCGCAAAAAAATATGCTATTCGTTTACATATATTCGAAGAGGGTTATTTTCGGCCTAACTGGCTAACGATGGAAGAAGACGGAATTAATGGTCATTCACGCCTGCCCAAAGACCCAGACTGGTATCGTGAAGTCGGCGAAGGCATTCCCTCCTACAAAGATGGGCAGCCAGTTAAAAACCCTACCTTGATGTTAGCCGCTCATGAAATAGGTTATCACTTCCCTAATATCGTAAACCCTGTTTCCTATAAGGGCTATCATACACATCGCCCACATATTTCTGGTATAGAACTGGCCGGCTGGGGATACCGCTTTGCCAAGATGCCTTATTACGAGCATCGAGATAAAAAACGAATAGGCTCTCTGCTATCTAGCAAAAAGCCCTTCTTTATATTACCTCTTCAGTTAGATAGCGATAGTCAGATTCAACGCCACTCTGCCTATGGAGATATGGCTACAGTGATACAAGAAGTCATGCGCTCATTTGCTCACTTCGCACCCAAAGACTCAATATTACTGATTAAAAACCACCCTTTAGATACTGGGTTTACTAACTTTAGTAAGATCATATCTGGCTTTGAGAAAAAGATGGGCATTGAAGGCAAAGTGGTCTATTTGGAGAGCGGACACCTTCCTACTTTATTGAATCATTGTGAAGGGCTTGTTACCGTCAACAGTACTGTTGGTAACTCCGCATTAATCCATAACTGTAGAACGCTAGCGCTATCGGACCCAATTTTTAACCTACCAGGTTTGACCGCACAATGTACGCTCGATCAGTTTTGGAATGATATAGATAAGCCAGACGGCAAACTATTTAGGCTATTTCGTAATACCGTCATTCATACGACGCAAATCAATGGCGGCTTTTACAGTGAGTCAGGTATTACGCTAGGTGTTGAAGAAGCCATTAAACGCTTACAGATGCCGGTATGCCCATTAGAAAAGCTATTAGAACAGCATCCACCTCGCTTCTAATGACCTATAGTTTTATTTTTAGCTAGCCAATTTTTCATCAATAGTCGATAAACGAGTCACCTGCTCCAAGACTAAAGGCACTAAGCCTGAGACATCCATACTCACCTCGCCTGAGCTTGCAGTATTTGCCTGCAGCTCATCGAGCCTTGAGCTCCACACAAAGTAATCGGTTAGCCCACTAGGCTCTCCTAAAGCGCTATACACATCCGCCATAATAGGAACATGGTCACCATACCAGCACAGTACACCTTCTCTGGCGTCATTATGTAGCTGCTGGCGCAGCATAGAAGCCATCTGGTCTGCATTACTTAAATGGCGCGCATATATCGTTAAATCATTACAACCATCGGGCTGTTTATTTTCTTTATAAAAAAGCTTTTTATCAGCATCTAGTGGCTGCTCTAAATGCAACGGGCCATGATTTTCCATGGTAATAACAAACACAAATAAAGGCTGGTCCGTCTCTTTTAGCAGCTCGCCAACCTTCTGGGCAACCGCGACATCACCGGTATATTGCCCTTGTTTTTGCTCATTAGAAAAAGCGTTAATATCAATAAAATCATCAAAGCCTAATTGCGGATACAACTCGTCGCGCATATAAAAGCTTGCATGATAAGGATGAATACACACCGTACGGTAACCCTTTTCTTTTAATGCATGCGCTAATGTGAATTGCTTATTTTTCATGAAATAGCGATAAGGACTAAACTGATGAACGCCAAAATGACTAGCAGATAAACCGGTTAAAAAGGCGCTCTCAGTTCTTATTGTGTTGGCTCCCCATGCAGGGACAGACAAACGCCCAAACTGGACAGACTCTTGGCAAATCTGGTCATATTTGGCCAACACATCAGGCTTTAAAAGATCGTAATCTTTACGTACATCAAAAAAAGATTCACTCTGCACGGCAACTACATTAGGCAAGCGTAACGCATCTATATCGTCTTGTTTACTGCCATCCTGGTGACCAATACTCCACTGAACAGCTTCCTTAGAGGGCTTAAAACGTAAATGTTCTAAGACATATAGCCATATAAAAGCAACCTGGCCTACTTTCAAATAATCCTTTTCTGGCGCCAGTGTCATTTGAATCTGATTAAATGAAATACTCACACCAATCAACACAGATGAGAACAGCGCCATTAACCCAAAGAGCAAGGTCCCATTAAGAAAACTGCCTTCAACCAATAAAGAGGTCTCAAGGCTTAACCCTAAAGCCACTAAGCCTAAAAATCCGATAGCCGCTAGAATCGCCTTATAAATACCAAAAAAAGGCAGATACAAACGCGGGTGTTTAATCGCATCGGTAAAGTATTCAAAATCGTAGATCAGAAACGGCTCACGCATAGAATGATATTTGGCATTATTCACTAAAACCAATAATAGCTGGAACGCCAACACAACACCCAAAGCAAACCAAGGGCGCCAAAATAGTAAAAGTGATATGCTTAATAGCAGTACAAAACTGCCTAAATGTAAGCATAAAATGGGAAGTGGACGCCGCCAAAAAGCAGCCGCTCTAGGCTCAAGTAGCCACTCCATAGCAAAAGAGAGCAACAAACCAACAAATAGCGGCACAGCAAGTACTGACAAGAACTCAGCCTCCATAGTCCATCCACTTTACAATGCGTTGCGAAATAGCTGATGGCAAAACAGCTAACCACCAACAGCCAAAATTGAGAGGAAACGGAAAACTAATACGTGCACGATTTTTAGTTACTGCCTGCTGAATAACCTGTGCTGCACGCTCTGGCGTCCACATAAACGGCTTAGGCCCTGGCATAGCATGGCACATTTTTGAAGACACATAGCCTGGCATAACCACAGAGACACCCACATTATGCGGTGCTAGCCAGCCACGAACACCTTCGCCATATGCTTTAAGCGCAGCCTTGCTGGCACTATAAGTGGGTGTAACGGGCAAACCATAATAAGCAGCTAAGGAACTAACTAATACTAACTGCCCTGCTTTACGCTCCTTCATCGCTAATGCCATATGATGGACCAACATTAGGGTTGATTTAACATTAAGATCCAGCAAAGCCTCCATCTGCTCCCACTGCTCACCAGACTGATCTTCACCGGTATTAATATTCATTCCGGCATTAGCAATAACCAGGTCTGGCGCGCCTGCAGTAACAAGCTCATCACACCAACGGCGCGTTTGCACCAAGTCGCTAAGGTCAAAACTTACAACCGACACCGTTCCACCTAAGGCTAAACACTCATCACGTAACACCGCTAGCTGATCGGCTTTACGCCCTTGTAAAATCAAGGAATGCCCCTCTTTTGCATAAACCCGAGCTAGCGCACCACCAATTGAACCAGTAGCACCGGTTATTACAATTTTCATACTGTTCCTAATAAACGCTAGTCGATACTAATTCTAGAGGCTTGTCTCACACAGTGAGATAGATATAACGTGTAAGGCGCTTACAGCGTGCCCAAAAACTCACACTATCGAAGTAAGACAACCTCTTATCAAATAACTTTGTTGCTGTTATAACATCAATAATATTGCCGCTTTCCGGATCAATATAAATTAAATCTACACTAAGTTGTCCTGCTAGGCTCTCATCGACTTCAACAGATAATGGATGTAACCAACTATTACCCAGCTCTTTCAATTGAAGAGAGCCTAGTTTTAGCTTTAGTTTTGCTTTGTTGTTAGCAACGGCTAATACAACATCTTTATCAGTAGTAGCGGAACCTTTAGTAGCTTGATTATTAGTAAAAATAAAACCACGCTCATTTTGGTTTTCTGTTGAAAAGTCACTTAATAAATTATTCGCCTGTTTCCTAAATTCAACCGTTGCCCCAAAACCCAATACGCCTTTTAACATTTTACGCTCAAAGCCGCTGACATTAAGTGCGACCCAATGCCCCCGATACTTTTCCAGATGACGTTTTTGCAAAGCTAAAAGCTCAATCGTATCTTCAAGCTGGCAACGCTCACCAGTATAAGGGTTTAGATAGCGACAATACTGAACATAAACAGCATAGAACAGTTGCTCCAATGAACAACTTACATCGCGGCGCTCACACACTTGATAGTCTTGAGTTAGCTCCCAGCCCGCATAATAAGGCATACCAAAACAATGTACTTTTTTACCTGCAACTAACGCCTCAAACCCCAAATGACTAGTAACTACGTACACATCTGAAACAACATCAAAAAAAGCCCAAGGGTTAACATCCTCTGAAATAAGTGTGCAACTCATCTGCTGTGCGTATTCTAAAAGATAGCCTTTTTTCTTTCCTGCGAGTACATCAGGGTGCACTTTAACTAATATTTCTGCATCGGGATGGTTCTTAACAGCCGTTTTTAGCATCATCAAAAAAGTTTCAGGCGAGCCTTGGCCAAGCTGCACAGAGATGTCGCCGTATGTTTGGTCTACAACCAATACTGCTGAACCTGAGCGCACTCGAGAGACGGGATAATCCGGAGCGGCATTATATTTACTTAAACGATGCTGGCCTAATTGTTCAATTGCCAATTTTGATCGTTCCATGGCAACAGAATCGAGCTGAGATGAAGCTAAAATCAAGCCCTCAAGCTCTGAAGGACACGAGGCGTCATAGTAAATGCCCACAGAATCTGCAATAAAGCTATGCTCAAGATTCCCATGTACACCCAAACCTAATGAGCGTAAGAAGCCATCTTCAAGCGCGACATAAGGCAAGTTATGATCTTTTGCAAACTGCCTTGCAGAGGCCGCCGATGGTTTCATTCCCCAACCCGCTATTGCATCGCACTGTGTTCGCTTGCGCAAGAGAGGAGGCAGGTAAACAAGTTCCGCATCAAGGACTTTATCAAGATGTAAAATACTAGCTATGCCAACAGAAAAGGCGCCAACTTTATTCATCGTTACCTATTGATGCCCATAAAGAGCTTGGCTTAGCACACGCCATAAAATCAGGATTGAGTATAGTATCCACGTGCACATTGTATAGCAGTGGCTTTAGCGATGGCCATTCAACCAGCTGACCTCCAGCGGCTAACAAGACAGCATGCCCTGCGGCTGTATCCCACTCACTCGTAGGGCTTAAACGAGGATATAAATCAGCACTACCTTCTGCAACTAAACACAATTTTAGCGAACTTCCAATTGCAACAATATCAGCATCAGGCAATGCTTGCATAAATGCATAAAATCGATCAGATTGATGAGAACGGCTTCCGACCACTCGCCATCCAGCCGCATTTTTAGGTACTGGTGCTACATGAATGGTTATTGGAAGAGCACCGCTAATTTGCTTATATGCTCCTTTACCTTCTTGCCCCCAATATAAGGTGTTTGTTACTGGAGCATAAACCAAACCTAAGACAGGTACACCTTCGACTATTAATGCAATATTGATAGTGAATTCACCGTTTCTTTTGATAAACTCTTTTGTACCATCCAGAGGGTCTACTAACCAAAACGTTGGCCAATTTAAGCGTTCTGTATTTTCAGCATCATAAGACTCTTCAGATAATATAGGTATATCAGGAGTTAGAGCTCTTAAGCCTTTAAGCAATATGTTATGCGCGGCTATATCAGCATCTGTGACAGGGCTAAGATCTGCTTTATTTGAAACTTCATATCCCGAATGGTAGATATCTAGAACAACATAGCCAGCTTGACGGATAATTATTTTTAATTCATTAAGCATATATCAGCTACTCACGTTTTTTGAATAATATATTGTTAATCAATCGTTTAATACGCGTTTTAAAACTAGGGCCTTGTGGATTATCTAGTTTTTTCATAAGCAAGATAATAGCCGTTTCAATATCGACAACATCGCCGGAATGAGGATCAACATAAATAGGATATAAAATTAAAGTTGCAGCAACTAATTGGTCGAGTGATAACTGTTTGCTGCGGCGATCACACGATAAATAATCGACAGTAAGCCCCCACCCTGCATAAAAAGGCATGCCGTAGGTAAAAACCTTCTTCTCTCTCAATAATCCCTCAAAACCAGTCAACGAGCTCATCGTATGAATTTCATCAACCACATCAAACAGATCAGTAATCGACATATCAGTAACAATTAAATCGTGTAACGTATCTACACTAGTTGCCAATTCACCAAGACGGCCACCGCTCAAAACATCTGGGTGAGGTTTATAAATAATAAAGGCCTCAGGGTTTCCTTTTCTGACAACTGCTAACAAATCCTGATTTGTTTTGATAACCGGAGAACCTTTAGCAATAGATGCATCTGTCTCAACTTGGCCTGGAACCAAAATAACTGTTCGATCATCTGGCAAAACAAGCGCTGTTGAAATACCAACGTTATATTTAGACAGCTTTAACTCAACTAACTGGGTGCGGACACGTTTGGCCCGTCGCAATAAATTCTCATTAAAGACATAAGTATTTAAGAGAATTTCTAAATCTGAGGGACGAGTAGCATCATAATAGATACCACAAGAGTCCTTCACTAATGATATAGGGCGAACTAAGTCAGCACCAAGTCCCACAGAGCGAATAAAGCCATCTTCCATTCGCCACAAAGGTAAATCCATTTGCAAACAGAAACTCTCTAGTTCAGGGGTAAGGCGGCTAGACCAGACAATAATGTTCGAGTATTGGGTTAGTACCTCAGTGGGTAACTTTTGAATAGATAAAAAATCAATTTCAGATTTTTGTTCTAAAAAGCTAGGGATGAATTTTTCTTTCCAAGAAGAAAAACCAAGGGCAGCCCAACTATTATGAATCTTTTTCAAAATACTCTAGCCCATAGATTAAAAGTTCAACGAAAGCAACTATATCAATCGTAAATTCAAATGAAAAATTAATCCTTATAGTTAACTAAAATAATTAGCAATTCCTAGAGTTTGATTTGAAAAAATAAAAGCTTCAAAATCTGCATTTTTTCAAAATCTCTAATATTAATAACCAAATTATGCATTAAGTACTGGTTGAACGCTATAAACCAATAACTTTACAAATTTCATCTAGTCGGTGTCTCCAAGTATGATGTGTTGATACATATTCCGCACCTGCTCTAGCGCGATCTAAATCAAGACTTGAAGGGCCATTTCTCAAACGAGAGAACAATTCATATGCATGTTCGTAATCATCTACTACGTGACAATAGTCACGAAAAAAGATATCAACAGACTGTGCAGGAGTAGTGACAGCAATACCTCCACAAGCAATGATCTCAATAAGTCTGCGAGAGTACATTGTAGGTGAGTCATCAACTGTATTAACATTAAGCGATACTAGATGCTTACGATAAATTTCTGCAGTTTTATCATTAGATACTGCAGAGTTTACTTCCATATTTTTTAAGTTTGGGTAACGATAGTTAGCCGAAGACCTTTTAGAGTTCCTATCATAAACCCGTAGTCCTAAGGTATCGCTGGCTGCCTTAAGTAGAAAGTCTTGTCTACGACGCCTTTCATCATGAATATGGTGACTATAACTACCAATAAAATTAGCACAGTTATCTTTAAAATTAAAACCTTGAAAAAAGTGATAACGAGGTTGAACAGGAAACATTAGCACATTAACACTAGTCGATGCTGGAACAACTGCTCGATATCTAGAAACACAATTTTCGTCGACCGTAAATATATGGTCAAAATGACGTGCACTATCGATAAATCGTTCAAAATGAACACCATCTTCTTTATTCCAGAAAACTGTAGGTATACCTTTACTTTTTGCTAAATCCAATAATTTTAAAAGAGAATTATTATTTCTTTTATACTTTATATCATAAGCCGCAATTTTATATTTCCATTTACTTTTATAACCGGACCATGAAGACTCAACCAGTAAAAAATCAGGCCGACCAAACTTAAAATAAAACCTATAATTTAACGGCGTGATGTCATTAAATACAGAATCGTTATGTAAACAAGTTCTTGTTAGCTCATCAGAAATTAATGCGATTTTTGGTTTTCGACTATAGTTCATTAATTACTCATATTTTAAAAAGAAAGCTTTGATGTAACTGACTTAATCATACATAGCGTTTTGTCAGAGCTTGGTGGTTTATGACCGGAATCTAAATCATCATAATAGATAACATTTAACGCATTAGGTTTACCTAATGACTCATCGATATCACTTTCGCTGCAATAAATAGATGGGTTTTTATTTATATAAGGTTTTAGATGCTTATTAAGATGCTTTGTATCATGAATATTTTGATATATATATATTGGAGCAATTCTTTTTGTGTAATCAATATCTACTTCTAAACGGTTTTTATACTTATTTATGACTTCAGAATAATCCAAGCCAGCGTAACAAGTTTGTAACATTTTATCGAAGTGGATTTTACTGTAGTTATACAAGTATATCTGCGGATTTATAGAAATAATCAAAGTTCGAGGAAAATCATTTGCCAGTTTGAGTGATGTAAAGCCTCCACCCGATGAACCAAAGAAAATGATATTTTCCATTAGATATTTCTTTGACTCTACAAAACTAGAAATAAGTTTTGATAATGCAGTAATACCAAAACTCTCTACTGTATGCTGGAACCAAGCAATAGAAATATCATTCTCTTCTTTCAAAGAAGGGTCTGTAAAAGAGAGTACATCAAAGTTGGAGAAGTCATCAGACCAACTATGTCGCTGAAAATCGATATGCCCTCTTGCTCGAGAAGATGCACCAGGTAACATAACTAGTAATTTATTTGACGACTTAATATCAGAGAAAAAATTAATCCTCACATTATCAACGATAGTGCTATTAGTTGATTTACCAGGAACCAACTTTATTTTTTGATAGTCATCTTCGATATAATGCGGAATATTTGGCAACAACCTTTGAATATTGATAACGGCATCTTTAATAATAGGTCGCTTCTTTTTTTCAAAAAAAAAGCTGGCAAAATGTTTGCCTTCCTCCCTACCTTTATCCCCTAAGGATAACACTGTTACTATCTTTTTAGCTTTTCCAAATCCTTCAAACCCTAGGGCAACCGACGGCATGAAAACTAAATCCTTTTCACACAGAAAGCCTTGCATCTGACCTTCATCACCACAATGTATTGAAGATTCTAATTCAGAGTTCAAGCAATCAACAAAAAGAGTTCTATTATTTTCGCCAACAAATAAAAGATTATTTCCACTAGAACTAACTAAACGGTAGTCTTTATTTAGATGCAACCATTGCTTAAATTTTCTTGCTCGCACAAATTCAAGATCATCTAATATGACAACCCAGCTTCCTGGCTTAAAATA
The DNA here is from genome assembly GCF_000422765.1 of Neptunomonas japonica DSM 18939. GTDB lineage: Bacteria > Pseudomonadota > Gammaproteobacteria > Pseudomonadales > Balneatricaceae > Neptunomonas > Neptunomonas japonica. The sequence goes on along the minus strand of NZ_AUGR01000010.1, from coordinate 128,242 downwards.
CAAATCCCTTTTATGCTTTATAGCAGGATAATTCAAAAAACCTGATAGCTTGAATACTCCATCATCAACTTCCTCAACTTCAGATAAAATAGATCCATAACTTTTAATTTTTAATATATCAAACCCATCAATTTCAACTGTGTTATGCGCTCTACTAGAAAGAAAATAATTTCTATACTTATCACTTCTATATCCATATTTACCACTATCACAAATAATTCGCTCTCCATTATCGAACCAATCAAAGGTCAAGCAGTCTCTATGTTTATGGGCTTTACTATGATAAGCCCCATTCATAAATAACATTGATGATTCATGTGGAGCAGTACTCCATGACGAACGAACTACTGAGTACCCACTTGATTTAAAATCAGAAATTTCATATTTATTATCAGACTCAGGGAATACGACTTTTTTTTGTACTGTTAGTATGGAATCACCAACACAAATAGGTCGCTTTTTAGGGTCTACTAGCCATTTTAGCCGTTCTGTAGCTAAAACAAGCAACTTTTTAATGCTTTTATTCTCATCATACCATCCAGACGCATATAATGATTCAAAGGTTGAAAGTGCAAAAAAATGATAATGAGGTGAATGCTCTAAATGTATGCCATTTTCATCAAATTGAGCTTGAATTAACTCTTCCATTTTTTTAAAAGCATATAATTTTTCTAAACTATATAAATTACTTCCATAGCAATTTAAAAGGCACATCAAGCCTTGTATTTGAAACATTCCGTGGTTATTTAAACTAAAAGTTTTTTCTGCTGAAAGATTAGCAATATGTTTTGAAATTAATTTTTCAACAAGTTCCTTTTCATCCTGCGAAATTTCTAAATTAAAATATTGAATTCTATTAACAAAAAAACCTATTACCAAAGCCCTAAATCCAACAGACATATCATACCAAGCATAGCTTTCAGGCATTCGACTTGTAGTAATATCATTTAGATCATTTCCATATGAGTTCCACCAATCATTAGCAAACTCGAAGAAGTAATTTAATACTTTTCTTTTATCATCAAACTCATCAAAAAAATTCATTATAGGATGAAAAACAGACCAGCCCTGTAGCTGCATACGCCAGTTTCTATCTTTCATATGAGCAGTAGCCTCCCAGTCAACTGGAAAACTAATATAAAATGGCTTACAGTCTCGTCTTGGTAAAAAAACCCTAGAATTTATCAAATCGTCAAATTTATCAGTATAATCACCATATGGAAAAATCCTATGAAGATAACACTTTCTATCCACTAAACTAACATTTTGAATACCATAGAAAAGGTTATTTCCGGCTTGATTAGACATGACTATTTCCTAAAAAACTAAAGCTTATTGTAAACTTGCAAATAACTTTTCATATACTTCTGAAACTACTTGAGAAGAATTCTTCCAGTCTCGTTCCGAACAAACCCATTCACGACCAGCCAAACTTAAATTTCTCATTAAATTACGGTCTTCTAATAATAACTGTAAAGAGTCAGCTAAAGCTTCTACAGACCCTTTCTGAAAGACCAGACCATTTTTTCCATGCTCAACAATTTCTGTTAAGGCATCACAACTTGAAACTATGACGGCTTTCTCAGAAGCCATTGCTTCAAACGGCTTCAATGGCGATACTGCCTCACATACAAGATATGGCTTCCTGGGAAATGGGGCTATTTCAACCAGCGAATAATAACTCTGCACTAACTCATGAGCTACTCTTCCTGTAATGATAACATCATCGGTTAATAACAAGTCATGAATTAATGAACGTAAATAACCCAGCTCAGCACCATCACCCACTAATAAAAATTTGAAAGAGTTTACACCCCTACTTTTTAATTTTGCTAATGCATATAAAAGTGTATCAAGCCCTTCATAGTTGACTATAGACCCTATATAACCAATCACAGTATCATCTTTACTGATACCTAACTCGGAAGCCAACTTTAGATCAGGCTCAAGAGGTGAAAATTTATTAGAATGAACACAGTTAGGAACAATAGATATTTTATTCCCTTCCACTCCTCTATCTATCATTATTTTCTTTAGAGCATCGGTTATTGTAAATACAGCATCGGCACCACGACAAGCTTCAGCTTCCATTTTCGCGGTAAAAGCAAATTGTTCTGTTTTATCCCATTCCTTCTGCCTTGATAACCTTGTAATCTCCCATAAACCACGCACTTCATAGATAGAACGAATACCTAGCTGTTTTGCTGCAATATTGGCGGCTATGCCATTAGGGTAATTTGATGCGGCATGAATAATAGAAATTTTATGTTTTTTCGCCAAATTAATAATTTCTTTTGAGAAGAATTCAACATATTCTGAAAGCGTCAGACTCGACTTTCTTATTTTTTGATTACACCTAAAATAATAGATACCATCAATTAAGTCAGAGTCTGGTATTACGACTGGTAACTTAAAACTAATATGTTTTTTATGATCAGTGGGATACCCTGGCCTAGAGAGGCCATGAACCTTAAAATCGCTAACCTCGTCTATTCCTTTTAACAAGCCATGAGTTCTTGTTGCATATCCTCCCGAATTATATGGAAGACAGTTATGAAGTAGATACAGCACTTCTTTATTAGGTTCATATGCCAAGTTCATTTCAGTGGCAGCATATACAAAGCCTTCTTCCATTTTCTCAATTTCATCGCCTATTCGACGAGATAAACTTAGTTTAGGAGGAAAAACCATAACCTCCTCAATTTCGTCCAGAAACTGTTTTGTTTCAAACATTTTCCCAAGATGGGTTAACTGGGACCTAACAAGTTTCTGGATATCTGAATTTCTTGTGCTTCTCCAAGCGAGCCACCCCAGATAACATGCAACCTCTGGGCGTGTCGTCATATAATACTCAAAACTTTTGACCAAGATAAAACCTCTATCTTTATCCTTTAAGACAGGTTCTAACAAAGATGAGATAGTAGATATATTTATTGGACTACCAGAAACGACATTTTCATCAATAATAGAAACTAACTTAGTGAGTGCCCTTCTATGTTTTAACTCAATTTTCTCAATATATGCACCGGGCTTTAAAAAAGATTTAATGCCACTTTTAGAGATTATTTTTATCTTACATTGAACTGATAAATCAGGTACTGGAATAATAATATCATAAGGCTCCCCACCATCTGATCCTTGCAAATACTTGTAGTTACCGTACTTTGGGGATGGTTTAAAACCAATACTCTTCTCCCCCATAGATATAAAAGTTCCATTTTTGTCAAAAAAGGAAACCGACAATATAGCAGCTTTCTCTATAGCTACCCCCTCTACAAAAACAACCCCTACAATCCTATAAGACTCACCTTTTTGAAGCCGTTTAATATTAAAACTAAGATGTTTTAAAGATAAGTCACGTTGCTTAGTATTTAGTCTAAGTAAGCCAGTGCCTTTGCTGAGTTTATTATACTTCCAATATAATTTTTTTAATGCAGATTTGAATTTTTCAAAAAACATAATGCCACTTCAATTATAAATATTAAGTGCCCATATAAAATTTCATATGGGCTAAAAGCTTACAACCTACCAAATCCCTCTGGTATCTAGCACTTTAACATCACTATACATGCTTTTATCTAGATTTTTAAAACCTTTGTGATCAACGAGCAAGACCACTATATCTGATTCAGCAAGGGCAGGTACCAGTTCATACAACTCACATTTACCCTCTAAATCTTGAGGTAGCTTAGTGATATTTGGCTCTACTATAATGACTTTTCCTGCATGTTTTTCAATTATTTCCTTCGTTATCATTAAGGCTGGACTTTCTCTTAAATCATCTATATCAGGTTTAAAAGCAAGACCTAAACAAGCGATAACTATATCTTCAGTCTTCAATGCAGGGTTTTCAATTAGTTTGTTTTTAACTATTTCGTTTGCTTTCTCTACAACCCATTTTGGTTTTTTATCATTTATTTCACGTGCCATTCGTATGATATTGGCATCTTCAGGAGAAGAACTCACTATAAACCATGGATCTACAGCAATACAGTGGCCGCCAACCCCGCAACCAGGTTGTAGTATATCTACTCTCGGGTGTCTATTTGCTAACGCAATTAATTCCCAAACATTGACATCCTGTTTATCACAAATCATCGAAAGTTCATTTGCAAATGCGATATTCACATCTCGAAAACTATTCTCTGTCAGTTTACACATTTCTGCTGTTCTTGCATTAGTGACAATACACTCGCCATCTACAAATGTTTTATAAAGATCAACAGCAGCAGTAGAAGATTTTTTCGAAAGGCCACCTATTATCCTATCGTTCTCTATTAATTCCCTCATGACATGTCCAGGTAGGACTCTTTCGGGACAGTAGGCAATCAAAACATCTGAATTCTCATCACCACCTAAAGGAAACGTTAGATCAGGTCTAGCTTCTGCTAACCAAGCAGCCATTTTTTCTGTAGTACCAACTGGTGATGTTGATTCAAGTATAACTAAACAATCTTTTTTTAAAGCCGGCGCTATCGCTTTACTAGCAGCTTTAATATAACTAAGATCAGGTTCATGATCACCTTTGAAAGGAGTAGGCACAGCGATTAAGAATGCGTCAGATTCCGAAGGCTTAGTTGTAGCTTTTAAATACCCTTCGGTTACCGCGGCGTGTACAACCATATCTAATTCAGGTTCCACTATATGTATTTTACCGCTATTAATCGTATTAACTGCATGCTCATTAATATCCACGCCAATCACTTCTTTTTTTCGAGAAGCAAACATAGCAGCTGTGGGCAAACCAATATACCCAAGCCCCATAACAGTAATTAAATTAAACTCCACAACATTCACCTTTTCCATTTAATTAAAAATCACTAATTAAAAAATCAGACCATATAACAACGCATCTAAAAATTATTTCTTATCGCTTTCTCGTTTTTTCTTTGATAGTACAGACATTTCTATAAATCGAAGATCCTCTTCGACTCTACAAAAATAAATTATCAGTCATTATGATCTCTTATTATCATAAACAACATTTGAACAATAAAATAAAACAGTAACGTCACTAATATATACATAAAAGTATTATATAGACGCATTGGTTTTATAGGGTACTCAGGATACGTTGGTGTTTGCAAAACATATAACTGTTTAAGCTTTCTTACTGACTCTATCCTTGTGCTTTCTAAAGCGACAAGCGCGGCCCCATAAGTATCTCTGGAAAAATTAAATTTCAACTCTAAGTTTTGATATTCAGATGATATGAAATTAAGTGCATTTTCATTATTTTTTACAATTTTATTTTTCTCAAGGTTAATTTGCTCACTTAATGCAGATATCTTATTTTTAAGAAAAATAACTTCACTTGATTTAGAGCTTTGATAAGTCATTAAGGCTTTCAGCTCAGCTTCTAGATTCGATAACGCTGATTCAAGTCCTACAATTATTGTATTAATATTATTGATTGCGCCAATAGGTGAAACTAGCCCATGGATATTTTGATATGCAAGCAAATCTGATCTTGCATTCTCCATTTTTTTATTTAAACCAAAGACCTGCTTTTCAAGAAATGCTACCTGTTCTTCTGCCAATACCTGCCCCAAGCTGTTAATCTTATACTCGCCATTTTTTATTATAAAATTTGCTATTTCATAGGCATACTCAGGCTCAAATCCTTCTACTTCAATCCGTAAAACTTGAGAGTAGTCATCTAAATTCACAGATATTCTTTTTTTATAATACTCATGATCTTCTTCGATTGTTCCTATCTTATGCTTCAAACGACTAAAAAAATCTATATTTTTATTCGAGTAATGCTCTCTAAAGCCAAACTCTTCCTCAACTTTCCTCATCATATCAACAGATAAAATATACTCTTTGAGCATTAGCATATCGCTGCTTTTATTACTACTTCCAGAAAGCAACGACTGAAAACTCACAGATTCGCCAATACTCACACTAGGTGTTTCCAGTACAATATTTGCTTTAGATATATAAATATCACTCGCGATAAATGACCAATAAATAGCTACTAATAATGAGCTCAATACGCAAATTGATAAAATAAAATTCTTTTTAAATGTTTTTTTCATTTGTAACTCAAAAATTATACAAGGTTAGTTTATTATAACTTATTACGCCTAGCTGCTCGCCTGAGCTCTCTTCTTACTTCAATCGGCGGAATGCCCGAATAAACATTGTACTCATCTATAGCGGTATTAATATCGTCAAACCATATCGCCTGCCCTTCCTTCAGCCAAATCCCTGCACTACATAACTCTCTTAATATATCTTCGGCATGAGACACAATAATTATGCTTGATTCCCCAACTTTACTTTTGAATGTGTCTGACGCCTTTTTCCTGAAAGCTTGATCACCTACGGAAGTCGCTTCATCGGAAAGAAAAACATCGAAATCAAATGCTAACGACAACCCAAATGCTAACCGAGACTTCATTCCAGAGGAGTAGGTTTTAACAGGTTCATCAAACGACTCTCCTATCTCAGCAAAACTCTGAACTTTGCTAATCAAAGCTCCTATGTCATCACAACCATGCACCCTGGCAACAAATTTTACATTTTGACGCCCTGTCATCGAACCCTGAAAGCCGCCGGATAACCCAATAGGCCAAGATACTTTGCATTCACGTATTACTTCCCCTTTATCCGGAGAGTCCATGCCAGATATAATTCTTAACAAGGTTGACTTCCCAGCACCGTTACCGCCAATAAGACCGACACTGACATTACTTGGTATTGTGAAATTCACATCCTTTAAAACCCATTTACTACCATGATGGTTGTGATAGCGCTTAGATAAATTCTTAACTATTATCATTTTGCTTTAAGCTTCAGTTCAAATTTAATATGTAAAACCAATCCAATTAATAACAGCGACAAATTCCATAGTGATAAATATAAAACACTCACGTTTGGCAAAACTTTATAGGAATCGAAAAAAGCAGATCGTAACAACTCAATTCCATGCACGATTGGATTAAATAATAAATATTGTTGCAGCTCATAAGGCAAATAGTTTATTGGAAAGAGAACACCTGAAACCATTAAAAGAGGAAATGACATGATTTTTATAACTCGACCAATTTCCGGGACTAGAACTGAAACAACTGATCCTATCAGTCCAACACCCAAACCTAACACCCAAAGCAACAGCCAATAGCCAATAGCCATAATTGGTTCCTCTGGTATTAAACCAAAACCAATAACTCCTCCTAAAACAATAAAAATGATAAATACTACAGTTCTTATTAAGCTTTCTAAGCAAGACCTTACTAAAACAGTATCTATTGGTTTTACTTGCCTATAAGCAAATAGAGCTTTATTTGCCGTAATAGCGTTCAATAAACGCATCATATTCTCTCGAAACAAATAAAAGCCAAATAATCCAACAATAAACCAAGGAATGTACTCAGCGCCTGCTATATGTGTGTTTCTTCCTAATATAACAGTACGTATAACTATCATTATCAAGACCATAGCAGCTGGCTCAGCAAGTATCCAAAACCATGCCATTCTGTCTGACATTGTCCTAGCAAGAGCCTCGCGTAAAAAAAGTGCATGCCATACGCTGCATGTCACTTGCCATGTAGATCTACGCTGGTATGAACTGTTCATCTACAAATCTATCGCGACTTTAGCAGCAATCGCTAACTGGTAAATGATTTGCGTCAAGCTGGTTGCTAACTGTAAATTTTTGGTGGGTACCGCCGGCAATACCAAAATTTCATCACCGGCTTGCAAGTCCACATCGGCTGCTTTGCGAACTTCACCGTTGAGACGTACAACAAGAATGTTATTTCTGTCTGCATGCTGAGTAAAGCCACCCGAGCGCTCGATGTAATCCATTACGTCATTGCTGGCATGATAAACAGTTGCTTGAGGAACTAATACCTCGCCACTAATTAGCAGCGAGTCAGACATTTCTGGGATAGTAATTACATCGCCATCTTGTAAGCGAATATCAGCGACTGAGCCATCATTAGCAACCACCATACGTCCATTAGGCTCGATCAAGGCAGCACGTTTTACAAAGCTGGATATTAGTTCTGCTTCTTTTACACGGATAGAAGCCTCATCCGGGGTTGACGAAGGCGCACCCAAGTATGTTGTTTCTAGGCGGCGCAGGCTTTCTTCTAAAGAGGCTTTTTGCCTAGCGGCAACACTTAAACGCCGGAGAGATATACTACTAGTATCAGTGAGCGCCTTAGGTACTTGGATGTTATTCAATAATTGAGTCAATGTAGCATCGTTAGGTACGGCATAACGCGAAGGACCGTAATAACTACCCTCTACCTGTATAACAATCGTTTCATCCTGCTGATCTGCGCTAAACAGTACTTCATCGCCATTTTTTAAACGTGCTGTTTCAAAAGCAGCTAATGTGTAATATTTTGCTAAAAGCCCATCATTGCGAACACCACGAACCAATACATGGGTAATACCCGGTTTGGTTCTCGCGTATTGAAGTAAGCTCTTACCCGTATTTTCTTTGCGGGTTAACTCGTACTGCAGTTCTCGTTCAACATCGCCCGCCACTGTTACTGCTGCTTGTCGACGCCCTACAACAACCGTATCTCCATCGTGAAACTGCAATGTAGGCAGCTGCCCTTCTTTCATAAAGCGGTACAGGTCTGCTGTTTTAATGGTTTTCTTATTACGAATAACGCGGATAGAGCGAAAACTACCTAGCTGCGCATCAATTCCACCGGCCTGATCCAAAAAATACAGAACAGAGTCATTGGGTGTTCCTGCATAGCGGCCAGGGTTTTGAACTTCACCCGTAACAAACACCGCTACCGGCTGCACACCTTGCAAATTAGTGTACACATTTACGTTTTCAGGATAGATAGACTGTACCGAAGACTTAACTCGGCTATTCAAGCTCTTCTGGGAAGCGCCTTGTACTTTAACCGGGCCAACCGAAGGTATAAAAATATAACCTTGAGCATCAACCGGTAATACTCTTTCAACTTCAATAGCACCCCATAAACGTAGTGTTATCAAATCTCCAGGGGCAATTTTATAATCTGGATTAAGGCCGTCGGCCCGCACACCACGAAAGCCACCCGTAAAAAGGTGTTCGCCATAAGGCAGTACCGAATCACTTTCAGAATCGCGGCCCCTTCGATTATGGCCGTAAGTACCTGTTTTCCAATTAGTATTTGGAGTATCGACGACTACTGCAGAAATGGCAGCGGCTTGCTCTTCTGTATCCAGCCCGCCAGTGCCCGTATTGATCGAGATAGCCTGCGCAACATTAACAGGGGCTGTAGTGAGCAATAGCGTGGCTAATACACCACTTAAAAGATGGTGCTTTTTAAAAAGACGTGATGCGGAAACTTTTAAATACAACGCCGTTGAATGCATAATTTTTCACTTTTCTAATGACATTAAAACTGATCAAAGCCGATCAGATTACTGCGTAACGCCTGCCGTTAGGGCGCGTGATTTATACCAATCTTGATTGTTCTGCGTGCAGGCAAGCCCAGTACTACTAATAGCTTTTTCAACTATAAGCTGACGGCATTCAGCACCACTGGCAGAAAAATAAGGAGCTTGCGCAGAAAGGGTAATATTGTCACCCCAAGGCGAGCGCGCAAAGGCAGCGCTACTATCCGTTGCGGAATGACTAAGAAACTCCGCGATGTCTGCCGGAATTAGCAGGTGTTCTTGTGAGGTGGATAACGAGTACTCAGTTTTTTGTTGTGAAGATGTACAACCAACAGCAGATAATGCAGTTAATATAACTATCGTACTCAACATTGTACGACGTAGCTTACTTGATGTTATTAATCGCACGTTGCGACTCCCTATATATTCATTATCCTTAACGCGCGCTTATTCTAGTACATCGACCGTAAAAAAACACCCGCAGCGCAAGGTTATTACTCGGCTTATGATTATGCTTCGTGTGAAGGAAAGCAACCTATAATAGGGGCTAACATCACTACATATTTCAGTTTGCTTAAACGACCTACTTTCACTCTTTTATTGACTATCCAAGACATCGCACTTGACAGTAAACCATGTGAAAGGCAAATTCCCCTTCAAGATTAAGCGAGAAAAATGCTAATGCCTAAAGTTGGAATGCCAGAAATAAGAAAGCCACAGCTGATTAATGCCACAATGGAGGCAATCAACTCTGTTGGGTTACATAAAGCCAGTGTCGCGATGATTAGCAGTTATGCAGGGGTGTCTCCTGCGATTATTAACCATTACTTCGGCGGTAAAAACGGCTTACTCGAAGCAACAATGCGCTCAGTACTTCAGCAGCTTTCTCACGGCGTTAAAATCCGCTTACAAGAAGCCCCAAAAGATGATGTTGTGGGTCGAATTAAAGCAATTGTCGGCGGAAACTTTGACCCCCGACAGCTAGAGCCTAAAGTTGTTAAAACCTGGCTGGCGTTCTGGTCTTTAGCGATGCATGACCCGGCGCTCTATCGTTTACAACGCGTCAACGAAAAAAGGCTATTGTCGCACTTGATTCTCGAGTTAAAACAAGTGTTACCCGCCGATAGAGCCTTGATTGTAGCGCAAAGTATCGCCGCTCTTATTGATGGCATCTGGCTACGAGGCGCGCTAACACCTACAGGCATTGATAGCAATTTGGCGCAGCGCTTGATTATCGATTATTTAGAGCAGCAGCTTCCTGCAGAGGTTATTGCTAAACATCGATCTAACAACAACCAATCTAGCAACCACAAAATGTAAGAGCCAAGCTACACCAGGCTCTTACAAAGTACTCTAATGCTTCAGGCCTCATCAACCGTGAAGTGCCTCCCTAACAACGCATGGTAAAAATCTTTATCTGACAACATACCCACCAAGCGCCCGTTTTCTTCAAGGAGTAATGGCAAGCCTGTTTTATAGCGGATTTCAATTGCAGAGCGCATTGAAACATCCGGTGACGCCATCACTAGCAATCCCTCTGCTAGCTGTTCTATATTCTCACCTTCATGCCAATGATGTAGCGTCAGGGGTAACTCTTGACGAGAAGCGCTGGCCACTTTCCCTTCGTTATCAAGACTAATAAACGTGTTGTCGTGTTGGTTCAGCACCCACTGATCACCCGAGACCTCTAGATCACTACTATCCGACATCAAAGAGCGACCACACAGCACATTCAAAGGATTAGTATGAGCCACAAAGTCAGCAACATAAGGTGTTTTTGGATTCAGAACTATCTCTTCTGGTTTACCGTGTTGAATAATTTTGGCTGATTCCATAATCGCTATATGAGTACCGATTTTAAGCGCCTCATCTAAATCGTGACTAACGAACAAAATGGTTTTATTCAAACGCTGCTGCAGTTCAATTAGCTCATCTTGAAGCTGACTACGAATTAACGGATCGAGCGCCGAAAAAGGCTCATCCATCAGCAATATATCGCTATCCATCGCAAACGCACGTGCAAGACCTACACGCTGCCTCATACCTCCAGACAATTCGTGCGGGAGCTTATCCTTCCATTCAGATAAGCCCACCATCTCTAGCTTCTCCATCGCTTTGGCACGGCGCTCTTGCTTACCCATGCCTTTCATATCTAAGCCAAAAGCAACATTATCTACCACGCTCATCCACGGCATTAAAGCAAAATTCTGGAAGACCATCGATACTTTACTGGTGCGCATATGTCGCAACTTGTCGGCATCGCAAGTGGCAATATCCACCATTTGATCGCCATCTTGCACCAACAGCTCTCCTCGGCTCACTGAGTTTAAACCATTCACCGCACGTAAAAGGCTGGACTTACCAGAGCCAGACAATCCCATTAATACACAAATTTCACCTTCTTGAACTTCAATACACGCATTATCCACACCCACAACATCGCCGGTAGTATCAATGATTTCTTGTCGAGTACTGCCCTTATCAAGCAACGCCAAGCTTTGCTTAATAGAATCGCCAAATACGACATCTACATTACGAATACTAATTGCTGCCATGATTAACCTTCCTCTTTAGCGCCGGGCGCTTTGCAGATGCGATCAAGAATAATAGCCACCAGCACGATAGCCAGACCTGCCTCAAAGCCTTGAGAAATATTGACCGTATTCAATGCGCGAATTACTGGTTTTCCTAAACCATCAGCGCCCACAAGTGCAGCGATTACCACCATAGAAAGAGATAACATAATACACTGGGTCACACCCGCCATAATATTTGGCATCGCAGCAGGCAACTCAACTTTATAAAGCAACTTGAATGGTGTCGCTCCAAATGCCTTGCCGGCCTCAATTAAATCGTCAGGGACACGGCTAATACCGAGATAGGTCAAGCGAATGGGAGCAGCGACCGCAAATATGATGGTTGATATCAAACCAGGAACAACACCCAGACCAAACAAAACGAGGGTCGGGATAAGATACACAAATGTAGGTATAGTCTGCATTAAATCAAGAATCGGCCGCAAAATAGTGTAAACCCAAGGCTTGTGGGCTGCCACGATTCCAATTGGGATACCCATAGCAACCGACAGTGTTGTAGCCGCTAATACGAGTACAAAAGTCTCCAGCATTTCCTGCCAATAACCAAGATTAAGAATCAATAACAAAGCGGCGACTACAAAAATGACTAGTGGAATACTGCGATGCAACCACCAAGCAATCGCGGCGGTCATAGCCATAGGTACAAAGGGAGGAAACCACTGGAATATCTCTACCATAGAGATAATCATCCACTCCAAAGAAACTGAAACAGCATCAAAGAAACCCGCTGCATTGAAAGTCAGCCAGTCAACAAACGCTTCCATCCAGCTCCCTAGAGGAAGTTTGTTTTCAGTAATCCAATTCATGATTTTGCCTTTTTATATATAAACGATGTCATCACCACAGATGAGGTGAAGCACTACTTCATAAATACAGAGGAAATCTGTTGCCAAGGCATTAGGCACTCGACAACAGACAAATACAAAATCAGAGATCTAAGTGTTTACGCACAGCAGCCGACGCATCGCCACCCTTTTTGGTTGTTACACCCTCTAACCAGCTATTAAGTACTTCAGGATTAGACTTCAACCAAGCGAGTGCAGCCGCTTGAGGTTTTTTACCATCATCAAGAATGGCACCCATCACTTCGTTTTCCATTTCGAGTGTGAAAGATAGGTTTTGCAACAAGCGGCCTACATTTGGGCAATCCTGGCTATAATTTTGGCGCACATTGGTATAAACACTGGCCCCACCATAGTTAGGACCAAAGAAGTCATCACCGCCCTGCAAATATTCCATTTCGATGTTGGCATTCATTGGATGAGGCGCCCAACCTAAAAAGGCAATCCACTGCTCACGCTTAGCTAAACGTGAAACCTGTGAAATCATTCCCGCCTCACTCGATTCAACTAGCTTAAAACCCTTCAGGCCAAAAGCATCTTGATCAATCATATCTTGCATCAAGCGGTTGCCATCATTACCAGGCTCGATCCCGTAAAGACGACCTTTGAACTTATCTTTGAATTTAGCAATATCAGCAAAGCTCTTTACGCCCGCGTCATACACATACTTAGGCACAGCCAATGTGTATTTAGCCCCTACAAGATTGGCGCGCACGGTTTCAACAGTACCGGCTTCACGGTATTTAGCTATATCCGCTTCCATCGTAGGCATCCAGTTACCCAGAAACACATCGATATCTGCGTTAGCGAGAGAGGTATAAGTCACCGGCACAGACAACAGCTGAGTCGTTGATTTATAACCCAGCGCTTCAACCACTTCACTGGTGACTGCCGTCGTCGCTGTAATATCAGTCCAACCCACGTCGGAGAAACGTACCGTGTCACATTGGCCAGCAAACACCATAGATGCGGACAAGCCCATCGCTACGGTTACGCCACGCATTAAATTATGTTTACGGTTAATTCTATTCTTACGAGTTGTCATGATTATTTACCTTATTTTAGTTTTTGATTCTCTTACGATAAGTTTTACTTTTATAACAATTAATCAAGCGCCTAGTAACTAAGTACTAGGGCTGCTTATTTCACCTCACGTTTAGGGCTACCTAAACGCTGACTCTGCTGCCAGTCCGGATCAATCCAAACATCAACATTTTCATTAGATAAAGCCTCTTTACCCAAAATCATATCTGCGGCTTTCTCTGCCACCATGATAGTGGGAGCATTCAAGTTTCCGTTGGGGATAGTCGGGAAAATTGAAGAATCTACAACACGTAGTGATTCGATCCCTCTTACTCGACACTGTGTATCTAGCACTGCCATAACATCATCATCAGCACCTATTTTGCAGGTACATGAAGGGTGATAGGCGCTCTCAACATTCTCTCGCACCCAACGATCTACTGCTTTATCGCTCGTTACCTGCTCTCCCGGCTGAATTTCATCACCACGGAAAGGATCCAAAGCGGGTTGTTTTAAAATCTCACGCGTCAAGCGAATACAGTCTCGCCAGTCTTGTTTGTCCTGGGCGGTACTGATGTAGTTAAACAAAATACTCGGCTTCGCTTTCGGATCGGCTGATTTAATCCATACTCGGCCACGACTCTGCGGTTTGTTAGGCCCTACGTGCACTTGAAACCCATGCCCATCGATAGCCTTTCCACCGTCATAACGCATAGCAGCCGGTAAAAAATGATATTGAATATTGGGCCACTTCAAACCTTCACGAGAGCGAATAAAGCCACAAGATTCAAAATGATTTGTCGCCCCTAAACCGTCTTTCAACAACATCCAGCGCGCACCTATAATACCCTTGCTCACTAAATTAAGTTTTCCATTCAACGTAATGGGCTGCTTACAGTGGTATTGGAAGTAAACCTCCAAATGATCTTGTAAGTTCTCACCAACACCCGGCAAGTCATGTACGAGTTCAACACCAGCTTCTTTCAATACTTTTGTAGGACCAATGCCTGATAGCTGTAGCAAATGCGGAGAACCAACAGATCCCGCCGCTAACACAACTTCTTTATTGGCAGTCGCATTTATTACACTGCCATTTTTTTCATATTCAATACCAACAGCACGCTTACCCTCCATAATGACTTTGCGAGTCAGGACGCCACTGATAAGCGTCAGGTTAGAGCGCTTCATCGCTTCACGTAGGTAAGCATTCGACGTAGATGCTCGCACACCTGCCTTGACTGTCATATGCATTGCACCAAAACCTTCTTGGCGATAACCGTTGTAATCATCTGTCGTTGGGTAGCCCGCATCTTCACCTGCATCAATAAATGCCTGATAAAGAGGGTTCAGTCTCATGTCGTTACCATTACAAGTAAACAAAGGGCCACTACCGCCCCGATAGTCATCTCCTCCCTGAACCCATGTTTCTGCTTTCTTGAAGTAAGGCAAACACTCCTGATACCCCCACCCAACGGCACCTTTTTCGCTCCATTCATCAAAATCGCACGCATGTCCACGGACATAGACCATGCCATTTATCGACGAACCACCACCCAACACTTTTCCACGCGGGCAGTGCATAGAGCGACCATCCAAATAAGGCTCTCCTTCGGTATGAAACTGCCACGCATATTTAGGCGTATTCATTGGATAAGACAGCGCCGTCGGCATCTGAATAAAGATACTCTTATCCGAACCCCCTGCCTCCAACAACAGCACATTGTACTGTCCATCTTCCGTCAGGCGGTTAGCCAGCACGCAACCAGCCGAGCCTGCGCCAACAATGATGTAGTCATATTGTGTATCAGTGGTCATACTAATTCTCATCCCTCAGGTCGCAGCTTAGACACGCGTTTGTACTGGCTTACCACTATTTTTAATAGCTTAGGTATAAGGGCAATCAACATCACCCAACTCAACATAAACGCTTTTAATCTGCGTATAGTGGTTAAGTGTTTCAATACCATTTTCACGACCAATACCGGACTGTTTATAACCTCCCACAGGCATTTCTGCAGGCGATGCACCCCAGGTGTTAATCCAGCAGATACCCGCCTGAAGACGCGCAATAACACGATGCGCTCGAGAAAAGTTGGTTGAGAAAACACCCGCTGCTAAGCCATACTCTGTATCATTAGCACGCCGAATAACCTCTTCCTCATCACTGAAACGCAGAATCGACATAACAGGCCCGAATATTTCATCTTTAACGTTAGGCATATCATCGGTGCAGTCCGCAAACACGGTAGGCTTAACGAAGTAACCTTTAGCTAGGTCTCCATCGACAACACGCTCACCACCGCAAGCTAAGCGCGCGCCCGCCGCTTTTGTAGCATCGATAAAACCGAGCACTTTATGCATATGTTCTTCAGAAATCAGTGCCCCAACTTGCGTGTTCAGGTCTGTAGGGTCTCCAATGACCATACGCTCAGTTCGCTCAACTACTTTACTGACAAATTCGTCATAAATACTGTCGTGTACAAACACGCGCGTACCATTCGTACAGACTTCACCTTGCGTATAAAAATTGGCCAGTAATGCACCTGATACGGCGTTATCAAGATCGGCATCGCCAAATACGAGCAAAGGCGATTTCCCACCTAATTCCATAGTGACATCTTTTAACGAGCCAGCCGCATCAGCCATGACTTTTTTGCCTGTACCGCATTCGCCTGTAAATGAAACCTTGGCTATTTGGGGGTGACGCGAAAGCGCTTGCCCAACACGGTAGTCACCTTGCACAACGTTGAACACACCATCAGGCAGGCCTGCTTCAGTGAAGATCTCTGCTAGCTTTAAAGCACTCAGCGGTGTTTCTTCAGAAGGCTTAAAGATCATGCAGTTGCCCGCAGCCAATGCAGGCCCAGATTTCCACATAGCAATTTGAATGGGGTAATTCCACGCACCTATACCGGCACAAATACCCAAAGGCTCACGGCGACTGTAGTAAAAATTATTACCGCCTAAATCCTGTTGCTGCCCATGTATAGTGGCAGCGAGCCCCGCATAATATTCGATAACGTCAGCGCCGGAGGCAATATCAACACAGTTAGCTTCCTGTAAAGGCTTGCCTGTATCTAACACCTCTAACATAGCAAGTTCATCATTACGCTCGCGTAAAATGGCCACAGCACGCATCAAAATGCGCCCTCGCTCAGCACCACTCATCGCAGACCAGACGAGAAAACCTGCCTGCGCTGCTTCTACCGCCTTATCGACGTCAGCCAGCGACGCTTGATGAACGTTAGCCAATACTTCTCCTGTCGCAGGGTTACGAGTAATAAAGCTTTCACCCGATGTGGCATCTTGATATTGACCATTTATATAAAGAGTGTGTTGCATCTAACTATATCCTGCTAATTTCGTTTCATGGCGGCTCGGAGGCAAGCAGCATTATCGAATATAGATCTTACTTTTGACCTCAGATAACGCGTTTTACTGACACTCGCCGCTCTACATAAAAGTTATTATACGCTGTTATCAAATTTTTTATTAACTGAACGTTTAATTAAAAATAACTTTGACTAAATTTTATGCAGATGTCAAAAAAACGCCAATGCCGCAAACAATAAAGTAATGAGAAATAACTGAGAATTTAAAATTAACGAATGCGTTACTTTAAGTACATTTAGGGACATAAAGAGAGGTAATAGAAGATTTTTTAGTGACTTAAGATAGAAAACCCTGATATATCAGGTCGCTTTGCGTTAAGTTTTTCACTGTGTATAGAGAAAATTCTGGCGAGAATAGAGAATTATTTGTCGCTTTACGTTGACTATTGGCATGAGAAACGAGCAATTTCATTCATTACCAATGATAAATAGGCAGCTATAGAAATACAGATAGAGAACATACGCCCTCTATCCTGGGTTAAGGGAAATCAAATGATCCGACAACTATCCTGATACAGAGAGCCGGCTCCAAAATTAATTCCTCCATACTGAGCGTTAGAATCCGCGGCATTTTTTAGTATTTGAATATTAGATTACGCTTCACGCCTCGTAATACCGTTTCGTCCAGGAAAGTCAGGCGCTAATTCTCTGGCGTTAGGCATCTTCAGCCACAACCTATACAGATGCCTTCTACGCTCTAATTCGTCGTAATCTTCAAAACTAGTGCGAGAATGAAAAATTGTATAATTATTTGCGAATTGGATATCGCCTGGTTCCATCATCATATCTATACGAATATCTGGATCATTTAAAGTTGCATCAATAAGGTCTAAAGCTTCAACTTCTACATTCGATAAGGGAGCACCGGCGTTGTTTTGTGCAATTTCTATATATTGACGTAAATATCGAGCGCTTAACTTACCCTTATGGTAACTAAAGATTGGCGTAAAGCCTGGATCTCCGTCATCAAGATGCTCCAATTGGTATAGACGATGGAGAAGACCAATATACTCTGGGTTTTTTTCCAAAATTTCGTTGTAAAGCGTCATCGCACTTGAAAGACTACTCATACCTCCTGATTTTGCTTTACGAAGACAAAGCAAACCAACAACATCTGATAAATCGGCATGATAAGGAAGATACTCATTCGTTTCATACACACGAACACTTTTCGGATCTATTGCCCCAATATTTTTAACATGCCCTAACATATCGCCTTTTAAATTTTGTGGGACAGGCGTGCCCATGTGAAGGCCAAGACCATAGTAAATAGTGGCTGCTTCATCATCCGTATACCGCTCAATGGGCAAGCCCCGAATTAATATAAAACCCTTGCCATTTTCTAACTCTTCATTGAAGCAAGCGACCTCTTCGGATAGTTCAGAAATCGGAAAATCTTCTTTAGTGAAGTCGGGTACTTGCAAGCCTTTTTGTTTAACATTTTCCAAGGCCTTTTCCAAAACACTAATGGATTCATCGGACCAATGATAAATCCACGAATCGTCATCTTTTAAGTCCTTACCTTTCCATGCTGATGGATCTGTAATTTTTTCTTTATGAATAACGCTCATTACCTATTCCTCTAAAAACCAGGCTGCTAATTCTTGATACGACCCCACAAAGCAATGAGCCCCACCCAACCTGATAACCCAAACATTAATAGAATTTAGCAACATTTAACCCACATTTAATGGATTATAAGACAAATTATCGAAAAACTATTTTTAAGAATTTCGCTCTTTTTTTAGAATAAACATAAAAAAACAGATATAACAACAATTATTTTGTGGTTTTTATGGTGCTTAAATCAACACCTCACCATCTAAAATTTCCTGCTCGCAAAGTCGCTGAATCAACTCGATGAGGAGAAGCTCAATAGCCCGACAAGCCGCTGTAAAGGGTCTATTTTCTAGGCGGACAATAGCGTGAATTCGATCAATCGAAGGGTTAATAATTTTCAGTGCATCCAGCTCACCATGCTCAAGTTCTGGAGTCATCACGTCATAGGGGATAATGGCATTAGCAATTCCGTTGTTCATCAAGCAACGTAGTGTCAACCCAGTATCTTGCTCAAACTGGATATCCAAAGGCCACTTTGCTTCCAGCGCTTTTTGCTCGATATGCAAACGAATATTGTGCGGCCGTGAGGGTGCAACCAACGGGTAATTGGATAACTCCTCAAAAAGTATCGTGCCCATCGGATGTTTTGCAGCAATCCCTTTTCCCACTAGGTGCAATGGCTCTTGATACACCGGAGTGACATGAACCCCACTCAAATCCGCAGCGTTCGGAATCAGGCCTATGTCAACTTTGCCATCGGCAATATTTTGCGCAGCATTCAAGCTCATAGCATCATAAATTTTTAGCTGCACTTCTGGAAAGCGCTGAGCACATTCAGTTACTAGCAGGGGGATTAGGGTGTAAGCCTTCGAAGCATCAATAACAACACCGACCTCACCGCGCGGAGAAAATTCATCGCTAATAACATCCGCCTTTGCAATATCAACCTGACGCAGTATTACCTTCGCGTGATGAACCAGCTTCTCGCCAGCCAGTGTGAGCCGAACTCCTTTGACACTGCGAACAAAAAGCGCAACGCCGAGTTCATTTTCTAACGCGGCGACCTGATGGCTCAACGCAGGTTGCGCGATAAATAATTCACGGGCGGCGGCTGAAACACTACCCACCTCTGCAATTTTCAGAAAATACTTAAGCTGAGTAAATTTCATATTTTCTCCATAACTAAAACATATGGTTAATTATAGTTATTATGTATTTTTTTAAATAGCATTTCATCTTTAGTGTTATCTAGGTTCCACCTCTTCAGCGAGCCACTTGGATACCGCCATGAACTCAAACATTGCAGCAAGCATCAGAACACAACGACTTGCCAGCCTCATTCCAATGCTGAACCAGATGATTCCTGACCATGCAATCTTGAGTGAGCCAGAACAGCTCAAAGCCTACGAGTGCGATGCATTTACCACGATGCGCCAAATGCCGTTACTAACGGTACTCCCTGATAGTATCGAGCAAGTTCAGCATGTCATGCGTTGCTGCCATGCGCTTGATATCCCTCTCGTGGCTCGTGGAGCAGGCACCGGACTAACCGCAGGGTCAATGCCTGTCGAGAACGGTGTTCTCCTTGGTATGAACAAGTTCAACAAAATTCATGATATTGATCTGCATAACCACAGCGCATGGATAGACCCTGGCGTTCGCAACCAAGCCGTCTCCGATGCTACTGCACCCTACAACCTGTATTTCGCACCCGACCCATCCTCACAACTCGCCTGCTCTGTCGGAGGCAATGTTGCTGAAAACGCTGGCGGCGTTCACTGTCTCAAGTACGGTCTGACCGTCCACAATATTCTAGAACTAGACGTCATCACCATTGAGGGAGAGCGCATCACTATAGGTGGTCAAGCGCTGGATTCTGCAGGGTACGACCTCTTGGCAGTCATGACCGGCTCCGAAGGATTACTAGGGATTATTGTTGGTATTCGCGTAAAACTTTTAGCGAAGCCTGCTAGCGCTCGCGTGTTACTCGCCGCCTTCGCCACCATTGAAGATGCCGGTAACACTATCTCTGAAATCATTGGTGCAGGCATTATTCCAGCAGGCCTTGAAATGATTGATCAAAAAGGCATTCAAGCAATTGAAGCACTGATGCATGCAGGCTACCCGGTTGATGCAGCGGCAGTAATTATCTGTGAATTAGATGGCAGCGCTGAAGAAGTTGAAGATGAACTGAGCAGTGTCCTTGCAATACTCAATCGCTTAAATGCTTCAGACATTCAAATCTCAACCAACGAAGCTGAAAGCAAGCGCATCTGGGCTGCTCGCAAAGCCGCCTTCCCTGCCCTTGCTTGCTTAGCTCCCGACAACTACGTGATGGACGGCACTATCCCGCGTCGAGCGTTAGCCCAAGTGTGGACAAAAATCAATCAACTTGCTGATGAGTATCAGCTTCTAGTCGTGAATGTATTTCACGCGGGTGATGGCAACATGCACCCTTCCATTTTGTTTGATTCCTCCGATGAGGATCAACATCAACGCGCCAATGAGCTTGGCACACGCATTCTTGAGTTATGCGTTCAAGTGGGTGGCACTATTTCCGGAGAGCATGGCATCGGTTTAGAAAAAATAAATCAGATGTGTTTGCAGTTTACCGATGAAGAAATAAGTCAATTTCATGCATTAAAACTAGCCTTCGATAGTAAAGCATTACTTAACCCTGGCAAACAGATCCCTACTCTAGCGCGTTGCACTGAGTTCCATGCAATGCATGTACATAATGGCGAGATGCCATTTCCTCATTTGGAGCGGTTTTAAATGCTTTCAGTTCAGCCACCCGCAATAACAGCAAGAACACTGGCAGAGCAGATCAACACTGCTTACGAACAGAAATCACCGTTGATAATAACAGGCGGTAGTAGTAAAGCATTTTATGGACGCCGTACCACAGGCACTAAGCTATCAGTTTCAGGATACAGTGGCATCATCAATTATGAGCCTTCTGAACTTGTCATAACGGCGCGTGCAGGAACGCCATTAAAAGAGATAGAAGAGCTCTTGGCAAAGCACGGACAAATTCTTGGCTTTGAACCGCCTTCTTTTTCAGATACTGCCACTCTTGGCGGTACCGTAGCATGCGGGATTTCAGGGCCTCGCCGCCCTTATGCTGGAGCTGTCCGAGATTTTGTTTTAGGCGCGACCATCATCAATGGTAAAGGCGAAGTTTTAAAGTTTGGCGGTCAGGTCATGAAAAACGTAGCGGGCTATGATGTGTCGCGGCTAATGACAGGGGCATTAGGTACTTTAGGCGTCTTGCTAGACATATCACTGAAAGTCATACCTAAACCAGCTGTTGAAGAAACACGCATTCTGCCCTATGACCACCAGCAAATGAGTTCTTTATTAAGCTCACTGGGTCGCCAGCCAATACCGGTTTCTGCCACATATCTGCATAACAACCTTTTATATGTACGCTTCTCCGGCGCTAAAGCTGGGGTAGTATCCGCGGCAGAAAACATAGGTGGTGACATTCTCAGACAAGCAGACCTTTTTTGGCACCAGCTGAAAGAGCAACATCTCCCTTACTTTAATCAAGATAGGTCGTTATGGCGTGTGTCATTACCCCCAAGCGCCCCGTGCATCCCTGACTTACTAATTGATACAGAGTCAATCACTGAGTGGGGAGGAGCACAACGCTGGGTGTATCCAAAAGATACTGATGCGATACAACAATGGGCTATTGATAACGGGGGGCATGCCAGTTGCTTTCGTAATGTCTCTGATTTTAATAATAGCAAGACTAATAGTAGTGATGGTAACGGTTCTACTTTCAGCCCTCTGAGCCCTGCACTTCTTGCATTAAGCAAGCGCATAAAACACAGCTTTGACCCACACAACATTCTCAACCCCAGTCGTTTATACGTAGACCTATAACCAACCCAACACTGGGGGAGATACCGTGCAGACCAACATAGCTGAATTCATTAATAGCACTGCGCAAGGAAAAGAGGCCGATGCCATCCTGCGTAAATGTGTACATTGCGGCTTCTGTTTAGCAACGTGCCCAACCTATAATTTACGAGGTAATGAGTTAGATAGCCCCCGTGGGCGTATCTACTTAATTAAACAGGTTTTAGAGGGGCAGCCAGCCTCCGCGATCACACAGTCACACCTTGATGCATGCTTAAACTGTCGTGCATGTGAAACAACCTGCCCTGCAAATGTTGACTATCACCGTCTGCTGGATATCGGCGTACAAGTGGTAGAAAAACAAGTACCTCGCTCTTTTGCACAAAAAGCGCTACGCCATTCGATACTCAGCGTTCTGCCCTATTCAGCTCGGTTTACGCCTCTGCTAAAAGCCGCCCAACATATTCGACCTCTCCTGCCAAAAGCACTAAAAACAAAGATTCCACTACGGTCATCAAAAAGCAGTTGGCCGAAACGGGCTCATGAAAAACGCATGCTAGTACTAGAAGGTTGTGTTCAACCAGGACTCGCACCCGACATTAATGCCGCGGCAGCGAGAGTGTTAAGCCAATTTAATATCTCGCTGATCACCGCTGATAAAGCGGGTTGTTGCGGTGCGATTAGTTACCACCTTAATAAGCAGGAAGACGGCCGAGACTTTATGCGTAACAACATAGACGCATGGTGGCCAACAATAGAAGAAGGCTGTGAAGCAATAGTCATGACTGCTAGCGGTTGTGGTTCGACCATAAAAGAGTATGGAAAACTGCTTAAAGATGATCATTTGTATGCTGAAAAAGCAGCACGCATATCTGCACTAACAAAGGACCTGGTTGAAGTCTTTACAGATCTTCCGTTAGAAAAGCTCACACTCAATGCGACGAGCAGCGTCGCTTTTCAATGCCCTTGCTCACTGCAACACGCTCAAGGGTTATCAGGTTCCGTTGAAACCGTACTAGCCCGATTAGGCTTTCCAATAAAACCTGTCAGTGATGGGCACATCTGCTGCGGGTCTGCTGGCACCTACTCAATTTTCCAGCCAGAACTCGCCAACCAGCTAGGTGTACAGAAAGTTGAAGCCCTTGAAAAAGCAAACCCCGATATCATCGGCAGTGCCAATATCGGCTGCATGACACACCTTTCGGGTAAATCCAATACCCCTATCCAACACTGGATTCAAATCATTGATGCCGCCATGACGGGCACTAAAACGGATAACTCACGTTAATAACCTAAGACTCACTGCTCATAACTTTGAAAGCAAGCCTTTCACATGAAGGCATACAATAAGAAGGTAATTCATATGAAAATAAAAACATTAATAAAGTCATCTACTGGGCTGTCGTTAGGCCTTCTGTTATCTGGCAGCGTACTGGCTGACTCCGTCATGCGAGTTGCTAGCTGGCTTCCCCCAACGCATCCACAAAATGCCATTGTTCTAACGACATGGGGTAAATGGATAGATGAGGCCACTCAAGGCCGTGTGAAAATGAAGATTGAATACGGTATGGGACATCCTAAAACCATGTTTGACCTCGTAGAAGATAACGTTGTTGATGCTAGTTGGAGCGTTCACGGTTATATTCCGGGTCGCTTTAAATTGACAGAATCTGTAGAGCTACCCAACCTAAATGCGAATGCAGAAGCAGCTTCTGTCGCATTTTGGCGAGTCAGTAATAAATATTATAAGCAGGCAAATGAACACGAAGGCCTTGTTGTTGCGGCCCTTTTCACCCATGGCCCGGGGCAAATACACTTAGCAGAACCGATCGACTCCCTGGCCGATATGAAAAACCGTAAGATTCGTCTCGGTGGTGGTATTCAAACACAATTGGGGGAACGCATGGGCGTGACAGCCGTTGGAGCACCCGCGCCTAAAGTGTACGAAATGATGCAACAAGGTGTTGTTGATGGTGTATTCATCCCTACAGGTGAACAGAAAACTTTACGCCTAAACGAAGTCACCAAACAACTCGTTTTATTACCCGGCGGTATGTACGTCATGAGCTTTTCTATCTTTATGAACCCAGATTTCTTAGACGGCCTTAGCAAAGAAGACAAAGCTGCAATTCTTGCCGTTTCTGGTGAGAAACTATCCGCCCTTGCAGGACGTGCATGGGATGGTGGTGATGCACAAGGGCTAGTTACTGCCAAAAACGCAGGCGTTTCCATTTTAGAAGTTAAGAAAGGCGACCTCATCGATAAAGAGTTCCAAGCCATGATTATAGGTATGGATGAAGATTACCTTAAGCGTGTTTCAAATCGTGATGTTGATGCCGCCGCTGCACTAAAAGAGTTACGTGAAACCGCTCGTAACTACGTACCTGAAAGTGCACAAGCTAAAACAGCTCAAAACTAATATAAAGACAATAGATCTCTGGTAGGCGCTAACCTAAATAGCGGCGTTCACTCCGGTTATCCATCCACATAATACTCTAAGGATAACCGGAGTGCTTTTTATAGCATTAACTAAAAACCACCACCTGTACGAAAACCACCACCGCCACCGTTTCGTTTACTACGACCGCTTCCCGGGATACGAAACCCGCCACTTCCGCTACGTGAGCTCGGCCACCTAAATGTGCTGTTACTGTTTGATGTATTTCTGCCGGGTGATCGGCCACTAATACCACCACTACCAAAGTCAGGCTGCGCACCTCGATTATCATAACGCTGATTACGTTTAAGTACTCGCCACACATCACTGCCCGCTACAGCTCCTTGCAAGAACTGTCCTAACACTGACTTGATCAAGTCTTCATTACCAAAACCTGAGCGGACATCATCAAAACGGTTATTTTTAAAACTATGACGTACGCTTTCCAGCTCTTTTAATTTTGCTATTTTTGCAGAATGCGCACGGCGAAAGTCTGCTAAGTCATCTTCACTATCTTCATAATTATCCTGAAATTGACGAAGCTCTCTGACTAACTCATCATCAACGGGAGACAATGTAGCTCTCACATAGCGATCTATCTGATACACATCTTTATGCGCCATCGCATCACTTAAACACTGGATACTACGCTGTGTATATTCATCAGTTCCAGAAGTAAACTCAGCGCGCTGCTCCAACGTTGCGCTCAACCGGTTTTCTAACGCCTCTATCTGGTCATCCTGCGCATCTAGTTGTACACGCGCATCATCTAAACGCTGCTCTACTTCAGGAACGCCAGCATCTGATAATGCCTGAGTCTCTAATGCTTGAAGTAATACAAACTGATTCTCCGCTTCAGTTTGTACTCTTTGGGCATGTGCAGCTAAACGTTTAGGTATCTCTTGAAGGTTCCAATAATTAACTCGATTTTTTTCATACTTAATGAGCCCAGAGACCCATTTATCGAGAGAACGTGTTAACAGGCCTCCTACATAGTCAGGCGTAGCGAATTTACGCCGCCATAGATACATAAACAACTTATCATCTTGATAAGGCTCATCTTTAATATCCATATCAGATTGAGCTGTCTGGCTTTTCTGTAGCGCCTCAGCAGCGATAGACTCCGCCTTACTCGCGCGCTCAAATTGTGCTAGATAAGCAGAATCTTCACGCAACGCTTCCTGAATGGTAGTTTCATTCTCTGCAAGATCTGTTGATATATCATTAGCAACCAACAAGAGTTTTTCTCGAGCTACTTCTGCCTCTTCTAACTGCTGCTTTAAATTTTTAATTTCATGCTCAACTTGTTGAATATACTGAACACGGTCACTCAAAATATTTTTAGCATCAAGGTCGGCTGCAGTCAAAGTGTCTTGCAACTGTCCTGTATCTATTTCTAATAAGCGAACCTTAGCAATCTCATGAATAACCTTACCTTGCTGGCGCAGATTATCAGTCAGGTTTTCAGTCAGTCGCGTTAAACTCTGATCCAGACGATCAATATCATCACGCACCGTACGTAAGGTGCTATCGATACTGTTTAAAGCTGTTGAACCACTCCACATCATCTAAACCCTTCTATTAATTGTGCTGATAAATACATGTAAAAGTGCATAAAGCTAGGTTTACCATCGCGTAATAGTGGCACCACTGGTGGCAATTTTATATTTTGGTTTCAAGTAACCGGCAGGCTTATCACCCACTATGTTTGCCTGGATAATGCCATCATCACGCTTATCAGCAGCCACTGAGTTAAAGGCCCTGTAATTAACCCGTATTCCCCACTTATCTACATCATTGCGCTTACCTGACTCTTCATTCATCACAGGCAAGGTTAGTACGTTATTACCGCGACCAATCGCTTCCACAATTAAATAGTAGTTTCGTGCATTGGAATTAACATCAGGGATACGCCAAACGCCAGACTGCTCACCAGGGCGGGATACGATTCTAATTTTGTAACTAACCCTTAACTGAGTCAGCATATTTTCCATATCGCTTAATAACGACTCAGCCACTTGAGGCTTACTGTTAGCTAAAGCAGCACTAGCAGAACCCTTAAGCTCTTGTGCTTGGACAACCACTTGTGGGTTCTTGGCTATTGCTTGTATCTCATTATAAGTTTGCTGCAAAGTGTTCGGTAACGCCTCAAGTGCTTGTTGCTGAGGTCTCTCATTTATAAAGTAATTTCCAGCATAAGCCAAAGCCCCTACCAATAAGAGCGCAGCTATAGGCTTGCCCCACGTTTTACGGCTTACATAAAGATGAGCCAGCGTAGTAGAGAAATTCTTCTTAGACGGATAGTACTTAAAGCGGTCTTCATCCAGCGCTTTGATACCCTCTTCCAAAATATGATCAGGGACATCCATACCTTGTTCAGCATAGATTTCACGTAAACGTTCCAGTAACTGCTCACGTCGCGCATCCGTGCCAAGCTCCCGCTCAACCATGCCTTGGCGATGACGTAGTGTATCCACCACATCCATCGCCACCATAATATCTTCAAGTTTTGCTCTGGGCACTTCAACCTGATCAGTAGAAGCACTGGCCGCATTCATACTATCCATTCAATTACTCACTACTTTTGAACGCATCTTAAATACTACTTAACAATAACTAATTAACTTACTTCGCTTGAGAAAAATCAGGCAATGGTAATGAGCCTCCACGCTGAATAACACGTGCTAAACGTTGTTTACCATCTTCAACTGATTCGCGAATTTCTTCTGCATTTTTTGTGGACAAGATGCGCATCTCTTCAATAATTTCTTGCGAACGCTCCTGAAAATTAACAACAGACTCAACTAATTTTTTAACCGACTCAGCACGAATCGTTGGGCCGTAACCTGCTTTAATCGCGGCTTCTTGCACTTTCCCGCCAATAGAAGCCAAATCTTCCAAGCTTTTTGAGACCCCATCTTTCATTTCATTAAGAGTTTCTGTGCTTTCATGCAAACCAAACATGCCAGTATAAGAAGCCGTTAATGCCGTGAACACAGACTCATTGGTGCCAAAGAAGGTAATCGACTGCTTATAAACACGGTCCTTAGCACTGTTGGTTTGCATTAAGCGCATCATAATCACTTCGGATGTGTTGTAGCTAACAGTGAGGTTATCTGACAAGTCTTTAGCTACCTGATAGCGATCTTCTGCAAACTGTAAACTACGCATGCTCTCGTCACGGGCTAATTCAAGCTTGGCACGCTCTGCAAGATCATCACCTGCAAACTGCTGCACCTTGTCACCGGCTTGCTTTAGCGCGTCTTTCTGTGCATTCCACAACGCTTCTGTTTGCTTTAATAGGTCAAGCGCATAAATTTCGGACTCTTTAATCGCACCACGAAAATCTTGGTATGCATTTAAAATCACATGCTCACGCTCTATTTGGTCTTTAGAGTCACGCGCTACTTCTAAATAAGTATCTTTAATCTTGTCAAAACGGCTGGCTATATCGCCACGCGTAACTTTCATCCATGCATTGCTGGCACGTTCAAACGTATCAATTTTACCATCTTCAACTTGCTCAACCATCTTTTTAGCATCATCACGAATACTATTAAAAGACTCGGTAATTTCGGCATAACGCTGGCCAATTTTCATCTGAGATACTTGCTCACGTACAATCTCATTAAAAACGGAGGCTTGAGTCAATGTTCGGGCAATAGCTAAGGTTTTAGTCTCATCAATATCAGATAGACGCTCAATAAGCGCTACCACAGGGGCTTCATCTACTTTTTCAGGCATCAAGCCTAATTCCCGAACTTGGGAGAGTGCTTTATCAAGGTACTTAAAGGTCAGATTTGACATGATGGCTCCTCGTTAAAAATGGGTAAGCGTGCAGGTGCAACGCGAAAAACGATAATTATTTAACACTATATGCTTAAAAGATGTAGCGCAGATTAACACGACAGGAAAAATACGCTGTTAGAAGACAAAATAAACAGCAAAAGAGAGGAAGGTGGTTACGCCTCCCTAACCATAAAACTTATTTATTTTAGTTAATCGATCAACATATCAATTAACTCGACCGGTAACGGCTTACTAAAATAATACCCTTGGAACTGTGTACACCCCATATCAGTTAAACCTGCTACTTGTTCTTTAGTCTCCACTCCTTCCGCAACACTTAGCAAGCCTAAATTGTCTGCCAACTGAAGAATGGTCTGCGCAATAGCTGCATCCTTTTTGCTGGTCACTATTTCATCAATAAATGACTTATCCACTTTTAGCGTATCTATAGGAAAGTTCTTAAGATAGCTTAAGGAAGAATAACCGGTTCCAAAATCATCAATAGCTAAATTAATACCCAAACTTTTTAGGGACACTAATAGAGCAAGTGTTTCATTAATATTTTGGATAATAGCCGACTCGGTGATCTCTAACTCAAGCAAAGAAGGGTCAAGTCCCGAAACCTCCAACGCACCAAGAACTTGCTCAGAGAGGTTCTTATGATTAAATTGAAGTGCTGATAAGTTAACAGCCATACGATAAGGTTTAGTGCTTCTTTGCGACCACTCGTGCGCTTGCTTACAGGCTTGCTCAAGCACCCAACCACCAATCGGCACTATTAGACCAGAGGCTTCTGCAACATTCATAAACTTATCTGGTGAGAGCAGCCCTTTGGTGGGGTGATCCCACCGAAGTAGCGCTTCAAAGCCAATAATTTCGTTAGGCTCACCACTGAATTGCGGTTGATAATAAATAACGAGTTCATTATTCAACATGGCAGAGCGCAAACCACTTTCTATAGAGAGTCTATTTTTGTGATAAACATTTAACTCTTCTGAGAAGAACTGATAGCTATTTCGGCCACTTTCTTTCGCATGATACATAGCGACATCAGCATTTTGTAATAGCTCTTGTACGTTATCGCTGTCATCAGGATAAAGCGCGATACCAATAGTCGCCGTAATATGAATGGTGTGGTTATCAAGTAAAAATGGCTGAGACAGTGAATCAAGTACTCGCTGGGCTATCGTCACTACATTATCAACCGCATTAACTTCACAAAGTAATACAGTAAATTCATCTCCTGCTAGACGAGCGACTTTATTTTGTGAGCCTTCAATATCAATAGTAACTGCATCAGGCATACAGACTGAGTTTTTAATCCTGCTGGCAGTCTGCGTTAAAACTTGATCACCAACATGGTGACCGTAACTGTCATTAATATTCTTAAAATGATCAAGGTCAATAAATAACAAAGAGACCTCTTCATGACGACGCTTTGCTGTCGCTAGAGAGGTTTCAAATTGATCGAGAAACAAGCGCCGGTTGGGTAACTTTGTGAGTGTATCGTAGTATGCATAGTACGATATTTCTCGCTCTGTATTTTTTTGAGAAGTGATGTCATGCAAGGTACCGATGATACGTTTGTGTCCATACTCTTCAATGATATCGGTACGATCATGAAAAATAATGACTTCGCCATCTGAGCGAACCACGCGATACTCGATATCGTACGATTTGTTTTCATGCAATGCTTGTCGAAATGCATCATTAAATATTCGACGATCCTCTGGATGGATACACTTTAAAACAGAGCGATACATCACTGCATCATCCATTTTTTGAATATCTAGCATGGAAAACAACTCAGTCGAGCACTCAATAAAGGGAGACTTAAAATCCCACTCCCAATAACCCAAACGCGCAATAGACTGCGCTTTTGATAACTTTGACTGGTTCCGGCTCAACGCCAAAAGCGTTTTATTCGCTTTAAGAATATAGCGCACACGATGATTGAACAAAGGCCACTTTAAAGGCTTGGTCATAAAATCTGTGGCACCGACCTCAAAAGCTGCCTCTATATCTTCAGGCTTATCAAGTGCCGTTACCATGACTATCGCGCATTGAGCGCCCATATTAGAGTTTCTTAACTGCTGACAACATTCAAACCCCGTCATTCCAGGCATAGAAACATCAAGCAAAACTATATCAGGCGATACTTCCTGGAACACTTGTAGCGCTTTATCGCCATTCTCTGCTTCAAATATTGTTAGGTCTTCATCCTGTAATGCATACTTCATTAACAGGCGTATGCCAGGGTCATCATCAACGATAAGCACGGTATACGACATATCTGACTTACTCATACTGACGAGTCCTTTAGCAACCTATTTAGGGTATCTGATGTTTTTTCAAAACAACTGTATAGTAGTGGCGTTAATTCACTCGCTTCATGAACTAAGTTTTCTCGCCCTAAATACTCTAATCTTTTTGCTATATCAGATAAGCACTCCGCGCCGATATTTGCGGCACTTGATTTGAGTGAGTGAGAAAAAAGAAATAAAGACTTCCCATCATTTTCATTTATAGATTTTTTAATATTTTCCATTAACTCAGGAGTTTTCTCAAAAAACAACGAAATGATCTGCTGAACAATAGCGTCATCGGGTGAAATATCAGATATCTCTTCTAACACTTTAAGGTTAACTATTTTAAAACCATTATCAACTTTCTCATTAGCTGATAATATTAATTCTTTACCCATCCACTTGTTCAGACATAACTCCAACTTTTCACGAGTAAAAGGTTTTAATAAGATATCACTAGCACCTGCATGGCGAAAAACCTTACTGACTTGAGGCTGTATATCAGCAGTCAATGCGATAATAGGTGTCGTATAATTAATAGATTCAGTTCCTAACTCACGTATTTTTTTTGTAGCTTCAACACCATCAGCTTCAGGCATATGATAATCCATAAATATTAAATCATATTTTTTAACCGTTGCTTCCGAAATAGCCATCATCCCATTAGATACGACACTACATGTATGGCCAAAAGACATTAATAATTTCTTAATTACCAATTGATTAATTTCATTATCTTCAGCTATTAATATTTTACCTGCTCTATGGCTGACAGTTTTATCTTCTTTTATTACATTTATAAATTTTGAATCTACATTCACTCTTGTTAGTGGAATTGAAAACCAAAAATCACTTCCGACCCCAACTGTACTTTTCACTCCATATTGCCCATCCATAAGCTCAATTAACTGCCTGCAAATTGCGAGCCCGAGCCCTGTTCCACCGTACTTTCGTGTGATCGTGCTATCAGCTTGTACAAAAGGAGAAAAAATATTATCTAAGTACTCAGGCGCGATCCCTATACCTGTATCTTTAACCGCAAACCGAAGCACTGTGTCTGATTGAGCATGAGATTGAGACACAGCAATCACCACGTTACCTGTATCTGTGAATTTCACCGCATTATTAATAATATTGCTCAAAACCTGCCTAATACGTATAGAGTCTCCCAAATAGGTTCCTTTAGGTACTTCAGACATATCTAACCTGATAGCTACATCTTTTTTACTAGCCATGGGTGCTAGAGATTCCACCACACCTGTAAGAAGTGAAGTTAAACAAAACTCATTATTTTCTATCTCAACTTTATTGGCGTCGAGCTTTGAAAAATCTAAAATTTCATTAAGCAGTGATAACAACGAATGTGCTGAAGTATTTAAATATTTTATTTTTTCCGAAATTTCTTGATCAAACTCATGCATTTTTAAAAGTTCCGAGAATCCAATCACTCCATTTAATGGTGTTCTCACTTCATGACTCATTACCGCTAAAAACTCAGACTTAGCTCGATTTCCTTCATTAGCAAGATTCAAAGCAGCGGCCAAATCTTTTGTACGAGACTCAACTCTAAGCTCTAACTCTGAATTGATAGACGCCAGCTGTTTGTCTCTTTGGTATATCTCAGTCAACATATAATTAAAATTACGCCCCAACACTTCAAATTCAGTTGTTGAACTCTCTGGTGCACGCTTTGTATAGTCTTTTTTATCTGCAATATTTTGTATTGTAAAAAGAAGCTCATTCAAAGGTTTAGTGAAAATTCTTTGTAAAAAGAGCATAATCATAAAGCTAACAGCTAGCGCTAAGGTACTTGTCAAAAAAACCCAATAATATAAATTATTTATACGATCCTGAAATGTCATTAAATTATCGGCAATATAAACCAAGCCTATAACTTCACTTTCGCTATATATTGGCATATAGGTATGAAGCCCATTACCATCACTATGAACCTCACTCTTGCTGATATGAGAAACATCAATGATTTCATGTTTATGAAGATGTGAATAAGATTCTGGAAAACCATATTCTGAAAAAACATCTCCATTGATATCATAAATTATAGCATTATAAATATCTGGCTTTGCTTTTAGTGAATTTAATGTGTTTTTTGCCGAAATAGGATCTGAAAATAATAAAGCGGCTACTGTATTTTCTGCGACCATCTCACTAATAGATATTAACTCGCTTTCTGCCTGTTCTTTTGCAGCTTGAGTTTGGTTTTTTATGACGGCCCATAAAATGACTGTTATCACTAGAACAACAAGGAATATCATCGACAGCAAGAGCCTTATTTTTAGAGACTTAAACATATTCATTAACGTTTAACCTCTACAGCCAACTTTAGCATTTGAGAACTAAGCACCATATCTGATTCATTAACCGGGAATAAGTTAATGAGGAAGCGTAATCTATTGTCTTTCACTGTAATTTCTATCATTCCTCCTTCACCATAAAACCCTGAAATATCAGAGACCGTCAGAATAGGCTTCCCTTTAACTTTAAGAAATAAACGATTCAATTTTTCACGCTGAGATTTATCAATATAAAGAAGCTGACACTGATCAACCTCATCAATATTTTTAACTTGTTTTACTAAAACTAGCGACTTTGAGATTTTCTTACCCGCAAGCCGCTCCATACTTGGCTTATATAATTCGCTAAAATAGCAAATATTTACAACCGAACTGACGGCAGTCTCTGGCCATTGAGTAAATTTAGCGAAGTTGTAAACCAGCGCCGTTTTTAGTGGGTATACATCAGCACTCTGAGCACCAACAAAAGAGCTAGAAAAAAGAGAGAGAGGGACACCTAAACAGATGAATAGCTTCAGAGCGCTTTTACGTATTATGTTCGAAATCATCATTCATCTCTATCAAAATGAAACTGACAATTTGCCATAAAAGGAAGGCTCAACTCGATAAGGTATATGGAACTGCTCAGCTTCATATTCTACATATGAGCCACCTAATAAGTTCTTACCAAACCAAGACAAAGTAATGTCTGAAGAAGGGCTCCAATTAACACCAACATCAACACCTTGATGACTACCAATAGTTTTATCGGTAAAAGTAAAAGGAGACAACGCTAACGCATCACTGGTATAACGCCATGTTGCATTTATGCCAACATGTTTATTGAGCGACCAGTCAGCATTTAAAGATATAATATGCTTTGGAGCATAAGTATTCTGAGTAAGGCTCTCACTAAAGTCACCTTCAAAAAAGCTATAATTCAACTTCATTTTAAAGTCATTGGAAACCAACCATTGGGCAGATATTTCCGCTCCATAACTATGCCCAGAAGCATTGTTCGAGAAAGAATTATGTTGTGTTATGAACCCTCTTGGAATAGTACTAAGATCGGTTATACCAGTAGTTACTGAGCGAAGGTCACTGTAATTATTATAGAATAGTGAGCTGTCGAGTGAAAACACGCTGAAAGGCGTGTACCGGTACCCTATTTCATAAGTCATCAATTTTTCTGAAGCATAGTCACCATTTCCGACCACCACTATCTTTGTCAAATAGGGTACCGCAGGCATTGGTGGTGCAATGCTTACATTCGGCAGTATATTCACAGCATTTATTGATAGATTGTTCTCAGCACGTGAAGGGGTTCTGACTGAATATGCAACAGATGACCAAACCGTATTAACATCATCAATTTTATATAACAAACGCAGGTTAGGCTGAATCTCAGCGCCTGTGTAACTATTATGTTCAACACGAGCAGCTAACGTTAGCCAAAGAGAGTCATTTAGCATGATCTCATCACGCATAAAAGCGCTCCAGAGGTCGGTTGATGTGTCTAAACTTTTTTCTGACGTGATAATAGGCGCGACATTAATATCATCATTGATATACCGGTAACCAAGCCCCCAAATAATATTGTGACTCGTACCTGCTTTAAACTGGTATTGAAAATCTATATCCGCGGTATCCGTGGTAAAACCAAATAAACTGTCATCACGACGAGCATGATCATAATACGCTTGAATACTGTATTCAGACGTAGCCGATAAGGCCTCTGTAAATTTGGCTAATAAGTTCCAGCCATTCGCATCAAACTCATCACTGTAATACTTACCATATAAAGGAGCATCCACTGTTGGCGTAAAAACAGTTTGTTGTAGCTTACTGCGGTAAAAGTCGGTACTGACAGTTAGTGATGATGCGCCTTCTAACGCTATATCAACTCGCCCTCCTCCCTGCAAATCCCCCCAATCATTATCGGAGCTAACGCCGTTCATCATTGCTCGCTGGAGAGTTAACATATCCTGATCATTAAAAGGCAGTGAGTCTCTTTTAAAGCCTTTAACATAACCGCGAATTGTCGCTCCTTCATCTAACTTTCCACCAAAGCGAACACTAGCGAACCCTTTCTCATAATCTCCTGCGCCAATTTCAGCATAACCACCTTGTGTGTCAGCACTATGCTTAGTGATAATATTAATAACACCATTAACCGCATTTGCCCCCCACATAGCTGCACCAGGCCCACGAATGACTTCGATACGATCAATGTCTGCCATCAAAGTATCCTGAACTTCCCAATAAACACCAGAAAACTCAGGTGAGTACAAAGTACGGCCGTCCATCATAACCAGTAATTTATTATTGTACCGTCCACTAAATCCACGACTACCAATAGCCCATTTTTGAGAATCTAATTGTGCAACATGTAACCCTGGAACATCTCGTAACGCTTGAGGGATGGAAGTAGCGCCTGAGCGTCTTATATCATCATTGGTAATAACATAAATAGCAGCGGGAGCCTTAGATAGCGCTTGTGGTTGTTTTGAAACAGAAGTAATTTCAACTTCTAAAAGCTCCTGCAAACTAAGCTCAAAGCTATCCGACTCCCTATTAGCTTGCACTACTTGAGAGCACACTAATGTAGAAAAAATTGCGCAGATGTAAAAATTTTTCATTAATGAAGGTCCATTTCCCATTCGGTGCTGAATCAAAAGCTATATTTATTAGTCACGCATACTACGACCCAACAAAACATCGTAAAAATATTAAGCATAAATTGAATGAGGTCAGTAAATTCCTTCATATGCTATTACGTTGTATGCCTTAGCACTTGCTAACACCCAAAGCATAGTTCAATTTTTTGAAAAATGAACCTAAATCCAATGATTTACGAGTATCCATTGGTAATAGAATTAGCGTGTTCAATGACTAAAAAGATAGTGCAAAATCAGCGCTAATCATCATTCACTACCCCCATTACATAGAGGGCCAATTCATGAAGACCATTCTTCAAACTGTGCTTTTAATAATGCTAATTCCTGCTCTAGTTCAGTGACGCGCTGCTCTAGTACTTCAATTTTATCAGTATCTTGGACACGGCTAGCTGTATGCAAGACATTTGCGCTAGATGACAAACCTGAAGACTCAATACCTGAAGTATCTACTTCGCCACTAAATTGGTGCGCATAGCGAGACTCTCGCTTACCTGGTTCACGCGGTAAGCGCACCACGTATGAGCCATTCTCTGCTTCACTTAAGTACTGCAATACACTCTCAGCTTCATGGACATCAGTAAACTTACATAGCCGGTTAGTACGAGTACGCAGCTCACCCGGTGTTTGATAACCTCGCAAAAACAATGTGCAAATAATGCCTAAAGCCTGCTCACTAAATTGAAGCTCACTAAACTCGGTATTACAGAAGCGGTGCTTATACTTTACAACTCGGCTACCAAACCCGACCTCTTCTTTGATAAGGCGCTTTTTGGCTAATTCATCCAAAATCTCTTGAACATCAGACTCACTAAGCGCTAAAACAGGCTCTCGGTTACTCTTTTGATTACACGCCGCCGTTAACGAATTCAATGACAGAGGGTATTGATCCGGTGTTGTAATCTCTTTTTCAATCAAACAACCAATGACACGGGTTTGATTTAAGCTTAAATCCATATCCACAGTATTTTCCCCTCTGCATTTTTATAACAACGATTTCATAACAAGAGTTTAGTAGCAATAACTTAGTAGCATGCATTAAAAAATAACTGCTAACAGCCCTACACTACTACTCGCCTTAATAACTATACCGACCTAGTTAACAAAAAAAGCCAATAAGTAAGCTTACATTCTGTGATCTAGAGTAGAGCTATCAGCGTATAGAGTTATAAATAATGTATCTGCGCAAACCTTACTCTGGTATCTCATGAATAAAAGCAATCAACACGTAGCAATTATTGGCGCAGGCATAGCAGGAGCGACATTGGCAAATAAGCTGCTGAGCGCTGGCTATGAGGTAAGCATATATGAGAAAAGCAGAGGCACTGGCGGACGAATGGCTAGTTGCCGCTTAGAAGACAACAGTGCAGATTTAGGCGCACCATTCCTTTGCCCTGCTTCTGATATATTTCGTCAATGGCTAACACAGCAACCCAATGTTAACGAATGGACGCCAAGTACCTATCGTTTTAATGGCAAGCATTGCAAAAACCAGACACACTTTATTGCCACACCGAAACAAAGCTCACTTACTCGCGAGCTAATACAAGGTGCAAACCTTTATACTTCCATCCGAGTAGGTTATCTCTGGCCCGAGCGAAATCAAGCGCCGTATGAAGAAGAACAAAGCAGAGTATTGCTTCGTGATGAACACGGCAAAGCTCTTGGCCATTACGATGCAGCAATAGTAACAGTTCCGGCAAAACAAGCAGCGCCACTACTGGAAGCAGTACCACGCTTTGTGCGCCAAGTAGAAGCCGCGACACCCACAATCAGCTGGGTTCTTGTGATACAGATAAGCTCTGTCGTACCTATAACAGCAGAGCTAATCCAAGGGTCACATCCTCTATTATTACGCTGTATAAAAGACAGCGCTAAGCCCAAAAGAGTACGCGAAGAAAACAGTGATACCTGGCTGATAGAAGCAACACCAAAGTGGAGTGCGCTTAATAGTGATAGCGACCCAAAGCATGTTGCAGAGCAGCTCCGGTCAGCCTTTTTCGCTGTACTAAACCGTGACTTCAACACACAACCAATCATCACTGCGGAGCGCGTGCATCGCTGGCTATATTCTCGACATACTACCGCGCACTTAGACCAGCGCTTGAATGTAGGCTACCTATGGGATGCAAATACTAAGATAGGGGCGTGTGGGGACTGGCTTGAACTTGGTGATATCGAAGGAGCATGGTTCAGCGCTAATAAACTGGCAGAACAGGTCATTCTTCAACGAGAACTTATCTAACAATAATCTAAACCTCAGCCATCTCTCTTCTGAAGAACACAATTGTAGTCATCTAAAAATATCTTTATTACGTAAGAGGCAAATAAGTGCATTATAACGACACAGTATTTTACCGGCCTAAAGGATAAAACCATGATTTCCTCTGAAGCAATGTCAGTTCGCGACCAACTCATTGAGAAAGGCCTCGAGACACCGACTATCGACAATAATATGCCTCAAGAGCAACGCTACGAGCGAATTAAAGGGCTAATGACAGAAGTGCTCAGCACCTTGGGTCTTAACTTAGAAGACGACAGCCTACAAGAAACACCGCACCGAATTGCCAAGATGTACGTTTATGAAGTTTTTTCCGGACTCTATTACAAAAACTTCCCTGATATTGCCATGATCGATAATAAAATGGGTGTAGAAGAGATGATCAAGGTGCGCGATATTAGCGTGCTTAGCTCATGTGAGCACCATTTCGTCACCATCGATGGCACAGCGAAAGTCGCTTACATCCCTAACACAAAAATCATTGGCCTATCAAAGATCAATCGTTTAGTACGTTTTTTTAGCCAACGTCCACAAGTGCAAGAGCGCCTGACTAAACAGATTCTGATTGCTTTACAAACACTGCTAGAAACCAACAACGTTGCTATCTCTATTAATGCTACTCACTACTGTGTTAAATCCCGCGGAGTCATGGATGTTAACTCTAAAACAGAGACAACCGCGTTAGGTGGCATTTTTAAAAGTAATGAGCGCACACGTGCCGAGTTCTTAAATTAATGAAAGCCGATTACCTCACATGACTTCAATGACACCGGTAAAACCGATTATCTTTTATGATGGTAGCTGCCCTCTGTGTCGTAAGGAAATTAACCACTACCAACGAGTCGATTACAAACAAAGAGTCGAGTGGCTAGACCTAACAACGAACATTGATCGCCTAGAGACATTTGGCATTCAATATAAAACCGCTATGGCACGTCTACACGGCATTGACGCATCAGGTACACAAGTATCAGGCGTCGCTGCTTTTTTATTGATCTGGGATAACTTGGAATACTACCGTTACCTAGCCAAAAT
Organism: Neptunomonas japonica DSM 18939; assembly: GCF_000422765.1. GTDB lineage: Bacteria > Pseudomonadota > Gammaproteobacteria > Pseudomonadales > Balneatricaceae > Neptunomonas > Neptunomonas japonica. The sequence continues at coordinate 88,784 of NZ_AUGR01000010.1, read as the reverse complement.
AACCCGAGTATTGATGTTAGAAAAACCTCTTGAGATTGTTTATAAGAGGTTTGCCAACTGGAGATTTAAACGTCGAAGTGCAGATCAATGCAAAGGTAGCTGTCGAATACCTCCTTCGTCATTAAAGTAGCTTTTCATCTTAATCACGATAAAGATAAGAATATTTACCCAGATTATTATCAATTTTTTTTTGAAAGTAATTAAAGAACTACCCTGTTTTTAATTCTTCTCGATTATCACACAATAGCTCCATAACATTCTTGGAGAGACACGATGAAAGCAATTGGCTACCTACACTCGCTAGAAATTACTCAAGAAAATTCACTCATTGAATTTGAACAAAGCACACCATCTCCAACAGGTCATGACCTACTAGTAAAGATAGTAGCCATCTCTGTAAACCCAGTTGATACGAAAGTAAGAATGCGGGCACAACCTGAAAACGGCGAACACAAAATTCTCGGTTGGGATGCTGTTGGTGAAGTTGTTGAAGTGGGCGATGCCGTTTCTATTTATAAAAAAGGTGACAAAGTATGGTATGCCGGAGACCTTACCCGCCCTGGCACTAACGCTGAGTACCATTTAGTAGATGAGCGTATTGTTGGCCATAAACCGACATCTGTTTCAGATGCACAAGCAGCGGCTTTTCCGCTGACAACCATCACGGCTTGGGAGCTACTGTTTGATCGTTTACAGATTGAGCAAAGCACCGCAGCAGATACACGCCATACACAACAAATATTAGTCATTGGTGCAGCCGGTGGTGTGGGTTCTATTTTAGTACAGCTTGCATCTAAGCTAACAAACGCACTTATTATTGGTACCGCATCTCGCGAAGAAAGCCAGAAATGGGTCTCCGAGCTAGGCGCAGATCATGTCATTGATCATCGCCAACCGTTAAGTGAGGAGTTAGAGCAAATAGGTATAACCAGCGTTTCTCATGTCATTGGCTTGAACGCCACAGAGAAACACTTTAGTGAAATTGCAAAAGTCATTGCACCCCAAGGTAAATTTGCGTTAATTGATGACCCAAGCACCCCGCTGGATATCTCGTTATTAAAAATGAAGTCAGTTTCGTTGCATTGGGAATTTATGTATACCCGCTCTATGTTCGCTACTGATGATATGGCTAAACAAGGAGAGTTACTCAATAAGGTTGCTGGCTTAATTGATGCCGGTGAAATAAAAACAACCATGGGCCAGCACTACGGCATCATCAGTGCCGATAACCTGAAACGTGCTCATGCCGACCTTGAAAGTGGTAAAACTATCGGAAAAATTGTTTTAGAAGGCTTTTAATACTGACTTTACACACAGCATTTTTGGAGAAAATACCATGAGTATAGCCCTCACAATTGTGGCTAAAATTACAGCAAACCCTGATCAGATTGAGCGGGTTAAGTCAGAGCTGATTAAGCTGGTTGAACCTACGCGTGAAGAAACAGGCTGCATTCAGTACGACCTACACCAGGATAACGAAAACCCTGCGATATTCCTGTTTTATGAAAACTGGGAGAGCCGTGACCTGTGGCTAGCACATATGGAAAATGCGCACTTAAAAGCATACATGGCAGCAACAGAAGGTGCAGTAGCGAGCTTTGAACTCAATGAAATGAGCCGCATATCAGCATAAGTGGGTGATTAGTCATCGAGCTCTGCTAATAAACATAAGACCTTCTTTTTAAAGAAGGTCTTTACTTCCAACCTTGTATCCATCGTTCCGCGTCTATTAGCTCTTGCCAGTCAATCTTAAAAGCTTGCTTATTGATAACGGCTTCTAACATACAAGCAATAATGTTTTCATCTAATTCATCTTTGATAAGCTCAATAACAAGAAAATGTTTCTGTTTCTGATATGGCTTTGTAGCGGTCCATTTAGACAACAACAATTTGTTTGGGTTAAACGTATTTATATGACTAACACCGCTCATCTAAAAACTCCGCTGTTTTTGTATTCATCAATACTGCGGTTACGCTCAACTGCATAATCGATCACAGGGGCTGGGAGGTTCCTGTTTAACTCATCAGGCAACCAGCGCGAGATATAGGCTCCTTGCGGGTCAAACCGATCGGTTTGGCGCCTCGGGCTAAAAATCCGAAAATACGGCGCGGCATCAGCACCGACAGAAGCACTCCACTGCCAACCACCAAGATTAGAGGCAAAGTCGCCATCAATGAGGTGCTGCATGAAAAAACGTGCACCCAAGCGCCAGTCCTGTCGCAGTAACTTTGTAAGAAAAGAGGCACTAATCATTCTTACACGATTATGCATCCAGCCTGTCTCTAGCAGCTGCTTCATACCGGCATCGACAATAGCGAAGCCCGTTTCTCCTTCGCACCAAGCACGAAAGAGCTTTTCATCATATTGCCAGCTGATTTTAGCCTCAACTTCCGGCTTAAACGGCTGCCAACGATTCATTTGGGGAAACGCGACTAACAAATGACGATAGAACTCACGCCAGATGAGCTCAGTTATCCACTGACTATAAAACCAATCAGGATCTTCAGAGTAAGCCTGCATAGCGGCGATACATTGGCGCGTAGTTAGTACGCCTGCACTCAAATAAGGTGATAGTGACGATGTCGCTATTTGTGCAGGAAAGTCACGTAACTGCTTATAATTATCTGATCTCTCATGCACAAACTGTTGTAATAATTGATGAGCATGATCAGCGCCTGCGGGCCACAAGCTATTATTCCAGCTAGCACCGACTTGATTCCCGTAGCCAACATCCATTGGTACCCTCTCACTCATGCAGTCACTACCAGTAATGACGTAGTTTTGCTTAGATAATTGGACGGGAGAAGGTAACGGCGCACAAGGTTGCTGCAGATACAACTGGCGCCAAGCCTTGCTAAAAGGTGTGAACACCTTATAAGCCTGGCCTTGCTGGTTCAACACAGAGCCTGCTGGCAGTATTAAGTCGCTGTCAGACACATGACAAGCAACACCTTTTTTCAAGAGCAGTTGCTCTACTTGTTGATCACGCGCTTGCTCATATTCAGGGTACTCTCTATTAAAATACAGATCGCTAACATTAAGCTGTTGAACGAGAGCCAACAACTGCTCTGGCAACTCACGGTTAGTGGCAACGCGTATTATTTTAAGCGGAATATTAAGTGCTGCCAGATCCTGCTTTAACATTTTCAGATTGGCTAACCAAAACTCGACTCTGCATTTAGCCTCACCCTGCATCTGCCACTGCGTTGGTGTAATCGCGACAACAGCAATAACGCCAGCATCAGCACTGTTTTGGCAGGCATGATAAAGCGCATGATTATCTTCTGTTCGTAAGTCATTACGAAACCAAACTAGCTTATGATGTGCCATTCTAGAGAGCACTCCGTTCTGGGGCTTACATTTTATAATTTACATACAAGTTCAAATGTAATTTCTTAAACCAAGCTCATGCGGGTAAGGATCAAGATACACCTGTGATTGAATGTACTCAGAACCATGGCGCTTTAAGTAGTGCTTAAGCAAGGTTAAAGGGGTAATTAGATTCACCTTCTCGGTGCGATAATCTTCGATCGCCTCTACTAAATCTTGTTTAGTTTCGCCATCAATATCCTGTTTTAGATAACCCATAATATGCATCAGCACATTGGTGTGGCTTTTACGATTTGCACGATTCTGTAAATGGGTCATCAGGTCCACGATGTACTTTTCAAGAACCTCTTCCAACGGCTGCTTGGCGGCGTCATCCGCCAGATACTTGCCCAACTGCTTGTAGCCTTCGTAACTATGCGCCATCAACTGATATTTATGGCGGCTATGAAACTGAATAACCTTATGCAGAGTAGGTGCAGTCATCACCTCTTCTCGCCAGTTATAGTAAGCAAACACCCGCGTAATGAAGTTTTCACGCAACACGGCGTCATTCAGGCGAGCTTCTTCCTCTACCGGTAAGGCTGGGTTATTTTTCATATATCTGGCAGCATACACGCCACTGCCAGAGACATTTGGCATTCCGTTTTCGTGATAGATTTTTACTCTCTCCATGCCGCAACTGGGTGAGCCTCTCATCAATATATAGCCACACAGATCTGTTTGCGTACGGCTCACGTCATCGGCATATTCTTTTAATTTGTCTGTCACATCCAACGACGGATCTTTCACACCGACCACACGAGGATCTTGTGCACTGCCCACCAAGCGAATAGGCTCACGCGGTATGCTTAAACCGATGGATACTTCAGGGCACAGAGGAGTGTATTGAAAACATTCACTCAATACATCTAAGCAGTATTTCGAGCGTTTGTGCCCACCATCAAAACGAACTTTTTGTCCCAACAAACAGGCACTAATACCTACTGGAATTGACGGTTTAGCTACAATATTTTCCATGTGAGTTTTCTCCATCAAAAACAATTTAAATCGTTAAAAACCTGTCATTGGCTGGACAATTTTACCCAGCAAAGTACTAAATTTAAGCGGCGCATCAGTAGCAATAAGGCAAATGCAATCTTCGTTACTATCCACCAGCGGCTGATGCTGTATTTCGTTATCCAGATCAGCGATATCCCCCACCGTAAAGCGCCCTACCTCATCAGTAAATGAGCCGCATAAAATCAAAGTAAGCTCGTTTCCATCGTGCGAGTGCGGCAACATCGCTTTACCGGGTGCAATACGCAATAAGCGTGATACGCCCCCGCGCTCGGTTTTAAAGGGCAGGTCATGGTAATGGACGCCAGGTACTATTCTCGTCCACTCAATATGATCCAATGAGCTGCCAATATAGATACTTAGGGGGCTTGGAACGCTTGAACCAATGTTTAAATGCGATTTATTTTCCGAACAAGATTGAGTATCTTTATATGAAGCATCTAAAGCCTCAGCCTCCGCTTCTGGCAACCCATCTATACAAGCAAGTACTTGCGCTAATGCATCATCACCCACTGGAGCGGGTTTAAGGCTATCGAGTAGCATGCCGCCAATCGCTTCAGATTCATGAGCCCTTTCACGACAGGCAGTACACATAGAGAGATGGCAAGCAACCACCAGCGCCATTGCCTGAGACATAGAGCCAGCGGTGTAGCTCATCAGGGTTGCTTCATCTAAGTGATGTTTGATGTTCATACTTCATCACTCCACATCATTTTAATTTTTCCTGCGGCCAAACGGATTCTTGATTTAACACTGCCTAAAGGTACACCCAGCCGGTCTGATATATCAGAGTGTGAGCGCCCTTCATAAAAAGACATATAAATCACCTGTGCCTGATCTTCCGGTAGCTGCGAAATAACTTTGGCCATGCGGTCAGATGTTATCACCTGCTCGCAGACGTCGTTTTCTTCATCTGGCTCTTCATGCCATGACTCTAAGCCATATTCCGGGTACTTCTGCTTGCGCATCCAGTCTATGCTTTGGTTTCTTGCTAAGGTAAAAATCCAAGTACTGGCTGCCGCTTTAGAAGGATTGTAGAGATGAGCCTTGCGCCAAACAGCTAGCATCGTTTCTTGCATTAGCTCTTCTGCCGTTGTCTCAACCAGACCCAAACGAATAATGTAAGCTTTTACTTTTGGCGCAAAATGTTGAAACAGTTGTATATACAACGCTTTTTCTTTTGTTTTAGCCAAATCTGAAAGCCGATCACTCCAAACCTTAGGAGCTTCTGCCTGTCGCATAGCCACTACATTATTCACATCTTCACCCGGTGGTTTGCTTTCCATAATACCCCTTACGATGAATCACTCTGGGTGGATCACCCAAAACCCTATTACTTTAAATATAAGGGTAAAAATAAAATGCAGTGCGATTAATGTGATCTTTTTTTTATATAGCTACGTAACAAGCTGCAATACATTTTAATAATGATGGGTGAACCGATGAATATCACGGCTATACGTCCTAAAAAAATTGCTGTAGTCGGCTCTGGTATTTCTGGCCTGAGCTGCGCATGGTTACTCAACAAGGCCCATCAAGTAACCCTGTATGAAAAAGATGACCGCTTAGGCGGGCACTCCAATACCGTCTCCTTCGATTTAGAAAATAATCACGTTGATGTTGATACGGGTTTTATTGTTTTTAACCCTGTTAATTACCCCAACTTAGTAAAATTCTTTAAAACACTCGATGTTACTACCTGTGAAACGGATATGTCATTTGGAATATCCGTAAACCAAGGTGAGCTTGAATATTCAGGAACCGGCTTATCGGGCTTATTAGCACAAAAGCGAAACCTTATTCGCCCATCATTTTGGCGAATGGTTCAGGAGCTAATGCGTTTTTATCGTGAGTCTGAACAGGTGATGCAGCAGCAAGATCTTGATCAAATAACACTGGGTGAGCTTTTGCAGCAAAAAGGTTATGGCAAAGCCTTTATCTATAACCATCTTTTACCGATGGGGGCTGCTATCTGGTCAACTCCTGTAGACAAGATGCTGAACTACCCTGCCAGCAGCTTCCTACGGTTTTGTCGCAACCACGGTCTGGTACAACTTAATAACCGCCCTCAATGGAGTACGGTGATTGGCGGCAGCAAACAATACGTTAATAAAATAGCAACCCAGTTAGAAGGAAAGGTCCGCCTAAATAGCCGCATACACAAGATCATCCGTAATAGTGATCACGTAATTATCGAAGACCTGCACGGTAATCGTGAATACTATGATGATGTAGTGCTGGCTTGCCATTCAGACCAAGCCATCGCATTGTTGGATGAGCCAACAGAAGATGAACAACGCCTGCTGGGGCATTTTCCGTATCAGCGTAATAAAGCCTATCTTCATTTAGACGCTTCATTAATGCCAAAACGTAAAGCTGTGTGGTCGAGTTGGAACTACCTGTCCGAAGGCAAACGAGACCAATCACAAGAAGTATCAGTCACCTATTGGATGAACCAGCTACAACCACTCAATACCGACACACCCGTTTTCGTTTCATTAAACCCTCTACGCGAGCCAAAAGATGGCAGCATTATACGAAGTTTCTTTTACGACCATCCAGAATTTGGCCGCGAAGCCTTACAGTCACAAAAGCAACTATGGACACTGCAAGGCAAACAACGAACCTGGTTCTGTGGTGCTTACTTCGGTTACGGCTTTCATGAAGACGGCTTGCAATCAGGCCTTGCGGTAGCAGAACAACTGGGTGGAGTACCCCGCCCTTGGCACCTTGACGATAAAAATAGCCGTATCTTTGTAAAAGAGCTGTCATCACAGCAGAACTCCTCTTTTACAGAGAGCAACAATGAGAAGGAACAAGCCCATGGATGAGCTAAATTCTTGCCTTTATAAAGGCGTGGTAATGCATCACCGTTTTCGGCCCACTAAAAACCGCTTCATCTATCGTGTATTTTGTGTGTGCCTTGATTTGGATGAGCTGTCGCAATTAAACAAGCAGCGATTCTTCTCGATCGATCGTTTTAATCTGTTTTCATTTCACGAAAAAGATCACGGCTCAGGTAAAGGTAATCTGGCTGACAATATTCGTGGTCTTTTAACTGAACGAGGCTACGACAGCGCCACCCATAATATACGCTTACTCTGTTACCCACGTATTTTGGGTTATACCTTTAATCCGTTAAGTACTTACTTCTGTTACAACAGTAACGACGAGTTAGAAGCCATACTCTACGAAGTCAGTAACACATTTGGCTCCCGTCATACCTACTTACTTGAAGCGAGCCCTAATACTGATCAAGTACGCCATCACTGTGATAAACAGATGTATGTTAGCCCCTTCATGCCGATGCAAACCGCCTACGGCTTTCGTATCCAACCTCCCAAGCAACGTGTCTCGGTATGTATTCGCCAATCAGAACAGGTGAATAACAGCGCAGAAAAACAACCGATTCTGCATGCCATGTTTACCGGTGAGCACTGCGCATTGAATGACCGCTCATTACTCAGCGTCTTCTTTAAATACCCCTTGATGACCTTAAAAGTCATGACAGGCATCCATTGGGAAGCACTCAAATTATGGCGCAAAAAATTAACATTACAGCCTCGTGATACCGGTAAAAGCCACAGCATTAGCTGGCAGGATAAAAGTGGAGTGTCGCATTATGAAAGTTTATGAGCCATCAACAACTTATGTGAATACAAATTGTTCTGAGCCTACGTGGTTTGAAAAAAAGCTACTCGAAAAGCTACAGGTAACATTAAGCCAAGATTGCGGAACATTACACCTGACGCTCCCCAGCGGCTTTGTCTGCAAACTAGGTAGTAACCAGCCAGAAGCCCATATCCGTCTAAATAATTTTCGGCCTCTCGTGCGCCTGTATTTTGGAGGCACTAATGGCTGGTCCGAAAGCTACCTTGCTGGCGAGTGGGACAGTGTTGATTTAACAACATTAGTGAAATGGGCGCTAGCCTATGAAGATACGCTGACAGATTTATCGCAAGCGAGTTTCTTTACGCAAGTTTTACATAACCTTTATCACTGGCAAAGGGATAATAGCCGCAAAGGCAGCCGCAAAAATATTGCAGCCCATTACGACCTAGGAAACGACTTTTATAAACACTGGCTTGACCAAAGCATGACCTACTCTGCCGCTTTGTATAACCACCCGGATGACTCATTACACCAGGCCCAACACAACAAGTACGCTAGAATTTTGGAATTACTACAAGCCAAAGCGGGCCAACATGTCGTAGAGATAGGTTGTGGTTGGGGAGGCTTTGCATTGCAAGCAGGCCGTGATCACGAGCTTAACGTTCATGGTATTACACTCTCAAAAGAACAGCTTAAATGGGCTGAAGAACGCATAGCAAGCGAGGCGCTAAACGAGCAAGTGAAACTCAGCCTGACGGACTATCGAGACCTTAACCAACAGTACGATGCGGTGGTCTCTATAGAGATGTTCGAAGCCGTAGGCGAAGCACACTGGGATACTTATTTCGAAACACTAAAGCGAGTACTAAAACCGGGGGGAAACGCTGTTTTACAAGTGATCACCATTGAAGATGAGCGCTTTCACACCTACCGCAAACAAGCTGACTTTATTCAAAGGCATGTGTTCCCTGGTGGCATGTTACCTAGTGTGAGCATACTTAAAGATAAAATAAGTGAACACGGCTTTGTGTTGAAAAAGCACCAGTTATTCGGCAAAGACTACGCCCGTACTTTACGCGAATGGTACAAAGACTTTGAACACAGCTGGGAAGATATTCGTGATCAAGGCTTTGATGAGACCTTTTACCGCTTATGGCGCTATTATCTCGCCTACTGCGAAGGCGGCTTTGAACACGGCTCCATTGATGTTGGCTTGTATGTTCTTTGCCATACTGATGAGGCCTAGCTAAGTAAGATGCGATAAATGGAGTGTGAAAAAGAGGGGCCGTTTTTACCGGCCTCTATTTTTTAAAGGTCGTGGCTGAAAATTAATTTTGCACTGACTAGAATTAAACTTGGGAGCTGTCGATTTCAAGCAGGCATTTACACTTGATCCAGAAACTTATGCGCTGCAATGATTTGTTAAGCTCATATCTATATTTCTAAATGGATATTTAGCTCTGGTAAAAAAATTCCATTTAGCTGGGCATTCCAGAATTGCCCTGCACTTATAGTGAATGCTGACGTTAAAGTTCCAGTTGTAATTATCTCACCTGCCTGTATTGGCATCGCGGCACTTTGGCTGGAAAGGACTGATATTAGATGTAAAACAGCATTGAGTGGACTACCCAAAACGTTCCCTCCATGGCCCAGCTCACACAACCTTGAGTTACAGGACAATGCTATTTCGAATCTTTCCAAATCTTGAATAACATTGTGCCCTAGTTGATTAACCGCTTGCTGCTCACCTATAAATAGCTTTGCATGTAGTCCACGATCAGCGATGGTATCCGCAGCTTGGAATTTCCAACCGGGGAAGTGAGATTGCACAATTTCAAAGCCAAGAGCAATCCAGTCAATGCATTCTAATAGTTCTGAAGGTGTGGCACTGACTGGCGGTGTGGAGCAAAAGTGCAAGACTATCTCAGGTTCAATTTTTGGTTCTGAAAAATTACCGATATAACATTCGGCCTGCGACCCAGCAAGGTAGGTTACTGAATTATCGTACATATAAGCCCATACGGGCTCGCGAACACCATATTTAGCCCACAACGTCGAGTTAGTAAAACCTATCTTTCGACCAACGGGAACTAAACCCTCTTCAAGACGTTTCTCATGTACGAGATGCGCCACTTCATAGGCATCAGCAATATTGAAGTTCAAGAATTGAGAGGTGATAGGATTAAGCTGAGTGCAGTTGTCCTCTGCCTTTTTCAACTCTATAGCAATTTCCTTGATATTCATCGCTTGCATTGGATTCTTCGTACCTTTTGAAAGTTAACGCAAACCACAACAGCATAGCGAACTTGGCGACTTTTGTGCGACCTTTGATGCACAAAAGGTGACACGTTTGCGGAATCTGATTGCTGGCTCTATTCGGCCTCAAGCTAAGATATAAATTGAGGCACCTTATTTTTTAATAAACTTACTAGCCCTTTATCCATGTAGTCATAATCATCGGGTATGCCTAAACAAATGATATGTTGTTTATTAAGATTACTTTTGAATTTTTTCTTAAGCTTTCTCGTGTGCGCTTGTTCCATTACAAAAATATACTCAGTCCAAATTATATCTTCAGAGCTAATACGTACTTCTGCATCATTGTTAAGACCTGCTGATCGTCCGTCCCAGCCAGGAACATCACAAAAAAACAGATTCGGCAGTCGGACTTCTTAATTTATTTTGGCTGCAGATAAATAATACGTTGGTCATGTTAATCCCAAATATATAAAACGCTTTTGTAAACGGCCGGCGACGCAGGTGCCCGCATATAAAAGGGGTTAAAGCCCTTTTTAACTATTATGACTAAAGCTCGACCAACGATAATGACCTCGCTAATGGTTTTATTATTCACCACTAACGCGGCCGATGAGAGTTACTTTGGCCAATTTACTTGAGAAGGCTCATATGTGTTAGGCAAACGAACGCACTTTGTAAAAAACACACTCAAAAGACCACTTAAAAAGAGCAATAGAGTAGAAGGCAAAGGAATTGTCGTTGCCTCCATGTTTGAAATAACAAGTCTCGGCTGTTGACCATCTGATAATACAAACCTTCCACTATCGTTAACTAATAAATAGTTCGGTACATATGGCACCAAGTTTGTAGAATCAACAAGGTCTACAGGACCACTTGAGTTGCGGCTTGCTAAATCAATTTGAAAATAAGATACATCAGGAGCCCCTGTGGTAAACAATGTTGCAATATATCGATCATGATATGAGCTACTCCAACCCAGATAGGTATCATTTTGAATCGCTATGTACCCTTCATTTCCAAAATATTCATCGCCTCCTACATTTATATAGAAGGACTTTATGGAAAAATCTCCTTCATCATACTGATGAAAACCATCATAGATCCTATACGCAGAATCGGTTTCAAATTGGTAATAGCCAGATATCTGATCCCCCACGTTCCAATTACTGCCAAATGCACTAGGTAACATTTGGCCTGAGAAATCGAACGTTACAAGAGCAGCCAATGCAATTTTAGAAATCGAAATTAAAGAAATCATTGCTAAATATTTTACAATTTTACTCATTTATCTCTCCTTGATATTAACACTACTGTAAAAGGCCGGAGCAAGCGAAACTTGCTGCCGATTTTTGACAACCTTATTATCTCTATTTTTCATTCGATGGAAATTCAAGTTCTTCGTAAAGGCTTTGCAAACATTGATCTATATTGCTCATCGCTGATTCATACACAAGGATCGTGCTTTGTGTCATTTCGGAATGTCCTTCCTCTCCAGAAAGAGCTAGTTCCATACTGCACATCATCAAGCAACTATCATGAAGCTCAGATAGAAAAGCCCTAGATTTCTTGGATAGAAAGATAAAATCTTCCTGCTCTATCTCGTGCAATGCTGTGAGGTGACGTAATGAAGCCTTATCAATTTCTTCAGAAACACATTTCTCAAGTGTTTTCCTTATTCTTGCTAGAGTATGCGTTATGAAAGCGCCCTCATTTAACGCTATGGCAGACTCCAATGCTTGCGCTCTTCCTTATCTATTTGATAATGCACAGTTTCCCACTAAAATGCCAGAACAAACCGTACATAAAAAAAGAAGCCATTAGTGGCATAATACGCACTCAATCTAAAAACGTAGAAATATACTGCTCTGCCGTTTATTCTCAGACTTATTAATTATGTGATAATTGTTTACGTACTTTACGAATAACTGCGCCTAGCAAAGGCAGTTTTTCCATGAGTTCTGAGCCATCCCAAAAGTCATGGTGCAATGTTATTTTTCCGCTTTCATTCGCTTCAATCCGACTTACACCTTCAAAGCTAAACTCACCGGTAAAGCTACTCTCACCATAAAAAGTCCAATATATAAAGGCGTGTTGCCCCTGCTGTACTGAGCGGTGTACCTGAAAGCGCACATGGGACAGGCGCTGGAACATATTTTCCATAATAGCGATGAAATCGGCTTGCGTATGAGTGTGATTGAACGGGTCTTTAAAGCTAAAAGCCTCTGTGGTTATATTGCTTAGGCTGTTTAGGTTTTCACTACTGAGATTTTCCAGTACCTCAACATAGTCGGCTAACCAGTTATCCATATTCATGCATCCTATTGATTAAACCCTATTACTACCCCAACTGTTTGTAGATGCTATTGTTTCTATAAGGTTTCTATAAGCTATGGTTTGACGGTTTTACCTATCAACGCAAAATACCAACGATATGGAAAAATACGTAGTAATTTTAAAAAGTAGACAAAGCGACTCGGGAACGCTATTTCAAAACCCGTGCTCAACAAGCCTATGAGAATGCTCTCAGCGGCCTCTTTTGGCTCTTGTAGCGCAGGCATTTTAAATTCATTTTTATCGGTGAGCGGTGTACGAACAAACCCAGGATTAATCACCTGCAATGTTACATTGCTGTCTTTTAGGTCCAAGCGTAGCGCTTCACAAAGGTGAATCAACGCCGCTTTACTCGCACCATATGCGGCAGCCGTTGGTAGACCTCTATACCCCGCAACAGATGCCATCACGGCAAGCTGCCCTGAGTTACTTTTTAGCATGCGCTTTAATACTGGATCAAGGCAATTGATCGTCCCTTGAAGGTTGATATCAAACACCCGCTGGCAACGCTGCGCGCTAAACTCCTTGGCAGGAAAAGGATCATGCGTGCCCGCATTTAAAATAACCAGTTCAGGTAAGCCTTCGCCCTGATCCCAGCTGTGCATTAACACCTCAATCTGATGAGGGTCTGTTATATCAAGAGTTATGGGGATTATAGTCCCAGAGTAGCCCTGGCTGCGTTTTTGCAAAATTTCTAGTTCCGAGGTGGTTCGCGACGACGCATAAACCGTTAATCCTTTCTGTGCGAATAAAATAGCCAGTGCTTCACCAATACCTCGGCCTGCACCCGTCACCCATACGCTTGCCCAGGGTAGGTTTTTATTCGTGCTCATTTAACTGCAGCCTTGAGTCAAAGGGCGGTGAGCTTGCGAAGAGACTTTACGGATATACAGTGTTATTTGCCCTACTTCCAAGCCAAACTTACTCATTTTTGCGCGATTGATCAGGTTATTATCATCCACCAAGTACATCCAATCATTCAAGCTAATGTCCCAATATTTACCCTCGATAGGAACAGACAATACATAAGACCAATTCAGCGCATTACCTGCTACTTTTCCTTTCGCTTCTCCAACCACATCACCCGCTGTACCCGTGTACTCTTTCCCTGATTTGTTGAGATGCCAGCAGCGGTGCTGTGTCTCACCATCGGCAAAAATAAATTGCTCATCCAGTACACCTTTATCACCGTTCCACTGTCCCAGAATATCCGCTGCAAAGCGCCGGCTAACCTTTCCCTTAAAATCCTGAACAATACCGTAAGCCTCAAGGTGACCATTAAAAAACTCACTAAGGTCCAGCTCAGGCTTCACCTCACTGTAATCATCAATAGTAGTACTGCAAGCCGCTATGAAAGGAATAGAAACCATAAGAGTCACCTTTGCCAGAAACGTCATTACTTAACACTCCCTCTAAGTTTTTTAGCCAAGTCGGGATAGCTACTCTTGTCGGAAAGCCAAATTTGAATAAATGCTCTGCTAAATGCGGGATCTTCTAATGAGCCGATCCAATTATCGTTAAAGAAGAAATGCCCTGTGTTTTTTTGATCAACCCAAAACGCCAGCTGATCTCCTTTTTTTATGCTCGGCCACATCTGTGACAGCTTGGTTAACCACACATCGACTTGCTCCGTATGAGTAAACTTCTCTATCTGCTTTTGGGTCTCATCCAATAAATCGCGCTGGCTGATATTGCGTCGGTAATTAAGTTTAAGGATCAGAGGGTTTGATACACCTAAATAACGGCCATCAGCCGATAAAAGCTCTGCGTTATAAACATCAAACCAGAGAATACTGAGATCAGCCTCACCTATACGCTGCCAATTTTGTGGCAGGTTTTGTCCTAAAACCTCTACAGAGATTAATAACAAAAGGCAGAAAAGCGCTTTTATACTCATATGCGCTTACTCATTGCTTGGCTCAACGCTTTATACAATGCAGAGGAAAGCCACAGCAACGCAGGGAATAGCACAGCCCATACACTTGCCAGAACAGCAAAACTAACAACAGAGGAAAGCGGTAGCTCGACCGCGCCAAAGTGTGCAGCCAACAGGTAGGTAAAACTACCAGCAATAGCACCAGCTAAGGAAGCGGTTAGATATTTTTGTGAAAAGAAGCTCAAGCTATGTCTAAGGGTTGAGCAAAAGCCAACCCACAGGAAAACTAGCCAAGTAGGCGTAATACCTTGAACCTGTTCAAATTTGAACACACCCAGAAGCGTCAATAAGCAATCAACGCTGTAGCCCAACAAAGCTGTCGATAATACAACCGCCAGCTCAATCAAAGGCTCTGGCATAATCATAAAATGCAGCAGTAAAAGCAACAATACCCAAAGCATTGCTTCATTACCGCTAAAAATACTTAACGCCCAGATCAGATTAAAGCCCAAAAAATTGATCCAGATTTTCCAAGATAAACCGAACAACATAGCCACCTCAAGAAGGTTATCTTCACTATGTCATTACATACGGCTCAACTCACAAACTAGATCAATCGGCTTAAAATTTCATCAAACTGGGTCAGCAGGTTTATGGTCTACAGAGTTAATCCACTCACCTTCTGTAGATTCGTCACCTTGGCTTATTGCGTCAACAACCTCAGAGGCAGACTCGGGAATGGCTTCCACCACCGCAACGGCTACATTCATAGCATTTTCTGGTGAGGCATCGGATAAACGCTGCACGAGTTCTACAGCGTCTTCATAGTCGAGCGGTTTGGTTTCCTGCTCTTCATCAACTTCAACTACAGGCTCATCTGTATCATCAGGTTTACTCTCATAAAAATTACCCGCCATTTCAGAAGCCACTTCAGCAGCACTGCCTGGTACAGCTTCTACTACAGCCACGGCCATATCGAGTGCTTGTTCTGGCGCGGCTTCTGCTAACCTTGCCACCAATTCAACCGTGTTGTGGTAATCATCTGTTGATTCTTGTGTCCATTCTTGGCTCCAGACTTCTTCGCCTTCTTGATACTCTACTGTCGCTTGGCCAGCTTCTGCTATATCTGGGCTCCCTGCAGCGCTGGCTTCTTCGTCAGTTTCTGCAATATTGCTGGCTAGGTACTCTTCAGCTACAAGAACGGCAGATTCAGGTAGCGCATCAACCATCACAACGGCAACATCCAATGCTTGCTCTGGTGCGGCTTGCCACAACTCGGAAGCAATACTGGCGGCATCTTCTTCACTGGTATTTTCGTCACGGTCTGCTGGGCGTACAGCTTCATGTTCTTCGGCCAACACCTGCGCATAATACTCTGCTACTTCAGCTACCGATTCAGGCGCATATTCAACGGCCACTTTTGCCATCTCTACGCGTTGCTCAGGTAATGCCTGCCCTATCTCTGCAGCAACCGGCACTACCTGTTCTGGATACCATTCTGCTAGTTTAGAGACAAGCTCGTAGGCCAGTTCAGGGCGAACAGTTACCACGGCACGGGTCACATCCAATATCTGGTCTGGTACCGCTTCTTTCATCACTTCATACAAGCGTAAAACATCAATACCATGCACGGTAGCAACGGCAGCAGCTACCTCTACACCCAATACCGGATTTGCCATAGCCAAAGCACGCGCCATTTTAACCGCAGCTGCAGGGTCAGTTTCGGCAATACTCACGGCAGTTTCGGCCTCAGAACTCAACTCTGGTTGCTGTTCTATATATTCAGTACGTGGATCAAGCTCAACAGAGGCGGTAATAGAGGCACCTTGCATGACAAACTGCTCTTGATCTTCTACTGGTAATGCTTCCCGAACCGCCATGCGATACATAACAAAGCCTGCCAGCAGCAACTGTATCAATGCTACAGAGTAAAACAGCGCTGCGTTGCCGTAATAATCCATCGCGATAGAGGCGGTATAAGGCCCTAACACTCCACCAATAGAGAAGGCTAAAATCATACTCCCCATGGCCGCCACCATTTCACTTTGGCGCAGCTTATCGAACGCTTCTGAAATACTCAGTGGATAAGTACAAGAAATAATCCCACAGGTGATAGCTGTACCTAAAAACACCGCCCATAAAATATCCTGAGACGCGAGCACTGGAACCGAAAAGTCAGCAATGGCTGAAATAAACAAAATAATAGCTAGCACTGTACGCCGGTCAAACCGGTCTGATAAATACCCAACAGGAAACTGCAGTAAAAAAGCGCCCAAAATAGCGGCCCCAACATAAAGCGACAATTGAAAATCAACAATGCCATAGTCTTTAGCAAACACAGGTAACAGGTTAAATGTAGCAGAATAAATCACTCCGGAAACCAAGCAACTAACGACGCCAAGTGGAGAAATTTTATACAATGCGAGTAGTGACATCGAGCTTACTTCCGATATCGCAGGCCCGCTATTACGGCTTAGCACCATAGGAATAACCGCCGCACAAAGCAATATTCCACTGAATACGAATAATGTAGAATCTTCTGGGCTTGCGATGTTCATAAAGAACTGCCCAAAAAACAAGCCACTTAAAACAACAGCAGTATAAGCGGCCAGCACCTTGCCTCGCGTCTCTTTAGTGGAGCTTTCACTCAACCAGCTTTCCATAGCCGTAAAGGCGCAGGCATTACAAAAACCTATAACAATTCTCATCCCTCCCCAAAGTATGGGATCTGAGAACAAGCTACAAATGAGTATGCTGACAGCGCCAAGTGAAACACACCCGGCAAACACACGGATATGTGCAGCACGCTTAATAAGATTTTTACTGTAGATAGCCCCTAGCAACATGCCTACAAAATACAGAGACAATACCGTACCAATAGTATTGGTATCCATACCGTCTAACCCCATTCTTACGGGTATCAGGACATTAATTAAACCGTTGCCTAACAGCAGAATAAAGCAGCTGATAAAGAGGGGTATAAGTGCCACAAGGGTTGTTCGCACGTGCAAAGCTCTCTAATTTAAAATAGTTACTTAATCACTATAGGCTATACAAGTATTTGCAGCGCAGCTTTTACTTCAGGTAACAACAACTGCTCTTTGTGTTTTAGCTCACCTATGACTCGATCAAACTCAGCAGCCATTTGAGCATTGCGCTGATCATCACGGCGCCACTCCAATGCCATCAGTGCACACTGCTCTGATGTCCAGTGACTTTCAAGAGGGATGCCAGCAGATTGTAATAACTGATAAAAATCATCTTGATCAACCAGCTCAGCAATCATCATACAAAATATCCTTCACACTTTTAACATTACGCTTTAATACATAAAAAGCCGGCAAAAATGCCGGCTTTTAGTGAGGTGCAAAATCGTATCAATTACATGTTAATTAATACACTTCGCTCTTCAAACCTTTATACAAGCTAACACACATAAATAGCAAGATAATCGTGAACGGTAAGCCCACAGTAATCGCACCAGCCTGCAGTGCGGTAAGTGCTTCAGCACCACCGCCGTATAGCAATACAGCAGCAATTAAACCTTCTAATACAGCCCAAAAAACACGCTGTTGTACTGGAGAGTCAACCTTACCGCCGGCAGTAATAGAATCAATTACCAATGACCCTGAATCTGAAGAGGTAATAAAGAACACCAATACGAGGACAATTGCCAAGAATGAAGATATTTCAGCAAGAGGCAAGTTTTCCAGCATATGGAACATGGCTAGAGATACATCTCCCACACCTTTCGTTAGCTCACCTACATTGTTCTGGATCTGATCCAGAGCACTTCCACCGAACGCAGCCATCCACACAGCAGATACTAGAGTTGGAATAAGCAGTACAGCTATCATAAATTCACGTACCGTACGCCCTTTAGACACACGTGCGATAAACATACCGACAAATGGAGACCAAGAAACCCACCAAGCCCAATAGAAAACAGTCCAACCGTGGTACCAAGTTTCATCTTCACGACCAACCCAGTTACTCAATGGAATGATGTTTTCTGCATAACTTGTTAGTACACCAGCAAAGTTACCGACGAAGTTGCTAAAAGAGGCTGTGATAATTACAAACAGTAACAACACAGCAGCAATCATCATGTTGACATTACTCAACAGCTTTACACCGCCTTCGAGCCCGCGCATTACAGAGAAGATAGTAATCGCAGTTACCACCGCGATAATGGTTATCTGTACAGCAACCGTATTATCAATATCAAACAAAAAGTTAAGACCACCTGCTGCCTGCGACGCTCCCAAGCCAAGTGATGTAGCCAAACCAAAAATTGTTGCAAGTACGGCAACAATGTCGATCACATGACCAATCGGCCCCCAGACTCTTTCGCCTAGCAAAGGGTAGAACGCTGAACGAATAGTTAAAGGTAAACCTTTGTTATAAGTAAAAAATGCCAGCGCTAAAGCAACAACGCCGTAAATTGCCCATGGGTGTAATCCCCAATGGAACATAGTGGCGCCCATTGCCGCAGAAGCACCTTCTGGCGTATTAGCAGCAGCGTTAAGTGGAGTACCATACCAGTCGGTATAATAAGCTACTGGCTCTGCAACACTCCAGAACATCAAGCCTATTCCCATACCAGCAGCAAACAGCATAGAAAGCCAAGAGATACGGCTAAACTCAGGTTTTGCCGTAGTTCCGCCTAGTCTAATTTTACCGACAGGCAAAAAGATCAACGCTAAACAGAATAGAACAAAGACGTTCCCTCCGATCATAAATAACCAGTCAAAAGTTTCAATTGACCAGGTGCGCGCCCCAACCAATGTTTCTTTTGCGTCAGCCGGAAAAACAAGGGCCAAAACGATAAATAACAGAATGATAAATGCGCTGGTCCCAAACACCGGATTATGAACATCCATACCTATAATCTTCACATTATCTTGTCCTGCTTTGTAATCAGAGGTGTATTCAGCCCCTTTGTCCGCATACTCTGCGGCACTTCGAGTGCTTTCGTTCATAGTACTACTCCGCTTTTTTTTATTATGTGCCATTCAGTGATGGCTTTGTGTTCGCATCTATCTTACGAAGAGTTCTGCAGCGTAGTGTTGCAATTTACGACAGATCTCAACATTGGATTGACGCTTTTTGACAAGGCCCACACATAATATTGTAAATTTTGTGAGCAAATATAACTATATAATGACTTTTTAGCGACCATAAGTGATCGCTAATTATCAGTAAAGACGATTAACGCAACACGCCTTCTTCCAATAAAAGGTCAAATATAGCCTGCGCTTGTTCAGTTACTGGTTCATCTTTTAAAACTTTTCCTCCACTACCCTGCGGTTTTGCCGTTGCTGCTTTAAAACGATCAGCTGCCGTTTTTGCCTTAACAACTTTTAGCCGCTTAGGTCGCTTACGCGCGGGTAACTCGCTCCATTCACTTCGCACAGCGTCCGCATCACTGCTAGCCTGTTGTTGCTCTATTAATGCACGGCTAGCAGGACCAAATGCACTTTGGCGTGGTTCTGCTGCGGCATTATCAACACTGGCAATAAACGGCAAACGCACCGTCAAGGCTCGGCGCTGTCCTCGTGGTAGAGCCTGCAGTACTTCGGCCACACCCTCTTTAATGGATACTATATTGGCGATACGCGGCACCACCGGCCAGCCCAACTTTTCAGCCAATAAATAAGGCACCATTCCTGAAGATTCACCACTTTCGGCACGTACACCCGTTAATATAATATCAGGCGCATGCTTACGTAAGTATTCAGTCAAGGGACTAACTGCATCAGCGCTCTCACGTAGCTGTATTACTCGTACAGACTCTAGCCCCATCCCCGCATAACTACGCAATGCAGATTGTTGAGAGTCCCCTGCATGCAATACTGTTAGGTTTTGTTTTCCGCGCCCTGCTTCAGCCACGGATAAACCCAACTCAACGGCTCTGCCATCCTGCTCTGCACGACGGGCCCGCCCTGACGTAGGGTGCTTGCCCACAGAAATTAATGAGACTATTTTTAAATCCATCGAGGTATTAGCATCAAGCAGCATCTTTGGCTCCCTCTTTTTCAGCGCTGTGATTATGCGAAGCTTGTTGGCGATGTGTAGCAACCAGGTTTACTAGCTCATCTAAGACTTTTTCAGCATCCCCAATCGTGCTTAAGTCAGCACGTTTTACCATGTCACAACCTGCATCGGTATTGATCGTGACAACCTTGTCACACTGACCAATCCCTTGCATATGCTGTATTGCACCCGAAATACCTACCGCTAAGTATACGCGTGCAGTCACCCATGTTCCTGAGGCACCTACTTGGCGAAAACGTGGCATATTGCCATCATCTACGGCTACACGGCTTGCACCTTCCGTTGCTCCAAGTGCTTTCGCTGTGGCATGAAATTGATCCCAATTTGTAATGCCGTTACCTGCCGCCAAAATGAACTCGGCTTCAGCTAACGGAATAGCATTAGGATCAACCGCCACTTGCCCTAGATCATGCAACTCTGGTAACACCGACTGAACGGGTGCCCACTCAACCGGTAGCGCTTCATGTCGGGTTTCATCAATAGGATTAGCACACTCTTGTGCCAACATCAGTAAACGAGGCGTATCGCGCGTTATATCTATTGAACCACTTGCGCCACGGCAGATGGTCGTTTCAGTATTCACCTGCCACGCTTGTGTAGCGGGTCTCTCTCCCAAACGTGCAGCCAAACGCGACCCTAAATCAGTGCCGCCATGGACACTATCAGGGAACAACCAGTACTGAGGTTTAATACGTGCTTCTACTTGCTCTAGTGCAGTGACTTGTTGCTCAGGGCAGTAACCTTCATATTCACTGCCATCAAGTAATAACAAGCGATCAACACCGGCCTTATCAAAACTATCTTCTTTACTAGACCCAAAGACAACCGCCATGACAGCGCCAAGCCCTGTACTGTCGTTTTCCATCGATCGAGCCAGTTGATGTGCTTGCCCTAGAATATCTTTATCATGCGCAGTCAATCGGCCACCGACCATGTCAGGCACCACAACAATCGTGAAAGCGGGTTCACGGACTTGATGCAATGGCAGTAACACCTCTTGGCTACTTTGTGCATTACGCCGGCCAGACATGGCAACCGCATTACCTTTGAGCCTATCGATACGTTTAATGCCATTCGGGCCAATGAAGCCCACTGAATGAGGGTTCTTGCGTAACAAACCAGAAGGCCCACGCATTTCACCTACCTGCATAGCAACAGTGCTATGCAGTGGGTGTAAACGGTTACGTGCGATTCTTTCGCCGCGCGGGTCTCTACGAAGAATATCCGAATAGTCAGAATCAGACATCAGAACGCCTCCTCAAGCTGACTTTCCACGTTATTCTCTGCCTCATCTTCAAGTAATACACCAGCCAAAATCTCAGCGATATCTTTTACTTGAGGACGCGGCTCAACCACACCTTCGAGCATGGCTGTACATTGCTGACAACCGACGGCTATCAATTCTGCACCTGTTGTTTGTACGTCTTCCATACGCATATCGGCAATACGACGCTCTCCCGGTATATCAGTAATCGGAGCACCGCCACCACCGCCACAGCAACGTGAACGAAATCCTGAACGTTCCATCTCGGCAATCTCAATACCCAGTGATCGTAATAACTCACGTGGAGCTTCGTATTCGCCGTTATAACGTCCTAGGTAACAAGGGTCATGATAAGTGACCTTTCCACCTTTGAAGCGGCTCAACTTAAGTTTACCCGCTTGCACTAGTTCATTTAGATAAGTGGTGTGATGTAAGACTTCAATATTGTCGAATAAGCCGTCAGCAAAATCAGCGTATTCATTACGTAAGCAATGATAAGCATGAGGGTCGGTGGTCACGATACGTTTAAATTTATATTGGCTTAAGGCTGCAATATTACGCTTAGCGAGACTTTGAAAAGTGGCATCGTCACCTAAACGTCGTGCGACGTCACCGCTGTCTAATTCCTCATCACCCAGTACGGCAAAGTCCACATTAGCGGCTTTAAGCAAGCTTACGAACGCGCGTAAAATACGCTGGCTACGCATATCAAAGGCACCATCAGAGACCCAAAAAACAACATCCGTTTCTTTAAGATCTCGTAATAGTGGCAAATTTTGATCAGCAGCCCAATTGGTACGGCTCGCTGGTGCGTTGCCGTTAGGGTTATCTGTTGCTATGAGGTTATCCAGCACTTGAGCACCCTTATTAGGCGTGCTGCCCGTTTCCATGGTAAGAAAACGGCGCATATCAACAATCGCATCAACATGCTCAATCATCATCGGGCACTCTTCAACACAAGCACGGCAAGTAGTACAAGACCACAAGGTGTCTGGATCAATTAAGCCTTCTGTAATAGTTAATAATGGGCCTCCATTAGCTTGCCCAACCTCTTTACCTGGATAGGGGCTTCCGGCGTAGCGAGCATCACTGCCACCCGCCATACCGACAACCATATCTTGAATTAATTTTTTAGGATTTAGCGGCTGTCCGGCTGCAAACGCTGGGCATACGGCCTCACATTTACCGCACTGCACACAAGCATCAAACCCTAATAGCTGATTCCATTTGAAATCTTCAGGCTTTTGTACGCCCAATACTCGCTGATCCAGCGCTACCGGCTTAAGCCCAGTTGAGCGTCCGCCACCAAAGCGTTCGGGACGACGATGAAATGCTAGGTGAAGCGCTCCCGCAAAGGCGTGCTTCATCGGCCCACCCCACGTCATTCCAAGCAACATCTCAGACAACCCCATAGCAATAAAAATGCTTAGAACAATTGTCAGTAGCAAGCCACCCGCAACTTCAGGTAAAACACCTGCCATCGGCAATGTAAGAATAAAAAAGGCACTAGAGAAGGCAAGTAAACTTTTAGGTAGGCGCATCCACGGGCCTTTTGATAAGCGGCTCGGCGGATTCAAACGACGTTTAAAGACAAAAACAGCACCGATAAACATCAATGCTAAAGAGGCAAGCAGCGCCCAGGCTAAAATTTGGCTCTGAACCCCAAATAAATGGACTAAAATAACCAACAACAACGACAGCACAAAACCGCCGCCAGTGGCCGCATGCGTTTTAGACATATACTTGTCGCGCTCTACAATATCGTGCAGATCATGTAGATAACGACCAGGCATCGCCATTAAACCAGCAACAAAATCTACTGATTCAGGCTGCCCAGCTCGCCACAGGTTCACTCGGCGTACAGCACCCACCGCGGCGAGCAATAACGCCGTCGCGATAAGAAAGGGGTGTAACCACTCAAAAGTCATAATTCACCCTCATCAAACAGGTGGATGGGCAGTGAAATCTACCCTGTTATTTTTATCAGCTCCGGTTTGGAAGCTATCGTTTAAATACGTCTGTTAGCAGACCACGCTCAAAGCGTGATGAACGCAAATAGTGCAAAGCACGTATCGACGAGCGGTGCATAAAGCACCACGAGCCGGCTATTAAGTACTAAGCACTATCAAGTGCAATAGCTCTGATCAGAGATCCTTGCACAGGCGTAACGCATCATAAATTGCTGCATGAGCATTACGTTGCGAGACACAATCACCCAAGCGCCACAGAATCATATTGCCATGCTTCTCTTCAGCAGAGAGAGCTAAAACAGGCTGTGGTGCAGCATCAAACAGTGCTTCGTTATCCAGCTGCCCCTTGTTACATGAATCTTGCTTCAGCGCGTAATACAACTCTTCGTTTGGACGGATGCCATTCTCAACGACAACCTGATCGACCACACGCTCCTCTTTCTGACCGGTATACTCGTTCTCTAGTACGGCCACTAGGTTGTCACCTTCGCAGTAAACACTCATGAGCAGCATGTCAGAAGTCATAACGACCTCTTTTTCGTACAAGTTACGGTAGTAAGTTGGGAATGTGGTGCCACCAATACCGACACCTGGCTTGATATCATCAGTGACTAACTCAACTAATGAGCCTTTTGACGCAAGATAGTCTGCTGCCGACATACCGGAGAATTCACAAATGGTGTCGTAGATCAGCACATTTTTACCAGGCTCTACCTTGCCCATTAGAATATCCCAGCTAGAAACGCACAGCCCTTCTTCTGCACCCCATCCTGCTTCTTGATCAATAAACGGACGGCCACCGGTTGCCAAAATACACACATCGGGTTTTAGCTCATGGATAAGATCGGTATCAGCACTGGTTCCTAATCGAACATCAACACCTAAGCGCTCTACTTCCATTGCTAGCCACCGAGTAATACCTGCCATCTGATCACGTTGTGGCGCTTTTGCAGCAATAACAACCTGACCACCCAGCTCTTCCTGTTTTTCAATAAGCGTCACATCATGGCCACGTTCAGCAGCGACACGTGCAGCTTCTAGGCCACCAGGACCACCACCAACAATCACAACTTTACGCTTAACACCGGTGGTTTTCTCGATGATGTGCGGCATCCCCATATGCTCACGCGAGGTAGCAGCATTTTGAATACACAGAACATCCAGACCCATATATTGGCGGTCGATACAATAGTTAGCACCGACACATTGGCGAATCTGATCGACTTGATCGTTCTTTATTTTTGCAATGATATGCGGGTCAGCAATATGCGCACGCGTCATACCCACAAAATCAACATATCCCGCTTCCAGTATACGTTTAGCCTGGTTTGGGTCTTTGATGTTCTGCGCGTGAATAACCGGCACATCTACTACTTCTTTAATACCAGCAGCAAGATGCAGGAATGGCTCAGGTGGGTAGCTCATATTAGGAATAACGTTTGCCAGCGTATTATGGGTATCACAACCAGAACCCACTACACCGAAGAAATCTAGCAAACCGGTATCATTGTAGTACTTAGCAATCTGTTTAAGGTCTTCGTGGCTAAGGCCATCTGGATGGAATTCATCACCGCACATACGAATACCAACAACAAAGTCACGGCCTACTTCTTCACGTACAGCTTTTAGTACTTCAATACCAAAGCGCATACGGTTTTCTAAACTACCGCCCCATTGGTCGGTACGCTTATTTACACGCGGTGACCAAAACTGATCGATCATATGCTGATGTACGGCAGATAACTCAACACCATCTAAGCCACCTTCTTTGGCACGACGAGCGGCTTGCGCAAAATCACCAATAATGCGCCAGATATCTTCTTCTTCAATGGTTTTACATGTAGCGCGATGAACAGGCTCACGAATACCCGATGGCGACATCAGGTTCGGCCAATCACCACCATCCCAACGGGAGCGACGTCCCATGTGGGTAATCTGAATCATAATCTTACCGCCATGCTTATGCACCGCATCAGCAAGATTTTGAAAATGAGGAATAATACGATCAGTCGACAGGTTAACTGAGCTCCACCAGCTTTGCGGGCTATCTATCGATACCACACTGGAACCACCACAGATCGACAAGCCACAACCACCTTTGGCTTTCTCTTCGTAATACTTAACATAGCGTTCAGTCGTCATTCCGCCATCCGTTGCATAAACTTCGGCGTGCGCAGTACTCACTATACGGTTACGAATAGTCAGGTTATTAATTTTTAGCGGTTCAAACAGGATATCAAACTGGGACATGATCGTACCCCACCTTTACAGATTGACAGGTCACACAGAGCAGAAATTATTAGCCTGATGACCCGTTTCGATTTTATTATTGGCGCAGACGGTTCTTGGCTGCGTTAACTCTTTTAAAACTTAAAAGACAATTGAAAACATTCGTGGTGTTTTCAACACCCTTTCATCGCTTGTTATAATGGCGCTACTTCAAAGTACCCGACATCACAGCCTTCTTCTGCAGCACACTGAGTCTGAACGGCTTTAGTGCGCACTTCATAACCTAAGCTTTCTGCGATCTGATCCATTGCTCCGGCAAACCATCCCGTAAACATATAGTCAACTTTACGATTCACTTTTCCGTACTGATAAACAAAAGCAGAGTTTTCCAAGCGTACTTTGGCGGTACCTTTTTCAAGATCGAGTTCTTCAGTAATAAAGAAGCCCCAACCACGTTGCGATAAACGCTTCATGTAGTGCTCGAATACATCAGCACCAGACATACCGTGTTCAGCTGCTTCTTTCTCGCACCA
The DNA here is from genome assembly GCF_000422765.1 of Neptunomonas japonica DSM 18939. Lineage (GTDB taxonomy): Bacteria > Pseudomonadota > Gammaproteobacteria > Pseudomonadales > Balneatricaceae > Neptunomonas > Neptunomonas japonica. The sequence goes on along the minus strand of NZ_AUGR01000010.1, from coordinate 62,266 downwards.
GTAATGAGCTGATTTATAGCCTGCTTTATAGAGAATATCGGCGTATTTCTCAGCACCGATCTCTTCCTCAATACCCATATGATTGTTCACAAAGAAGTGACGCGGCACATATAACATCGGCAGCGCATCAGTCGTCCATACTCCGGTTTCATCATTAACATCAATTGGCATTTCTGGTGCGTGTACGCTCATTTCTTCTAACCTCAAAATTCTTTTTGTTTTAATTCTTTGTGCTAATTCTTAATGCTAGCGCCACATCGCCAAGCAGTGCAGCGTCAGTATGTAGGTGATCAAGCGCCCCAAACATCCTTGAGAAGCGTGACCCAGTTTTCGCCCATAATTTTGCGCACCTGTGTTTCGGAGAAACCACGACGCAACAATGCTTCGGTCAGGTTAGGGAACTCACCAACCGTGCGAATGCCTTCTGGGTTGATAATCTTGCCGAAACGCGTCAAACGGCGCGCATAGCCTTTATCGTGAGTCAGATATTCAAAAAAGTTCTGGTCTTGACCTTGAGTAAAGTCCGTACCGATACCAATGCTGTCTTCACCGACAATATTGTAGATATACTCAATCGCTTCTACGTAATCTTCGATAGTTGAGTCAATACCGTTTTTCAAGAAAGGTGCGAACATGGTGACGCCAACAAAACCACCGTGATCTGCTATAAACTTCAGTTCAGCATCTGACTTATTACGAGGATGATCTTTTAAGCCGGTAGGTAGACAGTGTGAATACGCAACACGCTTCTTCGATTCGAGGATAACTTCTTCAGAGGTCTTAGCACCCACGTGAGATAGATCACACAAGACGCCAACACGATTCATTTCAGCAACAATTTCACGACCAAAACCAGACAAGCCACCATCGCGTTCGTAGCAGCCAGTGCCTACCAAATTCTGCGTGTTGTAACACATCTGAACGATACCAACGCCGAGGTCTTTGAATACCTGCACATAGCCAATCTGGTCTTCATAGGCATTAGCATTCTGAAAGCCCATCATGACGCCGGTTTTGCCTTCCTGTTTAGCGCGATGAATATCAGCAGTGGTGTGCACTTTAAGAAGCAGATCACTGCTGGCCTCAATTAGCTGGTTCATCTCAACAACATTATTCACCGTATTCTGGAAATTCTCCCAGAAGGAAACAGTACAGTTGGCAGCAGTCAGCCCACCTTTTGACATGTCTTCAAAAAGCTCACGATTCCATTTCGCGCAGATCAGACCATCAATAACAATGGCGTCTTGGTGCAGTTCAGCAGCGTTCATTTTTTCTATCCTTCTATCCCGGGCTTTTCGCTTATTACTCAGCCCTGATTCAATAACACCTCAACAGATACGTTTGCTGAAGTGAGGGACAGACCGAATACATCAATCTCCCCAACATTCAGGCCAGTGTAAAATTTCATGGGGATCATCAAGACGCTGGAAGCGACTCTCTTGTTACCAAAACCGTCACTTGTGATTTGTTGTGAAATAAATGCAGCTGGATTCTGGATAGATGAGAACGAGATACAACTAAGTCCGAGCAGACTTAGTTATTTTTTAATGCGAACACTACCAAAAGTTGATTCCGAGCGCGCTTGCGCTAATGCATCACTCGCCGTTGAATCGCGTTTTCCTTCCTGCTGAGGACTATTTTTCCTGTTCTCTGAGGGAGAGCCAGACTCTTCTTGGTGGGCACCCGATAACTCACTGTCTTGCACTCTTAGCTGCCGTCTTTGCGGCAGCTCTTCTTGAGGAACTTGCGCTATTGTGGGCGGCACATTTTGCTTCACGCTTTTAGCACGCGAATTACCTGAGCGCTCTTCACTCGGAGGAACCCCCATCTGCTCTCGGTAGCATTTACTAAAATGAGGAGTAGAAACAAACCCACACGCAGTAGAGACTTCAATAATGGGTAAGTTACTTTGTTTTAGTAATTGGCGTGCCCGTAGTAAGCGCAATTTCAGATAGTACTTTGAAGGGGAGCATTGTAAGTATTTTAAAAACAATCGCTCTAATTGACGCCTAGAAAGGCCCGCATAATGCGCCAGCTCATCCATATCAATTAGCTCTTCCAAGTTGGCTTCCATCAGCCCCACTACTTCAACCAACTTAGGCTGCGTCGTGCCGGAAACATACTGTAACGGGACCTTTTGCTTATCTGTTTCGCTGCGAATACGGTCGCAGATGAACATTTCTGAAATCGCTGTACATAGCAATGTTCCATGTTCTTGCTTGATCATATGCAGCATCATATCAAGCGGCGCTGTTCCTCCCGTGGAGGTCATGCGGTCACGGTCAATACTAAAAAGGCGATTAGAACAACTGACTCGAGGAAAAGCTTCTTGTAACGCGGCAATATACTCCCAATGAGCGCTACAATCATAACCATCTAACAACCCAGCTTCTGCAAGAACATAGGCACCGGTACAAATAGCCCCTAAGCGACAACCTTTACGACCCTGCACCTTAAGCCAATTGAGCTGAATTTTTGTAAAGGCACGCGTAACATTAAGCCCACCGGCTACAATAATTGTATCCAATGATGCCGCATTAAATAGGCTGGAATCAGGTGTTATCCGAATGCCATCGCTTGCACTAACCGGTAGGCCTTCTTCTGTAAGAGTAAACCACTCATACAGCGTCTCCCCACTCAACTGGTTAGCCATACGCAAAGGCTCAACAGCGGAGGCTAGTGATATCATCGTGAAATTATTGAGTAACATAAACCCAATTTTTTTCGTTATGAAGGCACTATCGCCTTGATTATCAATACTCGACTCACTCATTGCTAAACCCAAGCCACACCGTTAATAAACCTACATTACGCTATCAAGAAGCTCGAATAAATGGGTCAAAGACTCACTAAGCTACACATCACTCGTTACCTAAGCTTTATTGAAGTCTTAATTCACAAAGCAGTCTCGATAAATATAATAGAAAAGCCAGAAGCCCGTAATCCCTGGGTGAGGTTCTCTGAGTATGACGTCTCAGATCAAAAATAACCTAGGCTTCTGGTAAAAAGGGTTAAGGACCTGATAATAGCGGCCACACTGATAAGTGCCATGACTGGTGACGCCGAGACATAACCCATTTACGACAGGTTAAACCTAGCGACTAAGCTAAGCGGGTTCATGCAAGATAGGCAGCAATCGCTTATCCAATTGCGTATAATCGGCGTCAACTCTCTACCAATAAGCCTATTGCTGGAAAGTTTTAAATGAAATTTTTGTGATAAAACCATTCGCCTAGGACACACGTTATCAATGAGTGATCAAGAAAATGATATTCAAAAGAACAACCCACTACACGGATTGTCTCTTGAGAAAATAGTTACCGCTTTGGAAGCACATTATGGGTGGGAACAACTCGGACAACTGATCAACATTCGTTGTTTTCAGAGCGATCCGAGCATCAAATCAAGTTTGAAATTCCTGCGAAAAACACCTTGGGCACGCAGCAAGGTTGAAGAATTATATATAAAAACGCGCTTTTAACAGCAGCGTTTACATTAATACGAGCTCTCTAAAACTGACGACTCATTAGCAAATCAGCTGCTTTCGCGAAAACGATCGTGGCAGCTTTTGCACTGTCTAGCGGTGTTCCCGTAAGTAGACCTGAGGTCATTTTTGTCTTCAACCCCTGCTTTTGATGCCAGCTCAGCCGTTGCCTTTATTAAATTCTGCATATACTTATCAAAACGCTCTTTCTGATACCACATTTCAGATTTCAGGCGCGTTGGAAGTTCTGTATTTTCTGTTTCAGCCGCAAAACCTTCGCCAGGCAGTTTAGATAAGACAGAAACAGCCGTCGCACGGCGTTTAAACTCTGCAGCATCATAAGGGATTCGACCCTGAATCATGGCGCCCATTTTTTTAAAGTGCCAGCCCATCGCATTAAAAGCCGCTTGGCGATACTCCACATAATCATCAGAGCGCTGTTCTTGAGCATTACCCAACATAGGCAATAACAATAAGCCTGCACACATTATCAATTTTTTCATTTTAGTATCGTCAGTTTGTGTTACATCGGCATACAGCTGCCTGCAGAGCAGCAATACAATAAAAGTAAACATGAATTGAAGCGAATGATTGAAGCATATTTGCTAACGATTAAAAAGCCGCGCTACCAATCGATTACTCTCATTAGTCATAAAGAATAACCTAACACTGCCATTGAGCTTCTCGGCAGCTTTCATTCAACATGAGGTTCATGCGACTTTCAGGCACAAAAAAGCGGGCAAAAGCCCGCTTTTAAATACTCACCTGAAATTTACTGGCTTAGTTCCAGTAATAGCTTATTCAGACGCGCAACATAGGCTGCAGGGTCAGACAAATGCCCACCTGCTGCTAAATCTGCTTGATCAAAGATGATCAATGCCAATTCACCAAAACGATCTTCATCAGGTTCTTGATCCAATTTTTGAATCAAGGGATGCTCTGGGTTTACTTCAAATACTGGCTTAGAATCTGGAACCGCTTGACCTGCAGCTTCCATAATCTGGCGCATTTGAGCACCCATGTCGTAAGCATTCAATACTAAACATGCTGGAGAGTCAGTTAAACGATGCGTAACACGTACATCAGACACCTTCTCTTTAAGACGCTCTTTCAGGCGCTCAACTAGGCCTTCAGCTTCTTTAGCGGCTTCTTCCTGAGCTTTTTTATCTTCTTCGGTTTCAGTTTCGCCCAGCTCTAGTTCACCCTTGGTGACATCCTGTAGAGACTTACCATCGAAGTCGAACAAGTGGCTCATCATCCACTCATCAACACGTTCAGTCATCAATAATACTTCGATACCTTTCTTGCGGAAGATCTCTAAGTGAGGACTGTTTTTAGCGGTGTTGTAGTTTTCTGCGACCACGTAGTAGATCTTAGTCTGGCCTTCTTGCATGCGGCTAATGTATTCATCCAGAGATGTTGTTGGCTCATCACTGTCTGTATTAGTGGATGCAAAACGCAACAGCTTCATGATTTTTTCACGGTTAGTGTAATCTTCAGCTGGCCCTTCTTTGATTACGCTACCAAACGCTTTCCAGAAAGTAGCATATTTTTCTGGCTCATTTTTAGCCAGCTTAGTAAGCATATCCAATACGCGTTTTGTCAGTGCTGAGCGCAACTTATCAACGTTTGGATCTTTCTGTAGAATTTCACGAGATACGTTCAGTGATAGGTTATTTGAATCAACCACACCTTTAATAAAGCGCAAGTACAACGGTAGGAAAGAGTCGGCCTGATCCATTACGAAAACGCGCTGGATGTATAATTTTAGACCGCGTGGTGCATCACGGTTCCACAAGTCGTAAGGTGCAGTTTCTGGCACATACAACAAGCTAGTGTATTCTAGATTACCTTCTACACGGTTATGGCCTACCGTTAGCGGGTTACCAAAGTCATGTGAAATATGCTTATAGAATTCGTTGTACTCTTCTTCAGAAATATCGCCTTTGTTCAACGTCCATAAAGCGGTAGCGCTGTTGACTGTTTCCAGTTCTAGCACAGCTACTTCTTTCTCTTCACCTTCAGCGGCCTCATCTGCAGTGCTTTCTTCACCTAGTGGTGCTTCTTGCATCATCATGACTGGCATAGCGATATGGTCTGAATATTTACGTACAAGATTACGCAAACGCGAACCATCAGCAAACTCTTCTTCGCCTTCTTTCAAATGCAAGACGATTTGTGTACCGCGCGTTGCTTTATCAATCGTCGCAATACTGAACTCACCTTCACCAGCAGAGTTCCAATGAACACCTTCAGCACTAGGAGCGCCGGCAGCACGCGTATAAACATCTACTTGCTCAGCAACAATAAATGCAGAGTAGAAACCTACACCAAACTGGCCGATTAACTGGCTATCTTGCGCTTGGTCACCGGTTAGCTGGCCTAAAAAGCTCGCTGTACCCGATTTAGCAATCGTACCTAGGTGTTCAACAACGTCATCGCGGCTCATGCCCACGCCGTTATCTTCGATTGTGACGGTTTTTGCTTCTGGATCGAAACTAACAGTGACTTTAAGGTCTCCGTCATTTTCGTATAAATCGCCATTAGAAAGCGCTTTAAAACGTAATTTTTCAGCCGCGTCTGATGCATTGGAGATCAGCTCGCGCAGGAAGATCTCTTTGTTAGAGTACAAAGAATGGATCATCAGATTGAGGAGTTGTTTTACTTCCGTCTGAAAACCAAGTGTTTCTTTCTGCGTTTCTGTGCTCATAAATACAGTACCTTATTCTCTTAGAAAAATGATTTTTTCACTTCCTGAGAGATGGGGGCACTGTTTCTCTTTTCAAGGGTATTTTTTAGATTATGTCAGCGATGAGAATGAATCGAGTAAGAAGTGCCCGCGTGCAGACGCAATCGGTTGGCTTTTACGCTCTTGCCAGGCAATGATTGAGCAATTGGCAACCCGGCGCCCCTGTCGCTCCACAGTACACATAGCAAAAGTATCTCTATCTAATCCTGCACGCATATAATCGACCGAAAAATCTATGATTTTTGCAAGCGCTGGGTGTTCTAACTGAAGCGTCAACTGAAAGGCAGCAGTCAATTCCATAAAAGAAGCTATCACTCCTCCATGAATCGCAGGGATAGTTGGATTGCCGATATTATCCACGTTGCGCGGTAAGCGAAAAATCATCTCTTCACCAAAACGCTCACACTGCACACCTAAAACACCGGCATAAGGAATAAGATCAATGACAGGCTGATAATCGCCACTCGCATGCGCTTGGTTGACTCGTTGCTGTAACAGGTCCATTAAACCGTCTCCTCTACGCCATCAACGAGCGCCTTAAAAGCAAGATCAGTATTACCAGCACCAGGACGCATAAAGGTAGAAATAGCATACGCGACGGGTTTACTCGGGTTTTCCTGATACACAGTCGCACGTGTAAATAACACATTGCGGGTGACACGATAGCATTCGGCATGTGCATACATCGGCTGGCTAGTTACTGGGGCCGACATGTAATCGATTCTTAAGTCCAACGTTGGGCATAACTCGTACTCTTTTAATGCCGGAATCGTTGATAAGCTCGTCGCGGTGTCCACCAGTGTTGTTAAAACACCTCCATGCATATAAGTATCTAACTCAGAACTCAGCAGTTGATCCTGCACCGGTAGAACAACCGTGACACTTTTTTCATCTGCTTTTATTACCTGCATTTGCAGCTTACGCATATGCGCTAAAGAACCAAGAAAACGCCGGCATTTACCCAAAATTTTCTCGCTCATAACTTATTCTCAGTCTCTGACGACATCATTAATATATGCAAGGTAGATGAGTTAAACTCACGACGGTAGAGTATATAAGCGATGAAGGTAGCTAGGCCCATAAAGAGTATCGGATTGATAAACCAGCCCAAAACGGCCTGACTAAAGTAAAATGTTCTCAGACCCGTATTAAAATTGTTCGCCGCCTTAGAGGTCATCTTTGCTATTCGCTCAGCAGTAGCTTGCTTTATCTGCTGAGAGGCATTTTCTTCTGGGGAAGGTGCCCCACCAATCATGACCGAAGCAAAACCGTATTGGCGTAAGCTCCATGTAAATTTAAAGAATGCATAGACAAAAAGCACAATTAATAACAGGATTTTAAGTTCCCACTCTTGTCTCGTTGCCAGAACAGCAAAAGGAATATCGGCCACTAAACCTATCGCTTTTTCAGTTGAGCCCAACACTGTCATTAAACCGGCTAAAATCAGCATGGTAGTTGAAGCAAAAAAGGATACACTACGTTCAAGGTTAGCAATGACTGATGTATCAGCAATACGAACGTCGCGCTCCATTAAGCGCAGCATCCATTCTTGACGATACAGATGTAAAACACTAGCCAAACACGGCGTTGTGAAACTCTTACTTTTGGCATAATACATATAGCCACGAAAACAGAGTAAGAACCACGTGAGAGCCGTGAGGTTTAACCAGTTTTGTATTAAAAACGCGGAAATTTCTTCCATTTATCTCTTCCAGCGGGTGTGTAAGCACCCATTGTAGTTGAAGTGTCAGGATTCTCAATTGATCTCATCACCAACTGAAAATATTGGCCTTGGTGCCTTTTATGCCATAGCAACAGCCTTGGTCATGAGTATTGCTGCCGCTTTGATTAAATACACCGCTACACTAATCACTATCGAGATCATTGTGGCAGTACAGTATGCAATTTGCGTGGTATTTATGCTGCCTTGGCTTTTGCAAAAGGGCCTGCGAGGTGTCAAAACAGACAAGCTCGGTTTACATATTATTCGAGCACTGTGTGGCTGGGCATGTTTTTATACATATTACCTAGCCATCGCACACGTTCCACTGGTTGAGGCGGCCTTACTACGTAACGCAGCACCTTTATGCGTTCCTTTTTTCGTGCTGATAATACATAAAGTGAGCTTTGCTTGGGTCCGCTGGATTCCTATCGCTATTGGCTTTTTAGGCATTGGGCTCATCCTCAAACCCGACGGCAACGTTCTTAATATTTGGCACTTAGTTGGCTTTGGCTCTGCCATCACATTGGCAGGGTCAATAATCACAACGCGCATGCTGACACGTACTGAGCCAACAAACCGCGTATTGTTTTACTATTTTGCTCTATCCGCGGCGGCTAGTTTGCCTTTAGCATTGCTTAACTGGCAACCCATTCCGGCAAAAGCATTATTACCTTTGGCTCTGATTGGATTATCAATTTGGTTAACCATGTGGTTATACACACAAGCCTACGTTTATGCGAAAGCGTCTGTTATTTCACCGCTGAGCTATACAGGTGTGGTATTTACGGGATTTTGGGGCTGGTATTTTTGGGATCAAATACCGGATTGGCTATCTTTTGCAGGGGTCGTGTTAGTGGTTGGTGGTGGAATTGGTTCTGTTATATTGGGGTCACAAGCAGATAAACGTAATACGCTATCAAGTAATGTCATTAATAAGCAATCTAACTAATAAACAACCCTACACAACAAAAAAACCAGGCTTTATGTTAAAGCCCGGCTTTATGTAACAACTACAACTTACTTAAGAATGACTTTTTAGAAACTCAGGATCTAGTTTCAGCTCGTCATTACTATTAACTGAAATACCACGCGACTTAATATCAGCAGCAATCAACTTAGCTTCATCCAGAGAGTGCATCGCTTCTGTTCCACACTGATATTCGTTTAGCTCTGGAATATCACTCTGAGCTTGAACTTTTTCTACATCATCCATGGCAGCCAACCAAGCATCACCTACTTTTTTCTCATCGGGCTGGCCAATTAAGCTCATGTAAAAACCAGTACGACATCCCATTGGCGAGATATCGATAATTTCTACATTATCGCCATTAAGGTGGTCACGCATAAAACCTGCAAAAAGATGCTCCAACGTATGAATACCGCGCTCACTGAGAATCTCTTTATTTGGCAAGCAAAAACGTAAATCAAACACGGTGATAGTATCACCGCTCGGTGTTTGCATCGATTTAGCCACACGTACAGCCGGGGCGTGCATACGGGTATGGTCAACAGTAAAGCTATCAAGCAATGGCATGAACTTTCCTCAAAAACGCTATTAGTCACTCACAATGAAACAATTATCCCAATGGAATGACTGTTTAATCAACTTATTTCATTAACTTAAAACAACATCTCAGCATCATAAAAGATGAAACAGACCATTTGTTACGTATCCTTTCAAGCTTAGAGAGTCACCATGAGAGCCATTACGATGAACAACTAAGGCTAATACCTCCGGCCCATTCAGGCGGCTGTCCAGCATAACGTGCGTATTCATCCTTCGTATCAAAAGGATATCGAACCACACTCTGTAAGGTATTTACCAAGCGATAATCTCCATTGTTAGCCTCACGTATCGCCTCTTCAAGCATATAACTGCGTAATAGATAACATGGATTTACGCTGCGCATCTGTTGCTGGCGACTGGTAAAATCTATACCTTCCTGCTCAGAACGCTGTGTATAAGCCAGCAGCCAGTCAGTCGCCGCTACAGGGTTACTAAAATGACTCAAGCACTGGTGTAGCGTTGCATCATTATCCGATTGTAAGTCACATAGATCACGTAAGAATCGATTAAGGTCAATACGCTGTACTGTTGCTAATCGAATGAGCTGGTCAATCAACACATCATCATCTTCTTTCTCACTCAACCAACCTAAACGTAGGCGCATTTGTTGCGTGTACGCTTTTAAATACAGGTCTTTGTATTCATCTAAAGCAGCGACGAGCTCATCACGCTCAATGAGGGGTAACAAGGCTTGTGCTAAACAAGACAAATTCCACAGCAAAACATCTGGCTGGCGCTTAAAAGCGTATCGGCCCTCATGGTCGGTATGATTACTGACAAAATCCGGTTGATACTGATCCATAAATACATAGGGCCCGTAATCAAAAGTCTCACCCAAGATAGACATGTTATCAGTATTCATGACGCCATGAACAAAACCGTACACTTGCCATTTAGCGACCATCAGGATTGACCGATCACGAATCTCTTTAAACATGGCAAGGTAAGCTGTGGCTGGATTATCAGCTTGTTTTTTACATGTAGGGAAGTAGCGATCCAAACAATAGTCAGCTAACGTTTTAAGACTGTCATGTTGCTGGGTGTAATAAAGATGCTCAAAATGCCCAAAGCGAATATGGCATTGGGTAACACGCAATACTTTGGCACAAGGCTCCATCCCTTCACGCATGGTGTACTCTTCACTACCGACAAGGCACAGTGCTTGTGTTGTGGGAATACCCAGCCCCTGCATTGCAGCACTAATCAAATATTCACGGATACTTGAACGCAGCACTGCACGGCCATCGCCAAAACGAGAGTAAGCGGTCTTGCCTGCGCCTTTAAGGTGCAGATCCCAACGCTCACCTTTACTGTTAAGCACTTCGCCTAATAACAAGCCGCGACCATCACCTAAGTCCGGGTTATATTGCCCAAACTGGTGCCCTCCATACTTCATCGCGAGAGGTTCACTACCTTGCAAAACGTCTCCGCCACCAAAGAAACGCGCTAAATCAGAAGGCTGTACTGAACATGGGTCTAAGTCCAGTATTGTGGCTACATCAGGATTGAAGCTAATGAGGTGTGCGTTCTTTAATCCGCTAGGGTCTACTCGATGATAAAAATGATCAGGAAAATCAAGATAAGTATTTTCCAGTGTTAATTCATTTATTGTTTTTAGCATGCCCCGCTTCATAGCAACCTTCACTCTTAACGCCACAGTATGTCTTCACCTTTTACTGGAACATACCATAGCATTTTACTCAACTACTAGCATCACAGACTCTTGCTTACGCCCCAGTACAATCAAACGATTCAGTTTTCAGCCTTTATTTTCAAAGACTTTTACCTCAAACTGATAAAAAGCCTATTGAAGTATTATTGCTATGTTTATAGAGTTTTCTGATCTGTTCTGGTTCACCTTGATTTGCCTTTGCCTATGGTACTGGTGGTCAGCACAGCAAGTGAAAGAGATTGCACTCAATGCAGCACGCAAACGCTGTAAAGAGATGTCATTACAGTTATTGGATGAAAGTGTCAGCTTAAGGGCGCTCTGGTTAAAGCGAGATGACAATGGACAATTGAGAATATGGCGGCGCTATATATTTGAATTTTCCTCAACAGGTGAGGACCGCTACCAAGGTAAAGTGATTATGCTGAGCCTACGTATTACACATGTAGAACTTGAACCGCATCGCCTCAACGAGTGATGCGGTATTCAATGAGCGCTCTTACTGACAAGTATTAGCTAGGCTCAATAGGGTTTTCAGCATCTTCTTGATCGTAACCCTCTTCATCTTCTTCAAAATCTTCGACGTCATAGACATTCTCTGCTGCATCATCGTAATCAAACGCACCTAAAAAAGTCATATACTGATCTTTTTCTACTCCCGAAATTTTGAGGCTATATTCAACCTCAAACAACATGATGATCCAGCTAACTTCTTCAAGCTTTTTCTTTCTGGCCTTACTCATCAAGGTTTCGATATATGAAGTAGAAAACGAGCACTCACCTGCCGCCACTTCAATACTAACTCGCCCCTCTTCAGCACCATTAGTTTCTAAGTTTTCAGGCATGAAATTTTTAAGATTAAAGTTTTTAGACCAGGTATTCACCGCTCGGGTATTGTTTTTACTGAATGTCTCTTCAAAATAATCATCAGGGACATCTGCATAAGGGTGTTGTGATGCCCATACTGACACTTTATATTTCTTAGTAAAGTCGTGGCCTTTATCAGCTTTAAGCGTTTTTTTTCTTGCCTGTTTATCTGTCACATTATCTTCCTAAATAGCTAACATAAGGGCTCACTATTGCCCCTGCTAAAGTGTATTTATCTACTGCTTATTAATGTGTATCTCTTGCTGCTCCGCGGGCATGCTATCCATCAAACTTACCACTCTTGCCGTTATATACATTGTTAGCACTACAGCTGCGGTAAAAGCATACAGGCCAAAGCGCATCTCTACACTCGCTATCGCACCCAGTTTAACGGCAACCACCAATATCGCCACAACAAAAACATCTAACATCGACCACTTCCCGAACAAATGCATCCAATGTAAATACTTATCTAGATGCACACCGCCCTGCTGCTTAGCACTCAATAACTTATACAGCACCCCCATCTTTAACAGCGGCAATACAACGCTAAACCCCGTAATCACAATAAATAAGAAGTACTGCTGTTCTTGTAATAAACCCAAAGCACCACTTAGCACTGAGAAGGTGTTTTCCAACAATAAAAACTTCGTCATTGTAATAATTGGCGTTACCAGTCCCGCAATAAAAACAACCAGCGTAATCGCCAGAAAAATTCTCAAACGTAAGGTTTGTGTTGGAAAAAAATGTGCGATATTAATCTTTTATATTCCTATATTTCATCATTCTAATAGAGGTACACGGGTAGTTGTGAATGCCCGTCAACCCAAAGCAAGCTAGTATTAGTGGAGTATTTTAATACTTCACGGTGAGGGTCACCAGAGCTTGATTCTTTCGCATGATATTTAATCGTATATTCATAGTATTTAAGATAAAACATACTTTAAGCGCAACGTTTCTGGCATGTCATTCGCAATACAAGCCATCACCTATAGCACAAAGGTACTCTACATATGAGCGATGAAGACTCGACCTATGACCTGTTAGTGATAGGTGGTGGTATCAACGGCACAGGGATTGCTGCTGATGCAGCTGGGCGAGGTTTAAAAGTCATGTTATGCGAGATGAATGACCTAGGCTCAGCAACGTCATCTAGCAGCAGCAAACTCATTCATGGCGGCTTACGTTATCTTGAGCACTATGAGTTTCGACTCGTAAAAGAGGCGCTTGCCGAGCGTGAAGTATTGCTAAAAAAAGCACCTCATATTATCTGGCCACTGCGCTTTTTATTGCCACACCAACCACACTTGCGCCCAGCATGGGTGATTAAAGCAGGTCTTTTTCTGTATGACCATCTAGCCACTCGAACCACATTAGGCGCTTCTGAAAGTGTCGATTTTGGAGCTAATAGCCCTCTGCACTCAGACATGAGGCATGGTTTTGAGTATTCTGATGGCTGGGTAGATGATGCACGCTTAGTGGTTTTAAATGCGGTAGCCGCGCGCGATGCAGGTGCTTGTATTCAAACTCGCACCCGCTGCATAAGCGCTAAACGTAACGCTGATCACTGGATAATCACTTTACAAAACACGTTTAACTTAGAGCTACAAATCGTCACAGCAAAAGCCCTTATTAATGCCACAGGTCCTTGGGTAACCGAGCTGTTTTCAAATGATGTTATACAACTAGCTCCTTCAACTGACTCTGCATCAAAAAAAATTCGATTAGTAAAAGGCAGTCACATTATTGTTCCTAGGATACACGATGGTCCTGAAGCATTTATTCTACAAAACAAAGATGAGCGCATAATTTTTGTAATCCCTTATGAGGATAAGTATTCACTTATTGGCACAACCGATGTCGAGTACGAGGGGGATCCTTCAAAGGTTTCTATTAGCAAGGCAGAAATTGATTATCTCATCACAGTGACAAATGAATACTTCAAAACTCCGATAAGTGCTAACGATATCACTTGGAGCTACTCTGGTGTACGGCCTCTTTTGGACGATGATGAATCTGATTCAGCCCAAGCAGTGAGCCGTGATTATAGCTTTGAGATCGACACCACAGGAGATGGCGCACCTTTGCTCTGTGTATTTGGTGGAAAAATCACTACCTATCGAAAACTGGCCGAAGCTGCCGTCAATACACTCAGTGATTTTCTCAATGCGACAGGCCCAGCTTGGACAGAGGAGGCACACCTACCTGGCGGTGACTTTAAGGATCATATTTCGCTTTCAAATGAGGTGCAGCGACAATATCCTTGGCTACCTGATAAGCTACGCACTCGCTATATGCGCACCTACGGCACTCTTGTATATACTTTTTTACACAACACAACATCACTGGAAGATTTAGGTGAGTGCTTTGGCGCAAATTTATATGCCGCAGAGGTCGATTATCTAACCCATTATGAATGGGCACTATCTACTGAAGATGTGCTTTGGCGTAGAACTAAACTGGGGTTGAGCCTCAATGATAAGGAGGCAAACCGCCTCAGCGAATACCTAAAAGTACAGCTTAGTCATAAAGAGTCTTAAGCATAAGAAGCTCCAATCGTAAGAAAGTTAATCGCAAGGAACCGTACGATCTTGAGCCCAGTGGCGTAATGAGGCTATTTGCTCAGACATTACGATAGACAATGGCCGCGTTTTACGAAGTTCATTCATCAATAACTCCTGCGAAAATGAAACCCCTTGAGCATGTGCAGAGTAATATGCCGAGATCACGGACTGTTCTATTTCAGCACCCGAAAAGCCTTCACTAATATCAACTAAACGCGCAAAATCAAACAACTCAGGCGATTGCTTTTGGCGCTTCAAATGAATATCAAAAATGGCAAAGCGCACTTCCTCAGTAGGCAAGTCAACGAAGAATATCTCATCAAAGCGACCTTTACGTACCAACTCAGGAGGAAGAGCAGTAATATCATTCGCCGTTGCCACTAGAAACACAGGTGCTTTTTTCTCGGCCATCCATGTTAATAAGGTAGCCAAAACCCGCTTAGCAGGGCCACTATCATCACCACCGCTAACAATGCCTTTTTCTATTTCATCCAGCCATAAAACACAGGGGGACATCACTTCTGCTGTTTTTAAGACATCTCTGAGATTTTTCTCTGTTTCACCATAATATTTGTTATATAAGGAGCCAAAATCTAAACGTAGTAGTGGTGCCTGCCATGCTCCAGCGACTGCTTTTGCCGCCAAGCTTTTACCGCAACCCTGTACTCCCAACAATAGAACACCCTTAGGGGCAGGCATATGCGCGACCTGAGCATCGCCTGTGAAAAATGCCTTACGCTCACTCAACCATGTTTTGAGACGAGCAAAACCTGCGATATCTGAAAACTTGGCGGTATCATATTCAAAATTCAAATTCCCATCATCGCTAAGCAATTCATACTTGGCTTGCGTAACGCTCGGTATATCACTGTGTGTAATAGCACCATCATCATAGATAGCGTTGCGCGCTAATCGCCTAGCATCCATGTGTGATAACCCAGTGAGATTGCTAACTAATAATCCCAAAGTTTGATTATCAGTCTGTACTCTTTAGCCACTTTGTTGCGTCCATTGACGCGCCTCTTCCCTAACAATCTGTTCCAACTCAACTTTATTCGGTAATGACATTTCCAGTTTTGCACTCAGCTTTCTGAGCTCTACTGGAATATCAAATGCATGGCTAATGAGTATTAATGTATGACCTAAACGCTCAAAATTAAGTGCTATATCTTTGAGTAAACGCACATGCAACGGGTCATCAATAAAAGGATGGAAGTCAGCCAATACATACACACCAGACACTCGAACAGACTTAATATGCCCCAGAGCATCTGTAGGCTTAGAAAAAAGTTTTTGCGCAGCCATGGGTTGATCAAGACGCTCAAAACCTTCTGTTAAGCTCCATTTAAAGATAGGACGCTGCAATACTGAATGCATTCCTGTAATCATTGAAAGCGCTTGATTCTCTTCATCTGTTTCAATAACGATCAAAGGCGTACGTGATTTAACAAGAAGTTCGATCTGGTGCTGGCTCATTAATAAAGTCTCTAATATAGACTGAACAGGTTGTTTGTTAATATTTCTTTGACAGACTATTCACTAACAGCACTTGCAGGTTTAACACTGCTATTTTCTGCAACGTCGACCTTCGCACTTTCAATCACCGCATTCTCATTTACTTTGTTTTTGTGCGCTGCTGGAGTGCCACTCTCTACTTCAATTAGCGGCTCTAAAGGCTCAGGAAGTATCACATTGCTCCCTGGTAGTGGATCTCCCCAGCAAACAATGTTGTGATAATTGAAGCCTTTTTCCAACATAGGCTTAATCACCTTGAAATAAGGTGACACATCAAAATCTCTTGGTGTAAATAGACTGGAATGGCGACTGTAAAGCATTCGTTCTCTCTGGCCGACCTCTTCACCATTAACTACCGACGGTAGTATAGGATAGTGCACAGACTGAAAAGCTTCCGCTATTAGTGAAGAACAAATAGCGCGCGTTGGATCGCCACTGCCCAATTGGAGTAACTTCCTGCGCCAACGCGTGGGGACTGGGGGGGTAGGAAAAAGGTAACGCGCCAGATCAAAGATATTCTTACGATCGTATTGATCACCTAAACGCGAAACTAAATACTTAATAACATCATCAATTTCATGTGCTGAAAGACCTGATGGCCGGCAAATGCGTGTGTGCTGGTCATAATAGATGCTTAAAGGAATAGCCCTTACACCTTCAATAATATCGGCCTCTATTAGGGTTCTAGCTTCATCGGGCTGATCCATTAAGTCCATGCTGTCGCCGATATACACCGCAGCATGTGACCAAGTAGACTGAGTAAGATACTTAATGGCAGTACTCACACGACTGGTGCCTTCTACTAGCAGCACATCACCTTTCTTAATGCTCGATGCCAATCTTTCTGGTGAACTTGTAGCTACAAATGTATTGTCGTCTCGTGGAGCCGATAAATACTCAGCCAGCATAGATCCAACATTTTCCAACATAGGCCGCATAATATCTCCATATATAGTATTACCCGATACTTATTAGAGTATAGACTCTAGACTCCTGTTCAATGAACTTTACTAACAGATAGTTTTCTAATAATGCAGACCAAAAGAGGACAGATAAATTACTACTATAGATAAGATGTCTAGCATTATGCGCTACTTAACCTGGTTGATTGCACTGGCTCTGCTGACCATGTTGTTTAATAATTGGTTAGATGAACAACAAAACCCTAATGCGGCGCTAGCCTCGGTTAATGTTAATGTTGATATAGACACTCCAGTTATCCTTAAAAGAAACAGACAAGGACACTATATTGCATCAGGGCTTGTGAATGAGCAGCCTGTTGTTTTTTTGCTAGATACTGGCGCTACCGTCATTAGTATTCCTGAAAATATAGCAGCACAGATGGGCCTAAAAAAAGGAACCCAGGTACAGGTTGGCACTGCCAACGGGTCAATTAAAGTTTACTCAACCATATTAGATAGTGTGCAACTCGGGCACATCGTACTGAAAAATGTAAGAGGCCATATAAACCCGTTTATGAATGGTCAAACAGCCTTATTAGGAATGAGCTTCCTTAAGCACCTTGAGTTACAACAATCGGGTGACACATTGAAGTTAAGTATTCCAAACTAGCTCCCTCTCCCACAAAAAAGCAACAGAATGAAAGCAAGTATCTAGGCATTATTTTGTAGGATCTGAAGATAATAATAGCCGCATACTCCACAAGCCGACAAGCGGGCCCGGTAACATCAGCCAAGCAACATAATTACCTATATATGAGTACAGCATCGTCGTTAATGAGATAGAGAAAATAGTCATCAAGAATCCAATACTGTTCATCAAAGACAGGGCGCTACCCAAATATTCCTTAGGGCAAGTCGCTGCCGCCAACGCCGAGTACTGAGCTGAATCGGCAATAACCGTCGCACCCCATACCAATAACAAAATCAGCACTATAATAAGACTAGATTCAGCAAAAAACGGCCAAATAAAACAAATTAAACCTGAAATAAATAACATCAAATAAGCCGTTTTAGCACTACCCCACTCACGACTTAAGAGCCCCGCAATTAAGCAGCCCGGCATACCTATAGCGACGATAATAAAAGAGACCCACGGCGCGTAGTATAAGGAAAAGCTAGCTTGCTCAAGCGTTGCTAAAACAATCACAGGAAGCAGTGTCCAAAAAGCATAGAGCTCCCAACAGTGCCCAAAATAAGCCAATGCCGCAGCCCTAAATTCAGGCACTTTAAATGCAGCCAGTGCTTTGCCTTTCATTACTAATGCTGAACTTGCAGGAAGATGCTGCCCTTCACCTAGGCGATAAATCATTACAGCAGAAAAAAGCGCCAGTAATGATGCCCCCAGCACAACCCACTGCCAATCAAAACCACTGCTCATGCCTCGCATACCATGAGGCAAACTGGTACCTAACGTCAGCATTCCCACTAACCACGCAAGTGCATGACCCGTTTTATTCGGTACCCAGCTAACGACCAACTTCATACCCAAGGGATAAATACCGGCAAGGCAAATACCCGTCAAAAAACGCCATAACAACGCAGAAGCAAAACTACCCTCAGAGACTATAAAAAGTGCATTAAATACAGCCCCTAATACAGCACTGATAGTGAAGATACGGCTGGCACGGTAACGATCAGCAAGGCCACTAAAAGCAACAAACAGCGTGCCAATAATGAATCCGAATTGCACAGCACTAGTAAGATATCCCAGCTGATCAAGAGAAAGCGCCCAATCGACTATAAGAGCGCTAGCTACACCATTTGGCGTAAACCATAAAGAAGTACCCAGTAACTGGGCAATAACGATAATACTTAGAGGAGAGTTCACGTACAAAGCCTGAAAATCAGCAAATAATAATCAGCTCACAATAACGCAAAAAGGCAGCCGAAGCTGCCTTTTATATACAAGACGAGCTTACCAGCCGGTAACTTCAGATAGCGCTTTGCCGATATCAGCTAAAGAACGAACTGTTTTAACGCCAGCATCTTCAAGTGCTGCAAATTTCTCATCAGCAGTACCTTTACCGCCAGAGATAATTGCACCAGCATGACCCATGCGCTTACCTACAGGAGCAGTAACACCTGCAATGTAAGAAACAACAGGCTTAGTCACGTTTGCTTTAATGTAAGCAGCCGCTTCTTCTTCAGCAGAACCACCGATCTCACCGATCATTACAATCGCTTCAGTCTGCGGGTCATTCTGGAACATTTCCAGAATATCAATGAAGTTAGCGCCAGGAATAGGGTCACCGCCAATACCTACACAAGTAGATTGGCCGAAACCTGCATCAGTAGTCTGCTTAACAGCTTCATACGTCAATGTACCAGAGCGAGAAACGATACCCACTTTACCTGGCAAGTGAATATGGCCAGGCATGATACCGATCTTACATTCACCCGGAGTGATAACACCTGGGCAGTTAGGACCAATTAGACGAACGCCTAGTTCATCACACTTCACTTTGCACTGCAGCATATCCATAACTGGAATATGTTCAGTAATACAAACGATCAGCTTGATACCAGAAGTAGCCGCTTCAAGAATTGAATCTTTACAAAATGCAGCAGGAACGTAGATAACTGATGCATCAGCACCTGTCACGTCAACTGCTTCTTGAACTGTATTAAATACAGGAAGACCTAGATGCTCAGTACCGCCTTTACCCGGTGTAACACCACCGACCATTTTAGTACCGTAAGCAATCGCTTGCTCAGAGTGGAAAGTACCCTGACCACCGGTGAAACCCTGACAGATAACCTTGGTATCTTTATTAATCAGAATGGACATTATTACTTACCCCCCGCAGCTTTAACTGCTTGCTGAGCAGCATCTGTCAGACTGGTAGCAGCAATGATATCCAAACCAGACTCAGCTAGGCGCTGTGCACCCAACTCAGCATTGTTACCTTCTAAACGTACAACAACAGGTACGGTTACACCTACTTCTTTAACAGCACCGATGATACCTTCAGCAATCAGGTCACAACGTACGATACCACCAAAGATGTTAACCAAAACGGCTTTAACTTTATCGTCAGCCAGAATGATTTTGAACGCTTCAGTAACACGTTCTTTAGTTGCACCACCGCCAACATCTAGGAAGTTAGCTGGGAAGCCACCGTGTGTAGCTACGATATCCATTGTACCCATAGCCAAACCAGCACCGTTCACCATGCAACCGATAGTACCATCGAGTGCAACATAGTTAAGGTCCCAAGTAGCTGCGTGAGCTTCACGAGCATCTTCCTGTGAAGGATCATGCATTTCCTGAAGATCTTTATGACGGTAAACAGCGTTGCCATCGATAGCAATTTTAGCATCTAGGCAATGCAGATTACCGGCATCAGTGATAACAAGAGGGTTGATCTCAAGTAAAGCAAGATCTTTCTCTTCAAACATTTTAGCCAGACCTAGGAAGATCTTGGTAAACTGCTTAATCTGGTCACCCTTCAAACCTAGCTGGAAAGCCAGCTCGCGTGCCTGGTATGGCTGCGCACCGGTCAAAGGATCAACCGTTGCTTTTAAGATTTTTTCTGGTGTTTCTTCAGCAACTTTCTCGATTTCAACACCACCTTCAGTAGAGGCCATGAAAACGATACGACGTGAAGAACGATCGACAACAGCACCCAAATATAGCTCTTCAGCGATATCAGTACATGTTTCAACCAGTATTTTAGTAACAGGCTGACCATTGGCATCAGTCTGATAAGTTACTAGGTTTTTACCTAGCCAATGAGCAGCGAATTCTTTTGCAGCTTCTGGTGTTTCAACCAGTTTAACTCCGCCCGCTTTGCCACGGCCACCTGCGTGAACCTGAGCTTTTACAACCCATTTGTCACCGCCGATTTTGTTAGCTGCTTCTACTGCAGCTTCTGGAGTGTCTACCGCGTAACCTTTGGATACAGGCAGACCATATTGAGCAAACAATTGTTTGCCTTGGTACTCGTGAAGATTCATGCTCTAGTCCGTTGTGTTGTCTCTGATTATTCTGGATCAGCCAAAACTGACCCAGCCCACAGGTCTTACGACAAGTTCTCGCTAATTTGGCCAGGGGTATTACCCGGCCAAAACTTTAAAAACGTTTTTAATAATGTACTAAATTAGCGCTTTTTACGATTAGCAATATGTATTGCATGGTTGTCTACTGCTAATGCAGCTTCATGCACGGCTTCACTCACTGTTGGGTGAGCAAATACCATTAGCTGTAGATCTTCTGCACTTGAGCAGAATTCCATAGCAATACCACCCTGAGCAATAAGCTCAGATGCGATAGCGCCGACCATATGAACACCTAAAATACGATCAGTTTCTTCATCTGCAATGATTTTAACAAAACCATCTGTCGCATTAGAAGCCATTGCACGACCAGAAGCCGCAAATGGGAATTTACCAACCTTAATTTTAACGCCTTCGGCCTTAAGTTCTTGTTCTGTTTTCCCAACCCAGGCTAATTCAGGGTAAGTGTAGATAATGTTAGGGATCACATCATAATTCATAGCCGCTTTGTGGCCTGCAATGATGTCTGCAACCATAACACCTTCTTCAGAAGCTTTATGTGCCAGCATAGGACCACGTACAGAGTCACCAATAGCGAAAACACCCGGCACTCCTGTATGGCAAGATTCATCAACAAAGATAAAGCCACGCTCATCCAGTTTCACACCGCTATCACCAGCCAATAGGCCTGAAGTCTGCGGACGACGACCCACAGCAACAATCAACTTATCAACGACAAGTTCTTGTTCACCGTTAGCATCCGTGTACTTAACTTTGACTTCTTTACCATCAATGATTTCAGTGCCAGTACAACGAGCATTCAGCTTAATATCTAAACCTTGCTTACCCAGCAGCTTTTTAGCTTCTTTAGAAACATCTTTATCAGCAAGAGACAAGAACCCGTCCATTGCTTCAAGCACTGTTACTTCAGAACCAAGACGAGCCCAGATAGAACCCATTTCTAGACCAATAACACCTGCTCCGATAACACCCAAACGCTTAGGTGTTTCATTGATATCCAATGCACCGGCATTATCAAGAATTAGACCTTCCGTTAGTGGTGCTGGCGGAATCTCTACAGGAACTGAACCAGATGCCAAAATAACATTTTCAGCATCATAAACAGATACAGAACCATCAGCAGCAGTGACTTCTACCTGTTTGTTAGCTAACAACTTACCCATACCAGAAAGCGTTGTTACACCATTGGCTTTAAACAGACCCGTAATACCACCGGTTAGGTTTTTCACTATAGTATCTTTGCGAGATACCATTTTCTTAACATCCATTTGAACATCAGATGTCTGGATTCCATGAACATCGAAGTCATGTGAAGCTTCATGGAATTTATGAGTAGATTCCAACAATGCTTTTGAAGGGATACAACCAACATTCAAGCATGTACCGCCTAATAAGGTAGCGCCCTTATCATCAACCCACTTCTCAACGCACGCAGTATTCAGACCTAGCTGTGCAGCACGAATGGCAGCAACATATCCACCAGGACCGGCACCAATTACGATAACATCAAATTTTTGTGACATGTGTCTTTCCTATTCTCACGTTGGTTACAGGGTTGAAATTACACATCAAGGAGAATGCGAGCAGGATCTTCCAGCAGACTCTTAACCGTAACAAGGAATTGTACCGCCTCTTTGCCATCAATCATACGATGGTCGTATGACAATGCCAGATACATCATTGGAAGAATGACCACTTCACCGTTCACAGCCATAGGACGATCCTGGATTTTGTGCATTCCCAGAATGGCAGTCTGTGGTGGGTTAAGGATAGGAGTAGACATAAGTGAGCCGAATGTTCCGCCATTAGTGATAGTAAAAGTACCACCTTGCATATCATTCAGACCCAATTTACCGTCACGACCGCGCTTACCGAAATCAGCAATGGTTGCTTCAATATCAGAAAGCCCCATACCGTCAGTATCGCGCAGAACTGGAACCATCAGACCACGATCAGTTGATACAGCTACACCGATATCTTGGTAGCCATGATAAACCATATCGTTACCATCAATAGACGCGTTTACAGCAGGGAAACGTTTTAGCGCTTCAGTTACAGCTTTCACGAAGAAAGACATAAAACCAAGGCGTGTTCCATTATGTGTTTTTTCAAACAGCTCTTTGTATTGCTTACGAAGCTCCATAACAGGCTTCATGTTAACTTCATTGTAAGTAGTCAACATAGCTGCTGTTTGCTGCGCTTCAACCAAACGCTTAGCGATAGTGGCACGCAAACGCGTCATAGGAACACGTTTTTCTACACGCTCACCTGGAGCAACGTTAACAGCAACAGGTGCAGGTGCAGCGGCTTTAGTTGCTGCGGGCGCTGCAGTAGCAGCAGGTGCGCCTGACTTCATAAAGTTCAAAACATCTTCTTTAGTAATGCCACCATTTTTACCCGTACCTGGGATTTGGTTTGCATCAAGGTTGTTTTCATCAATCAACTTACGTGCAGCAGGGCCTACTTTATCTGAATCACCTGCTTCAGCAGAAGCAACTTCAGCGGCAGGAGCCGCAGCAGATGCAGCAGCACCAGCTTCAAAAACCGCAATAATCTCATCGCTAAGAACGGTATCGCCTTCGCCTTTAAGAATTTCTTTAATAACACCGTCTTGTGGTGCAACAACTTCCAAAACTACTTTGTCTGTTTCAATATCAACAATCAGGTCATCAGCAGAACATGCTTCACCTGGTTGTTTATGCCAAGTCGCAACAGTACCGTCGGCAACCGATTCAGGAAATGTAGGGGCTTTAATTTCGATGGACATTTCTATTCCTTATATGCTCAAAAAGCTGCCCCTATTTTGGGCAGCTTAGTCATTAACCGTTGATTGCTTTATTTACTAGTGTTTCTTGCTGCTCAACATGCACAGAGATATAACCAACCGCTGGTGCTGCAGATGCTGGTCGACCAACACCTTCTAATGCGAGAGAAGAATCGTGCTTATGAAGAACATGGCGCATATGGTGTTGCGTGCAATACCATGCTCCTTGGTTCATAGGCTCTTCCTGACACCAGACTACCGAATCTAAATTGGTATATTCTTTGATTGTTTCAGCCAGATCTTTTTCAGGGAACGGGTAAAGCTGCTCAATACGCACAATCGCAACATTATCTTTTTCAAGTTCAGCGCGACGATTGTAAAGGTCATAATAAACTTTACCTCCACATAGAACCAAACGTTTCACATTTTTCGGTTCCTGTGTATCCACTTCACCAATCACTGGAAGGAAGGTGCCTTCTGCCAGTTCTTCTAAAGTAGATGTAGCCTGTTTATGGCGCAGCAAGCTCTTCGGTGACATAACCACCAACGGCTTACGCAGAGGACGTACAACCTGACGACGCAACAAATGGTAAATTTGTGCAGGTGTAGTCGGTGTACAAACCTGAATATTATGCTCAGCAGATAGCTGCAAGAAGCGCTCTAAACGTGCAGAAGAATGCTCTGGCCCCTGCCCTTCAAAACCATGAGGCAAGAGTAGCGTTAAGCCGCATAGACGCTGCCATTTATGCTCACCACTGGTAATAAATTGGTCAATTACTACCTGAGCACCGTTGGCGAAGTCACCAAACTGAGCTTCCCAAATAACCAATGCATTAGGCATGGTAGTTGAGTAACCGTATTCAAATGCCAATACAGCTTCTTCAGACAAGTAAGAATCGTGCAAAGTAAGGCGCGGCTGATCAGCAGATAAGTTCTCCAACGGCAAGTAAGTTTCCTGCGTTTTCTGATCATGCAATACAGCATGGCGGTGCGAGAACGTACCACGCCCAACATCCTGACCTGTTATACGTACAGGATGTCCTTCCGCAAGAATAGTGGCATAAGCAAGTGATTCAGCCATACCCCAGTTCAATTCCATTGCGCCCGCAGCCATTCGCTTACGGTCATCGTAGATTTTTTGAACTTGACGCTGTACCGAGAACCCTTCAGGGGTTTCACAAATCTGCGCACCAATCTCTTGAAGCAATTTGAGATCCACACGAGTATCACACTCAAAGGACCATTGATGCCCTAAGTATGGCTGCCAATCGACAAACAACTCAGAGTTTGGTTGCTGCACTAAAGACTGAACAACATGCTCACCGTCTTCTAGCAACTTACGGTATTCAACTTCTTGCAACTTGCTCTCTTCAGCAGTAATGACACCTTCGCTGATAAGCTGAGTAGCATACAGATCACGCGTTGTTTTCTGCTTTTTAATCTGCGCATACATTAACGGCTGTGTTCCAGATGGCTCATCAGCTTCGTTATGACCACGACGGCGATAACAGAACAAATCAATTACAACGTCTTTTTTAAATTCGTTACGGTAATCCAATGCAACCTGCGTCACAAAACGCACAGCTTCTGGATCGTCACCGTTAACATGGAAGATCGGTGCCTGAATCATTTTTGCAACATCGGTTGCATATTCAGTCGAACGAGAATCTTCTTTTTTATTCGTTGTAAAACCGACTTGGTTATTAATCACAAGATGGATTGTGCCACC
Source organism: Neptunomonas japonica DSM 18939 (assembly GCF_000422765.1). Classification (GTDB taxonomy): domain Bacteria; phylum Pseudomonadota; class Gammaproteobacteria; order Pseudomonadales; family Balneatricaceae; genus Neptunomonas; species Neptunomonas japonica. The sequence continues at coordinate 36,656 of NZ_AUGR01000010.1, read as the reverse complement.
GGTTTTATAGGCGCGAGTTTGAGACATCTGAAATGTCTCCATCACCACACCTTGGCCGGCAAACGCTTGGTCACCGTGAATATTAACAGGAACAACCGACGTTCCTATTGGGTCACTTCGACGATCTTGACGAGCACGAACAGAACCTTCAACAACAGGCGCAGAAATTTCTAAGTGAGATGGGTTAAATGCCATCGCAATATGAACTTCACCACCGGCAGTCATAACATTAGAAGAAAAGCCTTGGTGATATTTAACATCACCTGATGTTTCTAGCGTCTTCTTACCTTCAAATTCACTAAATAACTCAGCTGGGTTTTTACCAAAAATATTAACCAGCGTATTCAAGCGTCCACGGTGAGCCATACCAATGACTACTTCTTTGGCCCCCTGCTTACCTGCGCGTTGAATCAAGGTATTTAATGAAACTATCAGTGATTCACCACCTTCCACACCAAAGCGTTTAGCGCCGGCATAACGTGAACCCAGATACTTTTCCAAACCTTCTGCAGCCGTCAAACGCTCCAGAATCATCTTTTTCTTGCCAACTTCTACCTGTGGATGAGAACGCACAGGCTCAAGGCGAGACTGAATCCAACGCTTTTCTTGCGTATCCACGATATGCATGTACTCAGCACCGACTGTCGCACAGTAAGTTTTTTTCAGATCAGCAAGGATATCTTTAAGTGGAGCTTCATCAGGACCGAAGAACAAAGAACCTAATTGGAATTTTGTATCAAAATCAGCTTCTGACAATTCATGGTAACGCAGCTCTAAATCGGGCACATCTTCACGTCCCATCAACCCTAACGGGTCAATTTTCGCTACCTGATGACCACGAACGCGGTAAGCATTGATCATTCGCAACACGCGAATCTGCTTCTGCTCATGTTCCGAAGAAACACTACTCACAGCACTTGGCTGGCTACGCTTCTGGTTTTTAGATAAATGAAGGAAGTGCTCACGCACTGGAGAATGAGGGACATCCAGAGAAATGCTTTCTCCCACTTTTGGCAAGCGGTCAAACTCTTCTCGCCATTCCTGAGGAACAGCATTGGGGTCCATAAGGTAAGTTTCATATAGTTGCTCGATGTAAGAAAGGTTGCCACCATAAAGGTGAGCATTTTTCCACAGCAACTCCATTACGCCTTCTTGCATTAGTTGTTCACCCTGGCTCGAGGGACTGTCTACGGAGACGGCTTTAGAATACCGGCGTTAACCCGTGCAGATGCCCCTTCTTGTGTTTCCGTTGTCTTAACCCTGCACTACCACGATGTGGCATGGAAATGCGGGCAATATTGTACGCCTTTTATATCAGCCTTTATATATCAAACAATGCCCAATTCTACAGAAAGTTACCGCATTGAAGCATAAGTCTTTCGGCTAAACAGGCAAAAAAAACGGCACCCAAGGTGCCGTTTGTTATTTCTATGTCGCTTGCTGGATCAGCATGTTGCGAATTTTCCCGATTGCCTTAGTAGGATTCAAACCTTTCGGGCAAACGCTTACGCAGTTCATGATGCCATGACAGCGGAATACACTAAACGGGTCATCCAGCTCCGCTAAACGCTCCCGAGTTGCGGTATCTCGACTATCGGCTAGGAAACGATACGCCTGCAATAGACCAGACGGCCCTACAAACTTATCAGGATTCCACCAGAATGAAGGACAAGCCGTTGTACAACATGCACACAAGATACACTCATACAAACCATCCAGCTCTTCACGCTCTTCAGGAGACTGCAAACGCTCCATCGGCGGCGCTGGCGTGTCGTTAATTAAGAATGGCTTAATTTTCTCGTACTGCTTATAGAACTGCGACATATCAACAACTAAGTCGCGGATAACAGGCAGCCCAGGAAGAGGACGAAGAACGAGCTTATCATCTACTACCACCTGAGAAAGCGCAGTAATACAAGCCAGACCATTCTTACCATTCATATTCATACCATCAGAACCACACACACCTTCACGGCATGAACGACGGTAACCCAGTGATGTATCTTTATCCTTCAATAGCTGAAGGAGATCCAAAACCATGATGTCTTTTCCACCAGGGATATCAATATGGATATCCTGCATGTAAGGAGCATCATCAGTCTCAGGATTGTAACGATATACGCTTACTAACACTGTAATTACCCCTTAGTATGTACGAACTTTTGGTGGGAAAGCTTCAACAGTTTTTGGCGAGAAGTTAACTGCACGCTTACCAACTGTTTTATCCTGCGGGAAGAAGACCGAATGGCACAACCAGTTTTCATCATCACGTTCTGTGAAGTCGTTACGAGCATGCGCACCACGAGATTCTTTACGAACTTCCGCGGCAATCGCTGTTGCTTCTGCAACTTCCATTAGGTTTTCAAGCTCTAATGCTTCTAAACGTGCTGTGTTGAATGCATTACTCTTATCTTCAAGATACAGGTTACCGACTTTAGCGCGGATTTCACCCAATAGCTCAAGACCCTTCTGCATGCTTTCGCCATCGCGGAAAACACCGAAGTAAAGCTGCATCGTTGCCTGAAGCTCTTTACGAACATCAGCAACACTTTCACCTGAAGTAGATCCATTCAAGCGATTCAAGCGCGCCATAGCACGATCAAGATCAGCCGCAGTTGCTTCTTTGGCTTCATAGCCTTCGCGCATCTGCTTCTCAATCTGAATACCTGCAGCACGACCGAATACAACCAAATCAAGCAATGAATTACCACCTAGACGGTTTGCACCATGAACTGACACACAAGCCACTTCACCACAAGCAAACAGACCATCAATAATTGCATGATCGCCATCTTTGTTAGGAGCCAAGGCTTGCCCACCAATATTGGTAGCAACACCACCCATCTGATAGTGACAAGTCGGAACAACTGGAACCGGCTCTTTCACTGGATCAGCATGAGCAAATGTTTTAGAAAGCTCACAGATACCTGGCAAACGAGATAGCAGCACCTCTTCACCCAAATGATCGAGTTTCAGATATACATGATCGCCATCAGGACCACAGCCACGGCCATCTAGAATTTCTAGAATCATTGAACGCGCAACCACATCACGACCAGCAAGGTCTTTTGCGTTTGGCGCATAACGCTCCATGAAACGCTCACCGTCTTTATTGATCAGGTAACCACCTTCACCACGACAACCTTCAGTAACAAGCACACCCGCACCAGCAATACCGGTTGGGTGGAACTGCCACATTTCCATATCCTGCGCCGGAACACCAGCACGCAAAGACATGCCCATACCGTCACCAGTATTGATCAAGGCATTAGTAGTAGAAGCAAAGATACGGCCAGCACCACCAGTAGCAAGCACTGTTGCTTTGGCCTTAATGTAAACTGTTTCGCCTGTTTCTATACAGATGGCAATACAGCCGACAACAGCACCGTCTTCATTTTTAACTAGATCTACAGCAAACCATTCGTTAAGAAAAGTTGTACCGGCTTTCAAGTTAGCCTGATAAAGAGTATGCAACAAAGCATGCCCAGTACGGTCAGCAGCAGCACATGTACGTGCAGCCTGAGTTGGATTATCAGGACCTTTTGATTGACCACCAAAAGGGCGCTGGTAAATTCGGCCAATCTCAGTACGAGAAAATGGCATACCCATATGATCAAGCTCAAACACAGCCTGAGGACCTACAGAGCACATATACTCAATAGCATCCTGATCTCCGATATAATCAGAGCCCTTAACGGTGTCATACATATGCCAGCGCCAATCGTCATTTGGATCAGCACTTGCGATTGCACAGGTAATACCGCCCTGAGCAGATACAGTATGTGAACGTGTTGGAAACACTTTAGTCACACAGGCTGTATTTAACCCAGATTGCGCCAGCTGTAGTGCGGCACGCATACCTGCACCACCACCACCAACTACAATCGCATCAAAAGTTAACGTGCGCAGTTCATTCATCGCTTAGACACCCCACAGAATCTGAATACCCCAAACGACGTAGATAAACGTCAACAAACCACAACCAGACTGGACAACAAAACGTAAGCCAGTTGGTTTGATATAGTCTGTAGTTACTGACCATAGACCGATCCAGGCATGTGCAGCCATAGATAGTAAAGCCAGCAGGGTGAAGATGCGCATCGATGTGCACTCAAATAGTGATTTCCACTGCGAATAATCCATATCTGAATTAAACAGCAGATAACCAATCATAAAGATTGTATAGGCCAGCAATACTACTGCTGTGACTCGCTGGACCATCCAGTCATATAAGCCACTTCGGCCAAAGCTAGTGATACTTGTTACCATACCCAAACTCCTGCCAGTAGAATTGCGACTGCACCAGCGATCAAGGTAGCTTTCGCTGCCATTGTTCCGCTCTCAAGCTCTTCTAAGTGCCCAGCATCCATAATGAGATGCTTAACACCCGCAAGCAGGTGATACAGTAATGCAGATACTAATCCCCATGTAATCAGCCTCGCGAAGAAGCCCTCTTCTAACATGGTAGTTGCTTCGTTAAAGCCAGCTTCTGATTCGAGGGACATTCCCAATGCATATGTCATAAAGAGTGTGCCGAAAAACAACACAACACCAGTTGCACGATGCAATATGGATGTAATCGCAGGAAGTGGCTGCTTGATAGTTCTTAGATCTAGGTTTACAGGTCTTTTTTTGTTCACGGCTCTTATTCACACTTTGCTGCCCATCGTGGGGCAAGGTTGCTAGGTAGTGTTCAGAGAGTAGTTCCTCAGACAAAAATACGTGTCAACACTTACCATACACGTACTTCGGAGTGAGATTATAGACAGTTAAAAATTAGAATACAACGCGCCAGATCAAGCTATAAGCCTAACGTCTAGTGAATACAAACCCTAGCCATCAACTACTTAGGAACGCCTTATACAACTAAAAGAGTATTCTTCCCAAGGCCTATTGTTGGTAAAAATCACCCTCGATTGCTGCAATGCAGAAAAAGCACTGAGTGTCCAGATTGACAATCCTGAATCAATCTTTATATTGAGCATATCCCAAGCGGACTAAGACTCTGGATATAACCTTGGATATAACCTATATATCACAGCAGTCTAATATAATGAATAAAATGATAGGAGCCTATAATGGCTGATAAAAAAGCACGTTTGACAATCGATGGTGTTGAAGAAGTAATTGAACTATCTGTTTATTCCGGTACTGAAGGACAGGACGTTATTGACGTACGCCCTCTAACCGGCCTTGGTCTTTTCACCTATGACCCAGGTTTTGTATCTACCGCAGCTTGCGAATCCAGCATTACTTATATCGATGGTGATAAAGGCATCTTGCTACACGGCGGTTACCCGATAGAACAACTTGCTAAACACTCTGATTATCTGGAAACGTGTTATTTGCTGTTAAACGGCGAGTTACCTACTCCAGAACAGAAAGCTAAATTTGTTGGAACCATTAAAAACCACACAATGGTTCACGAACAAATGAACCACTTCTTTAACGGCTTCCGTCGTGATGCTCACCCAATGGCTATCATGGTGGGTGTAGTGGGTGCTTTATCTGCCTTTTATCACGACTCTTTGGATATTGATGATCCGCATCATCGTGAAGTATGTGCATACCGCCTTATTGCTAAAATGCCTACTATTGCATCGATGTGCTACAAATACAGCATGGGACAGCCATTCCAGTACCCACGCAACGATTTAGACTATGCTGACAACTTTCTGCATATGATGTTTGGTACGCCTTGCGAAACATACGTCCCAAATCCGATTCTTGCAAAAGCTATGGACCGCATCTTCTTACTACATGCAGACCATGAGCAAAATGCTTCTACATCCACTGTACGTTTAGCCGGTTCTTCTGGCGCGAACCCATTTGCATGTATCGCATCCGGTGTTGCTGCACTTTGGGGACCTGCTCACGGTGGCGCAAACGAAGCCGTATTACAGATGCTTGAAGAGATCGGTGATGAAGCAAATATCCCTGAGTTCATCGAACGCGCTAAAGATCCTGAAGATGGCTTCCGCCTAATGGGCTTTGGTCACCGCGTATATCGCAACTTTGACCCTCGTGCTAAAGTTATGAAGCAAACATGTGACGAAGTACTAGCTGAACTAGGTATTGAGAACGATCCTTTACTAAAAATCGCTAAACGTCTTGAACAGATCGCACTTGAAGACGAGTACTTTGTAAACCGTAAGCTGTATCCGAACGTTGATTTCTACTCAGGTATTATCTTGAAAGCTATCGGCATTCCAACCAATATGTTCACGGTAATCTTTGCTCTGTCTCGTACTATTGGCTGGATCTCTCATTGGAGCGAGTTCCACAGCAGCCCGAATAAAATCGGCCGCCCTCGTCAGCTGTATATGGGCCCAAGCAAGCGCGATTACCCAGAGTAATTGCAACGCTATAAAAAAACCCGCTTTGTGCGGGTTTTTTTTGGCCTAAATAAAAGTCATTGAATACAAAAAGCTACTCACCTGAATGCCAATTAACTTCTATCGCAGTGGCAGCCCCCACCACTACATGCTCTAAACTCGGTGGTATTAATGCGATGGCGGGTGATATTTGCACTCTCCCTCCCATAATTTCGGCTTTGGTTTGTGGTAACAATGGCTCTTGTGTGGGGTCTGCATACCCATCAGGCCATATAGGCCAATTGGTGGCTGGGTCATATTTATCTGAAGCACCTAAGGTATGCAACAACTCATGCGCTGCAATTAAATTATTTTGCCCCTGATACTCAACATCCGCATAACCATTCACTATACCAATCAAACCTTTTTGCAAACCTAACGAATGGCGCAACAATTTGGGATTCTCAGGAGAATAAAAACGCATATATATTTTCACATCAGGATCCGGCCCTTGCCAGCTATCTTGTCGCCAAGACCAGTAGCGCATATGCAGACTCCAAAGCACGTTATCAATAATACTTGGATTCTCTGGGGGCTCTGGTAGCTGCTCTTTAAGCAGAGGCGCTAACATAACCTGCACAGGGGCTTCTATGTTTAACTGATAACGCTTAGACTCTTTTGAAAAGAAGCTTTCAATATCATCGAACCGCGACTCCTTTAATGAATCAATATAACGCTGCGTATCCTCCCTACCGTCAGCATTAAGCGGATAAACAACAACCCATAAAGTGGTGCTCCAATCTGTCGTGCGAATTTGAGATAGCACGGCATTTAAACTAACTACCACCAGCACAGCTATAAGTAATACCAAACGTAGTTTTTGAAACATATCAGAAACCAGCAATATGCCAGCGACCTCCTGCTATACAAATAGACCCGCTATCAGCATATACCGGATTGCCTTCCCCAAGGCAATAAAGAAGATTCCAGCGATGGCATTGACCTTTAACCAACCGGCGACAAAACACAGCGGATCACCAACAACAGGCAACCAAGATAACAACAAAACACTACTACCAACCTTTTCAAACCAGCGCTTTGCTCTTTGGTGCTTATTCTTATCCAACAGTTTAAATGGATAGCGCATGGCAACAAGCCTTCCCATGCCATAGGTAATTACACCACCTAAGGTGTTACCTAACGTTGCCACTATTATCAGCACCCAAGCCGAGATTGCACCATCAGAGACTAACCAAGCAAGATAAGCCTCTGAACCTCCTGGCAACAAGGTAGAAGAGACCAAACTACTAAAAAACAAACCGACAAGATCAGCATCCATTATCGCTCCAACCCTTGGCGGATACAGCTCAAAACACCGATTTCGTACACACCTGCCAACGCATCATAAACAGGTTTCAACGCCTGACCAAAACGCTCCTGACAATCCAAAATAACTTGCTGGATATGCTGCAACTCCGCCTCTGGCAGCTCAACCACCTCTTCAACAGACAGTTCACCCTTTTTAATGCCCGCGGATAGGTGAATAAAAATCACTTTCTCTGAGAGCTTTTGCATCTTAGCAACCTGAGCTATGGTCATTCCCGCTTTAAAAAGTGCGACCGATTCCTGCGCCTGACTACCCTTGTCTTGTTCAGCGGAAGGCTCCTGACAAATAGCTTCTAGGAACACTTCACCATAAAGCTCTAACTTTCGCTCACCTACACCACTAATTTTATGCAGCTGCGCATTAGTCGCCGGGCGATACATCACCATTTCCATCAAGGTTGCATCATGAAAAATCACATACGGAGGCACATCTTGCTCATCCGCCAAGCGTTTACGCAACCTCTTTAACAATTCCCAAAGCTTATGATCCGCAGCATCTAATTGCTGCTGAGGCCCTCTATTTTTCTGGTAACCACTACTGCGCTCTCGCTTATCTTCTCGAAGCAGCAGTGTTTCATTCCCCTTAAGTAAAGACCGACAACGATCACTCAGATGGAGAACACCATAGCCATCAGGGTCTACATTAAGATAACCACGCGCGACTAATTGCCGAAAAACAGACCGCCACTGATTGCGATTAAGACCGACACCAATACCCCATGTTGATACCTTTTCATGGCGCTCAGATTTCACTTTATCGGTTAGATTACCTAAGAGAACATCAATGACATGATTAACACCATAGCGCTGCCCTGTTCGGTATACAGATGACAATGCTTTTCGCGCCGCTTCAGTCCCATCCCATTGCGGAACAGGCTCTAAACAGGTATCACAGTTACCACATGGCGCATGGTCTTTCTCACCAAAATACCCCAACAATACCTGTCGCCTACAGGTGGTAATTTCACAAAAACCCATCATTGCTTCAAGCTTCTGTCGCTCAATTTGCTTGAACTGCTCCGCCGCCTGCGAGCCTTCTAACATCTGCCTTAAAAAAATCACATCTTGCAGACCGTAAACCATCCAAGCATCAGCGGGCATACCATCACGCCCAGCTCTCCCTGTTTCTTGGTAATAAGCTTCGATACTTTTCGGTAAATCCAAATGCGCCACAAACCTCACATTAGGCTTATCAATACCCATGCCGAACGCAATAGTGGCAACGATAATGATCGACTCTTCCGTAAGAAACCTATGCTGGTTATGATTTTTCAAATCAGTAGAGAGTCCGGCATGATAAGGCAACGCGTTAAAGCCTCGCTCCGTCAGCCATGCCGCCGTTTCTTCAACACTTTTACGAGATAGACAGTAAACAATACCTGCATCATTGGGGTGCTCTTGCTTTAGAAAAGAAAGCAATTGCTCACGCGCACGATTTTTCTGACCAATACGATAACGAATATTAGGACGGTCAAAACCTTGAATAAAAATACGCGCATTGTGTAGCCCTAAGCGATCAACAATCTCTTGCTGGGTTCTCGGGTCGGCCGTGGCGGTTAACGCTATACGAGGCACATCAGGAAATGCATCAGCCAATGATGCCAGCTTTAAATACTCGGGCCTAAAATCATGCCCCCACTGTGATACACAATGCGCTTCATCAATGGCAAAAAGAGCAATCTCACACTGCCGCAATAGTGCGAGTGTTTTTGGCTGCGTCAAACGCTCTGGTGCAATATACAATAGATCCAACTGACCACTAAGCAGCGCCTGCTCAACTTCTGTTTGAATCACATAATCCAGGGATGAATTAAGACAAGCGGCTCTAACTCCCAATTGCGATAACGCCGTAACTTGGTCATACATCAAAGCAATTAATGGCGATATAACCAACGCAGTTCCAGAACGTAACAAAGCTGGCAATTGATAGCAGAGCGACTTTCCTCCCCCCGTTGGCATAATCACTAAAGCATCTCGGTTATCCAACAAGCTCTGAATCACCTCATCTTGAGGTGCGCGGAACTGGTCATAACCAAATATTTCTTTTAACACATGGAGGGTTTTATTCGTCATCCGTTGATTATCCGTAAAGGCTAGACCACTGTCATCTCAAATTATCACTGACTACGCATTCGTCTAGGAGTAGAATAGCGAAAACTGCCTTTCTTTTAGGAAACCCGAATATGCAAAGTACATTAAATAGTACGCCTTTATCCGATGATGAACTCGATCGTCTAGAAACTTTCATCTTTTCAGACGTTGTATCAGAAGATTCTCTTGATCTTATCGGCATTCATGGTTTCCTATGCGCGCTCAATATTAGTCCTGCTCCTGCTTCTGAAGAGGAATGGATGGACGTTCTGTTTGATGGAGTACCTAAATGGACTTCTGCAGAGCAAGAAAAAGAGATCACTAGCACGCTGAATCGCTGGAAAAGCTCAATTTACAGTGACTTAAGCAACGACAGTGAACTCGGCATGCCTTGCGAACTTACACTCGAAACAAAAAATGAAGAATCCGAGCTTGAGATTTGGGCACAAGCCTTTATGGAAGGCGTCTTTCTTAACGAAGACGAGTGGTTCTCAGAAGGCACATCTAAAGAAGAAACTGTTGCTGAGTTGATGCTACCTATCATGGTTGTTTCGAATCTATTTGATGAAAAAGAATTCAAAGAGATCCGCAAAAATAGCGCTGTAGCAGAACAAATGGCTAACGAAATACCTGATATTTTAGTTGATCTATTCTTACTATTTCACGCCCCTGAAAAGTAAGTAGCTATCGCTCATAATAAAAAACCCCGATTGAATTATCGGGGTTTTAGATAAAAGCTGTCACATTCGGTTAAATGTAATGCCTTGGAACTCGCCTGGTAATACCAGTAAACAACGTATAAGGAATAGTGCCGCAGTGGCGTGCCACTTCATTGACGCTTAATTGCGCCCCCCACAACTCTACTTTTGATCCCACATCCACATTTGTTAGGCCTGTCAGGTCTATTGCGCACATATCCATTGATACACGACCAATAATTTTGGTTCGTTGGCCGTTCACAATAACGGGCGTGCCAGTCCCTGCATGGCGCGAATAACCGTCACCATAACCAATCGCTACCGTTCCTACGCGTGTATTTTCTTCACACACATAAGAAGCCGCATAGCCAACCGCCTCTCCTGCTTTTAAGTCATGAACAGCAATCACTTCACTCTCAAGTGTCATTGCTGCCAACAGCTTATCTGCATTAGGTTGAGACGCTTCAAATGGAGACGCTCCATACAGCATTAAGCCAGGGCGAACCCAATCACGATGCAAAGCCGGCCACGCTAACGTTGCAGGAGAGTTAGCAATACTATGAGGTGCAGATATGCCTTCAACTGTTTGATCAAATAACGCTGCCTGCTGCATGGTATGAGGCTTATCCAGCTCATCCGCACATGCCAAATGGCTCATTAAAACGATATCAGAAACATTCTTACATGCCTGCAAGCGCTCGTATGCTTGTCGATAGTCCGGAGCATCCAGACCTAAACGGTGCATACCCGAGTCTAACTTAAGCCAAACGTTAACAGGCGCTACTAGCTGGGCCTCTTCTAGCATTGCTATCTGCTCTACACGATGAATCGCTGTCCAGAAATTTTTCTCTGCAATAGTCGTCAGCTCATCAGCCGTAAAGAAACCTTCTAATAATAAGATAGGTTTCTGCACGCCTGCGTCACGTATTTCAATGGCCTCTTCTATACAAGCCACCCCAAACGCAGGCACTTCAGGCTCCATAGATAAAGCAACACGTACAGCACCATGACCGTATGCATCAGCCTTAATCACAGCGACCGCATCAGCACCCGCCGTTAATGATTTTGCCAAACGATAATTCTGACAGATAGCCGACAAATCAATAATCGCCCGTGTTGCCCGCCCCATAGGTATCCCCTTTTCAGTCTTTAGCTAAACCAGAATTACTCTGCGATAACCATGATGGATTCAACTTCAATATCAGCATCTTTAGGCAATGCTTTTACGGCAAAAGCAGCACGAGCGGGGTATGGTTCAGAGAAATAACGCGCCATAACTTCGTTTACTTCGGCAAAATACTTAAGATCAGAAAGTAAAATAGTAAGTTTAACAACATCTGAAAAAGAACCACCTGAAGCGTCTACAATTGCTTTCATGTTTTCAAATACACGAACAGCCTGCGCTTCAAAAGACTCTGTTACCATTTCCATGGTCTCTGGGTCCAATGGGATCTGACCAGAAATATATACGGTGTTACCCGCTTTAACAGCCTGAGAATAAGGTCCGATAGCTGCTGGGGCTTTGTCTGTAGAAATAATGCTGCGATTCATAATAAGCTCTCTTTAAAATAATTATGTTGGGTCATGTAGTTCAAAAGCATAACAATAATGGGTCAGACACTTTTTTTAAACATATCTTTCTATGCCAAGCCCTGATGGATCGATATCTGTCTTGCGACCTATGATTGAATCGGTCACAAAACGAGCAGAACCAACAGCCATCGTCCAACCCAGAGTGCCATGCCCAGTATTGAGATAAAGATTAGAATACTTAGTCGCACCTAACACAGGCGTACCATCTGGCGTCATCGGACGCAGGCCTGTCCAAAATTCGGCCTTAGACAAGTCACCACCACCCGAAAATAGATCGCTCACAACAAAATCTACATTATTTCTGCGCTTTTCTTTCAAGCTCAGGTCATAACCTGTTAATTCAGCGGTACCACCTACACGAATGCGATCATTGAAACGTGTCACTGCAATCTTGTAAGTTTCATCCATAATGGTAGAAACAGGTGCACGACTTTCATCAATAATAGGCAGCGTTAGTGAGTAACCTTTTACAGGGTATACCGGTATTTTAATGCCCACTTTCGCCAATAAAATTGGACTATAACTACCCAATGCCATGACATAACGGTCAGCTTTAAGTACTTCATTTGCTAGCTGAACACCCTGAATCTCATCGGACTCTTTAACAAGCCCTTTCACTTCAGTGTTATATCTAAAAGTCACACCTAGTTTTTCACACTCAGCAACTAAGCCTTGCGTAAACTTATAGCAATCACCAGTACCATCACCCGGCAAACGTAGACCACCAATGATTTTCTCTTTTACATGAGCTAAAGCAGGCTCTTTTTCAATACATGCTTCACGGTTTAGTACTTCGTACTTAACACCACACTCATCTAAAATGGCTATATCGGCCTTAGAAGAAGCTACCTGTTTCTCTGTTCGAAACACCTGTAATGTGCCACCAAAACGCTGATCGTAATCAATAGCGACATCCTTGTTCAGTTCATTCATGCTATCGCGGCTATACTCGGCAATACGCAGCATCCGAGATTTATTCACTCGATAAGCCGCTTCCGTACAGTTCCCTAGCATTTTGGTCATCCATTTGAATAACACAGGGTCTAATGCAGGCTGAATACGCAAAGGAGCAAGATCTTGCATCATCCATTTAACCGCTTTCAGCGGCACACCTGGAGCAGACCAAGGAGAAGAGTAACCCGGAGAGATCTGGCCAGCATTTGCATAGCTAGTCTCCAACGCAGCAGCAGGCTGACGATCAATCACCGTCACTTCATGACCAGCCTTTGCTAGATAATACGCATTTGTAACACCGATAACACCGCTACCCAACACCAATATTTTCATTTTTATTCTCAGAGTCGATACAAGATATACGACTAGAATAAATGAAAATAGCAATAAAATTTTATTGTTTTATTTGCAAAAAATAGTTACTTTTACTATCTATTCAAAAATAAACAGAATTTTATATAATGAAGAAGTTAGACCGAATCGATAAAAATATCTTAACTAAGCTGCAAAAAGATGGCCGTATATCGTACACCGACCTTGCAGATAAAGTAGGACTATCGACTACACCCTGCATTGAACGGGTTAAACGCCTAGAAAAAGACGGCTTTATACAAGGTTATCATGCCAGGCTAGATCCTGAAGCCCTAGGGTACAGCATGTTAGTTTTTGTCGAAATATCTCTGTCTTACCAATCACCGGATGCATTCGAGCGTTTTAACCTAGCCGTTAATCAACTGCCCTACATTATGGAATGCCATCTAGTATCAGGGGATTCAGATTTCCTACTTAAAGCACGTATCAAAGATATGTCTGAATACCGTGCGCTACTAGGGGATATGTTGCTTACGCTACCAGGAGTGAAAAACTCAAAAAGCTATATTGTCATGGAAGAAGTAAAAGAGTCTTTTAGCATTCCTGTGCCCGTTTAATAAACGCTTTCATCTAACAGCAAGCACAATGATAAGTAATGAGCTATGAGCAATAAAAAGCAGGCATTGCATTAAAGCCTGCTTTTTATCCAACTCACACCATATGCTGATTACACTTTAAAGCCATGCACTAGTTCTTTTAACTCATGCGCCATTTTTGCAAGGCTTTGTGCAGAGTTTGATATCTGACCTGCAGCAGTTGCCACCTCATCAGAGTTATCATCAATCACTGTTAAGTTGTTGCTAACATCCTGAATCACAGCTGCCTGCTCCTCAGAAGCTGTCGCTATTTGGCCTGACATATCCATAATGCCCGCAACCGCATTCACAATAGTATCCAAAGAGCTTTCAACATTATGCGTACTATCAACAGTTTCTAGCATCTTCGCATGGTTAGCTTCAACCAAAGCGAATGCCTGTTCTACTTCACTTTGCAGTTCTTGAATAATGGCCGCAATTTCTGCTGTCGATTTTTGTGTTCGCTGAGCCAACGTCCTGACTTCATCGGCGACAACTGCAAACCCCCGTCCTTGCTCTCCTGCACGTGCCGCTTCAATTGCCGCGTTTAGAGCAAGCAAACCGGTTTGATCCGAGACATGATGAATTACTTCAACCACATTAGATATATTAGTACTACTGGCGTGCAGTTTATTAACCAACTGACTTAATGAACTAACATCATCTGCCAATTGGTTAACCGAAGCGACAGATGCCTGAACCACCACATGCCCGTCATTAGCCATCTGGCTTGCGGTATTAGCTTGGTCTGCTGTATTTGCGGTACTACCAGCAACTTCTTGAACGGCGGCGGACATCTCTTCCACTGCCGCGGCCACTTGCGTGGTGCGCTCCCTCTGTTCCTGTAATTTCTGTACGCTATGCCCTACGACATCAGATGTTTCATCTGCGATAACAACTAGCGTATCGCAACTACCCGATAGTTGATGTATTGCCTTTGAAAAGTTAGCAAGCGTATCATTTAAGCCTTCAGCTACATGACCCAGCTCATCTTGACTAAACACCTCAACCCGTAAGCGTAAATCATGCTCATGGCGTACTTTACTCATGACAGAAGACAACGACGCCACCTGGCGGTTTAAACCGCGAATAATACTAAAGGCAATAACAGCAACAACTAAGAGAGATGCGAATAGCAGCACAATGTAAAAGACAAGCGCAGAATACGCCTGATCTTGAGCAGAGTTAGCGTCATTAATAACATCTTCAGCCAGAGTATCTTCTAATTTTTTGAGTAGGTTTATACGCTTTGTCGCTTCACCAAACCAGTGCTTGGAATCAACATTAAACACTCCTGCCATAGCCTTATCTGAGGCAATTAATCTGAGCCTTTCTACTTCCTGTACAACACCGGAGTTTGAAAGCTCACGAAATAAAGCGATATGCTTATCAGATGCCAAATTATTAAAGATACGGCTATAAGTATCTTGCTCAGTCACTAGCGTGATGTATTTTTCGTACATTCCTGCTGCGAATGCATCGCCTGCAAATGAATTACTCAAAACAGCTCGTTCGATTCCCGCACGCTCTTTTGCCTGCAAAAAGTTGTAATAGGCTAGTGAAGCACGCGTTAAATTTACATCTTGGCTTAAGTTGGCGGTAATAGAACCTGCCGATAGCAGTTTTGCGTTCAGTCCCGTGTAATACTTTAGCGCTTCAGAAAGCGGAATATCTAAAGCAGTGACTCGCGCTCTAACAGATTCAAGATTATTTAGCTTTTGCTTAACATCCCTCATTAACGCTTCTAGTGATGTATTGCTAATAGCGTTGGTATCAATGAAGTCTTGCCAGTTCGTCAAGAATTTCTGTGTTGTTGATCTCTGCTGTCTCAATACATCCGAAAACTGCTCACCCGATGACCCAAGAAAGCCAGCGGTTGCTCCCCTTTCTTTTTGTAACTCATGCACCAATGCGCTATTAACTGTTGTCAGCTGCGTATAAAGCGCTAGCTCACCGCTTTGCTGACTCACAGAGTAACTATTAAATACCTGTTGCAGCAGCATCACTGTACTAATAAGTACCGGAAGGGCTATCAACAGCAGCAATTTATATTTAAAACTTAAATTTTTCATGGAAAAACTTCCTGATCCTATGTATTGCGGTAACTGTTAGCGTCGTGCATAAATAAAAGATTTCAACAAATCTGAACGAAAAATGAATACAAAACCAAGTGTAGTTCATTTTAAAATAATCATGACGCTGAACTTAACAAAACACCCCGTGTACCTCTAAATATCTAATGAGCAATATAGGGAGTACAAGGGATAGCCTACTGCGCTGCATAACGCTCATGTATACTTAAAAGTTCATTACAGGAAGAAGCAACTTACGGATAACACTATGAATATAAGTGATGCAATCATTCGAATTACCAATTTAAGGCTACGCACTTATATAGGTTTCAACCAAGATGAAATGGAGAAGCAGCAGGACGTCATCATCAATATCAAGATTCATTATCCTGCAGAGAAAGCCTATCAAACTGACAATGTAGAAGAAGCACTCAACTACAAAGTGATTACTAAACAAGTGATTCACCACGTTGAGGAGGGGCGTTTCTTATTATTAGAAAAATTGGTCGCTGATGTTCTCGATATCTGTACACAGCACGTCTGGGTTAAGTACGCCTCTGTCACTGTTGATAAGCCGCACGCATTGCGCTTTGCCGACTCTGTTTCGCTAACATTAGAAAAGTACTGTGACTAAGGACCCCTCTATGAACGCCCCCATTATCATTACAGGTATCGGCAAGCGGATTGGCTATGCATTAGCAAAGTATCTACTCAACTCAGGACACCCCGTAATAGGTACTTACCGAACAGAATATGGGTCCATCGAAGAACTGCGCCAGCTAGGTGCAGAACTATATTGCTGTGATTTTTATGATAATGCGCAAATCACAGCATTCACCCACTCAATAAAAACTAACCACCCACGATTGCGTGCGATTATTCACAACGCATCCGACTGGCTACCTGACAGCAATTCTTTATCACCTGCAACAACACTCGAAAGAATGATGCAAATACACGTCAATACACCTTACCAAATCAACTTAGCATTGATGGATAGGTTACAAGCCTACGCTGAAAAGTCTTCCCATAGAGAGTCTAGCGACATTATTCATTTTACCGATTATGTGGTTGATAAAGGCAGTAAAAAGCACATCGCTTATGCAGCAAGTAAAGCCGCCTTAGCAAATATGACTTTATCCTTTTCGGCGCTATTAGCGCCTAAAGTAAAAGTTAACGCAATTGCACCGGCCATGATCATGTTCAACCCAGATGATGATGCCGAGTATCGAATAAAAACACTGAAAAAGTCGCTAATGGAAATTGAGCCAGGCTCACAAGAAATCATTGAAGCCGTAAACTACCTGCTACATAGCCATTACGTGACAGGTAGAACACTGCATGTTGATGGCGGGCGCCACCTTAAATAGGAATAAAGCTTGGCTAACTTAAGATAAGGAAGCCACCAGCTCAGCCAAAGCAGCATCACCATCCCTGAAAATAGGCCAGCCATCCCCTGGCAACACCGCCGTTATGCCGCGGATAGTTGCCAACTGCGTTACCGAAGAAACAGCTTGGCTCTTATCCTGTAACTTTCCGTCTGGAAGAATACACAACTTGCCCCCTGAATGCGCGCGCACCAAATCACCCGTAATCAAGGTATCGCCCTCAACGACAAACGCCAACTCGCCATCTGTTTTTGAGCCTGAAACACTATAAACATCCAACCCATCTACTAACGGGCTTTCGGCGCTCACCCATTGATCGCACTCCATAGGAAAACTATCTTTCTCTGCTTCTGGTCCACATATAAGGGCTCCCGTTTTCGCAGCTAAAGCTTGCGCATCCCTAACATGGTCAGAGTTAGAGATGAAGATATGACTTATCTCACCCAACGACAGCAAATGCTGCTTATCATGTTCTGTTAGAGGTAGAGGATCAAAAACGATATTCCCCTGCGGCCGAACCCATAGATAACTGTGAAAATCGATATTTCGATCTTCATCAAAGACACTCCAGCAATAGAAGTTATTTTTATGAAGTGTTTTCATGATGTGTCTCCAAAAAGATGGCTAATATCAATAATCCGAATAGTTCTACCATACTCTTATCTGTTATTTACTGACAATTAGCCATCAAAGATTAGCCTAATAGCGCTTTCCAGCCATGAATTAGCAGATAATGCTGACAACCTTATCTCATCTTTCTCCTGATTCGCGGTTCCCTATATAATTACTTATCTGTAATATTTGTTTTTTAATACTTTTAATGGAACAGCGTAATGGGCAGAGCCTACCAAAACCGCAAAGAATCCATGGCTAAGACGTCAGATAATAAAGCCAAGATTTATAGTAAGTATGGTCGTGAAATTTATGTATGTGCTAAAGCCGGTGGTACTGACCCGGACGGTAACCTAACACTACGTGGATTAATTGAACGCGCTAAAAAAGACCAAGTCCCAAGCCATGTAATTGACAAGGCTATCGACAAAGCAAAAGGCGGTGGTGGTGAAGACTTCTCCTCTGCTCGCTATGAAGGCTTTGGACCCGGTAACTGCATGGTTATTGTTGACTGCCTTACTGATAACCCAAATCGCACCTTTGGCGATGTGCGCAACTGCTTCACTAAAACCAAGAGTAAAATTGGCACATCTGGCAGCGTTAGCCACATGTTTGACCACAGTGCTATCTTGGTATTTAAAGGTGATGACGAAGAAGCAGCGCTAGAAGCACTCATGATGGCCGATGTTGATGTATCCGATATCGAGTGCGAAGACGGAACTGTTTCTGTATTTGCACCCCATACAGATTACTTCAAAGCTAAAAACGCACTGGCTGATGCCTTTGGCGAAATTGATTTTGACGTTGCTGAAATTCAGTTTGTACCTCAAAACACAGCTCCCATCGCTGAAGATGATATCCCGATGTTTGAAAAGTTTTTAGAGATGCTGAATGACTTAGACGATGTTCAAAACATATTCCACAGCGCTGAATTGTAAACGCACCACAAGCCCATACTCTAACAAAGTATGGGTTACTCTCCCCCTTCTTGAGTCACGCTAGTTAAGCCCGCTGTAAAACCATTTATCGACAAATGGAACGTATCAACACCTCCAACACTCAAAGTTATTAAACCTTTTAAAAATAAAATCGATTAGTAACAGGGCACAGAGGCAATTTTAAAGGGAAGTTATTAACATTTAAGTAGGCTGCCGGTCTGGCAAAGTGTGCATCTCATCTAATCGGGTCTATCCTGAGTACTGTGTACAACGGGTATAGGGTCAAAATCCCTAAAGCAGATGGAAGCAGCTATGTCACAACACAAGCTTTTCGTATTTATAGTATCGTTATCACTTATGAGCTGGCCCTTCATGGCCACAGCTAAGTCTTTTACTCACTTATCTGATGCGTTGAGCTTTTATGCAGACTTAGAAAACTCAGACCAGTGGAAGAAAATACCCAAAGGTCCTTCTATACGTGTGAATGACACCCATCCAAGTATCCCTTTACTACGCCAAAAACTGCAATTACTCGGCGATTTAGAAGCCGTTCTCGATGCACCAGAGCACCCGGAACTATTTGACCAAGTGCTTGCTCAAGCTCTAACTAACTTCCAATCTCGACACGGCGCCGAAGCTGATGGTATTTTAGGCCCCCATACTCGACGCTTGTTGAACACCTCGCCTGCTTTTCGCATCAAGCAACTGCAAATCAATGCCTCTCGCCAACAAAGCTTTGGTACGCCCGCGGCGCAACATTATATCCGGGTAAATATTCCAGAGTTCAAACTGAGGTTATATGATCAAGAGCAAGTAACCCTTGAGATGAAAACAGTCGTGGGCCGTAAAAAAAGACAAACACCTGTATTTGACACCAGCATAAGAACACTCGTAATCAACCCTTCTTGGAATGTCCCAAAAAGTATCGCCTTTAAAGATATATTGCCAAAATGGGAACAAGACGATAATTTTTTAAACAGCCATAATCTACAAATTCGCTCCGGTTGGGGACCTAATAGCGACGTTATTCCAGCCGAAAATGTTGTACCTTCAAGCATGTATCAAGGTGCAGAATATTTACGTTTTTTTGAGCCACCTAGTAAAAGAAACACACTAGGGCAGTTCAAATTTCTATCGCAAAGCCGCTATGCCATTTACCTTCACGACACTCCTGCAAAACACTTATTTAATCGTACACGACGCGATTACAGCTCCGGTTGCGTGCGCTTAGAGAAAGCACAAGATCTTGCAAGTGCACTGTTGTCGCTTGCAAACCGCCCTGAAAAAACACGATTAAAGCAACTCGCTAAAACAGATAAGACACGTAACATAAACTTCGCGGACCCTGTTCCTCTTTATGTTGTTTATTGGACAGCATGGTTGGATAAAGAAGGAACTCTACACTTTAGAGATGATATCTATAAGCGTGATTTAAATGATCTTGCCAAGCTAAAAAGTGCAGAAAATCAAATAAGTGCCATCGATCCAAACATTGAATAACAGAACTAAAATAAAACAAATGGTCAATTAATATACAGATCGGCCGATATTAGGCATAATTGCGACTTTTAAATTCAATAATGACCAATTGAAGCGAAATATGCCAAATAAACACCAACGCTCACATCATCAGTCTCGCCGATCCTTTTTGCGCCAAATGGGCTGTCTTACAGCCGGTTTAGCCGTATCCTCAACGGCACTGGGCAACATCCAAACACCACTATTTGATAAAACATTGATGTTCCAGAATCTTCATACCGGTGAAGCACTCAAAACAACCTTCTACACCGGTGGCGACTACGTTAGCGAGAGCCTAGACAATATTAATTACCTATTACGTGACCATCGTAATAACCAAGTAGGCAGCATGGATCCACAGCTTTTAACGCTATTACATGACTTAAAAAACATGCTGGGCACAGCAGACCCTTTTCATGTTATTTCTGGTTACCGATCAGCAGAAACTAACGCTATGCTCAGCCAGCGCAGTAACAAAGTAGCCAAAAAGAGCTTACATATGCAAGGCAAAGCAATTGATATTCGCTTACCAGGCGTTGACACAAAACACCTGCACCATGCGGCTTTAGCGCTACAAGGCGGCGGAGTTGGCCTTTATACTCGTAGCGATTTTGTACACCTTGATGTAGGCCGTGTACGTCAGTGGGGCAAATAAGCAGCAGACGTTCGAGTTTACTCCATTAACTCCAACGCGGCTGTATTGCTTATCATTTGAAGAAACCGACTCAGTGTTACTAAAAAACACCTACACCAAGCTACTTCAGTCCAGCAAGATAGCTGCGTGCTGGCCATTGAGCCCGCAGCAGCTTGATATAAGTAGTGTCAGGTAACGGGCAAACAATTAACATTTGTCGCTTGCTAGCGTGCACATGTATTTAGTGGTCTTTTTCACTAGACTGCACCACTTACCTGTTTTTTTCTTGCAATAATCATCCTTGAAAGGATCATCAACCTGGTGACAACACTTATTATTACTCAACGTCAAAAAGCCAATCATTTTGGCCTGAGTAATCGCATTAGATGCGGCCAAGCCCACATCTTCACTGGTGCGAGCAAATAGATCTCTGATAGTAAGATCACCGGCATCAGTCACTAAACATTTAAGGATTTCAAAGGTTTTTTCATCCGGCGATGCATTGCTAAGGCTTTCAAACAGTTCTTCATCTGAAACGACCGGTTTAGTACACAAAGAGCCACAACAGTCGTCTTTTGTAAAAGCGCTTTTGTCGTGATTACTCGCGGCTTTTTCTTCGAGAATATTAACCCGAGCAAACAAATTGCCAATATCTCTGCCAATTTTATAGTTACTCATAATAACTCTCCCTCTCCTTACCCTTATGTATCGCAAGATAAGCAAAGGGTATAGATACTGATTGAGCCTTTATCATCACTAACAACCGTCAGTTGAAAGATACTCAAACCCATAAAGAGAAAGGCCCGACAACCTCTAGAGTACTCCCATCATCGTGTTTGTAAAATCACACCGCCACCCTTCTTTTAACTCTTGTTCATTTTTCTTCCTGTAAATGTTGTTCAATAATTGGCCATGCATCTGCACCTAACAACAGAAGCTCACGGCAAGTATCCTCTGGAAAATCAGCACTCACTGCACTGATAAATGAAGGACGCTCACACACCTGCTTAACCCACTGCTCAACCTTGGGGGACGCTGCAAAAAACGCTGCCCAGCCAAACTGTAAAAGCGTCTGAAAGTAAGGCGCCATAGCACAGTCTGCTAATGAAAAGTGGTCACCTGCCAACCACTTTTGACTTTGCAAAGCCTCCTCCATTTGCTCAATAGTGAACGCGTAAGTACGTACCGCATCCACCACATCGGGCGCGTTTAGCCCCATATCCAAAAGCCTTCTTTGTCGTTCCCTACGTGGTTTTTCTATAACCTGACTAATCAGACTTTGTTGCTCTTCAGATGTTTTCTCAAGTAACGCAGGGCGCATAATCAAGGGCCATTGCAATGCACCACATGAAGGATGTAACTTGATATCAATGTGTTTCAGCCATAGTCTCATTTGGGCTATCTGATGTGGCGTTCCTTGGCGTAATGAAGGAGTAGGATAACAATCTTCTAAATATTCACAGATGATAGAGGACTCAATCACAGGCTGCCCACCTTCAACCAATGTAGGCACGACGCCCAGCGGATTAAGCTTGAGATACCACGCTTGAAGATTCTCCTTTTGCTGCAAATTAATAAGTTTTGGCTCCCACGCGACCCTCTTCTCTGCAAGAACAATCCGGACCTTTTGAGCACAAGGTGACATTGGATGAGTATATAAAGTGATCATATTTATCTACCTGCCCTATTCATATTTTTATTAAGAGCTATGAGATTACACCTGCATAAATACAGCGAAAACCTATTAAATTGCAGACTATTAATGCAAAATTGCAGCATGAACTGGAATGATCTTAAATACTTTCTTGCACTCTATCGCAATGAAACACTCGCTGGTGCTGCCAAAACACTAAAAGTGAACAGCACCACAGTAGCGCGCCGCATTGTGCAACTAGAACTAGACCTTGGTTGTCGATTATTTGACCGCCCCAATGGGCGCTATGTTATTACCGTCGACGCAGAAGACATTCTGCAAACAGCCCTGCAGCTTGAAATACAATTTGGTTTAATAAACCAACAACTCAATAGCCGAGATAAAAACTTATCTGGCATAGTGCGCATTACATCCGTTAGCACCTTCATCAATGGTTACTTATTAAAAAAACTACCTGACTTTCAGCGCCGCTATCCAGATATACAACTAGAATTGATTGCAGATGCTAGCCAGCTCAGTTTAAGCCAGCGCGAAGCAGATATTGCTATCCGTATGGGGCGCCCTGAAACAGGCCAACTCATCATTAGTAAACTCACAGATATTGCCTATGCGGTATATGGCAATAAAGACACGCAGCCAGAAACCACACTAAGTAACCATCCTTGGGTCATACTGGATGATAAGTATGCCAACCTGCCAGAAGCCAAGTGGGTAAGGCAGCATGTATCTTCAGCAAGGCCGGTATTACGTACTAATGTTGGCTTAGGCTCAGTAGAAGCTGTAAAACAAGGGATTGGGGTAGCCTGCCTGCCATGTTACCTTGCTAGCCACTACCAACTCAGACCATTAACAAAAACTTTTTCAATACGAGAGTTGTGGCTGCTGCAACACCCTAAGCTTCTGGAACTAACACGCATACGAGTATTTATTGATTGGTTAAAAGGACAACTGCTTCACGATAAGGAACTATTCAAAAACGGAAGTTAATTTCTAATTACTTTAAGTACAAACACTTAACAATGTGACAAAGCCTAATTTCTGAGTTGTTAGTGTTTGCTTGTATAATCACTTTAACAATATGAATTAAGGCTTTGTCATTACTCCAAGGCTGTAAGATAGTAATGGAAAATTGCTTCCTTTTTCAGAGACTCATAGCACTAATTAGCACTGGGGTCTGGTCGTGGAGTTTGATTAGTTGATGGAGGCAATTGCGGTAACCTGAAACTCGGCTGGTCCCCAGTGAGTGTTTTCAGAAAAGCAACGACCTGAGCCACTTCTTGCTCTTTCAGCTTTTTACCTAATTGTAGCTCTGCCATTGTTCCTACGGCTTCCTCAAGGCTCCAAACAGCACCATCATGAAAGTAGGGATAGGTAAGTTCGACGTTTCGCAGAGTCGGCACTTTGAAATTAAACCGGTCGATTTCTTGCCCCGTAACAGCAGACCTTCCTGCTGCCTTATTTGTTGTTTTATAAGGTTTCACCAACCCCATCTTCTGAAAAGAGTTGCCCCCCACCGCTACACCATTATGACATGCGGTACAGCCAATAGACTTGAATAATGTATAGCCTGCTTTGGCTTGATCAGAAATGGCAGATTGATCTCCTTTTAGGTACAGATCAAAGGGGGCATTAGGTGTTACGAGGGTTTCTTCAAAGGCCGCAATGGCATCTGTGACACTGTTAATATTAATCTGCTTGTCATTAAATACCTGGTTAAACTCACGCCGATAACCAGGAATGGTTTCTAACATTTCGACGGCCAGTTGATGGCTAAAACCCATCTCTATCGGATTGGCGATAGGCCCTCCCGCTTGTTCCTGTAAATCTTTAGCACGGCCATCCCAGAACTGCGCCACATTTAAACTACTATTCAACACTGTCGGGGCATTAATAGGGCCTAATGACCAATTATGGCCAATCGACGTCGGCATATTATCAGTGCCACCCATACTCAAGTTATGGCACGAGTTACAAGAAATAAACCCTGACTTGGATAGCCGTGGATCAAAATACAACTTTTTCCCTAACTCTACTTTGGCCTGATCGGTAGCCTGGTGAGCAACAATAGGCTGAATGGGCTCTGCGGCTTGAACAGATAATGAAGCAATTAAACTAAAAAAAAACAGACTGGATGGCCGTTTCATGATATCAATCTCCTTGAGAGGTCCGCACGATGGGGCTTTATCCTACGCAGCCTGCCAGTTGAGAAGGATAGAGCGCCATCTGTGGGCTCTTTATTAAGCGTATTTATGTCTATAGAAAGCTGGAAAATCCAGCACGAACAACATTAGAGCAAACGCTGTTTGATAGACCTGACCTGCATCAACATTCTTAATTAGCTTTAGCTATGCATACGATAGTTATTATCTATGAGTACTGCGCTAGAGAGCTGCGGTTTTCTGGATAAACACCACAAACCCTAAATCAATTAAAGGTTTGTGGTGTTATAACGGAGCGTTAACAAGAGGCGATAGCATCATTAGCTAGGTTTATAGTTTAGGATTGATCTGATTTTTTCTCCCAAAAAGGTATCTCTTGCTCCCCACGAGGAGAGAGTGCGTAAATACCTTGCGACTCCCTATCAAACCAACCATAAACATTTTTATATAAAATATCTCGCGCTTTAGGCTCCTGAATACGCTGGGAAATTAGCCCAGCTTTTGTTGACCCGTGCTCCCTTAAAAATTGAGCAATGAGTAAAGCCTTTTGCCGATAAGCCGTTACAAGGCCTTTTCTTCTATCGACTCCACCGAGGTTAGGGTCACCTACTCGTCTTGAGAACTCACCTAACAAACAAACTTTTCGCCGCTCTGACTTACGGGGCTTGTACTCACCAGGGTCAAGAAGCACCTTCACATAGCCCTCCTTTACTGGTTCTATCACCATAAGACCTAAACCCAGCATGCGCAGTAACTTAATAATTTTCTTACGTTTACGCTCTAAGCTACTACAACGATTAGGCACACCGATATAAACACTAGATGTTAACGAAAGCCGCTCAACGGCTTGGAGAATTACGCTAAGATTAAGCGATAGCTTAAGCTCAACAATAACCGGAGGCTCTTCAGCACGTACGGCTAAGACATCGCAGTCGTGAACTTCCCCCTTCACTTCATAATTCTGAGAGGTTAAAAAGTGTTTTAATGGAAGGTAAAGATCCGACTCTTTCATACAATTCCTTATAAATTAACAGCACTATATTCAAGCCACCTCTCTAAGCTAATTACTAGCCTAAATTAACGAATCAAATAATCCTTTGCTATGATGCGGGCTGGTGAAACTCAATCACATTGTCATCTGGGTCGCGTATAAAAATGAACGAGGCTCCCTGAGGGGTGACAATAGGCCCCTCTGTAATCGTGTAACTTATTGATTCCAAGTACGCCTGCGCTGCCGCAAGGTCTGTAACCTCCAACGCTATATGCGTAAAACCCGTATGCTTATCGGGCACATCCATCAGTACATTTTGTTTTTTTCCAGCAGAGGCATTTAAAATAAAGTTAATATTAATCCCCGAAGGATGCTCCATCACTGCAACAGGCTCAGGCCCTACTGGGCCAACGATAAAATCAAACCCAAGCTTTTCATAAAACCCACGAGCCACTTCTAAGCTTGCCACCCTCAGCCCAACGTGATTGATTCTTGTGATCTCTTTCATCGTAAAACCTCTAGATTAATGAAGCGTAACGGCGAATTAAACTACTTTTAGTACTTAATAGATCTGTTGTTCAAAAAAATTAACCCTATTACTGATGCGTTTCGCTTTTGCTATTTTTCAACTGGCTAGTAACAGGATATAACGTTTGGCCAATAAAAGACTCCGGCAGCTTTTTAGTTGTACCATATTCTGCAGGCCAATGCTTTTTCGGCAAGTGCATCGTATTAAACAGCCAATCAAAAAGAATAGTGTGCGCTGAATAATTGGTATCAATAGCCGGTTTCTCCGAACTGTGGTGCCAATGATGGAATTGAGGCGTAACAATAATGTACTTCAAATAGCCAAATGGCAGGTTAGTATTACAGTGAATAAGCACGGCTTGTAATGCGGCAAAGGCTACATAAATATTCAACGCGGTTTCATCAACACCCAGCAAGTACAGCGGTACCATCACCATCGCTCGCTCTGAAAACACTTGGATGAAATGCCCACGAGAACCTGCCAACCAGTCTAAATTTTCAACTGAATGGTGCACGGCATGAATGGGCCACAGCCATTTAACCTCATGATACAAACGGTGCTCCCAATACAGTACAAAATCAGCACTCAATACCACCAGCAAAAACTGAAGTAGTACCGGCATTGACTGTATGCTTTCTTGTAGCGAAGCACTCAAGGCCCAATCAAAATGGCTGACATGATAGTTTGCATAAACCAACACCGCCGAAATAGCTAAATGATTAAAGCAAAAATAGAAAAGATCTAAACCCCAGCCGCTACGCAGAATGACTTGGTTCTTATATCTGGGCCATAGTTTTTCAAGCGCCAAGAATATAAAAACAGAACCTAAAAACGCCAGTATTAACCAGTCCACTCCTAACGATAAGCGCTTGGCTTCTACCGGACCAACTGGCACAGTGTACCCCCCGAGTAAAAATGCACAGCTTGTTAAAGAGATCCCGACAGCCCCCATAAGGCGGTATCTCTTTAGATAAAAGGTGATAAACCCAAACAACAAAGAAAAGTACATTCCATACTTCAATACATTTTGCAGAACAGCAGCATCATATAGATTGCGTAATTCGTTAGTAGTTAAATAAGAAGGAAACAGATAAGCAATAACCGCTAAAAGGCTCAACACCCCAAGAAACACCGAGCAGTAGCCGCTGATTTTCCCTTCGCCAAGTCGAAACTGCTTATCGGTATCGAGCTCAACGTGACGATCTCGATAGGTATAATTTTTATCCATGGTATATTCAGTTTAATCTCTGTGACTGCTAGTTAATCTTAGGAACATAGCGCTGAACATTCAAAGGCAGACGCCCTAACAAACCCGCCCTAATTGAGTGCCAATATACCGACAAGACTAATAACGCACTGCCTAAAAAGATGCCGGTTAGTGCAAAGCTTAGACCAACGCCCCCAATCTCGTTCAAAATAGCAGTAATCGCGTATATAACATAAGCCAATGACGACACCATAAAGGCACGACGATCCACTATTATGGATAACATCGTCATGAAGATATAAAGCACTATCACAACCAACATATTGCCGAGATCTTCATTACCTTCAAATATACCTAGCCCTGTAAAAACAGGATGAATAATCAAAGGCGCTGCTAATAAATGCAGCCAAAACGCCACATCCGATTTACGTGTAGTTCGTGTAATATCAGAAGAGTCCCAATACATCGCAAAGCTAAAAATAACGATGCCACATAAAAAGAAGGCAAATAACATATAAGCCTTAGTATCGGGGAACAAACTTAGCACGATAGAAACAATGAGCGTTGTTAACGCTGCCGTAGTTGCCGCAATAGTGATGGGCACACCAAAACGCTTCCAATGTAACCATGCGGCAAAGGCCGACACTGTTGAAGCAATAATGAACGCAAGCTCAGCTGGATCATCAAACAAGCTCAGGCAGAAACTAAATACACCGCCAATAAATGACAACAGCAAAGCGATTGAAGGCAAAGCCATCTTTCTTTTGAGGGTAAAAACCTCAGCTAGCAGCCACGATAGCAAGGCAAAAATAAGCCCGCCAAGACCTTCCCTGATACCTTCTCCAACCCATAGCGAAGAAAACAACAGCAACGCGCAAGCAATCACGACAAAGATATCGTTAAAACTGCTCACTAAACGAAAATTTTCTTCATCTGCAAAGTGCGTCTTTTTATCACTTTCTAGCTGCGCCCTAAACTCGTCAACCGCACATGCAGTAAATATTCCCTTTTTAACTGCAAAATTAAGATCTTCGTTTGTATACATATCTATCCTTTTATTGAGCGCTTATCTGCTTTTTTTCGGCTGTCGTTAATGCCTTATAAAAGCGAGGATAAGACCAACCATACCCCCACCTGAATGATGTAGGAAAGTAAGGGCTTCCTCCAACACGAACGCCTGCTAACATTAAACTTGCGATTTTCGGCTTGCCTACTTTAGCAACACATTGTTGCAACTGCTGATCTGCGATGAGCCTTTCATCATATGTACCGCCTTGCCAATAAGAATAATCATGCGCAGTACAGCAAGATAACCATAATTCGTTTTGCTCAAACGTCCCGTCTGGGAAGGCGCTACAGCCGTCAGAAGTGAAAGGCTTTATATTTTCGGCACTCACTACGGCGGAAACAAGCATAAGGAAGCAGACAATAACTACACGCATAATTTATATATCACCGATAGAGTTCCTATCTCAGCAGCACATTTAGTGCATGCAGCAAAGATTCACCAGAACCAGCGGCGTTGCTTATTAGAACTATTAAGCAAGTTGTTGCCAGAACCTAATTCGATTCAAAAAATACAGGGCAACATAGATATACTATGTCCCCATTTTTAACCTCACCAATCGATGGGGTAGATATTCATAAACACGCAGCTTTAGGTAGCTCTATTTACGCCAATAGTTATTGGCAGCAGCGATGGTAGCAAACTCGGTTGCGACAACCTGACCAATGCTAATAAGCATGGCTGGGTCATTGGCATAAACACCGCGCATTTTATTGCGAGCCTCTTCGTCGGGTTGCGTCGCTTTAATAATGAGCCTTGACAATTTTACTGCCAAAGCACGGCCCTCTTCAGGCGTTTCTGTAATTAATGTGTTATTAGGGATTAAAGTAGTTGTCATAACTGTCCTTTGGATCAAAGTAAATTTTGTAAATGATAGTTGAACGTTTTGATACCTAACTCGATGCTAGTCTTGTTATCTACTTGTTTGTCACTAGGTAAATAATAACAGAAGCGTCCAATGTAAATAAAAACGGGAGCCGAGTATATTTTTCTAGGACCCCTTTTAGTTAGCCGTTTACTCACCACCGTCAAAATGCGCAAAAACTTCGGGCCCCGTCATATTTTGAGTTTCATTTTCAAAGTCGTAATAGTCGGATTTTTCATCGATGAATATTTGATGAGTTAGTTTGTAGGTGTCTTCGCTGGACAGTAAGCCAACAGGAAGGTGGTACTGGTTATTCGGCTTCAGATAGTAAAACAGGTGCGTCCCGCATTTACCGCAAAATCCCCTTTCAGCCCATTCTGATGATGGATACCTAACAACACTTGTTTCATCTGAAATTTTTACCGAATCAGCGCAGTCAATGGCTAACATCGGGCCACCCGACCAATTTCTGCACATACTGCAATGACAAGCTGCTAATTCGCTACTAGCGTACTCTACTTCCAATTCAACAGAGCCACACAAGCACTTACCTTTACCTTTCATAGATCCTCCGATTTATGTAACGTACGTAAAACTCAATACCAGCTAACTCCTCAACATGCGGACTAAAATAGAGCATTAAAAGGGTCAAAGCCCTTTTTAATCAGTAGTTTTCTTTGGACGCCCCCGTCTTGCCTGTCCGACTTTACATTGAAGCAGTTCCTCGATCTTATCACGAAAAATATCGTTACCTAGCGGTCTAACCGTCTGCGAAGCTTCTCGAATTCGTCTCATTACCGTAAGAAAATAGACATCACCCTGAAGTAAACAGGCTTTATATCGCCCCTCCCAGATTGAGCCGCTCTTGCCATATTTATGGTTAATATAAGGCACATAGCGTCTGCCTATAATTGATGAACCCACCGAAAAAATACAACCGTACAATTATTGCGCTTAATAGAAAATGGCTAACCAAACCGTCATTTCATCAGATGATGTTTCTATCACCCGGTGTTTTTCATGCGCTTTGATATTTAAGTAATCACCTTGTTTAAGGGTAACCTTCACACCATCGATAAACTCAATTACACCGTAACCTGATAAAACAATAACCCATTCATTTTCACTTTGATCGTACCAGCCGGTATCTGGAGATATTTGCCCCTTAGATACGATACGCTCGACTCTTAGCTTCTCTGTAGTGATAATATCTTCGAATATTTCATTGGGTAATTCTGATGGAATATTACTGAATATATTTGCCAATAGGTCACCCCTTCACATCACTTAACATTTCACATTGCGCACTTCACCCATATGCGTGCCACAGCCCAACATGTAGAGTGCACCTTTTCGCAGAAAGACAACCATCCATACGGTTTAATACAAATGGCCTTCAATGTATTTTTACACAAGCTGGCTAGTCGTTGTTGTCTACATCAAGCGCCATTTTCCAACTACCCTTTCCATCACGACAATAGCCAATCACTACTCGCCCTTTGCCACCAGACTTTTCATTAGTCATCTGCACAACGAAATTAGCAACGATTACAGCGAATTGAAAGCCGTTTAGGGGTGCGGTTAATCGAACGAACCACACGAAGAATGTCATTAAACGGTGCAGGAGAAAGGCTTTTTAATAGAACACTGCCAGCGCTGGCCGACCTAGAAAGTGCGCTTGACGGTATAGAAGAAGACCAAGATACACTCTCAGGTACATTACGAACCCCTAAGAATAAGAGGCTTTAAATATATAAACCGGATAAAAAATCACTCAAAATATCCAAAGCTGCACAATGCAAGACCTGCTAGGTTTCCAGACGCTCAAAAGTACTTACAACGGCTCCAAAACGCATGAATAAAGCCCTAGCGTTATCGGCGCTCGCCCATAAGCCGTGTATTTTATGCTGAAGCAGAAGAAGGCCTTCGATGAGCATAAGTTTTTAGCGGGTTAGTCACGCAACGAGGTGAGCTGAACGTCTAACTGGATCGCACTAAAGAGTGCTGAGTATCTACGTGTGTTAACTGATGCTCGACATCTGAAAAGATACTCTACTTCTATTCATGAAGCTCCTTGTTCTTGATTAGACACCTCGTTGGCGTGCATTAATATCATCAGCAAGTGCGCTTACACCTGAGCTGAACCTGAAACTAACTGGAGCATGCAACCCTTCTTTTGAATAGGACAGTCACAGGTTAACCGATGAATGTCTAGTGCCCATGATATGATTGAAGGCCGCTCATCAGGCAGCGGTAAACGTCGCAATAAGAGAGCCTCAATATGTGTTTGCTGTAAGTGTATTTAACAGCCGACAAAGACAGATGAAGTAAACGGTCTTGCTAATGGTTTTATAATTGGCCGCTAACGCGACCGATAAGAGTTACTTTGGCTTATTTACTTGAGAAGGCTCATATGTGTTATACCCTTAGCCACCCCAACCACCATCTTTGTCATTTGTTGGTACTGTAATTTCTGGCAAGGTACTTAACCTTAAACCGCACTTAGCACATCTGCTTGTATGGCTGTGCCCCCAAATTCCAGGTATATAACCGAACAGCGGTATACCCCAGTAGAAACCGTTACATCGAGGGCACCTTGAAAAGCACGTCCTGTACATCAGGAACAGAAGAAACCATAACGAGGCTGTTTCAAGCACCCAAAAGAGTCGAAACACTATTCCTAATGCTCCGAATACAAGCAACATAAGCACAAGCGGCATGAAGTAAGATCTACATGTCTCATTTTTGCTTATGATTTTGCGTAATCCACGATAGTACTGAGTTTCATCTTCCATAAGGTGTATAACGCTTCAATAACGGGCGGGAAAACTGCGCAGCAGTTTGGAGGTCCGAGCCAGCTTGCTGGCGTTCGTTGATTGACTTGTTAATGTGCTCACTGCTGGAACAAAGGTAAACATAGAATTGTCACTAGTGAACACATACCAAACATTAATGTAATGGCACCAACCCAAGAGAGCGCCTTGCTGCTGTGGCGTGCATGGCGTTTGCTGAGAAAAGAACCCGCAAATAGCCAAATACCAGCCCCAATATAAATCGTGCTAAGCAGCCTCGCCTCAGCACCATAGAAAGTTACAAATGTTCCAAAAGGCGGGTTACCCCTGCCAACTAAGGTGCACGTGGCTTGAAAGAATGCATATAGACCGTAACCGAAAAGAACAGACGCCGAAATGATGCCCAAAAGCACCATTTGTATTTTTTCATATCTTGGCATCGCACTCATTTCAATGCTCATAGTCGAAGGGCACTTTAACGCTCAAAGCAGCTGCGCTTCTAGCGTCCGCTGCCTTTGCTTGATACTTATTGAGCCTTCTCCCCCAGCCACCGCAGTAGCGGTAAGCTGGAAGGCAACCAAACCAAAAAAGGAGAAGACCCATGAATTTCTACAATACCACTCATCTCCATTATTGTGGAATCGATTTACATGCTCGATCCCTTTACGTCTGTATCATTGACCAAGATGGCAAAACGCTGCTGCATAAAGAGATAGCCGCCAACCCCGAAACACTTTACCAACTGATTACCCCCTATCTTGACGATCTCGTTATGGGTGTCGAGTGCATGCATTGCTGGTATTGGGTGGCCGACTTTTGTGAGGATCACGGCATTCACTTTATTCTGGGCCACGCGCTGTATATGAAAGCCATACATGGCGGTAAAACCAAGAATGATCGGATCGATTCTTACAAAATTGCCAAATTGATGCGTGGTGGCAATTTTCCATTAGCTTATGTCTATCCGCGAGCGTTGCGGGCCACACGCGATTTGCTGCGACGACGTACACGTATTGTTCGCCACGGTGCAGATCTGAAAGCACATATCGTTAACACGACAAGTCAATACAACCTGCCTCCAAACAAGGTTAATCTGAAAAATGTCTGTGCGCGTGAGCAACTCAAATCGACGTTTGAAAATCCTGAAGCGCAACGTAATATCGATTTGGATCTGAGTATTTTAGACTGCTATCACCACGAGTTAAGCAAGCTCGAATGGCACCTGGAACAACAGGCTAAACATCATAATCCCGTCTGTTTCACCTTGCTCAGAAGCATACCCGGTGTCGGCCGTATTTTGGCACTAACAATTCTTTATGAGATTGGCGAGATTCAACGCTTTGAGTCAGTACAGAACTTTGCGTCCTATTCACGGCTAGTCAAATGTAAAGCAGAATCCGCCGGTAAAACCTATGGTACTCAGGGCAATAAGATTGGTAATGCCCATTTGAAATGGGCTTTCTCTGAAGCCGCTGTCCTCTTTTTACGCGGTAATCCAGAGGCTCAAAAGTACTTACAACGACTTCAGAAACGGATGAATAAAGCCAAAGCGTTATCGGCATTAGCTCATAAGCTGGGGCGTGCGGTGTATTTTATGCTGAAGCAGGAGAAGGTTTTCGATGAGCGTAAGTTTTTAGCGGGTTAGTCACGCAACGAGGTGAGCTGAACGTCTAACTGGATCGCACCGGAGAGTGCTGAGTATCTACGTGTGTTAACTGATGCTCGACATCTGAAAAGATACTCTACTTCTATTCATGAAGCCCCTTGCTCTTGATTAGACACCTCGTTGGCGTGCATTAATATCATCAGCAAGTGCGCTTACACCTGGGCTGAACCTGAAACTAACTGGAGTATGCAGCCCGTCTTTTGAATAGGACAGCCACAGGTTAACCGATGAATGTCTAGTGCCCCTGAATTGCTAAAGGACTGGTAAGCAGGCAGCGGTAAACGCCGCAATAAGAGAGCCTCAATATGTGTTTGCTGTAAGTGTACTTAACAGCCGACAAAGACAGATGAAGTAAACGGTCTTGCTAATGGTTTTATTATTGGCCGCTAACGCGGCCGATAAGAGTTACTTTGGCTTATTTACTTGAGAAGGCTCATATGTGTTATATTTCATTTTCTAAATAATCTACGATTGTTTTTGCGTGTTTTCGCTCTAACTTTTGCCAACCCAATTAACGCTAATCCACCACCCACAAAAATTGAAGCGCCTTTTGCACCTTCAAAGGATAAGTAGACTCCCGCGAAAGAAGTTAAAGCACCAAGAACAACTAAAGTGATAGGCGAAAACAACCCATGCTCTCTTTGCGAATTAGATGTAAAAAGCAACTTTAAGCCCATTAAACCAAGAGGTGCTCCAACAACAACCATTAGCACAATGTACAAACCAGATTCGTTAGGAGAACTATATATTGCATAGGCATTTAACAAGGCAAGAGCACATAATACTAATCCAATGATCCTAGCGCCTGTTTTGGGAATAGGCTTTAAATGATTAGCTGAATCTTTATGCATGACTTCCTTGAAATATAACGCCGCAATAACGGGACGGAACACTGCGCAGCAGTTTGGAGTTCCGAGCCAGCTTGCTGGCGGCAGTTGATTGCTTTGTTAGCTTTTAATTTGCTCATAAATTTTCCGTCACTGTCTGTGCATGCTGCATAACCTTTGCTGACAATTTGAACAGGTCCTGAGCTGAAATTTTGTACTTTTCTGAGATATCGAATATCTGTTCCGCTTCGCCTTCTTTTCCAGTGCCTGGATCTGGATACCTACCAGCCCAATAAACAAAATGTGTCAGCCCCCTTAGGATGGCGATCTCTTTTTTACTAAGACTAGGAATGAATTTAGCTAAATCGTGCAAACGATGATGCTTCGTTTTTTTCTCGATTTTTCGATAACCATCAATTCCTTCTTTAATGATTATCATCGATTTTAGGCATATTTCTAAGCTATAACCGACAAGCATTAACCCCACTGCACAATACTGACTGTCACATGCACTACGTACAGTAGGGGGCATAACTTGGAATTGTTGATCTTTATTTAGGACAGCTACCGCAGCTTCTGATAGCGCATGGGCTTGTGACATCCAGAGTACAGGGTTTTTGAGTTCTTCATCAGTTGCAGGCTTTGATATATCGATTGGGAAGCCTGCGACTGTACTAGCCATGCCCCACTTATGCCTTGCTAAAGCACTATAACCAAAAGGATCTTTGCCAAAGCCATCTCTGTTTGGTGTTAAGTATTTCTGAAAATCGTTCATGGAGCTATCCGTTCTCCGGTGATGTAAAGCTAACGCCTTTGTAACGGGCAGCTTTGTGGCGAAGCCACGCTTAAAGCTGTCCAGCACGAAGTGCGTTCGTTGACAAACTTGTTAAGTGTTTTATACACCACCATTTACAGCCACCCAAAATGCGAAACCTAAAAATGCCAATGGGATTAAGCTAGAAATCAGCCCCACAATTGAAACTGCGACATTTTTTCCTTTTATCAGTTGTCGCGAACTAATGATAAATGCAGCGACCCAACAACAAAACCCTAGAAATCCTGCCGGTGATGCGACGATAAATGAAGTCTCTACAGAAACTCCTAGCGCAGTAAAAACACCAACAAGTAAATACATACCAGGAAACAACAACCAGCCAAAGAAGCTGGTTAATACTGGCCGATCTTTGAGTTTGCTTATTTGCTCCATCATCTCCGTGACACTTAACAGCCCGTTTAAGAGGCCGTTGGCCTCATAACAGTTATTAGAGGGCCGGCACGAAAAAATGAACTGTTTAAAAAAAGAGAATTAACGTTATGATTTGAAGACACTTTTAGTTTCCTTGTCATAAAGCACAAATCCATTAGTGTTGCCATTGGCCTCATAACATATGCAAAAAGGGCAAATATTACCATGCTGTATATAAAAAAGGGGTATCCCTTTAGCTCCATTCATATACTAATCAGCAACATTTTACTTTTTTATCACATCCTTGTAGGTAATTGGGGATGTTAAAATACTACGCTGAAGCAGTCGATAAAAAAGTAAGCCTCTAGATTTTGAGGTCCGTCGATTAAAACGAAAAACAAACTCATCTAGATATGAATCAAGTTGTTTTGGCTGTATCGCCCCATGATGTGTGCCTAGCAACCACCGTTGCAATAAGGCAGCAACGCGATGAACGCCTGGCATAGATTCATGAGCAGCAACATCTGACCCAAGATGAACCGAGCGTCGATGCGTATATCCTATATCAT